>CAZTVL010000005.1:0-166434 GCA_964617215.1 uncultured Solibacteraceae bacterium | reverse complement strand
CCTTCTTGTGCTTCTTCTCGGCCTTGGGGGCGGCTTCAGCCTTCTTCTCGTCGGCGACGGTCAGAGCGGACTTCTTCTCGGCCTTCTTCTCGTCCTTCTTGTCAGCCTTCTTCTCGTCCTTCTTCTCGGCCTTCTTCTCGTCGAGGGTCAGAGCGGACTTCTTCTCGGCCTTCTTCTCGTCCTTCTTGTCAGCCTTCTTCTCGTCCTTCTTCTCGGCCTTCTTCTCGTCGAGGGTCAGAACGGACTTCTTCTCGGCCTTCTTCTCATCCTTCTTCTCGACCTTTTCGACCTTTTTGGTCTCGGGCTTCTTGGCCTCGTCGGCGGCGAAGACAGGGGCGATCAGACCGGCGGCCACGATGAGGGCGGCAAGCTTGTTCATGGGAACTCCCAACACTAAAGTCCGGCACGGCCGGAAACTGGTTGGGAGCTATCAAGCACAAGATGAGCCAATATTCACTGCTACTTATTTCAACACTTAGACATTTCACCCCGGGGTGAACGGCGCTGCACGCTGCAACTCGTAGCAGATTGCAACAGGCTAGAGACCCTCTTCGGGCCCTTCATGAAACCCGTAGCGCTTCAGTTTTCGGTACAGGGTGGTGCGGTCCACGCCCAGGATTTCCGCCACCCGCTGCTTCTCCTTGTGCCGCTTCAGGAGCACCTGGATGTACCGCCGTTCGAGCTCGTCGAGGCTCGGCCAATCCTGGATGAGGTCCGACACGGATTCCCCGCCCTCCCCCACTCGGAGGGTGCGCTTGAGGACGTCCGCCTGGATCTTCGCAGGCAGCTCGTCCACGGTGACCTCGCGGCCCCGGCTCAATTGGGTGAGGTTTTCCACCACGTTGGCCAGCTCGCGTACGTTGCCCGGCCAGCTGTAGGCCTCCAGCACCCGGTGGGCGTCGGGATGGATGCGGTAGGCCACGCCATCCTTCTGGCCGAATTCATTGATGAAGTGCTCCAGCAGGAGGGGGATGTCCTCCTTGCGCTCCCGCAGGGGGGGCACCGGCACTTCCACGACTCCGAGTCGGTAGTAAAGATCCTCCCGGAACGTGCCCGCCTTCACCATCTGGGGCAGATCCCGATTGCTGGCCGCGATGACGCGGACATCTACCTTCACCGTTTTGTTCCCACCCACCTTGCGGACTTCCTGTTCCTGGAGCACCCGCAACAGGCGCACCTGGAAGCTGAGGCTCGTTTCGCCGATCTCATCCAGGAAGATGGTGCCGCCATCGGCTTCTTCGAACAGACCCTTCTTCTCCGACACGGCCCCGGTGAAGGAGCCCTTGGCATGGCCAAAGAGTTCGCTCTCCAGCAGGCTCTCCGTGAGGGCGCCGCAGTTCACGGCCACGAAGGGGCGATCCTTGCGGTCGCTGCTGAGGTGGATGCTGCGGGCCACCAGTTCCTTGCCCGTTCCGCTTTCGCCGGAGATGAGCACCGTGGCCTTGGAGGACTGCAGGCTCGCGATGGTCTTGTAGACCGCCATCATCCGGGGGCTCGAACCGATCATGAGGCTGCGCTTGGCCTTGCCGGTGGCCACCGGCGTTCCGCCCTTGGAGGCCCGCTTGGCCAGGGCCCGCTTCACGAGCGCCTTCAGCTCTTCGTTGTTCCAGGGTTTGGAGAGGAAGTCGAAGGCCCCTTCCTTCACCGCCTCGATGGCGGTTTCCAAGGTGCCAAAGCCCGACAGCAGGATCGTGTCCATGCCCAGGGGCTTCGCTTCCCGCAGGAGATCCAACCCATCCTTGCCGGCTTCAAGGTTGATATCCGACAGCAGCAGATCGAATCCGCCCCGCTGAAGGAGTTCCAGCGCCTTGTCCGGGTTCGTGGCCTTTTCCACCTCCAGGCCCATGGTGCCCATGAGCTCCTCGAGGAGCTCGCAGGTCGCCTTGTCGTCGTCCACCACCAGGATCCGGGCCATGTAGGGACTGTACTGGAATCACCTTGACCATTGCGAGGGGCGTCGGCGGAGCAAACCAAGGCGGCCGACCGGAGATGTATCGGGAATACACGTAGGGAGGCCAAGGCAGGGTTGCGACAGCCGCCGCCCCTCGCCCGAAGGGTTGGCCCCTCTTCGCGCCTCCAACTGCGTCGAGCCGTTTGCGCGATGGACACCCATCGCACCGCTCGACTCTCCTTGCTGGAAGACGCGAATAGGGACCAACAATGGCCAAGGTGATCCCAGTACAGTCCCTAGGCCCTCCACCCTTGAAGGTACCGGAAGCGGGGCCCAGGTTACTCCTACCGGTTTTTGACCATTGATAGCCTCGTCGCGAATGGCTATCGTTGGCCCACACCCTCGGAGGTCACATGCGTCTCGCCCCTCTTTTTGCGATGTTTGCAAGCCTCTCGGTCGTGGCCGCCCTCGCGGGCGACCTCACGATCACCTTCAAGAACAGCGGGAAGCACAATGAAGGGATCTCCCATCAATACATGACCGCGGACCGCCATCGCACCAACCACGAAGGCACCCAGATCGATTCCATGATGGATCTTCAAAAGGGGATGATTTACACCATCAAACATAAGGACAAGAAGATCGAGTTCATGTCCTTCGACGACATGGAGAAAGTCGCCGAGGCCATGAGCGCCCGCATGGCGGAGATGCAAGCCCAGATGAAGGAAGGCCCCATGGCCGAGATGATGGCCAAAATGATGGGAGACCCCAATAATTTCTCCGTGGAGCAGGTGGGCAGCGAGACCGTGGCCGGTCGCAAGTGCACCAAGTACCACATGGTGATGATGAAGATGGACATGACCCTCAGCACGGATCCCAACCTCAAGCTCCCCATGAATCCCGCGAATTTCGCCCGCTTCACCAAGTTCACCCACCTCATGCAGTTCGCCGCCAGCCCCGCCGCGGCGAAGATGGCCGCGGAAATGGCCAAGATCAAGGGATTCACCCTCAAGTCCGTCACGGTGGCCCCCTTCATCGGCGAGATGACCCGGGAGGCCACCGAGGTGAAGGAGGGCCCCATCCCCGCCTCCGTCTTCGCCCTCCCCGAGGGCTACAAGATGGAAGACACCGGCAAGAAGATGGTCGAACAGGCCCAAAAGGGCAGCCGCAAGCGCTGACCCGCCTCCTCGGCGTAGACTGAAGGGGGCCCCGCGGCCCCCTTTTTTCCGGTGGATCATGAGCCAGCCCCATCCCGAGGCTCCCCGTTTCGACGAGGGACTGGAGCGTTTGGAGTCGCTCGTCCAAAAACTCGAAGGCGGAGCCCTCAGCCTTGAGGAGGCGCTCGCCACCTTCGAGGAGGGTGTGAAGCTCACGCATTCCCTGCAGGGCCAACTCGGCGAAGCCCAACGCCGGGTCGAGGTTTTGAAGGCAGGCCTGGGTGGCGAATACCGGGCCGAATCCCTGGATGGGGCTGAAGGTTGAGCGCCGCCGAACACGTCCGGGCCGACCTGGACCGCATCCTCCCCATCCTGGAACCCCGCCTGCTGGCCCCCTTCCAGGGCGGCGAAGCCACTCACCTCGCCGAAGGCATGCGCTATAGCCTGGAAGCGGGGGGCAAGCGGGTGCGCCCCGCCCTCTGTTTGCTCGCGGCGGAAGCCGTGGGCGGCTCGCTCGAAGCAGCCCTCCCGGGCGCCCTCGCCTTGGAGTTCATTCACACCTACTCACTCATCCACGACGATCTGCCCGCCATGGATGACGACGACCTCCGCCGGGGCCGGCCCACCAACCACAAGGTCTACGGCGAAGGCCACGCCATCCTCGCCGGGGATGGCCTCCTGACCGAGGCCTTCGGCGTGCTCGCCACCACGGGCCGGGCCGATGCCGTGGCCCTGCTCGCGGAGGCCTCCGGGTGGCGGGGCATGGTGGGTGGGCAGGCCCTGGATCTCGAAGGGGAAACCCTCACCGCCTCCGGCACGGCCTACGGATTGGAGCACCTCCAGACCATCCACCGCCTCAAGACCGGCGCCCTCTTGCGGTGCGCCGTGGAGCTGGGCGGCCTCCTCGGGGGAGCCGATCCTGCCCAGCAGGCCTCCTTGCGGGCCTACGGCGAAGCCATCGGGCTCGCCTTCCAGATCCAGGACGACATCCTGGACGCCACTTCCGATGCTGCAACCCTGGGTAAGCGCGCCGGGAAGGACCAGGGAAGGGGTAAGATCACCTACCCAAGTCTTCTGGGCCTGGATGGCGCACGCCGTGCCCTTCAGGAAGCGACCGAGCGAGCCCTATGTCACGTGCCATCCCTTCCCAGCCCGTCGTCCCTGCAAGCCTGGGCCAGGTATTTGGCGGAGCGGATCGCGTGACCACCAAGTACCCCCTCCTCGATGCCCTGGGCACCCCCGAGGCCGTGCGCCAGTTCACCGATGACCAGCTGCGGGACCTCTCCGCGGAAGTGCGCCGCTTCATCATCGATAGCGTGAGCGAGACCGGCGGCCACTTCGCCTCCAACCTCGGCACCGTGGAAATGACCGTCGCCCTCTTCCACCAGTTCGATTTCCGCAAGGATCGCGTGGTGTGGGACGTGGGCCACCAGGCCTACCCCCACAAAATCCTCACGGGCCGCAAGGATCGCTTCCCCACCCTGCGCCAGCATCACGGCCTCAGCGGCTTCCTCAAGATCGAGGAGAGCCCCGTCTACGACCACTTCGGCGCCGGGCACGCCTCCACCTCGATCTCCGCGGCCCTGGGCATGGCCGCCGCCCGGGATCTGCAGAAGGACGATTTCACCTGCGTGGCCGTCATCGGTGATGGCTCCATGACCGCCGGCATGGCCTTCGAGGCCCTGAACCAGGCCGGCTATCTGGAGACGAAGAACTTCCTCGTGATCCTCAACGACAACGACATGTCGATCAATCCCAACGTCGGCTCGCTGCAGGGTTACCTGAACCAGATCATGAACGGCCAGTACTACAACCGCTGGCGCGACCGCATCGAGCACGCCATCAAGGCCATCCCCTTGGAGAGCGTGAGCAAGGGCGTGGCCAAGGCCGCCAAGTGGACCGAGGAAAGCATGAAGCGCCTCATGGTGCCCGGCCTCCTCTTCGAAGATCTGGGCTTCCGCTACATGGGCCCCGTGGATGGCAACGATGCCGTGGCTACCAGCCGCGCCATCCAGGAAGCCAAAGAGGTCATGAAGGACGGCCCCGTCCTCCTCCACGTGCAGACGAAGAAGGGCTTCGGCTACGAGCCCGCCGTGCAAGACCCCCTCAAGTGGCACGGCGTCACCGCCTTCGACGCCGAGGCCGGCGTCATGAAGAAGGGCGCCACCCCCACGGCCCCCGCCTACACCAAGGTCTTCGCCGATGCCCTCATCGAACTGGCGAAGAAGGACGAGCAGATCGTGGCCATCACCGCCGCCATGCTGGATGGCACGGGCCTCAACCACTTCCAGAAGGCCTTCCCGGATCGCACCTTCGACGTGGGCATCGCCGAGCAGCACGCCGTCACCTTCGCTGCAGGCATGGCCACCAAAGGCATGCGCCCCGTGTGCGCCATCTACAGCACCTTCCTCCAGCGCGGGTTCGATCAGGTGGCCCACGATGTGTGCCTCCAGGATCTCCCCGTGGTCTTCGCCATGGATCGCGCCGGCATCGTGGGCGCCGACGGCCCCACCCACCACGGCCTCTACGACATGTCCTTCCTCCGGAGCCTCCCGCACATCGTGCTCATGGCCCCCAAGGACGAAAACGAGCTCCGCCGGATGCTCATGACGGCCCTCTACTGCGGGCACCCCGCCGCCCTCCGGTACCCCCGGGGCAACGGCATCGGGGTAACCCTGGATGACACCATCACCCCCCTGCCCGTGGGCAAGGGCGAGCTGCTCCGTGAGGGCGCCGACCTGGCCCTGGTGGCCTACGGCAGCCAGGTCCAGACCGCCCT
This sequence comes from uncultured Solibacteraceae bacterium, assembly GCA_964617215.1. Taxonomy (GTDB): domain Bacteria; phylum Acidobacteriota; class Holophagae; order Holophagales; family Holophagaceae; genus JAFDVN01. The sequence goes on along the minus strand of CAZTVL010000005.1, from coordinate 160,607 downwards.
GGAGGCCGCCGAGGTGTTGGCCAAGGAGGGCATCGCCTGCGCCGTGTTCAACGCCCGGTTCCTCAAACCCCTGGATTCAGAGCAGATCCTTGCTTTGGCCCGCAGCTGCAAGGGGGTTGTGGCCCTGGAAGAGGGCATCGAGAAGGGCGGGTTCACCTCCGCCGTGGCCGAGGCCATGGCCGATGGCGCCGTGGTGAAGCCCCTGTTGCGCATCGCCGTGGCCGACCACATCGTTCACCACGGAGATCAGAAGCGCCTCCTGGACGAGGAGGGCCTGAGTACGGCCCGCCTGGTGGAGCGCATCCGGACCTTCCAAAGCGGGCTCTAAAAAACTTCTTTGCCTAGTCCGGCTTGCTTATTTTCCGGGAATTTCCTATCGTTGCCCATACGCTCTGTTCCACCACCATGAGGCCCGCCGTGCGGCTCCGAACCTTCCGTTCCCTTTCCCTTGGCTTCGCCCTACCCGTCCTGTGCGCGGCCCAGGGCTGGGATGGTGCGTCCCTCGCCAAGGGGTGGGCCCGTCAGGATGTTACGGGTGCCCTGACCTTTAGGGATGGCAACACCCTCCGCACCTGGACCAAGGACGGCAGCCTGAATGGCACCGTCGACATCTCCAAGGTGGAAGGCACGCCCGAATTCTGGGTCCTGGATTCCTGGGACAACGCCTGGGTGGCCACCGGCACCACCCTCGAATGCGTGGACAAGAACGGCAAGCTGGTGCGGCGGGACAACCTTCCGGCCACCGTGGCGGATCTGGCCTGGGATAGCACCGGCATCTACCTGAGCTACCGCACCGAAACCTACTACGTGGAAAAGCGCGACTACAAGAAGGGCGATCTCCTCTGGTCCAGCGGCACGAAGCCCCGGAAGGGGGATTCCCCCGCCCCGCGGCTCTACCGCATCGCCTCCAGCGGCACCGGCCAGATCGTCATGAGCCTCGGGGCGGATCTGAACTTCATGATCCTCAATGCCTCCAACGGAAAGGTCGCCGGGCAGACCGCCCTCGCCCTCGCCAACGCCCCCTTGCCCCCCCTGCAGGCCATCGCACCCGATCGCATGCCCCTCGTATGGGTCGAATCAGGATCGGTGCTCTTGGCGGCGCTGCCCGCCTCCCAGCTGGCTCCCGCCTTCAAAGGCAACCTCACGGGCCTCGTCCTCGCCAAGGCGGATCTCTCCAAGGGCACCATGGACCTGCTGGCCACGGGCCTCGAAGAGGGCGTCACCCTCGTGGGTGCCCAGGAATCCGAAGTCTGTTTCTCCAAGCCCGGCGGTGGCCTGGTGTTCCTGCCCCTCAAATAGCCCCGGGCAGGGGGAGCGCTAGCGCCCCCCCGTTTGCAGCACCCGCTCCCGATCCAGGTAGGGGATCGTGCGCCAGTTGTGATCCGGCGTCCCCGCGAGCGTGGGCGCCTTGAGCACGAACTCCAAAAACAGGTTGCGCTGGCACTCGGCCGTCACGAGCTCCGGAACGCCGGACCAGCCCATGGCTTCCATGTACCCGCCGCCGCCCCTCAGGCGGTAGGACGTGAGCGCCAGGGTGAAGGATTGTTCGGCCCCCACCGGTTGTCCCTGGTAGCGCAGGTTCACCACCCGCCGCCCCACGGGCTTCATGAGATCCAAAACGTAGGTCACGCCCTCCACGGTGTCGAAATCGTAGCCCCCCATCAGGCCGCTGGTGAGCTCGGGCATGTAGGGCGGGTTGTAGTAGCGGGCGGCATGCTCAAGGTAGGCCTTCAGCTGCTGACCCGAGATGCGGATCCGGGCCAGGCGGTTCTCATAGGGGAGGAGGGCGTACCACTGCCGCACGCTCGTGGGTCCCTTGGGAATGTACAGCCCCCCATTGAAGCAGGCCGCCGCCGTGAGCTGAGCCCCCGTGGCCTCCCGCATGCTGCGGTGGAGCAGCTCCATCACCGGAGTGTCCTCCATTCGGGAGAAGCGGGTATCGATGTCCGTCGCCAGGTTTGTGGCGAAGGTATCCAGGTAGGTGCGGGTGCCTTCCCTCAGCTCGGCGGTGAGGGCCACCACCGTGGGGTCGATGGGCGTGTCATCGGCGGGGCGCAGGAGGGTCGCCTCACTGGCGGCCACCAGCCAGCGGCCCTTTTCCTTCCGCAGCGCCATGTCGAGCACGCCCAGGGCCAGGCCGTGCATGTGGGCCTGGAGGATGGGGATGCCCTTGTGGCGCATGGCGATGGGCCGGTGGGTGTGCCCCGATAGGATCGCGTCGATGCCGGGTACCTCTTCTGCGAGACGGAGCGCGGCGTTCTCATCCCCCACCTGCCCGCGGACCTCACCGAGGCCGGAGTGCATGGCCACGACCACCAGGTCCACCTTCTCCTTCTCCCGGAGGCGGGGCACCCACACCTTGGCGGAGGTCACGATGTCCTCGAAGATGAGGCCCTCGTAGTTCGCAGGCTCCGACCATCGGGGGATATGGGGGGTGACGAAACCGAGGATGCCCACGGTCACCTCGCCCACCTTGACCTTCACGAAGGGCTTGAAGGCGGGTTGGGAATCCTTGGCCCTCAGGGCGTTGGCGCAGATCCAAGGGAATTTCGCCTGGGCTTCCACCTCCCGCAGCACGTCCATGCCGAAGTCGAATTCGTGGTTGCCCACGGCCATGGCCGCGAAGCCCAGGTCGTTCATGATGGGCATGCTGGGATCGGGCAGATCCCTCCGCAGGCGGTGGCGCACGTAGTTGATGGGCTCGCCCTGGATGGTGTCGCCGCTATCGATGAGGATCGTGTTGGCGTTCAGGGCCTTGCGCTGGCGGATGAGGGTGGCCACCTTGGCCCAGCCCAAATTCCGGGGCTGCATGCTGAAGGTGTCCTCCGCCATCACATGCCCATGCACGTCGGTGGTGGAAAGGATCTGCAGGTGCAGCTCCTGGGCCTGGAGGGAGCCCAGGAAGCAGAGGACGATGGCAAGCTGACGCAGCATAAAAGGCCCGTATAGGAATTGGCTTGCCCATCGCAGCAGCGCCAGGCAAGGAAAGTAAGGCCCAGCGTAGCAGGGCCCTGGGACGGGGTTGGGCGCCGATCCCCGCCCGCTTGGGTGGCCAAGCTGATTCATTTACAGGCCCTTAAGCTCCGGAGGGCGCCCTTCGTCACGCTTGGCTTGGAGGGGCCCCGACTCCCGGGTAAACTGATCCTTCCACACCGACTGCCAATCCCCTTTTCGGAGCTGTCATGCAGGAAGTCCAGATCAAGGCCCCCAAGCACGAGTTCACCCTCCTCTGTGACGACATCCGTCAGGAGATGGGTGGCAAAACCTCCCTCATGGGCCTCTACGACCACCACATCGTGGTCCCCCAGGTTCCCTTCTCCCTGCCCAAGGTGTGCTTCTACACCCGCTTCAGCCGCATGGATGGGGACTTCAAGTTCTCCTTCGCCATCGTTTCCCCCGGCGGCGAGCGCAAGGACGTGATCCGCGAATCCGACGTGCAGATCCCCGAAGGCGCCAAGGAAGGCACCTTCAACGTCATCGCCTCCCCCTTCGAAGTGACCCAGGACGGCATCTACGAAGTGGTCCTCGCCCTCACCAAGGGTGCCGATCGCTTCGAGTACGTCTACAAGTTCGCCATCTCCGACGCCCGCCGCCTCCAGGCCGAGTGGGAGAAGGCCATGGCCGAGCAGCAGGCCGCTCAGGCTTCCAACTAAACAGGCCCCTCCGGCCTCAGGTACGGCGCCCTCCGGGGCGCCGTTGCTTTTATGCTGATAGCGATCGGTGATCGCCCAAGGCCCCCATGACCCGTTATGCCAAGCAGCGCATCTATCTCGGCAAGGAGGCGGATGCCCGCCTTCGGGAGCGCCGCGTGGCCATCGTCGGATTGGGCGCCACGGGCTCCGTGATCGCCTCCTGGCTGGCCCGGGCGGGCGTGGGGCACCTCACCCTCATCGACCGGGATCTGGTGGAGAAGAGCAACCTCCAGCGCCAGCTGCTCTACGGCGAATCCGATCTGGGCGAAGCCAAGGCCGAGGCCGCCGTGCGCCGCTTGAAGGACGCCAACCCCGACGTGGCCTTGACGCCCCTCGTGGCCGACCTCACCAGCGGCAACGCCCGGGAACTCCTCGCGGGGTATGACCTGCTCTGCGACGGCACCGACAACTTTGAGGCCCGCTTCCTCCTCAACGACGTGGCCATCGCCACCGGTACGCCCTGGATCTACTGCGGCGCCATCGGCGGCGAGGCCATGGTCTGGCCCCTGAACCCGCCCGCCACGGCCTGTCTGCGCTGCCTCATGGAAGAGCCCCCCGACAGCGCCGACGTGGACACCTGCGACAGCGCCGGCGTGCTGGGCCCCGCCGTGGGTGTGGCTGCCTCCTGGGCCGCCCTGGAGGCCCTGAAGCTGCTCAGCGGCACCGCACCCCACCCGGAGCTGGTCCGCTTCGACCTCTGGCGCAATGAGCGGCAATTCCTGAAGCCCCCCGCCACCCGCTGCCGCTACTGCACGGAGCGCATCACCGAATTCCTGGATGCCCGCTGGACCCTCAAGGCCAGCCGCCTCTGCGGCCTGGAGGGCGTGCAGATCCGCGTGAACCCGCCCCGCCAGCTGGACCTCACCCAACTCCAGGAGCGCCTCCAGGCCCGCACCGGCGGGGCCTGGCACCAGGCCCCCATGCTCCTCCGGGGCCAGGATGGGGACAACCGCATCACCCTCTTCGCCGATGGCCGAGCCCTCATGCACGGCCCCATCACGCCGGAGCGGGCCCGGAGCTGGTACTCGGAAGTGGTGGGCGTATGAGGCCGCAGCAGCAGCGGAGGGCCACCGAACGAAGTTCGGCCCCGAAGGGGTGCCGCACAGGAGGTGCGGCATGAAGGTCGTCCTGGCCACGCGCAACGCCGGCAAGCTTTGGGAATTCCAGGCCCTGCTGCCCGGGGTGGAGCTCCTGCCCTGGCCCGCGGAGGCCCCCGAACTCCCGGAGACGGGCGCCTTCTTCCAGGACAACGCCCTGCAAAAGGCCCTGGGGGCCCGGGCCTGGTGGCAGGCTCAGACGCAGGAACCCGTGGATGGATTCCTGGCTGACGACTCGGGTCTCTGCGTGGATGCCCTCTGGGGCGGCCCCGGGGTGTTGAGTGCCCGATTTGCCCCGGACCTCGCCCAGGACGATAAGAACCGCATGCTGCTCAAGCTCCTTCCGGAAGGCTCGCTCCGCACCGCCCGGTTCGTCTGCGTGCTCGCCTATGCCCCGGCCCAAGGGGAGGCCTGGACCGTGGATGGCGCCATCGAAGGCCACCTCGCCCCCGCCCCCTGCGGCACGGGAGGCTTTGGCTACGACCCCATCTTCATTCCGGAAGGGCATGCCCGCACCTTTGGCGAGCTGCCATCGGAGGTGAAGCACGAGCTCAGCCACCGCGGCCGGGCCACCCGGGCCCTGGCCCCCCGGCTAGGGCTTCGCGGATGAGGAGCCTCCGCAAGGTCCTGCACAAGGAGCTCGTCCTGCTCCTGGGTGCGGTCCTCGCGATCGTGCTGGGGCTCTCCTGGGTGGGCATGGCGCGGCTGGCCCAGGCCCAGGCGGATGAACGAGTTGTGGCCGAGCTCGCCCATCTGGAGCGGGACCTCGGCGCCGGCATCCGCCAGGTAGAGCACACCGCCCGGATCATCGCCCAGGCCTGGGCCTCGGAGCGGTTGGATCCTCTGAAGGACGAGGCCACCTACGATCAGCTGCTCCCCCTGGTGGATGGCGTCCCCCTTATCACCGGGCTCAACCTCGTCCGGATGGATGGCGGTGGCTTCGGCATGAGCCGGCTCGCCCAGGGATGGGGGGCGCGGAGCATCCAGGCCTCGGGAGATGGCTGGACTTCCGGGCCCATCCTCGGTGATCCCGCCAACGCTGTGCGGTCCGATGGGCCCCGGGGCACCCAGGTCATGGATTTCCGCACGCGCCCCTGGTTCACTTTCGGCGCCTCCCGCGGTGGCCCCGCCTGGATGGAGCCCTACCCCTTCCTCGGGCGCCTGGCGGGGCAGCACGGACTGGCCTACGTGGTGCCCCTGAAGAACCGGCAGGGCGAGCTCCTCGGTGTGCTGAGCATCGATGTGCTCCTGGAGGAACTCACCACCATCCTCCGCACCATCAAACCCACCCCGGGCAGCGTGGTCATGCTTCTGGATCAGAGTGGCCGGATCCTCGTACCCCCCACCAACACCCGGTTCGCCGATCCCGCCCTCCGTCGGGAGATCACCCTCCGCCCCATCTCCGAAGCCCAATTCCCACTCGTGTGGAAGCTCCATCAGAATGCCCGGCAGGGGCAGGACCGGGCCGAATCCCTCGACCACAACTCGGGGCATTGGAGTGGCCGCCTCAGGAGCTTCGCCCCCTCCGAAGGCATCCAATGGGAATTGGTCCTGGCTCAACCCGATGCGGACGTCCTCTCGGCCCCCAACCGCCGAGCCCTGGTCGTCGCGGGCCTCGCGGTGCTGTTGATGGTGGGCCTCACCTGGCAGGCGCGCCGCCTCGCCGCCCGGTTCACGGGGCCCCTGGATGAACTGGCCGCCGCCGCCGAAGCCCTGGGTCGTCACGAAGTGCCCGCCCTTCCCCCCTCGGACCTGGCGGAATTGCACACGTTGGGGGAAGCCCTCGCCCAAGCCCACCGGGCGCTCCGGGAGCGGGAGACCCTCCAGGATCAGCTGCGCCAAAGCCAGAAGCTGGAGACGGTGGGCACCCTCGCCGGTGGCATCGCCCACGACGTGAACAACCAGCTCACGGCGATCCTCGGGCAGATCGGCCTGGGCATGGAGCACCTTCCGGAGGGCCACCCGGCCCACCGCAACCTGCGGGCCGCGGAGGATGCCACCAACCGCTGCGCGGAAACCACCCGCGCACTCCTGTCCTTCAGCCGCCCCTCCCAGTCCGAACTCGTGTCCCTCGATCTCAACGCGATCATGAGGGAGGGCCTGGTGCTCCTTAGCCGCGTGCTCGACAAGCGGGTCACGCTGACCACCGACTTCACGGAGCCCCTCCCCGCCGTGCTGGGCGACCAGGTGCAGTTGGAGCAGATCCTCGTGAATCTCGTGGTCAACGCCCGGGATTCCCTCCCCGCCGGCGGCACCATCCAAGTGGGCACGGGGTTGCACGAGGATGGCCTCGCTTTCTGGGTGCGGGACAACGGCGTGGGAATGACCCCGGAGGTGCAGGCCCGCATTTTCGAACCCTTCTACACCACCAAGGAGCTGGGCAAAGGCACCGGCCTCGGCCTCTCCATGGTGCTGGGTCTCGTGCAGGCCCACCGCGGGCGCATCGAAGTGCAGAGCCAGTGGGGGCTGGGGTCCACCTTCCTCGTACATCTCCAGCGAGCCCAGGCCCCGGCGACGGACACGGCCATCCCCACCGCCCCCGTGCCCCGCCAGCTCAAGGGGCGGCGCATCCTCGTGGTGGAGGATGAGGATTCCATCCGCGCCCTCGTCCATGAAGCGCTGCGGATCCACGGGGCCGAAGTCACCCTCGCGGGCAACGGAATGGAGGGCTGGGAAGCCTTCCTCCAAGGCCCCTTCGACCTCGTGTACAGCGACCAGTTGATGCCCCTTCGCACGGGCCTGGAAATGCTCGCCCTCATCCGCGGCGTCGCCCCCACGGTGCCCGTGATCCTGGCCAGCGGCCGGGGGCTGGAGGGCCTCGAAAACGAACTCAAGAAGGATCCCCACCTCACCCTGCTGCCCAAGCCCTTCACGCTGCACCGGCTCTTCCAGGCAGTGGAGCAGGGGCTGCTCGGAGGCTGAGTCAGCTCGGCAGCCCGCCTTCACGCAACCGCACGGCCTCCTGGTAGGCCCCCAGCACCGCCGTCTTCACTTTCTTGGTATCCCTTCGGGATACGCAAAACATCTCAACCCGGCAGGCCGCCTTCGCGCAACCGCACGGCCTCCTGGTAGGCCCCCAATACCGCCGTCTTCACTTTGAAATAGCCGCTGTCGGTGACCTTGGTGGCGAAGGTCAGGGTGGCCACCAGCACGAAGCCGCCGCCGGGAAAGGGCTGGGGCGGGCCCATCATGAGCTGCGGTTGCAGCACGCCGCCGCTGCTCTCCTCCCGCAACCGTTCGGACACCTGCTCCGCCCACTGCTGCAGCCCGGGCAGCAGGGCTTCCGCCATCGCCTCATCCTCCGCCCGCAAACGCCCGTACAACGTGAACTGCATCCGCAGCTGGGGCAGGTCGAAGCCGTGGTTGAGAAAGCCCGCCATGGCCGCGATCTGCTGGAACTCCTTCAGGAGCGATTGCAGCTTGGGGCTGGGTTGGGGAGCAACACGGGCGGCCATGGCAAGAGGATGGCAGAGGACCGGCGGAATGCACGGCTCGACCCGGTGGAAAGTCCGTTCCCCCAAGGGGAGCGGTGCGACGCCCCGGGATCCCTATGCTGACCCCTCGGAGGAAGCCATGGCCCGTTCCCAGTGGTCCATCCTGGTGCCCGCGCTGGCCCTCGCCCCTTACTTGGGCTGCGGCGGCGGAGGAAGCTCCACTCCGACCACCACCTCCACGCCGCCTCCGGCGCCGGCCCTGAGCGTCACCGTCACCCCCGGCACCCCCACCCTGGCCCCCGGGGCCAGCCAGGCCTTCACGGCCGCCGTGATTGGTAGCTCCGATCAGGTCGTCACCTGGACCGTGGAGGGCACGGGCCACGGCACCATCAGCGGCGCTGGCATGTACACCGCGCCCATGGCCACTGGGGCCTTCACCGTGCGGGCCACAGCCCATGCCAACACCTCGATCTCCGGCACCGCCAGCATCACCGTGAGCGGCGGCGGCGTGATCACGCCCGGCGATCCCGGGGCGGCGGACATCGCCATCACCGTGAACACCACCACCGGCGTGCGGGCCATTTCACCCTTTATCTATGGGATGAATTTCCTCGGCGGCTACGCCAACATGCCCAGCCACCTCACCCTCAACCGGGAAGGCGGAAATCGTTGGACGGCCTACAACTGGGAGACCAACGCCTCCAACAGCGGCAGCGATTGGGGCCCCTACAGCAACGACACCTACCTCGGCGGGGGCAGCACCCCGGCGGGCGCCATCCCCATCGCCACCGACCGCACCCGCGGCGTGGCCACGCTGATGACCGTGCAGATGCAGGGCTATGCGTCCGCCGACACCAACGGCCTCGTGAACCTCGGCGATCCGAACCACCTCGCCAACCGCTTCAAGCAGGTGGGTTTCAAGAAGGGCAGCGCCTTCGCGGATCCCCCCAGCACCACCGACGGTTTCGTCTACATGGATGAGGAGCTGAATTACTTGAAGAACCATTTCCCCGCGGACCTCTTCACGAGCCCCACGGCACCCCTCTTCGTGGATCTCGACAACGAACCGGAACTCTGGGGCAGTACCCACGCCGAGATCCAATCCGGCCTCATCACGCCCGCCGCCTACCTGCAAAAGACCAAGGACCTCACCAAGGCCCTCAAGGCCGTGGCGCCCCAGGCCCAGCTCTTCGGCCCCGTGCATTACGGCTTCGCGGGGCTTGTGAATTGGCAGGGATCCAGCGGTTACACCGGCTCCTTCTGGTTCGCGGACGACTACCTGCAGCAGATGAAGGCCGCTTCCGACGCGGCCGGCCTGCGCCTGCTGGATGCCTACGACTGGCACTGGTACTCCGAGGTCTACGCCCACACCCCCGCCATCGACCCCAACGATGGTCAATTGAAGACGATGAACATCCGCGTGGTGTCGGCGGATCGCACAGACCTCTCGGATGAGATGGTGGATGCCATCGCCCAGAGCCCCCGCAGCCTGTGGGATGACACCTACACCGAAGGTTCCTGGGTGGCCACCTACCTCGGCGCCCCCATCCGCCTCCTGCCCCGCATCCAGGCCAAGATCGACGCCGCCTACCCCGGCACCAAGATGGTCATCGGCGAATACGACAATGGCGGGGGCCGCCACATCGCCGGGGCACTGGCGCAGGCGGACAACCTGGGCGCCTTCGGCCGCTTTGGCGTGTACGCCGCCAGTTTCTGGGGCGGCAGCGACGACGCCACCCGCTACGCCTTCACCTATGCGGGCTTCAAGATGTTCCGGAATTTCGATGGCGCGGGCGGGCACTTCGGCGATACCTCCGTGGATCGCACCGTCAGCGATCACGCCAAGGCCTCGGCCTGGGCTTCCATTGATGGGGGCCACGACGATCGCGTGGTGGTCGTGCTCACCAACAAAACCAAGACGGCCCAAACCACCTCCCTGCGCTGCTTCCACACCCGCGCCTTGCACACGGCCCAGGTGTTCGAACTGAGTGGCACCAGCACCACCCCCATGCGGAAGGCCGATCTCGCCCTCACCCTCGCCAACGCCCTCAAACTCACCCTGCCCGGGCGCAGCGTCACCACCCTGGTACTGATCCCCTAGGGGCGTCCCCATACCTCGATTCATGTCCAAAGTTCATCCAGCTTTTTTCCGACGACGTGTCCTAGAGTGGGCGGATGCACCTGCCCCAGCTTCCGCACCTCGATCCTGCCTTCGGCCCGCTCACCCAGGCCCACCTGGATGACCTCACCAAACCCTTGGGCGCCCTGGGGCAGCTCGAACGGGTGGGGCTTCGCCTGGCCCGCATCGCAGGCACCATCCGCCCCACGGATCCCCCGGCCTTCCTCCTCACCTTCGCCGGAGATCACGGCATCGCGCGCCATGGCACCTCCGCCTACCCCGCCGAAGTCACGCCCCAGATGGTGGCAAACCTCGCCGCGGGCGGCGCCGCCTCTTCCGTGCTTTGCCGCCTCCACGGCATCCGCCACCGGGTGATCGATGTGGGCGTGGCGGTGCCCTGCCCCTTCCCCGGCGTGAGCCAGCGCAAGGTACTGCCCGGCACCCGGGATCCCCTGGCGGGCCCCGCCATGACCCGCACTGAAGTCGAAGCCTGCCTCCAGGCGGGGCTGGACGAGGTGCAGGACCTTCCTACTGCGCCCTTCGCCCTGCTCTGCCTCGGCGAGATGGGCATCGGCAACTCCGCCGTGGCCGCGCTGCTCGCCTGCGCCCTGGGCGGTCTCACCCCCGAGGAGGCCGTGGGCCCTGGCACCGGCGTGCAGGGAGAGGCCCTGCGGCGGAAGGTGGAAATCGTGCGGCAAGTGCTGGCGGCCCGCCACCCCGACCCCGCGGACCCCTTGGGGGTGCTGGCCGAAGTGGGCGGCGCCGAATTCGCCGCCATGGCCGGCGCCATGCTCGCGGGCGCGGCCCGGGGCTGGGCCGTCGTGGTGGATGGCTACATCGCGGGCGCCGCGGCGCTGGCCGCCCTGCGGTTGGATCCCCGCCTCGCGGACTTCCTCATCTGGGCCCACCGCAGCGCCGAACCCGGGGCCACGCGCCTGCTCGCCGCTTTGGGGGCGGAGCCCGTGCTCGACCTGGGCATGCGCCTGGGCGAAGGCAGCGGAGCCGCCCTCGCGGTGCCCATCCTCCGCAGCGCCTGCGCCGTGATGCGAGAGATGGCGACGTTCAGCGGGGCCGGCGTCTCCACCGCATCCCCTGAACCCGAACCCGCCTGATGCGCAGTCTGCTCGCCGCCTTCCGCTTCCTCACCCGGATTCCCCTCCCGGGAAGGCCCACAGAGGCGGATGAATTGCAGGGCGCCGTCGTCTGGTTTCCCCTGGTGGGGGCCTGCGTGGGCCTCTTCACCGCGGGGGTGTTCCACTTTGGCTGCCGCCTGTGGCCCGCCCCCGTGGCCGCCGTACTGGCCGTGGCCGCGGGCCTGCTGCTCACCGGTGGCTTCCACGAGGATGGCCTCAGCGACGCCGTGGATGGCCTTGGCGGCGGTTTCACCCGGGACAAGGTGCTGGCCATCATGAAGGACAGCCGCATCGGCGCCTACGGCAGCATGGCACTCGTCTGCGCCCTGCTCCTGCGCTGGAGCCTGCTGGTGGCGTTGGGGCCCCGCGCCCTCCTCGCCTTCCCCATGGCCATGGCCCTGGGCCGCTGGTCCATCGTGCATGTGCTCGCCCTCCTGCCCCCCATCGCCGAAGGCCTCGCCAAGGAGGTGCACCGCAAGGGCACCTTCCGGCTCTGGATTGGCAGCACGCTGCTCACCTTCCTCCTGGGCGCCCTGGCGCTGAGCCTGGGCCTGGGCCGGGTTCCCCTGGCCTTCGCCGCCGCCCTGGGCGCCAGCCTCCTCTGGGCCTGGCGCTTGAAGGTCCGACTGGGCGGACACAGCGGAGATTGCCTAGGTGCAACTGCCATGCTCGCAGAGGCCGCAGCGCTCCTAGTATGGATAACGAAATGACGCCCCTCTTCCTGCTTCGCCACGGACCCACCGCTGCCAGCCAAGGCGGGGCACCCTTGGGTCGGCTGGACCTCCCCGTGAGCCCCGAGGGCGAAGCCCGCTGGCCCATGGCCAAGGACGAACTGATGCAGCTCGGCCTGCAGCGCGTGCTCTGCTCGCCGCTCCAGCGCAGCCGCAAGCACGCCGAAGAATTGGGTCTGCCCTTCCTCGTGTTGGACGACCTCGCCGAGCAGGCCTTCGGCGCCTGGGAGGGCCGCGCCTGGGATGAGCTCTCCGAGCAGGATCCCGTGGCCACCAAGGCCTTTTTCGCCGACCCCGTGCGGGCCACCCCTCCCGGCGGCGAAAGCTTCGGCCGCACCGCCAGCCGCGCCGTCATGACCCTCCAGACCGCCCTCGAAGGCGAAGCCCCCACCCTGGTGCTTGCCCACGGCGGCACCCTGCGCGCCCTGCTCGCCCACTTCCTGGGCCTGCCCCTGGAGCGCGCCCTGGACCTCGCCTGGGCGCCCTTCGGCTTGAGTGCCCTCGAAGTCTATGGCCCCAACCGCGGATTGTTGCGGTTCCACAACCGGGTCCTCGGTTAGAACGCTAATCGCGCGAAGAAAAGCGCCAAGAGCGCCAAGGGCTCATCGGTTCACTTCGCGCTTTTCTTCGCGCCCTTCGCGTTCCAGGCTTCCCCTTGCCAGGAACCCCGCCCCATGGTCCCCTGGACGTTCTGACATCGCGTCCTGTGATGCTCGGGAAGCCGGTGGGAATCCGGCACTGCCCCGCAACGGTGTGCACCAACCGCAAGGTTGAGACCGCAAGCCGAACCACTGGGAAACCGGGAAGGTTCGGGAGGATCCAACGGTCCTTGTCGCGTGCGAGTCCGGAGACCGGTCCAGGACCTTGACCCCCGCCGTGGGAGCGGGCGGTGCACCCCTCCCGGGGTTCATCCGCCCGCGCTCCGGCTCATGCGTGGAGGCATGATGGGCCTGCGTTCCCTTTCCCTGTTCCTGGTGGCCGGCGTGGCCTTACCTTTGGCGGCCGGGGCTGAAGCCCTCGACAAGCCCAAGCCCAAAGCCGAAACTTCGGCCACCGTGACGATCACCGCTGAGACCACCCCCGTGGAGCGGGTGAAGACTCCGAACCCCGTGGTGGTGCTCGATGCCGAGGCCATCCGCCAAAGTGGAGCCCGCACCCTGGGCGAGCTCCTGGCCAGTCGTTTTCCCGGCCAGGTCCTGCAGAACGGGGGCGTGGGCACCACCAGCTCGCTCTTCCTCGGCGGCAGCCGCGGCCAGGACGTGGTGGTACTGATGGACGGTATCCGCGTGCAGGATGCCGCAGGATTGGGGGGCGCCAACCTCAGCGGCCTGGGGCTGACGGGCATTGACCGCATCGAAGTGCAGAGCGGCCCCTGCTCCACCCGCTTCGGCGCCGAGGCCATGGGAGGCGTCATCGCCCTCTTCAGCGCGGGCAGCGCCGCCCCGGGCCTCTCCGGCGAGGTGCGCGAATCCCTCGGCAACCGAGGCATCGCCCAGGTGAGCCAGGTCGCCGCCTACGGATGGACCGGTGGTTGGGTGCGGGCGGCCCTCGGTGCGGCCCAGGAAAATCAGGCCACGGAAACCACCCAGCCCTATCGGGAGGCCGGGGGATCCCTGGGCTTTGGACAGCAGCTGGGCGAGGCGACCCTCCTCACCTTGAGCTACCGCAACGCCTATTTCGGAGTGCCCATCCCCTGGGCCTCCGTAAGTTTCGGCACGGCGCCGCGTCCGAGCTCGGCCTACATGGATGATCGCCAGACCATCAGTCGTTCCCAGCTCTTGGCCGCGACCCTCCGGACCGAATTCACCCCGGCCCTCGAAGGTGAGCTCACTCTGGGCCAGGCCCTTCAGGCCCGCCTGGAGCCCGACTACTTCACAGGCCAAGCCATCCACCCCTTCGACAGTCGTCGCAATCAGCTGAACGGCAGCCTGGGCTGGAAGCCATCCGCGGTCATCTCCCTCGGATTGGCCCTGGATGCCTACGAAGAATTCGCTGCGACCGACAACTATGGGGGCGGCAAGGATCGCGGGGCGGGTCGTCACCTGGGCCTCTCCGTGGAAGGCGCCCTCGAGCCCGCGCAAGCGCTGCGCCTCACGGCCTCCCTCCGGCACCAGAAGGATCGCCAGTCCTACGCATTCACCACGAGCCCAGGCCAGCCCGAACTGGACCTGAGCGCGGACACCTGGAAGCTGGGCGCCAACGTGATTCTGGCCCCGGGCCTGCGTGCCTACGGCGCCCTCGGAACCGGCTTCGGCGTCCCCTTCCTCTCCGCCGTGATGTACAACCAGCAAAATGCCTTCCCGGGCATGGAGCCCCTGGAAAAGGAGCGCAGCCGCTTCCAGCAGGTGGGCCTGGATTGGGCCGCCGGCGCGTGGTCCTTCCGATTCCAGGCGAACCGCACCCGCTACGACAACCTCGTCTATTTCGACCTCAACGACTACGTTTACCGCAACGGCGCCAACCTCCGCATCCAGGGGGCGGAGCTTACCGTGGGCTATCACGTGGCCACCTGGAGCTTGGAGGGCACCTACCGCAATCAGGAAGCCCGGGATCTGAACGCTGCTCCAGAGGCCCAGCTGAGCAGTGGCGGTGTCATCCGCCGCCCTTTCCAGTCCCTGGGTCTCCGGGGCGAGCGCACCTTCGGCGATGTCCGCGCCAGCGCCCACTGGGGGTGGTTCGGAAGTCGGTATGAGAATTTCGGCGGCTTCCCCAGCCGACTCGCCGCCAACAAAACCCACTTCAACGACTTGGGTGTCGGCCTCAGCTGGGCCGCCACGCCGGCCCTCAGTCTCGGACTCCGCGGTGAGCACCTGCTCCAACCCGCCACGTCCAAGGCCGATTGGTTGGCCCGCCGTTATGACCAGGCCAATGACGCCTCGATGATCTATGGCTTCCCCGCCCAGGGCCCCACGGCCATCCTGGATCTGAGGTATCGGTTCTGACATGCGCCACCTCCTTGCACTCGTCCTCTGCATTGCGGCCTGCTTCGGCGGGCCGCCGCGGCGGGTGGTGTCCCAGGCCGTGGGTACCGATGAGTTGGTGCTCGCCCTGGCCGATCCCTCCCAGATCGTCGCCCTGAGCCACATCAGCCGGAACGCCGACTTCAGCGGTGTGGCGAAGGAGGCCGTGGCCTATCCCCAGCTCAGCGGGGGGGACGCGGAGGACATCCTCAAGTTCAAGCCGGACCTCGTGCTCATGACCTCCTACAGCCGCCCCGAACTGGTGGCCCAGGTGCGCAAGACCGCCGTAAAAGTCTGCTTCATCGAGCGCTATGAATCCCTGGAGGATGCCTTCGCCAACCTGCGCCTCGTGGCGCAGGCCGTGGGCCATCCGGAGCGGGCCGAGGCCCTGATCCAGAAGTGCCGTCAGCGGGTGGATGCCCTGGCCGCGCGGTTGAAGGGCCTCAAACCCGTGCGGGTGATGGCCCCTTCCACCTATGGCTACACGGGCGGCAGCGGCACCACCTTCCAGGATCTGTGCGACCACGCAGGCGCCATCAATGTCGCGGCCGAAGCGGGGCTCAAGGGCCACGCCCCCACGCCGGGCGAGCAGATGCTCGGCTGGCGCGTGGAGATGCTCGTGCTCGGCGGCACCTCCTGCGCGGAGAGCCTCGCCCCCTTCCGCAACCTCACCCCCTTCCGCCTCCTGCCCGCGGTGCAGCAGGGCCGCTGCGCGCTGATCCCCGGCCACCTGCTCAGCAGCGTGAGCCACCTGCGCATCGATGGCTACGAACGGCTCGCCCAGCAGTTGCATCCCGAGGCCTTCCGGTGAAGGCCGCGCGCCTGGCCCTGCCCGTGACAGCCCTGCTCCTCGGGCTGCTCCTGGTGGCGGCCCTGGGCGTGGGCGACATGCCTCTTTCCCCTGCGCGCATCTGGGCGGGCCTGCGCGGTCAGGATGAACTGGCTCACACCATCCTCTTCCAGATCCGCCTGCCCCGGGCCCTGGTGGGAATGTCGGTCGGTGCAGCCCTGGCCGCTTCGGGCACCGTGATGCAGGCCTTCTTCCGCAATCCCTTGGCGAGCCCAGGTCTGTTGGGCGTCAGCAGCGGTGGTGCGCTCGGCGCTGTCATCGCCATCGCGTTAGGGTGGGCTGGCAAGGGATTGCTGCCCCTACCCCTGGCCTCCATCGCGGGTGCTTTCGCGGCCACGTGGGCCGTGCTCCTCCTCAGCCGCCGCGGTGCCGGCATGGAGCGCCTGCTCCTCTCAGGCGTGGCCCTCAATGCCTTCCTCGGGGCCCTCACCAGCTACGTGCTCATGAGCAGCGCGGGCCTCTACGAACGCAGCGCCCAGATCCTCTTCTGGCTCATGGGCGGCCTGGAGGATCGCACCTGGGATCACGTGTGGATGGTGTTGCCCGGCACCCTCATCGCCTGCGCGTTGCTGTTGCCCTTGGGCCGCGCCACCAACCTCTTAAGTCTGGGTGAGACCTCCGCCCAAAGCCTGGGCGTGGATGTGCCGCGCCTTCGCCGAGGGCTGCTCGCCCTCTCCACCATCCTCACGGCCCTCGCCACCGCGGTGGGGGGCGTCGTGGGCTTTGTGGGCCTCGTGGTGCCCCACATGCTGCGCCTTGTGTTGGGGCCCGACCACCGCAAACTCCTCCCCCTCTCGATGCTGGGCGGCGCCGCCTTCGTGCTGGCCTGCGACCTCGTGTGCCGGATCTTCACGCTCAAGCTCGGGGTGGTGACATCGCTGGTGGGCGGGCCCTTCTTCCTCTGGCTCCTGCGCCGGAGGCCCGCATGACTTCCGCCCTGGAAGCCCGCGCCCTTGCCGTGCCCGGCCGCCTGGGGCCGCTGGATCTGGATCTGCCCGAAGGGTGCCTCGCCGCCGTGGTGGGCCCCAACGGCGCCGGAAAGTCCACGTTGCTGCAGTCCCTTGGAGGCCTCCTCGAATCCACGGGGCGCGTAGCCTGGCGCGGGCGTGAGCTTTCCAACCTCCCGATGGTGGAGCGGGGACGCACCTGCACCTGGGTGCCCCAGGAGAGCCGATTCGAATTCGACTTCCCCGTGCGCGAAGTGGTGGCCATGGGTCGGCATGCCCATGGGGACGACGGCATCGGCGTGGAGGAGGCGCTGTCCGCGCTGGACCTCGTGCAGCTCGCCGATCGCCCCGTGACCCGCCTCTCCGGAGGCGAACGCGCCCGGGTGATGCTCGCGCGTGCCCTGGCCACCGAAGCGCCGCTGCAGCTCTGGGATGAGCCCTTGGCCCAGCTGGACGTGCGCCACCAACTGGAGGTGCTCGTGATGGCCAAGCGCCTCGCGGAGCAGGGTCGCACCATGCTGCTGAGCATCCATGATCTGCGCGTGGCCCACTGCATGGATCGCGTGCTCGTGCTCCAGCAGGGCCGGCTCGTGGCCCAGGGCAAACCCGAAGAGGCGCTCACCCCCGAGCGCATCCAATCCGTGTTCGGCGTGAAGGCCCGCCTCCTGCCCGGGCTTGTCTTGGAGCTCCCCGAATGAGCGACGACGCCCACAAACTCCGCATGCAGAAGCTCCAGGCCGCCATGCGACAGCGCATGAAGGCGGCCACGGACCGCCGGGGCCTCGTGCTCGTCCACACCGGTAACGGCAAGGGCAAGAGCACCGCGGCCGTGGGCATGCTCGTGCGCAGCCTCGGCCACGGCTTCAAGTGCGCGGTGGTGCAGTTCATCAAAGGGGAACAGCCCACGGCGGAGACCGCCCTCGTGCAGGCCTTCCCCGGCCAACTCACCTGGGATCGCTGCGGCGATGGGTTCACGTGGGACACCCAGGATCGAGCCGCCGATATCGCTCGGGTGCGCGAAGGCTGGGAGATCGTGCTGCGCCACCTCGCGGATCCGGAGCTGCGCTTCCTCTTTCTCGATGAGTTCAACGTCGTCCTCCAATACGGGTACTTCCCCGTGGAGGAATTGCTGGAGGCCCTGGCCTCTCGCCCGGGAGCCCAGCACGTGGTGATCACGGGCCGGGGCGCGCCACAGGCCCTCATGGACCTGGCGGACCTCGTCACCGAGATGCGCGAACTCAAGCATCCCTTCCACCAAGGCATCCAGGCTCAAGCCGGATTGGAATACTAGCGAATGGGATACATCACCTACCTCACGGGCCCCGTGCGCAGCGGCAAGAGCCGCCGCGCGGTGGACATCGCCACCACCTTCGGCGACCGCGTCGTCGTGCTCGCCACCTTCAATCCCCAGGGCGCGGATGCTGAGATGCGGGCCCGGGTGGCCCGCCACCGCGCCGAGCGCCCCGCCTGGCGCACCCTGGAAGCTCCCGAAGACGTGGTGGGCGCGCTGGCGAAAGTAAATCCACCTCCCTCGGGCCTCCTCTTCGACTGCCAAACCCTGTGGCTCTCGGCGCGCCTGGATTGGCAGGACACCGTACTCCTCGCCGAGTGGCAGGCCATCCTCGCCGCCCTGCGCGAGGCGCCCTACCCCACGGTGATCGTCGGCAACGAAGTGGGCTGGAGCCCCGTGCCCGAGAGCCCCGTGCTGAGGCGCTGGCGCGACCTCGCCGGATGGCTGGGACAGGCCACGGCCGCGGCGTCGGATGAGGCGTACCTGATGGTGGCGGGCTGCGCGGTGAGGTTGAAATGAGCACGCATCCCGCCCCCGGCACACCCTTCGTCTGCTCCTGGAGTGGCGGCAAGGACAGCGCCCTGGCCTTCCACCGTGCGGTGAAGGCCGGGCTGCGTCCCGTGGCCCTGCTCACCATGTTCAAAGAGGATGGCGAGCGCAGCCGCAGCCACGGCCTGCGACCCGAGATCCTCGCGGCCCAGGCCGAAGCGCTGGGGCTGCCACTCATCCAGGGGCACGCCACCTGGAACGACTACGAACGCGTCTTCATCGAGCAGGTCCACGCGGCCAAGGCGCTCGGCGCAGAAGTCGCCGTGTTCGGTGACATCGACCTCCAACCCCACCTCGAATGGGAGGAGATGGTGTGCGCCAAAGCCGGGGTTGCGCCCTACCTTCCCCTTTGGTTGGAGCCTCGACGAAAGCTGGTGGCAGAGCTCTTCCAGGAAGGCTTCAAGTCCATGCTCGTGGCCGTCCGCGCTGGGCGGCTGCCCATGGAATTCCTCGGACGCACCCTGGATCCCGGCCTGGTGGACGAGATCGAGGCGCTCGGCTGCGATGCCTGCGGCGAAGAAGGGGAGTATCACTCCGTGGTGGTGGATGGCCCGGGATTCGCGGCCCCGTTGGATCTGGTGCCCGGGGACATCACGAAGATCCAGGATGTGTGGGGGCTCGACCTGCAGGAGCGCATGGACTCTCAAACCTTCGCCTAGGTTCAGGCCGTAGAATCAAATCATGCTGTCCCTGCGCGAAGTGCTGCCTTCCTTGGATCCCCACCATCGCGCGATCACCGAATTGCTGGCGGCCTGCCCCGACGGCCTCTTCCAAAGCGACCTCGCCGTGCGTGCGGCCGCGTATCTCGGCCTCAAGCAGGCCCAGCCCACTTGGCGGGAGGCTGCCTTCCTCGCCCCGCTCGTTAAGGCGGGCCTCCTCACCCAACGTTGGAACCGCTGGCGGCTGCGACGGGAGTGGCACGCGCCCATGTTGGAGCACCTGCTGGAGACCGACCGCTTCGAGCGGCTCGCCCGCGCCTTCAAGGCCGACGCGGCTTGGCACTACCCCGATGGCCCCTTCCCCCGGGATCAGGCCCTCATCCAGCTTCGCCTACGCGCCCTGCTGGGCCAGCTCCATCCCGTGCTCGACCTCCACCGCCGCCTGGTGGATGAGCGGGGGCCCGGCGCCTACCCGGAATTGTTCGGCGCCTTCCTGGATCCCCGATGCCCCGGCGTCTGGGATGCCCTGGATCCTCAGGTGCGGCGCCTCGCAGGCTACGAAGCTTGGCTCCTCTCCATCCAGGATCTCGGGCGCGGCCAAGCCCGCGTGGCGGCCATCCTCGGCCTCGGCGATCCCGAGATCAACACCTTCCTGGAGCCCCACCTCGCGCTGCTGGAAGGCGATCGGAAGCGGGCCGCGGCCGCCCTGGCCAAGGTCCAATCCCTGGGCGTGGCGAAGACGCTGAAGGGATGGCTGGACCTGCTGGAGGGGCGTGCGCCCGCGGCCCTCGCCGCCTTCGACACCCGCCTCAAAGAAGAGCGCAAGGAACGCCACCGGCGCCGCTGCGGCCTCCTGGGCATCGGGGCGCTGCTCCACACCTTGGCCATCCTCAAGGCCGCCCCCTCCCGGCGGGAGGAGGCCGTGGAATGGCTCAACGTGCAGCTCGCCGTGCGCGATCCCCTGATGGAGGCCGCGCGCCGCTTCGCGCAGATCCTGCAAATCCCACCGCGCAACGCCCTCCTGCTGGAGGAGCTGGCCATGGACGTGGCCCAGCGCGGCAGCACGCCGCTGGAGCACCTGCTCGTGGGCGCCGCCTTCGCTTGGAACCACCTCCCCCTGCCCGCCGCGCTGGAAGCTCACCTCCAGCAGCTCCGCTCCGAACTTCCCGCCGGGGCCTGGGGACGGCCGGAACTGGACCTCGTGCTGGATGGCACGGCTCCGCCACCGCCGGGCCTGGGCCTCGCCCACTGGATCCAGCCCGTGCCCGCCTGGGAGCAAGCGCTGGAAGCCCTCGAAGCCCTCACCCGGCCCGAGGCTCCCGTGCAGGAACGCCCCCGCCGCCTCGCGTGGATCGTCACCCTCGATGCCGAGGGCGACGTCTGCGGCGTGGAGCCCCGGGATCAAAAGCGCGGCCCGCGGGGTTGGGCCAAGGGGCAGATCCCCAAGGTCAGCCGCGCCTTCAGCCCCGATGACGATTCCTGGCTCCAGATCCAGGACTACCGAGCCCTCGACGCCTGGCGGGACCTCATGGATTCCGGCCCCTGGCCCCTGCCCAGCCAGGATGATTACGCCGCCGTGTTGGCGCGCCTCGCCGACCATCCCTTCGTGTTCCGGGAAGGCGCCGGCACGCCGGAGCCCCTGCCCGTGCGCGTGGAACTGGGGAATCCCTCCCTGCGCATGGCGCAGGGGCCCGAGGGCCGCACGCTGCGCTTGCACCCCGCGCCGCCGCACCTGGGCAGTTGCCGCATCGATCTGCAGGAGGATCGCCTCCGCGTGATCCGCTTCCAGCCCGCCCAGCGCCGGGCCGCCGCGTTGCTGGGCAACGGTGTCGCCATTCCCGAGACCGCGGCGCCGCGCCTGGAGGCGCTCCTGCCCCGCCTCGCCCGCCATTTCCCCGTGCAGGGCGATGCCCCGCTCCAGGGTGCCGCCGCGGAAGTCCTCGCGGGGGATCCCACCTTGCACCTGGTGCTCCAGCCCGTGGGCCGGGGTTTGCGCGTCACGGCCCGCTACCGCCCCATCTCCGGCGGCCCTTGGGTGCGCCCCGGCGAGGGCGGCACCACCATGGTCGCCACCGTCGAGGGACGCCTCCTCCAGGCCACCCGCGACCTCGGCGATGAACGGGCCCGCCTCGATGACCTGCTCGACACCTGCCCCGCCCTGGCCGAAGGCGAGGATGGCCCCGACGAGTTCCGCCTGCCCGAACCCGCCCAGGCCCTCGAATTGCTCGAGGCGCTGGATTCCCTGAAGGGCCGCGTTCAGGCCCAATGGCCCGAAGGAGCCGTGCTCAAGCTCGCGGGCCGAGCCGATGGCCAGGGCTTCCGCGTGAACGCCAAGGGCGAGGGCGGCTGGTTGGAAGCCAGCGGCGAGCTTCGGCTCGACGATGGCAAGACCCTCTCCCTGGCGGAGCTGCTGCGCCTCGTGGAGGGACAGTCCGGCCGCTTCGTGGAGCTGGGCGAAGGTCGCTTCCTCGCCCTCACCGCCGCCTTCCGCAAACGGCTGGGCGACCTCTCCGCCTTCGGCGAAGCCCATGGCAAGGCCTGGCGCCTGCCCGCCCTCGCCGCCCCCATGGTGGGCGATGAGTTAGAAGGGGATGCGGGTTTCCAAGGCCTCGTGGCCCGCTACCGCGAAGCCTTCGAGCTGAAGCTCGTGCCTCCCAAGAGCCTCCTGGCCGAACTGCGCCCCTACCAGTTGGAGGGCTTCCAGTGGCTCACGCGCATGGCCGCCTGGGAAGCCGGCGCTGTGCTCGCCGATGACATGGGCCTGGGCAAGACGGTGATGACCCTGGCCCTGCTGCTTCAGCGGGCCCAGGTGCGCACCGGGGGCGGCCCCGCGCTGGTGGTGGCCCCCACCTCCGTGATGGCCAACTGGGAGGCCGAGGCCGCGCGCTTCGCGCCTTCCTTGAAACTCCACCGCTACCACGATGCAGACCGCGCAGATCTCCTGCGCAAGCTCGGCAAACGGGACGTGGTGCTCACCTCCTACGGGCTGCTCCAGCGAGATGCGGAAGCCTTCGCCGGCGTGGTCTGGAACACCCTCGTGCTCGATGAGGCCCAAGCCCTCAAGAATGCCCAGGCCAAGCGCAGCCAGGCCGCGGCCCACCTCACCGCCACCTTCCGCCTGGCCCTCACGGGCACGCCCCTGGAGAACCACCTGGGCGAGCTGTGGAGCCTCTTCCGGGTGCTCAACCCCGGCCTCCTCGGGAGCCGCGAGCGGTTCCAACGGCGCTTCGCTGGCCCCATCGAGCGCGACAAGGATCGCGATGCCCTGCACCGACTCCAGCGGCTCGTGCGCCCCTTCCTCCTCCGCCGCACCAAGGCCGAGGTGCTGGAGGATCTCCCTGAGCGCACCGAGATCCTCCGCGAGGTGGAGTTGTCCCAGGAGGAAGCCCTCCTCTACGAGGCCCTGCGCCGCCAGGCCCTGGAGGATGTCACCGCCGCCGCGAACCAACCCCCGGGGCAGCGCAGCGTGAAGATGCTCGCCCAGCTCATGAAGCTGCGGCGCGCCTGCTGCCATCCCGGCCTCGCCATGCCCGGCTGGGCGGGCCCTGCCTCCAAGCTGGAAGCCTTCCAGGAGCTGGCCACTGAGCTGCGTGAAGGCGGCCACCGCACCCTCGTCTTTAGCCAGTTCGTGGATCACCTCCACCTCGTGCGCGATTGGATGGAGGCCGAGGGCATCCCCTTCCAGTACCTCGACGGCTCCACCCCCACCCGCTCCCGCACCAAGGCCGTGAACGCCTTCCAGGATGGCGAGGGGGACTTCTTCCTGATCAGCCTCACCGCCGGGGGCACGGGGTTGAACCTCACCGCCGCGGACTACGTGGTGATCCTCGACCCTTGGTGGAATCCCGCCGTGGAAGATCAGGCCAGTTCCCGGGCTCACCGCATGGGCCAGCTGCGGCCCGTCACCGTCTATCGCCTCGTGGCCAAGGGCACCTTGGAAGCCCGCATCGTCAAACTGCACCATCAGAAACGGGAGCTCGCGGAGAGCATCCTCTCCGCCGGGGAAGGTGGCTCCCGCCTCAGCCCCGAGGCCCTACTGGAGTTGTTAGACGAGGGCTAGGGTGATCCCTTTTTGGGGCGCCTGCTTCTAGACTGACGGCATGCGCCCTAGCTTCAGTTTCGCCCCTGCGGCCTTCGTGGTCCTTTGTCCGCCCCTGTTCGGCCAGGAGGCCCCGGAGTTGGATGCGGGCGTCGCTCCCACCCGGGAACTCTTCCCACTGCAGCTGATCCCGCTCACCTACCAACCCCTGTCCCCCAAGCCCGTGGGCGTGGGTCGGTGGCAAGTGGCCCTTCACAGCCTCCGCGGCAATGTCTTCGAATTCAGCGATGCCATCAAGAACGGCCCGCCCACGGACCTTCATGGCCGGGTTCAATTGACCCAGGCCTACTGGACCCAGCACGCCGCGGATTACCCCCAGCTCCCCTTCGCCTTCTGGTTCGACGAGGAGATCCTGCGGACCACCCTGGACGTGCGGACGGGGCTCGGTCCCCGCACGGATGCCTTTCTTCAATGGGCCTGGGTCAGCCACACCGGCGGCTTCCTGGATACCACCATCGAGCGCTTTCACGCGGGCCTCGGGTTCCGCCAGTGGGGCCGGGATCTCGTGGCCCGGCATCAGCTGGTGGTCGCCATGATGTCCCACGGGCAGGTGACCTTCTACTCCGATGACCCCATCAAGCGGAAGCCCCAGGATCCCGTGCTCGGCATCGTGCACCAGCTCTTCGCGGGTACCGAGGGGGGCCTCAGCCTCACCGCCACCCTCAAGCCGCCGATCACGAAGACCTACAACGTCTACCAAAGCGGATGGGACACCCAAGTGGGGCTCACGGGGTGGTGGGACTTCGCCCGAGGCCAGCAGCTCACCTTCGGGGGGGCCTACACGCACCGGGCCACCGGCAGCGCCACCTACGAACAGATCGGGTACCGCGACGAAGTGGGCGCCCACCTGGGCCTCCGATGGCGCACCCGCAAAACCCTGCAACCCTACCTCCAGCTCCAGCTCCTCAGCGGCTTCGCCCGCCCCATCGAAGGCACCACCTTCCAACGCCCCGCCTTCACCCACGATCTGGGCTTCCATTGGTTCTGGTCCCCCCGTACCTTCGCCACCTTCCGCTACGTGAACAACATCTCCCACAACGAGAACACCGCGGACATGGCCTTCGCGGCGGGCGTCACCACCCGGTTCTAAGGGCTCGCCAATAAGGCGAATGGAGCGAATGCCGCGAATAGACCAGAATGGATTCGCGCCATTCGCGCCATTCGCGATCCGAGGTTTTTCATGACGGCACCCATCGGCATCCTAGGCGGCAGCGGGCTCTACGGCATGCCCGGCGTGATCGTGTCGGAACGCCGGACCGTGGCCACGCCCTTCGGTGAGCCCAGCGGCCCCGTGGTGCTCGGCACGCTGGAAGGGGTTTCCGTCGCCTTCCTCCCCCGCCACGGGGAAGGGCACCGCTTCACGCCCTCGGAGGTGAACTACCGCGCCAACGTGTGGGCCATGAAAGCCGTCGGCGTGGAGATCCTCCTTTCCGTGTCCGCCGTAGGCAGCCTCCAGGGGCATCTCCACCCCGGCACCCTGTGCGTACCCACCCAGTTCATCGACAAGACCCACCTGCGGAAGAGCACCTTCTTCGGCGAGGGGCTCGTGGGTCACGTGGGCTTCGCGGAGCCCACTTCCGCCTGGCTCCGCGGAAAGCTGCGCGGGGCCGCCGCCCGCATCGGGTTGGAGCTGCCCGAGGTGGGCGCCTACGTGAACATGGAGGGCCCCCAGTTCTCCACCCGTGCCGAGAGTCGCCTCCACCAGGCCTGGGGCGCGGACCTCATCGGCATGACCCAGGCCACCGAGGCGAAGCTCGCCCGCGAAGCCGAACTCGTGTGGGCCTGCATCGCCCTCGTCACGGACTTCGACGCCTGGAAGGATGACGAGGCCGTGGAGACCCACGACGTGCTGGCCGTCATGGCCGCCAACGTGGACAAGGCCCAGGCCCTGCTCCGCGCGGTGGTGATGGACCTCGCCGCGGGCGCCCCCGCCGATGAGCCCGCTCGCCATGCGCTCAAGTTCGCCCTGATGACCGCGCCCGACCATGTGCCTCCGGCCACGGCGGCCAAGCTCCAGCCCCTCATCGGCCGCTACGGGTACTAGTCTCCACGAGCGCGTCGGCGTTCACGCGCATCCTCAGCCCTCCCCCTTGAAGCCCCAGGGCAGGCGATGGACGACCACCCGGCCGTCGAAGCGCACGTGAAGCCCGTCCTCCGCGGCATCCTGGTGGTTGAGCACCGTCCCATCGCGGCGCACCTGATCCAGCAGGGCCAGGTCGAGGTCCGCCACTGCCACCATCTCCGTGTTCACGGAGACCTCCGTGGCCACGCCATCCTGGGGGAAGGCGTAATCCGAAGGCGTGTACACGCCACTCTGCGCGTACTGGGCCGTCAGATCCGTGATGAGGGGCAGACTTCCCACCATGCCCGAAGTGACGACGAAGATCTGATTCTCGACCGCCCGTGCACGTGAGCAAGCGGTCACGCGGGCCCAGCCCCGGCGGTCATCCGTGAGGTAGGGCACGAGCAGCAGTTGGACGCCCTGCTCCGCGAGGATGCGCGCGATCTCGGGGAACTGGTTGTCGTAGCAGATCGTCACGCCAAACGAACCGAAGTCCGTCTCCACCACGTGCAGTTCGTGGCCGGGCCGGAAGTTCCACACCTTGCGCTCGGTGGGCGTCAGGTGAAGCTTTGGCTGCAGGACCGGCGGGTGGCCCGGCACGAAGGTGGCCGCCACGTTCATGAGGTCGCCATCCACGATTCGGGGGTGCGTGCCCGCGAGGATGATCCGGTCGTAGCTGGCGGAGAGCCCCCGGAAGAGGCGATCGTAGTCCTCGGTGTACCGCTCCGCCACTTCGCGCATGCTCTCGCCGGGGTCGAAGCCCTTGGGCAGCGTGCTGATCAATTGGGCCGTGAGCAATTCCGGAAACAGCACGACGTCCGCATCGTAATCATCCCCCACATCGACGAAGGTCTCCACATGGCGGGCAAAGGCGTCGAAATCCGCCACCGGGCGCAGCGCGTATTGAATGCTGCACACCCGGACGGGCCGGGAGAGGACAGGCTTCGGTGCCTTGAATCGCATGGTTCAAATGGCCCGGTGAAGCAGGGCCGCGCATCCCCGGGATTCCGGATCCGGCGCATAGCGCTCCAGCAGCCCCAGCACCTGGAAGCCCATGGCCATGAAGGGCCCCAGGCAGGGATCCCACAGCTGCCGCCGGCGCACCCGCTCTAGATAGGCATGGGAGCTCACATCCGCATGGGCCTGAACCCCCGCCAGCCGGGCCCCCCAGAGGAAGGCGCTGCACCCCAGCACCCGGCCCATTTCCACCTGCACTTGGACGAGGAACTTCCCAATGCCCTGGCCCTGGTACTCGGAGTCGATGGCGAGGCCCACCCCGTAAATCGCGTTCCCCCAGGGCTGTTCACCCTCCACGCAGGTTTCGAGGATCTGGCGCCGGGTGTGGGGCGCCATGGCTTCGCCCAGGTCCACCCGAAGGCACATGGAAGCCCCGACCATCCGGCCATCGGCTCGCTCCGCCACCCATTGGCCCTCCGGAAACCAAGCCAATTGGCGGCGAAGTTGCTCTACGCTCCCCAAAAAACCCTTCCCGAAGCGAGCTTCGGGATAGGCCCGCGCGATCAGGGACTCCAAGGCCTCGGCATCCCGGCGAGACCGGAACCGAACCCGCACCGGCAACTCCGACGGGCGCGTGGCCACTTGGGGCATTCCGTGGCGGGGCTGCCACAGCGTGTGGGAAGGGTCATGCAGTTCGAGGAGGTTGGCGGTTCGCATGGGAGTCCTCACAGTGCGCGGTAGATGAGGGCGGCATGGCCTCCCGTCTGGGGATCGGGCGCGTAATCCCGCAACAGGCCTCGCACCACGAAGCCCAAGGCCAATTGCTTGCTGAGGGTGGGGTCGTAGATCCGATGGGCGCACACCTCCAGCAAGTACTCCTCCGGAGTGAAGCCATGATGGCGGTGGTAGCCCGCCAGCCGAGCGCCTGCGACGAAGGCCAGGCATCCCTCCTCGTGCCCCAGGCGCAGCCGCGCCTGGTACAGCAGTCGACCGATGCCGAGCCCCTGGAGTTCGGGATCCACCGCGATGTTCACGCCGTAGAAGGCCTTCCCATCGGGGTCGTGCGATTCCAAGGTGCCCCGGGCGGTGATCTCCTGCCACGTGTGGGGCGCGAGGGCGCGGGACAGGGAAACCCGCATGCCCGTGGCGGTGCCTGCGAGGCGTCCCTCCGAAGTCACGGCCACAAACTGCCCCTGGGGGTAGATCTCCAAGTGGCGGGCGAGGCTGTGCTCCGACCACACCGCTTCGGGGCCATATTGGGGCGGCGCGTAGACTCGCCGCATGAGGCCGGGAATGCGGGGAAGATCCTCGCTCCGCAGGTGGCGGACCCGCACCAGCGTGCCGAAGTTTTCGAGTGCTGTGGCCCCGATGTGAGGAAGGATGCTCGTCGCCATCAGATCCCCCGCGTGAAGTCTGACCTCAGGGTCCGCCCCTCAGGGCCCCGGACAACCCTGCCCCCTCAGAGGCACCGATTCTCCCCCTTGAGCGGTGCCTCACTCAGGCTGGATGGCCGAGATCACCGGCTTGGCGACCTCACTCCGCGGAGAAGAAAAACGTCGCTTCCAAATCTTCCGCTTCCATCAATTGCACCACCGCGCCAAGGGCCTTGTTCATCGAACTCAACTGCTTCGAAGACATGCCCCGAAGGCCGTGCAGCAGCCGACCCTGCGCCGGATGGGGTGCTTTTCGAAGCGTGGCCTTGCCCTTCGGCGTCAAGCGCAGGCTCACGCGGCGCCGATCGGTGGCGTCTTCTTTTCGGACCACAAGATCCTTGGCGGAGAGGCGATCCACCACGCCCACCACAGTGCTCGGATGCAAGTGCATGCGCGCGGCCAGATCCTTGACCGCCATGGGACCCCCTTGTCCCAATTCCCACAGGGCCCACAGCTGCGGGCCCGTCAATCCGAACTCCGCCTCCACGTGCTTGGAATACACCTCCAGCGCGCGGACGATCCGCCGCAGGTGATTCATGGTGGATTCGACGAGATCCGGCGGTTCGGAGTCGGGAGTCCGATTGATTGGCATGCCAATTAATCTGCCACACTGACGGTTGGAAGGGAATCCCGTGGCCCAGGCGATGAAGCGTCTATTACTCACCCGGAGCCGCAACCTGCGCCTCCTCTCCCACACCCGGCGCCTGCTGCTGCTCGTGCTCCCCCTCGGCGCCCTCGCGGGTTGGATCCTGGCGTGGACGATCCGCGGCGCCCAGCACCTCTCCGAGTTCCTGGTGCACCACCTGGGTCCCAGCCACCTGATTCTGCTGCTGCCCTTGGTGGGCCTCTTCATCGCCACCAACCTGCTGGCCCGCAGTGGCGTCGGCGAGGTGAGCCTGGCGGAAGACATCCACATGAGCCACGCAGATCCCTACGTGGCCTTCCCCTTCCGCGCCTCCCTCATCAAGGCCGCCGCCTGTGCGGCCACCGTGGGCCTGGGGGGCTCCAGTGGCCTGGAAGGTCCCGGCAAGTGGATGGGGGCCGCCCTCGGGTTGCAATTGCACCGGGGCGCAGCGGCGCTGTCGGTACGGTTCCGGCCCATCCGCCGCTTCCTCACCTCCGCCCGCACCATGGTGACCAGCGGTGCCGCCGGCGCCCTGGCCGCGGTGTTCCGCGCGCCCCTGTCCGGCGCCCTCTTCGCCGCTGAACACGACGGCAACCTGCGCACGGAGCACCTCATCGCCCCCCTGGTGGCCGCAGCCGGTGGCTACCTCGCCTTCGCGGCGCTCATGGGCCACGGCTCCCTCATTCAGATGGCGCGCCCCTACGGCCTGCGCTGGACCGAGATCCTCTACGCCCTGCCCTTGGGACTCGCCTGTGGCCTCACCTCCAGCCTCTTCAGCGCCCTCCAGGCCTGGCTGCGCCGGGCGCTGGCGCCCGTCCCCCTCCAGTGGCGCGGCGTCATCGGCGCCCTGGGGTTGTGCGCGCTGCTCATGCCCGGCCATTTGCAGTTCCAGGATCTGCCCATCACCCTCGGCGGCGGCGTGGAGCTGATCAATCACCTGTTGGCCATGCCTCCGGATCTGAAGCTCGCCCTGCTCTTCCTCGCCCTCAAGCTCGTGGCCACGGCCCTCACCCTCGCCTGCGGGGGCGTGGGCGGCACCTGGCTGCCCTGCGCGGCCATGGGCGCGGGACTCGGCGCTGCCTTCGACGCCTGGCTGCTGCCGGGCTACGGTGGCCTCATGACAGTGCTCGGCGCCACGGCCCTCACGGGCGCCTTCCACGGCACGCTGCTCGTGCCCGTGGTTTTTCTCGCGGAGACCACGGCCCAGGCCTCCCTGGTGGTGCCCGCCCTCGTGGCGACGACGGTGGCCTACCTCGTCGCCCAGGAATGGGACTGAGGCAGGTCGGCCCAATGCGGGCATCCTGGGGGCATGCACGCATTGGATTGGCTTACCTGGGGCACGGCCCTGCCCATCTTCACGGGCCTCGGCCTGACCCTGTGGCACGACGCGAACCTCCCGGAGCTTCCGGACGAGGCACCCCCTTCCGAGGCCAGCGTCTGCCTTCTGATCCCTGCCCGGGATGAGGTGCGCGAGATCCGCGCCGCCGTGAGCTCTTGGGTGGCACAAGATCACGGCCCCCTGCGGGTCGTCGTGGTGGATGACGGCAGCACCGATGGCACCACGGACGTGTTGCGGGCCCTGGAAGCCGCCCATCCCGATCGCCTGGCGGTGCTCCGCAATGAGCACCTACCCCCGGGCTGGCTCGGGAAGAATCACGCCATGCACCTCGCCCAGGCCCACCCGTGGGCCCGGGAAGCCACGTGGCTGTTGCTCGCCGATGCGGACGTGCAGGCCGGGGCCGATCTCCTGCGCCGGGCCCTCGCCTTCGCGTCGTCCCAACCCACCGACGTGCTGGCCCTCCTGCCGGCCATCGACACCGCGTCGCCGGGCGAACGCCTGGCCCTGCCCCTAGCCTCCTCCGGTTTCCTGATGCTGGTGCCGCCGCACAAGGTGCCGGATCCCAAGGCCCTGGCCTTCTGCGGCGTGGGGGCCTTCACCCTCATCCGGCGCAGCGCCTACGACACCATTGGCGGCCATGCCGCCGCCCCCTTGGAGGCCATCGACGACATGATGCTGGCCCGCCGCGCCAAGGCCGCGGGCTTCCTCAATCGCGTGGCGAGGGGCGGGCCCTGGCTCCACCTCCGGATGTACCACGGCCTGTGGTCGGTGATCCGCGCCATGCGCAAGAACGCCATGGCCCTGCCCCTGTGGCCCATCGCGCCGCTCGGCATCGCGAGCACCCTCCTGCTCTTCCTCGCGCCGCTCTGGCTGCCCCTCGTGGGACGGCCCATCCTCGCCCTCCTCCTCTGGCTCCTCGTGCCCGCCCTCCTGGGCCACGTGGCCCAGCGCATGACCCGCCGCCCCATGGACCTCATCTGGGCCTTCTGGCCCCTGCTCGGCCCGCCTTTGGCCCTGGGCCAGGCCTGGGCCTTTTGGGATCGCCTCCGCGGCATCAACCACTGGCGCGGGCGGAATGTGAAGCTGCGCTGAACTTCGGCCTACTGCGTGAGCGCCACCATCTCATCGACCTTGCGCAGCACCTGCAGCACCTTGAAGGGCTCCACCACGAGGAAGTCCACGGCGCCGGCTTCCAGGGCGCGATGGCGCTTCTTGTCGGCGTCTTCTTCGGTGCCCAGAAGCAGCACGGGCAGCGGGCACTTCTCCTTCTCCAGCACCTGGCGGCAGAGCTCCAGGGGGCTCGTGAGGCGGAGCTGGTTGTGCAGCAACAGGAGGCAGGCGCCTCCCCAGGGCTTGTCTTCGGAGGCCAGCTCCCCGAGCTGGGCCTTGAGGGGGCCCTTCACATAGTCCAGGTGGGCGAGCCCATACTTGCGGCCCAGGGCCTCCCCCATGCGCTGGGCGAACTCCGCCTTCTCCGATAGCAGGATGAGCATGGGCTCCTTGTCCACGATGACGCGGAGCTTCGGCAACACCGCCGCTTGGTTGGCCCGCACCAGGGGCGCCACCACGCCGGCGGGATTGAAGTCCGCGCTGTCCTTCTGGGCCTGCATGCGCTCCTGTTCCTGGAGCCAGGCCTGGTACTGGTTGAGGAGGCGGGGATCGTTGTCCTTGTTCAGTTTCAGGCCGACGTAGTCCTCGCCGAAATAGGCGACGGTGGTCTTGGCCTTCAGTTGCAGGGTTTCCGTGAGGCGCACATCCACGAGGCTCTGCTCGCCCATGCGGAAGGCTTCCTGGATGTTCTGCTTGGGATCCCTCAGGGCCAACTCGAGGCCTTCGAGCCCGAAGCTCTTCACGGAGCCATCGAAGAGCCCGCCGCGGCCGTTGGTGAAGGCCGCCCGGGTGGAGGGTTCCGGAATGAAGGCGGCCATGCGGTGGGCATCGGCCCGGCGCAGCACGCGGGGAATGGCCAGGTTCACCACCTCCACGCCATCCATGTTAAGGCCCGCCTGGAAGGCGGTGACGGATTCGTATTTCAGGCCGCGGTCCTCCAGCCGCAGGCTCACGCTGTCGCCCGCCTTGAGGGCCCATTTCTGCACGTCTTCGGCGCTCATCTTGAGGGAGAGCCGAACGCCATCCTCCACATGCACGGGGAACTCCGCCCGCTGGCTCTGGTAGGCCATGCCCACCTTGCCTCCCGCCATTACGAGGCGCTGTAGCACCATGCGGATGGCTTGGGCGTCTTCCAGGTTCGTGGAGCTCATGGCCGCTCACCTACGGCGCTGGGCAGCCAGCGCTCCAGGGCTCCCTGCACCGCCTCCACCCGCACGGGCTTGGAGATGTAATCGTCCATGCCCACTTCCAGGCAGCGCTCCCGATCCCCCACCATGGCGTTGGCCGTCATGGCGATGATGGGCACGTGGCCCACCTCCCGGCTCCGGATGAGGCGCGTGGCTTCGAAGCCATCCATCTCGGGCATCTGGCAGTCCATGAAGATCAGATCGTAGGCAGTACGATCCAGGCGATCCAAGGCTTCCTGGCCCGTGGCCGCCACCTCGGCGTGGAGGCCGAACTTTTCGAGGATTTTGAGGGCCACCTTCTGGTTCACGAGATTGTCTTCGGCCAGAAGCACCTTGAACTCGCGTTTTTCCACAGGCCCCTTGGCCGCAGCCATGGGCGTGTCCGCCCCCAGGGGGCCTTCCAATAGCCGGGCGAGCTGGCTGGCCCGCACGGGGACGCTGATGGACTCGGAGATTCCCGCGGCCCGTGCCCCATCCCTCAGGACATTGTCGTAGAGGGGATGGAGGAGGATCCAGCGGGGCCCCGCCACCCGCTGGGCCTCGAAGGCGCGGTTGCCGTAGAGCACCAGATCCGCGCCGGGCAGGGCGCCATCGGCCGCGTCCTGGATCTTCACCTGGCAGCCCCACCCTTCCAGCTGCCGGCGGAGAAGGTCTGAGGTGAGGGGCCCCACCCCCGCCAGGACCACCGAGCGGGGCGAGAGGCTCACCTCGGCCACGGGCCGCCGCTTGAGGCGGAGCGTGAACCAGAAGGTGCTGCCCTGGCCCACGGCGCTGTCCACGCCGATGGCCCCGCCCTGCATCTCGGCGAGGCGACGGCAGATGGCGAGGCCCAAACCTGTGCCACCGTATTTCCGGGTGGTGGAGGCATCCCCCTGGAAGAAGGAGCTGAACAGCTTGGCGCTGACATCGGGGCGCATGCCGACGCCGGAATCCTGCACCTCGAAGCGGAGCAACACGTCTTCGGCACCCAGCTCCTGGGTGGAGAGGCGCACCTGCACGCCACCCTTCTCCGTGAACTTGATGGCGTTGTCCACCAGGTTGGTCAGGATCTGCCGAAGGCGGACGGGATCGCCCACCACCTCCAGGGGGGTGCCCGGGGCGATGAGGGAGCCCAGCTCCACGCCCTTGTGGAAGGCCTTCACCCCCACCACCGCGAGGGTATCTTCCAGCACGCTGCCCACGTTGTAGTCGAGGGCCTCGAGCATGAGCTTGCCCGCCTCGATCTTCGAGAAATCCAGGATGTCATTAATAAGGAGGAGGAGGGCATCCCCGCAGCTCCGCACCGTCTCCGCGTACTGCATCTGTTCGGAGTTGAGGGAAGTGTCCAGCAGGAGGTTCGTCATGCCGATGATGCCGTTCATGGGCGTGCGGATCTCGTGGCTCATGTTGGCCAGGAATTCGCTCTTGAGGTTCGAGCCCGCTACGGCCCGATCCCGGGCCACGGCCAGTTCGGCGTTGGCCATCTCCAGCTTGGCCTCCCAGGCCTTGCGCTCAGTGATGTCGTGGAACATCCACAGGTGGCCAAGGTAATCCTCGCCCACCATGATGGGGATGGCGTCCATGCTGAGCACGCGGCCGTCCGTCAGAGGCTGCTCCACCCCGTGCAGGGTGCCCTTGGCGGCCCGGATCTCCTCGTGGCGGCGCTGAACGGCCTCCGCCTTGGGGATGAGGGGACGGCATTCCTCGAAGAGCTCCCGCGACTCCGTATCCACCAGGAGGTGGGCGGGCACGGGCACCTGGAAGATCTGGCAGAACTCCTCATTGATCAAGGCAATGCGGCCCTCCTGGGTCTCCACCAGGATGCCCGCCCGCATGTGCTCGATGAGGGTGCGCAACCGGGTGGTGGCCGTGCGCAGCACCCACTCCGCCTGCTTGCGTTCGGTGACATCGTGCAGAGTGCCCGACACCCCCACAATGGTGCCGTGCTCATCCTGGGTCACCCGCTGGAAGAGCTCCATCCAGCGAAGGCTGCCGTCCTTGGCCAACATCCGCAGCTCCCCCTGCACCTCCCGCTGCCCCGTTTCCATGGCGTAGGTCAGGAGGTTCAGGTACGAGGTGGTGTCGTTGGGGTGCAGGTACTCCAGGTACGGCGTCCCCAGGCTCTCCTCCAGGGAGTAGCCCATGGCCTCCGTCCAGGCCTTGTTGAGGTAGGACCAGTTGCCCTCTCGATCGATCTGGAAGATCACCGAGCGGAGATGGTCCACCAGGGATCGGAGCTTCCCCGCATCGAGGCCCACGGACGGATCCGTGCGCTGGGCGAGCTCCTCCACCGAGTCGATGAAGGCCTCCCAGGCCGGACCCGCGGGAAGGGTGCCCGCTGCCCGCAGGGCTTCGATGTGGCGCTCCAAAAGGGGGTGCATGGGCAGGGTCAGCCTCGGGGGACACCCATCTCATCGGCCCTGATCGCCGGAACCTTTGCTTGGGTTCGTTCTTCAATTTATTGAATTAAATAAACTTAATTATTTTTTATCCATTTATGGACACCGCCCTGACCGAAAATTTTGGGCGCCACCCGTCCTCCGGCAGGCCTAGAATGGCTCTCCCCGGGGGCGGAAAGATTTTCTTGTTTTTTTCGCCTTTGCCCTCATACTCGGGAGACCCCTTCCCGGAGGAAACCGTGCCCCCCGCCGCCCCAAGCGCCCTCGAACAAGATGAACGCCTTAAAGTCCTGAGCCGGACCCTCGCCGATATCGAGCGGTCCTTCGGCAAGGGCTCCATCATGAAGCTCGGCGATCGGATGAACGGTGCCGAGGGCATCGAGGTCATCTCCACGGGCTCCATCTCCCTGGACAGCGCCCTGGGCGTGGGCGGCCTCCCCAAGGGTCGCGTCGTCGAGATCTACGGCCCCGAATCCTCCGGTAAGACCACCCTGGCCCTCCATGCCGTGGCCCAGGCCCAGAAGAAGGGCGGTCTCGCCGCCTACATCGACGCCGAGCACGCCCTGGATCCCGAGTACGCCCGCAAGCTGGGCGTGGACATCGATAACCTCTTCATCAGCCAGCCCGACAGCGGCGAGCAGGCCCTGGAAATCGCCGACCAGCTCGTGCGTTCCGGCGCCCTAGACATCATCGTCATCGACTCCGTGGCGGCCCTCGTGCCCAAGGCGGAAATCGACGGCGAGATGGGCGACAGCCACGTGGGCCTCCAGGCCCGGCTCATGAGTCAGGCCCTGCGCAAGATGACCAGCACCATCAGCAAGACGAACACCTGCCTCATCTTCATCAACCAGATCCGCATGAAGATCGGCGTCATGTTCGGCAACCCCGAAACCACCACCGGTGGCAACGCCCTCAAGTTCTACGCCTCCGTGCGCCTAGACGTGCGCTCCATCCAGAGCATCAAGGGCAACACCAACGACCCCCTGGTTGCCGCCAAAGACGAAGATTCCTCCGTCATCGGCAAGAAGACCAAGGTCAAGGTCGTCAAGAACAAGGTGGCCCCGCCCCTCAAGATCGCGACCTTCGACATCATGTACGGCGAAGGCATCAGCCGCCTGGGTGAGATCATCGAGCTGGGCACCCAGCTGGAGATCATCCAGAAGAGCGGCTCCTGGTACTCCTACAAGGACAGCCGCCTGGGGCAGGGCGCTGAGAACGTAAAGAAGCTCCTGGGGGACAACCCCGAGCTGGCCGAGGAAATCGAAATTCAAATTCGGGAAAAGATCGGGTTGAAGGCCGTAGGGGCCTGACCAAGCTCATTGCTGCGCTCTGTGGAAGGGGTGGGCAATGGCAGCGGGGGGAGCGATCCCCCCGCTGTTTTTTTAGGAGCCGTTGCGAAAGGGCCCACCTCGGTGGGCCCTTTCGTTACGGCTCCTTATGCCGGCCACAGGCCGGCGCGTGCCTCCGTCTGTTCACCACTTTGCCTCGCGCCCACCGCGGTCTGATTCATTACGACTCCACCATCGAACACCCAGCGCTCGAAGGGTGAGCAACCCCCACCCCCCCTCCCGCCATCGAGCCCCACCCACCTGCAGTTCAGCCACAGCCCCCCGCCATCGGGAACGGGGGCCCCACCCTTCGCCGAGCCCTTCCGATCCTAGGTCTGTGCGCGGGCCCCACGGCCCCCCTCAGGAGGCACCCATGGGCTCGTCGACGGGAAAGACCATCCAAGCCACGGGGCTGACCGCCCTCGGACTGTTCCTCGCCCTGGGCTGCGCGGGCACGGGGCCCACCACAACCACGGGATCAACTCCGGTGACCTCCACCGCCACCCCGCCCGGGGTGGCTGAGTACCTCACCCTCGACCTGGCCACCTTCTCCAATTACGCGCAGCCCACCTTCCCGGTGCACTACGACGCCCAGGTGTTGGTCACCGACAATCAGTTGCCCACCAATGTCGTCACGGACAAGGGCGCAACCCTGGGCCGGGTGCTCTTCCACGACCGCCGCCTCAGCGTGAGCGACACCATCTCCTGCGCCAGCTGCCACCAGCAGTCCCTGGGCATGGGCGACAGCGCCACCTTCAGCGCGGGGTTCGCCCCGGGCCTGGTGACCGCCGCCCACGCCATGCGCCTGCACAATGCCCGCTTCTACGCCCCCGGCACCATGTTCTGGGACAAGCGCGCCCCCAGCCTGGAGTTCCAGACCACCCAACCCATCCAAAGCTCCGTGGAGATGGGCTTCGATGCGGCCCATGGCGGCATCCCCGCCCTGCTCACCAAAATGCAGGCCCTGCCCTACTATCCCGAGCTGTTCAAAGCCGTCTATGGCGACGCCACCATCACCGAAGACCGCATGCAGAAGGCGATGGCCCAGTACGTGCGCAGCATGGTCTCCACTCACAGCCGCTGGGATGACGGGGCCGCACTCACTTACAACCCCGCGCTGCCCGGAAAGGGCGCCGGTGCCCCCAAACCGAATTTCACCGCCTCCGAGAACCGCGGCCAGCAGCTTTTCTTCACGGCCAAGGTCGATGGTGGCGCAGGCTGCATCGCCTGCCACACCGCCCCCAGCTTCGCCCTCGCCCCCAACTCCCTGAGCAACGGCGTCACCGCTGGGGATCCCGACATCTACAAATCCCCCTCGTTGAAGGGTGTGTCCGCCACCGGCCCCTACATGCACAACGGATCCCTCGCCACGCTAGAGGCCGTGGTGGATCACTACGACCACGGCATCCAGGATGGCCCCGCTCTGGATCCCCGCCTCCGGGGGCCCAATGGCTTGCCCCAGCGCCTAAACCTCAGCGCCGCGGATCGGGCCGCCCTCGTCGACTTCATGAAGACCCTCCAGGATCCGGTCCTCGCGACGGATGCCCGCTTCAGCAATCCGTTCAAGAAGTAGTCCTCCCTCTCTCAGGAGCCCCCATGCCCCTCCTTCTCGCCCTCCTCCAAGGCCCTGCGTCCCTGCAGGCTCCCCCTCCGCCCCCGCCCTTCCCCCTGCTGGATCCCCGGCTCGGGCTCGATCCCGACCAGCGCCGGGCCATCGAGGCCCTTCTGGCCAGCCACCGGGACGCGCTCCACGCGAGCCATCAGGCCTGGGACGAGGCCCGCAAGGCCCTGCGCGAAGCCCTGGGAGATCCCACCCGCACCAATGTCGATCTGGAGGCCCTCCTGACCCAGGAGGCCGCAGCCCACCGCGCCCAGGTCCTGGCAGCTCACGCCGTGCTGCTGGAGGCCGCCAAGGTGCTGCGGCCGGAGCAACGCCAGGCAGCCGCTCGACTGAAGCCCACCCTCCCGCCTGAAGGGCCTCGCGGCCCCCGCCCTGAAGGCGGTCCCGAAGGGCGCCCCGAGCCCCGACGCTGACCTGCTAACGTAGGCCACCCCCCTCCAGGAGCCGAATGCGCAGCCCGGACCTTGTGAATGCCGTGCTCCATCGATTGCAGCGGCGATCCACCTGGGTCGCCGCCCTGCTCTTCGGGGCCGCGTGGCTGGGCATGCGGGCCGTCATGGGCGTGCCCTTCCAGGGCTTCGGCCTCGGCGAGACGGTGATCCCCCTGGCGCTGCTCATCGGCACCCTGCTGCTGGGCCCCCTGCCCTGGCAGTGGACCGGCGATGAGGCCCCCATGGCCCCCTTCCTCCGCGGCCTCCTCCAGGCCATTCCCTGGAACGCCGTCTGGATCCTCCTGAGCCTCGCCCTACTCGCGGGCCTCGGCGTACCCGTGGGCCCACGATCGGGCCTGCTCTCGGCACCAGCGCCGCCCCAAGACGAAGCGCCCCCACCGCCTGGCCCCCCGGGCCCCCGGGAGTGGGACCGGCCCCCCCGCCCCGAATGGGATCGTCCTCGCCCCATGCGAGCCCGGCCCCAGGGGCCTCGAGCTCAAGGCCAGGGACAGGGCCAAGGACCCGGCCCCCTGGCCGTGGGCCTCACGAACCTGCCCCTCGTCCTGCTGCTCGGCT
This sequence comes from uncultured Solibacteraceae bacterium, assembly GCA_964617215.1. GTDB lineage: Bacteria > Acidobacteriota > Holophagae > Holophagales > Holophagaceae > JAFDVN01. Next base: position 121,999 of record CAZTVL010000005.1, on the reverse strand, counting down.
GGTTCCTCGCGGACCGCGAGCGCAGTGAATCCTCCGAACGGAAGTTCCAGCGCCTCGCCGAGGCCGCCCGGGCCACCTCCCTCCAGGCCCAGATGCATCCCCATGTGCTCTTCAACGCCCTGAGCGGGCTCACGGAGCTCGTGCATGAGGACCCTGACGCGGCCGAAGAGGCCCTGCTGGAACTCACGCGGATGCTCCGCCTACTCCTCCATCAGTCGAACCAGCCCCTGCTGCCCCTGCGGGATGAACGCGAACTCATCCGCAGCTACCTCACCCTCGAGAAGATCCGCCTCGGCGCGCAGCTCACGGTGGCCTGGGAATGGCCCGATTGGGTGGATGGCCTCCGCTACCCGCCCCTCCTCCTCATGCCCCTCGTCGAGAACGCCATCAAACACGGCATCGCCCAGAATCCCCAAGGTGGGGACCTCCGCATCGCGGCCACCCGCCAAGCGGGCCAGCTCCACGTGAGCGTGTCGAACACCGGCCCCATCGATTCGAAGGCCCAGGGCCACGGCATGGGCCACCGCAACCTGGAGGAGCGGCTGGCCATGCTCCACCCCCGGGGCCGCTTCCGCATCGCCCGCCAGGCCGATCGCACCGTGGCCGAACTCTGGCTGCCCCTGCCGGAGGGGACATGAGGCCGCAGCAGGAGCGGAGGGCCACCGAGCCAAGCTCGGCCGCGGAGCCGTGGCGCCCAGGCGGTACGCCATGAGGCCGCAGCAGGAGCGGAGGGCCACCGAGCGAAGCTCGGCCGCGGAGCGGTGGCGCACAGGAGGTGCGCCATGAGACCTCTGCGCATCGCCCTCGCCGAAGATGAGCCGCTGAACCTCAAGCGACTAGCCCGACTGTTGGAGGATTGCGGGTGCGAGGTCGCCGCCACCTTCGGCAACGGACTCGACATGGAGGAGTGGCTGCGCACGGAGCCCGAGGTGGATGCCCTCTTCCTGGACATCCAGATGCCCGGGCTGGATGGCCTGAACCTGCGGGCCTCGATTCCCGAGCGCTATCCCGTGGTTTTCGTCACGGCCCACGCCGAGCACGCCGTGGAGGCCTTCGACCTGGAGGCCGTGGACTTCCTCCTGAAACCCGTCACCATCCCGCGCCTCGCCAAGGCCCTCAACCGGGTCCGCAAGGCCCTGGCCGTCCCCGGTGCGGCCCCTGATCCCACCCAGGGCAAGAAGCCCCGCTATCCCGTTACCGCCGGCGGCGGCGTGCTGCTGTTGGACCTCGCCAAGACCACCCACTTCGAGGTGGAGGAGCAGGTGGTGTGGGCCTTCGCCGGAGAAAAATTCCGCACCAAATGGAAGAGCCTCGGCGAAGTGGAAGCCGCCTTCCCCGATGCGGGTCTCCTCCGAATCCACCGCCACCTGCTCATCCGCCCCGAGGCCGTGATCGGCGTCTGGTCCAGCGGCAACGGCGCCCGGGTCATGGTGCGCCTGGCCGGCGGCGCCGAAGTCGAAGCAAGCCGGGGGGCCACCCCGAAGCTCAAGGAGCGATTGGGACTGGAGTGAATCCAGTTGCGAGGTTGGCTCCGTGATTCCAATCATGTTAAGTACAGGTTAGACTCGAGGTTCACCCCAACCTCAATTCCCATCTCGGAATGTCTCGGAGTATTTCGGCATGCGCATCACGACCCTACTTGGCACCTTCCTCGTGCTCGGCCCCATGGCCGCCCAAGCCCAGCAGACTCCCCGAGTCGTGCGTCCCTTCCTGAGCCTCGCCTTCACCACCGGCGGCGATACGCTCGCCTCCGCCACCTACACCGATGGCTCCAGCAGCTCCATCAAGGCCGGCGGAGAGACCCTGTTCAAGGGTGGCCTCGACTTCCAGGTGCTCCCCCGTTTCTCCCTGCAGGCGAGCTATGGCATCCACACCGATTCCACGAAGGAAGCCAAGAACGGGAGCATGGATTTCAAGCGGAACGCCGTTGAAGGCCTGGGCTTCTGGCATCCCAGCGAACACGTCCGCCTGGGGCTCGGCTTCCGCAAGACCTCCGATGCGCGCGTCAGTGGAAGCGGAGTTGCGGCCTCGGAAACGGTCCACTTCAATTCCTCCACCGGCACCATCTTCCAATTCGAATACCTCACGGGCTCCCTCACTTCCTTCGGCAGCCGCGGGGGATTGAGCCTGCGCTATGTGAACGAGAAGTACACGCCCTCCTCCGTGGACAACGTGGGCCCCGTCACCGGCCCCTCCGTCGACGGCAGCCACTTCGGAGTTGGCTTCGCCTGGTACTTCTGAAACCTCGCATCCCTTCACCCCAGGTTCAACAGGTCCCCGCTCCGGGGACCTGTTGTTTTAGGGGCGGTCCAGAGGCTCCCGCGCGGGGCCCTAGCTCCCTTGACACCGGCCCGTTAAATTGAATCCCCGAGGTTCCCATGCCCTTCCACGTCGAAACCGTCCACCTGGCCCAATTCAGTGAGGGCTCCGAGCGGGACCGCGCGGAATTCGTGCGCGTCCTCGGCGACAGCTTCCGCGATACGGGCTTCGTGAAGGTCTCCGGCCACAAGGTCACGCCGGATCGCGTGAAGGCCGCCTACGCCGACGTGAAGGCCTTCTTCGATCTGCCCGAGGCCACCAAGCGCCAGTACCTGGTACCCGGCAGCGGCGGCGCGCGGGGCTTCACGGCCTTCGGTGAGGAGCACGCCAAGGACAACCCCGTGGGGGACCTCAAGGAGTTCTGGCACGTGGGCCAGGACAATCCGCCCGGCGGCAAGTTCGAGGGGGGCCTCTTTCCCAACCTGTGGCCTTCGGAGGTACCCACGTTCAAGGGCAGCATCCTAGGCCTCTATCAGGACTTGGAGCTCTGCGCCGGCACCCTGCTGGAAGCGCTGGCCCTCTACCTGGGCCTGCCCCAGCGGCACCTGGCGGACATGATCGTGAGCGGCAACAGCATCCTCCGCCTCATCCACTATCCGGCCCTGAAGGATCGCTTCATCGAAGGCGGCGTGCGGTCCGCGGCCCACGAGGACATCAACCTCATCACCCTCCTGCCTGCCGCCACCGAGAGCGGCCTCCAGCTGCTGGACCGCGATGGGACCTGGCACGCCGTGGACGGCCTCGAAGGCGAGATCGTGGCCGATGCCGGCGACATGCTGAGCCGCCACGTGAACCTCAAGATCCCCTCCACCACCCACCGCGTGGTGAACCCCAGCAGCCCCGACAGCGTGCGCTACTCCATGCCCTTCTTCTGCCACCCCCGCCCCGAGGTGATGCTCGACTGCCCCGCCTCCTTGCTGGGCCCCGGCGAGCAGAAGATGTTCGAGCCCATCACCGCCCATGACTTCCTCATGCAGCGGCTGCGGGAGATCGGATTGATCAAGTAGGGCTGACCTGGTTCATGGGTGGCCCTTGGCCAGCGCCGCCAATTCCCTCGCCGCCTTCGGATCGAGCCCCTGCAGGCGATCCAGGGCGAGGGCCAGGGTCGCGGTGTCGCGACTCCGCAGGGCGCACTCCCCAAAGGCTTGCCACCAGGCGGCCCGGAAGGGCGAGAGCCCCAGGGCAATCCGGAAATGCATCACCGCTTCCGGCCACAGCTTCAACTGCCGCTCGGCGAAGGCCAGGTTGGACCAGGCCACCGCATGATCCGGAGCCAAGGCGGTGGCCTGCAACAACGCCTCCCGGGCCCCCTTGAAATCCCGGGCATTGAAGCGGGTGACTCCCAAGCCCAGCCAGGCCGAGGCGTAGCCCGGCCGTAGGCGCAGGGCCTCGCGAAAGGCGGCTCCGGCCTCCGCAAACCGGTTTTCCGCATCGAGGCTCGCGCCGAGGTTGTGCCAGTCGATGGCCCGAGTAGCATCCAAAGCCAGGGCCTTCCCCAGGGCCTCGCGCAGATCCCGCTCCACCCCTGCCTGACTTTCGGCCGGAGCCACCCCGGTCACCCGTCCAGCCTCCAAGGCCCCTTGAAGGGCCTGGGCCCGGGCTGACCAAGCTTCGGGATCCTGCGGCGCGTTCCGAACCCAAGCCTCCGTGAAGCGCTGCCAGCGCCCCTGGTTGTCCGCGTCCTGACTCATCCGTTCCAAAAAGCCCTGCAGCAAAAACGCCCGGGAGCCCCCCTGCTGCCGGGGAGCGGCGGGAGCTGCCGCCAACTCCCGGAGCCATGCCGCAGGCACGGCGAAGACGCTGTGCGGGCTGCTGTCCAGGACGAAGGTCGTGAGCCCCAAGAGCCGCCCCTGGCCATCGAACAATCCGCCGCCACTGCTGCCCCGGGCCGCGTCCAGTTCGGCTTGGAGCATCAAACCGCCGCTAAAGGCCCATGTGCCTGCAAGAGCTCCGGAAGTGAGGTTGGGTCCTTTGCCGCCGGGGTAGCTCCAACTGAAAACCGTCTCGCCCTCGGCCGGAAGAACGTCCGCCAGGGCCGAGGGAACCAGGGGAAGGCCCGGGACGTCCAAGAGGGCGATGTCCCGGGTCGCATCCAGCGTTCTCACCCGCGCCGCCCACGCCTGCCCGTTCTGGTCCACCTGGATCGCCCCATCATCCATGACCACGTGGGCGTTGGTCGCGACCAGCCCCTGGGCGATCACCACCCCGCTGCCCTCGATGAGGTTGAAGGCCGAATTCGATAGGCGGACGACCACCCGCAGCACACTGGCGCGGGCCCCCGTCACCGCAGGCGGCTGTGATGGGGCCTGGGCGAAGGCGGGCAAAACGCCTGTGAAAACGAGCGCCACCGCGGTGAGCATGCCCTTCCAAAGCAGGCCTTTCAGCCCCGATCGATGCGCCACGTTGGATCCCATGCTTCCACCTATACGAAAAGCAGGCCTCCATGGGAAGAGGCCTGCTTGCCTTCGATGCGCGGGCATCGGGGATGGAAGTGGGGCTCAGCCCTTGGCGTAGCGCTGCAGCTTGGGCACATCCAGGATGCGCACCACGGGGAAGGTGCTCTGGATGAGGCCGAGGTCCGTCAGCAGGCGCAGGGCGCGGGAGAAGGCTTCGCGGCTGGCGCCGATGCACTGGGCCAGGTCTTCCTGGGTTTCGGCGAACTCCACGAGGGTGCGGCTGGGGTTCTTCACCTGTTCTTCGAGCAGCAATTGGGCCACGCGCTCGGGCACGCTGTGAAGGCTGAGGGCGTCCACGAGGCTCACGAGGTGGCGGATCTTGCCGGCGAAGTGCTGGATCATGGCCTCGGCCACCTCGGGGGTGCGGTGGGCCACGCGGCGGAGGGCATCGGCGGGCACGAGCCAGAGCTCGGTCTCCCCGTGGGCCTCGGCGCTGGAGGCGATGGGGCTGCCGTCGAAAACGGGCACTTCACCCACACACTGGCCGGGCTTCAGGAAGTCGAGCACCTGCACGTGGCCGCGGCCATCCGTGCGGAAGATCTTGAGGCTGCCCCGCACCACCACGAACACGCCGGGCACCTTGTCGCCCACGCCGTAGACGCGCTGGCCATCCTCATAGCGGCGGATTTGGGAGAGGTTCGCCAGCTCCTCCGCGGCCGCCGGCGGGATGCCCGCCAGGAACGTGATGCTGCGCAAATGCTGAATCGCCTGGGCCATCTGTAAACCTCGTCACCCCGGGCTCCGGGGCGGATTTCCCATTCTCACCGAAATGGTCCGGAAAGCCATGCCCCCATTCTTTTTCCAGGGGTAAGAAAATGGCCCCGCCGGGGCGGGGCCGATCCTTAAATGCAGGGCGGAAGTTACTTCACGCGCTCCATGTAGGTGCGATCTTCCACCTTCACGCGCACCTTCTCGCCGCTTTCCATGTAGGGGGGCACCTGCACGATGACGCCGTTCTCCAGCTTGGCGGGCTTGTAGGAACCCGTGGCGTTGGCGTTCTTCATGACGGGGTCCGTCTCCACGATTTCCAGGACCACGGACACGGGCAGGGTGGCGGAGAGGGGCTCCTCGCCGTAGAACTCTAGCTCCACCTGCATGTTGGGGGTGAGGAAGACGAGATCGTCGCCCAGCACTTCCTTGCTGACTTCCATCTGCTCGTAGGTCTCGTTGTTCATGAAGACGAGGTGGTCGCCGTCCTCGTAGAGGTACTCGAGCATGTGCTGCTCAAGGCTCGCCTTGTCGATCTTGTCGGAAGACCCGAAGCGGTTCTCGCGGTTGATGCCGTCCTTGAGGCGCTTCATCTTGACGACGACCCGGGCCGGCAGGTTGCCGGGGGTCTGGTGCTCCACGCTGATGACGCGGCAGAGCTCGTTTTCGTAGTTGATGATCATCCCGGCCCGGCACTGGGTCGCGTTGATATTGGCCATGGTCGAACTCCTGACGAAGGAAAGGCCCCGATGGGGATCAGGGCCTTTTCGCTGGTGGGGATACCAGGATTCGAACCTGGGACTTCTTCCGTGTGAAGGAAGCACTCTACCGCTGAGTTATATCCCCGCGGCTCACCAGAGTACCAGAAAGGGGCCGATTGGCTAGGGGGAAAACGGGCGCTACAGGCTCGCCTTGAGCGCCTTGGCGAAGCGCCCCGCGTCCGCCGCCTTCATGCCGCAGATGCCCACCCGCAGCCCTTCCGGCATGGGCACCACGAAGACGCCATGGGCCTTGAGGCGGTCGCAGACCGCAAAGGGCGCGTCCACCGGGAGGGTGACGAAGAAACCGCCCTCCCAGGGCGCGCCTTCCAGGCCCTCGGCCCGGAGGGCCGCATCCAGGGCCTCGGCCCGCTGACGAAGCACTTCGGCCCAGTGGGCCTGCTGAGCGGCGAGCCGAGCCTGGGCGGCGGGATCCTTTTCCAGGCGGAGGAGCAGGGACATGGGGGCCCGGGCGCAGTTGGAGTAGGTGCCGCGGCAGCTGATGGAGAGGGCCGCCTGCAGGGCCTCATCCTTGCACCAGGGGAAGACCAGGGCACCGGCGCGGGCGCCGTAAAGGGTGAGGGCCTTGGAAAGGCTGAGGCTAGCGGCGACGAGCACGGCCCCTTCTTCCCCAAAGGCGCGGTAATCGGCCAGGGCTTCCGCCACGGCGGCCTTATCCCGGGCGTAGTCCAGGTAGGCGAAGTCCAGCAGCAGCGTGATGGGCCCCAGGGGCGCCAGCTCGCGCAGGGCCTGCAGCAGGGCGCGGCGATCCTCCCGAGCCAGGCTGCGGCCCGTGGGGTTGTGGCAGGGATCGTTGAGCCAAAGGAGGAGGCGACCCTGCTGCTCCAGGAGCACCTGGGCCGTGCCCTTCCAGGTGGCGACGTCGAGCGGCTGGCCGGGCTCGGGGTAGGGCACGGTGCGCAGCTTCACGCCGTTTTCCTGGGCCAGGGTGGCGTAGGGCCCCCAAAAGGGCGCCGCCGTGAGCAGGCTCATGCCCGGCTCCAGGAGGTTCTTGATGGAGAGGGCCAGGGCCCCGGTGCCGCCTGGGGTGGCGCAGCCCACGCCATAGCCGCCCAGTTCGGGCCAGTGCCGGTGGGTGAGGGAGGTGAGGTAAACCACGTCGCCCGCGATGGGCGCGTAGGGCGCCACCTCGTGGCCCGTGAGCTGGCTGTAGAGCTCCATCACCGGCTCCAGCACCACGAGCTTGCCGGCGTCATCCAGCAGGGCGCCCACGGTGGCGTTCACCACCGGTTGCCCCTGGGACGCCATGGCCTGGGCCTCGGCGTTGAGCTTGAAGATGGGATCCTGTCCATCGAAGGCGCGGCGGGAGGGAATCAGCTGGTCGACCATCCGACCAGATTACCTGGCACCGCCTACACTTTCCGCAGGAGAAGTCACATGATCCGCCCCTTCCAAGGCATGGTTCCCAAGCTCGGCTCCCGGGTCTTCGTGGCCGAGAGCGCCCTCGTCATGGGCGACGTCCAGCTGGGGGACGACGCTTCGATCTGGTTCAACTGCGTGATCCGGGGCGATGTGAACTTCATCCGCATCGGGGCCCGGGCCAACGTGCAGGATGCCTGCTGCATTCACGTCACCAACGGAAAGTTCCCCACCATCCTGGAGGATGAGGTGAGCGTCGCCCACAACGTCATGCTCCACGGCTGCACGATCAAGCGCGGCGCCATGATCGGCATGAGCACCACCATCATGGATGGCGCCGTCATCGGCGAGGGCTGCCTCGTGGCCGCCGGTTCCTTGGTGAAGGAGGGCTTCGTGGCGCCCCCCAACACCCTCGTCTCCGGGTGGCCCGCCACCGTGAAGGGGGAGCTCAAGGAGGCCCAAAAGGCCCTCGTCGCCAAGATCTGGACGAACTACGTGCGCTACAAGGAGGCCTACTTCCAGGATGGCTGGCCCCTCGCCGAAGCCCCGGTGATCGCGGATCCCAAGCCTGGGTTCGAAGCAGGTCATCCCTTCCCTTGAATTTTTCTTCATGGGCCGGGATTCGGGGCCGATGTAGGGTTGCCCCTCCCAACCTGGACCACCTTTGATTAGACTTCCCGCATGTCCCTCCATTTGATTCTGCGCGTTCACGCGGACCAGCGTCTGGGATTGGGCCATGTGGCCCGGGCCCTCGCCATCCAGGAAGCCTGGCGCGCCCTGGGTGGAACCGCCCTCCTCGCCGCCAGCGGCGATGCCCGCGCTGAGCGCGTGGGCAAGGGCACCCATCCCTTTCTCGATCAACCCCTCGCCTGCGAGGCCACCTTCCTCGGCCCCGACCTCCACGCCGGCCTCGGCAAGCTCAAGGCCGACGTGATCCTCGTGGACCAGTGGGACACCACCGCCGCCCAACTCCAGGCCCTGCGCCCCGCGAAGCTCGCCGTGTACGAGGACGACGGCGATGCCCACGAGGCCGCAGACCTGCTCTTCCAGCCCTACCTCGAAGGTGTGAAGTGGGACGATCACCCCGTGAAGGTGGTGAACGGCCAGAAGGTGCGCCCCTTCGAAACCATGCATGACCAGTGCCGCGTGGTGCGTGGCGCCGCCTTCGTGGTGGTGGACAAGGCCGCCCTAGAGCAGCGACCCAAGCGGGAACCCCTGCAGCCCCTGGCCGTGCACAAACTCCTCGTCACCTTCGGCGGCAGCGATGGCCCCGGCCTCGCCCAACGGGCCTACGACGTGATCCGCGGGCTCGTGGCCGAGGATCGCTGGCGGGGCACCTGCACCCTGCTGGCCCCCAACGGCATCCAGGGCGGGCCCCTGCCCGGCCTCACCATCGCCCCGAACCTCCCCAACCTCACCCGCCGCCTGCCCGACTACGACGCCCTCTGGTGCGCCGGGGGCGTCACCCTGGCCGAGGCCATCTGCATGGGCATCCCCGCCGCGGCCTGGGGCCAGAACGAGCGCCAGGGGGGCATTTTGGGGGATCTGGCCCAGGCCAACGCCTGCTTCACCCTGGGGGTGGGCACCGAAGCCGACCCGGCGATCGTGGCCGACGCCCTGGAACAGTGGCTGGGCCCCGAGGGCCAGGAGACCCGCCAGGAGCAGGTGCGAGACGGCATGCAGCTCTTCGATGGCCTCGGCGCCCAGCGGGTGGCCCAGGAGCTGTGGCGCTTGGCACGCCCCTGAACGGGCAGAATCGCCTTGCAGGGCGAGGGCAATCCAGGGGCTTCCCCGAAAATCCGCCTTGACCCCTCCGCCCTCGAGCGATAGGATCTTCCTTCTGCGACGACCCGACCCTGCGGGACGTGTCGATGCGGACAGAGCCGAATCCGGAGCATTCCATGAGCACTTTCTTCCCCAAAGGCAATGAACTGAAGCGCCAGTGGTTCCTGGTGGATGCCGCCGGTGTGCCCGTGGGCCGCCTGAGCTCCCTCGTGGCCGAGGTGCTCGCGGGCAAGAACAAGCCCACCTGGACCCCCTTCATCGACACCGGTGACCACGTCATCGTGATCAACGCCGACAAGGCCGTCTTCACCGGTAAGAAGATCGCCCAGAAGGTCTACCACGAGGTCCCCAACACCCAGCCCGGCTCCATGAAGAGCATCCCGGCCAAGGTGATGATGGAATCCCACCCTGAGCGCATCGTCGAGAAGGCCGTCAAGGGCATGCTGCCCAAGGGCCCCCTCGGTCGCCAGATGTACCGCAAGCTGAAGGTGTACGCCGGCGCCAGCCACGATCACGCCGCTCAGGCTCCCCAGCCCCTCGAAGTCATCAAGTCCAAGTAAGAGCAGAGGCATCCATGGCTAACCCCACCTACTACGGAACCGGCCGCCGCAAGACCGCCGCTGCCCGCGCCTTCCTGCGCCCCGGCACTGGCAAGGTCAGCGTCAATGGCCGCACGCTGGAAAACTACTTCCCCAACGCCGTGCTCCGCATGATGGTGCACCAGGCGCTGGTGCTCGCCGAGCTCACCGGCAAGTTCGATCTCCACGTGACCGTGGCCGGTGGTGGCAGCACCGCTCAGGCCGCCGCGATCCGCATGGGCATCTCCCGCGCGCTCCTCGGCTACAACGAGCAGCTCCGCTCCATGCTGCGCAACGCCGGTCTCCTGACCCGCGACCCCCGCATGAAGGAACGTAAGAAGCCCGGCCAGAAGGCCGCCCGTCGTCGGTTCCAGTACAGCAAGCGCTAAGTCCTTTCTTGGAAAGGGGGATCTCCGGATCCCCCTTCCTGTTTCACCGGGCCGTCGCAGACGGTCGAATCGGGCGGGCATATCCCCCGCCTTCATCCCACACCTCAGGGAGGCCTCATGGCTGCCATTCAAATGAAGGAACTGCTCGAAGCGGGCGTCCACTTCGGTCACCAGACCAAGCGCTGGAACCCCAAGATGAAGCAGTACATCTTCGGCGCGCGCAACAGCATCTACATCATCGACCTGCAGAAGACCCTCCGTCTCTGGAACCAGGCCGCGAACTTCTTCACGAAGTCCGCCTCCCAGGGCAAGACCTTCCTCTTCGTGGGCACCAAGCCCCAGGCCCAGGAGCTCATCGCCGAGCAGGCCGCCCGTTGCGGCGCCTTCTACGTGAACAACCGTTGGCTGGGTGGCATGCTCACCAACTTCTCCACCATCAAGAAGAGCCTCGAGAAGTTCCGCGAGCTCGACGCGATGCTGAACGATCCCGCTCGCACCGCCATGCTCTCCAAGAAGGAAATCCTCACCCTCACGCGCCAGCGCGAGAAGCTCGACGCCGCCTTCCACGGCATCAAGGACATGCGCGGTCTCCCCGACGTGATCTTTGTCGTCGATCCCCATCGTGAGGACATCGCCGTCACCGAGGCCAAGAAGCTCGGTCTCACCGTCGTGGGCATCGTCGACACCAACTGCGACCCCGACAAGATCGACTACGTGATCCCCGGCAACGACGACGCCATCCGCTCCATCCTCCTCTTCGCCGAGCGCGCTGCCGACAGCATCCTCGAGGGCCGTGCGTCCTTCCAGGACAAGGGCAACTCCGACGCCATGAAGCAGATGATGGCCGAGAAGATGGAAGCTGAAGGCTAATCAACCTTCAGTCCGGAATCCTTCAGCCACCCGTGACGACTCGCTGGTGGCTGAAGTTTTGAAAACGCGAACCCAAAGCAGGAGATTGAACATGGCTTACACCGCCCAGGACGTGAAGGAACTCCGCGAGAAGACCGGTCTCGGGATGATGGACTGCAAGAAGGCCCTCGAAGAGAATGGCGGCAACATGGAGCAGGCCGTCGATTGGCTGCGCAAGAAGGGCATGGCCAACGCCGCAAAGAAGTCCGACCGCATCGCCACCGAAGGCATCGTCGAGGCCTACATCCACCCCGGCGGCCGCGTGGGCGTGCTGCTCGAAGTGAACTCCGAGACCGACTTCGTGGCCCGCAACGAAGCCTTCCAGCGCATGGTCAAGGAGATCGCGATGCACATCGCCGCCGCCGATCCCGTGCCCCACTTCGTCACCAAGGATGAGGTCACCCCCGAGTTCATCCAGAAGGAAAAGGAAATCGCGCGCGCCCAGGCCCTGGCCACCGGCAAGCCCGAGAACATCGTCGAGAAGATCGTCGAAGGCAAGATGAACTCCATCTACAAGGACGTCTGCCTCCTCGAACAGCCCTTCATCATGAACCCCGACGTCACCGTGGCCCAGCACCTGGCCACCAAGACCGCCGAGATCGGCGAGAAGCTCTCCATCCGCCGCTTCACCAAGTACGTCCTCGGTGAGGGCCTTGAGAAGCGCAAGGACGACTTCGCCGCCGAAGTCGCCGCCCAGGCTGGCCTCTGATCTTTCGCCCTTTTCTGATTCAATGGGCGGCAGCGATGCCGCCCATTTTTTAGCACCCGGAGTCTCCGCATGGCCTACGACCGCATCCTTCTGAAACTTTCCGGCGAAGCCCTCATGGGTGAGCAGAAGTACGGAATCGATCCCGCCGTGGTGAACATGATCGCCGACCAGGTGAAGGCCATCCGCGCCCTGGACGTGCAGGTGAGCCTGGTCATCGGCGGCGGCAACATCTTTCGCGGCGTGGCCGGCGCCACCAAGGGCATGGATCGCACCACCGCCGACCACATGGGCATGCTCGCCACCATGATCAACGCCCTGGCCCTGCAGGACGCCCTGGAAGCCAAGGGCGTGCACACCCGCACCCTCAGCGGCCTCGAGATGCCCAAGGTGGCCGAGAGCTACATCCGCCGTCGCGCCACGCGCCACCTGGAGAAGGGCCGCGTCGTCATCTTCGGTGCCGGCACCGGCAACCCCTACTTCAGCACCGACACCGCCGCCGCCCTCCGCGGCAACGAGATCGGCGCGCAGGTGGTCATGAAGGCCACCAACGTGGATGGCATCTACACCGCCGATCCGAAGAAGGATCCCAACGCCACCAAGTACGACAAGGTAAGCTACCAGGAAGTGCTGGAGCGCGGCCTCAAGGTCATGGACGCCGCCGCCATCGCGCTCTGCATGGAGAACAAGCTGCCCATCCTCGTGTTCGACATGATGAAGCCCGGCAACTTGCTGGCTGCGGTGAAGGGCGAAGTCGTCGGCACGCTGGTCGGCTGATTTTTTAAATGGTCACCACGAAGGCACGAAAAAACCGAAGGCCACGAAGAAACAATCCATTCGTGGCCTTCGGTTTTTTTCGTGCCTTCGTGGGGGTCGGTTAGGCCGTCACCTTCCGCGCCAGCTTCGCCACGGCATCCATGAGCGCTTGGCGGCTGAAGGGCTTGGGCAGGAAGCCCACTTCGCCCCGGGCCTCCAGCTCGGCCAGCGCATCCTCCTGGCCAAAGCCACTGACCATGAGCACGGGCACCTCGCCGTCGATCTCGTGCATGCGGTGCAGGGCCTCGATGCCGCCCATGCGGGGCATCACCACGTCCATGAGGACGAGGGCCAGCTCCTGGTGATGTACACGGTAGAGGTCCAGGGCCTCGAAGCCCTCGGCGGCCAGGATCACCTGGAAGCCCACGCGCTCCAGCAGGGTGCGGCCCATGTCGCGGATGGCGGGTTCATCATCCACCACCAGCACGAGGCCCTCGCCCTTGAACTTCGCCCGCTGGGTTTCGAGCAGCGTCGCTTCGGGCAGGCTGCCTTCCAGGGCCGGGAAGTAGATCCGGAAGCGCGTGCCCTGCCCCGGCGTGCTCTGGAGGCTCACGCCCCCCTGGTGCCCCCGCACGATGCCCTGCATGGCCGCGAGGCCCAGGCCCCGGCCCGTGAACTTGGTGGTGAAGAAGGGATCGAACACGCGGGCCTGGGTGGCGTCATCCATGCCACAGCCCTCGTCCTCCACTTCCAACCAGAGGAAACGGCCCGGCACCATGGCCTCCGCCGCCTTGAGGCCGGCGATGGCCGCCGCGTCCATGGACTTCACACCCGTGCGCAGGGAGATCTGGCCGCCGCCCTCGGACATGGCCTCCGCCGCGTTGGTGACGAGGTTCAACACCACCTGCTGCACCTGGCTGGGATCCGCCTCCACGGGCGGAAGGTGCTGGCCCAGTTCGAAGCGCAGCACCACGTCCTTGGGCAGGCTCACCGTGAGCAGGTGGGCGATGCCCTCCAGCTCCTTGTTGAGGTCCATGGCCTCCACCTGGAAACGCCCGCGGCCGCTGTAGGCGAGCATCTGGCGCACCAACTCCGCCGCCCGGCGGCAGGTCTCCTCGATCTTGGAAAGGCTCTCCTCCGCCTGGGGGGAGGCGGGACCCTCCTCCTGTTCCCGGAGGATGCCCGCATGGCCCTGGATCACCGCCAGCAGGTTGTTGAAGTCGTGGGCGATGCCCCCGGCCAGCAGGCCCAGGCTCTCCAGCTTCTGCGCGTCCAGGAGCTTGCGCTCCATCTGGAGGCGCTCCTCGTGGGCCCGCACGCGCTCGGTGATGTCCAGCGCCGTGCCCAGGCCGTAGGTGATGCCGCGCAGCGTGATCGTGGTGGCGGAGAAATCCACCCACCGCGCCTCGCCGTTGCGGTTGAGGATGCGGAACTCGTAGTGGTCGGGCACGGATTCACCGCGGCGCCGCGCCTCCCAGCGCTGGGCCACCCATTCCCGATCCAGGGGGTGCACGAAGTCGAGCCGGGAACGGCCCACCATCTCTTCCGGGCGCCACCCCAGCACCTCGGCACCTGCGCGGTTGATGTACTCCAGCCGCTCGGCGTAAATCACGATCATGCAGCTGGCGGCCTCGGTCATGGCCCGGAAGCCCTCTTCGGATTCGTGCAGGCGCTCGGCCAGATCCTCGAACCTCGAGCGGCCCCGCGCCAGGAAGAGCGTGAGCAGGAAGCAGAGGAAGGTGCCCGCGATGCCCGTGGCGAGGATGCGCCGGTGGAAGGGCCAGCCGCTGGATTCCCCGGAGCCCGAAGGATCCAGTTCCATGCGGAGGATCCAGTTCAGGGAGGGATGCTGCAGCACCCCCTCGCGGATCAACAGGCCCTCCGCGGGAATCAAATCCTGCCGGAGGTTGCCGCCGGAGGTGTAGAGCAAGCCCCGGGGCCCCGAAACGCCGGTCTCCAGGATCTGGAAGCGCACGCCGGCCACGGGACGGCTGCCCATGAGCCCGCGGAAGGCATCGTTGGGATCCAGGAAGGCCACCACCCAGCCCCGGGCCTCCCGCTGCCGCCGGCCGAAGGTCGCAATGACCAGGGAGCGGGGCAGCCCCCAGGCGGCGGGCAGGTCGAGCACCGCCGACGCCACGCCCTCCGAATGACTCCGGGCTTCCTGCAGGAGGCCCGTCAGGGGCTGCGGCAGGGGCTCGGCCAGGGCCTTATCCAGAAGGTCCGCCCGGGAGGAGGGCGAAACCCGGGCGGGCGTTCCGGCCTTCACGGGGATCCAGGCCAGGAACTGCGTGCCGGGGTTGCGCAGGGCCCGGGTGGAATCCACCCGTTCTTCCCACTCCGCCGCCGTGGGATCCGCACCCGCGGCTTCCAGGGCCGCCAGGGAGGTGAAGGTCGCTTCCAGTTCCTCCAGCCGATGGCTCAATCCGCCCATGGCCTGGGAGAGGCCGCCGCTGAGCAGACTCTGGCGCGCCGCGGCTTCATTGCGTTCCAGGGCCCGGGAGGCCATCAAGGCGCCCGTGAGACCCGCCAGGAGCACCACCAGGGGAATCATCGTCAGCAGGGGCCTGGGCCACCCACCACGGCGGGGCCGGGAACCCTCGGGCCTGGGACGAAGACGCATATGAGAGTGTAGCCCGGCCCCACAGGTGACGCCCATGGGGAGGCCCAGCTCGGGCACACTTGGTCCATGCCGCTGCCCCGCTTGCCCCACGGCCAGTTGATCGTGGATGAAGCCGACTTGGCGCCTTTCATGGCCGATGAGAGCCATGTGCATGGGGGCCGCCCCCGGGCCGTGGCCCGGCCCCGGAGCCCCGAAGATCTGCAGACCCTCGTGGCTTGGGCCAAGGCCGAGGGCGCGGGCTTGGTGCCCCGCGGCACGGGCACCGGCAAGGCCGGCGGCTGCCTGGCGCGCCCCCAGGACCTCGTGGTGGACCTCGGCGCCTGGCCCGGAACGATCGAGGTGAATCCCCAGGACCTCTGCCTGCGGGCCCCCGCCAGCGCACTGCTGAAGGACGTGAAGGCCGCCGCGGATGCCGCGGGCTTCTTCTATCCCCCGGATCCGAATTCCTGGGATCAGTGCGCCTTCGGCGGCACCCTGGCCACCAACGCCGGGGGCCCCAACGCCTGCAAATACGGCATGACCCGCCACTGGGTGCTGGCCGTGGAGGCGCTGCTCGCGGACGGCGCGATCCACACCTTCGGCATCGCCAGCGTGAAGGCCAACGCGGGGCCCTGCCTGGCTCAGCTCCTCGTGGGCAGCGAGGGCATCTTCGGCATGATCCTCGGCGCCACGGTGCGCCTGGCGCCCAAGCCCACGGAGCGGCTCACGCTGCTCTTGCCCGTGGCCCGCTTCGAAGCGCTGCTGGACCTCCCGGGCCGCCTCTGCGCCGCGGGCTACCTGCCCTGCGCCTTCGAATTCTGGGATCCCGCCGTGCTCGCGGAACTTCGCGCCCACGGCCCCGAAGCCGCCCGCCGCATGCCCGGCGAGGCCCTGGCCCTGCTGGAATTCGATGATCGCGGCTGCACCTCCGAAGCCTTCCTCGAAGGCCTCGTGGACGTGCTCGGCGATGCCGCCGCCGACTTGCAAGCCGCCACGGACCACCGCCAGCGCGAGGCCCTGTGGGCCATCCGGCGCACCACCTCCGTCTTCCTGAAAGAGCGTTACCCCCGCAAGGTCAGCGAGGATGTGGTGGTGCCCCGTTCCCGCCTGCCGGAATTCTTCGAGGGGCTGAAGCGCCTGGAGATTCCCTGCGTCACCTACGGGCACCTGGGCGATGGCAACCTCCACGTGAACCTGCTCTCCGCGGGCGACCTGGACGCAGCCACCCTCGATGCCAAACTCATGGCCCTCTTCCGCCTTTGCGTGGAGCTGGGCGGCACCCTCAGCGGCGAACACGGCGTGGGCCTCGCCAAGCGGGAGGCCCTCATCGCCCTCACACCCGCCGCGGACCTCGCCCAGTTCCGCGCCTTGAAGACCGCGCTGGATCCCCAGAACATCTTCAACCCCGGGAAGGTGCTATGAAACCGATTCGAGCGGAGGGCGCACACCCACGGGGCTCTGGGCTTTGGGCTCTGGGCTCTCGCCGATCCCGGGCGTTCAAGGCTTCGCCACTGGCCTTACCAACAAGAATTGCCGCACCTGGCCAGAGCCCAGAGCCCAGAGCCCAGAGCCATCCTCAGGAGCGCGGATGAGCGTTCCCGCCGCCGACATCCGATCGGCCTTCGTGCTCGAACTCGGCAAAGCCATGCAGACCTTGGGCGTGCCGGCGCACCGCTTCGAGGAGGCCCTGGAGGAGATGTGCACGTCGCTCGGCATCGATGGCGACTTCTTCGCCCTGCCCACGGCCTTCATCGCCAACCTCCAGGAGGGCGAGCACCACCGCACCCACGTGGTGCGCCAGGGCGCGGGCAATCCCGACCTCTCGAAGCTGGATGAGCTGAAGTTCCTCACGGATGCCGTCATGCGGGGCCACCTCACGCCCGAGGGCGGGCTGCACCGCCTGCGCTCCCTCATGGCGCGGCCCTCCCGTCATCCCCTGAAGGTGGTGGTGCCCTGCTTCGGCCTCGTGTCCTGCGCGGCGGCGGGCGTGCTCGGCGGAGGGTGGCACGAGATGCTCGTGGCCATTCCTTTGGGCTTCCTCATGGGGTTCCTCGCCGTGGGCTCTGAAACGCGCCCCACCCTGGCGCGGGTGCTGCCGGCCCTCGCCGCCACCCTGGTGGCCCTGGCGGGCGCCCTCGCCGCCCCCTACGCCTCCGTGAAGCTGGTGGTGCTGGCGGGGCTCATCATCCTCTTCCCCGGGCTCAAGCTCCTCATCTCCCTCAATGAGCTCTCCACGGGCAACCTCGTGGCCGGAGCCGCGCGCCTGGCCGACGTGGGCATCACCCTCGTGCAGCTGGCCTTCGGCGCGGCCCTGGGCCAGCAGCTGGGCATCAGCGCCCTGAGACTCTTGCCCGCGGTGAATCGGCTCCACGTGGTGCATCCCCTGCCCGAGGCCTTCCAATACCTGCCCGTGGCGGGCCTCGCCCTGGGCTTGCTCGTCCTCTTCCAGGCCCGGTGGCGAGACTATCCCTGGATCCTCGGCGGCTGCCTCCTCGCCATGGCCGGCACGCGCCTCGGCGCCCACTGGCTCGGCGCCAGCTTCGGTGCCGCCATGGGCGCCTTCGCCATCACCCTGGGCAGCAACCTCCTGAGCCGCGTCACCCACCGCACCCCCTCGCTCACCCTCCTGCCCGGCCTCCTCGTGCTGGTGCCCGGCTCCTTGGGCTTCCGCGGCCTTGCCAGCATCTTCCAGAACCAGGTGGTCTCCGGCCTCGACACCGCCTTCCAGATGATCTTCCTCGCCGTGGCCCTGCTCTTCGGGCTCTTGCTCGCGCACCTCGCGGGCCCCGAGCGGCCGCCGATTTAAAAAAATCACTGGTCACAGAGGACACAGAATGAGAACTCATCCGCTTTTCCTCTGTGCCCTCTGTGCTTGCCCTGTGCCCTCTGTGACCAGCTTCTTTCTTTGAATTCCAAGGAGTCCCCATGTCCCTCGTCCTCGGCCACCGCGGTTATTCCTCGAAGCACCTCGAAAATTCCATGGAGGCCTTCCGCGCCGCCCTCGCCGCGGGCATGGATGGCTTCGAGTTGGATGTGCAGCCCACCCGCGATGGCGTGTGCGCCGTGCTCCACGACGACACCCTGGATCGCACCGCCCAGGCCGGAGGCACCCTGCGCCAGATGAAATCCTCGGAGCTGCCCAAGCTCAAGAACGGCGAGGCCGTGCCCCGCCTGTCGGACGTGGTGGAACTCCCCGCCAAGCTCATCAACGTGGAACTCAAAGGCGAGCCCGGCTGGCAGCAGGCCCTCGCCGCCGTGGATGCCCAGGACGCCCTCAAGCGCGTGCTCTTCTCCAGCTTCGAGCACACCGAAGTGCTGCAGCTCTGGGCCGAGTGCCCCGAAGCCCGCTGCGGCTTCCTGTGGGAAGAAGACGAAGCCATGGATCTCACCCCCGATGAGCTGGGCGACCTCCCCCCCGAGCTCATGCTCCACCCCCCCCTCGCCGCCGTCAAAGCCCGCCCCGAACTCTGGGCCCCCTACGCCCACCGCCTCGTCCTCTGGGGCATGAAGACCCCGAAGGAAGCGGAGGGCCTACCCTTTGAGCCCGCGATCTTGATTGCGGATGGACCGGCGTAAAGCAAAGTTAGGCCACAAAACTTACATGCCCGAGTTCATCAAAACCACCCTGATCTGGCTCATGTTCGCTTACCTAGCTGGTAGGGCTCTGTTCTTGCTCCGGAAGCGACTCAAAGAGAAGCAACGTGGATGGAGAGTCTGGCACTCAGGTCGCGATCAAATGCGGTATTCGGAACTTCATTCTGGCAAATGGGAGACCCTTGAGATTGATGGGGAGATGCTCATGGGTAAGGCACACCATGTGATTTACTTTCGAAACCAGCGTGAATGGGTTTCGTACCCAGAGTGGGCCAAAAATCGTAGAGAAGAAATCATCGGCCGGATTAAATCAGAATTTCATCCTCCAGACTACGAGTATCACAATGCATAGCGTTTTGAATTCAATCACCTGGGCTCCGTGGCCTAACCACTCAATGCACCAGACGCTGCCGCTATGCGGCATCACGGGTGATTTCGAAAGTTAGGGCTCTGGGCGGCCAGGTCGATTGTCCGCGATGGGAGCCACCAATCACAATGAAGGAGAAGGAATGAACTGGTTTCAATCCATTGATTTCCTGAAGCAGGTCCACTGGTTTCTTAATGTCATCGTGATCCTCGCTGGAGCTGGAATCTTTTGGGTCACTGGCCGAATAGGCAAGCTGCAGGCCATCAAAGATGCATCAGATTCCGCGGCCGTAGCTGAAAAAATCGAAATGGCAAAAGCCGAAGCTTTGGGCGCAAAAGAAGTAGCGCTCGAGTTGCAGAATCTAGCAACCAAGTACGTGATCTCCGACAAGCAG
This sequence comes from uncultured Solibacteraceae bacterium, assembly GCA_964617215.1. Lineage (GTDB taxonomy): Bacteria > Acidobacteriota > Holophagae > Holophagales > Holophagaceae > JAFDVN01. The sequence goes on along the minus strand of CAZTVL010000005.1, from coordinate 102,298 downwards.
AAAGCTGCCTTCTTGGGTGCATTTCACAGCAAAAAGAATGGTGGCCAGTTTTTAGTAAGTGTCTCCCCAGGCGAAGAGACCAAAGAATTCGGCGAGGGAATTCGTGATCTCCTTACGCTGGCGGGGGAGCGTTCGATCATGGCCAATCTGGGTACTATCGATGGGCCTGGTGCTGGTGATGGTGTTCCTGTGATTAAGTTCAGGAGCGCCACTCATCCTCCCTTAAACCTGAGCTCCGTCCTGGCTGCGTTTCGGGCGGCAGCCATCGAAGTTCGAACGGAAGTTGATACCGAACTGCCTGTAGATACCGTGTGCATTTTCGTGCCTTCTAAACCTAAGCCGGTAAAGTAGCCATGGGTGAGTTAATGAATTCCTTCAATGCATCCATCGCACGAGCCCTAACCACTCAATGCAGCTGATGCTGCCGCTACGCGGCATCGCAGGTGATTTCGAAAGTTAGGCCTTAGACATGCCCGAGAGCCATTGGTCCAAACGATATGAGTGTTGCCGTGAATGCAACACTACAAGGTCCCGGCACAAAGCGAAGGGGTTGTGTGTCTTCTGCCATCCATTGTTAATGAAAATCGAGGCGATCTCACAGTGGGATTTCGATCGGCCTGAAACCCTGACTGGCTACCCAAATGACATGCCGCTAGTCGGAGCAGAGTTTGTGAAGCGCGTTCAAAGAGGATTACTCGGAGAATACAAAGATCGACTTGCTGATTTGAAGCGTTGGGAATCTCCATCTGAAGAGGACCTTCACGGGCTTAGTTTTGAAGCGCTCTTAACCCGAGTAGCAAACCACTGCAAGACACGGAATAAGAGTTTGTTCTTTGGCCATGCAAATGTCTTTGATTGGAATTTTGATCAAAAGCAGAAGCGAATTTTGTATGGCTTACTCGTATCGATACTGCGAGATATCCCTTGGAGAATTGACTGGAACCGGGTCTTTGATCGCACACGCAATAAGGCCTAACCATTCAATGCACCTGACCCTGGCGCAACGCGGCGTCGCAGGTGATTTCGAAAGCTAACCCACACAAGCAATCCCGAGGTGAACCATGGCACTCCTCATCGGGGCTCTCCTGGCGCTTTCCGTGGGACTGTTTGCCACTGGCGTAGGGTTGGATCGGGACCGATCTTTCTATCCCGTGGTCATGATCGTCATCGCGCTCCTCTACGTGTTGTTCGCGGTCATGGGGGGATCCACTCCTGCGTTGCTGGTGGAGATCTTGCTGTGCGTGGCCTTCTGTGTCGTGGCGGTGATCGGATTCAAGGGTTCGCTGTGGGTCGTGGTGGGGGCCTTGGCCGCCCATGGCGTGCAGGATTCTTTCCACACTTCGGTGATCGCCAATCCCGGCGTGCCGCGGTGGTGGCCGGCCTTCTGCCTCACCTACGATGTGGTGGCGGCGGCCTACCTGGCCTGGTTGCTCAGAGCGGGCCGTCTTCGCGCGAGGCTCTGAGCCTGTTCAGCGTGCCACCCTCGGCCCCTCGATTTCAGGCCGCTGAGGTCGAGATCGAGCCGCACTCCCGGGAGGTGTGAAATGTCCCCCTCACCCAAATGCCAAAGCTGTGGAATGCCCCTGAAGGCGGACCCTCAGGGCGGCGGGCTGAACGCGGATGGTTCGCGGAGTTTGGAGTACTGCAGCTACTGCTACGTCCAGGGCGCCTTCATCAATCCCACGATGACCCTGGAGGAGATGAAGGCGCTGGTGATCGAGAAGCTGCAGGAGAAAGGCTTCCCCAGGTGGGTGGCGCGCTTCTTTGCGAGCGGCCTGAAGCGGCTCCAGCGCTGGCGCTAACTACCACTAAAGAGCCTAGGGATACCGCACCAGGGTCAGCTGCTTCCGCGCGTCGAACCAGCAGATGGCAGCGACCCGCTCCTGGCCGGTGGCGGGGTCGCGGGTCCACACCTTCACTTCGTAGAGGTCCCTCACCTTGCGGGTTTCCAGGCGGGCGGTGCGGGCATCCACCCGCGGCTGCACGGCCTCCACCACCTTCCCCCGGAGTTCGGGCAGGGGCACGGGCAGGGTGGTATCGCAGGCTGTGAGGAGCAGCAGGCCCAGGGCGCAGCCGAGGGTCGTCAGGAATCCGGGGTGCCGTCGCATGGCTTCAGTTTAGAGCGAAGCCGGCCCAGCCACAGGCTGCATCCGATCCACCCCCCCGAGAGGACCAGGGAGATGGGCGCCAGGGCCACCGCCATGGAGGAGAGGAGGGTCGGCAACCACACGCCCATCACATCGCCGGTGCGGAAGATGAAGGTGTCGATGAAGGCCTTGCTCTTGTACTTTTCCTCGGGCCCCAAGGGGATGTACAGCAGTTCCCGGGCGGGGCGATCCAGGGCGTAGTGCAGGCCCCGGCGCAGCACCATGACCACGGCCAGCGTGCCGAAGAGGGGCCAAATCCACAGGGCGCCGAAGCCGAGGAGCGTGAGCAGCGGCAGCATCACCAGCACTGGGGCTACCCCGAAGCGCGTCACCAGGCGGCTGGTGAGGAAGATCTGGGTGGTGAGCGTCAGCGCGTTGGTCCAGATGTCGATGCGCGCGAAGGCGCTGGTGCGGGCGGCCTGCGTGGTGAAGGCCTTGGCCACGATCTCGCCCTGCTTGAGGTAGAGCAGGGTGGAGGTGATGGTGAAGAGCAGCATGTAGGCCACGAGGTTCTGGAGGTAGGCGGACTTCGCGATGAGGCGCAGCCCCTCCAGGGGCTTCGGGCCGGGCTCCCGGCTTCCGGGGCGATCCAGCCGCCCCCGGGCCAGCAGGGCCAACATGCATTGGGTCGCCCCTTCGAGGGCCACCGCCGCCACCAGGAAGAACATCGCCGGGGGAACCCGCCGACTGAGCGCGTCCGTCAGAGCCGCGCCGGCCATGGCGCCCAGGGTGCCGCCCACGGAGATGAACCCGAAGAGGCGGCGGCCCTGATCCTCCACGAACACATCCGCCATGAGGCCCCAGAATCCGGCCACCACGAAGAGGTTGAACACGCTCACCCAGATGTAGAACACGTAGCCCAGCGCCGTGCCCCCGTGGCCCGGCAGCACCCGGAAGAGCAGGGCCAGGAGCAGCATGTTCGCCGCGAAGAAGCGGCAGGTGGCGGGGAGGAACTTTCGGCGGGGCCAACGGCTCACCAGGGCGGCGTACACGGGATTGGCCAGCAGCATCGCCAGCATGGTGCCCGTCATGAGCAGGGGCAGTTTGTCGGCGCCCCGGGCGATGCCCATGGCCTCGCGCAAGGGGCGCAGCAGGTAGAAGCTCAGGAGCAGGAGAAAGAAATACGCCGTGGCCCAGCCCAGCAGGGGACCTTCGTCGGGTTCCAACATCACGAGTCGGCGAAGGGCGCGCATGGGGCTCCAGGAGAGGCAGGTTCAGGGTACGGGCACCGGGGCCTGCGCTGACCCCTGCCCCAGTGCACTTGGTCCCCTTGATTTGAGGGTCGGGGAAATTGGGAGGATGCTCCTTCCATCCCTTCCGGAGGAACCATGACCCTGGACCGCCGCACCTTCCTGCTCGCGTCCGCCGCGGCCGCCACCGGCGCCGCCCTGCTGGGACGCACGGCGCCCGCGCCCAAGCCCTTGCGCATCCTCATCCTGGGCGGCACGGGCTTTCTGGGCCCCGCCCTCGTGGCCGCCGCCCAGGCCCGGGGCCACAAGCTCACCCTGTTCAACCGCGGCAAGACGCGCCCCGGCCTCTTCCCCGACATCGAAAAGCGGCAGGGCGACCGCGACCCCAAGAAGGGCGAGGGCCTGAAGAGCCTGGAGACGGGCGAGTGGGACGTGGTCATCGATGACTCCGGCCACTACCCCCGACACGTGAAATCCTCCGCGGAGCTGCTGGCCAAGCGCGTGCGCCAGTACATCCACCTCTCGAGCATCTCGGCCTACAAGGAGCCGAATCCCGTGAACGGCAACGAGGACGCGCCGACGGCCACCCTGGCCGATCCCACCGTGGAGGAGATGGGCAAGGAGTATCAGAACTACGGCGGGCTCAAGGCCCTCTCCGAAGCCGCGGCCCAGGCCGCCATGCCCGGTCGCACCACCATCATCCGCCCCGGCTACATCGTGGGCCCCGATGATTATTCGGGCCGCTTCACCTACTGGCCCGTGCGCTTCGATCGGGGCGGCGAAGTGGCCGTGCCCGGTACCCCCGAGGATCCCCTTCAGATCATCGATGTGCGCGACCTGGCGGAGTGGATCATCCACCTGTCGGAAGCCAACATCACGGGCGTCTTCAACGCCTGCGGCCCCGAAAAGCCCCTGCGCTGGGGCCGCGTCATCGACGCCTGCGTGAAGGGCGCTGGCAAACCCGCCACCCCCGTGTGGATCCCCACGGACTTCGTGGTGAAGCAGGAGGGCCTCGACTTCCCCATCTGGGCCCCGCCCGTGGGCGACACCAAGGGCTTCCACACCTGGAGCAACGCCCGGGCCATGAAGGCCGGCCTGAAATTCCGGAGCGCCGAACAGACCGTGAAGGACACCCTCGCCTGGTACAAGACCCAGGAGGGCGTGGAGAAGGGCCGCACCAAGCTGGCCGGCCCCACTCCGGAGCAGGAAGCCAAGGTCATCGCCGACTTCCGGGCCTCCCAAAAGCCCAAGGTGGGGTAAAAAAAGCGGGAACCGCGAATGGCGCGAATGTGCGCGAATGAAAGACATCACCTGTGTCCCATTCGCGTGGATTAGCGTCATTCGCGGTTAATGCCTTTAGGTGCCTTCCCCCAACCTGAGACTCCGGTCTCTCGCCCGGCGGCGTTAAACTGCTCCTTTGGGAGCGTCCCGTGATCAAGAATCGCCATTTCCTGTCCCTGAACGACTACAGCGCCGCCGAGGTCAAGGAGCTCCTTGATACCGCCGCCGAGATCAAGAAGCACCCCAAACGCTTCCGCAAGGCGCTCAAGGGCCAAGTGCTCGCGATGATCTTCGAGAAGAGCAGCACGCGCACCCGCGTGAGCTTCGAAACGGGGATGTACCAGCTGGGCGGCGCCGCCCAGTTCCTCTCCTCCCGGGACATCCAGCTGGGCCGCGGCGAGCCCATCTCCGATACCGCTGCCGTGCTGAGCCGCTACGTGCAGGGCATCATGGCCCGCACCTTCGCCCACCAGACCGTGACCGACCTCGCCAAGTACGGCTCCGTGCCCGTGATCAACGGCCTCACGGATCTGGAGCACCCCTGCCAGATCATGGCGGACCTGCAGACCATCCGGGAGCACTTCGGCACCCTCAAGGGCCTGAAGATGACCTACATCGGCGACGGCAACAACATGGCCCACTCCTACATGCAGGGCGCCGGCAAGGTGGGGATGGATTGCACGATCATCACCCCCAAGGATCCCAAGTACTACCCCAACGCCGAGATCATCAAGGGCGCCGAGACGGATCACGCCGTGCAGGGCACCAAGCTCGTGCTCACGGATGACGTAATGGGCGGCGTGGCGGGCAGCCACATCGTCATCACCGACACCTGGATCTCCATGGGCATGGAAGAGGAGAAGGCCGAGCGCATGGCCGCCTTCAAGGGCTTTGGCGTCACCAATGAAGTCATGGAAGCCGCTGGCAAGGACGCCATCTTCCTCCACTGCCTCCCCGCCTACCGCGGCTACGAAGTGGATGCCGACGTCATCGACGGCCCCAAGAGCCTCATCTATGACGAGGCCGAGAACCGCCTGCACGCGCAGAAGGCCATCATGTACCACCTGATGAAGAAGGACTGAACTGTTCTGCTTCTGGAAGGGGCCCCGCTTGGGGCCCTTTTTCATCCCCGCAGGTAGCTGAGCACCAGCCGGGACAGCTCCGGCAGCAGTTCCGATTCCTGCAGCCGCCCCTCCCGGGCCGCCGCGTGGGTGAGGGCCTCCACCGTGGACACGATGACCGAGGCGGCCAGCTCCGGGCGCGGATGGCGGATCTCGCCGACCCGGGCCTGGAGGAAGGCCCGGACCTGGGCCAGCAGGGCGGCCTCCGCCTCCCGGGTACGGGTATCCCCGTGCAGGTGGGGCACTTCCTCCACCAGTACCCGGTGGAGGGCGGGCCGGGCCCGATAGAGGCCCACCAGGCCCCCGATGAGGTGGGGCACCGCGGCCTCCAGGCTCAGGCCCTCGGCCTCCCGGAAGTGGGCCGCCATGGCGGGTTCCAGCTGGGCCAGGTGCCGCTCGTAGAGGGCCAGCACCAGGGAGCCCTTGTCAGGGAAGTACTGGTACAGGCTGCCGACGCTCACCCCCGCCCGCTCCGCGATGGCGTTGGTGGTGGCCCCCTTCAGCCCCTTGGCCTCCAGAACCTGAGCTGCCGCCTCCAGGACCGCGTCCACGGTGGCACGGGCCCTTTCCTGGCGGGGGTTTCGTCGGTTCGGGAGGGGGGTCATGGATGCGAGTTTCAAGGTTGGGGGGCTTGGTCCGATTCTAGGGGTATCGCCTGAGGAGGCCGCTATGAACCTTCGTCTGCTCGCCCTCATCCCCGCCCTTGTGATCCCCGTCGCCGCCGGCGACGAAGCCCCCTTCCTGGGAACCTGGTCCCAGCTGGGCCGCGTTGACCCCGGCCCCTCCATCCAGGACGCCATCGAGCACATGCCCTTCCTGGAGCGCTCCTGGGCCCAGTACCGGCTCACCTCGGTGAACCCCCTCTACGACAAGCTCGTCATCGCCACGGAGGGCGATGGTCTCTCCATGCAGATGGACAACCGCCCCGCCCTGCACCTCAGCCTGAAGCAGCCCATGCCCTGGACCCGCGAGGACAAGGAGACCTTCCAGGTCACCATGAAGATCGACGGCAAGAAGATGATTCAGACCATCCAGGGCAAGGATGGCCGCCGGGTGAACACCTTCACCGTGGGCCCCGATGGCAAGACCCTCCGCATGGCCGTGGAAGTGGTCAGCCACCGCCTTCAGCACCCCGTGAAGTACGAGATCCTGTTCTCCAAATCCTGAGCCGTTCGGCACCCCAAAAAAGGGAGGGCGATCGCCCTCCCTTTTTCGTGGCTACGATCCAGCCTAGTGGTGCCCGACCTTCGCCAGCAGTTCATGACCCTTCACGTAGCAGGTCTTGTGCGTCACGTGATGTTCGAACTCGTGGCGGAACTTCTTGAGCATGCTCTCCATGGGGCCGCAGGCGGCATCGCCCAGGGCGCAGAGGGTGCGGCCAGCGATGCGGGGCGTGAGGCTGGCGAGGACATCGAGGTCCTCCATGGTGCCTTCGCCGTGCTCGAGGCGGTGGAGGATCATCTCCATCCAGTTGCAGCCTTCGCGGCAGGGGGTGCACTGGCCGCAGCTCTCGTGGGCGTAGAAGCGGATGAGGCGCAGGCAGGCCTGCACCATGCAGGTGTCCTCATCCATGACGATGACGCCGCCGGAACCGGCCATGGAGCCCGCGTTGCGCACGCTGTCGAAATCCATGGGCGTGGCAAATTCCTTCTCGGTGAACACGGGGGCCGAGGCCCCGCCGGGGATCACGGCCTTGATCTTCTTGCCGGTGCTGCTGCCGCCGGCCAGCTCGTTGAGGATGAAATCCAAGGGCAGGCCCAGGGGCAGCTCGTAGAGGCCCGGGCGCTTCACGTGGCCGCTGATGCAGAAGATGCGCGTGCCGCTGTTCTTGGGCGTACCCAGCTTCGCGTATTCGGCGCCGCCCATGCGAAGGATGGGGGGCACGGCCGCAATGGTCTCCACGTTGTTGATGGTAGTGGGCTGACCGAAGGCGCCCTTGGCCGCCGGGAAGGGAGGCTTCACGCGGGGTTCGCCGCGGCGGCCTTCCAGGGAGTTCAACAGGGCCGTTTCCTCACCGCAGATGTAGGCGCCGGCGCCCCGGTGCACGAGGATCTCCAGATCGAAGCCGCTGCCGAGGATGTTCTTGCCGAGGTAGCCCTTGGCCTTGGCCTGCTCGATGGCCAGCTCCAGCTTCTCGATGAGCCAGAGGAACTCGCCGCGGATGTACACGTAGCAGGTGTTGGCCTGCATGGCGTAGCTGGCGATGATGCAGCCTTCGATGAGCTGGTGGGGGTTGTACTCGAGGATCGCGCGGTCCTTGAAGGTGCCGGGCTCGCCCTCATCGCCGTTGATCACCAGGTAGCGCGTGATCTTGCGATCCGGCGTGTCCTTGGGCATGAAGGACCACTTGAGGCCGGCGGGGAAGCCGGCGCCGCCGCGGCCGCGGATGCCGGAGGTCTTCACTTCCTCGGTCACCGCCACGGGCTCCATCTTCAGGGCCTGCTTCATGGCCACGTAGCCTTCGTGCTTCTGCTCGTACACGTCCAGCGTCCAGTTGTTCAGGTCGCCGGCGCCGCGGAGCATGAGGTTCGGGTACTTCTCGGAACCGAAGTTCGCGAAGGTGTAGCTCTGGGGATCGTGCTTGGTGCGGATGGCCATCGTCATATCCTCACTTCGCCCATTCGCGGTACTCACCGCGCTTGCAGGCCTGCATGATCTCGTCGAGCTTCTTCTCGTCCACGTACTCGTCGTAGATGTCGTGGTTCACCTGCATGCAGGGGCCCGAGCCGCAGGCGGCCAGGCACTCCACTTCCTCCACACTCCAGAGGCCATCCTTGCTGGGGCCTTCGCCGGGCTGCACGCCCGCGCGCTGGCAGACCTTCTCGAGGAGCTGGGCGCCACCGCTGAGGGCGCAGCTGATGTTCGTGCACACCTGCAGGTGGTACTTACCCACGGGCTGCTTCTGGTACATGGTGTAGAAACTCGCCACGCCGAACACGTGCCCCTCGGGGATGGAGAGGGCCTTGGCCACGGCCTTCATGGCGTCGAGGCTCGTGAAGCCGAACTCGCGCTGGGCGATGTGCAGGGCGGGCAGCGTGGCGGCGAGCTTGTCGGGATACTTCGCCGCGATGGCGGCGATCTCCTGCAGCGCCTCGGCGCTGAACTCCTTCCGTTCGGAACGCGGCAGCCGCTGACCCGTGGCCAGGGGTGCTTCGGAGGTTTCGGGGGGCATGGGATGGTTCATGGCAGACCCGTGTGAAGCCCCGGATCGGGGACCCATCAGTGTACCGGGCCCAGCACGCTCCCCGCGAGGGCCCGCTGGGAGTTTCCACCCCGGGAGATCGGCGTCGCAGGCGGATCCGGGCGCCATCCGGGCCGGGCGGCCATCACATTTTCCGGACGGGACAGGGCAAAGCCCCCGGGGGCGAACCTCCGGGGGCTTCCAAATGCAGGCGGAAGGCCCTTACTTCTTGGCTTCGCCTTCGGCCTTCTGCTTCACACCCTCGAAGTTCAGGGAGATTTCCACGTCGTCGCCGAGCATGCCCGATCCGTTGTCCAGCACCTTGTTCCAAACGATGCCGAAATCCTTGCGATTCACCTTGAAGGTGGCTTCCCAGCCCCCGCGGGTGTTGCCCCAGGGATCCTTAGTGGCGCCCAGGGCCATCACCGGCACGGTGATCTTCTTGGTGACGCCGTGCATGGTGAAGTCGCCGGTCACTTCCAACTGCCCATTGCCCTTGTCCACCACGGCGGTGCTCTTGAAGGTCAGGGTGGGGAACTTGGCCGTATCGAAGAAATCGGGGCTGTTGAGATGCCCGTCCCGGCTGGGGTTGTCCGTGCTGATGCTCTTGGCGTCGATGGTGACGTCCACGCTGGACTTGGCCGTGTCCTTGGGATTCACCACGATCTGGCCTTCGAACTTGCTGAAGCGGCCAGGGGTCTTGGACAGGATGTGGCGCACCTTGAAGGCCACCTCGCTGTGGGAAGGGTCGATCTTGTAGGTGTCCTGGGCCGCCAGGGGCAGGGCCAGGAGCAGGGCGGGAACGAGGGTACGGAACATGGCACGCATGGTTGCCTCCTAAGGACAGACCCCAAGCATAGGTTCATTTTTAGATGTTGCAACACCTTTTTTGAAATCACCTAAGATGAGGACATGCATCTCCGGGATGAACTCAAAATCAACCGCCCCCTCGCCCCTGGGCACGAACTCGCCTTGGGCATCCTCCTCACGCGGGAATACGTGGGGCGCCTCTTCGAAAAGGCGCTCTTCGAAGGCGCGGGGATCACCGACCAGCAATTCAACGTGCTCCGCATCCTCAAGGGCGGGCCCGCCGAGGGCTACCTGATCCGGGACCTCCGCACCCGGATGATCTACCGCTTCGCCGACGTGCCCCGGCTCGTGAACCGGCTCGCCGCCCAAGGGCTCGTGGCCCGCTGCGAAAACCCCGCGGATCGCCGGGGCAGCCGCATCCGCATCACCAGCGAAGGCCTGGCCCTGGAAGCCCGCATCCACAACGCCCACGATCAGCTCTGCGCGGAAGTCGCCGAGGGCCTCTCCGAAGAGGATCGCGTCACTCTGCTCACCTTGCTGGAGCGGCTGCGCAACGGCCTGCGGGATCGATTGAAGTCCGTCGAGAAGGACTGAACACCATTCGAGAACGAAACAGGCCTCCATGGGAGGCCTGTTTCGTTGCGTGGATCACTGGGGATGAACCCTAGCGATCGAGTTCGCCCGCAATGACGTTCATCGCTCCAAGCTCGGCCACCGCGTCGGCGATCAGGCAGCCACGCACCTTGGCATCGAAGCTCGAGAAGATGGGGAGGCAAGGCGGACGCACCCGGATGCGGTAGGGGTTCTTGCCGCCATCGCTGACGATGTAGAAGCCCAACTCGCCGTTGGCGGCCTCGGTGCTGCTGTAGACCTCGCCCACGGGCATTTCGATGCCGTGCATGATGAGCTTGAAGTGGTGGATGAGGCTTTCCATCCGGGTGTAGACCTTCTCCTTGGGCGGGAGGGCGATCTTGTAGTCCTCGACGATGACGGGCCCGGGGCCCATCTCGGCGAGCTTCTTTTTGGCCTGGGCGAGGATGCGCAGGGACTGCCGCATCTCTTCCACGCGGACGAGGTAGCGGTCGAACACGTCGCCGGTGGTGCCCACGGGGACGTCGAAGTCGTAGGTTTCGTAGTCCAGGTAGGGCTGGGCCACGCGGAGATCCTGGGCGAGGCCCGAGGCGCGGAGGCAGGGGCCCGTGTAGCCCCAGTTCACGGCATCCTCGATGCTCATGGCGCCCACGCCCTTGGTGCGGTCGTGCCAGATGGGGTTACGGGTGAGCAACGTCTCCAGCTCATCGATGGCGGCGGGGCACTCTTCCATGAAGCGGTCGAAGAGGGGCAGGAACTCCGGGGGCAGATCGCGCATGAGGCCACCCACGCGGGTGAAGCTCGTGTGCATGCGCTGGCCCGCGGCCATTTCGAAGAGGTCGTAGATGGTCTCGCGCTGCTTGAAGAGGTAGAGGAAGGCCGTAAAGGCGCCGATGTCCACGGCGTTGATGCCGAGGCAGACGATGTGGTCGGCGATGCGGGCCAGCTCGCTCACCATCACGCGGATCACGCGGGAGCGCGGGGGATCCTGGATGCCCAGGAGCTTCTCCACGGCCACGGCGTAGCCCACGTTGTTGAGGATGCTGGAGCAGTAATCCAGGCGGTCCGTGAGGGGGATGAACTGGTTGTAGCTGAGGTTCTCGCCCAGCTTCTCCACGCCGCGGTGGAGGTAGCCCATCTCGGGGGTGGCCTTCATGATGAGCTCGCCCTCCAGCTCCAGCACGATGCGGAGCGTCCCGTGGGTCACGGGATGGGAGGGGCCCATGTTGACGATCATGCGATCGCCGTCGAGCATCTGCCGGGTGATTGCGATGGAATCCATGGTGCTAACCCCGGTTGTAGGGCGCGGTGCACCCATCCATGCAGAAGGCATCCCCGCCATCCAGCGGGAAGTCCTTGCGAAGGGCGTGGCCGGGGAAGTCAGGCCACGTGAGGAGGCGCTGCAGGTTGGGGTGGCCGTCGAAGGTCACGCCGAACATGTCGTAGACCTCGCGCTCGAACCAATCCGCCGTCTTGAAGCGGGAGACCAGGCTGGGCACCGAACCGCCCTCGGCCACGGGCACCTTCACGCGCAGGCGCTCCTGGGAGGTGAGATTCAGCCAGTGGTAGACCACGTCGAAACGGGCACCTTCGCGCTCCGGCCAATCCACGGCGGTGACATCCACGAGGAACTGGAAGCCCTCTTTGAAGAGGAGGTCCGCCACGGCCAGGAGGTTCTCCGCGCCGACGACGATGGTGTGGTCGCCCCGGAAGTCGTGCTTATCCTGCACGGCGCCCGGAAGCTGCTCTTCGATGTGCTCGGTGACCATGATCAGCCTCAGAAGATGGTGGGAGCGCCGGTGCCGGCGGCATCCATGAGCATTTCGCGGATGGCCTGCTGGCCCGTGAGGCCCTTGGCGGCCTCCAGCTCCTTCTGGCGCTCCAGGCTCTCGTAGAAGCGCTGGATGTGATCCTTGCGCATGCCGAGGCCTTCCTTCTCGATCTTCTCCTGCAGCTTCATCACGCCGTAGAGCATGCTCTCGGGGCGGGGCGGGCAGCCGGGCACGTAGACGTCCACGGGGATGATGCGGTCGATGCCCTGCAAGGTGGCGTAGGTGCGGTACATGCCGCCCGAGGAGGCGCACACGCCCACGCTGATCACCCACTTGGGCTCAGCCATCTGCGCGTAGATGGTGCGCAGCACCGGGGCCATCTTATTGGTGACGGTGCCGAGCACCAGCATCATGTCGCTCTGGCGGGGGCTGAAGCGCATGGCCTCGGCGCCGAAGCGGCTCATGTCGTACTTGGAGGCCATCACGCTCATGAACTCGATGGCGCAGCAGGCGGTGCCGAAGGGCAGCGGCCAAAGGCTGTTCTTGCGGCCCCAGTTCACCACCGCATCCAAACGCGTGGTGACGACGGCCTCTTGGAGGTTCATCTCAGACATCTTCGGATCCCCCGGCCTAACGTTCCCAATCCAGGGCACCCTTGCCCCAGGCGTAGATGAAGCCCACCAGCAGGGTGGCCATGAAGCTCAGCATCGCCCAGAAGGTCCAGGCATGGGCCTTGTAGGTGACCGCCCAGGGCAGGAGGAAGGCCGCTTCCACGTCGAACAGGATGAAGAGCATGGCCACCAGGTAGAACTTCACGCTGTAGCGGTGCCGGGCGCCTTCCTGCACGGGGGGCACGCCGCACTCGAAGGGCTGGAGCTTGGCGGCCTGGGGGTTGTTGGGCTTCAACTTGGGCAGCAGCCACCCGGACAACGCCAGGATCGCCACCGCGACCACGCTGGCGAGCGCGATCAGGATGAGCACGGGAAGGAAGGGAGCAGCAGGATTCATGGTCGGACCCCAACCGCTCATTCTAGTGCACTGGGCCTGAAATGGGGCCCCTTGTTGGGCGGGCGTGACCGGCGTCCGGCCCCGCCCCGGCGCCCGGGAGCGGACCCGGGCCGGCTCCCGGGCCGGAAATGTCCAGGAAGGGCCACCAGCGGGCCGAAAAGCCCGGGCTACAATGGAGGCTTCCTCAAGGCCTCCCATGTCCGATTTGAAGCTCCAAGTGAAAGAAATGATCATCCAGCGCCTGAAGCTGGAAGGCATGACCCCCGCGGACATCGATGATCAAGCCCCCCTGTTCGGCGAAGGCCTCGGCCTGGACAGCATCGACGCCCTGGAGCTGGTGCTTGGCATCGAGCAGACCTTCGGCGTGAAGATCGAGGACGAAGCCGCCGGCATGCAGGCCTTCAAGTCTGCGGAAGCCCTGGCCACCTACATCGGCCAGCACCGCCCGGCCTAGCCTTGTCTGACGGCATCCAGGAGCACCTTCCCCACCGGCACCCCTTCCTGCTGGTGGACCGGATCCTCGAACGGGAGCCCGGCGTGCGCGTGGTGGCGGAAAAGCTCGTGAGCTATGGGGATCCCATCCTCCAGGGCCATTTTCAGGATCGCCCCCTGGTGCCCGGGGTGCTGATGATCGAAATGCTGGCCCAGGCCGGCGGCTTCCTGGAGGCGGGCAGCTTGGCGGGCAAGGCCATCTTCCTCGCCGGGGTGCAGGATGCCCGGTTCAAGGCTCCGGCCTTCCCCGGCGACCGCCTGCGCCTGGAAGTCCTGTCCGAGGGCTCCTTCGCGGGGATGATGAAGCTCGCGGGCACCGTGTCCTGTGAAGGCCGCGTGCTCTGCTCCGCCAAACTCATGGTCAAGAAGGTGGGCCCTTGAAGCGCGTCGTCATCACCGGCGTGGGCTTCGTCTCCAGCATCGCCCCCACCCGGGAAGCCACCTGGCAGGGCATGCTCGAGGGCCGCGACGGCCTCGGGCCCCTCACCAAGCTCCACCTGCCCAAGGAACCGGCCCAGATCGGCGGGGAGGTCCACATCCCCGACACCTCGCCCAACAGCTTCTGCGAAACCCAGGCCCTGCTGGCCCTGGAAGAGGCCCTGGGCGGCTGGCAGCCGAACCTGGCCCCCCGCCGCATGGGCGTCTTCCAAGGGGCGGGCACGTCGAGCCTCCCCGGGGCCGAGCACTTCCTGGATGAAGTGGCTGCCGGGCGCCGCCCCAAGGCCGCCCGCCTGGCCTACAACACCCCGAACACCGTGACCGATGCCCTGGCCGCGCGCCTCGGGGCTTCCGGCGCCCGCAGCACCGTGATGAACGCCTGTTCCAGCAGCCTGCTGGGCCTGGGCCAAGCCCTGGAGCGCATCCAGGCCGGTGAGCTGGATCTGGCGGTGGCCGGCGGGGCGGAAAACCTCTGTCGCATGACCTGGAGTGGCTTCTCCAGCCTCAAGGCCGTGGATGCCGCCAAGTGCCGGCCCTTCTCCGCGAACCGGGGGGGCCTGAACCTCGGCGAAGGTGGCGTGCAGTTGATCCTGGAACCGCTGGAACTCGCCCGGGCCCGGGGCGCGGAGATCCTTGCGGAAGTGCTCGGCTACGGCGCCTCCATGGATGCCCACCACCCCACGGCCCCCCATCCCGAAGGCGAAGGCGCCTGGCGCGCCATGACCATGGCCCTACGCACCGCCCGGGTGGCTGTCTCGCGGGTGGACCTCGTGTGCGCCCACGGCACCGCCACGCCCGCCAACGACGGAGCCGAGTGCCGCGCCATCCGCCGCGCCTTGGGCGAGGCTGCCGATCGCGCATCCGTCACCAGCACCAAGAGCCAGTTCGGCCATACCCTGGGCGCCTCCGGCGCCATCAGCGCCGCCGTGGCCGTGCTCGCCCTGCGCGATCAAGTGGTGAGCCCCACGCTGCGCCTGGAGGAACAGGATCCGGAGTGCGATCTCGACTGCACGCCCCTGGTGGCGAAGCAGCGGAAAATTCGCGTGGCTTTGGTCAACGCGTTTGCCTTCGGTGGCAACAACGTCAGCCTCGCCCTGGCCCGATGGGAGGGCCGATGACGCACCTTGCCCCTCACGTCGCGCAAGACGACCTTCCTGTTGCCCTTCCTATTTGGTCTCTCCTGAAGTTCAGGCTTCCCTGCCAATGGGTTTGGAAAGAGGGGACACAGAGGACACAGAAAACCACAGAGGACACAGAAGGCCGCCGACACAGCGTGGCCGAGCGCAGGATGGCACGACCCGCACCATGGGCACATCTCCACGGGTTGGCCCCGGCGCGTAGCGCCCGTGGGCCGCAAGCGGCCCACGATCCAGGTTCGGGCCAAGGCGGCCCTTCAAGGGGCCGCCCGGGCCCGAACCTGGATGGAGCCAGCCCGTGCGGCTGGGTCGGCGGCCTTCTGCGTCCTCTGCGT
Organism: uncultured Solibacteraceae bacterium; assembly: GCA_964617215.1. Classification (GTDB taxonomy): domain Bacteria; phylum Acidobacteriota; class Holophagae; order Holophagales; family Holophagaceae; genus JAFDVN01. Next base: position 86,796 of record CAZTVL010000005.1, on the reverse strand, counting down.
CGGCGCGAAGCGCCCTCTGTGTCCTCTGTGTTCCGCTTTTCATCTCAACCTGGGCGTGGAGCAATCGGAATGGGCGCTTTGTGGTTCGACAAACACGCCCATGTTGCCTCTCCGTTCGGGATTGGAGACCGATGACCCCAATCGCCATCACGGGCCTCGGCCTCGTGCTCCCCTGCGGCGACGGCCCCGAGGCCGCCCGCGAAAGCCTCGCTTCGGGCCTTCCCTGCTTTCAGGAGCTGGCGCCCGAATTCGGCATCGGCCGCGCGGCCATGTGCCCGCACTTCAAGCCCGCGAGCATCATCCCCCCCATGCAGCTGCGCCGCCTCGATCGCGCCAGCCGCTACACCTGGGTGGCCGCCGCCCAGGCCTTCGCCGATGCGGGGCTCGATCCCAAGGCCTTCGGCGGGGAGCGGATCGGCCTGGCCGCGGGCACCCTCACCGGCGGCAGCGAGGCCAGCGAGGCCTTCTACCGTCCCTACTTGGAGCGCGGCCCCGAAGCGGCGAGCCCCCTACTCTTCCCCAATTCGGTGGCCAACGCCGCCAGTGGCTACGTGGCCGTGACCTTCGGGATCAAAGGGCCCAGCGCCACCTTGCTCGAGCGGGAAGTGGCCGCCTTCGAAGCCCTGGAGCAGGCCCAGCGTTGGCTCCGCACCGGCCGTTGCGATGCGGTGCTGGTGCTCGGGCTCGACTCCCTGTTCCCCTTGCTCACCCACGTGCTCCGGGGCGCGCGCATGACCGCCCGCCATGGCGATCCCACGCCCATGCAGGGCGGCGGCATGCTCATTGGCGAGGGCGCCCAGGCCTTCCTGCTGGAACGGGCCGACGACGCACGGGCCCGCGGCGCCCGCATCCGCGCCCTGCTTGGTGGCCTCGCGTGCCTGGCCCCGGAGCAGGAACCCTCGAATCGGGCGGCCTACCTCAACACCGCCGTGGGCGAAGTGCTCGAAGCTCCCCCGGAACGCTGGATCAGCGGCGCCAGTGGCGAACGGCGCCTCGATGCGGCGGAGCGGGACCTCTGGGCCCGGCCCGACCTGCCCAAGCCCGTCACGCCCAAGGCTCTGTGGGGCGAGTTTTGTGGCTGCGGCGGTCAGCTCATCGGCGCGGCCCTGCTGGAGCCCGCCGCCACCGTGTTGGTGACCGGCCCCGCCAGTTTCGGCCCCCAGTACGCCCTCCGCCTCGATGCGGTTGTGGCACCCTAACAACCGATGTCCAACCGCGACAAACTCACCCTCGACCCCCGGAGCGTCACCTGGGTCGCCATGATGGCGGCGGGCCTGCTGGCCCTGGCCTTCGTGCTGGGGGTGCAGGTGGGCAAGCAGGGCGCGGCCCTGCGCGGCCCCAAGGCCAAGAGCCTGGATGAGGAATTGAAGGAACTGCCCGAGAGCCTCACGGATCAGCTGAAGGCCCTCGAAGCCGCCGACGCGGAAACCCGCCCCGAGCCCCCGAAGCCGGAGCCCAAGCCCGACCCCAAGCCTGAGGCCGCCCCCGAGAAGTGGACCCTCCAACTCGTGGCCACCAAGGATGCCGCCGAAGCCAAGCGTGTGGCCGACAAGGCCAAGGCCGCGGGTTTCGGCACCACCACCGTGAAGGAGGGCGGCCTCCACAAGGTGCGCCTCGCCAAGCCCGCGGAGAAGTCCGCGTTGGATAAGCCCGCGGAAAAACTGAAGAAGGCCGGACTGAAAACGTCGCCCGTGAAGGTGGACTAGGACTCTGGGCTCTGGGCTATAGGCTCTGGCTGCCGCCGACCCAGTCGTGCCCCAAAGCCGGGTCGGAGTCAGCCAGAGCCTAAAGCCCGAAGCCCAGAGCCTCCCCTACGGCTTCGGATACACCCGAACGCCCACCCACTTTTTCAAAATCACCTTGCCCGGCGCAAAACCCTTGGGCTTGCTGATGTCGGCAATGCGAGCCACGTGCACTTCCACCTTGCCGCCGTCCTTGGCCTTGGAGTGGAAGGCGGCCAGTTCCGCGGCGCGCTCCACCACTTCGCGGGGCAGCTCACTGAGCTTGTCGGGGTTGCGGATCACCACGTGGCTGCCGGGGTGGGAGGCCACGTGGAGCCAGAGGTCGAGGTTGTCGGCCACCTTGAAGGTGAGTTGATCGTTCTCGGCGTCGCCTTTGCCGATGAGGACTTCGAAGCCATCGATCATCACGCTGCGGAAGGCCTTGCCCTTGCCATCCGCCCGCTTGCCCCCGCCCGTTGCATCCTTCACCTGTTTCTTCTCCTTGGCCTGCCCCTTCATTTTCACCGGAGCGGGCGCCGTTTCACCCGCTTCGAAGGCGGCGATCTTGCGGGCCTGCTCCGCCCGGCCCCGGGCCAGTTCACCTTCCAGTTCCGTCACGCGCTGCAGGCCGCGCTCCGCCTTCTTCGCCTGCTGGAACCAGCGCTGAGCGGCCGCTTCCACGGTATCGCCCACGGGCAGTTCCACCTTGGAACCATCCAACAGTTCCACGGTGCCGCTGGCCCCCTTGAGGCGCCACAGCTCCGCGGAGATTCGGGCCGCCTGGGCGCGGATGCCCTGCCCCGCTTCGTGGCGGAGCCGGTCCTGGGCGATCACGGCGGCCAGCTTCTCCAGCCGCTTCCCCTCCTGATCCAGCACCCGGCGGCGCGCCGCTTCGAGGGGCCCCAGGATCAATTCCTGGGCACGGCGCTGAGACCAGGCGCCATGGCGCTCCGCGAGGGAGCCTTCCCCCTCCAGCACCTCCGGGATGTGGCCCTCCAGGGCTTCGCCCAGGCGGTCCCCCCAGGTCTCCCGCCACCGTCGCAGGGGCGGCGGCTCCTCCCCCAACTCCGGCGGCGCTGCCGGAAAGGGCACGCCCAAGCCCAGACGCCCCGCCTGCACATCGACCCCATCCAACCGGAGCCCCGCCCGGCCGGGAATGGCCTGGAAGGCCAGCCGCACCGTCTCCATGCGCCCCGTGATGGCCCGCCGCTGGAGCACCAGCCCCAACCAGCGTTCCCGCGGATCGCCCAGGACTTCCCGAAGCCGGGCCCCCTTGAGCCAGGCCCCCCAGGCCCGACCGCTGTCCTTGCCCGCCTCGGATTCCAGCCGCTTCCAGGCCGGATGGGAGGTGGGCAGCAGCCAGAGCTCCGGCCGGGGCTGTAACAGGAAAACCCACCCCTCCTTGCGCCAGGACAGCCCCAGGGCCCGCCCGCTGGCCCAGGCCCCTTCCAGGCCGAGGTCCCCATGCGTGCGCGCCCGATCCCGGGCCAGGCTCAATATAAGTGGTGCATCCATGGCTCTAGTATCCTGCCTTACAAACCTCACAAGGCGCGGCCGAGGAAAATAAAGGCTGGGCAATTTGGGACCGATGATTGAGCCATGAGTGAACGCGCGCCCAAGGGCCTCCAGGTGCTGCTGGTGGATGACAATCCCATCCAGCTGGCCCTGCTGCGCTACCTCTTCCAGCACGCGGGCCACCAAATCACCGAAGCCAAGAACGGGGCCGAGGCGCTGATCCTCATCTCCGGCACCATGCCCGATATCGTGGTCAGCGATTGCCAGATGCCCATGCTCGATGGGTACCAGCTCTGCCGCCTCATTAAGGATGATCGCGCCACGCGCCACCTGCCCGTCATCCTCCTCACGGCCCAGGGGGGCTGCCTGAGCCGCTTCTGGGCCCGCACCTGCGGCGCGGATCGCTTCCTCGTGAAGGGCCGCGAAATGAACAGCGTGGTGGCCGCCGCCGAGCACCTGGCGGAATCGCCCCGCCGCCCCCGCACCGAGGGCCTGATTCCCAAGGTGGCCGAGGACAACTTCACCATCGAATCCATCCAGCGGCACCTGGGCCGGGCCCTGGAGCAGCGTCTGCTTGAAAGCGCCATGCGCAACGCCGTGAGCACGCTCTACACGGCGGAGCACAACTCCCGCAGCCTCGCCGAGGGCTTCCTCGGCATCGTGCAGGAATTGATCCTGCCCGGGGCCGTGGCCATGGCCTACCTCGAAGGCGATCAGATCAAGGCCGTGGGTGTCCATGGCCCCTGCGCTCCCCCCGCCCGCCGTGCGGAGCTGGAGACCCGCCTGCAAGACACCCTTCAACTCGACGCCCCGCCCCCCATCACCTGGGTGGAAGCCGATGGGGCCGAGGAACGCGGCCTCCAGCTGCGCAGGCCCCTGGTGGCCTCCCAGAACATCGGATTGCCGGGCCACACCAGCTTGGGCGCCGTGGCCCTGCTCCTGGAGGAGGAAACCTGGGAAGAGCAGCAGCGCCTCTTCGACATCGCCTTCGATGAGCTGGCCCGGGTCATGGGCCTCGAACGCAGCCACGCGCTCCTCTACCAGCAGGCCATCCGGGATCCCCTCACGGGCCTCTACAACCGGCGGCACATGCTGGAGCTGTTGGAACACGAAGTGGAACAGTCCCGCCGTTACGGCCTTCCCCTCACGGTGCTGGCCCTGGATCTGGATCGCTTCAAGCACATCAACGACGCCTTCGGCCATCCCGCGGGCGACCAGGTGCTGGGTGTGGCGGCCCAGCGCATGAGCTTCGCCCTCCGGAAGGTGGATCGCCTCGCCCGCATGGGCGGCGAGGAATTCCTGGTGCTCTGCCCCCGCACTGACCTCGAAGGGGCCCGCCTCCTGGCCGAGCGCATCCGCACCAGCATGGAGGCCGAGAATGTACCCGGCCTGCCCGAGGAGAAGGTGGTCACCGTGAGCGTGGGCATCGCCGTCCTGGATGCGGAGGGCGACGAAGTTCCCAGCCTCCTGGCCCGGGCCGACGCCAAGCTCTATGAGGCCAAGGAGCGCGGCCGCAACCAGGTGGTGGGCTGAAGAATATCCGCGGGGACCGGCCCCCCGGACCCTCGCTAGACTGGGGGCATGTCCACCTCCCAGCCTTCCTACGAAAGCTACCTGCAGATCCATGGCCTGTTGAATCTGCAGAAGCCCCTCAGCGAGCCCGAGGCCCACGACGAGATGCAGTTCATCATCGTCCACCAGGTCTACGAGCTCTGGTTCAAGCTCCTCCTGCACGAGGCCCGCGCCATCATCGGCCACCTGCAGAAGGGCCAGGCCGGCCCCGCCTATTGGCTCATCCGCCGCTGCATCGAGATCACCCGGGTGCTCATCCAGCAGATGCACGTCATGGAAACCATGAGCCCCGCGAAATTCCTCGAGTTCCGGGATTGCCTCAAGCCCGCCTCCGGCCTCCAGAGCGCCCAGTTCCGGGCCCTGGAGTTCTACTCCGGCATGAAGGATCCCCGCTACCTGCAGCTCTACCCCGGTGATCCCGCCAATGCGGGCCTGCTCAAGGAGGCGCTGCACGATGCCAGCCTCTGGGATGGCTTCGTGGATCTCCTGCGCAGCCGCGGCTTTGAGGTGGCGGACAAGGAACAGCAGCTCCACGCCCTGGCCGAGGTCTACAGCAACGACCAGCTGCTGGACTTGCACCAGCTGGCCGAAGCCATGATCGAGTACGACGAGGCCTTCCGCATCTGGCGCAACCGCCACTACCTCATGGCCGAGCGCATGATCGGCTTCAAGCCCGGCACCGGCGTGCAGCACACGGATCAGATGAAGATGAGCGGCGAGGATGCCTTCAAGGATCCCGGCGTGAACTATCTCAAGGGCCGCACCGAACATCGCTTCTTCCCCCTTCTTTGGGAAGTCCGTTCACGCTTGGGGGGAGGCACCTATGGTGCATGATCACGATCTCTTGGGGCAGCACGCCCTCGTCACCGGCGCCAGCGCCGGCATCGGCCGCGCCGCGGCCCTGGCCCTGGCCGCCAAGGGCGCCGCGGTCACCGTGGTGGCCCGTTCCGAAGCCAAGCTCGAAGAGCTGCGCGAAGTCCTCAAGGCCGCCGGCGCACCCCAGGTCCACGTCCTCGTGGCCGACCTGGAGAACCGGGCCGACCTCAAGGTCCAGGTGGAGGAATTCCTCGCCGTCCACGGCCCCGTGACCATCCTCGTGAACAACGCCGGTGGGCCTCCTGGCGGCCCCATCCTCCAGGCCACGGAGGATGATTTCGCCGTGGCCTTCGGCCGCCTGCTCATGGCCCCCCACCTCCTCGTGCAGCTCTTGCTGCCGGGCATGGTGAAGGCCAAGTACGGCCGCATCATCAACGTCATCTCCACCAGCGTGCGGGAGCCCCTGCCCAACCTCGGCGTCTCCAACACCATCCGCGGCGCCACGGCTTCCTGGGCCAAGACCCTCTCCAAGGAGCTGCCGCCCCACGTGACCATCAACAACGTGCTCCCCGGTGCCACCGCCACGGAGCGCCTGGAAGCCATCGAAGAGGCCACCGCCGCCCGCACCGGCAAGTCCGTGGCCGAAGTTCAGGCGGACATGGTGCGCGTCATCCCCGAAGGCCGCGTGGCCGATCCCCGGGAGACCGCCGCCCTGATCGCCTTCCTCGCCGGCCCTCACGCCGCCTACATCCGCGGCCAGAGCGTCGCTGTGGACGGCGGGCGACTGAACGCGATCTAGGTCATGAAATTCGATCTCTTTTTCTCCATCAGCCAAACCCCCGTCGACGGCCACACGCCCGATGAAGCCACGATGTTCCGCAACTTCTTCCGGCAGGTAGAAGCGGGGGATCGCCTGGGCTACGGCGTGGCCTGGGTGGCGGAGAGCCACTACAGCAGTGAGGTGCAGAAGGCCCACCGCAAGCCCGTCATCCCCCACTGGGAAGGCGAGGTGGGCCTCAATGGCGACATCCTCCAATTGGCCACCCAGGTCTTTCACCGCACCTCCCGCATTGAGGTGGGCGCGGCAGTGATGAACATCGTCTGCAACGGCGGGCCCCTCGCCCACGCCGAACGCGTGGCCACTTGGGCCAGCTACCACGGCCTGAATCCCACCGAACGGCGCCGCCTGCACCTGGGCTTCAGCGCGGGTCGCTTCGACTTCATGAACCGCGTCACCGGCGTGGATGCCCGCAACGCGTGGGAAGACGCGGCCTGGCCCCAGGTGAAGGGCAAGGTCTTCTGGGAAGCCACCGAGATTTTTCTGCGCGCCCTGCGGGGCGACACTTTCTCCAGCCAGGACATTCCCGAATATGACCTTCAACGCGGCGACTTCGGCAGCGACGAAGCGTGGCAAAAGATCCAAGGCCTTGCCGGGGGCGGCGACAGTCTGCCCGTGCCCCGCCGCTGGACCTTCGAAGTCACCAAGATCGTGCCCGCCCAGTGGCGCCGGGAGCTGGTGCAGCCCGTCATTGGCAGCCACGACCCCAAGCTCCAGGAGTTCGCCAACACGTTCAGCCCCGTGCAGGTGTTCAACCTCAGCATCACCAAGCCCGAGATCATCGAAGACACCCACCGGCGCATGGCGAAGGCCTACCACCCGGCCGGCGGTCCCTGGCAGCGGGACTTCATGCCCCGCACCGTCTTCGTCTTCCTGAACGCCGACGCGGACAAATCCCCCGAAGCCCAGCGCGCGGCGGCCCAAGCCCACGCCACCCAAGCCCTGGGCGCTTACTGGAAGGCTTTGGACGGTACCCTCGATCCCAAAAAAGTGGCTGGTGCCGCCGACAACGCCCTCATCGGCAATCCCGAAGATGTGGCCCGCCAGATCCTCGACCGCTTCCACTCCGAGGATCGCCTCATGCTCTGGTTCGATTTCTTCGATCACGACTGCGACCGCGTCATTCGCGGCATGGAAGCCTTCATGGCCGAAGTCGCGCCGCGGGTGGAGAACAGTCTTCGGTCTTCGGTCGTCGGTCGTCGCGGCGGGACAAGCTCGTGACGCGGGATCCAAACCAGTTGGAGGTATTCCAGGATGCCCACCGGCTGGTGTTGGAGGTTTATCAGGTCTCAAACGGGTTCCCTCCAGAAGAACGGTTTGGCCTCCTCCAGCAGATCCGGCGGGCTGCGGTATCCGTTCCGGCCAACATCACCGAAGGATGTGCCCGTCCATCCCAGAAGGAATTCGTGCACTTCCTCGCAATCGCCCTCGGTTCAGCCTCGGAAGTTCGGTACTTCCTTCGACTTTCCAGGGACCTGGGATACATCCAGGCAGAGGAGAGCACCCGCCTCACCGAGCAATGGACAAGCGTCATCCGCCGAATCCAGCGCATCATGGATCGATTCCGCGAACCCGCGACGACTGACGACCGAAGACCTACGACCAAGCGAAGTGCCCCATGACGACCTTCTACCCCAGCAGCCCCCTCGGCGAACGCATCGCGGGCATCCCTACGGGGCGCGACGTGGATTGGCAGCCCTTGGTCGACTACCGCCGCTTCGACGTGTCGGAAACGACGATCCACGGTGCCGTGGCCTGGGCACATGGGTCGGAGATCATCCACTCCTTCGGCGGCAACGTGCTCTGCTACGGCCGCTCCATGATGAAGCCCCTGATGATCAAGGTCTTCACCAAGGAGTTGGAAGCCTGCACCTGGGAGCAGAAGGCCATCAGCGTGGCGAGCCACAACGGCGACACCGAGCACGTGGCCGCCGCCACGAGCTTGCTGCCCGAGAGCGAGCAGCCCCTCATGCTCACGCCCCTGGATGTGCCCCTCATCCAGTTCGGCCGCCAGGTGCGCCGCCCCCGCCGCTGGTACCACTGCTGCTCCGGCGAGCACGCCGCCATCCTCCGTGGCTGCCGCGGCAAGGGCTGGAACCGCGCGGGCTACATGCTGCCCCAGCACCCCTTCTTCCTCGCCTACCTGGACCAGCTGCGCCGCTTCCTGGGCCCCACCTGGGAACCCCTGCGCACCGCCAAGGATGGCTGCGGGTTGCCCACCGTGAGCAACACCGTGGGCGAGCTCGCCCAGCTCTACGCGGGCCTGGCCAAGGTGCGCCACGAGGATTGGATCTGGGAGGCCATGGTGCGCCACCCCGACCTCGTGGGCGGCTTCAACCGCCTGGACAGCACCGTGATGAAGGCCTGCGAAGGCCGCGTCATCGCCAAGGAAGGTGCCGATGGCCTGCTGGGTCTGGCCATCGACCACCCCGACTATCCCAACGGCCTCGGCGTCGTCATCAAGATCGCCCACGGCTGGAATCCCCAAGCCACCTGGTACGTGGCCCGCGCCGTGCTCGGCACCCTGGGTTTCGAGCTGCGCAATCCCTACGGGCTGCGCCGCCAGAAGGCCTTCGTCGTCCCCGGCATCGTGCCCGAGCGCCTCCTCCCGGAACTGGAGAAGGTGGCCACCTGGGACGACTGGGATCCCGATCAGGATCGCTGGTACTACGACTGGCACGACTTCGCGGGCGTGGACCGGGGCTGAACGGCAGCGTTAGGTTTATCAAGTGGTTCGGCTTCACCCCACAACCTCGCCGCTCAGCTCTCGGGGTCGTAGTGGAATTCGCGGAGCTCTTGCGAACAACGACAAGCTCGGGCGAGTTTCGCGGCCCACTGGACGGCGGCTTCTCGGGACGGGAGTTCCAGGACGCAAAAGCCTCCGTCGAACTCCTTGGTCTGCGGGTAGGTCTTGTGGGTGAATGTTCCGTCGGCAGCGACCATGGCTGGCGCCACATCCACATTAAGACCGCCACCGAAGACGTAGACACCGGCCACCTTCGCTTCACGCACCACGGCATGGGCGGCTTCGCCGACCGCAGCCATGTCTTCGGCGGGGACGTCCATCGCCGAAGCGGGGAAGGAGACGAGGTATTTGGTCATCGATCTATCGTCCGAGAGTGCATTCAATCATTGTGTGAGGCCCAATTTTTGAACACGGCCGCGGGACCGCGAAGAGGTACAGTCGGCTGCAGTAAGTCGTTAGGGCGTAATTTCGGAATGTCGGCATTATTCATTTTGGTTCTTCAATACCGTTGGACTCTTCTGTAGAGAGGGCAATGAGATTATCGAAAATTGCCATCACCTCAGCTCTTCGCGGGTCCTTTGGAGACATGAGCTTTAAATACTTGGAACGAGATTGCTTGATTGCTGCTGGGAGATGCCCCCAATGCCAAATTTCATCCTCGTGCTTTCGAATAACCGCCCAACTTTTTAGAACTGCTTTCGGGCTATCCAGAAAGAACATTGTGAAATCTTCCGATCTCCCTTCCCCGAATTCCCCATCACCTCCAACGAAGGTAAGCCAGATTTCTAATGCTCGCCTGTTGCCCGTTCGTGCAATTTTCAAAAGCGCTTCAGAGACAGACCAATAAGAAAATGGTTTGGGATCTCTTGGAAACTTGGGAGCAGGCATCTCCTCGGGAAAGGCCTGAAGCTCCGAAAGCCAGAGAGGCGCCTTGGTGGTTGATCTGAAGGACCTCAGGAATGGCTTTTCGAATTTTGCGGGGTCGATTCTAAATAGGGCATACCCGCATACCACTCGGTGATACGGATTTTGATCGGAGCTAGCCCCCTTCAGCAGCCCAGGAATATCCTCGCGCCGGGCCATCGCAGCAACTCTCTTAACGGAGGATTGGATGGATTTCTTCCGGGCTAGGGACTGGCTCTCCATCTCCTCTGCGCTTTGGGAAAGAAGGACATGAGCACCCCCAATGTGGAGAGCTAGAGCAAAGAGGAAGGCGAATCGAATCATTCCTGAGCCCTAACTTTCGAAATCACCTGCGATGCCGCATAGCGGCAACGTCAGGTGCATTGAGTGGTTAGGCTACCGCTGCGAAATGGTTGATGAATTGGCAGCAAGGATCTCTTTGCGGAGTAAAGAAGAGGCTTCTTTAAGTAACACAATGGCGCCAATCACCTCGTGACGAATTTCGGATGACTTGGCTTTTGCGAAGAATTCCAGTAGGGCTTCTATTGAAGAATCTAACTGGGCGAGCGCTTGATTTGACCTTTTGGTTCGAAGCTCGATCAAGGCTGATTGATCGGCGGAGCATCTGGAGTCTTCAATCAATTTCTGAAGATCTGCAATTCCCAGGATCAGATTTGAAGCATCCTTCAAATTCCATCCAACTTCCTCGGATATCTTGGCATCGAGCTTATCGGCCTTGGTCTTTGCCGATCTATTGCTCTTAGCCGCAAGGCTCATTGCCTCGGTTGCGAGATTGATCGCCTTTTTTCTTTGAGCGAAAATTCGATCCGAAAGTGGATCTTCGTGAGGCGTATCGCCTGCGTTGAGTGAGCCACTCACCATTTGAAATAGAAGAGCAATGAGGAGTATGCGAAGGCTCAGCATTAGTGCTCCGAGAAGTGGCCTAACCTTCCATTGGTTGAATTAATGACGAAAATCCACTCTCACCCAATCAATTCAACTTCCCCGTGAGGAAATCCTCACTCCGCTCGCGCTCTTCCGCGGACACCCGTTCCTGGTGATTGAGGGCGCCCAAGAACCAGCGGCGTTGATCCACGTCGAGACCCAGTTCGACGCGCGCCCGCTCGAGCTTCAGGATGCGATCCGGGAAGGGGGGATGGGTGGTGAAGTAGTTGAGCAGGGCGGAGGAGGCGGCATCGGCGGTCTCTTCCACCACGTTGGTGGGAGTGGATTCAGTGCGGCCGAAACGGGTTTGCATGCGGGCCATGAGCTTCTGCACGGCCTGGGGATGGTAGTTGGCACGGCCAGCGATGGCGAGGCCCTGGCGGTCCGCCTCTTCTTCGTCCCGAGCGCTGTAGCCCCGGGAGTAGAGGGTGTAGCCGATGGAGGCCAGATCCTTGAGCAGGGGCCCGCCCAGTTTCCGGGCGGCGCGTTCGTACTGAAGGCGGGCGAGGGGATGCCCGAGCTTGTGATGGCCCATCTCGTGGGCGATGACCTCGGCCAGCTCCGCCTCGTTGGCGCAGAGGGCCACCATGCCCGTGGTCACGAGGATGGTGCCACCGGGCAGCGCGAAGGCATTGGGTGAATCCTCCTCCACCAGCCGGAGTCGGGTGCCGTAGGGAAGCTCATTGAAGGCGCTCAGGGTGGAATAGATGCCGCGGACGTAGCGCTGATCGCGCTCGAAGGCGGGGCTGGAGCCGCCTTCCCGAAATTGGAATTGGGCTTGGATGTCCGCATCCAGCTGCGCCACTTCGGCGGGGCTCAGGCGCGTGAGGGTGAGCCCGACTTCGTCCACGGCCTTGAGCGCTTCGGTTCCCCGGTCGATGACGGGAGCGAGCGTGACCAGTTGCTGGGGCGTCGCGTGGCGCCCCACGGTGACCATCACGAGGGCGCAGAGGGCCATGAGCCCCAGCAGGGCCCCATGGCGGGGTTTGAAGGGGCTGCTCACAGGAGGCGCTCCTTGAAGCGGGTGTACACCCATGAAACGCCCACGAGCACGAGCCCCAGCACGATGAAGCTGAGGATGCGCGCCATGCCCTCCAGGCCGCGCAGGTCGTAGACGAAGAGTTTGAGAATGCAGAAGCTGAGCAGGGAGAGGCCCGCCAAGCGCGCCCAGCGCTCCGAGAGCATGAAGCCCAGGGCCACGGCGGCCAGGCCCTCCAGGCTCCACCAGATGGTGAGTTCCTTGCCCGAGGCCTCCACCCAGAAGTAGGCGGTGACCATGGCGAGGAGACCCAGCAACCAAATCCGGCTTCCGGCCGCGCCGAAGCGCGCCTCGCCCTCGCTGCCCTGTTCCTCGCGATTGAGGAGCACGTAGCAGAGGAGCAACAGCACACAGGCTGCGGGCACCGCCACCAGGTTCACGCGGTGGCCTTGAAACTGATCGCGCAGGGCCAGGTTCACCCCCACCGTGCGAACCAGCACCGCCACCAGGAGACCCATAGCCGAGAGGCGCAGCTGCACCGTCCGCCAGCGGGTCCAGGTCCACAGGTAGCCCAGGGCCAGGGCCGCCCAGGCCACGATCACGGCGGCACGGTGCAGTTCGTAGAGCAGGTAGCTCGCCCCGAGCACCGCCCCCGCGAAGATGCCCAGGGCCTTCCACCGCGCCGCCGCCGAGGCCACGTCGAGTTCCTCGCCCGCCGCTTGCACGGTGACGTGGGCGTAAACCAGGAGCGGAAGGAAGGGCAGCACCGTGAGGGTGCGCAGGCTGAGGTGATAGAGCTCCCCGGGCTGGGGCACGTTCACCAGGAGCAGGTGCACCGAGCCCGCGGCCAGGGCCAACGCGGCAATCCAGAACCACGCCCGCCGGGTGAAGGCCCGGGCCCCTTCCAGGTGGAGCAGACCCAGCAACCCCCAGGCCAGGGACACCAGCAGGTTCTTATCGTGGGCCAGGGCTTCGCCCTTCACGGCCAAGGCGAGCCCCAGTGCGCCCAGCAGCGGCAGGGCATCCACCAACGCGGACCACAGGGGTTCCTGGCTGAGGGTGAAGCCGCGGCCTTCCTCGCGGAGGAAGAGCAGGTGCGCTACGTACCACCCCCCGATGGCCAAGGCGATGGTGCCCAGGCGGGGGGAGAAGAAGGCGGTGCTGCCCAAGGGCCAGCTCAGCAGCACCAGCGCGAGCGCCGAAGCCACGAAGAGCTCCGTCACCTGAATCAGGCCCTCGGTGCCGGTGCCCTTCACGGCGGCCCAGGCATGGAGCAGCAGCGCCAGGGAGAGCAGCGGCGCCGCCCAGAGCGCGGGGGCTTCCACCCAGATGAGGGCCGCGAGCACCAGGGGCAGGATGCAGCCCAGGGCCCAGCCCACGAAGGTATCCAGCGCGCCTTCCGACCGGGCCCGGCGCACGAGGAGGCGCCCCGCATAGCCCAGGCCGAGGAAGGCCCCCACGGAGAGGAGGCGGCGGGACACGCCGTGGCTGGCCCCGGCGAGGCCCCAACTGGACCCGCCCACGGCCATGAGCGCCGCGAGCCAGGCGCCCCCAGAGGTGGCCGTCCATTCCGCGCGGGAAGTGCGCAGGCCCACCCCGAGGTGGATGAGGGCCAGCACGGCGATGAGGGGAGCCACCCAGGCGGAGGGCGCTTCTTGGACAATCACACCTAAGGCAAGGGCCAGGGCCGCCACCAGGTGCATCCAGCGGGTGCCCTGGCGGAACGCTTCGGAGAGCTGGCCGGCGCCCAGGGCGGCCCGTCCGTAACTCACGTAGAACCCCAAGGAGAGGAAGGCCCAGGTGAGGATGCGCAAGCGGCCATCCTGCGCCAGCGCGGGCAGGCTCACGGCGAAGAGGCCGATGAGGGAGAGCCCCGCCAACCCCTGGGCCAGCCAAGGCAGTTCACCGTGGCCCGTGGCCAGGGCGAATTCCTGGAAGAGCAGCGCCGCCGCCAGCAGCAGCAGGGCCACCGCGCCGTGGGGCGCGTGCATCCAGATGAGGCAGGCCAGGAAGACCGCGCCGGCGATGTTGAAGAAGGGCGGCGCGAAGGCCGCTTCCTCCTCATCCAGATCGCTCGCCCACAGCCCCCGCAGGAGGAAGGCGTTGAGCAAGGCGAGCCCCGTGGCCACCCCCAGCATGGAGAGCCGCACCTGCTCCGGCGCGCCCCCGCCGAAGAGGCCGAGGCGGAGGAAGAAGATCTCCATGAAGGTGAGCACGAAGGCCGCCAGGGCCACGATGCGGAAGAAGCGCTCGCGCATGAAGATGCCCGCCGCGAGCAGGGCCTCCACGCCGATCATCCGCAGCACCGGCAACCAGCCGTTCTGGAAGCCCATGCGCAAGGGGCCCACGAGACCCAGGGCCAGCAGGGCCATGAGGGCCTGCACCTTGAAGAGGCCCCGCCGGGATCGGGCGCGCAGGAACAGGGACGCGGCCAGTCCGGTGATTCCGTAGAGGAGGGGGAGCACCCACACGAAGCCGGAGTGGACGGCGAAGCCCGCCTGCAGCCCCAGGCCCATAAGCGCGATGCCGCTGGCCACCAGGGTGGCGCCCAGCCAGGGTTCCTCGGCTTCGGATCGCCAGGCGAGCACGGGCCAGAGGAAGGCCACCCACACGCCCAGGAGGCAGAGCCAGGTGAGCGGGAGGGGGAGGCCCCCCTGCATCTGGTTCACGGCACCGAGGCCCAGGCAGCCCCAAGAGGCCAGCGCACCCAGCCCGAGCAACCGTGCCCAGCCCATGTGCCACGCCAGATAGCCCAGGGCCGCGGAAGCCACGAGGGCTGCAGGCAGCGTGAAGGGGGCCTGCAGTTCCACCGCGGCCATGCCGAGGCTGAGGTAGATGAGGAGGAAGGCGAAGGCCGTCGTCCACTCCTGCTTGTAGCGCAGGGAGAAGAGCACGGCGCCAGTGGCCACGGCCATGAGAAGGGCCACGGCCACGGGCGTGGAGTGGATCACTTCGCTCGCCGCGACGAAGCGCATGGCGTAGGCGGTGAAATAGAGCACGCCCCAGCCCCCCGCCAGGATCACCCGGCCGAAGGTTTTCCAGGCTTCCTTGGATTCACCGTAGAGACCGCCGAAGATCATGGCCGCCGCGGCGCCCACGCCCATGGCCACCTTGCCCACGGCGCCCATCTGCGTGAACACGAGGCCGAGGAAGAGCACCACCCCCAGCACCACCACGGCCACACCCAACCGCAGGAAGACCTGGGTGCCCAGCAGTTCTTCCCAGTTGAACTTAGAAAGGCGTTCCGAAAGGGAAGGGCCCGCGGGTTCAGGCGGCGGCAGGGGCCGGGGGGCCGGGGGGCGGACCATCGGCGCCGGTGTCGGGGTGGGAACGGGTGCGGGAACAGGACGCGGGGTGGGAGCCGCGGCGGCCGTTACGGCGTCGGGCACAACCACCGGGGCCGGGACCGGCGGTGGCGCGGGCGCCACGGCCGGGGGGAGCTGGAGGGGAATCGGCTGGGTCCGCGTCGAGGCCGCGGCGGCTTCGGGCGTCAACGCCGGCGCCACCGGAGGCCGCTCCGGTTCGGGAACGACGGGCAGCGGTGCGCCCGCCTTCACTCGGGCGAGTTCCTCCTCCAGCGCGCGGATCTGGCCGCGCAGCATCTCCCAGGCTCGGGCGTTGACGGCCTTGAGTTCCTCGATTTGCGCGAGGGCCTGCTTGCTCTTGGCGTTGAGGGAGACCAAGTAGACGAACAGTCCGATGGCCAGGAGGGCAAGCAGGGTGAAGCCGCATTCCAAGATGTCACCTATGGGTAATGGACGATTCTAGCCCCACCCCCAGGCCCTACCGCCAAAGAAGCCCGCAGCGCCCCGTCACAACCCACCGGCATACCCCCGGAACGCGAGGCTCAGCACGGGGCCCCGCGCTCTACCCCGGCGATGAAGCACCCCGATTCACCGTTGCGCAGGGTGATGAAGGAAACCCTAGGATCCGCCAACAGCGCCTCCCGCGCCGGTTCCGGATGATCCTCATCCAAGGGAGGCGGCCCCGCGCCACCGGCAGCTCCGGAAGGACGCGGAAGGACCGAGAAGCTCCTGGTTCACCCCTCCCCCATCGAAGGCCCGAGCCCGCCTCACCACCCTGATCTTGCGGCAGCTTGCACGCCCATGGCCGCGGCGATCAGGCTCGCGTCCTCGGCTGTGAGCGGCACCTGCCCCCGCCGCAGCACCATGCCCCATCCGGGATTGCCCTTCGAAAAGCTGAGCCGATCCAGCAGCGGCCGGATGGGAGCTTCCCGCGCCTCGAGGAAGTGGACGGATCGCCGGAAGGGCTTGAAGCCTGGCGCCATCTCCACCTGCACGATGTCCGGCGGGCCCACGATGCCGAAGGCGGTGAAGGCCTGCAGGGGCTCGCCGCCGCCCATCTCCGTGCGGGGCGAATACATCACGAGGAGGTCCCCCTCCGCCATGCGGCGGAGGGGATCCAACTTGCCGTGGCAGAGCTGCATGAAGCCGCCCGCCACGCCCCGCCGTACGTGGCTGCGGGACACGACGCCCATCCAGGCGCGCATCACACCACCGGCGCGGGGGCGCCCATGTTCGCCCAATCCTCCAGCACCGGGCCGTAGAAGGCCGGCACCGGGAGCCCCGCCTGGCGCATGAGCACCGTCATCTGGCCCCGGTGGTGGGCCTGGTGCATTTCCAGGGCCCGCAGGCTGTAGCCCTTGGCCCACACCATGTGGCCGAACATGGTGTCTTCCTTGAGCAGGTCCGCGTCGGTCCACGTCGCCAGGCCCGAGAGCAGGGAGGTCGCCGCCCGCTCGTAGCGCGCCACGATCTGCGCGAAGGTGGCGGGCACCGCTTCCTGGCTCGTGCCGAACTGATTCACGGCGGGGCCATCCACCTGCAGGCCGATCTCCGCAGGCAGAGACACGAGGCTTTCCACCAGGTGCCAGGCCAGGCGGCGCAGGTCTCGGTGGACGGGGCTGACGGCCTGGGTGGCGGCGGCATCGGGGATGGCGCGAAGCACCTTGAGGGTGTCGTCCACCTCCTCCTGGAACTGGGCGCGGAAATCATCGAGGCGTCGGTACATGGGGTTCTCCTTGAAGGGATCCCCAGCTTCCCAGCCCCTGCTGCCACCGTGATGGCAGCAGGGTCAACCCTTCGTCAATTTGAGGTAATCCTCCAACTCGCGACCCCCCTCCACGGGAAAGGCACCTTCCAGGGACCAGCGCTTCAGGCGGTCCACGCGGAAGGTGCGGAAGGCCTCCCGGGTTTCGCACCAGGCGGCCAAGGTCCAGGTGCCACCCCAGAAGTGCAGGCCCAAGGGGCGTAGCACCCGGAGGCTGGCGCGGCCCTCCTTGTCCTCATAATCCACCTTCAAGCGCAGCCGCTCCCGCACCGCCCGGCGCAGGTCCCCCAACGGGGCCCGCAGCGCGTCGGGCACATGGAAACCCGGGGCTTCCAGCACCGAATCCCGCAGCGCCCGCTTCAACCCTTCGGTGAGGCCCGCCTCCAACTTGCGCCGCGCCGCCGTGGCCGCGTCCGCCAGCGCGGGATCCGCCCAGGCGGAGGCGATGCGCAGGCCCAGGAAGATGGCCTCCGCCTCATCGATGGTGAACATCAGGGGCGGCAGATCGAAATGCCGCGGCAGGCGGTAGCCCGCCCCCGCTTCGCCCTCGATGGGCACGCCGGAGGCTTGCAGATCCGCCACGTCCCGGTAGAGGGTGCGGATGCTGATGCCCAGCTCCCCCGCCAGCTTCGCGGCAGTGGTGAGGCGGTCCCGGCGGAGGATCTGCACGATCTGGAAGAGTCGGTCGGCGCGTCGCATGGGTTCGCATCCTTTCCCAGTGCGCCCGGGCACCTCTGAATGATCGCGAATCAGCATAGCCCAGGGGCCCCGCCTAACGGATAATCGACGAACCCCATGACCCAGCCCCGCACCCTTCCCCACTTCATCGCCGGCCGTTTCCAGGATCCGGTTAGCGGCCTCTGGCTGGACGACCTCGCCCCGGCGACGGGGGAAGTGATCGCGAAGGTGGCTCGGGGCAACGCCGAGGATGTGGATGCTGCCGTGCTCGCCGCCGCCGCCGCGCAACCCAGCTGGGGTCGCAGCAGCGTAGCCGAACGGGCCGACCTGCTGGAGGCTCTGGCGGCGCGCGTGGAAGCCCGCTTCGATGACTTCGCCGAAGCCGAGAGCCAGGACGCGGGCAAACCGCTTCAACTGGCCCGCGGTCTGGACATCCCCCGCGCCCTTTCGAACCTCCGCCACTTCGCCCGGGAGGTGCGTCAGCGGAACGACGAGGCTTATCACGTGGAGGACGGCTTCCACTACGTGCACCGCACGCCCGTCGGTGTCTGCGCCCTCATCACGCCCTGGAATCTGCCCCTCTACCTCCTCACCTGGAAACTGGCGCCGGCCCTGGCCATGGGCAATACCGTGGTGGCCAAACCCAGCGAGCTGACCCCCCTCACGGCCCACCTGCTCATGGAGGAGTTGCACGCCCTGCGCGCCCCCCACGGCATCGTGAACCTTGTGCACGGCCTGGGCCCCGAAGCCGGCGCGCCCCTTGTCGCCCACCCCCGCGTAAAGGCCGTGAGCTTCACGGGCGGCACCGCCAGCGGCGCCCTCGTGGCCGCCGCCGCGGCCCCCGCCTTCAAGAAGCTCTCCCTGGAACTGGGCGGCAAGAATCCCAGCCTCGTCTTCGCCGATGCCGACTTCGACAAGGCCGTGCAGGGCGTCACCCGTGCCGCCTTCCAAAACACGGGCCAGATCTGCCTCTGCGGGTCGCGCATCCTGGTGGAGCGCTCGATTCACGATCGCTTCGTGGAAGCGCTCGTGAAGGAAGCCACCGCCTGGGCCCCGGGCGATCCCCGCCGCGAATCCACGAAGGGTGGCGCCCTCATCTCCGCCGGTCACCGCGACAAGGTGGAAGGCTACCTCCGCCTCGCGGTGGAGGAAGGGGGCACGATCCGCTGCGGCGGCCAACGCCCGCAGATGGACGCCGAATTCGCGGGCGGCTTCTTCCTGGAACCCACGATCATCACCGGCCTGCCCGCCACCTGCCGCACCGCCACGGAGGAGATCTTCGGCCCCGTGGTCACCGTGCATCCCTTCGATGGCGAAGACGAGGCCCTCGCCATGGCCAATGGCGTGCGCTATGGCCTGGCCGCCAACCTTTGGACCCAGGACCTCGACCGGGCCCACCGCGTGGCGAAGAAGCTGGAGACGGGCCTCGTGTGGATCAACACCTGGCTCATGCGCGACCTCCGCGTGCCCTTCGGCGGCGTGAAGGACAGCGGCGTGGGCCGCGAAGGCGGGCGATGGAGTCTGGAATTCTTCTCCGAAGCCAAGACCATCACCGTGAAGCTGAATTAGGGGTCTCCATGAGCACCGGCCGCATCGTCGCAGGCGCCCTCGCGCCCCATCCGCCCCACCTCGTCTACGCCGAGAACCCGCCCCAGAATGAGCCCCGCTCCGAGGGCGGCTGGGAAGTGCTGCGCTGGGGCTATGAACGCCTGCGCAAGGATCTGGCCTCGACGGATTACGACGTCATCCTCGTGCACAGCCCCCACTGGAAGACGCGCACCGGCAACCACCTGCTCGCGGTCCCACAGCTCTCGGGCCTCAGCGTGGATCCCATCTTCCCCAACCTCTTCCGCTACACCTTCGATATGAAAGTGGATGTGGAATTGGCGAAGGCCCTCCACGCGGAAGGCCAGGCCCGCAAGCTGGAGATGAGCCTCATGGAAAACACGGACTTCCGGGTGGACTACGGCACCATCATCAGCTGCCACCTGGTCAACCCCAAGTGGGACAAGCCCATCGTGGCCATCAGCTCCAACAGCACCTACTTCGACTTCAGTAACGAGATGGGTCAGGACGAGATGGCCCGCCTGGGCGAAGCCACCAAGGCCGCCATCGAGAAGACGGGACGCAAGGCGCTGTTGCTCGCCAGCTGCTCTCTCAGCCACCGCCACTTCACCACCGAGAGCGACCTGCCCGAAGACATGAGCAAGGAACACATCACCCACCACGGCCAATACCTGTGGGACATGCGCGTCATCGAACTCATGAAGCAGGGCCGCACCCGGGAACTCATGGACATCCTGCCGGACTTCACCGAGCAGGCCATCAGCGAAACCAAGGACGGCAGCCTCGCCTGGCTCCTCGCGGCGCTCGGCTACCCCAGCTTCCCCGCCGAGGTCTACGGCTACGGCAGCGTCATCGGTACGGGCAATGCGGTGGTCGGTTGGATTCAAGCCAATGAAACCGCGAATGTCGCGAATTCACGCTAATTCATTCGCGCCCCTTCGCGTCATTCGCGGTTACTCCTTTTTTGGGAATTGCCCATGATCCTGCGTGGCTACATCGTCCCCGGTCGCCCCCTCCCCCTCCTCGCTCCGGAGCAGAATCCCCATTGGGCGGAGCTTCGCCGCGGCTTCGAACAAGCCCGGGAGGAGATCAAGGCCTCTGGCGCGGACCTCATCCTCCTCTACAGCACGCAGTGGGTGAACGTCATCGGCCACCAGATCCAGGGCGATCCGAGCCCCGAATGGGTGCACGTGGATCAGGACTTCCACGCCTTCGGCACCATGCCCTACAAGCTGCGCATGGACGCGGACTTCGCCAAGGCCTACGAGGCCGCCGGCCGCGCCCGGGGCCTCTTCACCCGCGCCGTGAGCTACAAGGGTTTCCCCATCGACAGCGGCACCATCCAGGCCTTGCAATTGCTGAACCCCGACAACGCGATCCCGGCCTGCGTGGTGGGCTGCAACATGTACTCGGATCGCGCGGAGACCATCGTGCTCGCCAAGGCGGCCCTGGATGCGCTGAAGGCCACGGGCAAGAAGGCCGTGGCGGTGGCCGTGACGGCCCTCAGCAACCGCGTCTTCCCCAAGATGATCGACCCCAAGGACGATCACCTCTACTCCGCCAAGGACGACGAGTGGAACCGCAAGCTCCTGGAGATGCTGGAGGACGGCCGCGTGGAGGACGTGTCCCAGGTGATCCGCGAGTTCAGCCAGCAGGCCAGCGGCGATCAACGGGGCCGCGCCTTCTGGTGGCTCTCGGGCATGCTCGGGCAGCACAACGGCTATGCGGGCAAGACCCTCGCCTACGGCCCCCTCTGGGGTAGCGGGGCTGCCGTGGTGTCGCTCACGCCCGCGCCAGAGCGGAACCTCAGCCGTGAATTCGATGAGGGTGAAGTGGAAACGTTCGGCGGAGAGCGCGGCGTGTTGAGCGGCGCCAAGGCCACCGCGACTCCGGTGCCCGAGGCTGGACGCCCGACGCCCTCCACCCCGGCCTCCGGCGCCATCCACACCAGCGCCAAGCGAGCCCCCAAGGCCGTGGGCGCCTATCCCCACGCCCGTCGGCAGGGCGAGTTCATCTTCGTGAGCGGCATCGGCCCCCGGCAGCCGGAAACGGACGAGATCCCCGGCGGCCCCGTGCGCAATGCCGATGGCACCCCGCGGGACTACGACACCGCGGCGCAGACCAAGGCCGTCATCGAGAACATCAAGGCCATCCTCGAAGATGCGGGTTCAGGCCTCGACGCCATCGTTGACTGCCAGTGCTTCCTCATCGACATGCAACGGGACTTCAAGGCCTTCAACGAGGTCTACCGCCAGTACTTCGAGGGCATCCAAGCCACGCGCACCACGGTGGAAGTGCGGGCACTGCCTACGCCCATCGCCGTGGAGATGAAGGTGATCGCGAAGGCCTGAACCCGCTACTTCAGCAGGTCGTTCAGGGCATTCTCATAGGCCTTCATGGGTTCCCGATTGGCGGGGCCCACTTGGTAGTTGAAGCGGAGGATCGCCTGGCAGAGGTTCTGGGCGGTGAAGCGCCGCCATTCCTCGTCCTTGTAACGCACCCAGACATAGCCATCGGCGAAGCGGTACTCGAAGGCATCCTGCATGTTCAGGATGCGGCCCGAGAAATCCAGGAAGGCCTGCACCTCCGGCAGGTCGGGCCGGAAGTTCTGTGCGGGCCACCACTGCCGCAGGAGGCTCTCGAGAATGGCGCGCCGACTGGCTGCGCTGGTGTCCACGAGGGCCTTCACCCGGATGGAGGAGGGTACCCGCCCGGAGGCCACCTGGACGAGACCCCAGGCCCCCCGATCCCGGTCGGGAATCCCCTTCACTTTGTGGAGGGCCTGGAGATCCACCCCGTATTCAACTTCCAGGTAGATCTCGCTCTTCATGGTGACGGAGCCCCGGGCCACGGGTGTGGTGGCCGGCGGGGGTGCCTGCTTCCGGTCCTTCGCCACGCCGAAGGTTGCGGCGAGCGCGAGGAGGATCACAGGAATGAGACGCATGAGACCTATATCGGTTCCGGGAGGTCCCAAGTCAAGCCTGGACCCTCCCCCGGGTTAAGCTGGCCCCGTGCGGATCCATGACCTCAGCCCCCTCATCGACCCCTCCCTGGCCGTGTGGCCCGGAGACCGCCCCTTTTCCCGGGAGGTGGCCCTCTCCATGGCCACCGGCGCCCACCTGGATCTAAGCAGCATCCACACCACCGTCCACCTGGGGGCCCACGCCGATGCCCCCAGCCACTACGGGTTGGGCGCGGACAGCATCGACGCCCTGGGCCTCGAGGCCTACGTCGGCCCCTGCCAGGTGATGCGGGTGGCGGTGGGGCGTGGAGCGCGGATCCAACCGGGCCACCTCACCGGCCCCCTCCGGGCCCCCCGGGTGCTCTTCCATACGGGTACCTTTCCCGATCCCCGGCAGTGGAACGAGGATTTCGCCAGCCTTTCTCCGGAACTCATCGAGCACCTCCACGCCCAGGGCGTGGTGCTCGTGGGAATCGACACGCCCAGCGTGGACCCCTTTGCCAGCAAGGCCCTGGAGAGCCATCAGGCCCTGCTGCGCACCGGCATGCGGAACCTTGAAGGCCTGCTGTTGGAGGACGTGCCCGAGGGCACCTACCAGCTCATCGCCCTGCCCCTCCGCCTCGCTGGGGCGGATGCCTCTCCCGTGCGGGCCATCCTCTTGGATACGTTGGAAGCATGACCGCGTTGCCCAAGGATCCCCTCACCTGGCTATACCCCCCCATCGAACCCCGGCGCACGGGGTTCCTCGAGGTATCGGAGCTCCATTCCATCTACTGGGAGGAGAGTGGAAACCCCGAGGGCCGACCCGTGGTGTTCCTGCATGGCGGCCCTGGCGGCGGCACCTCGCCCAAGCACCGGCGCTACTTCGATCCGCGCAAATGGCGCATCATCCTCGTGGATCAGCGAGGCTGCGGGCAGAGCACCCCCTATGCGGAGATCCGCGAGAACACCACCTGGGATCTGGTGGCGGATCTGGAACGGCTCCGCGAACACCTTGGCCTCGATACCTGGACCCTTTTCGGCGGTTCCTGGGGCTCCACCCTGGCCCTCGCCTACGCCCAGCAGCACACGGAGCGCGTGGCCGCCATGGTGCTGCGCGGCATCTTCCTCTGCGCTCCCTGGGAGCTGCGGTGGTTCTACCAGGAGGGCGCGAGCCGCCTCTTCCCCGAGCGCTACGCGGAGTTCCTCGCCCCCATTCCTGAAGCGGAGCGCGGCGACCTCATGACTGCCTACGCGAAGCGCCTCTTCAGCGAGGATCCCGACGTGAACCTGCCCGCGGCCAAGGCCTGGGCCCGCTACGAAGGCTCCATGCTCACCCTCCAACCCGATGCGGCCCTACTCGCCAACTACGGCCAGGATGAGGGCTCCCTGGCCTTCGCCCGCATCGAGTGCCACTACTTCCAGCACGGAGCCTGGCTTCAGGAGGGTCAGTTGCTGCGGAACGCCCACCGGTTGGCGGCCATCCCGGGCGTGATCGTCCACGGTCGCTACGACCTCGTGTGCCCCTTCCAAAACGCCGTGGACCTCCATCAAGCCTGGCCCAGCGCCGAGCTGCTGGAAGTCCCCGACGCGGGCCACAGCGCCAGCGAGCCCGGGATCTCCCGAGCGCTGGTGGCGGCCACGGACCGGATCCTCGGCTGATGGGCCCCGTCCCGAGCCCGAAGTCACGGGCATGGCCGTTCGGACCGATTCCATCGGGGATGCCCCGCCGCATCTCCACCCATCTCCTCCGGCCCCTGCTCGCCGGCCTCCTGGTGCTCCCCCTGGGCGCCCAGGCCCCGGCCTTGGCCCGCCCCGAGGCGGGGCGCCTGCCCTTCGTGCTCCTGGGCCCCGATGAGGGCGTCCCCACCACGGGCCCGGTGGCCATCGCTCAGGACAACGCGGGATTCATCTGGCTGGGCACCGAAGCGGGGCTCATCCGCTACGACCGTGGCCAATGCCGGATCTACACCGAGAAAGACGGCCTCCCCTCCCCCTTCGTGAGCCGCATCTTCCCCGCCCGGGAGGGCGGCCTGTGGGTCGAGGCGCAGGTGGGCCTCGTCCGGTTCCAGGATGGGCGCTTCGAAGCCCCCCGCTTCCAAGGGGAGATCCCCAGGGCCGGATCCAACCTCCTCACCCTGGATCGTCAGGGTCGGCTTTGGATGCTCACGGATCGCGGCTTCTACGTTCAGCACGAGGGGCTCGAGTTCTCCCACCTGCCCTGGCCCACCTTCGGCAAACCGCTCCTGCTCCATGCCGGGGGTCGCAGCCAATGGCTCTTCACGGCTTCCGAGGATGCGGTGCGGGCCTACCTGCCCGATGGCACCTGCCGCACCTGGGGCGCTTCCAGTGGGTTCACCGTGTCCGCCCCTTCCCTCCTCGCCGAAGACGGCGATGGCCGGATCTGGGTGGGCTCCGGCCGCAAGCTCCTCATGAAGGCGCCGGATGCGGACCGGTTCACGGACCAATCCCGCCTCCTGCCCGGGAGCCTCTCGCCCAACAGCCAGCCCCACCTGGATCCGGATGGTTCCCTGTGGATCCCCACGCAGAATGGCGCCCTCCGCATCGCCGGGGCGCGCACCGAGCGCATGGATGCGGCCGCGGGACTCCCCTTCCGCTGGGTGCGCGCCCTGTTGCGCGATCGGGAGGGCTCCCTGTGGGTGCTGGGCCCCAGCCTGGCGCGGCTCCAGGGTGGCGGGCGCCTGCGGAATTACGCGCTCTCAGGAGGACCTTCGGGCGAGGCCGTCTGGTCCATCCTCCGGGACCGGGACGGCAGCCTGCTCGTGGGCACGGATGATGGCGCGGCCCGACTCGAATCCGGCGAGATGAAACGCATCCGCGGCAGCGAGGGCCACCGAATCAAATGCCTCGCCCGGGATCCCCTGGGCAACCTCTGGATGGCCAGCAGCACGGGCCCCACCCTTTGGATCCCCGCGGGTCGGCAGGTGGCGGAAGTGGCGCCCCTGGGCGAAGCGGGCCTCCACACCCACGCGGTGATGACGGATTCCAAATCCCGCGTGTGGGTGGGCCACAGCAGCCTGGGGGTGCTCCGTCTGGATCCCGCGACCCGGCGCCTCAGCCAGGAAGTGGGCCCCGAGATCGCCCGGGCCGATCATCTGGCCGTGTTCAGCTTCCGGGAGGACCGGGAGGGGCGCATCTGGGCCGGCAGCAGTGCGGGCCTCCTCATCCGGGATCTCGATGCCGGGTGGCGACTCTTCACGGATCGGGATGGGCTCTTCCCCCGCACCGTACGGGATCTGGTCTTCCTCCCGGATGGCAGCGCCTGGCTGCACAACCAGGAACCCCGCGGCCTCACTCGGGTGCGCCTGGAGCGCGGTCAGTTGCAGGTACTGGAACATCGCGGTCAGGGCCAGGGCCTGCGGTCCAACATGATCTACGGCGTCACCTTGGATGGGCAGGGTCGCGTGTGGGTCAGCACGGACCTGGGGCTGGACCGCCTGGATCCACCGCTCCACGTGGGCCGCCACGATGGCATGGCCAGCGAGGACTGCAACGTTCACGCCCTGCTGGCCGAGGGCTCTCGCATCTGGGTGGGCACCACCATGGGGCTCGTGCGGTACGACGGCAGCGCCATCGCCGATTCAGCCGCTCCCCCCGAAGCCCGGATCGTCTCCGCCGCCTTCGGCACCCAACGCAAAGAGCCCCCCTTCGGGACGCTGGCCCCCTTCCACCACCAGGATGGAACGGTGGAGTTCCGCATGACCGCCCCTTCCTACATCAACGAAAGCGAACTCCGATTCCAGGTGCGCCTCGTCGGCCTGGAGGGCGAGTGGCGGGATCTGGAGGGCAAGATCGCGCGCTACCCCGCCCTCTCCGGCGGCTCCTACCGCTTCGAATCCCGCGTGGCCCTGGGCCAAGGTCCCTTCGGCCCCGTGGCCGGCCTGGATTTCACCGTGCGGCCCCCCTGGTGGCGGTCCCTCGGGTTCCGCATCCTGGCGGTCTTGGGCGGCCTGGCCGCCGTGGCCGCGATCATCCGCATCCGGCTGGCCTCCCTCGCCCGGGCCAAGGTGGCCCTGGAAGCGCTCGTGGCCCAGCGCACCGCGGAACTGGAAGCGCGCAATCGGGATCTCTCGGAGGCCCTCACCCGCGTGAAGCAACTCTCGGGGCTGCTCCCCATTTGCTCCTGCTGCAAGAAGATCCGGGATGACAAGGGCTACTGGAACCAGCTGGAGAACTACATCTCCACCCACTCCGAAGCAGATTTCACCCACGGCATCTGCCCGGATTGCGTGGACACGCTGTTCCCGGAAGTGGGGCACCGCAAATCCAAGCCCGAAAGCGACCTTCCTTCCTAGGGCCTGTTCACCCTAGCGCGAGCGGTGCTTCCAGTGATCCCACACGAACCAGGTCACGCCGGCCAGGATCACCGCACCGATCACCAAGTCGAATTTGTGGAAGTAAACGCCCAGCGTGTCCCACTTCGAGCCGAGCTTGAAGCCCACCCAGGCCAGGCCGTAGCACCAGGGCAGGCTGCCCGCGAAGGTGTAGATGTGGAATTTGGTGCGATCCATTTCCGCGATGCCCGCGGGCAGCGCGATGAAGGTGCGCACCACGGGGAGCAGGCGACCGATGATGATGGCCCAGGAACCGAAGTGCTCGAAGAAGCGGTGCGCCTGGTTGAGATGGCCCTCATGGAGCAGCACGTACTTCCCGAAGCGGCGCACGGCTACGTGCCCGCCCCAGGCCCCCACCTCGTAGGCCGGGATGGAACCCAGGTTGCAGCCCAGGGCCCCGAACACTGCGGCGATCCAGATCTGCAGGTGGGGATTGCCCTCGCCCAGGCCGAAGAGGGTCATCTTGCCCTGGAAGGCCATGAACCCGGCGAAGGGCATGATCACTTCGCTGGGCAGGGGGATACAGGCGCTCTCGATGCCCATGAGGAGCATGACGCCCCAGGGGCCGGTGGCCGCCATGACGGCAGTCATCCACTTGATCACGGGGGCGAGGAGTTTGTGCAGCACGGGGATTCCAAAACTCCAGGCTACCCCGACCGCTGCTTCGGGCGAAACGGGCGTCCCGCTCAGAGCTCTCCGGATTCCAACTGGGGAAAGAGTTCCAGTTCTTCCGCTTCGATGCGGCGGGACAGCACCCGCAGCACGGCCCCCGTGTAATCCCGGAACCCGGAGGGGTCCTGGACGATGCTCTGGGCATCCGGCCACCCCAGGATGTAGGCGTCCGCCGTGGCCTGGAGGCGGCTCATGCCCTCTTCGAAGCGGGCGACGATGGGCCCGCACCCTTCGTGGGCCCGCGCCTTGGGATAGAAGAGCCCATCTTCCAAATCCAGGTGCGTGCGAAGAAGGAGGCCGAAGTGGACGAGGGCCCGGTGCGCACCTGCAGGATCCGCTTCGACCTTTCCCGGCTCCAGGAACATCCTGAGATCCTCGGCCCGGGTGATGAGCCTTCGATGCTGATCCCGCAAGTCCTCGATCAGGGAAGCCATGCGGCCAGTTTACGCCCCACCGCAAGGGGAGCCCCGCCCACGGGTATCCTGAAGGCATGTCCGAGGATCTCGTCCGCAATCGCAAGGCCCTGCACAACTACCACGTCGAACAGACCTGGGAGGCCGGCATCGCCCTGCAGGGCACGGAAGTGAAGAGCCTGCGGGCGGGTCAGGGCCAACTCCAAGATGCCTACGTGGACGCCGTCTCAGGCGAGCTTTGGCTCAAGCAAGCGCACATCAGCCCCTTCGAAAAGGGCAGCTGGACGAACCATGACGTCCTCCGCCCCCGCAAGCTCCTCCTGCGCAAGGCGGAAATCCTCAAGATCATCAAAGCCGTGGACCGCAAGGGCTACACCCTCGTGCCCCTCGCCATCTACCTCAACGAAAAAGGGCTCATCAAGGTGAAGATCGCCCTGGCCGTGGGCAAGGACATGGCGAGCAAGAAGGAAGCCCTGAAGGAACGGGACGCCAAACGCGAGATGGATCGCATCCGCAAAGGCGATCACGAGTAGGTTCGTCTATGTCCCTTGAGCGCCAAAACGCCAAGGACCTTTGCCGCCTACTTCCTCAGCTTGAACAGGTCCATGACCAGCACGAGCCCCATGAGGCTCGCCAGCAACACGAAGCCGCCCGTGAGCACCTTTTCCTTGAACTCCAGGGTGAAGTCCCGGCGGCGGAGGCGCTCAATGGTGAGCAGCAACATGTGGCCGCCATCCAGCATGGGGATGGGCAGGGCATTGAGGATGGCCAGCTGTAAGCTGATGGCCGCGCAGATCATGAAGAAGGGATCGAGGCCCATGCCCGCGAACTGGCTCATCTGACGGGTGATGGTGATGGGGCCGCCCACCTCACCGCTGCTCGCCTTGAAGGTGACCACCTTCTTCAGGAACCCGAAGACGAGACCCGAGAGGTCGTAAATGCGCTGAACGGAATAAGTGGCGCCAAACCCTAGGTCGGAGATGCGCAGGGCC
Organism: uncultured Solibacteraceae bacterium; assembly: GCA_964617215.1. GTDB lineage: Bacteria > Acidobacteriota > Holophagae > Holophagales > Holophagaceae > JAFDVN01. The sequence continues at coordinate 58,074 of CAZTVL010000005.1, read as the reverse complement.
CTGCGCTCCACCACTTCCCGCAGCAGCCGGGGTGCGAGGCCGATGCGGCCCACGCCTCCCACGTTGACGGGGGTGATCGCAAGGTCCCGAGCTTGGCCCTTTCGGGTGAAGCGGAGGGTCAGCACCTGGCCGGGCCGGGCCTGGATGTAGGGCACGATCTCCTTGCTCCAGCGATCGCCTTCCAGAAGGTCCAGGGGCGTGACCGCGAAGGGGCCCACGGCCAGGAGCTCATCGCCGGGGAGCAGACCCGCATCCTTGGCGGCGCCGGGCTGAACATCGGCGACGACCCGATCTACGGATTTGGACACGCGCACCTCGCGCTGCCCCACCCAGGCGAAGAGCACGAAGGCCACGATCAAATTGGCGATGATGCCGCCGGAGTAGAAGAGCATTCGCTTCCAGTAGGGCTGCTGCAGGAAGCCGTGGGGATCATCCGCGCCGGGGTCCTCGGGGTTGAAGCCCGCCAGTTTCACGTAGCCGCCCAGGGGCAGCACGGAGAGGCGCACATCGGTTTCTTTCCACTTGAAGCCCACGAGGCGCTTGCCGAAGCCGATGGAGAAGGTCTCCACGGGCATGCCCATGTACTTGGCGGCGAGGAAGTGGCCCAGCTCGTGGAGGAAGATGAGGGCGCCGATGCCCAACAGGGCGTAGGCGAGGTTCACCACCTTGGGCGGCAGGGCGAAGGCGAGCAATTCGAACATGGAAGCCTTGTCAGGAATCGAGTCGGGATCAGCGGGCGCGGGAGGCGACCCACCCCTCAGCATGACGCCGGGCGGCCCGATCCGCATCCAGCACCTGGGCCAGATCCCGGGCGGGCTCGCTGGGCAGGGCCTGCAGGGCGTCCGAGACGCAGGCCTGGATGTCCCAGAAGCCGAGGGCCCCTTGGAGGAAGGCGGCCACGGCCACCTCGTTGGCCGCGTTCAGCAGGGCCGGAGCCGTGCCCCCCGCCCGCAGGGCCTGGTAGGCCAATCCCAGCAAGGGGAAGCGTTCCAGATCCGGGGCTTCGAAGGTCCAGGCCCGGGCTTGGGTCCAGTCGTAAGAGGGGACGGGACCCGCCACCTTCTCGGGGAAACGAAGGCAGTACTGGATGGGGAGCTTCATATCGTTGGCGCAGACCTGCAGTTGGTAGGTGCCATCCGTGAAGCCCACCATGGCGTGCACCTGGCTCTGGGCGTGGACGGTGACGCCCACGCGATCGGGGCCCAGCCCGAAGAGCACCGAAGCCTCGATGACCTCCAACCCCTTGTTCATGAGCGTGGCGCTATCCACGGTGATCTTGGGGCCCATCTTCCACGTGGGATGGTTGAGCGCCTCCTCGCGGGTGGCGGCCTGGATGCGCGCCAAGGGCCACTCCCGGAAGGGCCCGCCGCTTGCCGTGAGGCGCACCTCGGCGATGGTCTCCGGGGCGCGATCCGCCAGCAGCTGGTGCAGGGCCGCGTGTTCGCTGTCGACCGGGAGCAGTTCTCCGCCCCCCGCCTCCAGGGCCCGGCGCATGAGGGCCCCGCCCACCACGAGGGATTCCTTGTTGGCCACGCAGACGCGTCGGCCGGCGCGCAGGGCCGCTTCAGTACTCTCCAGCCCCGCAGCACCGACGACGGAGGCCATCACGGTGTCGACATCCCCATGAAGCGCGCAGGCCTTGAGGCCCTCGGCCCCCCAATGGATCTCGGGGACCACATCCAGCTGGGACCTCAGCCAGGCCGCATCCTCCGCACTGGCCATGGAAACGCAGGCGGGGCGCCAGCGTTTCACCTGTTCCAGGAAGAGGTCGCGATTGCGGCCCGCCGCGAGGGCCACGACGGTGAGGGCCTCCGGATGCGCGGCCACCACGTCCAGGGTGGACGTGCCGATGCTCCCGGTGGAGCCGAGTACCGCGACCTTCCGCACCATCACCTCAAAGGCATCTGCGAGTTACTGCGTCCAACCCTGGGCGAAGCGTAGGTAGGCGTACATGGCGGGGGCCGCGAGCACGAGGCTGTCCACGCGATCCAGCACGCCGCCGTGGCCGGGGATGGAGACGCCCACGTTGCTGTCCTTCACGCCGGCGCTGCGCTTCCAGGTGCTTTCCACCAAGTCCCCCAGCTGGCCCACGATGCCCAGGAAGAGGCCCAGGGCAACGACGTCCACCCAGCTCCATTCCGTGCAGACGGTGGCCCGCATGAGGGCGGCGCCCGCCACGTTGCCCAGGGTGTTGCCGAGGGCACCTTCCCAGCTCTTCTTGGGGCTCACCCGGGGCGCCAGCTTGTGCTTGCCGAAGTAGGAGCCCACGAAGTAAGCCGTGGAGTCGCCGAACCACGTGATGATGTACAGCGCCAGGATCAGACGGCTGCCCGTCTTCGGGAGCGTGCCCTCCAGCATGAAGATCTTCTGTTGGAAGCCCAGGCCGAGGCCCAGCACCAGGGCCGCCATCCAGGCGATGGCCTGGCTGGGCAGGGCCTCCTCCAGCTTCTCGTCGAAGAAGAGGGCGCCGAAGTGGATGAGGAGCAAGCCCGCGAAGAGCACCGCCCAGAGGGGGAGCGGATCCGCGCCATTGCGCTCGAAGTGGAAGTGCAGCAGGAAGAGCCAGCCCGTGAGCACGGCGCTGGGCAGGCTGGGATTGAAGCCCCGGGTGCGGGCCATGAGCACCATCTCCCGGATGCCCGCGAAGATGGCGAAGCCCATGAGCGCCAGGTACACCCACTGGCTCCAGACCTTGCCATCGCCCAAATCCAGGCTGCCAAGGCGGGTGGGGCCGCCGCCGAAGTAGAGGAGGCTCAGGAAGAACACCGCGAAGACAAGGGCACTGAGCACCCGGGTCTTCATGTTCCGGGTGTCCACCTTGGGCGTGGTCTTGGGCGCGTGGGCATGCGTCGGTTTCTGGGACATTCAGAGGCCTCCGAAGCGGCGCTCACGGCTGGAGAAATCCTCCAGGGCCGCGCGCAGGGCCTCGGGCCCGAAATCGGGCCAGAGGGTGTCGGTCATGTGCAGTTCCGCGTAGGCGCACTGCCACAGCAGGAAGTTGGAGATGCGGTGTTCGCCGCTGGTGCGGATGAGGAGATCCACGTCGGGCACACCCTTAGTCCAGAGGCGGTCGGCCAGGGCCTGTTCGGTGATCTCCTGGGGCTTGAGGCCATCCAACACGCAGGCCCGGGCCGCGTGCACCAGCTCCGAGCGGGAGCCGTAGTTCACGGCGAGGTGGAAGGTCATGCCCGTATGGTGGGCCGTGAGCCGTTCCAGCTCCTCGATGTCCCTCCGGATGCCGTCAGGCATGCCTGACAGGTCCCCCAGGTGGTGAAACCGGATCTGCCGCTTTTGGAGCTTCTGCACGAACATGCGCAGGTACATCCGGAGCAGGGCCATGAGGGCCGCCACTTCCAGGGCCGGGCGCTTCCAGTTCTCCGTGGAGAACGCATAGAGGCTCAGGTGGGGGATGCCCAGCTCAGAAGCCTCATCCAGGATCTTCTCCACGGCCTGCACCCCGGCCTTGTGGCCCTTGATGCGGGCCATTCCCCGGACGGCGGCCCAGCGGCCGTTCCCGTCCATAATGATCGCGACGTGGCGCGGAACGCTCAAAACCCCTCCCCGGCCTAAGCCGCGCGCCGTGCCCAATGCGTATGGGTCTCGCGTATCCCCGCAGGGGATACCGAGAAGATGATGGCGACTGGAACCGGGTTGCCCATAGGTATGCGGATTTGGCCTTGGAAACGCAGGACTTGATCCTAGCACAGGGGTTGCCGAGGAGCCTTTGAGGCCTGGTTTGGCACACCGGCCAAAAGCCTTGTAATCTTTAGACCTTCCCCTTCTGGCGGCCGCCCATGGTCCAGTTCAACACCCGCGCCAACGAGATCCTGCTCAAGCTGGTCTATTACGGACCGGGTCTCTCCGGCAAAACGACCAACCTGCAGGTGCTGCACTCCATGTGCAGCGAGGGCCAGCGGGGCGAGATGTTCAGCGTGAACACCCAAGAGGACCGCACCCTCTTCTTCGATCTGCTGCCCATCAACCTCGGCTACATCTATGGCAACGCCATCCACTTGCAGGTGTACACGGTGCCGGGCCAGGTGCAGTACGACGCCAGCCGCCGCGTGGTGCTGGGCGGCGCCGACGGCGTGGTGTTCGTGGCCGACAGCAGTGAATCCAAGATGCAGGACAACGTGGATTCGCTGTCGAACCTCTACCACAACCTCAACGCCAACCGCCTGAACATCAAGCAGATCCCCTTCGTCATCCAGTACAACAAGCGGGACCTGCCCGACGCCATGGCCGTGGGCGTCATGAACCGCCGCCTGAACTTCCGCTCCGTGCCCTACTTCGAATCCACGGCCTACAAGGGCCTGGGCGTGCTCGACACCTTCCTGGCGGTGACCAAGGAGACGGTGGCCTACACCTTCAAGAAGTACCACCTGGACAAGAAGATCAAGGACTTCGACGAGATGCTCGGTCTCATCGAATCCAACATCCGCGGCTCCATGCGCGAGCTGCCCCCGGCCCCCTCGGAACCGCCCACGCAGATGCAGGCGAACCAGGACCAGACGGTGCTGCGCCACAGCAACGTGAGCGTAAACGACCTTCAGCCCGGCCACGTGGCCGACGCCCAGGAGCTGCTCGAAGACGCCCTCAAATCCAACATGGAGACGGCGCGCCTTTACTCGGAGCTGAAGAGCACCAAGGAGAGTCTGGAGCGCAAGAACGAAGAGATGGCCCAGCTCTACCAGCAGCTGGAGCGGGTGAACCAGGACAACCAAAAGACCCGGCGCTACCTGGAAGGGCTCGTGCAGAGCATGGGCGAGGCCCTCGTCTCCTTCACGCCCGAAGGCAAGATCCTCACCTGGAACGCCGCCGCCGAGCGCATCTTCGGCTACCAGCGCCCCGAAATCGTCGGCAAGCCCATGTCCATGCTGGTGCCGGATTCCCTCGTGCATGAGGCCGATGGCCAGGTGCAGCAGGTGGTTCGCGGCCAGCAGATGCGCGATCTCGAATCCACCCGCCTCCGCAAGGGCGGCGTGGCCTTCCCCGCCCGGATCTCCTACGCCCCCGTGCGCGGCGCCGACGAGCGCGTGCTCGCCGTGAGTGCCCTCGTGCGCGACCTAGAAGAAACCAAAAGCCTCGAAAGCCAGCTGGCTCAGAGCCGGCAGTTCGAGACTTTGGGCCGCCTCGTGCCCGGCCTCTTCCACGAGGTGGCCAACCGCCTCACCCCCGTGCTGCTGGAATCCCGCCTGCTCTTGGAATCCGCCATGGATCCCCACCAACAGGAACAGGCCACACGCCTGGCCCGGGCCGCCGAATCCCTCCAGTCCATGCTGGAGCCCATGCTCCTCGTGCTGGATCCCCCGGCACCCCGGCGCACTGCCGTGAACCTCAACAACCTGGCCCAGGAGTGCCTGAAGGCCATGGAACCCATCGCCCAGCGCCAGGCCGCCAGCCTGGAATCGAGCCTGGATCCCTCCCTGCCCCTGGCCGCGCTGGATACGGAGCTGCTGACCCAGGCCCTCCAGGGCCTCATCACCCAGGGCCTCGCCGCCATGGCCCAGAGCCCCACCAAGCGGCTCCGCGTAGCCACCCGCCGCGCCGGGGAAACCCTCCAAGTGCTCGTGCAGGACAGCGGCAATCCACTCAGTCCCGATGAATTAGCCGCGCTGCTGAAGCCCAACCGGGCCACCAGCTCCGAGCACCTCGCGGTGCCCATGGCCGAAGCCATCGCCCGCACCCACGGCGGCAAGCTCACCCTCCGCAGCCAGATGGGCCTCGGCAATGCCTATCTCATGGAACTGCCCTTCGTGGAGGCCACGCCGGCCCCCGCGCCGAAGGCCCCCGCCACCCTCAGCGGCCTCAAGGCCCTGGTGGTGGACGACGAGAGCTTCCTCCTGGAATGCCTCCAGGAAGCCCTCCAGGCCTGGGGCGTGGACGTGACCACCGCCGGCCGTGGCGATGCCGCCGTGGCCAAGCTCCAGGAGGCGGACTTCGACTTCGTCCTCTCCGACATCCGCATGCCGGGCCTCACCGGCATGGACATCTACGCCTGGCTGCAGTCCCACAAGCCCGAGCTCACGAAGCGCATCCTCTTCACCACCGGCGATGCCTTCGACGCCGAAACCCAGAGCTTCCTCGAAAAGAACAGCCTGCCCCACCTGGGCAAGCCCTTCGACCTCAAGAAGCTCAAGGGCGCCGTGGCGCAGCTGGCTTCGTCGGTCCCGGTCTAATCCGAGCGCCTGGGCTCACAGAGCCCGCGATAGGTCCACGCCCGCGGCTTCCGCAGGCCCAGGGCCCCGCGTCTTTTTCTCCAGCTGGCCATCCCTCACCCCCCGGGGGATAATGGCGACACCACCCCGCCCTGGAGGAAGCTCATGATGCGCCCCTGGATTACCCTTGCCCTGGCTGCGGGACTGCTCACCGCGCAAGATGCTCCGAAGCCGGAGCCCAAGCCCGCGCCCGAACCTCAGCCTGCCACGCAGGCCGCCCCCGCGGCAGCGGCGGCCCCCGCTCAGGGTCCGGTCGCCGCGGAGACGCCCGCCCCTGCCAACGCCCCCTTCGATCAGTGGCGCCCCAGCCAGCGAAAGCTCGCCTTCATGCTCAACCGCGCCGCCCTGGCGGGCCATGAGCTGGGCTACTACCAGAGCCACCCCAAGGCCGGAGAGGTGCGCAGCGCCCTGGAAGCCCTCTTGGCCGTGAAGGCCGACCTGCCTGAGAAGGCCGCCGCCGGGATCCCCGCCGCCGAAGCCTACCTGGGCAAGGTCTACGCTGCCCATGGCCTCTATGCCGATGGCACCAAGCTGCTCATGGAAGGCTCCTTCAAGGATCTGCAGAAGGCCGCCCAGGCCGCCGGCAAGCTCAAAGGCGGCAAGGCCGTGAAGGGCCTCGAATCCAAGTTCGCCAAGTTGAAGGGCCTGATGTTCGACGCGAAGGTCGATGCCGCCGCCCCCAGCTGGGCCGAGCCCGAAGCCCCCAAGAAGGGGAAGAAGAAGGCCAAGGCTCCCAAGGCCCCTGAGGGCTTCGCCGCCCAGAAGCAGGTGGCCATCTTCTGGCTGAAGCGCGCCGTGCCCTACCTCCCCAACACCCGCCAGGAAATGGACGTGAAGGGTGAGAAGAAGAGCCGCCTCGCCGCCGACCCGGTGCAGGTGAAGGCCGTGAATGACCTCGTCGCCTTCCTGGAGCAGGAGGATGTCGCCATCCTCCACAGCCCCGCACTGGCCCACCTGGACCTGCGCCGCCTCGGTGCCGGGGCCGGCGTGGAGCAGGGTCGCCTCGGCCAGGGCCTGCTTGACGCCGCCCCCAAGGTGGCCGCCGGCACCGCCCCCGAAGGCGCCCCCGCCGCCCTCAAGCTGGTCCCCCGCTTCACCCCCGTCATGGGCGAAAGCAAGTTCAGCAAGGGCGATGAGAAGCGTGCCATCCTCGGCGACGTGAAGCTGGAGGCCCCCGCCGCCTCCCTCGCCGAGCAGATGGTGGAGTTCGCCAAGCTCGGCCGCAGCAAGGATCTCGAAGTCAAGTAAGCGCCAATTCGGCGGATGGACGCGGGGCGCCCCTGGGCGCCCCGTTTGATGGAGGGCCCATGGGATTTCCCGCTCACCTGTTCGTCGTGGCCACCCTGGTCGCGGCCCCTGATGGCAAGCCCTTCAAAACACCTGAGGCTGTGGAGGCCTGGATGGTGGGCTACCATCGCCACCCCGAGCCCACCCGCCTGCGGGGCGCCCTGCGAGAGGCCCTGACGCTCGGCCTTCTGGGCCGCCCTGCGGTGATTGGTTTTTTCACTGAGGCATACCGCGCGAATCCCGAGGTGAAGGCCGCGCTGCAGGCTTCCCTCCCTCAGGGCGACTTGATGGACCGCTTGGCCGCCATCTACTTGCTGCGAGCCATGAACGAAGACATTACCGACCTCCTCATCCTCCTCCCCGACGAATACCGAGAGAAGCTGGCGGCCTGCCCCACCCTTCCCGACGCCAAGACCCCCTTGTTGTTGCGCCCGGAGCCCACTCCGGAGGAAATCCAGCGGGCCCTGAGTCGCCTGGATCAGGCCGTGGGAGCTTACTGGGCTACGGGAGAGCCGGCAGTGCTAAGGGTCCTGCTGGAGGGTCTTTCCGGCGCCGGCGACTACCCGGCCTTTATCGCTTGGAGCGAGGCCGGACGGAAGAACCCCAACCCGGGCCCTGCGGTATCCCGGGGTTGTGTGTACTCACAGGCCCGCAACGCCATGTTGTCCCTGCAGAGCAAGGACCCCTCGGTCGCTAAGGTGCTCCAGGTCCTCGCCACGGCCCCCGGAGTCTCCGAGGGTTCCCGGCGGGAGTTAACCAGCCTTCAACCCACCCCCAAACCATGAAAGCGAAGGGAGGCTACTCGTCGCCCTTGCGCTGCTTGCCTTCGGGGTCGAACTGGTAGCCCACGCTGCGGATGGTATGGATCCACCGGGGGTGGTGGGCATCGGCTTCCATGGAGCGGCGGATGCGCACGATGAAGTTATCCACGGTGCGGGTGGTGGGGTAGGCGTCCTCGCCCCACACCTTGTCCAGGATGTCGGCGCGGCTCACCACCTGGCCTGAGCGCTCCATGAGGAGCTTGAGGATCATGCATTCCTTCACGCCCAACTGGAAGGCGCCGGCCGGGCCCTCGCCGCAGAAGTTGTCGAAGTCCACCCAGAAGGGGCCGAACTTCTGCCGGCTGCCCAGGGTGCGGTTCTTGTACCAGGCTTCGCGGCGGAGGATGGCCCGCACCCGCACCAGCAGCTCGCGCACCTGGAAGGGCTTGCCCAGGTAATCGTCACCGCCGGTCTCGAAGCCGTGAACGCGGTCATCCTCGGTGTTCTTGGCCGTGAGGAAGAGGATGGGGGTGGTGTTCCGGGCCTCGCGCACGCGCTCGCAGACTGAGAATCCGTCCATGCCGGGCAGCATCACGTCCAGGATCACCAGATCCCATTTTTCGGCCAGGATGCGCTTCAGGGCCTCGTCTCCCCGGGTGATCCAGGTGCAGGGCAACCCCTCCAGCTCCATATTGAGCTTGATCCCCTCAGCCAGACTGAGCTCGTCCTCCACCAGCAGGATGCGGGGTCCGTCGGACATTGGGGCTCCAATCAATCGTCACGACAGTGTAGCGGCCCTAGAGGGCAAGACCCAAGGCCCGAGGGGTCACCGGGTTACAATGGCCGGTTGGAGTCCGCCATGCCCTACCTTTCCGTCGTCGTCCCCATCTACAACGAGCAGGACAACATCCCCCAGCTCTGGGAGCGCCTCGGGAAAGTTCTGCGGGAAAATTTCCAAGGTGACCGTGATTGGGAGTGCATCTTCACCGATGACGGCTCCCGGGACATGAGCCTCAAGCTCCTCACGGACCTGGCCAAGACCGAGCCCCGGATCAAGGTCGTGGAGTTCAACCGCAACTACGGCCAGCACGCCGCCATCTTCGGGGCCTTCGCCGAAGTCTCCGGCCAAGTGGTGGTGACCCTGGATGCCGATCTCCAGAACCCCCCCGAGGAGATCCCCAAACTCGTGGCCAAAATCGAGGAGGGCTTCGACGTGGTGGGCGGCTGGCGCCAGGGCCGCACGGAGAACGACAGCTTCTTCCGCACCATGCCCAGCAAGCTCGTGAACGCCATCACCCGGAAGACCACGGGCGTGAAGCTCAATGACTACGGCTGCATGCTCCGCGCCTACAACCGCGAAGTCATCGACGCCATGCTCATGTGCAAGGAGCGGCACGCCTTCATTCCGGCGCTGGCCAATTCCTTCGCCAAGCGCATCACCGAAGTGCCCGTGGGCCACGCCGAACGCGCCGCTGGCGATAGCAAGTACGGCCTCTGGAAGCTCGTGAACCTCCAGTTCGACCTGCTCACCTCCTTTAGCCTCCTGCCTTTGCAGATGCTCTCCGTGCTGGGCGTCCTCATCAGCGCCGTCAGCATCCTCTTCGCCCTGGGCCTGTTGGTGTACCGCTTCCTCCACCCCGAGGGCACCGTGCAGGGCGTCTTCACCCTCTTCGCCATCCTCTTCTTCATGGTGGGCCTCCAGTTCCTCGCCTTCGGCCTCCTGGGCGAGTACATCGGCCGCATCTACGTGGAAGCCCGGGACCGGCCGCGCTACATGGTGCGGAAGATCCATGGTGGCGAAGCTTAGGCGGTTCGCGAGCCCAGGCCGCAGTGCAGCCTGGCGAGCGGGCCCCCGCCAAGCTGAGCATCACCTCCAAGTGGGTCGGCGCCAGTTAAGGCCCAAAGCCAATGGCCCAAAGCCCCTCAGTAACTCCCCTCATCCTTCGTCGGCGGATAGGGTTTCCCGAACTTGTTCGTATGGGGCTCGAAGGGCGGATTCGTCGCCCCCAGGTGCCATTCCCCCACGGTGGTGCCTTCGCCGACCTTCACGGTCCAGATTTGATCTCCCGTTTCCGGGTGCCAGAGGCGCAGGCGGTAGGTGCCAGGGGGCACATCCTTGAACTCGAGGCCTTCACGGCCATCCAGCAACTGGAAGTAGGGCGTCTCCACCACCCAGAGGAAGGCGTTCATCTTGTGGTGCACGTTGCAGTAGAGCTTTACGAGCCCGGCCTTCTTGAAGGTCCAATCGGGGCTGTCGCCGGGTTCGTAGTGGCCCGTGTCGAAGCGGTTGCCGGGGCTGAGGCTGAAGACGTTGTGGAGGATGTGGTCTTGGTTGGGGAAGATCACTTTGGTGCCCACCGTGGCGATGGCCACCCGGGGCACAAACTTCTTCCCCACGGTCTTCACGCGCAGGGTGCCCAGAGGCTTGGCGGGAGCCGAGCCGCTCAGGGGCTCCAGAAAGGCGGCCACATCCTTGAGGGGACCGGGGCGGGAGCTGCCGTCCTTCTCCTTGAGGATCACCTTCCCCGACAGGGCGCCGGCACTCAGGAAGGTCGAAAGGCAGAACGCAGAGGCGCAGAGGCGCAGGGGCGCAGAGGAAGGACGCAGGGGGCGATCCGAATCCCATCTCGCGGGTCTCTGCGTCATGGTGTTCATCAGAACCCCACCTCATCCAATTGACCCCAGCCCGCCACGGGCCCCTTGCCCAGGGCGTTCCGCAGGATGACCGCGTGGTTCACTTCGTCGCCCATGATCCGGCCCGCGGCCTCCAAGAGGGCCTTGCGGCGAAACTGCGCGAGGCTCGATTGGTAGGCATGGGCGGCCTTCATCTCCAGGAACAGGGCCAGACGCAGCACATCGGCTTCCGTCTTCAGCTCGAAGGCCGAGAAGTCGTAGCTTTTGCGGGCGGGAATGGGGGCGCCCTTCAGATCCTTGATCACCTGGGTGAGGGCCGCGCGATGCCCTTCGTGGCTCTGCTTGAACAAGCCCCCCACTTCGAGGGCGCCCTTGGACAGGAGGCCTGAGCCCGCGGCCAGGCCGTAGGCGAACACCGCCGTGTGCTCCAGCTCCAGGGCCACGTTGAGCAGGGCCACGTCGGAAGGCGCCCGCCCCGTGCCCGCCTGGAGGCCCGGTGCGCCGAAGAGGAAGAGGCCGGTTCCACCGGCGAGGGAGGCAAGGAAGGAGCGGCGATCGGTCATGGGGTCTCCGGGGCTTCCTGGTTCGATGCCGGTCATGGTGGCACCGTTCGGGGCCGTTCGGCAGATCCCAGATTTTCGACGGGAACGGAAATGGGGAAGGAGGCGTCTAAGATGTCTGGACACCCCCAGCCCCATCCCCCGAGGATCCCCCATGGCCAACCCCCTGCCCTGGTACCGCACCCTGGCCTGGCGCTTCTTCCTGCGCACCGCCCTGGCCATCCTCGGCCTCATGGCCGTGGTGCTGTGGGTGGCCCGGGACCAGAGCCAACGGCGGGCCCATGAAAGCGCCGAGTCGGGCATCCGAGTCAGCGCTCAGCAAATGGAGAAGAGCCTCGAAAGCCAGGCCCGCATCATGGATGCCGGCCTGGAGGTGTTCACCACCTACAGTTCGAACCTCGGCTATATCCAGAGCGGCGACTTCACCTCCGTGCGGGACAACCTGCTGGAGAACCTCAACAATCTGAAGTCCGATATCGCCGTGGTGGTGCGCCCCAGCGGCGCCCTCCTCAGCTGCACCACGGATGGCCACAAGCAGGACTACACGGATGTGGGCATCGTCCAGAAGGCCATGCACCCCGAGGAAGCGGCCCAGGCCGGGGACAAGGGACCCTCCTACCGGGGCTATTTCACCATCGAAGGCGGCACCTACCAGGGCGTCTACCACGGGGTAGCGCGGCGCCTGCAAACGGCCGGCGGCGAATTCATCGGCGTGATGGTGCTCGCCACGCGCCTGGATGACTCCGCGGCCGCGGGCCTCCGCCGGCAGTCCATGGTCAAGCGCGAGGGCGATCCCGATGCCCACGTCACCATCGCTGCAGGGAAGCAACTCACGGGCAGCACCCTCAAGCCGGGCCCCGATCGGGATGCCATCGCAGCCTGGCTGCAGGGCGCCCAGGCCGAGCAGGCCCGGGCCACCCTCGCGGGCCAACCCCGCTCCACCCCCCTGCCCCTGCGCCTGGATGGCCGGGATCAGCTCGCCATCCTCGCCCGCATGAACGGGGACAACGCCATGGATCTGCAAATGGCCGAGCTCATCACCGTGCCCTTGGGGCCCTTCCTCAAACCCTTCCAGGTCATCCAGCAGGCCATCCTCGCCGCCGGTGTGGCGGGCATGCTGGTGGCCCTCCTCCTCGCCCTGGGCACCGCCCGCAAAGTCACCGCCCCCCTCGCCCGCCTCACCGAGGCCACTGCCGAGTTGGCCGAGGGCGGTCGCCCGGATCTGCCCCGGGGCGGCCGCGATGAAGTGGGCGTGCTCACCCAGGCCTTCCGCGCCCTCCTGGGGGAATTGAAGGCGAAGGAGGATCTGCTCACGGCCCTGGAATCCCTCCGCGCCATGGAGCAGAGCCAGGACGCCATGTCCAAGGTGGGCATGTCCATGGTGGATGTGGATGCCACGGTGATGGCGCCCAGCGCCTCGCAGCTCGCCGTGGGCGGCGTGCCCACGCCCGTGCGGCGCAAGGTGACCTTGAAGGAAGGCGACACCTTCGGCGGCCGCTACACCATCGAGAAGATCCTCGGCCAGGGCGGCATGGGCCTCGTGCTCAAGGCCCGCGACACGCAGCTGGATGAGGACGTGGCCCTGAAGGTCATCCGCTCGGAGTTCAATCAGGACCCCGCCTTCCTGGAACAACTCAAATCCGAGATCAAGCTGGCCCGCAAGATCAGCCACAAGCACGTGCTCCGCACCCACGATTTCGGCGAGGCCGAGGGCATCCCCTTCGTCAGCATGGAGTACCTCAAGGGCGTCACCCTCAAGCAGCTGGTGGATGATCGCGGCAGCCTGCCCCTGCCCCTCATCCTGCGCATCGGCCGCCAAATCGCCGAGGGCCTCGAAGCCGCACACGCCGTGGGCGTGGTGCACCGCGATGTGAAACCCCTCAACGTCATGTTCGACACCCGTGGCGACGCCAAGCTCATGGACTTCGGCCTCGCGGCTCCCGCCGCGGCCCAGGGCACCGATGCCGAAGGCCAGATCTACGGCACGCCCCGCTACATGGCCCCGGAGCAGGTGCGCGGCGAACGGGTGGATCCCCGCACGGACATCTACTCCCTGGGCTGCGTGCTCTACGAACTGGCCACGGGCTTCCCCCCCTACGACCACACCAACATCACCGAGCTGATGCGGATGCACCTCAGCGCCCCCATCCCCGATGCCTGGGAAATGAATCCCGGCCTGCCCGAGGATTTCCGCCGCCTCCTCAAACTCCTCATGGCCAAGTCCAAGGAGGAACGCCCCGCCACCGCCACGGAGGTGGTGGAACTCCTCAAGCTCGTGGCCAGCGGCGCAGGGGAAACGCGCCAAGGGCAGCCCCTCGGCGAGCCCGCCCGCTAGTTCCCTACCCGCCCATTAAACCGGAGTCGGCCATGTCCCTTCACGCCCCGTCGCTTGTCTTCCGATGCGCGGTGCTGGGGGCAGGGCTGCTCCAGATCCCCGCCTTCGCCCAAGAACCCGCCGCCCTCCGGTACACGCTGCGCTTCCCGAATCCCGCGGGACACCTGGCCGAAGTGGAGGCGCGGATCCCCACGGAGGCCAGCCCCCAGGTGGAGCTGATGATGCCCGTGTGGTCGCCGGGCTATTACGTGGAGGAGGACTACGCCGGCCGTGTCGAAGCGCTCCTCGCGCGCACGCCGGAGGGGCGTCCCCTCCCGGTGGTGCAGACGCGGAAGAACCGGTGGCGCGTGGAGACCGGCGGGGCTTCCACGCTCGTCGTCACCTATCAACTGCGCTGCGAACAGCGCTCCGTCACCACCAACTGGGTGGACGCCGAGTACGCCGTGCTCAACGGCCCCGCCACCTACCTCACGCGGGTCGGCGGCCTGCATCGGCCCCACGAACTGCAGGTGGAGCTGCCCGCCCAGTGGAAAGCCCTGGCCGTGGCGCTGCCCCCCGCGCCGGATGGCCGTCGGAATCACTTCCAGGCCGCCAGTTACGACGCGCTGGTGGATGCGCCGCTGCTCGCGGGAAATCCCCGCATCCACCCCTTCCAGGTGAAGGGCACGCCCCACGCACTGGTGGAAGTGGGCGAGGCGGGCCCGGCCTGGGATGGCGCGCTCGCCGCGCGGAACCTCCAAAAGATCGCCGAGGCCAACCACCGCCTCTGGGGATTCCTGCCCTTCCCGAACTACCTCTTCCTCAGCGTGTTCCGTCCGGGCGGTGGGGGCCTCGAACACCTCGATTCCACCCTGCTCACCTCCAGCTCCGCCCTGGCCAAAGGAGGGGATGCCCGCTGGCTTGCCTTCGTGAGCCACGAGTACTTCCACGCCTTCAATGTGAAGCGCCTGCGCCCCGTGGAGCTGGGGCCCTTCGATTACGAACAGCCGCCCCGCAGCGCCAGCCTCTGGATCTCCGAAGGGCTCACCACCTATTACGGGCACCTCCTGGTGAGCCGCGCGGGGCTCGGCACGCCCGAGGATTTCCTCGCGGCCATGTCCGCGCTGATCGAGCAGCTTCAATCGGGCCCGGGGCGCAAGGTGCAGACCCTGGAGCAGGCCTCCCTGCAGATTTTCGCCACCGGCGGCTCCGGCGTGGGCGGCGACCGCGATCGCACCGTGAGCTACTACGTGAAGGGCGCCGTGCTGGGTTTCCTCCTGGATGCACGGATCCAGCACGCCAGCAACGGCCAGCGGAGCCTCGATGACCTCATGAAACTGGCCTACGCCAGGTATGGCGGAGCCACGGGATTCACGCCCGCGCAATTCCAGGCCGCTGCTTCCGAAGTCGCTGGCATGGACCTCTCAGCCTTCTTCCGTCAGACCCTGACCACCACCGACGAACTGGATTACACCGAAGCCCTCACCTGGTTTGGCCTGCACTTCGCCCCCACGGAGGACCCAGTGCATCGGTGGAAGCTGGAGCTCCAGCCCGGCGCCACGGAAGCCCAGAAGGCCCGCTTGCGCAAGCTGGCGGGCACGCCTTAGGCGGGCAACAACTCCCGCAACCGTTCCAGCCCTTCCTCCGTGCGGCTGAGGTACCAGGTCATGGCCTGCCCATCCACGAGGTGCACGTCGGCCTTGGGGAAGCGCTTGCGCAGTTCCGCCTGATGGCGGGCGTTGAAGCGGTAGGGCTCCGTGGGCAAGAGAATCACGGCGGGATCGAGCGCGTCGAGCTCAGCCTCCGTGAAGCTCGGATAGCGGTCGGGGCCGATGGGCGTGAAGCCCGCCTGTCGCGCCACGTCGGCCACGTAGGTGTCGGGGCCTGCGGCCATCCACGGGTCCCGCCAGATAAGGGTGAGGGCCCGGGGGCCCGCCTTCCGAGAGCGCCCCTTGAGCAGGGCCTTCAACGCCGCGGCCTTGGCCTTGGCTTCCGCCTCCCGGCCCATCACCTTACCTAGCTCCAACCAAGCCTTCGCGCAATCGGCCACGGTGCGCACTTCCAAGGCCAACCAGGGAATGCCCAAGGCGGTCAGCTGATCGGCCACTTCCTTGGGATTCTCGTCCGTCTCTAGGATCACCAGGTCCGGCGCGAGCCCCCGGATGGCTTGAAGGTCCGGGTCCTTGGTACCCCCCACGGCGGGCACCGTGGCGCGGATCCACTTGGGGGCGATGCAGTAGCGGCTGCGGCCCACCAGACGGGTGGCGAGACCCCACTGGGCGAGCAATTCCGTCACCGATGGGACGAGGCTCACGATGCGCTGGGGGCCCACCTCGGTTCGGGATTTCAGGGATGCCGCCGGCGCCGGCGTGAGAAAGGGTGTCTCCGGCGCGTCGAAGCGGACACCGGAGTGCGGGTCCTTGACCTTGCCCAGCCCCGTGGGGCAAAGGTCCAACAGCGGGCACGCGGCGCAATCCGGCTGGCGGGCATCGCAGGTGCGGCGGCCATGGAAGATCAGCTGGTGGTGGAGGGGGATCCAGTTTTCCCGGGGGAAGATGCGGCAGAGGTCCGCCTCCACCTTCTCTGGAGTTGACGCTTTGGAAAGACCCAGGCGCCGGGCCACCCGGAAGATGTGGGTGTCCACGGCCAGGGCCGGCACGTTGAAGGCGTTGGCCAGCACCACGTTGGCCGTCTTCTGCCCCACGCCCGGCAGGCTGGCCAATAGCTCCGGATCCGAGGGGAGGATGCCGTCGAATTCCGCCGTGAGGCGCTGGGCCAACCCTTGGATGGATTTGGCCTTGTTGCGGAAGAAGCCCGTGGACTTCACCAGGGCCTCCACCTCCACGGGGTCCGCCGCCGCCAGGCTGGCGGGATCCGGGAACCGGGCGAAGAGGGCCGGCGTGGTGACGTTCACCCGCGCGTCCGTGCACTGGGCGCTGAGGATGGTGGCCACCACCAGCTCGAAGGGGTTGTGGTGATCCAATGCGCACTTGGCATCCGGGTAGGCCCGGGCCAGGCGGTCCATGAGCTCAGCTGAGGGAAGGACTTTTCGGGCCATTCCAACAGGCTACCTGGGCTTATGCCGATGGTCCCAGGGTCGGCCGCTACAATAGGAATCCTGAGGTACGCCATGTCCAGTCCCATGACCGGGAAGCTCGATTGCCACGAAACCGCCAACCACTACCTGGGTTTGGTGAAGAGCAACATCCAGAAGCTGGGCTTCTCGCCGGGCCTCGGCGTGATCCTCGGCTGTGATGACATGGGCTGCGTGGTCTACCACAAGTGGCTCATGAAGGATTGCGAAGAGCTGGGAATCAACGCCAGCGACATCGAGGTGAAGTCGGGCATGGAGCTGGTGAAGACCGTGGCCCGTCTGAACCAGGACGCCAACACCCACGGCATCTTCATCTTCTATCCCCTGCGCTACTCCGACATCAAGGACGACGAGGTGATGGACCTCGTGGACCCCGACAAGGACATCGAGGGCCTGCACAGCATGAACCTCGGGTACCTGAACAAGTACCGCAAGCGCGTGGATGGCAACGACCACCGCTGCATGACGCCCTGCACCGCCCGCGCCATCATCAAAACCGCCAAGCGCGGCTTCGGCGACACCTTCTTCACGGGCAAGACGGTGCTCATCATCAACGACAGTCTGCGCATCGGCCGCCCCCTCAGCGCCATGGTGGCCAACCTCAAGGGCACGCCCATCCTCTGCCACCAGAACACCCAGGCGGAGCACCTCCAGCAATTCGTGAAGCTGGCCGACGTCATCGTCAGCGCCGTGCCTCAGCCCACCTACCGCATCCCCAGTGACTGGATCAAGGACGGCACCCTCTGCTTCGACCTTAGCGGCCAGGGCAACTTCGACTACGAAGCCCTGACGAAGCGCGGCATCCCCTACACCGACACCACGCAAAACAGCGTGGGCAAGGTCACCCGCGCCATGGCGCTGTTGAACCTCACCTACGCGGCGGGCGTGGAATAGGCTCTGGGCTTTAGGCTTTAGGCTCTAGCTGGGTACGGCCGACGCGGTTTGCTGTACCTGGCCAGAGCCAAGAGCCCAAAGCCCAGAGTCTCTTAGAACCGCACCGTGTAAGCCAGGCCCAGGCTGCTGCGGCGGCGGGGGGCGAGGCCATCACCGAAGGGGCGCTCGAGGTGCTCGCCTTCCAGGGACAGGGCCATGTGGGGGTGGAAGGCCCAGCCCACCCGGAGGCGCGGGCCCACGAAGGCGGATTCGCCGGAGGGGAACTCCGTGACGATGGCGGCGCTGAGGAACAGGTCATTGATGATGGCGTTGGCATCCCCAATCACGCGCACGGCCGTATCGCCGCCGTTCCAGCGGCGGACGCCGAGACCGGCCCCCACATGGAAGCGCACGTTATCGCCGTCGCTTTTCACGTCGAATTCCGCGAAGGGCATCGTGAATTCGCCCAGGGTGGCCCGGGGCTGGCGGACGATGGAAATGACGGGGGCCTGGGCGTTCAGGCCGAGGGCGAGGCAGGGCAGGAGCAAGAGTCGTCGCATGGAGGGGTCTACTGCGGGACCCCCCGGGCGGCTTAGCCTGTGATTTTCCGCCAGAGGGCCCGGCCCAGGATGCGGGCCTTGGCCCCCAGGGGGAAGCGGGCCAAGTTGGTTTGGATGGCCCCTTCGGTGAAGGCCGTGGCCTTGGCGTAGTCCACGCGCACCTGCACCAGCACGGGGCGACCCTCCGCGGCCCGGGCGCGGGCCTCACGGAGGCCCGCCTCGAGGTCCCCCTCTTCGCGGATCGCCACGAACGCGGCGCCCGTGGCCAGGGCCAGGCCTTCCAAATTCAGGGCGGGCAGCACCGTGCACACTTTGCGGTTGTAAGGCGCCGCCTGGGCCTGGGCGATCTGGCTCAGTTCACCATCGTCAAAGACATAGCAGATGAGCCCCAGATGGTTCGCGGAGGCCGTGGCCAATTCCAGGCCCGTCATGCGCACGCAGCCATCGCCCACGATGGCCTGGACGGTGCGATCCGGGTGGGCGAGTTTGGCGGCGATGGCCGCGGGCACGGCGTAACCCATGGCATTGAAGTCCGTGGGGCTGATGAAGTCGCCGCCTCCCCGCACGGGCCAGAGCTCCGCGGCCAGGAAAGTGTGGTTGCCGTCGTCCACGCAGGTGAGGGTGTCCGCCGGGGTCTGCGCGGCGAGCGCCTCGAAGAAGCGGGCGGGGTTCACGCGACCTGGGCAGGAATGGGCCCGGAAGGCGGCGGCGTAGGCGGCCTTGTCCGCCGCGATCCGGCCTTCCACCTCCGGGCGGCGGGGCTTCGGCTCCAAGCGCGCCAGCAGGGCGTCCACGATGGCTGCCGCATCGCCCACGAGGCCAAGGGCCGCGGGGAAGTTGGCGCCGATCACTTCTGGGTTCACGTCCACATGCAGGAGGTTGCACGGCGCCTCCAGCCCGAAGCTGCCGGTGGCGATCTCCCCGAAGCGCGTGCCGAGGGCCAGCAGGCAGTCGTGGTCCGCGAAGGCGTGCCGCACCGCGGGCACGGCGCTGCGGCCCAGGCAGAAGCCCGCGTGCAGCGGATGATCGTGGGGGAAGCTCGCCAGCCCCTGCAGCGTGGTGGCCACGGGCGCCCCGAGACGCTCCGCCAGCGCCACCACCCGCGCGCCCCGGGCTCCCCAGCCCACGAAGAGCATGGGCCGCTCGCTGCGGCGCAAGAGCACCGCGGCGGCGTCCAATTGCTCGGCAGAGGGCAGGGCCGGCGGGGGCTCCGGTACGAAGGCCAAGGAGTCGTCCGCCTCGCCCGTCATCAGTTGGAGATTCACAGGTAACTCCACCAGCACCGGGCCGGGGGTGCCGCGCCGGGCGATGCGGGCGGCTTCATAGATGGTCGGCATCACCTCCGCGTGGGTAGCCACGCGGAAAGCCGCCTTCGTGAGCCCCCGAGCGATCTCCAGCTGATCGATCTCGTGGAGCTGGTAGCGGTAGGGCAGGTCCGTGCGCGTACCACCGGTGATGACCAAGAGCGGGATGCCGTCCAACATGGCCTCGCCGATGCCGCTGGCTGCATGGGTGAGCCCGGCGGCGGGCACCAGCACGAGGCAGCCCAGGCTGCCGCCCACGCGGCTCGTGGCCTCAGCCATGAAGGCTCCACTGAACTCGCTCGTCACCAGCAGGGGCGTGATGACCTCGCTCTGGGCCAGCTCGTCATAGAGCTCCGTGGTGTGGACGCCGGGAATGCCGAAGGTGGTGCGCACCCCCACCCGCTCCAGGGCGAGACGGGCGAGGCGGGCGGCGGTGTGGGTGGCCATGGGATCCCCGATCAGCGATTCGAGCGAAGGGCCGGGCCCGAGGTCCCGACATGCCCCATCTTCGGCGCCACGACGCCCTGGCGCCACGGAAGGTGCATCCACCGAAAGGGCCTCATCCCGGCAACCTGCCCGTGAGCGTGGTCGCGGCGAACTGCCTCGCCCCCAGGATGCAGCCCCCGAGCAGGGTGCCTTCCAGGGTGCGCTGCCCGTTCAGGCCGCCACCGCCGAAGCCCGCAGCCTCGCCCAGGGCATAGAGGCCCGGGAGGGCCTCTCCCGCAGGGTCCACCACGGCGCCATCCAGGCGTGTGCGCAGGCCCCCCAGGCTCTTGCGGGAGAGGGGGCGCAGGCGGAGGGCCACCAGGGGGCCGCCCCGGGGATCCTGGATCCGGGCTTCCCGGCAGGTTCGCAGGCGGTCGCCGCGGAAGGCGCGCACCTCTCGCACGTAGGCCCGCTGCGGATCGGAACCCCGGGGATCCGCATCCCAGGCTTCCACCGCCCCACGCAGGAGCGCCAGATCCACGTGCCCTTCGGGGGCCCGGGCGTTCATGCGATCCACGAGGTCCGGCAGCGTGGTCGCGACGCAGGCGTCGGGGGCGGCGGCGAGCACCTCGTCGGCCAAGGCCCTATTGCCGAAGAGGAGGTGCCCCAGCAGCTGCAACCAGCGATGGTCGCGGAAGGCGGGATTGAAGGCCGAGCCCTGGATCGCCCCCTCCCGGGCGAGGATGCGGCGGTTGAGCAAGAGCCAACTCCAAGGGCGGCCCGTGCCCAGGATGCGGGCCACCAACGCGCGGGTATCCGTGCCCGCCAGCAGCGGGGGATCGAAGCGCCGCCCCTCCGCATCCAGCCAAAGGGCGGAGCGGGGCGGGATCACGGCGAGGCCGTGGCCGGGGAATTCCGGGCGCCAGTGGGCGAGGCCCGCGGCGTAGACCCATTGGGCGTCCAGGGGCCCCGTGGCTGCGCCGCCGCTCCGGGCCACTTCCAGAAGGTGGCCGTCGATCCAGGGATAGGAGCCGTTGAGGAGGTCCGCCGGGGCCGCGCCCCAGGCTTCGGGCCACCGGGCCCGCACCAGGTCGAGGTTGCCGTTGAAGCCCCCGCTGGCGAGCACCACCTGATCCGCCCGGGCTTCGAACTCCCGCCCGGACACGCCCACCACGCGCCCGCCTTCCCAGAGCAGCCCCTCCACGAGGTGATCGCAGGCCAGGGTGAGGCGCGTGCCCAGGTGGGGCTTCAGGCGCTCCAGGAGCATGGCCACGAGTCCCGCGCCGCACCCCCATAGCAAGTGGAACCGGGGCACACGGTTGCCCCTGCCCCCGTGGGCCCGCTCGGCCCAGGCGGGCACGGGGAAGAAGGCGAGGCCCCGCTGGCGCAGGGGCTCGCGGATATCGGGCAGGCAGCGCTCCACGTAGCGGCGGCCCCAGGCCCGGGCGAGGCTGTGGTCCGGCGCGTAGTCCGCGTAGCCGAGCCAGTCCTCCCAGGCCATGTCCACGGAGTCCCGCACGCCCGCCCGCCGCTGCTCGGGGCTGTCCACGAAGCAGAAGCCACCAAAGGCATCGCGCGCCTGGCCTCCGAGGCGATCGGGGCCCTGCCCTTCCAGGATCAGCACCCGTCGGCCCCCTTCCACCAGCTCCAGCGCCGCCCAGAGGGCACTGACGCCCCCGCCGACGAACAGCACGTCGGCCCGGTGAGCGCGCTTCGCTTCAGCCATGGGAGGAATCCTTCCGGATAGCCTGCCACGCCGCGCAAGGGCGCGGATCACCCCTGCGCAGGATGGGGCTCAGTCCGTGGCGAGACGACCGTAGATGGCGTGATCCACGGCCTTCCCATAGAGCCACTCCGCCTGGCGGACGGTGCCTTCGTGGCGGAAGCCCAGGCGCTCGGGAATGGCGCGGCTGGCGCGGTTGCGCACGGCGGCGCGGATCTCGATGCGGTGGAGGTGCAGGGTGTGGAAGGCGTGGGCCACCAACACCTTCACGGCCTTGGTCATCACACCCTTCCCCGCGGCACCCTCCGCCAGCCAATAGCCCATGGTCGCGGAGCGGTTGGCCCGGTCAATCCAGTTGAAGCCCGCGATGCCCACGAGCTCTTCCTGGTACCACACCGTCAAGGTGAGGGCCACCCCGGTGCGCTCCAACTCCCGCATGCGGGTGATGAAGGCGCGGGTGTGCTCGGGCTTGGTGACGGTATCCAGCCAGGGCAGCCAGCGGCGCAACCACACATCGTTGGCCCGGGTGAGGGCGAAGAGGGCCGCCGTGTGCTTGAGGCGCAGGGGCCTCAGCACCACGTCCTTGTCGGCCTTCAGTTCCAAAGGCATCAGGCCTTCCCGGCGGGATCACCCAGGGTGGCCGCGCGGTTGGCGCGCCAGATCACGAGGAGCTGATCCAGGAGGGCGCCGAATTCCTCGAGGCGGAAGGCGTTGGGGCCGTCGCTGTGGGCCTTCTCGGGGCAGTCGTGCACCTCGAAGAAGAAACCATCCACGGCGGTGGCCGCGGCGCGGGCCAACGTGGGGATCATCTCCCGGGCGCCGCCCGTCTTGTCGCCCAGGGCGCCGGGCTTCTGCACGCTGTGGGTGGCATCGAAGATTACGGGGCAGCCCGTCTGGCGCAGGTGGGGGAAGGCCTGGAAGTCCACCACGAGGTTGCCGTAGCCGAAGGAGTTGCCGCGCTCGGTGACCCACACGGGGCTGCCGCTGCCCGCCTGGCGCACCTTGCGCACGGCGTGCTTGAGGTCCCAGGGGGCGAGGAACTGGCCCTTCTTCACGTTCACCGTGCGGCCGGTGGCGCCAGCGGCTTGAAGCAGGTCCGTCTGGCGGCAGAGGAAGGCGGGGATCTGGAGCACGTCGCACACGGCGGCCACGGGCTCGCACTGGTGGCTCTCGTGCACGTCCGTCAGTACGGGCACGCCGAGTTCACGCTTCACCTCGGCGAGGATGTCGAGGCCCACTTCCATGCCCTGGCCCCGGTGGCTGTCGAGGCTCGTGCGGTTGGCTTTGTCGAAGCTGCTCTTGAAGATGAAGGGGATGCCGCGGCTCACGGCGAGTTCCTTCAGGGCGCTGGCCATGAAGTGGCTGTGCTCCCGGCTCTCGATGACGCAGGGGCCCGCGATGAGGAAGAAACTCTGATCGGTGAAGGGATGGTGGAAGTCCATGACGGCCTCGGATCTCCAGTCTATCGGACCAATGTGGTATCTAACACTTTGTAAAAGGATATTGGCATCTGATTACCACAATGCCTAAACTCGGTTTTCGAGATCGGAGGCAATCCCATGAAGCACCTCCTGGATGACGAGCTCAACCGGAAGCTGGTCGCCATGCTCCAGGCCGAGGGCCGCATGCCCCACGCCGAACTGGCGGAGCAACTGGGCGTCAGCCGCCCCACCATCATCGACCGCGTGAAGCGCCTCGAGGCCGAGGGCATCCTGGCGGGCTACGCCGCCCAGGTGAGCCCCGCCGCCGTGCAGAAGCCCGTCATCGCCTTCGTGGCCGTGCGCTACAAGGCCGACAACGACGAGGCCCTGGAACGCCGCTTCTGGAAGGCCCTGGAGCAGGAGCCCGACGTGCTCGAAGCCCACACCGTGGCCGGGGAGGATTGCCTCCTGCTGAAGATTTGCGCCGCCACGCCCATGGCCCTCAACGAGCGCCTGCGGCGCATCCGCACCCTGGGCCCCCACGTCACCACCCGCACCACGGTGATCCTGCAGACCCACTTCCAGAAGTCGGGCCCCAGCCCCTTCCCCGCGGAACCCGCCCCCGTCCACCCCATCGGCCAGCCCCTCACCGCCGCCACCACCCGGAAGCGCGCATGATCCTCGGCCTCCCGGATCCGCCCTACACCGCCGTCATCTTCGCCAGCCGCCGCCCCCTTCAGGAAGGGGCGATCGTGGAGGATGGCTACGGCGCGGCTGCCGCTCGCATGGCGGAGCTGGTGGTGCAGCAGCCCGGCTTCCTCGGCGTGGACAGCGCCCGCAACACCGAAGGGTTTGGCATCACCGTGAGCTATTGGGCGGATGAAGCCTCAGCCCTGGCCTGGCGCCGCAATCTGGAACATGCGGAAGTTATGCGCATGGGACGCGAGCGCTTCTATGACGCCTACACCCTGCGCGTGGCCACCGTGCACCGCGCCTCTGAATTCGAGCGCCCCTGATGCTGCCCTGGCTCGCCTACGCCACCATCGCCCTCGTGTGGGGCTCCACCTACTTCGCCATCGCCCTGGGGCTGCAGAGCTTCACACCCTACGGCATGGTGGCCTTCCGATTTATCGGCGGCGGACTGCTGGCCTTGCTCCTCTCCCGCCTGCGCCGGGAAGCGCTGCCCTCCAAAGCGGACCTGCCCCACCTCATGCTTACGGGCGCCCTCATGCTCAGCGGCAGCAACGCCCTGGTGACCTGGAGCGAACGCCACGTAACCTCGGGCCTCGCCGCCACCGTGTGCGCCATGGTGCCCGTCTTTCTCGCGATGTTCAGCGGGCAGCGCCAGGGCGGGCGCACCTGGGTGGGCCTGGGCTTCGGCCTCGTGGGCGTGGCCGTGCTGGCGGATCCCTTCCACGGCCAGGTGCATTGGCTGGGCCTCGCGGCGCTGCTGCTCGCCAACATCCTCTGGGCCTTCGCCACCCTCCACGGCAAACACCACGTAAAGCAGCACACCTCCGCCCTCGGCAACACCGCCGTGCAGATGCTCACCGCCGCCGCCATCGCCTGCCTGCTCGCCCCCGTCACCGGTGGCTTCCTCACCGGCCCCGTGACGACGAAGGCCCTGCTCGCCGTGGGTTACCTCGCCGTGTTCGGCTCCGTGATCGCATTCAGCGCTTACGTCTACCTGGCGCGCGTCTGGGCGCCGGCCAAGATGGGCACCTACGCCTACCTCAATCCTCTGGTGGCGGTGCTCCTGGGCGGGCTCTTCCTGCACGAACCCTTCACCTGGAACACGGGCCTGGGCCTGCTGCTCATCCTCGGCGGCGTGGCCCTCGTGCAGTTGCGGCCCAAGGCGCACTTGGTGGGAGAGGCTGCGTGAACCGCGTCGAGGCCTTGGCATCCCTGACCCGCATGCCGGATCGATTGGAAGCCTGGGCCCGGCGCCTTCCCCCCGAGGCGCTGCGACAGCGCCCCCATCCCGATGCATTCGCCCCGCTAGAACACCTCTGGCACCTGGCGGAACTTGAAGAAGTTTTCGCGATCCGGCTCCAGCGGCTTCGGGACGAGGATCACCCCCACCTCGCCGATTTCCACGGCGACACCGCAGCAGTGGAAGGTCGCTACCTTGAGCGCGACCTCGAAGGGGCGCTGCTCCGATTCCGGCACGCTCGGAGCGCCAACCTCGCGGCCTTCGCGGCCATGACGGACGCCCAATGGTTCCGAACGGGCACGCAAGAGGGCGTGGGTGAGGTCACCCTCGACGAGCTCCCCGGGCGCATGGCCGCCCACGACCAAGATCACGCCGCCGCATTCCAGGAGCTCTGATGCCCGAGACCGCGCTTCTTCTCATCGACGTGCAGCAGGCCTTCGACAATCCGGCCTGGGGCCCCCGCAACAATCCCGAGGCCGAAGCCAACATCGCCCGCCTGCTCCGGGCCTGGCGCCACCGCGGCCTCCCGGTGATCCACGTGCGGCATGACAGCACCGAACCGAACTCCACACTGCGTCCGGATCAGCCGGGGAATGCCTTCAAGCCGGAGGCCCAGCCCTTGCCCGCCGAACCCGTCTTTCCCAAGTCCGTGAACAGCGCCTTCATTGGCACCGCGTTGGAAGCGCATTTGCGCGGACTGAACATCAACCAGCTCGTGGTGGTGGGACTCACCACCAACCACTGTGTGAGCACCACCGTGCGCATGGCGGGCAACCTCGGATTCAAGGTGGAGGTAGCCGCGGATGCCTGCGCCACCTTCGATTTCAAGGCGCTGGACGGCAGCCTCATTCCCGCCGAAACCATGCACCAGGTGGGGTTGGCGGAGCTGCACGGCGAGTTCGCCCAGGTGCGCAGCACCGCGGACATCCTCGCCGGGCTGCCCAAGTAATGCTCGCCTGGGCCTGCTTCGTCGCCGTGGTCATCGGCTGGGGATCCAGCTTCATGGGCATCCGCCTCGCGTTCGAGAGTTTCACGCCCTTCGGCCTCGTGGGTCTGCGCAACCTGGCCGCGGGTGCCGTAATGCTGGCCTTCGCGATCCTCCGTCGGGAGGCGCCGCCCCGACGGGAGGACCTGCCCCGGTTGGCGATTCTGGGCCTCCTCCTGGTGGGCGCTTCCAACCTGTTCACGACCCTGGGCCAGCAGTACCTCAGCACCGGCGTGGGCGGGCTTCTCAACGCCTGCATCTCCCTGTGGATCGTGCTGCTCAGCACGGGCGAGGAACGCCACCCCCGCCGCGTGTGGGTGGGCATGGCCTTGGGCCTCGCCGGTGTGGCCTTGCTGCTGCTACCCGGGAAGGCCCAACGGGTGAGCTGGCTGGGCTTCGCCTTCATGATGATCTCCACGTTCAGCTTTGCCTGGTCGGCTCTGCGCCTCCGGAAACGGCCCGTGGTCGCGGGATTGCCCTGGGTCCTCGCCGTGCAGATGGGCGCCTCGGGACTCCTGCTCACCGCCATCGCTGTCGGCTCCGGGGGCTGCTTCCATGGCCCGCTCACGCCGAAGGCCCTCGGCGCCTTTGCCTACCTCGTGGCGGTGCCCAGCCTCGTGGCCTACGGCGCCTTCGCCATCCTCAGCAAGCTCTGGTCGCCGGGCCGCTTCGGCATCTACGCCGTGCTCACCCCCGTGGTGGCCGTGCTCCTGGGGCTCACCTTCCTGCACGAATCCCTCACCGTTCGGATGGCCCTGGCCATGGCGGTGATTCTGCTCGGCGTCGCGCTCGTGCAGATCCGGCCTGCGGTGACAGTCGTAGCCGAGGAAGTTTGAATTCGAACTTATACGGCCCCGGCGAGCACCGAGGTCCTAAACTGGGAAGATGTGGAAGGTCCTGGTAGTCGGCGGGCTGATCGCAATCGTCCCCCCCCATCGGTGTGGCGGAATGCCGTGGCGGGGGCGCCGGTTCTCCAGCAAGCCCATCAGGAGATTTTCCAGAAGTTCGAAGTGGACTACCTCCGGGTGGCCTTTTTCGTGGACCCTGCGGGGTTGGGACACAGGCCTCGCGGCCAGTCCGCCCGGTCCTGGCTCCTGCGGGGAACCACCTGGTGCGGGCGCCGCTCGGAGGTCCTTCAGGAGATCGGAGGGGCCCGTCGCGCGGAGGGCCTGAAAAGGCAGCTGGAATCCCATTGGCCTGGGGGCGGGCTGGACCCAGATCGGCCCGCAGTGAAGCGGCTTTTGGCTTCGGCAGCCCGCCCCCTGGAAGTGGGGGATCGCATCGACTATGTGTGGGCGCCCACCGGCAAGGTGCATATCCGAATGGGAAATGGCCCCTGGATGGTGTTGCAAGATCGGTTGCTGCACCAAGCTCTTTTGAACATCGCCTTCGGCAATGAGCGGGACCCGGAGACGCCAGCCCTCGACCGGGCTCTTGAGTCGTTCTCCCCACCCCTCCCCTAGACGAAGATCTGGAACACGGCGTTCGACAGCAGCCGTCCCTTATCCGTGAGCCTCACGCGGGCGCCTTCGAAGCTCACCAAGCCCTGCGCTCCGAAGGCGCGCAGCTGCTCGCTCCAGCTATCGACGAGGGGCATGAGGTTGCGGCGCTGGCCTTCGGCGCGGAGGGCTTCCCAGTCCACGCCCGCATGCATGCGCAGGCCCAGGAGCGGAATTTCGGAGAGGGATTCGGCGGCGTCCAGCTCCGTGAGGTCCAGGGTGCCCCGCCCTTCGATCCAGGCGGGAAGCACGGGGGTCTCCGTCCACCGATAGGGGCCCAGCTGGCTCGCGGCGGAGACGCCCAGACCGAGGTAGGGCCGCAGCTGCCAATAGCGCTGGTTGTGGCGGCTCTCGGCGCCGGCGCGGCCGTAGTTGCTGATCTCGTAGGGCAGCAGGCCGAGCCGCGGCAATTCCACCTGCAGGGCTTCGAAGACATCTGCCACGTCATCCTCGCTGGGCAACGTGAGGCGGCCCGCCTCCACGTCTGCCTTCAGCGGACAGGCCTTATCGAGGTCCAGCAGGTAGATGGACATGTGCTCCAGCCCCGTGCCCACGAGGGTGCGTGCGTCGCCCAGTACACGATCGAGGTCCTGGCCGGGGATGCCCACCATGAGGTCGCCGCTGCGCCGCGCGAAGCCCGCGCGACGGCAGAGTTCCAGGGCATCCAGGGCCTCCTGGGCGCCGTGGATGCGGCCCAACCGCGCGAGCAGTTCATCATCCAAGGTCTGCGTACCCACGGACACGCGATCCCACCCCAGGGCCCGGGCCTGCTCCAGCCAGGCGATATCCACGGTGCCGGGGTTGGCTTCCAGCGTGGCTTCCACCAGGGGGCTCAGGTCGAAGGCTTCGCGCAGGGCCGTGGTGAGCGCGCGCAACTCTGAGGCCAACAGCAAGGAGGGCGTGCCGCCCCCGAGGTAGAGCGTATCCACCGGAGGGCGGCTCAGAGCCTCGCCCCAGGCGCGGATCTCCTGCTCCAGACGCGCCACCACCGCCGCCTGCAGGTGAACGTCCCGGGTGGTGACGAAGGAGCAGTAGGTGCAGCGGTCCTTGCAGAAGGGCACGTGCAGGTAGAGCCCCAGGGGCTCCGCCTGGGCCGCGGCCCGGAGCACCGACTGATGGGGTTGGAGGATCGAAGGAATCGCCACGAGGTCAGACTACCCCGGCCCCTTCCTCAGGGCTCCACCACCACGCGCTTGAGGGTGTCTTCCAGGGCGCTGACCTCGGCAGGAAAGCGCCAGGGCGGGGCCGTGGAGGCGCTGGCGGCTTCCAGGGCCGTCCAGTGGGCCTGGAGGGCCTCCCGGTTCTTGGGGCCCATGCGCAGATCCCCGCCCAGGTAGAAATCCGTGAGCAGGGTGAGGTTCAGGCGCAGGCGGTAGAACTGGGGGCGGTAGAGGAAGTGCGAGAGCAGGAGCTGCCCCAGCACGATCCCCGAAAAGACGAAACCGCCGATCATGGGCCGCCGCTGGGAGGCCGGCAGGTTGAAGGCGATCCACCAGCCCAGCAGGCCCATGAGGGCCAGGGCGATGACGGGCATGAAGGCCACGTACCAAAGCCCGTTGGACCACCGGCTGTTTTGGATCAAGAGCGAGACCACCGCTTCCTGGGTGGCCTTGTCGCCGCGGCGGCGGGCGTTGCCCAGGGCCTTGTCCAGGGCCTCCCACGCCGCCTGCTGTTCGGGCGAAAGGTCCGCGGGTTTGCTTCGGGAGGAGGCGCCACTCTGCTTCACCAGGAGCTTGCCACCATGGTCGGACTCCAAGGCCAGGGGCGGGGGCGGCTCTTCCAGCACGGGCGCTCCAGGGGGAGGCGGCGTGTTGGTGATCTGGATCTTGCCCTTCTCATCCTTCCACCGGTACACCTTCGCCCCGGCGGGCTTCGAGGGCGTCTCCTGCCGCGGTGCCGCCGCGAGACCCGTGGCCATCGCGAGGAGCAGGAGGAGGCGGAGGGTCACGGGCGGCATCCTAAAAGTGGGTGTCCAGGCACTCGCACCAGAAGTGGTACACCATCTGGTGCACCTCCTGGATGCGGGCGGTGACCGCGCTGGGTACGACGAGCGCCTCGTCCACGAGGCCCTTGAGCTTGCCACCATCCTTACCGAGCAGGCCGATGGTGTGCATCCCCAGGGCCTGGGCGGATTCCACCGCCTTGATCACGTTGGGGGAGTTGCCCGAGGTGCTGATGCCGATGAGCACGTCGCCGGGGCGGCCCAGGGCCTCCACCTGGCGGCTGAACACGAACTCGTAGCCGTAGTCATTGGCGATGGCCGTGAGGGCCGAGGTATCCGTGGTGAGGGCGATGCCCGCCAGGGCCTTCCGTTCCTTCACGTAGCGGCCTGAAAGTTCCGCGGCCAGGTGCTGGGCATCCGCGGCGCTGCCTCCGTTGCCGCACACGAGGATCTTGCAGCCCCGCTTCAGGCGCTCGGCCATATCCCCGGCCTGGGCCACGACGCGATCCAGCTCCGCCTCGAAGAAGCGGGTTTTCAACTGGATGGCCTCCTGGACGTGCGCTTGAAGGGTGCTTTTCATGGCCTCGGCCCTCGGACTTGGCATTCTGACAGGAATTTCCATGCGAATTACCAGGGCGCTGGCAAACTGCTCTGGATCCTCCCGGAGTTCTACCACCATGGAATGGCTGGCCCTCAAGCACCCGCTGTTGGTGCATCTGCCCATCGCGACCGCGCTCCTGCTGCCCCTGCCCCTCCTCTTTGCCCAGCGCGCGGGCCGGGGCATCAAGCCCTGGTGGAACACCTGCCGGTACATGGCCTGGATCGGCGTCATCTTCCTCCTGCCCACGCTCCTCACGGGCTACGCCTGGGGCCGCGGGCTGGATCTCATCGAAGCGGGCCACTGGCTGCCCTCCCTGGAGGATCCCGCGGGCTTCCTGCTGCGCCGCCATCAGACCATGGGCCTGATCACGGCCGCCCTGGGCTTCGCCACCCTCTGGAGCCTCTACCGGGGGCGCCTGGAACATGAGGGCCTGGGCATCCTCGCCCTGCTCCTGGGTACCGCCTGGGCCGTGGCCACGGCCATCACCGGCCTCACGGGCGGGCGCATGGCCCATGGCTTCGTGGCCACGGAGGCCCCGCGCAAGGTCGTGGCCGCGCCCGAACCCCCCGCCCCCAAGGACCCCGAGGCCCAGGCGCCCCTGCGGGCCCTGGACTACGGCAGCCTCGAATCCCTCCACGCCGATCCCTTCCGCTCCGCCGCCCACGATGGGCTCTGGGCCCGGGGCTGGATCAGCCCCAATGCCCTGGAGGCCTGGAAGGCCGGTCAGCCCCTGCCGCCGGGATCCCACGCCGTGCTCAGCACCCAGGTGAGCCGCTGGGGCCGCCCCGGACCGGAGCAGGGCCCCCTCTACTTCCTGGAGATCCTGCCCGATGGCAAGCCCCGCTTCGCCTTCTACTGGGGTCGGGTGCCCGAGGACCGTCGCGCTGAATTCGGAGGCCAATCCCGCGTCTACCTCCGCGAAGGCGCCCCGCTCCAGGCCTGCCTGAGCTGCCACGCCACCGGCGCCAGCGTCCTGGCGGACCGGGGGCGAGTCCGCGGCCGACGGTAGGGCTCAGTCCGCATTCTGTAGTTGGCTATGGGCTTTTGGCTCTAGGCGCTTGCTGCGGTGGGCATTCCAGCCGGGTTGTCCATGGACAACTCGATGCAAAGCCGGAAGCTGCAAGAGCCAATAGCCCGCAGTGCGTGGGGCCAACTGCAGGATCCGGGCTCAGAAGGCCAGCCGCAGCGCCACGCCCCAGGTCCTCCCCTCCACGCGGTAGTCGAAGGGTGCATCGTATTTCTTGGCCAGGGTGGCCCGGGTGTTCCCGAGGTTCCGCCCCCACAGGGAGGCTTCCAAACCGCCTCCCAGGTGGAGGGACCCCTGGGCATCCAGGGTGGTGAAGGCGGGGATGGACTCAGGTCGGTAGGCCGCGTAGACGCCCTGGTCCGAAGCCCGGCGCCGCACCCTTCCCTGGTGGCTCACTTGGAGGGAAGCCGTCCAACCTTCCGTCCGCCACAGGGCGCCCGCATGGGCGAGGAAGGCTGGCACCCAGGGGATGGCATCGGGTTCGGCGGTGATCGAGGGATCCCCCACGCGCTCGTCCAGCCGTCGCACGGAGCTCGCGTTCACGAAGGTGCTCAGGCCGCCCCGTGCGAAGGTCCACCCGGCCTCCACCCCTGCGGTTTTGGGACTGAAGAGGTTCGCGCTGGCGTTGTTGTTCGCGGGGCTGTAATCGATTTGATCTTCGAGGGCGGAGCGGAACAGGTTCAAGCGCCACGTGGATCCGGAACCCACGGCCCACTCCAGGGCCAGCTCCGTGGTATGCACCACTTCCGCCTTGAGCCCCCGCACATTGGAGGCCAGGGAGTAGGTGTTCGCCCCCAGCAGTTCCGAAGGCGCGGGCGCCCGGTAGGCCCGCCCCGTCATGGCCTTGAAGACGAGATTCGGAGTCGCCTTCCACACCAGGGCGGCGCGAGGGCTCCACTGGCCAAAGGTGCGACGCCCCTCCGGTGCTCCAGGCAGGTCCACGGAACGGTAGTCGACGGTCTCCCGATCCCGGCGCAGGCCCAGCGTCGCTTCGATCGCATCTCCCAGGAGCCCGCCGCTGTTCCACTGCAGGTAGAACGCTGTGTTGAGGATGGGGCGATCCACGCCGTATTCCAGCCAGGGTCTGAGCGGCTTCAACTCATTGCTGGCATTCCACGGCAGGCCCGTGCCCCCCACGTTGAGGTCCACGTTGCTCTCGTGCAGGTCATCCCCGCGGTAGCTGAAGCGGCTGGCCTCCACGCCGCCCAGCAGACGCGAGCCCTTCGGAAGCGCCAGGCTCCCCTGCACCCGGAGGAAGGCATCCGTCGCATGCGTGCGCAGCACTTCCCACAGGCCCGCGGGCAGGCCCGGTGCCCCCGAAGGCAGGTACCGCTGGGTCCAATCGATGGCGTGGCGTTGGAGCTTCAGCGCGACTTCCTGAGAGAGCAGGGGACCAGCCTCCGGGGCCCAGCGGAGCACGAAGGTCTGGCGGGCTTCCGACATGGGCTCGCGCACGTCTGGGATCTGGAAGATCCAGCCGTGGCCCGTGTTGAATCGCCAGCGCTGGTCGTGCAGTTGAAGGCTCCAATCCGAATAGCGGCCCGTACCCTCCAGCTTGATCAGGGTGTAGCGCTGTTCCCGGTGATCCAGCACCTGGAAGGAGGCGGGATCTCCTCCGGGGTTCGTCCGTCCCGAGAGATCTCGGCTGAGGTACTCAGTGCCATCCGTGCCCGAGGCGCTGATGGCCGCCACCAAGTTGAAGCGGGGCGTCGCCGTGCCCACCACCCCATCGGCTCCGTAGATGCCGCCGTTGCCCCACCGGATCCGGGCTTCGCCGGCGCCATGCAGATCGCCGTAGGAGAGGGTGCGAAGGCTCACCACGCCATTCACCGCGTTGCTGCCGTAGAGTGCGGAACCGGGGCCCCGGAGCACCTCCACGGATCGCAGCATCCACAGGGGCGTCTGCTCCATCGTCAAGGCCGATCCGTACAGGGGCTCGTTGAAGGGCAGGCCATCGATCAACAACAACAGGTGATTGTTGTTCCACCCTTCGAAGACCCCCCGGGCGCTGACAGTGCGGCGATCGTAGTCCCGGGAAGGCGCGAATCCCGGCTGCGCGTAGAGCACCTCGTTCAGGGTCTCCCACCCGTACCCCTGGAGTTCATCCCTGGGCACCACCTCCACCACGGCGGGCGCCTCGGCGGGACTCTGCTCCAGTTTGGAGGCGCTGGTGACCTGCATCCTCATCAGCGACTTGAGCGATTCCCGTTGCTCCTGCGCCCCCAGTGCGGACCCCGCGCCGCCCAGGATGATCAGCAGAATCCTTGAAACGTGTTTCAAGGGGCCTCCAGGCGCCCTGTATCGGCACCTCCTCCTCCGAAATGAATCAGAAGCAGGTCCCCCTCCGGGGAAGTCCCGGGCAAGATCGATCCATGCGTTTCCCATCCGCGTTCCGATCCCCCTTCACGGGCTTCGCCCTGCTCCTGACCTCGACCTTGCTAGCCGCCCAAACGCCAGCGTCCCCGTGGCGGATGCAGTCCAGCGGATCCCAGGCCGAGTTGCGCGGCCTCGCCGCCCCGGGCGGCACCATCGCCTGGGCCACGGGCGCCAAGGGCACCGTGCTGCGCACGCAGGATGGCGCCACCTGGGAATCCCGCCCCGTGCCCGGCGGCGAGACCCTGGACTTCCGTGACGTCCACGCCCTGGATGCCCAGCGCGCCTGGATCCTCGCCGCGGGAGAAGGGGCCTCCGGGCGCATCTACCGCACCACGGATGGGGGCGAACACTGGTCGCTCCAATTCGCCAACACCGACCCCAAGGCCTTCCTCGACGCCTTCGCCTTCTGGGATGCCGCCCACGGCATCGCCCTGGGGGACGTGCTCCAGGGCCGCTTCCAAGTGCTCACCACCGAGGATGGCGGGGCCACCTGGAAGCCCGTGGCCGCAGGGGCTCTGCCCGAGGCCCTTCCCGGTGAAGGCGCCTTCGCGGCCAGCGGCACCTGCCTCGTGACTTCCGGCGCCCAGGACGCCTGGTTTGTCACCGGCGGCGCCAAGGTCTCCCGCGTGTTCCACACCCCGGATCGCGGCCGCACCTGGACCGTGGCTGAGACCCCCATCCCCGCCGAAGCCCCCACGGTGGGGATCTTCTCCGTGGCCTTCACCGACGCCCGCCACGGCCTCATCGTGGGCGGCGATTACCAGCAGAAGATCAACCTGCCCGTCACCGGCGCCCGCACCGAGGATGGTGGCCGCACCTGGCTGCCCGTCGCCTTGAACCCCAAAGGCTTCCACTCCGCCGTGCTCGCCATCCCCGGCACCTCCGCCACCTTCCTGTCCACGGGGCTCGCCGGCACGGGGCTCTCCCGGGATGGCGGACGCACCTGGACCGCCCTCGACCCCACACCCTTCAATGCCGTGGCCTTCTCCGACGCCCGCCATGGCTGGGCCGTGGGCCCCAAGGGCCGCATCGCCGCCTATGCGGGACCCGCCCTGGAAGAGCCCGACGCGGTCCGAGGCGAGACGGTCCAGGGCGACACCTACGCCCGCGTGTCCGTGATGTTCGGAACGGATCGCAAGGCCACCTCCCCCGGCGGCTGGTTCGGCGGCGATCGCGCCGAGGGCATCACCTACGGCGAAGTGGTGGTCAGCGTCCCCTTCCAGCACAAGACCGGCGAGATCGAGGCGCCTTCCCTGTGGCGCCTGGAGACCCGCGAAGATCCCACCCGGCACATGGTCCTGGTGGAGCGGAAGGTCGAATCCCGGGAGGCCTTCCTGGCCCAAGTGAAGGCACGCCTCGCCGCCTCGGGCCCCCAGGCGGCCAGCTTCATCTTCGTGCACGGCTACAACGTGGGCTTCGATTACGCGGCCCAGCGCACCGCGCAGATCGCCTACGACCTCGATTTCCAGGGCGTGCCCGTCTTCTACAGTTGGCCCTCCCAAGCCTCGCTCAAGGGCTACACCACGGACGAGAACAACGTGCAGTGGAGCGAGGCGAACCTGAAGCGCTTCCTGTCGGATTACGCCGCCCACACCGCGGGCAAGGACCTCTACCTCATCGCCCACTCCATGGGGAACCGCGCCCTCACCGGGGCCCTGCGCCAGCTCTTCACGGAGCAGCCCAAGCTCAAGGGCCGCTTCAAGGAGATCATCCTCACGGCTCCGGACATCGACGCGGAGATCTTCAAGCGCGACATCGCCCCCGTGCTCACCCAGGGCTGCAAGCGCATCACCCTGTACGTCTCCAACGGCGACAACGCCCTGCTGGCCTCGAAGAAGGTCCACGGCTACCCGCGCCTGGGCGACACCTCCGATGGCATCGTGGTGATCCCCGGCATCGACACCGTGGATGCCTCGGGCCTGGACACCAGCTTCCTGGAGCACTCCTACTTCGCCACCACCGCCACGGTGCTCGTGGACATCCGGCGGGTGCTGTTGGAGGGGTTGCGCGCCGCCCGGCGTGGCCTGGAGGCGAAGCGCACGGGCACCGGCGCCAGCTACTGGAAGCTGGTCACCGCCCCGCGCTAACGGCGAAGGTTAGGCGTAGACCGAACCCGGGTGCGCCAGGGCCCGGGCTTCGAGTTCCTTCAGCCGGGGCAGCAATTCCCGCTCCTCCCGGCCCGTGCGCCGGCCCACGCAGCGCAGCAGCGTGCGGGTGGCCATGCGGAAGCCCTCAGGATCCCGTTGGATGTGCAGGGGCACCATCCAGTGGCGCAGGTAGCCATCCAGCTCCTCCTCCGCCGCCTTGGCTTCGGTGATGCAGATCTGCGTGAGGCTGCGCGTCACCGCGTCGCCCTCCCGCAGGAGGCGCCCGTAGAGGGAATTGCGCTCCCCCTGGAAGTGCTGTTTGAGCTTGAGTCCGAGATCCCGCACCTTCCAGGCGAACTGATCCGCCCGCTTCTCCACCTCGTAACCTTCAAGATCCTCACTGAGATCCCGCACCCGGCCGAGGATGGTGCGGTGTTCATCGTGGATGGTCGCTGAATCCATGGCGCACCTCACTGACCCAAGGCATAGGCCCACCTGGGGTGAATGCCAGGATCCAACCATCCAACGGTGACGGGCGGCACAGGTGTGACGGCGTCACACCCGTGTCAGCTCACATGGGCAGGGAATCCACCAGCACCTCACGGGGCTTTCCGGCACCCCGGTCGGGGCCGATGATGCCTTCGGCTTCCATGCGATCGATGAGGCGGGCGGCGCGGCCGTAGCCCAGGTTCAGCTTCCGCTGCAGCAGGCTCGTGGAGGCCTTCTTCTCCCGCACCACCACCGCCAGGGCCTTGTCCCAGATCTCGTCGCCGCTGCCGGGACCCGCGAGGGCCTCGTCGCCATCGCCGGATTCCTCGTCGGTCTCCATGGCCTGGATGAGGGCCTGGTTGTAGTCGGGACGGCCGCGTTCCTTGAGCCACTCCACCAGTCGGAGCGTTTCGCCTTCCGTGAGGAAGGGCGCGTGGATGCGCCGGGGCCGCGCGGCGCCCGGGGCCAGGAAGAGCGCATCGCCCTTGCCCAGCAGTTGCTCGCCGCCGCCGCCATCCAGGATGGTGCGGCTGTCGATCTTGGTGTTCACCCGATAGCTGAGGCGCGAGGGGAGGTTCGCCTTGATGACGCCTGTGATGATGTCGACGCTGGGCCGCTGGGTGGCGAGCACCAGGTGGATGCCCACGGCGCGGGCCTTCTGGGCGATGCGGGCGATGCTCTCTTCCACCTCGGCGCGGGCCACCATCATGAGATCCGCCAGCTCATCGATGACGACGACGACGTAGGGCAGCGCTTCCAGTTCATTGGGACGGTCCGCCCAGCGGGGGTTGGGCGTGCGGCCCGAGAGGTCGATCCGGCCACCGGCTTCGCGGATCTTGTCGTTGAACTGTTCGAGGTTGCGCACGCTCATGAGCGCGAGACGGCGGTAGCGGTCCTCCATCTGGGCCACCACCCACTTGAGCACGCGGCCCGCCTCCTTCATGTCCGTGACCACGGGGGCCCAGAGGTGGGGGATTTCCTCGTAGACACCCATCTCCACCATCTTGGGATCGATGAGGATGAGCTTGGCCTCGCTGGGCAGCGCGCGCAGGAGGATGGAGCAGATCATGGCGTTCACGCCCACGCTCTTGCCGCTGCCCGTGCTGCCGCCGATGAGGAGGTGGGGCATCTTCGCGAGGTCCACGGTGACGGGATGGCCCGCCATGTCCTTGCCCAGGGCCAACGTGAGCAGGCCCGCCGAGGGCTCCCGGAAGGCGGGGGCATCGATGACTTCGCGGAAGGTGATGACTTCGCGCTTGGGGCTGGGGATCTCGATGCCCACGGTGTTGCGGCCGGGGATGCGATCCATGCGCACGGCTTCGGCGTGCAGAGCGAGGGCGAGGTCCTCCTCCATGCCGAGGATGCGGGACAGGGGGATGCCCGCGTCGGGCTGGAACTCGTAAACGGTGACCACGGGGCCCGGCTGCGCCCCCACCATCACGCCCTTGATCTTGAACTCCGCCAGTTTGGCGAGGATGGCTTCCTTGTGCTGCTCGATGACGGCGGGATCCTGGCGGCCGTGCTCCGAGGGCGGGTCGAAGAGGCGGCGCGGCGGCAGTTGCTCCCGATCCAAATTCGCGGAGGGCTCCCGCACTTCCACCGGTCGGGCCGGGGGCAGGGGCGGCAGCTTCAGGGAGGGCAGCGGCTTGGCGGGCGTGGGCTCCATCAGGGGCAGTGGTTGCTGCACGAACTCACGGCCGAAGCGGTCCTTCTCCACCTTGGGTTCCACCACCGTGGGCTTGGGCGGCGGCGGGGGCGGGGCGGCGGCGAGGATGGGGCTGCGGAAACCATCCCGGTCGAGTTGCTGCGGTTCCGGCTCGGAGCCCAGGGGCTTCAGATCCAGCAGCGCGCCGGAATCCAGGCGCATGGAGTGAATGGTGGGCAGCACTTCCTCGGGTCGGAGCACGGCGCCGGCCTTGCGCAGGGCCATGGCCTCCATCTCGGCCTTCAGCAGCGATTCGCGTTGCCGCTCCATGAGGTCCAGATCCGACAGGCTGCGGGCATCGGAAGCATCGAGGTCCGGAATCTCCGCGGACTTGGAGCCCCAACCCAGGAAGGGGCGGCGCACCATGCCCACAAAGCCCTTGAGCCCCGCCTCCGCCACCTTGGAGGGCATGGGCTTCAGCAGCGGCCACACGCGATCGCCGAAGAAGCGGGCCAACAGACGGCCGAAAGCCTCCGTGAGGGCCGGGGCCAACACGAGGGCGGCGAGGCCGATGAGGGGCAGCAGCAGGAGGGGCAACCCCACGGGGCCGAGGCTCGCCCGCAGGGGCGGGAAGAGGATGTCGCCCCACCAGCCTCCCCACCGCAGGAGCATCGGCGGCTGGGCCGCGTCCACCACGAAGGTGCGGGTGCCGATCCAGCCCAGGATGGCGCCCGCGGCGATGACCAGGGCCAGCCAAGCCACGCGGCCCGGCCACTGGCGGCCCTCCCGGGGCCAGGCTTCCCAGCCGACGTAGAAGGCCAAGAGGTAGCCGCCGACCCCGAACACCATCTGCAGGAGGCCCGCGAAGGTGGCGCCCAGGGAGCCGCACCAGTTCCGCACGCCGCCGGACACCGCGCCCGTGCTGAAGAGGTGGGAATCCGTGGGGTGATAGCTGATCAGCGAGACCAGGAGCAGGAGCGCGAACACCCCGAGCAGCCCCCGGCCCACGTGCGCGGCCAGGCCCCCCCCCTTGGAGGGCGGATCCTGGGGAGGTTTCGAGCGCGCGGCAGCCATGATGCTGCCCCAAGTGTACCGGGCCTCAGCGCGCTCCGGCGGCCCCACTGCGCTGCAGGAGCGCCAACCTCGGGTTCCGATCCCAGGTGGGCTTGCCCATGCCCTTGATCAGCTCACTGGCGGTGACGAAGGTCCAGCCCGCAGCCTTGGCCTGATCCAGGAAGGCGCCGAGCTTCGCCGCGGGGCGATCCTTCTCGTCCCGCTCGGAGCCCAGGTGCATGAGCACAATGAGGCCGCCGCCGTCCTTTTGCAGGCGCATCTGGAGGCGTTGGATGATGGCGTCGCCGCTGCGGTAGAGCTTGCGTTCCTTGGGTGTGGCCCAATCCAGGGAATCGGCCCCTTCGCTCCAACCCACGTGGCGGTAGCCCAACTCTTCCACCCAGCGCCGGATCTCCGCCGTGTGCTCGCCGTAGGGGGCCCGCCATACGGGATCCATGGGGCGGCCCAGCAGGTCCACCAGGGCGCGGTCGGCGCTCAGCAGCTCCTCCTGGATGCGCTCC
This sequence comes from uncultured Solibacteraceae bacterium, assembly GCA_964617215.1. Lineage (GTDB taxonomy): Bacteria > Acidobacteriota > Holophagae > Holophagales > Holophagaceae > JAFDVN01. Next base: position 18,741 of record CAZTVL010000005.1, on the reverse strand, counting down.
CGCGTCCACTTCGGATCCCGCCGCATGTCCGGGGCGAAGTGGGGGTGGTTGGTGGTGTGGTTGCCCAGCTCGTGGCCTTCGGCGGCCATGCGGCGCACCAGGGCCGGGAACTTCTTGATGAAGGTGCCCGTGAGGAAGAGCGTGGTGCGGATGCCCCGGGCCTTGAGGGCATCGAGGATCTCCGAGGCGCCTTCGTTGTTGGACCCCCCGTCGAAACTCAGCAGGATGCGCCGCTGGGTGCGGTCCCCATGGGTGAGGTTCAGGGCCTCGCCCACGCCAGGCCAGGTGCCCGCCGTGAGGGTGCCCGCGTGCAGGGGGGGCGGCACCGGGCGCGCCTGCTCGGGTTCCCGCGCCACGGGCACTCCGGGTTCCAGGGTAAGGGGCGCCATCGGGGCCTTCGCACCGCGCAGCTTGGGCAGGGGCCCGGCCTTCGCGATGCGCACGGGCGCCGGGGCGGGCGGGGGCACCGGCGCCAGGGCCCGGAGCGGAGGCTGGGCCGCGGGGGGCTTCGCGGGCGCGGACTTGGTACGAGGTGAGGGCGAGCTGGCGGCGGGCCGCTGGTGGGCCAGCAGGCGCGGCTTCTCCGGCGGAGCCTCACCATTCCCCTTGAAGGTGAAGGTGGCCAGCACGCGACCCTGGCCATCCTTGAGCGTGGCCACTTCGCCCACGGGGGGCCGCAACAGTTCCCACCGCACCGGCCCCAGTTCGGCCGCCCGGGTGTGCCGGATGGAGCGCCCTTCGAGGATCAGCTCCCCTTCCGAGGCCACCTCCCCTTCGATGACCACGAGGTTGCCCAGACCATGCCAGGTCCAGGGGGCCAGGTCGGCGGGCGCCTGCTCGGCCACCGCCACCGGCGCCTCGGCTTTCCGGCCACAGCCCGAGAGGGCGAGCAACCCCAGGCCCGTGAGGACCGGAAGCAGCAACCCGTGGTGGCGGGAGGGGCGGTGGGTGGGCATGACCCCCCCAGTGTAAGCCGGGGCCGAGGTCCTGGGCGGGACCTTCCCTTTGGTTCGACGCCGCCCGGGGTTCGTTCCCCCAGGCGGGCGGTTCGTCCGTTTGCCCTTGGGAAGAGGCCTTTCGCCCCTCAATTTAATATTCCCCAGATCCCTTGCCACCGTGATCGCCCACCATGCACAGCCCCGTGCCTCGATATCCCGCGTACATGCTCTTCCGAGAGCAGGGGGAGATCATCTTCGCGAGCCCCACGGCCGTGGAGCAGGCCGGTTGGATGACGGGCAACGCCCCCGGGGCCCTTTGGACCATCACCGAGGTCTTCCGCGCCATCTTCCCCGATGAGGAGGGCCTCGCCGAGGCCCAGGCCCTGCTCGAACGTTGCCTGGACCTGGTGCGCCGCCGGGGCACCCTGCGCTTCCACCTGGAGTTCCCCGTTCCCGACCTCCGGCCCAGCCACTGGGACATCCAATTGGGCCTGAAGCCCGGCAGCTCCGAGGAGACCTTCCTCGTGAGTTTCCAGCCCCAACGCGAGGGCCATGGGACGACCCGGAACGCCACCTCCACCCAGGCCCAGGCGCTGCGCCACGCCGCGGCTCAGGCCCGTCACATCCTGGACAAGGCCTTGGCCGAAGCCGATCTCCCCGATCCCGAAGCCGGCCCCATGCCTGATGGCCTGGGCGGACTTGTGGCCTTGTTGGACCGCGCCCGCGGTCTTCTGGGTAGCCTTTAGGCGTGTCCCCCGCCCAGGCTCCAAATTCCACCGCCTTCCGCTACGCCGTGGTGGAGGATGAACCCATCGCGCGGCACATGCTCTCGCGCATGCTCGCCACCCTCGCCCCGGATGCGGTGAAGGCCTGGGAAGCGGCCGATGGCATGGAGGCCTTCCATCGCCTCATGCTCGAGCCCGTGCACGTGCTCTTCCTGGACATCGTGTTCCCCCCCGAAGGCGCCTTTCCTTTTCTGGAGCGGGTGCGCGACACGGGCCTGCCCATCCCCGACATCGTCTTCGTCACCAGCCTTGAGAACCAGGCCCACAAGGCCTTCGATTGGGCCGCCTGCGATTACCTGGTAAAGCCCCTCTCGCCTGCCCGCGTGAAGGCCTCCCTGGATCGCATCCGCGCCCGTCGCGCCGCCGCCGATCCCGAAGCGCTGCTGGCCGCCGTGAAGGGCCTCAGCCACGCTACGGGCCCCGAGCGATTCACCGTCGCCATCCGCGATCGCATTCTCGTGTTCCGCTGGTCCGAAGTGCTCTACCTCACCACCGAACTTCGCCAAGTCTACGCCCACACCGCCCGCGGCAAGGTGCCCCTCGACAAGCCCCTCGATGAGCTGGAACTGCTCCTCGGCGACACCTTCGTGCGCATCCACCGCAGCAGCCTCGTGAACCTCGACTACCTCGTGGAAGTCCACAACCCCGCCGGCCGAGCCGGCGAAGCCGTCATGCAAGACGGCGCCAATCTCAGCGTGAGCCGACCCCGGATGGAATCGCTGCTGCAACGGTTGGCGCGGATGCGGTGATCCGCTGATTGTGGCGGCGAAAGCGCAAGCGACACGCCTTTGAATGGACTTTGGACTTCGAAGTTTGATCGCTGATTCAATTCAAAGTTAGGTTGCATTTGGAGGTCTCATGAATGCGCACGACATCATTCAGATCACTCGCGAGGCGATCTCCGATGCCGAGAAGAGGGGCGTTACGGCGATCAGCCCCGAAAGCCTCAATCAGCTGCTGTCCAACCTTGAAAAGGCAATTGATCCTCATCCCTCGGCCGATTGTGGCCCTGATGTGCGAGTAGAGCGATATAAGGCGGAGCTTGAGATTTGGGTCGCCCAATTCCAACACTCGCACTCAATTCAAGTTGAGATGTTTCGGGCAGTCGTTATGGCTGGTCAGTCTGCGATGCAAAGCGTTGTATTGATTAATGGGGGTGCCGCAGTAGCCCTGCTCGCATTTCTAGGGCATGCCATCTCCACTAAGGCTTCGGCAGTTTTCGTCCAACCAATCGCCAACGCCCTTTACCTTTTTGTCATCGGCGTCCTCTACGGTTCCCTGGCAATGGGTTCGACCTACGTCTCGCAATCACTCTATGCGATTGATATCAACCGCAGAGGCCCGCTCGCAATTTTATTCCACGCCCTCACCGTATTGCTCACGGTACTAGCCTATGTTTGGTTCTTCCGCGGAGCTTGCCATGCCATATCTGGGTTTCACACGTATGCAACCTAACCACTCAATGCACCAGACGCTACCGCTACGCGGCATCGTTGGTGCATTCGAAAGTTTGGTTGCTCTCCTATGATCCTCAGGGGTGTCCAGTGAAGAAGTGGATAACGACTCTCTTGATCTTGTTGGTTGCGCCTCAAGCGCTATCAGCCCAAAGCCAAACCTCATCACCTGCATCAAACCTTATTTCAAATATGACTGGTGGGATTCGCGCTCAAATCCATTTACACAGCGGCGCACCTGTAGCCGGGGCTACTGTCCAAGCCGTTCATGCAGATGGTCGCTCATGGGTCACACTGACCAACGAGTCTGGTGAGTTTAGATTCGGTATGCTCCCTCCCGGGAAATACCAAATCCGATATTCCAAGCAGGGGTACGAGGGCTACCAAAATTCTGGGTTAATCGTACGCCCGGGGTTGTGGCTACGTGGGGCCCCTCCAAGCGTTGATGTGCGAGATGTCCCAACGGGACCCCCTCTTTTTCTGCGCGGAGCTTTCGTCTACGAGAAGCAGAGTGGCCAAGGAGTGTCGTTTTCACATGATGAATTATCTAAGCTCCCACTTAGGTAGCAGACTAATCATCCATTTGAGAAACCGCTCCATCTCATGGCCCTAATCCTCGCCGTTGAGCGAACCTCATCCCGTGAGGTCACGCTGAAAGGAATCTCAATTGAAATCCAATGAGGCCTTTGCTCGGCGGGTGTTCTTCGGAGCCGGCGTCTACGGCCTGCTCGCCCTCCTGCCCCAATATTTCCTGGAAGGCAGAATTGCACGGGACTTCCCGCCGGCCATCACCCACCCCGAGTACTTCTACGGGTTCGTCGGGGTCGCCCTCGCGTGGCAGATCGCCTTCTTGGCCATTGCCAAGGATCCCCTCCGCCTTAGGCCCGTCATGCTCGCCGCGGTGGTGGAAAAATTCTCCTTCGCGGGCTCCACGCTGTTCCTCTACCAGGCTTCCCGCGTGGCCCTGGTCATGGTGCCCTTCGCCTTGATCGATCTAATGCTGGGCACGCTCTTTCTCATCTCCTTCCTCCGATGCAAGGAGCCCACGGCCTGAGCTCCTCTGCCACCGCCTCGGGGGTCAGCGGGCAGCTACCGGCCCACGGCGGGCACGCCAGGGGTGGCCTGCCTTAGAAGGTCAACATTCCGGATCAATCAAAGCCCAGTAGTCTTGAGCCTGGTTTCCGCGGCTTGTGAATTGAGGATCATCCCCCCAGTCCCCTTGGGAGTATGCGTGTTCAACATCTTGGTCATCGATGACAGCGTTCTCATGCGGAACATCGCGCGAGAGGCGCTCGAAGAAGAAGGATTCACCGTGACGGACCTCCTGCCGGAGTCCGTGGAAGCGTTGAAGGCTCAGATCCAATCAGCCCCGCCGGACCTCGTACTCAGCGATTTCAACATGCCCCTCGTGGATGGGTTGGAAGTGGCGCGAGCGGTGCGGCAGGTCAACGCCAAGATCCCCGTGATCATCCTCAGCGCCAACCGTGATGAAGCCCGAGATGCCCACCTCAAGGCCATGGGCGTGCGCGCCATTCTGAGCAAGCCCATCAAGGGCGAGGCCATCGTCGCCGCCGTGGCCAAGGTGCTGGTGGGCGCCTAGCCTCAGCCCTGTGCCACCGGCCGGCACAAGGCCCAGTAGTTCGCCTTCTCCCGCACCTTCACGGTGGTGACCTCGAAACCCGCCGCTTGCAGATGCTCCGCCGCCCACTGGGCCAGCAGCTCCGCGGTGGGATTGCGCTGCGCGAGCCAGGTTTGCTCGTTGAGCAGCGTGTAGTCCACGCCCTTCACCCAGGCTTCCAACGCCGCGACGAAGGCGGCTTCGAGCCCCTCGTCGGGCAAGCGCACGCCCGCCTCCACCTCCCAGTTGTGCCCGTGGCGGTCTTCCTGGAAGCCCGGCAGGTCGTGGAAGTGGTCGGCGACAAAGCGTCGGTGGTGGCGAAGCTCGAAGCTCATGCCTTCGATTCTACCGCGCCCCGCCCTCCAGCTCCCGCCGCAGGGCCGCCAGGTAATCCAGGAGCACCCGCTGCCGTTCCTGGGCCAGGCTCCGGCCGGTGGCCGTCTGCATCCCATCCGCCAGCTTCAGCAGTTTCTTGAAGAAGTGATCCAGGGTGTAGGTCTTGTCGTCCCACTCCCGGTCCTCGGCCCAGGGATCCATGGGGTGCCACAGGCGCGAGCCGAAGCTGCCCCCCGTGGCGAAGACGCGGGCGATGCCGATGGCGCCGATGGCCTCCAGGCGATCCGCATCCTGCACCACCTTAGCCTCCAGGGTGTCCGGGGCCCCGCCGCCGCTCCAGCTGTGGGCTTCCACGGCATGGGCCACGGCCTCGGCCCGGCTCTCCAGGCCCGGCGTCTCCCGGCACCAGCGGGGCACCAGCTCAGCCGCCATGGCCGCCGTTTGGCTGCTCTCCGGATGGTTCTTGGGCCGATACACGAGGTCGTGCAGCAGGGCCCCGGCCACGCAGGTGTCCACGTCGGCCCCTTCGGCCCCGGCGATCTCCCGGGCCAGGGCCGCCACCCGGAGGATGTGCGCCAGGTCGTGGGCGCTATCCCGGGTGAAGGGCTCCTGCGCAAAGGCCGCTTCGAGCCGGGCGATGAGGGCGGGGGTCCAGGGCAGGTCCAGGGGCATCCCTTCACTATCGGGCATCCCGGCAGGTCGCGGAAACGATTCAGCGCCACGACGCCACGGCGCCACGAAAAATTTCATCGAGGCCGCTTCAAGCATTTAAGTGCTTCCGTGGCGCCGTGGCGCTTCAACGATTTACGCAAGATCCTCGAACCAATGGCTTCCCCCAGGGAACGCTGGGGTGACCTGCTGCATCCCATCCCTGAATGCCCAGGCCCACCCTGGCAGAATGGACCGTCCCCGGAGTGCGCATGAACCGTCTCAAAGCCTGGCTGGCCGTGTGGGCCGTGACCGTCGCCGCCCTGGCCCAGGGGGGCTTCGACCCCTTGAAGAGCGTCACCGTCCGCTTCGAGAAGGGTGCCGTCATCGCCACCGCTCCGGAAGGTGCCCACCTCAAGGCCCTCTTCATGAAGGTGGAAAAGGCCGAGGGCCCTGGCAAGCTCCAGGCGGGCCCCCTGCCCCCGGGCAACGCCAAGGACGAACTGGACGACGCCATCTGGCACGGCCCCGTGCGCATCCCCGTGAAGGGCGAAGGCCTCAGCGGCGAAGTCACCCTCAAGGTCACTTACCAGCCCTGCACCGAGGGCGTGGGTGGCGTGTGCTACCCGCCCACGGTGCAGCTGCTGAAGGTGAAGGCGTCCGAGATCCCCGCAGCGAAGGTCCCCGTGGCCGCAGCCCCCTCCTCCACTGAGCCTACCAAGTCGGAGGCGAAGGCATCCGAGGCGCCCTCTTCCCTCAGCGCACCCATGGGCGAAGTGAAGGAGCTCCGCCGCCTTCTTGGCTTCCACGAGGCCAAGGTCATGAAGACCTGGTTGGAATCGTCCGCTGTTCCCGATGAATCCACAGGCTCTGGGTGGTGGGCCTTCGTAATCATCTTCCTCTTTGGCATGGGTGCGAGTCTCACCCCATGCGTCTATCCGATGATCCCCATCACCATGGCCATCATTGGCGCCAAGGGTGGCGGCAAGCTCAAAGGATTCATGCTCTCCATCGCCCTCGTGCTGGGCATGGCCGTAACTTACACCGTGCTGGGTGTCGTGGCGGCCCGCAGCGGCGCCGCTGCCGGCGCTCTGGCTCAGCAGCCCGCCTTCCTCATTCCCGTCTCCCTGCTCTTCGGCGCCTTCGCGCTCTCGCTCTTCGGGGCCTTCGAGATCCGCCTTCCCCAGAGCCTGCAGAACAAACTCCAGGGAGAAGGTCCCCGCAAGGGCTACGGCGGAGCTTTCATCATGGGCCTCGTGCTCGGCCCCATCTCCGCCCCTTGCGTGGGCCCCGTCATCGGCACCGTGCTGCTCTCCATCGCGCAGACGGGCGAAGTGGCCCTGGGTGCCGCCAAGCTCTTCACCTTCGCCCTGGGCATGGGCGTCCTCTTCATCTTTGTGGGCACCTTCAGTGCCGCCCTGCCCCGCAGCGGGGCTTGGCTCGATCGCTTCAAACAGTTCATGGGACTCGTGGTGCTCGGCTTCGCCGCCTGGAACCTCCGCCTCATCGTGCCCACCTGGGCCAACTACGCCATGTGGACGCTCACGCTGATGGTGGGTGCCGTGGTGCTGGGCGCATTCCGGTCCGCGGAAGGAACCCTAGGTGGCCTCGCCAAAGGCACCGGCCTGCTGAGCTTGGCACTTGCCCTACTGCTGGGCATCCGAGCCGTGGAATCCTCCCAGGGCCTGCAGCTGCTGCCTAAGGGCCCCTCCGAGCCCTCGGCAACCGCCGGCCTCTGGATCGAGCAGGACTTCGAAAAGGCACTGCAGAAGGCCCGCACCGAAGGCAAGGTCTTGCTCGTAGACACTTACGCCGAGTGGTGCGCCCAATGCCACGAGCTGGATGAGAAGACCTGGCCCGATCCCGCTCTGCAGGCCTGGATCAAGGAGCACGCGGTCGCCGTGCGCATCGACACCGACAAGGTGCGGCCCGATCTTGCGACGAAGCTGAAGGTCAGGAGCTATCCCACGATCCTGCTCATCGATCCCAAGGGCTGATTCCCATTTCTAGATAAGGTGGGTCACCCCATTCCCGGAGGTTCCCCATGTCCATCCTCCGCCGCATCTTCGGCGTGATCCTCGGCTTCATCGTGGCCAGCGCCGTGATGATGCTCGTTGAGTTCACCAACGGCCACTTCTTCTACCCCGGGCTGGGCGCCGCAGCCAAGCAGGTGAAGGACACCGCCCAGATGAAGGCCCTCATGGCCAGCGCCCCCACGGGCGCCCTGGTCGTGGTCATCGTGGGCTGGCTCCTCGGTTCCATCGCCGGGGGCTGGGCTGCCACGCGAATCGCCCGCAGCGAGTCCACCGCGCCGGCCATCAGCTTGGGTTTGCTGCTCACCCTGGCTGGCATCAGCAACAACTTAATGCTGCCCCCACCCACCTGGTTTTGGGTGCTGAGCCTGGCGGTGTTCTTCCCCGGCACATGGTACGGGGCGCGTCTGGCGGGTTCCCGCTAGCCCCTAGACCTCGGGGTCCGGACCCCACTTCCCTTCCAGCGCCGCCCAGCCCTTGTCGGCGAAGGCGCCCAGGCGCACGCCGGAGGTGCGACGCTCCAGGGCGTGGGCGACGTAGCGCCCGATGGGATCAGCTTCGAGGTTGACGACGTCGCCGGGCTTCATCGTCGCCAGGGCCGTGCGCTTCACCGTCTCGGGGATGAGGGCGACGCTGAACCAATCGGCGCCGCAATCCACCACGGTGAGGGAGATGCCATCCACGGTGACGCTGCCCTTGGGGGCGGTCATGGGAGAGAGGAATTCTGGCATGGCGAAGCGCCAGAGGCCTTCGCCCACAGGGCGCTCGATGAGGCGACCGATGCCATCCACGTGGCCGCTGACGAGGTGCCCATCCAGGGGATCGCCCACGAGGAGGCTGGGTTCCAGGTGCAAGGTGCTGCCCAGGGCGAGGCGGCCCAGGGTGGTCTTCTCCAGGGTTTCCTCGCTGAGGTCCGCCTCCCAGGCGTGCCCATCCCGGGCCACGGCCGTGAGGCAGGCGCCGTGGGTGGCGATGCTGGCCCCCAGCTCGGCGCGCGCCAACACCTCCTGGCCGCAGGTGATGCGCAGGCGGGCACCGCCCGGGCGGGCCGAGCGGGATTCCAGGGTGCCGAGGTGTCGGATCAGGCCGGTGAACATGAGCCCATGATGGGCCGAGAAGGGGCCGGTGGAAAGGTCAAGGCGCGTTGGCCCCGGCCACACAGGCGGCATAGATGGCCTGGGCCCGACGGATCTCCGCCTGCACGGCATCCCGTTCTCCCGCGGTGCGGTAGTCCGGATGGGCCTCCGTCGCTTGCCGCACGCGATCCAGCCAGGCGAGGAAGTAGGTCGCGGCCGCCTTGGATCTCACAGGCTGCCCCCCCACGGTGACGTAGATCGGGCTCGTGGTGGCGAAGGGGTAGACGTCCAGCACCTTGGCCTCGGGGCCGTCGTTCCAGGCCCGCAGCAGCATCCAGCCGGGGCCCTTCACCGTGACGCGGCCCCGCACGTCGGCGGTGCCAGCTTTCGGTGCGTGGCGCGCCACCACCTCGCCGTTCCAGATGAGTTCCAAATGATCCACGGGATGGTTCGAGCGCAGCGTGGCGCGGTAGTCCAGCGCGTGCTCGCCGCCGTCGAAAATCAGCGTGTCGCCGGGTGAGGCCGTCCCCACGCGCAGGTCCAGCAGCGCCCCGTTGGTGGCGAAGGTGCGACCCGCCTTGAGGCCCGCCAGGAAGGTCTCGCGATTGAAGGCGCCATCCGCCCTCACGTAGACGCGGTTGAGGCCCACGGGCCCCCGGAGGCTCGCGTAGTTGGCCATGACATCCGTGCCCGCGCCGGCGGGCAGGCGCAGCCCGCAGTTGAGCAGGCGGTACCAGATGGCGTTGGTGGCCATGGGATCGGAGAATCCCACCGCCTCGTAGTAGTCCACCTTGCCCAGGGCCGCATCGATGGGAAGGGCGTTCGTGAGCTTGGCTTCCGTGGCCGGGCGCACGTCCTCGTCGAAGGGATGCACGTAGCCCACCAAGGCGCCCTGGGCGTGGGCCAGGTCCGCCACGGCCCCGTTGTGCGGGTAGGGGCTCGCGGCCGCGGTGAAGGGGTAGGCCGTGTAGCCCGGGAGGATCAGGTGCTCCCGGAGGTTGAGCAGGCCCAAGTGCCCCCAGTAACTGGAATGGAATTCCTGGCCGTGGAGCAGCAGCACGTCGGAGGAGGAGGCGGGGTCGACATCCGTGCGGAAGGAGGCGAGGTCCGGATAGCGCCCCTCCTTGTTCACGATGAGGTTGTAAACGAGGCCGAGGCCTTCGGCCCGCGCCTGCCGCACCATGCCCGCGGGGGTGTTGCGGTAGGTGCCACCGTAGTTGAGGTGCACGTGCAGGTCGCCGCTCCACCAGGTCCCGGGAAAACGCAGCCGCTTCAGGGTCACGGTCACCGGTGCCAGGGGGCCGCGGGCCTCGAGGTCCAGCTCGGTCACCTCGAACTCCGGGCCCCGGGCCACGGTGAGGTGCAGGCGACCCTTGGGGATGGAGACCGTGAAGGCGGGCCCGGCGTGGAAGTAGCGGCCCTCGGCCTTCTGGCTGGGCTCGCGCAGGTCGTCGGCATGGATCCAGGCGCCCTCCGGTGCGAAGGTGCGGCCGCGCTCATCCGTGAGGGACACCCGGGCGGACATCGGCGTTCCGGCCTCGTCCTGGATGCGAACCTGCACCTCCACCCGGGGGGCCAGCACCTTCCGTTCTTTGATCTCCACCGCGAATTCCCGCCCCGTGGCGGCCTCCAGCACACGCAAGGCCAGGGCGCCGTCGCGATTGGAGATGAAGGCGATGCGCGTCCCATCGGGCGACCAGCGGGGATGGGTGGCATCCCAATCCCCGAAGGTGAGCTGGAAGGGATGGCCACCCTTCGTCGGCATCAACCAGAGCTGCTGCCACTGGGCCCCCTGGTAGGAGCTGTACACCACCCGCGCCCCATCCGGGGAGACGTCGGGCCGCGCATGCCAGCTCGTCTCTTCGCGCTGCACGAGGGTCTGAGCCCCGCCGTCCGCGGACATGCGCACGAGGTCGCCGCTGCCGTGGCCCACCTCGCGGTTGCTGAGGAAGAGGAGCTCCCGGCCATCCCGGGTCCAGGTGGGATTGAGGGCGTGATCGTAGGGGCTGTAGTAGTAGCGGGACATGGCGCTCTTGCGATCCGGCGTGAGGGTGCGGACCTCCGCGAGCTTTCCGGCTCGCACCTCGGCCACCTTCAGCAGGAAATGGCCCGTGCCCTCGGTGGAGACGAAGGCCAATCTCGAACCCTCCGGTGACCAGCGGGGTTCCACGTTCACGGCGCCGTTGGCGGTGAGGGCCGTCTCCTTTCCCGTGGCCAGGTCCAGGCCCATGAGCTCCATCGCCCGCCCCGTGTAGCGCACGAAGGCAATGGTCCTTCCATCCGGGGACCAGTCCGGCTGATGATCGGTGCCCTCAGCATCCGTGAGCTGCTCCGCGAGGGTGCTCCCCACCTTCTGTTTCCAGAGGAAACCGCCCATGGGATAGACAAGCCACTGGCCATCCGGCGACCAGGCCACGGAGGCGGGCCCGCTGGTGAGCTGGGGAAGGTACAGTTCCCGGTAGTAGTAGCTGTGCGGCAGGGCGATCTGCTTGAGCACCGGTTCTCGGCTGACCTGGGCGGAAAGGCCCGCCGCGGCGGCGAACCCGAGCAAGAGTCGGAAGCCCTGCCGCATCCCGGGGTTCATGCGTGAAGGGCCCGAGCTTCGTTGAGGCTCGCATCCAAGATCCCCATCGCCTCGTCCACGTGGGCTTCCGAGATCATGAGCGGGGGCATGAAGCGCACGGTGCTTGAGCCACAGGAGAGGAGGAGGAGGCCATTGTGGTAGGCCCGGGTGATGACGTCATCGCAGAGCTGCTTGGCCGGCTCCTTGGTGGCGCGGTCCTTCACCAGCTCCATGCCGATGAAGAGGCCCTTGCCGCGGACCTCGCCGATCTCCGCATGCCGCGTCTGCAAGTCCCGGAGGCGGCCCATGAAATGGTTCCCCACCTTCGCGGCGTTGGCCATGAACTGCTGTTCCACCAGGTCGAGGGTGGCCAGCGCCGAGGCGCAGCAGAGGGGGTTGCCGCCGTAGGTGTTGCCGTGGGCGCCTCGGGCCCACTGTTCCATGAGCCGCTTCTTCGCCACCACGAGACCGATGGGGAGGCCGCTGCCCAGGCCCTTGGCGAGGGTCATGATGTCGGGCTTCACGCCGCTGTGCTGAGACGCGAACATCTTCCCCGTACGCCCCACGCCCGACTGAACCTCGTCGAAGATGAGCAGGATGCCGTGGCGGTCGCAGAGGTCGCGCAGGCCCTGGAGGAAGCCGTCGGGCGGGATGAGGTAGCCGCCCTCGCCCTGAAAGGGCTCGATGAGGATGGCGGCCACCTCGCTGGGAGGTACGTTGGCGTGGAAGAGCTCTTCGATGTAATCGAGCACGGCCCGGCCCTGGTCTGCGGCCGCGAAGAGGGGGCGGTAGGCGTTCGGGTAGGGCACGTGGGTGACACCCGGCATGGTGGGGAAGAAGCCCTTCTGTTGGGTGTATTTGCTGGAGGTGAAGGCGAGGCTGCCCATGGTGCGGCCGTGGAAGCCATGCAGGAAGCCAATGAAACGGCTGCGGCCCGTGACGTAGCGGGCCAGCTTCAAGGCACCTTCCACGCTCTCCGTGCCGCTCTGGGCAAAGAAGCTCATGACGGGCTCGCCCATGGGGTTCAGTTCGTTGATGCGCTCCGCCAGGCGCGTCTGCCCTTCGTGCCAGTAATCGGAGGAGATGTGCAGGAACTTGTCGGCGGCGTCCTTGATGGCCTGCACCACCTGGGGGTGGCTGTGGCCCGTGCTGCACACGGCGATGCCCGCAGCGAAATCCAGGAAGCGGTTGCCATCCACGTCCCACACCTCGGCGCCCTGGCCGTGGTCCATGACGAAGGGGTAGTCCCGGGGGTAGGAGGGCGAGGTCACGTGGACGTCGCGCGCCAGGAGGGCCTTGGCCTTGGGACCGGGAAGTTCCGTACGGATGTGGGGAGTCTGCATGGGGACCTCGCTCAGAAGGGAAGCAAGACGGGACGACTGTGTGCTTCGCGGGTGCGGGCGTGGAGGGCGCGGAGCACCTCCAGTTCCCCAGGCGTGGGCGCCGGCAGCACTTCCACCCGTTCAGCCACCTGCAGGGGCCAGCCCGTGGCGGCCACGGCCTGTTCGACGGTGGTGTGTTCAAAGCGAGCCACCAGCTCCAGCTCGTCGCTTCCGGGCTGGGGTTTCATGACGCCCAGATCCGTGATGACCACCTGGGGGCCGCGGCCCGGGGACCCCGAGCGCGCGCGGCTCCCGTGCCCTTCGAAGAACCCGCCGCTGCTGCGGAAATCCAATTGGGACACGAAGGAGCGGGCCGACTGTTTGAGCACCACGAAGGTCTGCTTGGCGTGGGTGGCGATCTCCGGGGCGCCGCCAGCACCGGGCAGCCGCGTCTTCGGTCGGTCGTAGGGACCGATGACGGTGCTGTTGAGGTTGCCGAAGCGATCCACTTGGGCGGCGCCCAGGAAGCCCACGTCGATGCGGCCGCCTTGGAGCCAGTACGTGAAGATCTCCGGCAGGGGCACCACAGCGGTGGCCGTGTCCGCCAGCTCGCCATCCCCGATGGAGAGGGGCAGCACCTCGGGCTTGGTGCCGATGGTGCCGCTCTCGTAGATGAGCACGGTGTTCGGCGCATGGGTGAGGCGGGCGAGGTTGGCGGCCGCCGAAGGCAGGCCGATGCCCACGAAGCAGACGGCGCCATCCCAGAGGAGGCGCGCGGCGGCGACGGTCATCATCTCGTCGGAGGTCCAGGGCAACGGGGCACTCATCTAAGCCTCCCCGGAGCGGATGGAGCGCAGGAAGTCCGCGTGGTCCTCGGTGCCCCGCACGTGCCGATCGATCCAGGCCGTGAATCCCGCGCGATCCCGGGCGATATCGTCCCAGGCCTGGTAGAAGGCGTTGTCGCGGGCGTAGTAACCCTGGGCGTAGGAGGGGTAGGCGCCCCCGGGCACGCAGGCCACGGCGGTGACGATCCAATGGGGGAACACGAGGGTGTTCATGGGGGCCTCAAGGTCGTCCACGATCTCCTCCACGGTGACGAGCAGCTTGGAAGCGGCCATGCCCGCCTCTTTCATGGCGCCCACGATGCCTCGGATGAGCACGTTGCCCTGGCGATCCGCCCGCTGGGCGTGGAGGATCGTGACGTCGGGCCGGATCGCGGGCACGGTGGCGATGACCTCACCGGTGTAGGGACAGGCGATGGATCGGATATTCGGGTTGTGGGCGGGAAGGTCCGTGCCGAGGTAGCCCTTGAGCAGGCCGAAGGGCAGGTTCGAGGCCCCCGCCACGAAGGCGGCCGCCATGGCGGCATGGCTGTGCTCGGTGAGCTTCAGGGGCCGAGGCCACTGGTTCTCCACGGCATCGCGGAGGCGGTGGAGGGAGCCCACGCCGGGATTGCCCCCCCAGGAGAAGGTGAGCGCCGAGGCGCAGCCGGCACCGATGAGTTGGTCGTAGATGAGGTCCGGCGTCATGCGGATCAGGTGGAGATCCTTGCGTCTCTGACGGATGAGCTCATGGCCCGCGGCGAAGGGGATGAGGTGCGTGAAGCCTTCCAGGGCGAGGGTCTGGCCATCCCGCACGTGGGCGGCGAGGGCCTCCCGGAGGCTGAGGATCTCCGTCATGGGGCCACCCTTCGGCGGCGATGCCACCAAGCCGCCAGCGCCACGCAAACTCCGCCGATGAGCATGGTCACTCCACCACGGTCTGGGATTGCTCCCGGAGGTATTGGGGCAGGTAGTAGAAGGAGCCGATGGCCTTGCCCGTGCTGCCGGAGCCCTTCCAGCCACCGAAGGCCTGGTAGCCCGGCCAAGCCCCCGTGGTGGCGCCCTGGGGGCGATTCGCGTAGGTGACGCCCGCCTCGATGCGATCCAGGAAGGTGGCCACCTCGGCCTCGTTGCCGTACACCCCCGCCGTGAGGCCGAGGCTGGAAGCGTTGGCCAGGTCCAGGGCCTCGTCGAGGCTCCCCACTCGGCACAGCATGAGGAAGGGCAGGAACAGCTCCTCGCGGAAGAGGGGGTGGTTCGCGGGGGCCTCCGCCAAGGTCGGGGCCGCGAAGTGCCCGTGAGCGAGGTCGCCGACCTCCAGCCGTTGACCTCCCGCGAGGATGCGTCCCCCCTCGAGCTGCGCGCGCTCGCAGGCGCGCTCGAAGGACAGCAGGGCCTTGCCGGTGATGACGGGGCCCATCCAATGCTCCCGCCGCGTGGGATCCCCCACCCCCAGGCCCGCGATCTTCTCCACCAGCCGGGCTATGAGCGCGTCAGCCACGGCCTCGTGGACGTAGAGTCGGGACAGCGCGGAGCACTTCTGGCCGCTGAGACCGTAGGCGGAGCGGACGATCCCCAGGGCCGCCCGATCGAGGTCCCCATTCGCGGTGACGATGCAGGCGTTCTTGCCGCCCATCTCAGCGATGCAGGGCCGGGGATAGCGGCCGCCGGCCAGGCGGCCGTTCAGGCGCATGCCCACCTCGGCGGAGCCCGTGAAGGTGAGGCCCGCGAGATCGGGATGGTGGCTGAGGGCCTCGCCCACGGTGGCGCCGGGCCCGTTCACGTAGTTGAAGACGCCCGCCGGAAGGCCCACGTCCCGCAGGCAATCGGCGAGCAGGCGCCCGGCCCAGGGCGTATCCGTGGCGCCCTTGAGCACCACCGTGTTGCCCGTGACGAGGGCCGCCGCCACGGGGCCGCCCGCCAACGCCAGGGGAAAGTTGAAGGGCGCGATGACGCCCCACACACCGTGGGGTTTCAGCACGCTGCGGTTGTGGGAACGGAAGCCCGCCACGGGATCATCGGGCAGCACGCGGTCGTAGCCTTCGTTGCGCTCGAAATCCTCGGTATAGCCCCAGAAGAAATCCGCCGTCTCCTGAGTCTCACCCAGGGCTTCCATGCGATTCTTCCCCACCTCCAGAGCGAGGGCCGCGCCGATCGCGTAGACCCGGGCTTCCAGCAGTTCCGCCACCCGGCGCAACAGGCGGATGCGCTCGGCCCGGGGCGTGGCGCGCCAGGCCGGGAAGGCGGCCTTCGCGGCGGCCATGGCGCGATCCACCTCGTCGGCGGTGCCCTCGGGAAAGTGGCCCAGCACCTCGCGGACATCGATGGGGCTGAACTTCGGGTACGTCCTCGCCGCGGCCACGTCCACGCCGCCGATGAACTGGGCGTGGGTGGCGCCGAGGCCGGCCTTCACGATGCTCAGCGCCGCCTCGAAGCGATCGTGCATCTCCGCGGGCGGATCGAACATGGTGGCGTAGGTCAGTTTGAAGGTCATGCCCAGATCCCCTGTGCGAGCAGTCGATCCAGCAGGGCCAGGGCCCGGCCGAGCTCGGCTTCGGTGATGACGAGGGGCGGCGCCAGGAGGATGAGGTTGCCGCGCACCGCGAAGGAGACTCCCGCCTCCAGGCCCTCCGTCACCAGGCGCTTCAGCTCCGGATGCACCCCAGGCCAGATGCTCAGGGGCTCCCGGGTGGCGCGATCCTTCACGAGCTCCACCACGGCGAAGAGGCCGTGGCCGCCCCGCACGTCGCCGATGACGGGCTGGCGCCGCTGCATGGCGCGCAGCTCCTCCAACATCACGCCGCCCAGAAAGCGGGAACGCTCGATGAGGCCCTCCTCCTCGTAGGCCCGGAGGGCCGCCACACCCGCGGCACAGGCCAGGGGATGGCCGCAGTAGGTGAGCCCCGTGTGGAGCATCTGATGGTCGAGTTTGGTGGCCACCTCGGCGGAGAGCACCACGGCGCCCAAAGGGATGTGCGCCCCCGTGAGGCCCTTGGCCAGTGTCATGAGGTCAGGGCGGCCCGCCTCCCCGTGGCGCTGCCAGGCGAACCATTCACCGCAGCGGCCGAAGCCGCTCATGACCTCGTCGGCGATGAGGTAGACGCCCCGCCGCTTCGTCTCCGCGCGCAGCGCGGGCCAGTAGGCGTCTGGGGCCACGATGCCGTTGGTGCCGGCGTTGGGTTCCATGAGCACCGCAGCCGCATCGGCGTGGGCACCCAACGCCTCCCCGATGCTGGCCACGGCGGCTTCGGCGCAGGCTGCCTCGGAAGAGGTGCCAAAGGGGCAGCGGTAGGCGTAGGGCGGCGGCACGTGCACCACGCCGTAGTGGGAGGGGACCGCCTGGGCGAGGGTGCGGCTGTCGCCGCTGAGGGCCATGGCCGCGTAGCTGGCGCCGTGGTAGCTGCGGTTCCGGGTGACGATGGTGCCCCGTGGATGGCCCAGGGCCTGCCGCGCGAACTTCACGGCGTGCTCGTTGGCGTCGGCGCCCCCTAAGGTGAAGAAGACGCGGCCGCCCTCGAAGCCCGACTTTTCCAACAGGCGCGCGGCCAGCTCCGCCCGGGGCGCCGCGCCCCAGGCCGCCGTGGTGAAGCAGAGCCTCCCGGCCTGTTCCTGGATTGCCCGGATGAGGGCCGGGTGCTGGTGCCCCAGGTTCATGCATTCCGCGAGGCTGCTCATGTCCAGGTATTCGTGGCCGCGGTCGTCGCGAAAGCGCGCGCCCTCGCCGCCCACGACGGTGGGAGCGTCCCAGTCCGCCTGGACACACCAGCTGTGCAACACCTGGTCTCGCTCGGAGTTCATGGTCGGCCCGTTCTCCAATTTGTGCGAATATCGAACATTGATTCATTGTGCGAACGGTATTACGATCCCTCCAGCCCCCCACCCTTGTCAACGTCCATGGAATGCCCGCCATGAATCCTAAAGAGCCTGTCCCCGCCTCCCCCCGCGCCGCGCTGGGAGCGCCGGGTGGTGCCTCGCAAGAAGGGCGAGATGAACCTAGTGGTTCTAGGCGAGTCGAGCCTGCCGCAGTGGGGAGCCACCCGCCGCCCCAGCCCGGAGGGACGACACCAGGCGGGCGCCCCGCGTCGTCAGTGCTCTTGCCCCATGCACCACATGGGCCTGCGGGCACTTCCCCGCGGGGCATCCCGCCTGGTGCCGTCGCGGCACGGGGGGAGGCGGGGACAGGCTCTTTGCCCTTCGAAGAGAGCCCTGATTTCGTGCAATCCCTCGCCCGGGGCCTGGATGTGCTGCGCGCCTTCGACCGCGAGAACCCCTCCATGTCCCTCTCGGAAGTCTCCGAACGCACGGGCCTCGCCCGTGCCGCGGCGCGGCGGAGCCTGCTCACCCTCGGCCACCTGGGCTACGTGGGGCAGAAGGGCCGCCAGTTCTTCCTCACCGCGCGGGTGTTGGAGCTGGGCTTCGGCTACCTCAGCTCCCTCAACCTCCCCGAGCTGGCCATGCCCTGGATGGAGCAGCTGGCCCACCGCGTGAACGAGTCCACCTCCCTCACCGTGTTGGATGGCAGCGACATCGTGTACGTGGCCCGGGTGCCCGTGCGCCGCGTCATGACCATCGCCCTGGGCGTGGGCGCGCGACTGCCCGCCTTCGCCGCCTCCATGGGCCGGGTGCTGCTCAGCGGCCTGGAGGACGAGGCTCTGGACGCTTGGCTCACGAAGGCCACCCTCTATCCCCTCACCTCCCACACCCTCACGGATCCCCAGCGCCTCCGCCAGGAGGTCCTGAAGGTGCGAACCCAAGGCTACGGCCTCGTAATGCAGGAGCTGGAACTGGGGCTTTGCTCCCTCTCGGTTCCCATCCGCGACCGTGCGGGCAAGGTGGTGGCGGCCCTCAACGTGGGCATGCAGTTCCACGAGGGCATCAAGCAGCACGCCCTCAAGGAGGTGTTGCCCGCCCTCCTGGAAACCCAGGCTGCCATCGAAGGTGCCACCGCCCATCACTGGGCATCACTGGGGGCCTGATGCGCCACGTCTACCTCTGTGCCGCCCTCCGCACGCCCTTCGGCCGCTACGGCGGCGCGCTGGCCGCGCTGCGCGCCGACGACCTGGCCGCCCTCACGATCACCGGGTTGCTGAAGTCGGTGCCCAACCTCGATCCCGCGAGCCTGGACGAAGTGATCCTCGGCTGCGCCA
>CAZTVL010000004.1:0-494114 GCA_964617215.1 uncultured Solibacteraceae bacterium | reverse complement strand
GACGCGGCGCGGGGTTTCGAGGTGATCACCGCCACCAATCCCGTTCCGGTGCCCCTGGGCAAGGCGGTGCAGGCGGATCTCTTCGTGGCCTTCCCCAAGGATCGCCTCGACTTCGGCAAGACCACCGCCACCCTCGAATTCCGGGAAGGGGGCAAGGTCATCAGCCGCCAGGACCTCACCCTGGTGGGGCCCTATCAATAGCTGAGACCGCGGGAACCAACCCGCCTTTGCTACCATCCGTGGCATGGGCGGCGTGGGGCCGCTCGTCGATTGTCGCGGAGCTTCCATGCGCATCCTTCCGGTCGCCCTGGCCCTGCTGGCCACTCCGGCCCTGGTGCTGGCCCATGACGAGGCCAAGGCGGACGCCAAGGCCGAAGCCCTGACCATCGGCAGCCCCGCCCCGGCCCTCAAGGCCTCCCGTTGGCTGAAGGGCACCCCCGTGCCTGGCCTGGAGCCTGGGAAGGTCTACGTGGTGGAATTCTGGGCCACCTGGTGTGGCCCCTGCCGCCAGACCATTCCCCACCTCTCGGAGATGGCGAAGAAGTTTGAAGGCAAGGCCACCTTCGTGGGCATGAGCGTGTGGGAGCGGGGGGACTCCCCCGAGAAGATCGAAGCCAACGTGGATGCCTTTGTGAAGGGCATGGGCGACAAGATGGGCTACAACGTGGCCCGGGATACCGCCGACAACCACATGGCCAAAGCCTGGATGCAGGCGGCCCATCAGGATGGCATTCCCGCCGCGTTCATCATCAATGCCGAGGGGCGGATCGCCTGGATCGGCCACCCCATGAGCGGGCTGGAGAAGACCCTTGAAAACGTCCTGGCCGGCAAACACGATCTCGCCGCTGCCAAGGCCGAGGCCGAGAAGGAAGCCACCAAGGCCGCCCGGCGAACCGCCCTCATCAATGAATTCGGGAAAGGGTTGAACGAGGCGAACAAGGCCAAGGAATATCCCAAGCTCCTGGAGCTTACGAATCAAGTGCTCGCCAAGTACCCCGAGCAGGCGGATCTGGTCTACCGCTTCCGGTTCGTGGCCCTGCTCCACTTGGATGAAGCCAAGGCGAAGGCCCTGCTGGAGGAGGAGAAGGCCAGCGCGGAACCGGATTTCGTCACTCCCGCCGTGGCCATCGCCAATGAACCGGGCCTGGCCCGGGAGTGGTACGAGCGCGCCATCGGCTACCTGGAAACCGAGCTGAAGGATCCCGAAGCCAGCCCTGCCTTGAACGACTACCTCGGCAAGGCCCTCCATCAGGCGGGCCGGAGCCAAGAGGCGGTGGTGGTGCAGGAGAAGCTCCTGGCCGCCGCCCGGGGCAAGGCTCCCGAAGCCCGCATCGCCTTCTACGAAGCGGAACTGAAGGTCTATCGGGAGGCCGCGGCCAAGGCAGAAGGCCAAGCCCCAGCAAAGAAGCCGAAGAAGGCCGCTTCCGCCAAGAAGGGCTAGGCGGGCTAAACGGGCTTGAACAAAGACGGGGGCGCTCAGCGCCCCCGTATCAATTCTGGTCTAGAACTCTAAGTCTCCAAGTACGTATGCAACTTGAGCTGCTCCTGCATCACGGCCTTGAGGGCGGCGGCGGCATCGGCGTTCTTCACGACCTTGCGGCCCTTGGGGGGGGCGCCCACGAGGGTTTCCGCATCGTAGTGCACGGTGCGGAGCATGTCCTCCACGGTATCGGCGGCGACGATGTGCTGGATCTTGAACTCGTCATCTTCGTTGACGACGATGTGGGCCTCGTTCGGCGCGCCGAAGAGGTTGTGCCGCATGCCGAGGATGTCCTGGTAGGCGCCGGTGAGGAAGAAGGCCACGTAATAGGGCTCGTTGGCCTTGGGCTCGTGGAGGGGGATTTCGTCCCGCACGTCCTTCAGGTCGATGAACTTCTCCATCTTGCCGTCGCTGTCGCAGGTGATGTCGCACAGCGTCGTGGAGAGCGTGGGCTGCTCCTTGAGGCGGTGGATGGGCATCACGGGGAAGAGCTGCTCGATGGCCCAGTGATCGGGCATGGACTGGAAGATGCTGAAGTTGGCGATGAGCTTGTCGGCGAGGCTCTTGTTGAGGTCGCGGAACTCCTCGGGGATGTACTTGAGGCTCTTGGAGCCCAGCAGCTTGTTGAGCTTACGGCAGACTTCCCAGAACAGGGTCTCGCCCTTGGAACGGTCTTCAAGGCTGAGGTAGCCCAGGTTGAAGAGCGTGAGCATTTCATCCTTCTGGGTGATGGCGTCGTTAAACATCTCCGAGAAGTTCTTCACGGACATGTTGTCGCGGGTGTAGGCCAGTTCCTTGAGGATCTGGGGCTCCTTGCCCGTGAGCTCCACCTTGTACTTGGTATGGGTCGTATCGATGAGGCCGATGATGTCCACCACCACCATCTGGTGGTAGGCCACGATGGCGCGGCCGCTCTCGCTGAGCAGATCCGGCATGGGCACCTGCTCCTGGCCGCAGATCTCCTTGCAGGTGTACACCACGTCGGCGGCGTACTGATCCACCGTGTAATTCATGGAGGAACTGAAGGTGGTCTTGGAGCCGTCGTAGTCCACGCCCAAGCCGCCGCCCACGTTGAGGTACTTGATGGGCACGCCCATCTTCTGCAGCTTGGCGTAGATGCGGGTGGCCTCCTTCATGGCGGCCTTCACGCGGCGGATGTCGGTGATCTGGCTGCCGATGTGGAAGTGCAGCTCCTGGATGGAGCCGAGCAGATCCTTCTTGCCGAGGACTTCCACCGCATCGAGGATCTCGCGGGTGGTGAGGCCGAACTTGGCGTGATCGCCCGCGGAGGTCTCCCACTTGCCGGATCCCTGGGCGTTGAGCTTGGCCCGGAGCCCGATGAGGGGCTCCACCTTGAGTTCCTTGGCCACCTTGAGGATGAGCGGCAGCTCCGTCATCTTCTCCACGGTGATGAGGCACTTGCGGCCGGCCTTGCGGGCCAGCAGGGCCATGCGGATGAAGGCCTCATCCTTGTAGCCGTTGCACAGGATCATGGCCTCGGGGTGGAGATCCATGGAGAGGGCGATGATCAGCTCGGGCTTGGAACCGGCCTCCAGGCCGTAGTGGTACTTGGTGCCCGCCCGGGTGATCTCCTCCACCACTTCCTTGGTCTGGTTGGTCTTCACCGGGTACACGCCCTGGTAATGACCTTCGTAGCCGAACTCGAAGATCGCTTTGCGGAAGGCCTCGTTCACCTCGGTGACGCGGTCCGCGATGATCTGAGGGAAGCGCAGCGTCAGCGGCGTGCGGATGCCCTTCTTGCGCAGGGCCTGGATGATCTCGTACACATCGGCACAGAGGTTCTCATCCCGGGTGGGGGTCACTTCCAGGTGGCCCTTGCCGTTGATACTGAAGTAGCCATTGCCCCATTCCTTAATGCCATAAAGCGTCGCCGCATCCTGGACGGTCCAGTGCTTCATGGGCATCGATAGGGCCTCCTCAACCTCCCCGGCCGAACTTGGCCGGAAGATTGATTTAAAGGGAAAAAAGCCTCAAGGACCAAGGGAAATTCCTGAACCAGCCCCCCACGGGCCGGGAGGGGGAGGGCAGGGGATGCCGGTCTCGGCTTCCAAGCGGCCCAGGACTTAATGACGAACCTCTCTCAGCCGTTGGGAGGGGATCCCCTTTTGGAGGCTTCATGAAAGCGCTGACCATCGCGACCTTGCTCTGCCTATGCCCCTTGTCTGCCCAAGAAGGCTCGGAAGATGCCAAGGCGCTGGTGAAGAAGGCCATCGCATTCTACAAGCAGCACGGCCGCGAGGCCGTTTGTGCGGAGGTCTCCGGAGGAGGCGGTTCCCTTCGGAAGGGCCCCTTGTACGTGTTCATTTATGACATGAACGGGACGGTGGCAGCCCATGGCCAATTGCCCAACCTCGTGGGTAAGAACCTCGTGGCGACCAAGGATCCCCGGGGGAAAGCCTATGTGCAGGAGCGCATCGACCTGGCCAAGGCCAAGGGGAGCGGCTGGCATGACTACACCTTCTTGAACCCCGTGAGCAAGAAGTGGGAGCCGAAGCGGTCCTACATCGAGAAGGTGGATGATCTGGTGTTTGGAAGCGGCAGCTACCGGATGAACTAGGGTCGTCGCGCGAAGCTCCAGGCGCGTCCACAGGCTCTGGGGCCTCCATCAAGTGGGGCCGAGGATCCGCTCCAGGGTCTTGAGCCAATGCTGCTGCCGCACCCGGCGCAACGCCCGCCGCTTGGTGCGCCGCCGCCACTGGTTGGCGCCAAGGCGGAGGGCTGTTCCGGGGAGTTCATGCAACTCGTCGGGGGCCCCCCAAAGGGCGGGATCCCCCCAGAGGGGCGCCTGGTTCCAAGGGCAGGCCTCCTGGCAGGCGTCGCAGCCCGCGGCCCAGCGGCTGGTGCGGAGGGCCTCCAGCACCCGGGGCGGGGGCTCCACTTCCGTTTCGATGGTGTAGGTGGTGAGGCAGAGGGCGGGATCCAGGTGGAAGGGCTCCAGGGCGCCACTGGGACAGGCATCGAGGCAAGCGGTGCAGGTGCCGCAGTGTTCGGCCTCGAAGGGGCGATCCGGCGGCAGCTCGGCGCTGAGCAGGAGGACGGCGAGGAAGCCCCAGGAGCCCTCCTTGCCCAGGATTAGAAGGGTGTGCTTGCCCTGCCAACCCAGACCCGCTCGGCTGGCCAATTGACGTTCGAGGAGGGGGGCGGTGTCCACGCACACGCGACCCTCCAACCCGGGCCAGCGGCCCTGGGCCTCCTCGAGCAGCGCGGCGAGGCGGGGTTTGAGGATGAGGTGGTAGTCCTCGCCCCAGGTGTAGCGGCTCAGCTTCAGACTGCCGGGCACGGCGCCGGGGATCGCCTCGGGGCGGGCGTAGGGGAAGAAGCCCACCAGGGCCGTGCGGCCTTCGGGGAAGGGGGTTTGGGGATCCAGGAGCGCTGCGGGATTCAGATAAGGCAGGAGGGCGCCCCGGCCCGAATCGAACCAGGCCCGGAGCTGGGGTTCCAGGGCGGTGAAGGGCTCCAGGGAGGCGAAGCCCACCCGGGCGAGGCCCGCTTCCATCGCCCGCTTCCTCAGCCATTCCTTGAAATCTCCCGCGCTGGGATGCTCCACTCTCATCATCTCCATGGACATCCTCACGCTTGAGCTCCTCGATGTCACGGCCTACCAGGCCCTGCTCGCCCTGCGCGAACACCTGCAGGCCCATCCCCTGCAGGGCTTCCGGGTGACGGGGCAGGATGAGCTGGTACGGGGCAACGTGGTGCGCTTCCTGGAAAAGCAGGGGCGCCGTTTCGAGGCCTCCACCCAGGGTCGCACCTGGGCCCTGGCTGTGGATTCGCTGGCCACCACCCGGGGCAGCCTTGTGCGCCGCCCGCCGGTGCTCCTCACCCGCGCGGCCTTTGCCCCCGGGGATCGGGCGCTGGGGCGACAGCTCCTGTTGGGGGTCATCCGGACCTTGGATCGGGGCGTGAGCTGGCTCTGCCTCGCTCACGAGGCGCTGCAGCTGCTGGAGGATCCCATCGCCCTGGAAGCCTTCGAGGCCCTTCGGGAGGATGGCATGGCGGTGTTCGTCTCCGAGGCCTCCGTGGCTTGGCACGGCGGCGGGGCCCCGTTCCCGCTGATGAAGGACGAGGTGTGGCAGGAGGCCATGGGCCGAGGCGAGCTGACGGTGCTCTGACTCTGCGCCGAGAGCGCATAGGGCGGTAGGCTATACCCATCCCACTGCAGCGCCCGGACCTTCGACCCGCCGATGAACATTCCGACTTACATCACCATCGCCCGCATCCTCATGGTGCCCATCCTCGTGGTGGTGCTCATGACCCGGGCCCAGAACCACGAAATCATCGGCGTCACCGTATTTTGGATCGCCTCGCTCACGGATTGGCTGGATGGTTACCTGGCCCGCCGCTGGAAGCAGGTCACGGTGCTGGGCAAGCTGCTGGATCCGCTGGCGGACAAGCTGCTGGTGGCCGGGGCCCTCATCAGCCTGGTGGAGCTGAACCTCGCCCCCGCCTGGATGACCTTCATCATCCTGGGGCGCGAGTTCGCCATCACGGGCCTGCGGGGCATCGCCTCCGAAGAGGGCATCACCATTCCCGCCGGGCAGCTGGGCAAGTGGAAGCTGGGCGCCCAGGTTGCGGCCATCAGCTGCCTCATCCTGGGCACGAAGCTGGATGCCTGGCTGTACACCTGGACCCACCGGGAGATCTTCCGCTTCTTCATCCAGCTCAACCGGCCTTTCAGCTTCTTCGTGGGCATGGGCGTGCTGCTGTTGTGGGTGGCCACCTTCCTGGCCATCTGGAGCGCCATCGACTACTTCCGCGATTTCTGGCGGGCTGTGGGCCCGCGCATCCTGGCGGGTGAAGGCCGACTCAACGAGAAGGATCCCGAATGATCCGTCGCACGCTCTTTGCAGGAATTTTTACGCTGCTCCCGCTGGTCGTCACCGTATGGGTGCTGAAGGCGATCTTCTCCACCCTCGTGGGCATTTTTCAGCAGCCCATGACGTGGGGGTTCCAGCGCATGGGATTGGCGGAGCCGCCCTATTGGGTGCTCGCCTTGGCCTCCCTCGTGGGATTGCTGCTCCTCCTCATGGTGGTGGGCGTGCTCGTGGGCAACTTGGTGGGAAAGCAGCTCCTCGTGTGGCTGGATGAGCTCATGGTGCACGTGCCACTGGTGAAGGGCATCTATGGCGCCACGAAGCAGCTCATGGGTGCCATCCAAAGCGGGCAGGGCGGTTCCTTCAAGGAAGTGGTGCTGGTGGAGTGGCCCCACGAGGGGGCGTTCACCCTGGGCTTCGTGGCCCGGCGGGATTGTTCCTGGGCCATCCCGGGAGGGGAATCCATGGTGGCGGTGTACGTGCCCACCGCACCCAACCCCACCAGCGGCTACGTGATCATGGTGGACCAGAAACGCATCCGCCCGGTGGACCTCAGCCCCGATCAGGCCCTTACCTGGGCCGTGAGCGGGGGCGTGGTGGCCCCGATCCGCACGCATACCGGATCCTTCCGCATCGAAGAGCCCCAATGAACCGCTTCGCCGGCAAGCGCATCCTCGTCACGGGCGCCGGCAGCGGCATCGGGCGGGAGACCGCGCGACGCCTGGCGGTGGAGGGCGCAGAGCTGGTGCTCATTGGCCGGCGTCTGGACTACCTCAGGGAGACCCTTCCCGAAGCCCGCCACGTGGCCCTGGACCACGCGGACGAGCGCGCCGTGGCTGCCTTCTCCAACCTCTGCCCCGAGCTGGATGGCATGTTTCTCAACGCGGGCCACCTGATCCCCGGCAGCGTGCAGGGCACCTCCGTGGAGGCCTTCGACGAAGTGCTGTCGTTGAACCTGCGGGGCCCCTGGCTCATGGCGCACTACCTGGGCGACCGATTGAAGGATGGCGCCAGCGTGGTGCTCACGGGCTCTAACATCGGCCTGAGGGCCATCCCTGACAGCGCCGCTTACAGCGTGGCCAAGGCCGGCGTGCACATGCTCGCCAAGGTGCTCGCCCTGGAGTGGGCCAGTCGCCGCATCCGTTGCAACGCCATCGCCCCGGGGCCCGTGCACACCGCCATGGTGGAAGCCCGCGTCCAAGCCGGCAGCGATCCCGAAGGCGATCTTGTGCGCTTGGGCGCCGTGAACCCCCTGAAGCGCATGGGCACCGAAGCGGAGATCGCCGCCCTGGCGATGCACCTGCTCAGTGAAGAAGCCGGATGGACGACGGGAACGGTGATTCCCGTCGATGGCGGTGCGGACGCGGCTTACTAACCCGGATTGAATGGCTTTTATCAAACTGTAGCCTTGGATTATCATTTCAGATTGACCCCTCTGAGGAGCAATCCATGAAATTCCAATGGCATCAAGGCCTAGCGGCCAGCTTGCTGATGTTGGGCCTTGCGTGCGGCCCCAATATCATCAAGGCCCCCGTGAGCGTCCCGCAGGTGAATTCCGGCCCCCTATATGCGGCGAGGCCCGCCAAAGTCGCCGTGATCGTGAAGGACGACCGCCCCGCGGATGCCATTCTGAGCGGCGGCATCGTCGGACCCAATGGAGATGAAGGCAGCGGGATCTTTCTCGCTTATCAGACGGAAACCCCGCAGCAATTGACCGACCTCATGGCTCAGTCCGCCAAGGCGGGCCTGGGGGCCCTGGGGCTTGGCGAGGGCTCCGAGTACATGCTGGAAGTTCACCTTAAGGGTTCCCGGGTGGAGATGACGCGGTACAGCGGGTTCTCCCCCATGAATTGCCTCGGGTACTGTCACCTCGAAACGCAGCTGAAGGGGCCTGACGGTCAGACCAAATCTCGCACCTTCAAGCTGGCTTACTTCGAAACCACCATGCCGATGATGAGCATGAAGGAAGTCGCCAAGGAAGCCGTGAGCCGCATTTACTACCAAGCCGTATTGGAGGCGGTGGTGGCCACGCTGCAGGATCAATTCCCCGGCTCCGCGGATCCGGCCGCTCTGGACCGATTGATGGCTTCTGCCAAGGGCACCACGGAGGAAATCTCGGCTCGGGAGATGGTCTTCCTGCTGGGCCTCATGGGCCGTGAACATCAGCCCACCAAGGATGGGTTGGTGGGGATTTACCAAACCTCAAAGGCCCAGCGGGTGCGCCAGGGTGCCTTGGAGGCCGTGGGCATGCTCGGTGTTACTGCGCAGGCCAATGAGATTCAAGACCTCTTGGCGGGGAAGAAGAAGCTTCCCGATTGGGATGTCACGGATATGGAGGAGGTCTGGTACCTGCTCAAGTCCTTGCACCTTCTCGGGGTGAAAGACCTCTCCACCAAAATCCCCACCCAACCCATGAAGGGCGGAGCTCACCTGAAGGGCCTGGTGGATTTCCTCACCACCGGAAACCTCCCCGCCTTGACGGTGAAGGAAGCGGAGGAGCTGGCGAAGGCCCGAAGGAATTGAGTCCTTGCGGAGAGGGGGTGGCTTAGGCCACCCCCTCTCCGTTGCTGGGCTAGTCCACCTGCTCCATGAAATCCAAATCCCGGCCGTGGGTTTCCCTCAGGCCCGAGAGGGCCCAGAAGGCGAAGGCCATGACGGCGAGGCCCACGATGAGGGCAGCGTTGAGCACGCCGAGGTTGCGCCCCTCGGGTCGCGCCAGCCAGAGGAAGGCGAGACTCATGGGGCTCACGGACCAGCGCACGAAGTTGGGCACGGAGGTGGTGACCGTGGCGCGGAGGTTGGTGCCGAATTGTTCGCTGGTGACGGTGACGAACACGGCCCAGTATCCCAACGGCAGGCCGAAGGCGAAGCAGAGGGCATAGAAGGCACTGGGGCTCAGGCCCTTCAGGTTCAGCATGGCGAGGATGCCCGTGAGCGTGCCCAGGAGGCAGATGAGGAGCACCTTCTTCCGGCTGGCCATCCACTGGCTGATGAAGCCGCTGCCCACATCGCCAAATACGAGCCCGGCGTAGCACCAGGCGATGGCGTCGCCCGCCGTGACGGGGCCCGTGTAGCCCAGGGCCTTAGCGAACTCGGGCGCGTAGAACATGAGGATGCCCACGGAGAACCACAGGGGCACTGCGATCAGGGTGCAGCGGAGGGCCCGGAGGAAGCGCTCCCGCGACGTGAACAGGCTGAAGAAGTCGCCCCGCACCACCGCCTGCTCCTGGGCCTGGTGGAACATGCCGCTCTCGGCCACGCCGATGCGCAAGGCCAAGAGGGCGAGGCCGAGCAGGCCGCCCACCAGGTAGGCGTGGTTCCAGGCCAGGTGCTTGCCCACGAGATTGGCCACCACGGCGCCGCTGACCCCCACGCCCGCCACGATGCCCGTGCCGTAGCCGCGGGCTTCCTTGGGCAGCGTTTCACCCACCAGGGTGATGGCGGCGCCCAGCTCGCCGGCCAAGCCGAAGCCCGCGATGAAGCGGAACACGGCGTACCACTGGAAGGGCGTGAGGCCCGGCAGATGGGCGATGAAGGCGTTGGCGATGTTGGCCACCGAGTAGAGTGCGATGCTGCCGAAGAGCACCGACAGCCGGCCGCGCTTGTCGCCCAGCACGCCCCACACCACGCCTCCGAGGACGAGCCCCCACACCTGCAGGTTGTGCAGGAGGATGCCCTTGGTGAGGGTCTGCTCCACGGGAATGCCCAGGGCCAACAGGCTCTTCTGCCGGAGGATCCCGAAGAGGAGGAGGTCGAAGATGTCGACGAAATAGCCCAGGGCCGCCACGAGGACGGTGAGGGTCAGCGCTTGGCGAAGCGAGGCTTTGGCGGTCATTGGCATCCAGGGGGGTATCGCTCAGTGTGCCATGGGGGCCCCTGGGAGCTGCGCAGGGGCGGGGGGCTTTGGTTATCAAAAATCCGTGGCCTTCTTATTTTGATGTTCGTTTTTTATGTACCTCGGAATAAGCTGGTGCGCACTTCCTCCCCGGCCAGGTTCCATTGATTGCCTGGCGCCTTTTCCACTCCTTCCACCCAGGAGTCCCCATGAGCAGTGTCCAGAAGATGAAAGTGTCCGCCGCCGGGTTCCCCGACGACCCGCTGCGGGTCAAGCGCAAGGACTACCTCGAATTCGAACAGGATGGCGATGGCGCGCCGACCACCGTGACGGTGCCCAGCACCCTCCTCGCCAATGGCGTGACTTCCTGCGTGGTGAACGCCAAACATGCGGATCCGAAGGTGAGTTACGAGGTCGTGGGACCGAATGGGGATTACACCGTCACCAAGCCCGCGAGCCTCACGGCCACCAAGGGCAGCGGCACCGTCAATGTGGATGGCTGAACCCTAGCCCGGGCCGGGGCGGGGATCAGCTCCCCGCCCCAACCTGCCGGGCGCGCGCCAGCCGTGGGCTCCATTGGGCCGCCAGATGCCGGTTCAAGGAAATCCCGGCTTCGAAGGCGCGCTGCGCTTCCTGGGCCTTGGTCGCCCGGGCTCCGGTAGGGAGCCCTTCGGCTTCTTCGAGATTGAGGTCGCCCCTGAGCGCGAGGGCCTCGGCGCATCGGGGCCTCAGCTTCAGGATGTCGTCGAGGGTCCTGCGAGCGGTGGCGAGGCTCGCCGCCGGGTCCTGCGCCGTGGATCGCTCCCAGGTCGCCTGCGTCAATGTGAGGCGAACGAGCGTCAGCGAAGCCTCCAGGTGGGTGGGGGAGAGGGCGAATACTTCGTTCAGAGGCGCGAGGGCCTGCTCGAAGATGGTGCGTTCCGCCTGTCGGTGATTCACCTTCCACCGGGCGACGGCGGCCCGGAGTTGACCCAGGTAGAGCAGGGCATCTCCGTAGTGCGGATCCTGCGCGAGGGCCTGGGCCAGGGCGGTTTCCCCCGCCTTGGCGGGGAGGGCGGGGTCCCGCCCCTCCCGCACGGCCCGTTCGACCTGGATGGCACATCGGCGCCCCTCGTTGCCCAGGAGGTCCCGCTCCGTTGGCGCGGCCTTCATCCGTTTGCGCAGTAGCGCACCGGCCTCCGCCAAGGCGGTGTCGCTTCCCAGGTATTGGCTCTTCCAGAGCAGGAGGTCCGCGAGGTTGAGGTACCCGAAGCTCTGATCCGGGGCCACGGCGATGGCCTTCTCATAGGCGGCGCGGGCCTGGTCGTAGGGGGGCGTGGGGTCCTCCCCGGCTTCCCAGGCGAGGCGGGCGAGCTCCGAGGCCGCGATGCCCAATCCGTTATGCAAGTTGGGGCTGGAGGCGTTGATGGCGAGGCCCTGCTTGTTCAACCCCACGGAGAGGATCAGTTCGGGCTTGGGGTCCCCACCCTGCTCCCGGGTTCGCATGGCCAGCGCGCAGTGGACTTTGCCGAGGGCGAAGTAGGGAACCCAGTGTTTGGGATTGAGGGTCCTCGCCTGTTCAAGGGCGGCCAGCGCCGCGTGCAG
Source organism: uncultured Solibacteraceae bacterium (assembly GCA_964617215.1). GTDB lineage: Bacteria > Acidobacteriota > Holophagae > Holophagales > Holophagaceae > JAFDVN01. The sequence goes on along the minus strand of CAZTVL010000004.1, from coordinate 482,380 downwards.
GTCGCCCTGGGGGGCGGAGGCCTTGGGCAGTTCGGCGCGCTGGAGCAGGCAGGACCCCAAGTTGATCCAGGCCGCCAACAGTTGGGGTTCCATCCGCGTGGCCGTTTCGAAGGCCTCGATGGCGCCGTTCAGATGGTGGTGAGGATCTTGATCGCGCTGGGCCTGGAACTCCGCCCAGGTGCGATGGATCAGCCCCAGGTGATTCCATACGGTGTAATCCCGCTTTTCCCGGGAGAGGGAATCGAAGGCCTCCAGCCCGCGGGTGAAGGGCTCACTGGGATCGAGTCCCTTGGAGGCCCGGGCCATGCCCCACTGGTAGTAGGCCTTGCCGAGGGCGGTGCGGGCATCGGCGCGACCCGGCCCGGCCTGCACCGCCTGCTTCGAGGCCTCCACGGCGGCCTGGGCCTCCTCCTCGGCGAATTCGCCTTTCCCGGTTTTGAGATCCGCCCACTGACTCAACAGGGAAGCTTGGAGAATCAGTGAGGGCACATGATCCGGTTGGGCGGCAAGGGCCGTGCGCACGGCCTCCATCCCCCGGGCGTACACGGGTCCCACGTTCCCCTGGCCGTACTTCTCCATGAACAGGGCGTTGTGTTCCAGTGCGCCCAGGGCGGCCTGCACCGAAGGGGCGCTGCGGGCCACCCGCCCGGCCTGGGCCAAGGCGGCGCGGCCGGCCTCGAAATCCGCGTGCGCTCCTTCGCGATCCCCGCGGTTCCACTTCTCCCAGGCCCGGGCCTGGAGCAGGGAACCCTGCAGTTGCGGCGCTTCGAAGAACCAGGGCTGGGTGGTGCCCAGGGCCTTCAGTTTGGTGAGGGCCTCCTCGAGGCGGCCTTCGAAGAAGGCCATCTGGGCTTCGAGGTAGGCGGGGGACGGTACGTCGGATCCCCGGGCTTTGCGCAGGAACCCGAGGGCGGGATCCCGGAGGGTCCGATCCACTTCCTGCAACCGCGCTTGGCGTTGGGCGGGGGCGACGATGCGCTGGGCTTCCAGGTACTTCTCCCGGTACTGCTGGCCGAGCACGAGGCTCAGGGCGTAGGCCACGCGGGGGGCGCGGTAGCCCGCATCCCAGGCCATCTGGAGATGTTCCCGGGCGTGTTCGGGGTCATCCAGGGTCCAATACCCGCGGCCCAGGGCGTAGTTGCCGGGGCCGTTGGCGAGGGAGCCGGCCTCCTTCATGTCGAGCCTCAGCTGGGCCATCTGATCCCGCACGGCCTGGAGGTCGGGCCGGATGTCGTGGGGGGGCGAGAGCGCCGAATAGCGGGCCATGGATTCGATGCGGGCCATGGCCTCGGTGAACTGCTGCGCCAACCGTTCGCGGCGCCCCGCATCCCGCCGGGTCTTGAGGGTGATGCCGAGGGCCACGAGCACCACCACCAGGGCCGCGCCGCCCACGGCCGTGAGCTGCTTGTTCTTGCGGAGCCTGCGCTGGATCCGGTACCAGGTGCCCGTGGGCCGCGCCAACACGGGATCCCCCGCGAGGAACCGATCCAGATCCTCGGCCAGGGCCTTGGCGGAGTCATAGCGGCGGGCGCGATCCTTCTCCAGGCACTTGAGGGTGATGGCCTCCAGATCCTTGGGAATGTCCAGCCGGTGCACCCGCATGGGCTCCACATCCGCGGAGACCACGGCGCTGAGGATCTCCAGGGGGTTGCTGCCGGACACGGCGGCCTTGCCCGTGAGCACCTGGTAGAGGGTGGCGCCCAGGCTGTAGACATCCGCCCGGCGATCCAGCCGGGAGACTTCGCCGCGGGCCTGCTCCGGGGACATGAAGGCCGGCGTGCCCAACACGGAGCCCGTATCGGTGGACTCGGTGTTCCACTCGTGGGCGAGGCCGAAATCCATGACGTAGGCGTGGTGGGTGCCATCCGCATCCTGTTCCACAAGGATGTTCGAGGGCTTGAGATCCCGGTGGATGATCCCCACGCGATGCGCCTCGTGCACGCCGAGGGCGGCATCCCGCAGCACCATCACCTTTTGCTCCAGCGTGAGTTCCAAGGCGGCCACATCCAGGGGCAGGCCCTTGATGTGCTGCATGGCGATGAAGATCTTCCCTTCCACCTCCCCCACTTCGAAGACCTTGCAGACGTGGGGATGATCCACCCGCGCCTGGGCGCGGGCCTCGGCCATGAATCGGCCCGCATAGCGTTCATCGTCCAGGCGCACGAACTTGATGGCCACGTCCCGGCCCAGCTTCCGATCGCGGGCGAGGTACACCTTCCCCATGCCGCCCTGGCCCAGGAAGCGCACGAAGGCGTAGCGATCCCATTCCGCCACGGGGAAACCGGGATCGGTGGAACGGGGTTTCACGACGATGCGGTGGGGGCCCGGGGCCACCTTCGCTGCCTTATCGCCCGCCAGGGTCTCCATCCCGGATTGGGACAGGCCATCCTGGGTTTCGTTGGGATCTTCCATGTCCTCCGCTCCGCCGGCGGGTGGGTTGTTGCAGGGCCGGGGGGCCGGCCGCCTTCCGTTCATTCCAAATGCTGGATTCGCGTGAGCCTACCACGCGGAGCGGCCGGAATCCCCGGGGTTCTGCGCGGAGCCTTGCCTGGGTGGCGCGGATCCCCGCGGCGCCTACCCTGTGGAGGTCCCCCCGGAGCCTCCATGCGCATTTCAGTGGTGAACCACACTGCGATCCCCGATGGCGAAGTGCAGCGGGTGATCCGCGGAATCAACCGCCAGATCGCCGAGGACTTCGAGCCGGCCTGGAGCATGGGCGCGGAGCTGCGCCTGGAGGGCCGCGGGATGAAGCCCACCCCCCACCACCCCGAGGAACTGCGCGGGGATGCCGTGATCTACCTCTGGGATGATCCCGCCCCCGCCGGGGTGCTCGGTTTCCACGACAAGAACGGTCAGGGCCTCCCCTTCGGCATCGTGTTCACGACCACCGTGCAGGAGACGGGCCGCCCCTGGAGCCACACCTTCAGCCACGAAGCCCTGGAGCTGCTGGCGGATCCCGAGAGCAACCTGCTCGTGCGCGGGCCGCATCCCGATCCGAAGAAGCACCGCCACGTCTTCTACTGGTACGAGATGTGTGATGCCGTGCAGGACGAGTTCTACGACATCGACGGCATCACCGTGAGCAACTTCGTGCTGCCCCTCTACTTCACCAGCGGTGATGAAACCCGCGGCCGCAACGATTTCTTGGGCCTGCGCCATGGCCGGGTAAAGCTGCACAGCTTCGGGGTGAACCCCGGCGGCTATGTGGGCTTCTACGATCCCAAGACGGGGAAGGACCACACGTTCATGGCCCAAGGGGATGCCCGTGCGGCCCACCTCATGAAGGTGAAGAAGGCATGGGGCCGCGCCCGCCGCACCGCCCGCCGGGGTGGCGGGAACCGCAAGTGAAGGGTTAAACCGTTCCTTGCACCCGCCGGAGGATCGCCTTGGCGAACCGTTCCGCGGAACCCGGTCCTTGGGCGAAGAAGACGCTGGGCTCCGTCAGTTCCAACTCCAGGATCACGGGCCGTCCGGCCTCATCCTCGATGAGGTCGATGCGGGCGTAAAGCAGGGTGGGGAAAGGCATGGCCCGCAGGGCGGCTTCGGCCACGCGCTGCTCCTCCGGGGTAGGGATCCGGGGCGTGATTTCCTCCGGGGCGAAGAGCCCTTCCACCAGGCCCGCGCCTCGGCGGAGCAAGGGGCCTTTGCGGATGGCGTGGCTGAAGCCCCCCTCGAAGGCCAGCACCGCCGTTTCGCCGCGGGTGTCCACACTCGCCAGGTAGGGCTGCAGCATGGCGCTGCGCCCCTGGGTGAGCAAGCGCTCCAGGTGATTCAGGGCGTGGCTCTGATCGTCCACGTGGTAGCGGGCGGCATCTTTGGAGCCCGCGCCGATGGTGGGTTTCAGCACGAATTCCCGGAAGGTCGTGCCCTGGCCCACGCTGAGTTCCCCCCGGTGGAGGAAGGTCTCCAGGGCACCCAGGGGATGTTCGCCCGGCTCCACGAACCGCGTGGGGACCACGGGCACTCCGGCGCGGTGGAGATCCAGCAGGTAGTGCTTGTCCGTGTTCCATCGCACCACCTCGGGTGGGTTCAGCAGCCGCGTGACCTGGGCAGTGCGGGTGCACCAGGCGAGGAAGTCGGGCAGGCGGGGCACGTAGTCCCAGGTGGAACGCAGGATCGCGGCCTGGTAGCGGGCCCAATCCACCTCCGCGTCCCAGCAGATGGCCTCGGCTTCAGCCCCTTCCGCCTGCAGGGCTTCGAGCAGCGGATTCAGATCCTGGTCGAGACCAAGGGCTTCCTGGGCGGTGACGAGCGCGATGCGGGACATCCCAACATCCTACGGGCTTCCCCGACCCCTGAGGCCGCTAGGATGGGGAATTCCCGGAGATGCGATGCCCCTCTCCCGCCGCACAGGTTGGATGATCCTCACCTGCGTCCTCGCGGGCCCCAGTTGCCGCACGCCCCGGTCTGCTCCGAGTCCTGTGCCCACGCACGCACCCGCCCCCGCGCCGGTGCCCCCGCCACCGCCACCGCCGTCCATGCCCCCGCCCAGGGTCACCAGCGTTCAACGCCCTCCAGAGGACCGGCCCCTCGTGGCGGCGCGGCAGGCGGAGGTAGCCTGGTGGCTGCTCAGGCCGGGGAAGGTGCGGCGCGCCCCGGCTTCGGAACTGCCCGAACCCTGGGAGCCCCCAGTACCCGGGGCGGATTTCCGGGAACGGCGCGTGCGGGGCAGCGCTGGGGCCCAGGCACTGGCCCGGGCCGAAGGCCGCTATCGCGCGGCTCAAGGTCGGTCCCGCCAAACCTGGGGGCTCGAAGCCGCGCGGCTCCGACTCCAGTTGGGGGATGTGGAAGGTGCGGGCGTGCGGGCCGAGATCCTGTTGGGCGAGGAGGACCTCTCGCCGGATCTCGCCTTGGAAGCCCGGGTGCTGGTGGTGGAGATCCGAGTGCAGCAAGGGCGCTTCCCGGAAGCGGAGCGGATGCTGGATGCTGCCGCCCGCCAGGTGGAGCGCTCCGAGGCCCCGGTGGATCACGCGCTGGTGGCCTGGGCCCGGGCGCGGTGGGCGCTGGAAGCGGGGCGATATGAACAGGTGGAAGTGGCGATTGAGGAGGGCCAAGCCTGGGTGACCCGCATGAGCGGACCCCGGGCGGCCCAGCTTCGAGGCCAACTCGGCGGCCTGCTGGGGCGCACGCGGGCGGATCTCGGCGACCGGCCCGGCGCCCTGCGGGCGCTGGATGAAGCCCTGAAATCCATGCCTGGAGATGCGGGAGGCAGGGCCGGCCTCCGGGCCCTCCGCGCCTTCCTGAGGGCCTTGGACGGCGGTGGAGCCCGGCCCTTAGAGGCCGTGGCGAAGGAGGCCCGGCGCCTCGGCATGCCCCTCCTCGAAGCCAGCCTCCTGAACAACGCGGGCTGCGCGAAGGTGGCCCAAGGGCAGAGGAAGCAGGCCGTCCTTTCTTTGGGCAGCGCCTTCCAGCTCGTTCGCGCCATGGATCAGCCCGAGGCCGCCGCGCGGGTGGCCGTGAACTTGGGGGCCGCGGAGTTGGCTGAAGGTCGGGCCTACCGCGGGGTTTCCCGATTGCTATGGGCCCGGGCCGGGGCGGAACATCCCCTCACCCGGGCGGCGGCGGACCACGGGCTGATGGTGGGCTGGGCCGCCCTGGGGCGCCTGGACCTCGCGATTCTCGCGGGCAAGCAGGCCCTCTCCGAATTACAGGCGTTGCAGGGCCGCGCGGGCTTGCAGGGGGCGGCGGCCCAGGCCTTCCGGAGCGCCAACGCGGACACGTTCCGGCTCCTCGCGGATCTGCTCATCCAGGATGGCGGGCGGCTGACGGAGGCGCAGGAGGTGCTGGCCCTGCTCAAGGAGGATGAGTACGGCCGCTTCCTGGGCCGGGATGCGGCTCCGGCCGAAGGGAGCGGCCCCAGCCGCACCGGCGAGGAGTCGAGCCTGGAAGCGAAGGTCGCCCCGGCTCAGGCCCAGTGGATGGCCCTGGCGCGGGAATTGGAAGGGCTGCGCCGCCAGCCCCTGGAATCCCTTTCGCCCGAGGATCGGGGCGCACGGGTGCGGCTCGAGGGCCTCGTGCGGGAAGCCCGCCAAGCCTTCCAGGCCTCCCTGCGCAGCCTGAGGGAGGAGGCCCGCGGCGAAGGCGCCGAGTCCGCGGAGCGCCTGGCCGCCCGTCAGCTGGAGCGCCTCAGTGGCCTGCAGGGAAGGCTGGGGGCCGACACGGTGCTGCTCAGCTACGTGATGGGCCAGGAGCGACTCCACATCCTCGTCACCACGGCGCGCCTGCAGATTCATCGCGAAGCCCAGGTCACGGCTCCGGAGCTGGCCAAGGCGATCCAGGCCCTCCGGTGGGCGCTCACGGATCGCAGCCGCGATCCCCGCCCCGAGGCGAGGGCGCTTCACGATCTGCTGATCCAGCCCGTGGCCGCGGATTTGGAAGCGGCCCAGGCCAAGCGCCTGCTGCTGGACCTGGATGGGCCCTTGCGTTACCTCCCCTTCGGCACGCTCCACGACGGCCGCACCTGGCTGGTGGAACGATACGCCCTCGCCGTGGCGGCGCGGGGCGCCTTCGCGGCGGCCTCGGAATCCCCTTTGGTGGGAAAGGGGGCCGCGGCCTTCGGGGTGAGTCAGGCCCACGGGGGCTTTTCCGCGCTGGCGGCGGTGCCTGCGGAGTTGCAGGGCGTGCTGGCCGGGTTGCAGGCCGTGGGCACGCCGGGTCGCAGCTACCTGGATGAAGCCTTCACCGCGGACCGGCTCAAGGAGCTGGACGGCATCTCCATCGTGCACGTGGCGAGCCACTTCCAGTTCCGTCCGGGCACCCATGAGGCCAGCGCCCTGCTCGTGGGCGACGGCAGCCTCCTCTCGCTTAAGACCCTGCGCGATGACGGCGTGCGCTTTGATGGCGTGCGCATGCTCAGCCTCTCCGCCTGCCAGACGGCCCTGGGCGGGGGTCGTGATGACCAGGGCCTGGAAGTGGAGGGCCTGGGCGCCCTGGCCCTGGATCTGGGGGCGCAGAGCGTGGTGGCCACCCTCTGGAAAGTGGCGGATGCCAGCACCGCGGACCTCATGCAGGATTTCTACCGACGCTGGGGCGGCGGCGAGGCCCGCGCCGAGGCGCTTCGCGCGGCCCAGCTCCGCCTTCTCCGCAAGGAGGGCACGGCCCGGGATTGGTCCCATCCCTTCTATTGGGGGCCCTTCATTTTGCTGGGCGCCTGGCGTTAACGCTTCACTTCCATGCACGGACGAGGTGGAATGGAGTCCCTCCCTGGAGATCTGATGCTGCGTTCCTCGCTCTTGCTGGCCAGCCTGGTTTTATCCGCCGCCGCGCCGCTGTCTGCCCAGGAAGTCGCCCCGGCCAATCCCTGCGCCGCGCCCGCGCCGGACGGGAAGTTGAGCCTCCAGTTTTTTGCCTGCCTCGACAACAAGCGGAGCCAATGCGAGACCTTCCTGCAGGAGGTCTACAGCGATTGCGGTCCCGCTTCGCCGCGCTACAAGAGCGCCTACTTCGCCTATGACAAGCTGAAGGGGGCCTCCAACGCCCTGCTCAACACCCTCATCCTCGACCTGCGCAATGGCACCAAGAAGGACAAGATCGACGAAGCCGTCTACAAGTCGCTGTTGCAGGATCTCCGCACCCGCTCCGAGGCCTTCGACGAGATCGTGAACGCCAAGGTGGATTGCGCCAACCAGCCCAACCCCCAACGGGTGGCCCCGGTGGTGGTGCTGGTGCTGGGAGTGCTCAAGGATTCCATCATGTCGAACCTGAGGCATCGCACCGAAAGCTGGCTGGCGGGCGATGACGCCAAGCGGAATGCCCGGGCCAAGGAGCTGGAGGCGCAGCGGTGGAAGAACCCGCTGGACCTCCAGATGCCGATCCCGGCCCCGCCCAAATAAGGGCTCACCAGCGCGTGCGCACCCGATAGGTCAAGGTGGCTTCGCCTTCGGCGGGAACCTTTACCTCGAAACGGGCGGTGCCTGAGCTGGTCTTCTTCCACTCCTGGCTGGCCTGGAGCATTTCCCACTCGCCATGGATGGGCTCCACCACCAGGACGGTGACGGCCTCCTTCTTGGCGTTCTTCAGCACCACTTCGTATCCGCTCTCGCTGCTGCTGCCATATTTCCCGGAGCGGCCAAGCACCTTGTAATCCGTCTGCTTGCGCCGGGCGGTGACGTCGAAGGCCTCGCCCAGCTTGAGGCGCACGGTTTCGCGCTTCGGCGTGTGGTCGATGCGATCCTCGCCGATGAACTGGGCCCGCCCTTCGCTGTCGCGCTTGTACATCCGGAAAATCCCCTTGGGCAGGGGCATCCCCAGGTGGTTGGCTTCGGTGTTGTCCAGCTCCACGAACACGCCCACCTTCAATTTGTCGCCGAGGTCACCCTGGGCGTTGGTGTACCACCAAGATTGGCCTTCCAGCCGGAACTCCTTGCGCAACGGAACGCCGGTGGCGCTGAGCAGGGCCACCTGCTTCGTCTGACTGGCGGCCAGGGTGGTGGGGCGGTCCAAGGTGTAGAGGTGGTACTCGAAGAGGCTCTCCTCCTTGGTCTCCGGAGCACGGTCTGCAGCCTTGGCCATGGCCATCATGGGGGCCGGGCGCGGCGTCTCCCGCACGCGGTTCACATCCCCGGCCACCAATTGCAGGGTGGCGTTGGGGTAGGCGGCGCCACTTTGATTGGTGAGGGTCACCCAACCGTTGAGGTCCAGGGTTTTCTCATCGGCCGCGAGGTTGGCCACGTAGTCGGCCTTCCAGGAGAGTCCGGAAGTGAGGTAGCTCAACTCCAGGGCCTGGGCCTTTTCCAGGCCGCTGTTGAGGGTGATCACGAGCGTGGGTCGGGCCCGCAGATTGGCCGGCACCTTGGGATACACGAGGCGCCCGGGCACCGACGTCTCGATGCGATCCGGGAACTGCAGCACCACGCCACTGTTGGTGGCGAGCACCGTGGCCTCTTCACGCACTTCCGTGCTGCCGGGCCCCGAGGCGTTGGGTTTCTGGGAAACCACCACCACTTTTTCGCCCACGTATTTCTCCAGCAGCTTCTGGGGCGTCAGCAGGTCGAAATCGAAGTTCTGCTCCACCACGAAGAAGCCTTTGGGCTCCGTGAGGTTCCGCAGCAGCGCCGTCTCCGGCCGGATCTGCGCCGACACCTCCTGGAAAGCCAGCCGCGCCTCCCCCTTGGGCAACCGCACCAGCCGCTGATCCTTCACCAGGGCCAGGTTGTCGTTGTAGATGGTCACGGCCAGGGCCTTCTGGTCGGCCTGGGTGGTGGGAATTTCGGGGGCCTGGGCGGCGAGGAAACCTCCCAGCAATGCGGAATAGAGGGGATAGCGCAGTTGGGTATGCATGGAGGCTCCTTTAAGGGGCTAGCTGGGGGAATCGCTACGGGCCGGTGGGGACCACGGAACCCGAATCGTATAGCTGAATCGGCGGGTCTCCCCTGGGCTGAGCCGAAGTGTGAATCGCACCTGATCGGCGGCCGGGCGCTCGACGGGCAAGCCGCTTTCCAAAACGGACCAATCCTGTTGGACGAGATGCCTGATGGAAAGTTCCGCTGTCTCACTCCGCAGGAGGGAAATCTCTACTTCCCAGGTGAGGAGAAGCCCCTTCCGATCAAGGTGAGCCTCTGCAAGGCGTTTCTGACCCACCCACCCTTGGGCTGGACCAGGCCAAAGTTCAATCCGTTGCCCCGAGGGCGTCGCTGGGAAGGGGAGGAACTGCAATGGGATGGCAGAAGAACCATCGGGCTCAGAGATGCTTAAGTCGATGCCCCCTTGGGGAAGAGGCCGTCCGAGGCCGTGGCTCGGATCATTGATCCAACTGAGGCCGGCTTGAATATCAAGAGGTTGCCAAGCGGCATAGGATTCAAATTCTCTGATCCCCTTCAGGATCTCACTGGAATTGGCCCGGTCGAGGCTACCTGAGAATTCGGAATCGAGGATGTCAGCCCGGAAATGGCGCTCAAGGGGGATTCGATCAATCCGGAAGAGCTGCACTTGCTTTGTCTGGCCTGATTCCAAATCTGTAGGGCGATCCAAGGTGTAGAGGTGGTAATCAGCCAGGTTCTCCTCCTGGAATCCAGGCGCTTGCGAGGCGGCCACAGTTACGGTTGTCTGATCAAACGCAGGAATATCCGGATCGAAGAGGGCCAGATCAGGGTCCGGAACGGTATTCGGATCCCCGGCCACCAGTTGCAAGGTGGCGTTCGGAAAGGAGGTGCCGCTCTCGTTGGTGAGTGTGACCATCGCCTGCAATTCCATCGAAGCCCCAGTTTTGTCCAGGACTCCCACGTAGTGAACGCCCCAAGAAAGCCCTTCCGTGAGGTAGGCCAGCTCCAACTCCCGAGGGTGAAAAGTGTCAGATTGAATGTCCTCTACCAAAGTTGGAGAACTTCGGAGGCCCGCGGGTAGTGAAGTGAACCGCAAAGCCTGTGGACTAGAGGGGCTGAACCCCTCCTGAGTCAACACGACCACATCCGGATCTTTGCGAATGAGCGGCAACCGAGCCCACCGGCCACGATTGATGCGCGCAGCCCGCCAGAGGGCAGGTTTTGGATCCACCTTCGCTTCTAGGGCCGTGCGAGGCGGTGGATAGACATCGAATGGCACCGGAATGGAAACCAGGCGCCCAAATCTTTGACCTGGATCCCCCTCGGTCTTGAATCCCACCGGCTGGCCAAGACTGCTCTGAATTAGGCTTTCGGGGCTGAGGAGGCTGTACTCGAAATTCTGCTCCAGCAATCCCAATGGTTCCTGGGTCAGACTTCTTAATAAGGCGGTTTTGGGGCGGATCTTCGGGCTGAGGTCCGAGAGGGCCAGGCGGAACCGGCCCCTCTGGAATTCCACCCTTCGCCGGTCTCTCACTAGGGCGAGGCCATCGTGATACAGCGTCAAACCCAGCAATGTTCGATCGCGTACGGTACTGCGAATTTCCGGCAGCCCATCCTGGGCCATCAGGACCGCGGTGATCGGGAGGAAGAGGAGCCATCGCATGGGGAGCCCCCACTATGACATGGGGGTGACGGCAACAAGGGGAGCCTGCCTCAGCGCAGCGTCACCACTGTGGCCCCGGCTCCGCCCTGGTTCTGGGGCGCATCTTCCACGCGGGTGATGCCGGGATGGCCGCGCAGGGCTTCACGGACGGCGGCTTTGAGGCGGCCGGTGCCGTGGCCGTGGACGATACGCAGGTACTTCCGACCGCTGGCGATGCCCGCCTCCACGAAGCGGTAGACCTCGGCGTCGATGTCATCGCTGGCGCGGCCGATGAGGGTGAGCTGCTGGGCCAAATCGTCATCGGCCTCGGCGCGGACGCGCACCTTGCCCATGGGCTTGGGTTCCATCTCCTTGCGGCCGATGGGCTCCAATTCGCCGAGCCGGCATTCGAAGCGGCGGCCGGGGCCCGTCTCCAGGGTGACGCGATCCCCCTTGAGTACGACCACCTTGCCCTCCATGCCCAGGCCGCGATGGCGGGCGTAGGCACCCTCCTTCACTTCGGCGGCCTTCTCGGATGGCTTGCCGCGCTTGAGCAGCGAAGCGAGTTCCGCTTCGGCGATCTGCTTCATCTGTTTCACGCGTTCAGTGGCCTCGGTACCGGTGCGGTCGGCGTCCGGCGCGGAGGCCGCCTCCTTGGCCTTGGCTTTGAGTTCCTTCACGAGGCGCTTGCCTTCGTGATCCACGAACTCGAGGGCGCGGGTGAGTTTTTCCGCGGCGTCGCGGGCGAACTTCTCCTGCTCGGTGCGGAGCTTTTCTTCGCGGAGGCGCAACTGGTTCAGATCCTTTTGGACGGCGGCTTCGCGGCGGTGAACCTCCTCCGTCTCCTCCAGAAGGCGCACGCGGTCCGCTTCCAGTTCCTTGAGGAAGTCGCGCCAATCCTTCTCCCGCTGGCCCAGGGCGCTCTCGGCCTTTTCAAGCACGGCTTCGGGCAGGCCGAGGCGGCGGGCGATGGCGAGGGCGCGGCTCTGACCGGGCAGGCCCACCATGAGGCGGTAGGTGGGGGCGAGCTTCTCTTCGTCGAATTGCACGCTGGCGTTCTGGAAGCGCTGGTGGCGCAGGGCCCACTGGCTGATTTCGCCCAGGTGCGTGGAGCAGAGGATCCAGCAGCCGCGGCGCGACAGGGCGTGCAGCACGGCCACGCCCAGAGCCGCGCCTTCTTTGGGATCCGTGCCGGTGCCTAATTCGTCCAGCAGCACGAGGCCGCCGTCCTTGGCTTCGGAGAGGATCTGCTTCAGGTGAACGACGTGGGAGCTGAACGTCGAGAGGCTGCCCACGAGGGTTTGGTGATCGCCGATGTCGGCGTGGAGCGAGGGCAGGGGGGGCAGGCTGCTGCCGCTTTCGGCGGGGATGGGGCAGCCGCAAGCCCCCAGGGACCAGAGTAGGCCCACGGCCTTGAGCACCACCGTTTTGCCGCCGGTGTTGGAGCCGGAGATGACGAGGCTGGGGCGTTCGCGTTCCAGGATGAGGTTCAGGGGCACCACGGCGTGGGGCAGGGGCTCCAGGCCCATGCGCTCGCGCACCTGGGGCAGCAGCAGCGGGTGCTTGGCCTGGAGGAGGCAGAGCCGCGCGGGGGACTCGGCGGGGAGCCCGCCTTGGATGAGAGCCGCCCAGCCCAGGAGGGCCAGGGTCTCGTCGACTTCGACTTGGAAGTCGGCCCAGGCGGCGAAGGCCTGGCGCTGGGTGCGCAGCTCTTCCAAGAGGTCCCGCAGGAAGGCGATGACCGCTTCGCGGTATTCGGCGTCGGCTTCCACGAAATCGTTGTTGAGGCTCACGGCCTCGTGGGGCTCCAGGAAGACGGTGGCGCCGCTGCCGCTGCGATCCAGCACCAGGCCGGGAATGAGGCCGCGCTTGTCGCTGCGGACCGGCAGGCAGAAGCGACCGTTGCGCTCCACGATGCCGGATTCCACGAAGGCCTCGGGCACTTGGCGCATGAGCTTGGCGAGCTTGGCCTGGATGGATTGATAGGCGCTGCCGCGGGCGTGGTGGAGGCTGGCGAGGCCAGGCACCTTGAGGGGATCCAGCTGGCCATCCTCGGTGAAGAAGCGGCGCAGCTTGTCCGCGATGGGTGTGGGGTCCGAAAGGATGAGGGCCGTCACTTGCAGGCGGTCGATGCCCAGGTGGGTGCCCGCGGGGGCCGGGCGCTCCTGGCCCTTCTCGTCCTTGGGCCAGCCCAGTTCTGCGGTGCTGCGGATGAGGGTGGCGAGGGCCTGGAGGCCTTCGCGCAGCTGGCGCCAGTGCTCCGGCAGCAGCCAGCCCGCTGGACTCAGGAGTTCGCCAAAGGCCTCGTCCATGGGCATCACGGGGAAGGCGTGAGGCCTCGCGGCGTGGGCGTCCCGCAGTTCCTCCTGATGGAGGCGGCGAACGCCGGAGCGGCCATCCTCCGGCGTCATGGCCTGGATCCGCCGTCGCCCTCCCGCCGTGCGGGCGAAGCCCGCGACCAGGGCGAGGACGTCGGGGAATTCGAGGTTGGCGCGTTCTTCGTTCATGAGGAGGCTCTGGGCTCTTGGCTTCAGGCTTTTGCTGGGCTCGACCCAACAGGGCGATACGGATAGGTGGGTCGGCGCAAGCTAGAGCCCAAAGCCTAGAGCCAAAAAAGGCCCGCGTGAGCGGGCCTTTTTCAACGCGAAGGCTTTTAGGCCCCCATGATACGGCGCTCCTGCGCGAGGCGCTTGAGGCTCTTCTTACGGGCGGCGAGCATCTTCCGCTTGCGCTTGGCAGAGGGTTTCTCAAAGTGCTGACGCTTCTTCAGCTCACTGAGAATGCCGGACTTCTCGCACTTCCGCTTGAAGCGGCGCAGCGCGTTTTCGAAGGTTTCGTCTTCCTTGATCTTGACGAGTGGCATGTATGTATTCCCCCCCTTCTACCGTAGATTCGCCCGTACCGAGGTTCGGACCGAAGGACCAGTCTAGCCCTGAATGCGGTGGAAATCGAGGGGAAATCATAGTCTTCAGGGGGTTTTCCGTTGAGGGGGGGAGCCCGCCACGGATACCCTGGCAAGTACTCCTCCTCGTGTAAGTCCCTGGAATCCTGCATGAACCAACCCTTGCTCCTCATCGTGGACGGTGAGTCCCTCCGGACTCCGGGGCTGGTTTCGGCCATGGAGGGCGACGGCTGGCTGGTGCAGTGGGTCAAAGCCGATGAGGTGGACGCCTTCCTGGCCATGGGGGTGACCCCGGACCTGCTGCTGCTGGATGGCCATGCCCAAGGGACTCCGGGCGTGAGGAAGATCCGCAGCCGCATCGCGGGCTTGCCGGTACTCGTGATGCTGGAGCACCCCGGCGCCACCCCGCCCACGGAGGAGGGCATCCAGGGCGTGCTGGAGTTGACCCTCCCCCACGGCGAGATCACGGCGGCCCTGCGCCGCTACTGGCCCGCCGAGGCGAAATCCGCCGCCCAGCAGCCCTTGACCAGCCACGACATCTTCGGCGACCTGGTGGCGGAGATCGAGCAGGAAGGCACCAACTCCGGCACGGATCCCTTCGCCATCCTGGAACGGGCTCCGGCGGTGGAAGCCAAGCCGGCCCTGCCCATCTCCCCCGTGGAGCCCATCCACGTGCCCCGGCCCAACACCGAGCCGCCCAAGCGCCAGATGACCACCGAGGACATCTTCGGCGATGTGCTGGAGGAGATCGAAGGCATGGGCAAGGGGGCTGCTCTGCCCGCGCCCAAGGCGCCCGCGGTCGCACGCACCCCGGTGGCCAAGGCGGACGTCACGCCCCTTCCCGAGGCGACTCCGGAGCCCCAGGCCCTGGGCACGGGCGAGTTCACCCTCACCGGCATCACCGGTGTGCACGATCCCTTCGATTGGTCCAAGGCGGACAGCGCACCCTCTGCGGAAGTGCCCGCGAAGGGTCCCGTGACCCCGCCGCCCGCCCCCCAAGTGCCCATCTCCCAGGCTGTCGAGGAGTACGGAAACTACTACCTCCTCGAAAAGATCGCCGTGGGGGGCATGGCTGAACTCTTCAAGGCCCAGCAGCGGGGCGTGCAGGGCTTCCAGAAGATCGTCGCCATCAAGCGCATCCTGCCGCACCTCAGCGACAACGAAGACTTCGTCACCATGTTCATCGACGAGGCGAAGCTGGCCGCCCAGCTCACGCATCCGAACATCGTGCAGATCTTCGACCTCGGGAAGGCTGGCAACAGCTACTACATCGCCATGGAATATGTGAACGGCCGGGACCTCCGCACGCTGCTGCGGAAGGCCCGGGAGTTCGGCCTGCCCTTCCCCGAGGCCGTGGCTGGTTTCGTCCTGATGAAGGTGGCCGCAGCCCTGGACTACGCCCACCGCAAGAAGGGCTTCGACGATCGCGAGCTCAAGCTCGTGCACCGCGACATCAGCCCCCAGAACGTGCTCATCAGCCAAGAGGGCGCGGTCAAGTTGGTGGACTTCGGCATCGCCAAGGCCGTCTCCAAGGCCAGCCACACCGTGGCGGGCGCGCTCAAGGGCAAGCTCCTCTATATGAGCCCCGAGCAGGCCATGGGTCAGGCCCTGGACAACCGCTCGGACCTCTACTCCCTGGGCCTCGTGCTCTTCGAGATGCTCACGGGCGAGCGCTGCTTCCAAGCCGATAGCGAGCTGGGTGTGCTCGAAAAGGTGCGCTTGGGCCGGGTGCTGGACGTCACCGTGCTGAACCCCCAGGTGAGCCGCGAGATGGCCGGCATCGTCACCAAGAGCCTCCAGAAGAACGTGGATCACCGCTATCCCAGCGCCCGGTTCATGGAGCGGGATTTGCGCGAACTGCTCATGAAGCAGGGGCACATTCCCACCGAGCATGATGTGGCGGAGTACATCCATGCCCTGCTCACGGGCACCAAGGAGGATGTGGAGCGTGTGATGCACTCCCGCTTCCCCCAACCCACGCTGCAATTGACGAACTCGCAGTTGATCTCCGGCAGCCATCCCTCCTTCCAGGAAACTCAGGCGGGTATGCCCACCTCCAGCGGGCCCACGAGCGGGAACCTCCCCGAATTGCCGCCGCCCCCGGAGCGGATGGAGCCCCCGGCGGTTAAACCCCTGTGGCTGCTGCCCGTAATCCTCGCGCTGCTTGGGATGCTCGTCACCCTGATCTGGGTGGCCGGACACTCCTGAGCAAGATAAAATCAATTTCCCCAAAAGCCTTTGCCCACGCCACCACCGGAGCCCCCCATGGAACTCAGCCAGGACCAAAAAGCCTTTTACGAGACCACCCGCACCCGTTGCCGGACCGAGGTCGACCAGATCAACAACACCATCGCCGCGGAAGTTCAGCGCGTGCGTGATCTCCTGACCTCCCTGAGCAACCGCAAGGCCGCCGTGATCCAGATGTACGGCGCCGCCTGCGAAGTGTTGGGCGAGGAGAACGACCTGGCGGAAGAGAACGTCGAGATCCAGTTCTGAGATCCACCGGTCTCCACGAAAACGGCGCCGAAGGGCGCCGTTTTCGTGGAAGTGGGACCGTGTTAGGCGTCGATGCCGAAGAGCGGCGCTTGGCACTTGATGCAGTTGGTCAGGTGCTGGGCGTTCTTGTGGCCGCAGTGGGGGCATTCCTTGTGGGCGGCCTTGCGGCGGCGGAGCATGCGCACCCAAATCAGGCCCAGCAGGATCGTGAGGACCCCGGCCTTCTGCCAGCTGGTCATGGCCAACAAGGGCTTCTTGGCCGGCGCGGGGGAGGGTGTCCCCTCCAGAGAGACTGAGGGCTGGAGGCGCACTAGCTATCCACCTTCAGGATGGCGAGGAAGGCCTCCTGCGGAATCTCCACGGAGCCGATGGCCTTCATTCGCTTTTTGCCTTCCTTCTGCTTGTTCAGGAGCTTCTTCTTGCGGCTGATGTCGCCGCCGTAGCACTTGGCGGTCACGTCTTTGCGGCGGGCCTTCACGTTGGTGCGGGCGATGATCTTGGCGCCGATGGCGGCCTGGATGGCCACGTCGAACATCTGCTGGGGGATCACTTCCTTCATCTTGGCGCAGAGGGCGTGGCCCAGGGTCACGCTCTTGGCGCGATGCACGAGGATGCTGAGGGCGTCCACGGCCTCGCCGTTCACGAGGATGTCCATCTTCACGAGGTCCGATTCCACGTAGTGCTTCATGTGGTAGTCGAAGCTGGCATAGCCCTTGGAGAGGCTCTTGAGCTTGTCGTAGAAATCCATCACCACTTCGTTGAGGGGCAGCTCGTAGACGAGCATCACGCGGTCGGCGCTCACGTACTCCAGCTTCTGCTGGATGCCGCGGCGCTCCTCGCAGAGCTTGATGAGGCCGCCCACGAAGTCCGTGCGGGTGAGGATCGTGGCCTCGATGATGGGCTCTTCGATGCGGGCAATCTTCTGGAGGGAGGGCAGCTTGGAGGGGTTGTCCACGTCGATCATCTCCCCGTCCGTGAGGTACACGTGGTACCGCACGCTTGGGGCCGTGGTGATGAGGTCCAAGTCAAACTCGCGCTCCAGGCGCTCCTGCACGATCTCCATGTGGAGCAGGCCGAGGAAGCCGCAGCGGAAGCCGAAGCCCAGGGCGGTGGAGGTCTCGGGTTCGTAGGTGAAGCTGCTGTCGTTGAGGCGCAGCTTGTCCATGGCATTGCGGAGGTTCTCGAAATCGTCGCTGGAGGTGGGGAAGATGCCTGCGAACACCACGGGCTGCACTTCCTTGAAGCCCTTCAGCATCTCCGTGGCGGGCTTCGTGTTGTGGGTGACGGCGTGGGTGATGGTGTCGCCCACCTTCACATCGGCCAGCTGCTTGATGGAGGCCACCAGGTAGCCCACTTCGCCCACGGACATCTCCGGGCGCTTGGACATCTTGGGATCGAAGACACCGATCTCGTCCACCCGGTACTCGCTCATGTTGGACATGAAGCGGATCTGGTCGCCGGCCCGCACGGTGCCATTCATCACGCGGATCAGGTTCACGATGCCGCGGTAGGGATCGTAGTAGCTGTCGAAGATGAGGGCCTGCAGGGGGGCGGTCGCATCCCCGGTGGGGGCCGGGATGTACTTCACGATGTTCTCGAGCACCTGCTCGCAGTTCAGGCCCGTCTTGGCGCTGATGTTCACGTGGTGCTCGGTGTCCACGAGGCCGATGACGGTGTCGATCTGCTCCAGCACCCGGGCAGGGTCGCTGGAGGGGAGGTCCGCCTTGTTGAGGACGGGGAACACCTCGAGGCCATTTTCCAGGGCCAGGTAGGTGTTGGCCAGGGTCTGGGCTTCCACGCCCTGGGTGCTGTCCACCACGAGGATGGCGCCCTCGCAGGCGGCGAGGCTGCGGCTCACCTCGTAGGTGAAGTCCACGTGGCCAGGGGTGTCAATGAGGTTCAGAGTGTAGGTCTTGCCATCCTGGGCCGTGTACATGCAGGTGACGGCGTGGGCCTTGATGGTGATGCCGCGCTCCCGCTCCAGGTCCATGTCGTCCAGGATCTGGGCCTGCATGTCGCGGTGGGCCACGGTCTTGGTCAATTCCAGCAGGCGATCCGCCAGGGTGGATTTGCCGTGGTCGATGTGGGCGACGATGGAGAAATTGCGGATGAGCTGGGGATCGGTCACGAAGGCCTCTGAACCCTATATTCTATCGGGATTCCGGCCATTTGTCCGGCGGAGATGGGGGCCCGGCTGGGGGGCCCAATGCATGGCCCTCGTTGCCTTAGGCAAGTGGAACTGGGTATCTTCCCCGGGGAGGCCCCATGACCCAGCGCGTCCTCATGGCCGAGGACATCGCCATCAACCGGCGGATCCAGCAGGCCCAGTTGGAGCCCATGGGCGTGGAGGTGGTATCCGTCCACAACGGCACCCAGGCCGTGGAATCCTGCAAGAAGGGCGATATTGATCTGGCCATGCTGGACCTGGTGATGCCCGGCATGGATGGCTTTGCCGCCTGCCAGGCTCTGCGATCGGATGGTGATACGGCCCGCATTCCCATTCTGATCCTCACGGCCTTGGCCGGGGATGCCAAGGCCCGCAGCCTTGCGGTCGGAGCCGATGACTTCCTGCGCAAGCCCGCCAATAGCCTGATGCTGCAGCGCCGGGTCACGAACCTCTTGGAAGTGGGCACCTTCGAGCGTGGCTGGAAAGGTGCCCTTCCTGCCCCCCGGGGTGAGGTGTGGGTGGTGAGCCCCGCGGCCCACGTGCGCTCCATGCTGGTGGCCCAGGTGCGCGACACCGGCGGCGGCCGTGAATTCGACAGCCTGGAGGGGCTGCTGCCCAAATTGGCTTCGGAGGCTCCGGCGATGCTGGCCCTGGATTGGGCCCTGGGTCCCACGCCCCTGCGCGAGTTCGCCATGCGCATGCAGGCGAGCCCCACCCTCAGTGCCACGCCCATGCTGCTCCTCCATCCCCTGGCGGACATGCCGGTCATCGAAGCCAATCCGCCCGTGGTGGACGACTTCCTGGACCTGCCCCTCCAATCCGCGGATCTGAAGCACCGGGTGGGCCTGTTGCTGCGGCTGTCCCGGGCGCGGCGGGCCTCCATCTGAGCCTTCGATTGATCCAGGGCGCCCTGCTTCTCCTCCTGGCCACGGCCCTTCCGGCTCAGGGGTTGTTGAAGGCCCGGGTGACGGATGGGCAGCGTCCCCTGGCCGGGGTTCGGGTGGGCTTGGATTGGCCCCGCAAGGTCCATCCGCGCTCGGATCATGCGGTGGTGGAAACCGATGCCGACGGCCGATTCGCTTTGCCTTTGCCCGCAGGTGCCCCCCACCGCGTCGTGTTCGAAAAGGCTGGGTGGAGCCGCGACGTCGTTCCCGAAGGCGGTTGGGGCGCGGAGTTCCGGTTGCGGCCCGCCCCGGGGCACCGGCGGGAACGGGTGCTGGTGGTGCGGCTGGAGCTGCCGGGCCAGGCCGAAGTTCCCGATTCCGAATTGCGGCACCTCTTCTTCAGCCGGGAGTGGGGGGTGGCCAGTGTCGCCAATTACTTCCAGGAGATCAGCAAAGGGTCATTGGAGCTGGAGGAGGGCCGCTGGCTGCGGCTTCGCTATCCCGAGCCCCTGAGCAAGGAGCCCGACGGTGAGACCCACGACCTCGCCCAGTGGGTGCTGGCGCAATTGAAAGGCCTCCCCCTCAACGGCCTCGACCAGGTGAACAACGCCACCGGGGCGCCGGGGCCCGATGGATGCCCCGATCACCTCTGGGTGATCCTCCCGGGGCCCCCCCGTTCCGTGACCACCCAACCCGAGCACCTGAAGCCCATCAGCCTGCTAGAGCCCCTGCCTTGGGATAAGACGGTGCGGTGGCCCGTGCTCCTGATGCCGGATCAGGTGGTGCTGGGCAACGTGGTGCATGAATCCCTGCATGCCATGGGCGAACATCGGGTGGACGACTTCTACCTCGACTGCGGCGATCCCGTTACCGCGGGCATTTGGGATGTCATGGACGTGGGCATGTACCGGGGCTGGGATCGCCACCATCCCCTGGAGGGCCCCTGGGTGGAGGACACCGCCTACAGCCCCAGCCAGCCCATGGGCTGGACCCGGGCGGATCTCTGGTACCGGGGCTTCTTCCGCGCCACCGTGCCCACGCTGATTGTGAAGGATGGAACCTGGCAGGGCTGGATCGATCCATTGGCCCGGGCTCCCGGCGATCATCCCCAGCGGGTGCTCGTGCGGGATCCCCGTCGCAAGGGCCGGTTCTGGGAACTCAACGTGCGCCGTCCCTGGGGCTTCGATGCCGGCACCGTGGCGGGCCGGACGGGCTATGGCCGGGAAGGTCTCGTGGTGGCACGGGTCGATCCCAGCCGCCTCAGCCCCGATGATCCCCACGGGCCCGTGCGGGTGCTCGACGCCCATCCCGGCACTGTGGAACCCGCCGCGCCGCGCTTCCCCTGCGGCCGTTTCGAGCTGGACGATGCCGCCTACAACCTGGGCCCCGAAGAGGTCGATGCCGGGGAGGATGGCCCCCTCGCCTGGGGCATCGTGGCTGAGGATGCCGAGGGCCGCTTGAAAGTGCGGCTGCGGTTGAAGGTGGTCAAGCGGAAGCCGAAGGTGCGTTGATGAATTTCTCTGGAGGCTCCATGCGCATTCCGATGCTGCTCGTGTCCTGTGCCCTGCTCTCGGCGCAAGCGCCGGATGCCAAGCCTGTGAACGCGGTGCTGGACGATTGGCACGATGCCGCCGCCAAGGCCGACGAAGCCCGTTACTTCGGCCACCTGACCGCGGACAGCATCTTCATGGGCACCGATGCTACGGAGCGCTGGGATAAGGCGGCCTTCCTGACCTTCGCTCATCCCTTCTTCGCCAAGGGCAAGGCCTGGTCCTTCAAGGCCGTGCGCCGGGCCGTCATGTTCAGCCCCGATGGCCGGACCGCCTGGTTCGACGAGGACCTGGACACCCCCAACATGGGCCCCTGCCGGGGCACCGGCGTGCTGAGTCTCCAGGAAGGGCGATGGATGATCCGGCACTACAACCTCACGGTGCCCATTCCCAATCCCCTCATGGGGGAGGTGAAGAACCGCATCGCCGTGCACCTGAAGGCCGCGGCGAAGTAGGCCCTGCATCGCTCAGCGCCCGGCGGACCGGGCGCTGAGGGACAGCGGTGTTGGAATTGAACTACCGGCCCACGGTGGCGGTGAAGTGGCCGCGGCCCGTCTGGAAGGTCCACCTGAGAATGAGGGCGCGGACCTGGGCTTCCTGGGCGAAGGCGCGGTCGAAGGTCACGTTGGCTACCTTGCCTGTCGCATCCAATTCCACGGTGAGGGTCACGCCGTTGGTGAGCGCGGCCAGGGCCGCATCCTGCAACTTGAGGTTGAGGGCCTTGAGCAGGGCGGATTCATCGAGACCGGAAGTCCGCACCACCATCGAAATGATGTGGAGGATTGGGGCAGGCGGAGGCGGAGGGGTCGGCTGCGCCGTCTTGCGTTCCTGGCGGCTCTCCTGATCTGAACGCACTTCCCTGGCCAGGGCGGCGGGGGCCGCGCCGGCGGATGCCCAGGAATTGCTCTTGGCCCGGGCAGAGCTGGCGCCTACGGCGAGGCCGGATGGATATCCCACGGCCGCATCACTCACGCCCTCGGGCAGGGGCAGGGGCTGGGTCACGGTCTGCGCCTGGCTTCCGGCGTTGCGCACTTGGGTATCCACGGCCACGAAGGAGGTGTGGGCGGTGAGGAGGTTGTACTTCAGGCCCAGGTTGGTGATCTCGGCTTTGCGATCCGCGGTTTCGCCAAACTGGTTGTAGTCCGAGAGCAGCTGCACGCGCTGGCGAGCCCAGAGCTGGCGCAAGGCGCCATTCGTGGCCGAGGGCTTCACGTTCCCCACCTCGAAGGTCCGATGCCAGGGGCCCTGGCCCGTCATGCCCGACAGGGTGAGGGTGCCCTTGGGGTCCCCCTTCCACTTGCCCCAGCAGAGCACGGGGCGCTCGGCGAGCACGTCGGGCAGGGATTGCGGCTCCACGTCATAGATCTCGAACCCCTTGGCGGCCAGCTTCACCTGGCTGAGCGCGGGCGTACTCACGTAGGCACGGAACCGCTCGGCCTCGGCGGCCGCCTGTTGGGGCTCCGTGAGCACGAAGGCCTCGCCCTGGCCCGCGTGGGCCATGCCTTCGATGAGGTGGCGGTTCACGGAGGAGCCGATGCCGAAGGCGAACATGTTGGCGTCGCCCAAATGCTTCCGGATGAGGTCGAAGATCTGGCCATCGGCGCTGATGTAGCCGTCCGTGGACACTACGAAGGTGCGCGACACGCTGGGCACCCGGGGCAGGCCCAGGGCGCGGCGCATGGCGGCGCCCAGCTCGGTGCCGCCGCCCCCGTTCTGGCTGCGCACGAAGGCCAGGGCCTGCTGCAGGTTCTCGGGGGTGGCGGGTTGGGAGCTGGGGGCCCACAGGGCCGAGCTGCCCTCGAAGACCATGACGTTGAAGAGGTCCTGGGGCCGCAGGCCCTGGATCATTTCCTTCATCAGGTTCTTGGAGATCTCCAAGGGGAAGCCCATCTGACTACCGGAGACGTCCATGATGAAGACGTACTCCCGGGGAGGCATGGCGGCCGGGGCCACGCGCTTGGGCGGCTGCACCATGAGCAGGAAGAAGTTCTCGTCCTTGCCCTGGGTGAGCAGCAGGCCCGACTGAACTTGGCCTCCCGCCAACTGGTACTTGAGGATGAAGTCGCGGTTGCCCCCTTGGGATTCGCTGGGATCCAGCTTCAGCGTGGCGTCCTGGGTGCCGTCATAGGCGATGGCGGTCTTGTGGGTGTCGCAGGCCATGCGCTGGAGGGCCATGCCCGCGGCGAGCTTCACTTCGATGTCGAAGGTGGTGGCGGATTTCTCACCTGCATGGGTGTAAGGGTTCGCCACCCATCCCTCGCCCGTGTGCGACGCTGTGCCGGGGGTGCCCGCGTAGCGGGGCCCCACCACGGTGGGGTAGACAAAGGCGTAGGTGCCCTCGGAGGGCACGAGCAGCTCGGTGTAGCTCAGCTCCACCTTGATCTCGTCGCCGGGCATCACGTGGGCCACGCTCATCTGGAACACGTTGGGGCGGTGCTGCTCCAACAGCGAGGCGCTGCGCCCTTCGGTCTTCGCCTGCTCGTAGGTCTTCCGGGCTTCATCGCGGCTTTGAATCTTCGCCTGCAGCACCCGGGCGCCGATGGTCATCTTCATGCCGTACACGGCGGCGCGGGTGGAGCCCGGGAAGACGTAGATGGCCTCCAGGGGCTTGGAGCCGGTGTTGCGGTAGACCTGGGTGACCTTCACGTCGGCGATGACGCCCGCAATGGCAACCTTGGCGGAGGTGGCCTTCAGGGGCAGGGCATCCAGGGAGGCATCGCCGCCTTGGACGAAGAAGTAGGGCGACTGGGTCGCGTCCTGGCTGGGTTCCGGCGCCTGCCGGTGAGGGCGGCCCGTCGGCGGTGGCGAAGCCGGGGTGGGCGTGGAAAACCAGCCTGCCCACAGGGCGAGCAGGGCGGCGGTGGGTCGGAGCATTCGCATGGGTTCCTCCTCGGTGGCGCCGGGGAAGGGGCGCCTCATGGGGGAATGCCGCCGGGGAGGAAGGCCTTTCAACGGAGAGAAGAAAAAGAAAACCGGAGATGAACAGAGATGAACGGAGATGGGCACTCGCGATGCCATCTCCGTTCATCTCTGGTGAATGATTTTCCGTCTTAGGGCTGATCTCGTCGGCTACCACTTCACCCGCACGCGGTAGGTCAGTTTGGTGCTGCCTTCGGCGGGGATGGTGACGGGGAACCGCGCGGTGCCCGAGGTCTCCTTGATGAAGGGGTGGCTGCGCTCCAGCACCTCCCAATCACCGGGCATGGGCTCCAGTACCTGGACGGTGACGGCCTCCTTTTTCGCGTTTTTCAGCTCCACTTCGAAGGCGCTTTCGTAGATGTAGTGGTAGCGGCCCGTGGCGGGAATCGACTTGAAACTGGTTTGCTTTCGATTGGCGGTCACATCGAAGGCGTCCCCGAGCTTGAGGGTGACGGTTTCGTTCTTGGGGGTGTGGTCGATGCCATCTTCGCCCACGAACTGGGCGCGGCCTTCGCTGTCCCGCTTGTACACGCGCACGGCGCCCTTGGGCATGGGCTTGCCGAGGTTGGCGGCCTCCTTGTTATCGAACGCCACGTAGACGCCCACCTTCAGCTTCTGCCCCAGGTCCCCATAGGAGCCGTTGTAGTAGTGGCTTTGACCCTGCAGGCGGAACTCCTTGTGCACGGGCACGCTGGAAGCGCCCAGGAGGGTCACCTGCTTCGTCTGGTTCTCCTTCAGGGTGGTGGGGCGATCCAGGGTGTAGAGGTGGTATTCGAAGAGGCTCTCTTCTTTTACTTCTGCTGCGGCCTGAGCCTTCCGGGCTTTCACGGCCCCCAGGGCGTCCCATGAAGCACGATCTGCACCGCGAACTTGATTCACATCGCCCGCCACCAGTTGCAGCAGCGCATTGGGATAGGCGGTCCCACTTTGATTGGTGAGGGTCACCCAGCCAGAAAGATCCAAGGTCTTCTCGTCGGCGGAGAGGTTGGCCACGTAGTCGGCCTTCCAGGCGAGGCCTCCGGTGAGGTAGCTCAGTTCCAGCTTCTGGGCCTTCTCCGCGGGGCTGTGGAGGTCGACCACCAGGGTGGGGCGGGCTCGCAGGTGCGTCGGCACCTGCGAGTACACGATGCGCCCGGGCAAGCTCGTTTCAATGCGATCGGGGAACTGCAGCACCACGCCCTGGGACGCGGCGAGCACAAGGGCCTCTTCCCGGACTTCCACGTAGCCCGGGCCTTCGGGGCGGGGCTTGGAGGTGATCACGCCTACTTTCTGGCCCACGGCCTTTTCCAGGAGCTTTTGAGGCGTGAGGAGATCGAAGTCGAAATTCTGCTCGTTAACCCAGAATCCCTTGGTTTCCGTGAGGTTGCGGAGCAGGGCCGTCTCCGGGCGGATCTGGGCGGAGACATCCTGGAAGGCGAGGTGGGCCTCGCCTCGCGGCAAGCGCACCTCGCGTTGATCTTTCACCAAGGCCAAATTCTGGTTGTAGATGGTCACCGCCAGGGCCTGCTGATCTTTGAGGACGGTGGAGATCTCGCCACGGGAGTCGGCCTGGGCAAGGGGCTCAGGGCGCGTTTGCGCGACCAGGGTCAAGGCGGCGCTGGCGAGCAGGGCGGTGGCGCGGGCGGGGCTTCGCAAGGGATTCCTCCTGGGACGGGCGCGATCGGTGCGCCTCACAGGGGGAATGCCACAGGCCGATGATCCCTTTCAGGGGCCCCAAACTATTTTGCGGGGACGACGATCCGCGCGCGGAATCCGGGGCTGGGGCCCTCGGCGGGCAGCTTCAGCGGGTCTGCGGCCGGGGACACCAGCACATAGAGATCCAGAGGGCCAGGGGCCGATGGCAGAAGGAAGCGCGTGACCCCCGGGTGATCGCCCGGGACTGGGGTCACGAGTACGGGGCCTTCGGCACTCCTTTGGAGGAGGTACAGCACGCGGCCAGGGGTGTGGGTCACTCGGAGGTGGGTTCGGCCTTCGGGCCCGGGCTCAAAGGTCCAGATGGGCACTCCGGAAGTTGCACCGGGGGCGAGCTCTGCCAAACCCGATTGGGCCCGAGCCTCCTCGACGGTTATCACCCGGCCCAGGGCCAGGTTCTGACTGGACGATCCGCCTGAGACTGCGCCAGCCGCCGCATCAGGGGCGCTCCAGGTTGTGGCCTTCCGCTCGGCCTTCTTTGCCACGGCGTCCGCAGCACGGGCGCGGGTGTATTCCTCCGAGGCCTGCTCCTTGGCCGCCTTCTCGGCAACGGGAGGCGGTGGAGGAGGAGCCGCGGCTGGAAGCGGTTGAGGTTCCGAGCGAAGGGTTTCCGCTGCGGCATCGGCCTTGGGCATGCCGCCCTTGTCCACGTCCTTCCCGCGCTTCGCCTTGACGGGGGGTGGCGCTTCAGGTGCGGGCTTCGCGGGGGGCGCCGTCTCCTGGATCTGCAGGGCCGGGGCTCGATGTTGTTCGGTTACGGGGGGCGTTCGCAGGTAGGCCACGCCCGCGGTGACGGCGATGAGCAGGGACGCCGCGAGGCCCAGGGCGCCGGGATGGCGCCGCCAGAAGGGCACCACCTTCGGGGCGGGCGATTCCGCCAAGGCCTGCAGGAGTTCGGCCCGGGCGGCGGGATCGGCCAAGAGTGCGCGCAGGGCCTCTTCATCGGCCAGGGCGTTGAAGAGGGCCTGATTATCCAGCGCGGCCGCGAACAGTTGGCTGCGCTCGGCCTCGGTGAGCGTGCCCGTGGCGTAGCCTCCGAGGAGTTTTTCGGCGTCGTGGATCATCCCTCCCACCTCCCGCCCATGTGTTCCAGCAGCTGCTTCCGGCAGCGGTGATCCCAGGTGTACACGGTGTTCAGGGCTTCAGCGCCCATCAGTTCGCGGATCTCGGCGAAGGTGCGGCCCTGCAGTTTGTGTTTGAAGAGCTCCTGGCAGCGGGGCCCCAGCTTGCGGAGGTTCTCGGCGAGGCGGGTGAGGAGCTGTTTGCGGGCGTAGGCGGTCTCCGGATCCGGGGCGTCCCCGGCCAGGGGCAGATCGTCCAAATCCACTTGGCTGTATTCACCGCGTCGCCCCTGCTTGCGCTGCAGGGCCACCAGCTTGAAGCGCAGGATCTGGAAGCAGACGGGGAGCAGGTCCTCCACGCGGCTCAGATGGGCGTACTTCTGGTGGATCACGACGAGCACCTCCTGGGCCAGATCTTCGGATTGGGCCCCTGCATATCGAGATGCCGCGAAGGCCACCATCCTTTCACGCAGGGTGGCGAGGAGATCCGCGGGAGCGCCCGAAGCCTCGGCCCGGGCCGGGGCCGACGCAGCGAGATCGTAGGGGAGGTCGGAGGTCATGGGGGACGGCAATCATCCTGACATGGGGCGAAGCGGAGTGGACGAACCGTCAAGGGCGGGAAGGAAAGGGGGCGTTGGGGTCTATGCTGGGCCAGTTCGCTCTGGAGTCCCATGCGCCCTGCCATTGCCGCCCTCTCCCTTGCCGTGTTGCCGCTCTGCGCCCAGGTGCCTTCCGGGGCCGAGACCCGGGATCGCATCATCCAGGAAGCCCGCAGCAGCGGCGCCGCCTATGCCAAGCTCGCGGTCCTCTGCGATCAGGCCGGTAACCGGTTGGCTGGCAGCCCGGGCCTGGAGCGGGCCATTGTGCTGGCCCAGGAGATGCTCCGGAAAGAAGGCCTGAAGGTATGGACAGAGCCCGTAAAGGTGCCGAAGTGGGTGCGGGGTCAGGAGTCCGCCTCCCTCCTGAAGCCCATTCCCAATCGCATCGGCATGCTCGGGCTCGGCAACAGCGTGGGCACCCCCAAGGAGGGGATCACCGCCCAGGTAATGGTGGTGGGTTCCTTCGACGAATTGGAAAAGCGGGGCGCCGAGGCGAAGGGCAAGATCGTGCTCTTTGACGTGCCCTTCGAGTCCTACGGTAAGAACGTGGCCTACCGCGGTGGCGGGGCCTCCAAGGCCGCCGCCCACGGCGCCGTGGCCTGCCTCGTGCGCAGCGTCGGCCCCATAAGCTACGACACGCCCCACACCGGCGCCATGAACTACGATCCGAAGCTGCCCAAGATCCCCGCCGCCGCCGTGTCCATCGAGAGCGCCACCCAGCTTCGCCGCATGATCGAGGCCGGTGAAAAGGTGGTGGTGAAGCTTCAAATGGAGGCGCACTTCGAAGCGGACGCCGATAGCTTCAACGTCATCGCCGAACTGACCGGGCGCGAGAAACCGCAGGAGATCGTGGTCGTGAGCGGCCACCTCGACAGCTGGGATGTGGGCCAGGGCG
The DNA here is from genome assembly GCA_964617215.1 of uncultured Solibacteraceae bacterium. Classification (GTDB taxonomy): domain Bacteria; phylum Acidobacteriota; class Holophagae; order Holophagales; family Holophagaceae; genus JAFDVN01. The sequence continues at coordinate 454,313 of CAZTVL010000004.1, read as the reverse complement.
CCCAGGATGATGGCGTGGGCTGCGTGCTGTCCATGGAGGCCGCCGCCACCCTGAAGCGCCTGAAGGTGCAGCCCCGCCGCACGGTGCGCGTGGTGCTGTACACCAACGAGGAGAACGGCCTGCGCGGCGGCCTGGCCTACGCCGCCGCCCACAAGGACGAAGCCGCCCGCCACATCGCCGCTTTTGAAACGGACAGTGGCAACGGCCCCATCCAGGGGTTCAGCCTGGATCTCCGGGGCGAAATGCGGAGCCGGCCCACCGGGGCCGCGGCACCCACGGATCCCCGCGCCACTCAGGGGCTCGCCAACCTCCAGGCCCATGCGCCCCTGCTGGAGGCCTTCGGTCCTCTCAAGCTGGACTTCGGCGGCAGCGGGGCTGATGTGGGCCCCCTCGTGGGCCTCGGCGTTCCCTGCATCGGCGTGGGCCACGATCACAGCCACTACTGGGACGTGCACCACACCCAGGCCGACACCCTGGACAAGGTAGACCCCAAGGTCCTCGCCACCAACAGCGCCATCCTCACCACCCTCGTGTGGGCCGTGGCGGATGCCCCGGACGCGCTGGTGCCCGCCAAGTAGGCCGATTAACTTACCTGGGGTTAGTCGCGACGGAGCCTCACCCTCGCCTTAGGATGGGGCCATGGCCCTCCTCTCCGACATGTTCAAACAGACCTGGGGCATCCGCCTCTTCGGGTGGCTCAAGATCCCGCTGCTCACCAAGACCTGGCCCACGGTGCTGGAACTCGGTGAGCAGCGCTGCGTCGTGCGCCTGCCCTTATCCCGGGCGACGAAGAATCACCTGGGCTCCATGTACTTCGGCGCCCTGGCCATCGGCGCCGATTGCGCTGGCGGGCTCATCGCCGTGGAGCAGATTCGGCGCAAGAAGGCGAAGGTCTCGCTGGTCTTCAAATCCTTCCAGGCCCAATTCTTGAAGCGGCCGGAGAGCGACGTCTACTTCATCTGCGAAGAGGGCGACAAGATCCGGGCCCAGGTGGATCGCGCCCTGGCCTCCGAAGATCGCGTCACCGAGCCCGTGAACCTTCGCGCCGATGTGAAACTCCCCAATGGGACCTTTGAAACGGTGGCCACCTTCGTGCTGGAGCTGAGCCTGAAGCAGTCCAGCAAGGGCGTGATCTGAACCCTGGCCTAGAACCCACCGTCCTCACGGGCAATCTCATTAACCGCTGAGGACGGTGAGGGCCGTGAGATTTTGAGGGCGGTGGGGATCACTCCGGCTTGCGGGCGGCGGGCGTACCGGTGGCGGCCACTTGGGCTTCGGGCGGAAGGCCCAGGGCCAGGATGGGGAACCGCGCGGCCTCGCCCCAGCCGCCGCGCAGGAGCACGGAGTGGAAGAAGCCCCAGTGGGCCAGGGAGTCGGGGCTGCGGGGATCGAGCAGGTAGAAGGCGACGCGGCCCCGGGGCTGGTCGAGGGGGATCCAGAGGGCGCGGTCCAGGTCGGAGGGCCTCCAGGGCACGGCGCCTTTGGGTGCCTCCGCGGCCCATCGGCCCTGGAGGTCCAGTTCGAACACGCCCTGGAAGGCGCGGGTGCTTACTTTTCGGCTGGATTCCGTGAAGAAAGCTGGTGCCAACGCGGGGCGGGCGGACCCCGGCAGCACCTTCACGCCGTGGGCTTCAAGGAGGGGGCGGACCCGGTCCGCCCAGGCGCCCTCCACGAGGAAGCCTGCGGGGAGGCTGACGAGGCCCTCGGGCAAGTTCTGGAAGGTGGTAAGGCTGGGCAGGGTGACCGTGTGGCGGCCCTTTTCGGCCACGGGTCGGCCTTCGGCGTTGCGTTCGAGTTCCACCACGTCGAAGGGTGCCTTCTCCGTTTCCACGAGCTTGGCGGCCAGGGGGAGCGACTCACCTGCCTGAAGGGGCTTGAGGCGCGTCGCGGTGGCCTGTTCGACCTCGCGGGCATGGCTCGCCATCCAGCGCAGACACTGGAGGACGAAGGCCCGCGTCTCCCGCACCCGCTGCTCGAAGGTGCGGTAGACGTAGGCTTCGGAGAGGATGCCGAGGCGGCCCTGGAGGCCCGCGTAGTTCACGAGGTAGCGGGGCAGGGGATCGTAGCTTTCCCAGACCTCGGGAGGTTTCTGGCCGCGTTCATCGGGGCCGAAATTCCCGTAGTCCCAGGTGGGCAGTCCCTGGGCCTTGAGCTGGTCCCGCACCTCCACGAGCAGCTTCCGATTGAAGGCCAGCAGCGCGGGGTCGCCGCCCAGGGTGAGGGCCGGCGCCCAGGTGAGGTGGAAGCCATGGGTGCTGCCGTTGGTGGTGTGGAGGTCGAAGACCGCGTGGGGATCAAAGTCCCGGAGCATGGCCAGGAACCAGCGGGTGTTGGGAGCTTCGGCCTTCATGCCATCGCGGTTCAGATCGAGACCCCGATCCGTTTCCCGGCGGCCCACGCCCCCAGCGGGGTTGGGCTGGTAGCGACGATGGGCAGGATCCAGGGCATCGGTGCCCTCGGCGTTGTAGCAGGGCATCACCACGAATTCGATGCGCTCGCGCACCTCCGGGTGCTGCCCCTGGAGCACCTCCCGCAGCAGCACCTGAAGAGCTTCCTTGCCCTCCACTTCGCCCGCGTGGATGTTGCCGTTGAGGTAGACGCGCAGGGCGCCCGGCTTCGTGGCGGGCAGTCGCCAGGCTTGAAGGGGTTTGCCGGATTCCGTGTGGGTGGGCGCGCCGGGCGGGGTGTAGGGCACCAGTGCCGGGTGAGCTTGCCTGAGTTGGGCCACGAACGCGTCCACCTCTGCCGTGGTGGACGTCTTCGACCAGGCGGAAGCTTCCGGAACGGTGAGGGGGGCCTGCGCACACAGGACCGAACTGAGCAGGGGCAGGAGGCGTTTCATGGCCTAAGGCTCCCACCGCCGCAGCGGCCAGTTCCCGCCTTGGGGGCGGGGCGCGCCCAGGCCGGGGGGAAGCTCCGTCTCCGCGGTGCGGGGCAGGGCCCAGGGGGGCTCGCCATGGCGGGAGAGGCCTTCCCACACTTCGCCGCCCGTGGGCGTGCAGGCCCAACGCTGCACCTTCCCCTTCTGGGGCGGGGGAAGGCCCACGATGCGGGCGCGGGCCGAGGGGGTGGGGACGTCCCGTTGCACCAGGAGGTAGGCGAAGCGCAGTTGCCGGCGATCCAACCCTGCGGCGGCATCCAGGCTGCGGAACCAGGTGGGAGGCTCCCAGGGCAGTTCCGCCACGCACCACTGCCTCGGCAGCGCGAGCATGGGGCAGGGGCCCGGGCAGGGGCAGGGAGCCTGGATGGACCAGGGGGCCGCGAGGAAGGTCTCGCGCAGTTCCATGAGGCGCCGCGTCTGGCCCATCAACGCGGGCTCGAGGATGAGGATGGTGCCGCCGGGCGCCAGGCGGGCCTTCAGGGCCTCAAGCAGCACTTCTTGGTGGCGGGGGGGCAGCTCGTTGAGCACATGGCCCAGGAGCACCAGGTCAGGCGCCCCTGAAGGCAGTTCGGGCAGGCGCTGGACCTGGATGGTGAGATCCACCCCCAGGGGGCGCAGCCGGGCTTCCGCCCACTGGAGGGCGGGGGCCCGAAGGTCCGTGAGGACGAAGCGGGCGCCGGGCAGGAGCACGGACGCCGCGAGGGTGAGCACTCCGGGCCCGCCGCCCAGATCCCACACCACCCGCTTGCCTTCGAAGCAGCCGGGTCGCTCCGTGGCGATCCAAGCCAGGGCTTCGGCCTGGGCCCAGCCGTGGTGGGCCAGGTAGGGCTCCACGTTGCTTTCGTCGAAGTAATCCCCCTCGGGCGTGCCCTCGATGCGGTTGAAGCGGTCGCTGAGGCGGCGCAGGGCCGGAGCCCAGGTGGCGGGATGAGCCCCTATCAATGCGGGAAGGGCCGCCTCCCACGTGTTGCGGAGGCGGCCCAGGAGCCCGGAATCAGGGTGGATCACTTGGCCGGAGCGGCCGCCACGGCGGGCTGATCCAGCACCTTGGGGGCGCGGGTTCCGAAGAGGCGCTGGTTGTAGACCACGAAGCTGATGATCAGGAAGAGGAACAGGGCCACCATGCTGGCGCCGCGCTTGCCGACGGCCAGGGCCTTGGGAGCCATCTCCACGGAAGCGGCCAGGGGCAACACGAGGCCGAGCTTGATGTGGAAGTAGATGAAGGCGAAAGGATTCATCTTCCACTGCATCTTCTGGACCATGGTGAGGATGCCCACGAGGATGGCGAGGCGCACGGGCCACACCACGGCCTGCTTCCACACGGAGGCGGCCAGGCCCTTGAGATCCTCCCGTTCCTGCTCGAAGCCCGAGAGGAGGAGGGACACCACGGCGCCGCCGATGGCGGTGGCGAGCAGGATGAAGTGGATCCACTTGAGGAGATCGAGGGGGCTGAGGCGCATGGTGATCCTTGAATGAAGGTGGCTCCAGTTTAGGGGCCGTTGCGGAAAATCCGGAACCTTTCCGGATTTTTCGTTACGGCCCCTGATGCCGGTGCCCACCGGCGTAGCGGGCCGTTGCGGAAAATCCGGAGCCTTTCCGGAATTTTCGTTTCGGCCCCTGATGCCGGTGCCCACTGACGCAGCGGGGGAGGCGCCCGGGGGACCTGATAGCCTTTCCAGGGAGGCCAACATGTCCAAGCTCAAGGTCGCGGTCGTCGGAGTGGGTCATCTGGGGCAGCATCACGCCCGGATCGCCTCCCAGTCCCCCCACGCGACGCTGGTGGCGGTGGTGGATCCAGGTGAGGACCGGGGCCGTGAGATCGCCGCCAAATTCGGCACCCGCTGGGTGGCCACCCTGGCGGAGATCCTGCCCGAGGTGGACGCCGTGCAGATCGCCGCGCCCACGGGGCTCCATCACGCGTTGGGGCTGGAATCCCTGAAGGCGAACAAACACGTGCTGATGGAAAAGCCCCTGGCGGCCACGCTGGCCGAAGGCCAGGCGCTGCTCACGGCCCTGCAGGCGAAACCCAAGCTCGTGGCCGCCGTGGGCCACCTGGAACGCTTCAATCCCGCCGTGAAGGCCCTCTCGGATCGCGGCTTCAAGCCCCGCTTCCTGGAGGCCGTGCGCGTGTCGCCCTTCCCCATGCGCTCCCTGGAAGTGGACGTGGTGATGGATGTGATGATCCATGACCTTGATCTCCTGCGGGCCCTCGTGGGGGCTCCCGTGGTGGACGTGGAAGCGGTGGGCGTGCCCGTGCTGACACCCCATGCGGACCTCGTGAACGCGCGGCTGAAATTCGCCAACGGCGCCTTCGCCACCGTCACTGCCAGTCGCGTGGCCCAGAAGAAGGAACGCACCCTTCGGGCCTTCGCCGACAAGGCCTACGCCAAACTGGACTTCGCCGCCCAGAAACTGGAACTGTTGGGCCTGGTCATGGGCCCCAACGGTCCCGAGATCAAGAACGAGCAGGCGGACATCGAGGAGGGAGAACCCCTCAAGCTGGAGATCGAAGCCTTCCACCGCGCCTGCCTCGGCGAGGGGGGCGAGACCGTTACGTGGGATGAGGGGCTTGAAGCCATGCGCGTGGCTGATCAAGTGCAGAAGGCCGTGGCCAAGAGCCTGGCGGAGATGTTGAAGGGGTGATGTACGATCTGGCCTCCCTGACGAAGCCGCTGGTGACGGCGCCGCTGGCGCTGGCCTATCTGGATCTGGATTCGGATCGCCGATGGCAACTGGGGTTCCACGATCGGGCCGAACCCTTGACGGTGCGGCAACTGCTGAGCCACAGTGCCGGGCTGTCCCCCTGGCGGCCTTACACGGGCGAGCCGGTGGCCGTGCAGCTGCGGAGGCCCGTGGGGGCGGATCCGCTGCTGCGGGCCGCCACGGTGGGTGAGAGCAGCTATTCGGATCTGGGCTACCGCCTGCTCGCGGAGCTCTTGGAGGCGGAACTGGGCCTCGGGTGGCGGCACCTGGGGGCGGCCACTTCGGGCCTGATGCCCTGGCCCTGGCAGCCTGCGCCCGTGGACCTGCCTCCGGGCCGGGATCGGGAGGCCTGGGCCGCGGCGACGGAGATTCGCTTTCCGGAGGCACGCCCCGGGGAACCCCACGATGCCAACGCCCGTGCGGGCATGCCGGGGCACGCGGGCTTCGCGGCCTCGCGCGCTCAGTTCGAGGCCTCGGTGCGCATCTGGGTCGGGGCCGGGTGGCCGCGCCGGATGGCGGAGCCCACGGCGAAGACGGCCGAAGGACAGGTATGGGGTTTGGGCCTGCTCAACGCCCAGCGGGGGCCAGGCCGCTTCGCCGAGGCGCTGCTCCGAATCCCGGAGGGCCTCGGGGGGGTGCACGTTGTGGCCGAGGGTGGGGTGGATGCACCGACTCCGGCGCCTACGCTTCAAGGCCCTCCGGGTGAGCGGACGGGCTGGTGGTACCACACGGGGTACACGGGCCCGCTGGTGTGCGTGCGGCCTTCGGATGGTTGCGTGGTGGCCCTGTTGATCCATCGCCTCGGGCCCAGCGGCGCCCTGCTTTCGGAGGATGAACTCCGGGGGCGAAGGTGGGGCTTGCTGACGCGGCTGGCTGATACCCTTCAGGGATGATCCGCACCGCCCTTCCTGCCTTGGTCTGCCTGCTCGCCGTACAAGCCCCCCTTGGGGCGCAGGGCCCCCTGGTGCGGGTGGGCATCGACGTGGCCGCCAACGAATGGATCGTGTCGATGGAAGGCGGCGGGCAGGTGCTGAGCCGCAAGGGCAAGCCCCTGATGAAAGTGCGCGATGGGGAGAAGCTGCGCATCTGGTGGGATGCCAAGGGCGAAGTGGAGAGTTCCACGGAGTACCGCATCCAGGTGGGGCCGCCACTGGTGCTGAAGGATGCCGATGCGCTCATGAAGCGCCTGAAGGACTTGGGCGAGGCGCCGGATCGCACCCGGGTGTCGGATGGCGATACCTGGCGCGTGCTCACGGGACGCTTTACGCGGGTGGATGAGGCGGATCCGATCCTGAAGAAGTTGGAGGACGTGGGCTTTGAGGAACTGTGGGTCGCCAGCGAAACGCGGCCTGTAAAGGGCAAGAAGGGGCGGGCCCTCTACGCGGTGACGGAAACCTTCGAGCGGCGCCCCCTGCCCGGGGAGGGCGTGCGCTTCGCACCCGCCCGGGAACTCACCAAGGTGGAAGGCAAGGGGCGCTACCGGGGATCCCTCGAGATCTTCCCCAATCCCCAGGGCCACCTCACGGTGGTGAGCCAGGTGGACATGGAAACCTACCTTCGGGGTGTGGTGCCCAAGGAAATGGGGGCCTGGGAATTCCCCGCCCTGGAAGCGCTGAAGGCCCAGGCCATCTCGGCTCGCACGTATGCCTTCGCCAACCTGGGCAAGCGTGCCAAGGATGGCTTCGACCTCCTCGACACCGTGTCGGATCAGGTCTACGGCGGTCGCGATGGTGAGCAAAGCCTCACGGACCGCGCAGTGCAGGAGACGGCGGGGCAGATCGCCACCTTCAAGGGCCGGCCCATCCAGGCGCTCTTCATGGCCAACTGCGGGGGGCACACCGTGGACAACGCCTTCGTTTTCGGCGGCGACCAGGGCTACCTGGCGGCAGCTTCCTGCTACGCGGAGAAACCCCTCACGCGATCGTTGGAGAGCGGCCAAGCCGTGTGCGGGGAACCGGATCAGCCCTGGCTCAGCACGGAGCTGCTGCGCCTGGCGAGCCTGGAGGGCTTCCCGGTGTCCTGGCTCTGCGCGGACGCACTGCGGCAACCCGCCACGCCCCCGGAGATCCTGCCCCTGCTGAAGGCGCTGCAACGGCGCGTCGGCATGCGGGAGAGCGACGCTCTGACGGGGCCGCTCCTCCTGGGTCTCGCCCGGGCCCTGGGTTTCGCCTCCATCGCACAGGGGCAGGAACGCCCCCAGGACGCGGTGTACTTCGGCGTGGGAGCACTCGCTGAGCCGGACCGCAGCCTCGCCACCTTCCTGGTGCGCCGGGGCATCACCGGGGCCATGGCCCAGGGTGGCGTGCCCACGCGGCAGCAGTCGCTGGCCGTGCTCGCGCGGCTCTGGCAGGAGCTGGAACCCCTGGAGTGGAATGAAGGCACGCTGTTGATGGATGGCCAGGTGCGCCGCAAGAAGGGCGGTCCCGAGCCCTTCCCCATCGCCCCGAAGGTGGTGGTGGCGGAGGAGCTGCCCGGAGGCGCCCTGCGCCTCGTGGGCCGCACGGACGCCCAGGTGGGGGATCGCCTGAAGTGGCTGGGCAATGGCGAAGGCGCCCAGGTGCTCGTGCGGCGCCTGGATCCCGATGGCGCGGCCCTGGATCGCTACAACCCCACCGCCCATTGGCGCGTGGAGTTGAACGAAACGGACCTGCTGCAGAAGCTCCGGGACCGCACGGGCATCGATCGCATCAAAGGCATCGTGCCCACGCAGAACGAACATGGGCGCGTGACTGAGCTGATCATCTTCGATGGGGGTAGCCGCCCCCACCGCTTCAGCGGCATGCGCATCCGCAACCTGCTGGGCCTCAAGGACAACGTGTTCGCCTTCACTACCCTGGGCGATGCGCCCCGCCGGCGCTTCGTGTTCTGGGGTCGGGGGTGGGGCCATGGCGTGGGCATGTGCCAGACCGGGGCCTATGGGATGGCGCTGGAAGGTGCCACCTACGAGGCCATCTTGAAGCACTATTTCAAGGGCATCGAACTCACCCCCATGAATTGATGGCGGGAGTCTGACAGTCGGTTGGACTCTTTTTGCCCCGCGGAATTTTCCTGTCAAGACTCTTGTGCCACGTTTCGGTTGACAGCCTTGGCGACGGGCGCACCCTGGGGGTTGGATCCCTGTGAGGTGGCGCATGACCACGGACGGATGGGTACTGAAGGAGCCCTTGAAGCTCCTGGATTCTGAGGATCACCCTTACCTCGAGACCGCGTTGGCGACCTTGGGTCGCCATGAGTTGGCGCTCACTTACAGTGCGGCCCGGGAGCATGATCCGGAGCTGAAGCTGTTCCTGGATGGCCGCCTCGTCTACGAGATCGGCATGAACAGTCCGGACCGCCCTTGGTTCGAACTCTGCCGCGAGCTGGGCTACGATCCCCACCTGCATTGGGATTGGGATCCGGCCCTCATCCTCTTCCGGCAGGTGATGCCGGCCATGGCCAAGGAGTGGCATGAGCACGCGCTGCCCTACAACCAGCTGGGCATTCCGGATGGCGTGATCTGTCTGGCCACCCTGCAGGAGGCCTTCGAAGCCCGGGTGCAGCTGCTCCGCCGTCGCGTGGAACAGCGCCCGGACCCGGCCCACCAGACCGTGGCGGATTGCTTTACCCGCTTGCCGTTGCGGGCGGTCATCTTCCACGACGATCCCCAACGCCGCGTGGACTTCGTCGGCAACGCCGTTGACGAACCCTACATGGGCGTCTTCCTCTACCTCGGCGAGCGCCGTGAGACGGCCGCCCTCATTTCCCGCGCCACGTTGCAGGCCACGGGCGGCATGAAATGGAGCCCCTGGCTGCCCGGTGGCGATTGGGTGAACGGTGGGCGCGAGTTCGTGATGACCCAGGGGCCCGCATCATTCCTGCGCGCCGCGGACCTTCCGGATCATCGACCCGAGGGCTTCTTCGAGGCCTTCCGCAAGGATCTGGCCTTCCTCTGCCAGGGTATGGAGCCGCTGGTGGAGGCATACCGCGAATCCTACCCGGCGGGCATCCCCTGGCACCGGGATCCCCGTACCCGCTATCTCAACCGCATGATCGTCGACGTGCGCATGGGTGACCATCCCGTGCTCGTGCTGGACGATGGCAGCGAAGTCACCGTATTGGAGAACCAAGAGGAGCCCGTGCTCGTGAGGCAGCCCTTCGACGTCTGGGGGTCCTGATGATCCACGAGCATCCCAAGGAGCGCGCACCTCCCGACTAGGTGCTCAGCTGCTCCAACCCAAGACCGGCGCCGGCCCGCGATCAGGGCCGGCGTTTGTGTGCGAGGCCTAGGCTTGCGCCGGCCAGCGCTTCCGAACCAGGCGCTCCACGGGTTTGCCGTCGATGAAGTGGGACTGCACGATCTCAGGCACGTCGGCTGGAGTGACGTGGGCGTACCAGATGCCATCGGGGTAGACGATCACTGCGGGGCCGATGGCGCAAAAGCCCACGGACCCGCAGTTCACGCACTGGATGGGCGCGTCGCGATCGTGCTTGTTGTAGAGCAGGTGGGCCTCGGAGAGGTGCTGTTTGAAGGCTTCCAGCACGGCTTCGCTGCCATTGGCGGCGCAGCTCTTGGAGGTGCACACGAGCACCTGGCGCTGGAGGGGATGGGCCATGATCGGCGTGACGGCCGCGTCGTCGGAGGGGGTGGGGAGGGATTTGGATTCGCTCATGGCAGCACCAAGTATCGCGTCCTTCCGGCCTTCATGCCGCCCGGCGGGATCCAGGCACAGGCATGGGCCTGGGCGAGGCGCACCAGGTCCGCGCTGCCTTTGCTGGGCAGGGGTTCCAGTCGGCCCTCCCTCAGCAGGCAGGGATGCAGCAGGGGGCGGTCCCCCTTGTTGGCGACGCCTTCGCTCAGCTCGCCTTCCTTCCAGGGATCCAGGGGCTCGCCGCCTTGCAATCGGGCCAGGGCCACGGGCAGGAAGAGGAGGGCGTTGAGGTAGGCGCTCACGGGATTGCCGGGGAGGCCGAGGATCGTGAGGTCACCCAACCGCGCCGCCAGCATGGGTTTCCCGGGCTTCAGCCGGATGCGGTGGAAGAGCAGGGTGGCGCCCATGGCCTGGAGCACACCAGGCAGCAGATCCTTTTCCCCCATGCTCACGCCGCCGCTGGTGAGGAGGATGTCCACGCCGTGGAGGTTTCGGAACCCCTGTTCCAGGGCACCAGCCTCATCCGCCAGGCGGGGCAGGCGGCGCACTTCGGCGCCGAGGCGGAAGGCCAGGGCCTCCAGCATGGGGCCGTTGGAATCGCGGATCTGCCACGGGGCGGGGTTCGCGACCAGCTCGTCCCCGGTGGGTGCGATGCCCACGACGGGGCGCCGGGGGAGGGGGAGTTCCTGGCCGATCTGCGCGGCCAGGGCGGCCCGGGTGGCGCTCCAGGGCTGGCCTGCTTCCAAGAGGATGGCGCCAGCCTTCGCCTGCTCGCCCCGGCGGCGGATGTGATCGCCGGGTTTGGGAGCCTCATGAAGGCTCACGAGGTCTCCCTCCCGGGTGATCCGCTCCACGGGCACCACCGCATCGGCCCCGGCGGGCAGGCAGGCGCCCGTCATGATGCCCACGGCTTCGCCAGGGCCCACGGTGAAGCGGGAGGGATCATCGCCTGCGAAGAGGGTGCCCAAGATGTGGCGGGGCGCGAGTCCATCCTCGGCCCGGAGCGCCACACCGTCCATGGCGCTGCGATCGAGGGCGGGGTCATCCCGATCGGCGGTCATGGCGGGAAGCCCCGGAATGGGAATGGACTCCGCCAGGCGCCGGATGGCTTCCGTCACGTCCAGCAAATGGCCTTCATCGCATACGCTCATGGAGGCAGATTAGCGGAGCTGAAGGCCGGCTGGGATCACTGGACGGAAGTGGCCACGTCCTTGGGGATGGGGGCATCCAGGGTGGCGTAGATGCCGAGGCCCACGGGGGAGGGCTGGTAGGTGGGCACCAGTTCCTGGAGCCACCGGAGGAATTCCCGCTGCCGCGTGCCGCTGGGGAGGTACACGGCCCGCTGGAGGGATTCGAGACCGCGCTTGAGCAGCTCTTCATCCATGGGTTCCTGGGCGCTCTCGAAGACCTTGGGGTGCACGTGGGTTTCCCGATCCTCCTGGTCCGTGAACAGCTCCTCGTAGAGCTTTTCGCCGGGGCGGATTCCGGTGTAACGCAGTTCGATGTCCACGCCTGGCGTGAAGCCGGAGAGGCGGGCCATGTCCTTGGCCAGATCCACGATGCGGACGGGCTCGCCCATGTCGAGGAGGTAGACCTTCCCGGTGTCGCCCAGCACGCCGGCCTGCAGCACCAGCTGAGCGGCTTCGGGGATGGTCATGAAGTAGCGGGTCATCTCCGGGTGGGTGACGGTGATGGGACCCCCTTCGCGGATTTGTTCCTTGAAGAGGGGGATCACGCTGCCACGGGAGCCCAGCACGTTGCCGAAGCGCACGCTGACGAACTTGGTGTGCGCCCCGGCCCGGCGGGCCGCCTGGGACACGAGGAGTTCGGCGATGCGTTTGGTGGCGCCCAGCACGTTGGTGGGGTTCACAGCCTTATCGGTGCTGATGTTCACGAAGATGGCGGTGCCGTGGGCCACGGCGGCGTTCACCACGTTGCTGGTGCCGACGCTGTTGTTCTCGATGCCTTCTTCCGGATAGAGCTCCAGGAAGGGCACATGCTTGTGGGCGGCGGCGTGGAGCACGATCTGGGGATGCCAGGATTGGAACGCGTTGTTCAGGCGCGTCACGTTGCGGATGTCGCAGAGTTCCAATTCCAGCTGCTGATCGGGGAAGGCCCGGCGGATCTCCCGCTGGATCTCCCAGAGGCTGTTCTCGCCCCGGCCCAGGAGGATCACCTTGGCGGGATGGAAGACGCACACCTGACGCACCAGTTCGGAGCCGATGGAACCGCCGGCGCCCGTGATGAGGACCACCGCGTCCTGCAGGGCCTGTTGCAGGCTGCTGAGGTCCAGCTTCACGGGTTCGCGTCGGAGGAGATCCTCGATGCTCACATCCCGCAGTTCGGGCTTCCAGCTCTGGTTGCCCAGGAGGTTGAAGATCCCGGGCACCGTGCGGAGGCGGACGCCGGTCTTCTGCACCGCCTCGGTCATGGTGCGGATGGTGGGGCCGGAGGCGCTGGGGATGGCCAGCACCACCTGCTCGATCTGGTGTTCGCGGATGATGGCGGGGATGACTTGGGTGTGCCCCAGCACGGGAATGCCCTGGATGCGCACGCCCTGCTTCTCGAGGGCATCGTCGGAGAACCCGACCACGGTGCAGCCCAGCTCGGGGTGGCGGCGCAGTTCCTGAGCTACCAGGAGGCCGGCCCGGCCCGCGCCCACGATGAGGGTGCGGAGGGCGGTGCCGCGGGCGGTGCCGATGAGGGCGGGGCCTTCGATGCGCCGCTCGTACATCACCATGATGCTCGTGCGGACCACGATCCACAGTCCGCCGGTGAGCATGGCGGCCAGGGTGGTGAGGCTCACGTGCACGTGGGGGATCTGGAGGATCGGCTCCAGTGGGTGGATGCCGAGGGATCCCACCATCAATAGGAGGGTGCCGGCGAGGATGCGCAGCGCGTCCTGCTGGCCGAGGGTGCGGTAGTGGATCCGGGTGAAGCCGAAGAGCAGGTTCACCAGGAGGGCGAGGGCCGTCCAGGCCAGCAGCCCGTGCGGGAGGGGGACGTCGCCGCCCACGATGGATTCCGCGAGCACCCAGGCCAGGCTTGCCAAGATGCCATCAATGGCGAGCTTCACGGCCTGGCGGACGTGGGGCGTGCGGAGCAGCACAGGGAGGTTTCCGAACTCGTTTTTCATAGTGGGCTCCCCGGAGTGAAAGGAATGGAGGCCGGGGTTGGGTGGTCTTAATGGTAGGGCTTGGGGCCAAGAAAGGAATAGTAAAAAAATGGAGGTGCGACTTCGACCAGGCGGCTTTCGCGGAGAGGCGACTGATTTTGGACACGATTGCGTCGGACTTCTGGCGGACCTGCTGGTGCCAAGGCAAGGAGGGGGCCAAGCGCCGCGGCATCGGCCGCATGGGAGGGCCCGACTACGCCTCAGGTGATGCGATCCCGAGGTTTAACAGGTACCGTAAAAGGTTGGTGTTGGCGGACGGCGTCGTCTGCAAGGCAGAGGGAACTCCCATGAGCGCTCAGATCCAGATCCCCATCCTTGACCTCAAGCCCCAGGTGGAAGCCCTGTGGCCCGAGCTCACGGCGGCCCTGGAGAAGGTTCTGAAGAGCACCTCCTTCATCCTGGGGCCCGAGGAACAGCAGTTGGAGAAGGAGCTCGCCAACAAGCTCGGGGTGAAGCACGCCATCGGATGCAACAGCGGCACCGATGCCCTCTACATCGCCCTGCGGGCCCTGGAGATCGGCCCCGGCGATGAGGTGATCACCTCCTCCTTCACCTTCTTCGCCACGGCCGAAGCCATCAGCCACGTGGGCGCCACCCCGGTGTTCGTGGACATCGACGCCGCCTCCATGAACCTCGACCTGACCAAGATCGAGGCCGCGATCACCCCCCGCACCAAGGCCATCATCCCCGTGCATCTCTTCGGCCGCCCCGTGGATCTCGATGGGCTCATGGCCATCGCGAAGAAGCACGGCCTCAAGGTGGTGGAGGATTGCGCCCAGAGCTTCGGAGCGGATTGGAAGGGCACCCAGACCGGCGTCACCGGTGAGATCGGTTGCTTCAGCTTCTTCCCCACCAAGAACCTCGGCGCCTACGGCGACGCCGGGCTCATGACCACCAACGACGACACCCTGGCCGACACCATGCGTATGCTGCGCGTGCACGGCAGCCGCAAGCGCTACTACAACGAGTGCGTGGGCTACAACTCTCGCCTGGATGAGATGCAGGCCGCCATCCTGCGCGTGAAGCTGCCCCACATCGGCAAGTGGAACGACGCTCGCCGCGCCGTGGCGCAGCGCTACAACGACCTGTTCAAGGGCGAAGCCCGGGTCATCGTCCCCGAAGTGGTCCCCGGCCACGTGTTCCACCAGTACACCCTCCGGGTGCTGGGCGTGGATCGGGACAAGCTGCAGGCCCGCATGGCTGAGCAGGGCATCGGCGCGATGATCTACTACCCCGTGCCCTGCCACAAACTGAAGCTCTACGAAGAGAGCCACAAGCACGTCGTGCTCCGCGTGACGGAGCAGCTGGCCACGGAAGTGATCAGCCTCCCCATCTGGCCCGAGATCAGCGAGGCCGCCCAGGCCCAGGTCGCGAAGACGCTGCTCGCCTGCCTCGACTAAGCCCGGCGGAACCTGCGTTCAGGGCGGTGTACCGCCGCCCTGATTCGAATCAAAGGCCCAGGGCCCCGAGGATGACGGCGTTCACCTTGTGCACGTCGTACTTGGCCTCGGCTTGGGCCAGGGACGCGGCACCCATGGTTGGCATGAGGGCGGGTTGCTCCAGGAACTTCGCCATGGCGGCCGCCAGGGCGGGCGCGTCCTGGGTGGGCACGAGGAATCCATTCTCACCTTCCACCACCGTTTCCCGGCAACCAGGGGCGAGGGTGGTGACGATGGCGCGGCCCATGGCCATCCCTTCCAGCACGGATCGCGGAGTGCCCTCGCCGTAACTGGGGAGCACGATGACGTGCGCGGAAGCGATGAAGGGGCGCACGTCCTTGGTGAGGCCTAGGGGCTCGATCAGGCCCTCCTCGGTCCAGACTTCCACCTGCTTCTGGGAGACCCCAGTGGGATTGGAATCCAATCCACCGAGCACCTGGAAGCGGGCTTCGGGAAAGCGGGCCTTGAGGATCCGCGCGGCTTCGACGTATTCCAGCAGCCCTTTCTCGCGGGTGAGCCGGGCCACTAATAGGAAGGTGGGTGGTCCTTCCGGCAGGGGCGCGGGCGCGTAGTGGGCGAGGTCCACCCCGGAGCCATTGATGATCGTGACCTTGGCGGACTTGGGTAGCAGACCGTTCCGCTCGAAGAAGGCCCGGTCATCGGGATTCTGGAAGAAGACCCCCTGGTTCTTCGACAGCCCCCGGCGATAGAGCCACTTCGTGAGGGTGGAGATGCACCGCATCTTGAACCCGTGGCCCTGCAACGTGGACCCCAACCCGGTGATCATGGCGTGGCGATGGGGCACGCCGGCCCGCGCCGCGGCGATGGAACCGTAGATCACGGGCTTGATGGTGTAGCTCAGGACGAGGTCGGGCTTGAGGTCCCGGAAGATCTCCGTGAGGGCACGGATCGACTTCAGATCCTGCGCGGGATTGAGCCCCGTCCGCCCCAGTGGGACGGATCGGAAGGCCGCGCCGAAGGCGGCGAGGCGGGCGATGACTGCTTCGTCCACCTCGGGGGCCAGCCCGATCACCTCATGACCGGCGTCCACCATGGCCTTGATCATGGGGCCGCGGAAATTGGTGAGGGACGGCGCAAAGCCCCCCAGTACGGCGATTCTCATCCCAAGTGCGACCGGTACCAGGCCAAGGCCTCATCCAGGCCCCGGTCGATGTCGAACTGGGGCTGGTAGCCCAGGCGCTCCCCGGCTTTGGAGATGTCGGCCTGGGAGTGGCGCACGTCGCCCGCCCGGAAGGGCAGGTAGGTGGGGGCCAATTGAAGGATGGCGGAATCGAAGGTGCCCAGGCGGGACCGGAGCTTCTCGTAGAGCTGGTTGAGGGTCGTCCGGCCGCCGAAGGCGACGTTGTAGACCTCGTTCACGGCCTCGGGGTTCGGGCTCGTGGCGGCCAGGAGGTTGGCCTGCACCACGTTGTCCACGTAGCAGAAGTCGCGGCTCGTCTCGCCATCGCCGTTGATGTTGATGGGCTTCTTGTGCATGAGATCCGAGATCCAGAGGGGGATCACGGCGGCGTAGGGGCCGTTGGGGTTCTGCCGGCGGCCGAAGACGTTGAAGTAGCGAAGGCCCACGCATTCCATCCCGTAGGTGGAGCCGAAGATCTTGGCGTAGAGCTCGTTCACGAGCTTCGTCACCGCGTAGGGCGAGAGGGGTTGGCCGATGCGATCCTCGCGCTTGGGGAGGTCGGGGTGGTCGCCATAGGTGGAGCTGGAGGCGGCATAGACGAAGCGCTTGGCCTTCTGATCCCGGCTCGCCACGAGCATGTTGAGGAAGCCATCGATGTTGGCCTGATTGGTGGCGATGGGATCCTTGATGGAGCGGGGCACGGAGCCCAGGGCCGCCTGATGGAGGACGTAGTCCACGCCCGTGCAAGCCTTCTGGCAATCCTCGAGGTTCCGGATGTCCCCTTCGATGAAGGTGAACCGGGCCCAAGCTTCCGCGGGCACGCAGCCCTTCACGTCATCCAGGTTGGCCTGGGAGCCGGTGGCGAAATTGTCGAGACCCACCACCTTCTGGCCGGCCTTGAGCAGGGCCTCTAGGAGGTTGGAGCCGATGAACCCGGCCACGCCGGTGACGAGCCAAACCTTGGGTTGGGCCTTCAGGTCTTCAAGCACGCTGTTGAACCGCATGGATCACAGGCTCCAGTACGCGGCAGTGGCGGGGAAATCCGCGGAGGAGTAGATGGACTTCACGTCAATCACCACGGCGGCGCGGTTCAGGCAGGCGCGCAGAGGATCCAGGCCCATCTCGGCGAACTTGCGGTGGTTCACGGCGATGACGAGCGCATCCAGGGCCCGGAACTCCTCGAAGGAGGAGAGGCGGACGCCGTACTCGTGGAAGGTTTCCTCGGCGTGGGCCATGGGATCGTGCACCAGGGGATCGATGCCGAACTGCTTCAGTTCCTTGATGATGTCCGGCACCTTGCTGTTCCGGATGTCGTGCACGTCTTCCTTGAAGGTGAGGCCGAGGATGCCCACGCGGGCGCCCTTCACGGGGACCTGCTGCTGGATGAGCATCTTCACGAGCTTCTGGGCCACGAAGGCGCCCATATCGTCGTTGATCTGGCGGCCCGAGAGGATCACGCGGGGGTGGTAGCCCAGCTCCTCAGCCTTGGTGGTGAGGTAGTAGGGATCCACGCCGATGCAGTGGCCACCCACCAGGCCGGGGCTGAAGGGCAGGAAGTTCCACTTGGTGCGGGCGGCGGCGAGCACCTCAGAGGTGCGGATGCCCACCTTGTCGCAGATGATGGCGAGTTCATTCATCAGCGCGATGTTGATGTCGCGCTGGGTGTTCTCGATGACCTTGGCGGTTTCGGCCACCTTGATGGAGGAGGCCCGGTGCACGCCAGCGGTGATCACGGCGCTGTACACACCTGCGATGGTCTCCAGGCTCTCGACGTCCTGGCCGGAGACGACCTTAACGATCTTGTCCACGGTGTGGACCTTGTCGCCGGGATTGATGCGCTCGGGGGAGTAGCCCAGCTTGAAATCCGTGCCGCAGGTGAGGCCGGAGATCTTTTCGAGGATGGGACCACAGATGTCCTCCGTAACGCCGGGGAACACGGTGGATTCGTAGACGACGATGCTGCCCTTGCTGATGACCTTGCCGATGGTCTCGCTGGCCTTCCGCACGGGGGTCAGGTCGGGGCGGTTCCACTCGTCGATGGGGGTGGGGACGGCCACGATGAAGAAGTTGGCGCCCTTCAGCTCTTCGGGGTTGGAGGTCATGGTCAGGCTGGTGGCCTTCAGGGCCTCTTCGGAGACCTCGCGGGTGCGGTCCACACCGCTCCGCAGTTCGGCGATTTTGGCATCATGGATGTCGAAACCGATGGTTCCAGGGAACTTCTTCGCAAGTTCCAAGGCGAGAGGCAATCCGACATAGCCCAGACCGACGACCACGATGCGCATGAGATTTCTCCACTAAATCCGTATGAAATCAGGGGGTGGGAGCCCCCTTGCCGAGGATTGACCAGCAAGTTTCCAGGAAATCCTAGCATGTGAATCGGGCCCTTGGCTTGGGAAATAACAACATTGAGGCCCCGAAAAATGGGTTTCCACGATCGTGCGACGCACCCAGGCGCGGGGGCGATTCGTCCTGCCATTGCCTGAACTGCGAAGGGGTATAGATTTACTTCGTGTACGAATTGTCGCGGATTTATCCAAGTTGACGTGGGCGGCATCAGCCGCTGTAGTGATGTGAAAAGGAAATTCAAATGACGGACGGTATGGAAATGGAATCCCAGGAACGTAGCAGGCGGATTTTCTTGGCCAAGGTGCTCCTCACCATGGCGGCGAGCCTGATCCTCTTCTTCTGGATGAACCCGGGCTTTCCCCATCGGTTCTTCATGCTGAAGACCCTGGCGGGCAAGGGGATCTTCCTGTTCACCTTCCTTCTGGCCTGGGGGGCCCTGCTGGCCTGCACCATCGCCCACCGCGTCTGGGCGGCGATCTTCCTGCTCTTCTTCGCGGTGAACCTCCTCATCAGCACCACCTACGCCCGGGTGATGGGCCGGTCCATGAACCTGAACGACGCCCAGAACCTGCGCGAGGCCATGGGAAGCATTCTGGATGCGGTACGCCAGTACAGCGGCACGGTGGGGTTCGTTTCGATCATGATCCTGGGCCTGGTGGCGCTCTTGCTGTGGAGCCGGAAGCAGGTGCAGAAGCGGAGCAGCATCCCATTGATCGCCTGCAGCCTGGGCGTCTCGCTGTCCTATGGGTCCTTTCTGGCCCGGGGGGGCGCGGCCTCCATGCTTTGCTTCCCCGCGAATTTCGAATCAGGGATGCACGCCATGGCCCTCTACTTCGAGCCGATGGTGCGTCACCGCGTGCACAAGCACGAGCAGCCCCTCGTGACCCAGGAACTGCCCTTGGATGCTGCGGTTAAGAACGTCGTCCTGATCATCGACGAGTCCGTCGAGGCCACGGCGTTTGAAGAGGTCATGAAGGGGGTCCGAATCCCGAATGCGAAGGATCTGGGAATCGGCTACAGCTACGAGAACAGCAGCGCCGGATCCAACCTCATGCTGAGGCGGGCTGCCGATCCGCACGCCGTGGATCAATCGATCCGCGAATTCCCGAGCCTCTTTGAGGTCGCCAAGAAGCACGGGTATTCCACGACCTATCTGGATGCCCAGGGCATCCTCTCGGACGGGGATGTGGCGGACTACATCGACGCCAAAGACACGAACTTCATCGACACCCTTCCGCCCCTCAAGGACTTCGGGCCCCGGCACATGCGGGACATCCAAGCCGTGGGCATGCTGGCGGACGTGTTCGCCAAGCACGAGCGGAACTTCGTGCTCGTGAACAAACAGGGATCCCACTTCCCCTATGCGAAGAACCTCCCGCCGGAACTCGCAGGGGTGGCCGATCCCTACCGGGCTTCCCTGGAGCGCACGTCCACCGGCTTCCTGGCTGCGCTCGCGGCCAAGCTGCCCCCCGGAACCTTGGTGTTCTACACCAGCGATCACGGCCAGAATTTCAAGGCGCGGGCCCCGCACAACAACGCCCCCGGCGAGAGCTCGGTGGCGGAATGGTCCGTCCCCCTCGTGGTGCTGTTCAGTGATGACCTCAAGGGGTGGGCGGATCGCATTCCCACCGAGTGGAACAATCACGGCACCCATGCGGCCCTGGCAGAGTCCGTGAGGAATCTGCTGGGTGTTCGGAATCCGGGGATGGAGTCGCTCCATTCGAAACCCACGGCGGAAGAGATGATCCGCCATCGGGCCTATTACGGGTCTCCCAAGGGCCTCTTCGGTGAGCCAGTGCTTTCACTCTGGATCGACAAGGATCAACGGGCCTTCACCGCGCCACCCCAGCAGAGCACGCGCGCCGCGCAGTAGCCGCCTCTCAAAGAAGAAGGGCCCGAACAGAGTTCGGGCCCTTCTTCTAAAGGCTTTCGGAGTTCCTCAGGTGGTGAGGTTGTTGCCCCCACCGCGGCTGCGGAGCACTTTGAAGGTGATCAAGTCCATCGTCGGCTGGATCACGGCCAGCCAGGCGGTTCCGTAGGCGAACGAGGCGCCGATCTTCAACAGGTTGGAGCCCGCAGGGATATCCGCGCGGTAGAGCCACACGGGCAGGATCGCGAGGGGAATGCAGGTGCAGAAGGTGGTGTAGAAAACGGTCCGGAACTGCTGCTTGGTGACGCCCAGGAGTTCCTCACACCCTTCGAGGTTCTGGCTGCGGCTGACCTTGAAGTAATTGCGGTAGGCACCGAGCAAAGACGTCTTGGGGGGAAGGGCAGAGTTGCTCACGAGGGACTCGATGGCCTGAGGGTCGAGGGGTTTGGAGAACCGGATGGCGGTGCCGCTGGAATCGCTGCGCACCACGACGCCCTCGGTGACCACCTGGGTGCCCTTGGAGCCTTCAGTCTGTTGGATGGCCAATGCACAGGTGCTGCCTACGGGGAGGCTGGGGGTCGCGTGAAGGAGGACTCCCCCCAAGCTGATGTTGATGGCAAGCGCCATCATGGCCTTGCGACCGTTGGCGCGGATCTGAACTGGACTCTTCGTCGGGATCCGTTCGGATGCGCGCAAGTCGATGGGTCGTTGCATCGAGCACCTCTGTAGGGATTTTACGCTGCTTCCCGCTCCGCGCTAGGGATTCAGATGGGGGTCGGCCCCGACCATCCCAGGGGAAGTGGGCGGCAGCTGCCGGGTCGATAGCGATATCGGCGGCCTGGCGGATCCGGATGAGTGGATTCCAGTCAAAGGGCCAAAATGAAGTTGGATTGTTCTGCTTTTAGGGCAACTAGTGCCGATTAATTCCCCTTCGCGCGTGGTGGCTTCGCATCTTCACCTGATTTGATTCGACGCCAGGACTCATCAAATCCAGGTAACCTGTCGATCTAGGACATTCCGGGAGGTCCCATGCACGCAGGGAGTTTCCAGATCCGAGCACTTGGGATTTGTGCCATCGGAATGGTCTGCTCACTGATCGCCTGCAGTGGGGGGGGCGGGGCCTCCAGCGGATCGAGCCCTGCGCCCGCCACACTCGCTGCGCCGGCGGTCTCGGTGACGCTGGGCAGCAACCCGAACCAGGTCGCGGCGGGAAGCGCCATTGCGGTCGCGGCCACGGTCTCGGGAGCTTCGAACACCTCCATCGTCTGGTCCGTCGACAACATCACCAACGGCAACGCCACCGTGGGAACGATCACGGGGAGCGGGAATTCGGTCACCTATACGGCCCCGGCCACTTTGGGCAGTCATACCATCACCGCGGCCAGCTTGGCGGACCCCACCAAGAGCGCTTCCTTCTCGCTCATGGTGCAGGCACCGATTACTGGGAGCATCGCGCTCACTCCACCGACAACCACCCTCACAACTGCGGGCGTTCTGTCGCTTTCGGCCACGGTCACCGGCTCCGCGGACACCAGCGTGACCTGGACGGTGGACGGCATCTCCAACGGGAATGCGACGGTGGGCACCATCTCCGGCACCGGCAACACGGTGACTTATACGGCTCCGGGCACGGCGGGCACCCATACGGTGACGGCCACCAGCGTGGCCGATTCCAGTCATTCGGATTCCTCCACCATCGTCGTCCAATCCGGCTGTGCGCCGGCGCCCACCTCCAGCCAGGTCCTGAACGTCCTCGATGCGGCCTACGGGGCCAAGGGCAATGGCGTGGCGGATGACACCGCCGCCATCCAGAGGGCCATCAACGCCGTGGGGTCGGGAGGGACCGTCTACATTCCGAATGGCACCTACCTCATCAATCCCATCGCGGTTCCCACCGGTGGAAACCATGGGCTGGCCTTGAAGAGCAACATGACCCTGAAGCTCTCCTCAGGCGCCATTCTGAAGGCGATTCCCAACGCGGCGACGACCTACGCGATCGTCATGGTCCAGAACGTCACCGGCGTGAACATCGTGGGCGGCACCATCCAAGGCGACCGCGCCACCCACACGGGCACCACCGGGGAGTGGGGCATGGGCATCTCGCTCATCGGGGCCCACCAGACCACCGTGGAAGGGGTGACGGCGAAAGACTGCTGGGGGGATGGTTTCTACGTCTCCGGCGGGTCCACGGACATCACGATGTGCAACGTAATCGCCGATCACAACCGCCGCCTTGGCCTGGGCATCACCAGCGTGGATGGGATGGTGGTCCGGAATTCGAGCTTCATCAACACCGCGGGCACAGCCCCGGAGGCCGGCATCGATCTCGAGCCCAACGTCGGCGAGACGGTAGCGAACCTCCTGATCACCGGCTGCACCCTCAGCAACAATGCGGGCAACGGATTCGAGGGTGGCGTGCCCATCGCCAACACGGGACTGGCCTTCATGCATGATGTGGTGTTCGATCGGAACACCCTCAACGCCAACGGCGTGAATCCCGAGGATGGCTCGATCCGCAACGGGATCCTGCTCTCCAACAGTGACGGCACCAAGATCACCAACAACTTGATCACCAACACTACGGGCCGCGGCATGCTTCTCCGGGACAAGGCGACCCACACCCTGATCAGCGGCAATACGATCAGCGGCACGATCATGATTCCAGGCAACTCGTTCTGGACCGGGGGTGGCATCTACCTCGGTGTGTGCGGGTACTCCTCCGTCACAGGCAACATCGTGCGGAACAACGCCGGATTCGGCATCCAGCAGGCCGTGGCGGATTCCACCGTCGTCATCAGCGGCAACACTGTTTCGGGCAACGGGCTCACGCCCTGATTGGCCCACGCACCTGAACCGGCCCTTCCGTGGGCCAGGGATTTGTGCGTTTCGGGGCGGTCGCCCAGCCGCTGGGCCAATGGGGGCCTTGCGAAATGAGAATGCGGCCTAGATTCGATAGGCGCACCCTGCCATCGTTCCCCCATACCCACATCCCATCGAGGTCGTCGATGAATGCACGAATCGGACTTGCCATGCTCCGTGGGGCCGTCCTGGGCTTGGCGATCCTCCACCTCGGGTGCGGGGGGCAGGAGGATCCGAATAAGAAGGACACCGTGGTCGAGCCGCCGGTGCCGCCGAAGGATGCCTGTGGCGCCGTGGTCCCGACCTCCTCGGTCACCTTCAACGTCAAAGATGCGGCGTATGGCGCCTTGGGGAACGGGAGCGCCGACGATACCCTCGCCATTCAGAGGGCCATCGATGCGGCTGCCGGGACGGGCGGAACGGTACTCATCCCCGATGGGACCTACATGATCGACGCGGTGAAGGTCACCACAAGCGGGAACCACGGGCTCTCTTTACGCAGCAACATGACCCTGCGAATGTCCAGTGGGGCGATCCTCAAGGCACTGCCCAACAACCAGGGCAACTCGGTGGTGGTCCTGGTGGGGGCCGTCTCCAACGTGAACATCGTGGGGGGCACGATCATCGGAGAGCGCGCCACCCATGTGGGGACCACGGGCGAGGGGGGGATGGGCCTGACCATCTCGGGCTCCAGCCACATCGTGGTGCAGGGCGTGACGGCCAAGGAATGCTGGGGAGATGGCTTCTACATTGGGGATGAGAGCAAGGACGTCTCGGTCTGCAACTTGGTGGCGGACCACAACCGGCGCCAAGGGCTCACCATCACCAGCGTGGATGGCCTCGCCGTGCGGAACTCCACCTTCAAGAACACCGCTGGCATCGCGCCGGAGGCGGGCATCGATATCGAGCCCAACGTGGGGGAGATGGTCAATAACGTGCTCATCACCGGGTGCAATTCCTCGAATAACGCCGGCAACGGCTTCGCCACCGGGGTGCCCATCGCCAACACCGGCCTGTCCTTCATCAGGAACCTCGTGGTGGACGCCAACACCTTCAACGCCAACGGGCTAAACCCCGAAGACGGGTACCTGAGGAACGGGGTGTTGGTCACCAACAGCGACGGCAACCGGATCACCAACAACACGATTTCCAACACCGTGGGTCGGGGAATCCTGCTGAGAAGCAACGCCACCAACACCGTGATCCAGGGGAACCAGGTGACTGGTAGTTCTCAGGCTGGAATTTACCTATCCCAGTGCTCGGGATCCCCTGTGTCAGGGAACACGGTGAGTGGGAACGGCTACGGTATTTACCAGGCGTCGGGTGCGGGTGCCGTCGTCGGGACGAATACCCTGGCCAGCAACGGAACCTCCAATCCTTGAAGGGCCTCGCGTCGCTAGGGCCTTCCAGGTGGAGGGTGTCGATGGGGCTGAAATCCAGAACATTCAAGAAGGGTATTCGCTGAAAAGTCCAAACAACCTGATGTAGTTACTTGGATATTTACTTGCCTGCTCCGAGGTGAGTGCGATAACGTACGATGCTTCCAGTACTCGTGCAAGATCGTCCCTTGCTCACTTTCGGAGAGTGGAATGTTCCTATTTGACAGCCGAGTCCTGGGTTGGTCCGTCCGCCCATCCGATGTGTCAATGAGGGGGCTGAAGCTGGGCATGGCGGGGTTGGCGGTCAGCCTGCTCGCTGCCTGCACCTCGCCCGGTATGAAGCTCGACCTCAAGGCGGGCCGGAGTGCAACCACCACGAAGGTGGATGGCCTGGACATCACCCTGCGCTCCCTCAATACCGGGGTAGTGCAGCCGGTGAAGCCCGCGAGCCTCACCGCAAGCGACCTGAGCGGCCTGCTCGCGACCAAGCCCACGCCCTACCTGATCGGATCCCAGGACATCCTCCTGGTCACCGTGTGGGATCACCCGGAAATCACCCTGCCCCTGGGGCAGTACCGGCAGGACAACGCCGCCGGCATGGTTGTGGATGAAGAGGGACTTCTCTATTTCCCCTACGTGGGCAAGATGCCCGTTCGGGGTATGACCACCTCCCAGGTCCGCGACGCCCTGACGGCTCGCCTCTCTCGGGTGCTCCAGAACCCTCAGATCGACGTCAAGGTGATCGCCTACCGCTCCCAGAAGGTCTACGTGGGCGGCGAGGTGAAGAACCCCGCAGTGTACAACGTGACGGATGTGCCCTTCACCCTCGCCGAGGCCGTGAACCGGGCGGGGGGATTCTTGCCTGGCGCTGATGACAGTCGGCTCATGCTCACCCGGGACAACAAGACCTGGCGCCTGAACTTCCAGGAGCTCATGAGCACTGGAAACCGCATCGGCCAGCTCCTCCTCAAGGATGGCGACTCCTTGCAGGTGCCCCACAACCAAGACGATCCCATCTACATGCTGGGCGAAGTTCTGAAGCCCGGCACGATGCCCCTCATCCACGGCAACCTCTCCCTCGCCCAGGCCATCAGCAACTCCGGTGGCCTGCTCGGGAACACCGCGGATGCCCGTTCGGTGTATGTCATCCGCCGCGGCGGCACCGCCAACGGCGTCGACGTGTACCACCTCGATGCCCGGAATCCCACCAGCATGGTGCTGGCGGACCAGTTCTGGCTCAACCCGCGGGATATCGTCTACGTCGACGCCGGCACCCTGGTCCGGTTCAGCCGGGTCATGACCATGCTCCTCCCCACGGTGTCTGCCATCACCACCACGGGCCTCACCGCCGCGGAGATCAAGTACTACCTCCCGAGATCGAGCAACTAAGTCTCCGGTTCCGGGGCGGGTCCGCCTTGAACCGATCCAGATCGAGGTTGGTCTGAACCTGAGAGGATCGGCCCCGGGGCCGATCTTTCTCTTCCTCCCCCAGCCAGCCCGCTCCATGCTTTTGATAGCCAACCACCCCAGTTTCCCGATCAAAAGGTCTGCATGAGCCCCGTAATGCCCCCGGATCCAAGGCAAAATCCTTCCGTCAATTCCAAGCTGGGCGATCCGAACCTCGCGGCGCGCGGAGAGGAGACCCTCGCGGGCGAGTGGATGAAGGACCTCTGGGACGGACGCTGGATCCTGATTGTGTCCATGGCCTCGTTCCTCCTGATCGGGCTGTTCATGATCTGGAAAGCGGTTCCCATGTACCAGGTGGAAGCGCTCCTGAAGGTGCAAGGCAAGAAGTCCGGGGCTTCCGATTCCTCCTTCGCCAAGATGGAAGGCATGTTCGCGGAACCGACCGAGGCCCAGGCCGAGATCGAGATCCTGAAGAGCGGCCAGGTGTTGGGCAAGGCGGCGGAGACGCTGAAGCTGGACGTGGTGGCCGAACCAGTTCTGACCCCTGTGATCGGACGTGCCCTCATGCGGGGCAATCCCGAAGCTCCCCGGATTGAAATCGAATCCTTCGAAGTGCCTGCCTTGCTGCGCGGTCAAGCCTTCCGTGTGACGGCCCTGGGGCCGGACACCTTCCGGTTGGATGCCCTGAGGCCCTCCCTCCTCGGCACCAGCCCTGTGTTCCTCGGCAATGGGCGCGTGGGCGAACCCTTGACGGGCAGCTTCGCCGGAGAGTCGGTCACCCTGGTCGTCCAATCGATGTTCGCGAAAGAGGGCCAGCCGTTCTTCCTCGTCCGGCGTCCGCTATCCGATGTGATCTCTGATCTCCGGCTCGCCTTCGATGCTTCGGAGCGGGGCAAGCTTACCAACGTCCTCGGACTCACCTACAAGAATACCAACTCCACCTTGGCCGCCACGACCCTCAACACGATCGTGGATGCCTACGTTCGCAACTCCATCGATCGCAAGGCCAGCGAGATTCAGAAGACCCAGGCCGCGCTCGAAGCGAAGCTTCCCGATCTCAAGGCCAAGGTGACTGCCGCGGAATCGGCCCTCAACCAGTTCCGTGCCCGGACGGGGTCCGTCGATCTCTCCCGCGAGGCGGATATCTTCCTCCAGCAGAGCTCGGGCCTGAACAACCAGATCACCGCCCTCCGGCAGCGGAAGGAAGACCTGCTCCGGACTTACAAGGAAACCTCGGACGTCGTGACGACCCTGGATCAGCAGATCGAGCGACTCAAGACGGAAGCCGCCCAAGCGGATCAGAAGGTCCGGGCCCTCCCCGGCATCCAGCAGGAAGTGGTCCGCCTCACCCGGGATGTCCAGGTGAACACGGAACTGTACACGGCCTTGCTCAACAACATTCAACAGCTGCAGGTGGCGAAGGACAGCGACATCGGCAGCGTGACCGTGGTGGATCTCGCGACCCCCAGCCTTGCGCCCATCGGCCCCAAGAAGTCCATGCAGCTCGCCTTCTACCTGTTCCTCGGAGCGGTGGTCGGGGGCGGCGTGATCATGGTGAAGAAGGCATTGCGCCGGGGCATCGAGGATCATCACCTCATCGAATCCCGTCTGGGCATTCCCGTGCTCGTCACCGTACCCCACAGCGATGCCCAGGATGAAGCTACGGCCGCCGCCACGACAGGTAGCGCCGAAGGCCTGCAACTGCTGGCCGCCCTGCATCCCAATGAACTCGCCATCGAAAGCATGCGGAGCCTCCGCACGTCGATCCAGTTCGCCATGAATGGCGCCACCAACCGGGTGATCATGCTGGCCGGCCCCTGCCCGGGCATCGGCAAGTCCTTCATCAGCAGCAACCTCGCCGCGGTCATGGCCCAGGCCGGCGCCAAGGTGTTGATCGTGGACGCGGATCTCCGCCGCGGCAACCTCCATCAGTGCTTCGGTCTGCGCGATCGGGAGAACGGCCTATCCCAGGTGTTGGCTGGCCGGGGCAACTGGAGTGAATTGATCCACAAGACGGCGATCCCCGGCTTGGATCTGCTCACCTCGGGCACGATCCCCACGAACCCTTCGGATCTGCTGCTGGACAAGCGCCTCGGCGTCTTCCTGAAGGAAGCTTCCGAAGCCTATGACTTCGTGATCGTCGACGCGCCTCCCGTACTCCCCGTGACCGATGCGACGATCCTCGGCGCTCAGGCCGGTACCGTGATCCTCGTAGCGAAGTATGGGCAGCACCCCGTGGCGGAGCTGCGAACTTGCCAGCGGCGGCTCGAGGACCACGGCGTCCGCATCCATGGCTGCGTGTTCAACGACCTCCTGAAGTCCGGGATCGGCGATGCCTACGGAAACTATAAGTACGCCTACCACTACACCTACAAGGGCCAATCCTGATTCAATCCCACCGGGGATTGAATCGAGTCCACGACTGATCAAGGGCGGCCTACCTGCGGCCCAGGGCGTGACTGGAGCCCCCTCCCGGTGAGGGTGTGACCGGACCTGCCTCAACGAATTCCATGGAGCATCAATGTTCTCTTCCACGCTGGAGCGGGTGAAACGCTCCTTCTCGGGCTCCTCCTTCGCGAAGCACGTGATGGTGGTCAGCGGAAGCGTGGTCGTCGGTCAGGCCATCAGCATCCTGGTGGGACCCATCAATTCCCGTCTCTACAAGCCCGGTGACTATGGAACGCTCTCCCTCTTCGGCGCGATGTTCAGCGTCTTCGGAGTCATCGGCACCCTGCAATACGAAATGGCCCTGGCCACGGCGGATGATGACACCGAGGCCGTGCACCTGCTCCTGCTCTGCCTGCTCATCGTGGGCGTCTGGACGGGGCTGATCACCGCGGTGGCCCTGATCGCCCCGGAGACCGTGGCGCATTTCATCTCCAAGGATGACCCCCAGTTGCCCCGCTACCTCTGGTTCCTGCCCGTGGGGGTCTGCTCCGCCTCACTCTCCTCGGCCTTCCAGCGTTGGGCCATGCGCAAGCACGCCTTCCCGCAGCTTTCGATGATGCAGATCATCCAGAACATCGTTGCATCCACGTGCACGGTGACCTTGGGGTTCCTGCACTTCGGGCTGCCGGGCCTGATCACCGGCTCGGTGCTGGCAAGCCTCTACATGCTCTGGAGATTGCCTCGCCTCGCCATCCCGGACTTCCTGGAACAGCGGCCGAACCTCTCCTTCGCCGGGATCTGGAAAGCCGCGAAGCGCCATTACCGCTATCCGATGTACACCACCTGGTCGGTGCTCCTGAACAGCATGAGCAGCCTCGTGCCCATCTTCCTGCTGACCCGGGGCTTCGGAAACACCTACACGGGGTACTACTCCCTCTGCCAGCGCATCCTCTTCCTTCCCACCTTGGTCATCAGCGGCGCCATCACCCCCGTCTTCTACTCCAGGGCCAAGCAGGCCCAGAAGGATGGGACGCTGGCCTCCCTCACCGCCCGGCTCATCAACAGCATCAGCGGCGTGAACGTCTTTTTCGCCGTGTTCCTGGCGATGTTCGGAGAGCAGCTGTTCATGCTGGTCTTCGGTGCCCAGTGGCGCCGGTCGGGCCAGTACGCCGCGGCCCTCGCGCCCTGGATGCTGTTCAGCTTCCTCGTGAACCCCCTGGAGGCGCTGCCCCTGGTCTTCGACCGGCAGAAGGCGAGCTTTGGATTCCAGATCGTCCTCTTCATCCTGAGGGCCGGTTCCCTCATGCTCGGCATCGCGTTGAAGAGCGACCTGCTGGCCATGTGGCTCTTTGGCATCACGAGCGCGCTCTACATGCTGGTGTACTTCATCTGGATGCTGAAGCTCGTGGATGGGCCCGTTCGGGAAGTGCTTGTGAAATTGGGCCGTGACTTTGCGCTGGCCATGGCGGCCTTCGGGGCCTGCCGGATCGTGATGTGGTGGTCCCACAACAACCTCTGGCTCACTGGGGCGCTCCTGGTGCCGGTCCTGGGCTATTTCAGCTACCGCGGCCTCCGGCAGATCCTCCAGGGCCGCGCCATTGCCTAATTCCGCTATCATCAATCGCCGGTGAGGAATCCATGCTGAACGCTGCATCGATGAAGCCCCTCGAGGATGATCGGCTGGGGTTCTCCTTCACCTTCATGGTGGTGCTGCTGGCCCTGATGCTGGGCGGCGTGTTCCCGGCGGCGGTGGTGCTCTTCTCCCCTACGGTGGTCTGGTTGATTTGGGGAGTTTGGTGGATCCTCATCGTGGACATGGCCCGGCGGATCCCCATCCTCCCACTACTTAAATCATTGCGACCACTGTTCCTGTGGATGCTCGCCTACATCGTGTGGGGCACCATGGCGGCGACGTATCCCATCTTCGAGGAGAGCTACCGGCTCGCGTTCCGCTTCGGTTCGGTGGCCATCGCGCTGGCCTTCATGACCGCGAGCCCCCGAGCCCTGAACCTCTTCGCCAATGCCGCCCAGTGGGTGCTCCTCCTCAACGTCATTGCGATCATCTTGTTGGCTATTTTCCCGCAATATCAGTCGCTTTCCATCTTCACCACCCTGAACGTGGAGATCGATTCCGACCGTTTCTCCGGCCTATGGTTGAACGCCAATCAAGCGGGATTGGTCACGCTGATCATTCTCAGCTTCTCCCACTGGGCGACGCGATGGATCAAAATCATGGGACGGATTTGCGGTGGCGTGATCATCTTCCTCACGGCAAGTCGCACGGCCAACTTCATCACCCTCGGCCTCATCGTGCTGTTCATCCTCTTCAAGGCCAGCCGCAAAGTGCAATTCCGGGCCGCCATGGTCGCCGCCACCTTGATCGTGGGGGCTTCGTTCTACGTCCAGTTCTCAAGCCTCGATGTGGTCAGCCTGGCCTCCAAGAGCGAGATCCTCATGCGCGTCACGGATCTCTCCGAATCCAAGGCTCGGGCCAACGGCGATGGTTCGCGCGTGGACCTCGCGAAGTCCTGGATCCCGATCATCGCCGCGGAGCCCTGGTACGGGTACGGGCTCTACACCATGAACGGGGGGCGTTCCCACGAAGCGGGCGTCCGCCCGGGGTTCCCGGAACACGGCCCGCACAACCTCTACCTGGGCATTATCGTGGACGTGGGCTACCTGGGCCTCATCTCCTTCCTGCTCATCGTGGCCTGGCAACTCTTCAGAACCTTCCAGGCTCCCATCGATCCTGCGGCGCAGTGGTGGTTGTTCGTCCTGCCCTTCGTCACGCTGATTTTCTCGGTCGCCAACCACAACATGGTGACGGACTACCCGGGCTGGACGGCCTTCTCCATGATCTTCCTGCTGCCATTCAATCCGGCGGTGCGGCTGGGGAACCCCGCGTCTTCCCCTGAAATCGCGGAACGGGACTGAACCGCGATCCCCCGGATCCGGACGCTGAAAGGCCACCATGCTGCATTGGAAATCCCGTGGGTTGGAGATCGTTGAGCTCTGGTTCGACGAAGAACTGCCCCGAGGGGTACAGCCGGACATCGTCCGCCACCGCCAGGCTTTCGAGCCCAAGGCGGCCGTGACTTCAGACTTTTACACCCTGACCACGGACCTCACGCAGGACCCGGAGGCCCTGCTGGCCCAGGTGCAGAAGGAAACCCGTTACGAGATCCGACGGGCCCAGGAGAAGGACCAGGCCCTTCTGGAAACCTGGGATGGGAAGGACGGCGCCTTCTTCGATCAATTCGTGGCCTTCTATCAGGAATTCGCGGCGCAGAAGGGGCTCCAGGCTTTGGATCCACAGCACCTTCGCCTCATGGCTTCCGCGGGGCGCCTGGACCTCTCCCGGGCCCGGATCGCCACGGAAGATGAAGCGCTCGTCTACCACGCCCATTACCGGTACGGGGGGCGGGCCCGCCTACTGCACTCGGCCTCCCGGTTCAGGGGGAGCAGTGATTCCGGCTTCCGGGCCTTGGTCGGACGCGTCAACCGCTGGCTCCACTGGCAGGATCTGACGAGGTTCAAGGCGGATGGAACCACCTGGTACGACTGGGGTGGCTGGTACGAGGGCAAGGAGGATCAGGATCGGCTGCGCATTAACCAGTTCAAGGAATCCTTCGGGGGCACTGCGCTGCGCACCTACCACTGCGAGGTGCTGCGCTCCACCAAGGCTCGCATCTACGCCGGCATCGCCCGATTGCTGGGCAGGAGATAGGCATGTGCGGATTCGCAGGCAGCTGGCAGGCGGCGGGGCAGGGGGCTGAAGCCCTTCAGGCTCTGGGCAACCGGATGGCCGAAGCCATCGCCCTTCGGGGGCCCGATGACCATGGGGTATTCGTGGATGAGGCCCTGGGCCTCTCCATGGCGTTCCGCCGGCTCGCCATCCTCGATCTGAGCGTGGAAGGGCATCAGCCTAAGGCCTCCTCCAGCGGCCGCTACGTCATCACCTTCAACGGCGAGATATACAACTTCCAGGAGCTGCGCCGCAGGCTGGAGGCCATGGGATCCACCTTCAAGGGGCACTCCGATACGGAAGTGATCCTCGAAGGCGTGGAGCGCTGGGGCGTGCGAGAGACGATCACCCGCCTCAACGGCATGTTCGCCATTGCACTTTGGGATACCCAGGAGCGAATCCTGCACATCGCCCGGGATCCCCTGGGCATCAAGCCCCTCTACATCGGGACCCAGAATGGCTTGCTGCTCTGGGGCTCCGAACTCAAGGCCCTCCGGGCGCATCCGGCCTTTCACCCGGCGCTGGATCCCGATGCCATGGAGCTCTACTTCCGCCACGGCTTCGTGCCCAGCCCCTGCAGCATCTACCAGGGCGTGATGAAGCTGGCGCCCGGTTGCATGGTGTCCATCGCTCGGCCCGACGCTCCCCTGGAGCCCTTCGCCTACCGCACGCTGAAGGACGTGGTGGATCAGGGCCTCTCGGATCCCTTCCGGGGCACGGATGAGGAAGCCATCCAGCTGGTGGAATCCACCTTGAGGGACTGCGTGGGCCGCCAGATGGCCTCGGACGTGCCCCTGGGCGCCTTCCTTTCGGGCGGGATCGATTCCTCCCTCATCGTGTCGCTGATGCAGGCCCAGAGCGGGCGGCCCATCCAGACCTTCTGCATCGGGTTCGCGGAGGATCATTTCAACGAGGCCACCCACGCCCGGGCCGTGGCGAACCACTTGGGCACGGATCATTCGGAGCTGATCGTCTCCCCTCAGGACGCGCTGGGGCTCATTCCAGGCCTGGCGGAGATCTACGACGAACCCTTCGCGGACCCCGCGATGATCCCCACCTGTCTGGTTTCCAAATTAGCCCGGGAAAAGGTCACGGTGAGCCTCTCGGGTGATGGCGGCGACGAAGTGTTCGCCGGCTATGGTCACCACATCTCCGCCCATGAAGGTCGCCTGGCGTCCGCGCTGGCGTTGCCTTCCGGCCTCCGCCACGCCGCAGGGCTCGGCTGCTCCGGGATGTCCTCGCTGTTGAACCTGCTGCCCGGACAGTTCGCGGCCCGGGCCAGCGATTCCCTGGCCTACCGGGCCCGGAACTATGGGTTCCAGAACTCCGTCTCCTACTACCGGGCCCAGGTGGCGGATCAACTCGGGCGCGGAAATGGGTTGCTGAAGTCGCCTCGGGAGCCCCGGTACGTGTTGAACGAGCCGTTGCCCATGAAGCAGTCCGGGACGGTGGCAGAAGATTTCCTCTACCTCGATTCCATGATGATCCTGCCCGATGAGTACCTCACCAAGGTGGATCGAGCGGCCATGTCCGTGAGCCTGGAGGGGCGCGTGCCCTTCCTGGATGACGAGGCTGTGGCCCTGGCTTGGCGCCTGCCCATGCACTTGAAGGTGCGGGGCGGGCAGGGCAAATGGGTGCTTCGCCAGGTGCTGAAGCGGCATGTGCCCGCCGAGATCATCGACCGGCCCAAACACGGGTTCAGCGTGCCCATCGAGGCGTGGCTTCGGGGGCCCTTGCGCGCGTGGGGAGAGGAACTGCTCCAGGCGAAGCAACCAGGCACCGAGGACCTGTTCGCCGTTGGGGTCGTGGAACGGCTCTGGGAGGAGCATCAGCGTGGCGTCCGCTCCCACGCAGTGCTTCTCTGGAAGATCCTCATGTTCAAGGCCTGGTACGCCCGCTGGTGCGCCTGAGGGCTGGGCTCAGCTCCGACCGATCCGGGCGTCCGCTTCCAGCATGCGGACGGTCCGGGCGGTCAGGGAGGCTCGGAGGGCGAGCAGTCGCTGGCTGGGCACCACCGGGCCCATCTGGGCTCGGAAGGATCTCACCCAGCCGGTGGGGATCAAGCGCTTGAGCGCGGCCCGCAGGGAGCGGGTCGGCGAGAGGGAGGATGGCTGCCGTCGCAAGGAATGGCGCAGGGATTCGCGGAAGGCTTCGGGCAGGAGGCGGTGGGCGACCTCGCTCCCAAGCTCCTCCTCCATCCAGCGGGAATAGGCCTCGGACTGGAGGTACCCACTCCGGTCATCATCGGCGCTCATGGTGGCGTAGGGGATCCCGGGGCTCACCGACTTGGCCACCTGGCGGAAGAGGTGCTTTTCCGTGCGGAGGGCATCCGGCATCTGCCGCACGAACTCAAGAATCCGCCGGGAGATGAGGGGGCTGGCGATTTCCACAAAGGGGGCCTTCACTTCATTCAGGGCCGCGAGCCCGATGGGGATGCGGTAGGTGTGATAGAGCCGGTCCCGGTAGCAGGCGAGGCTTTCCTCCGCGCCCTGGCGCTCGAAGGCCGGGGGCAGGTGCTGACCACCGCCGGAGATGGATTCCGCCAGGGTCGGGGGCAGGAAATCGGAGAGCAGCATCATGCCCACGGAGCTGCGGGCGTAGGCCTCGCTCTTGACGGGAACCCAGCCGAAGCCTTCATCGCCGCGGATGATGCCCTCGATGCCGCGCTCCGGGAGGGAGGACCAGAGACGGAGCCCATCCAGGTAGGGGAAGAGCTGATCGGTGTCCCCGCCGCTGGCGCGGAGGAAGGCATCGACCACGGCCTCCGGGCCTTCCTGCGACATCTCGGTGAGGAGGTAGTCGTGGGGCAGCTGGTAGTGCGCCGCGAGGGCCTTGGCCACGTAGGCATCGTTGCCGGGTTGGGTGAGCGAAGCCGCCAGGCCCCAGGTGATGGAGTGGGGCCTCATGCCCTGGTCGTGCAGGGCGCCGAGGATGAAGCGGCAGTCGTAGCCACCGGAAAGAGGGAAGGCCCAGTGGGCGGTGGAGAAGTCGAATCCGCCCACGGTGTCGCGCAGCAGCTCCAGCAGCTCCTGCCGCAGGTCGGCGGGGCGGGCCGGGCGGGGGTGGAAGGCGACCGGAGTCGCGTCCACTTCCAGGGCCCACGTGGTCCGGTCCAAAGTGAGGCGTGCGTTGCCCGGGAGGCGGGAGATGCGCGTGTCCCAGCCGTCCACGGGGCCCAGGGAGCCCGAGGACAGGAACCAGGCCGCGGCGGTGCGGTTCAACTGCAGATCGCCGAGCAGGGCGATCAGGGCCCGCTGGGAGGTGGATGCGAAGAAGTGGGTGGCCGTGCGGACGTACCAGAGGGTGCGAGAGCCCGGGAAATCCGAGCAGAGCTCCACGGTGGAGGGGTTGGCACGAATGAGGGCGAAGGATCCCTCGGGCACCGGGGATCCAGGCAGGTGCCACTCTTTCCATGTGCCGGAGAAGGCGCCGACGCGGGCCGAGGTGCCCACCGAAGTGGCCGCTCCCTGGGGGCCGACGATGGCCAGGCGTTCCCGGAGGCCCGAGGTGAGGTGATGGGCGTGCCGCTCAAGGCCCCGGGGCCGGATGCGATCGGCCACCCGCCTCAGCGTGGCCTCGTCTAAGGCATCCCCGGCTTCGCGCCAGGCGGCGAAGATCAGGTTGGACACGGGTTTCCTCCCTGGGGACCCGACGATTTCCCCTTGGCGAGGGCCTGCGCCACAACGTCATTCCACAGGCCCACCACCCGTTCGGTGGAGAATCGATCGACCACCTCGAGGGCATTGGCGCCGAGGCGCTGACGGGCCTCGGGATCGGCCATGAGTTTCGCCATGGCCTGGGCCAGGGCGATGGGATCTTCGGTGGGGACGAGCAGCCCATC
Source organism: uncultured Solibacteraceae bacterium (assembly GCA_964617215.1). Lineage (GTDB taxonomy): Bacteria > Acidobacteriota > Holophagae > Holophagales > Holophagaceae > JAFDVN01. The sequence goes on along the minus strand of CAZTVL010000004.1, from coordinate 418,511 downwards.
GTGGCCATCCCGGATGATGTCGAGGGCGGCGCCGCCGAAGGTGGTGCAGACCACCGGAAGGCCGCAGGCCATGGCCTCGACCAACGCGTTGGGGAAGCCCTCCACCCGAGAGGAGAGCACGAAGAGATCCGAGGCGCGCAGCTCCTCGAAGGGGGTGTCGGTGATGCCGGGAAAGCGGATGCACCCCTCGGCGCCGAGGTCCCGGGCCAGGGCTTCCAAGGTGGCGCGCTCGGCGCCCTCGCCATGGATGTCCAGGCGCCATTCGGGAAAGCGGGGCGAGATGGCGGTGAAGGCCCTCACGAGCACGTCGAACCCCTTCACGGGGGTGAGGCGGCCCAGGGCCAGGATGCGGGGCGTGGGGCCCTTCGCCGCGGGGCCTTTGGTGGGAGGTACGGGCACGGGATTGGGAATGACGACGCCGCGGGCGCGCACCTTTTCCGGGAACCAATCCAGCACCGCCTGGGATTGGAAGACGATGCGATCAGCCCGGGGGTAGGCCAGATCCCGCAGGGTTCCCCATACCCGGCCGAGGGAGCGGCGGGAGGGATCGGTGCGCTCCGAGATCACGATGGGGATGCCCAGGCCCCGGGTGGCGAGCACGGCCAAGGCGTTGGCCTTGTCGATGAATGACACGACCACGTCCGGCTTCGCTTCGCGGATGGCGCGGCGCACCGTGCGAAGGCGGCGGACGTTGTTGGTGATGCCGGCAAACAGGGAGTCGCTGTCCTTCAGCAGGTCGAGCGCCTTGATCTCGATGCGCGGATCCAGGGGATAGAAAGGAGGCTCCGTTCCATCTTCCATGGTGAGTACGAGTACGTCCCAGCCCTTGGCGGACCACTCATTGGCGAGCAGCGACAACACGCGTTCGGCTCCCGCCGCGCGCAGCGCCCAGATGAAAAAACAAACCTTCACGCGATGGCCTCTCCAACAGGGCGGCACACAACCCAAGACGAAAAGCCTCGATCCGCTGCTAGACCTTTGATGTCAGCCCATCGAGGCAGGATTGTCAAGCGAGTGGACTAGAAAAAACCGTCATGAATGCGCCATTTGGCCTCCAGTGGCGAGTCGATTCGCAAGAGTTGGAGTGAGGGCCGCCGGAGCCCTGCCGCTGAGCTTGGATGAATCCTGGATCCGGAGGCCTTCGGTATACAATTTCCATGTGACTCACATTGGAGAGGCCCGCCCCATGACGACCGACATCCAGCAGCGAAGCGATTCATCGCGGACTTCCGCCGATGAGCCTGCGCATGCGGCCGCCTTCCGGAATTCGAGCCGCTACCTCCTCCGGTTCGATGACATTTGCCCAGGCATGAACTGGACGGTGTGGGATGCCCTCGAGGCCCAGATGCTTCGCCTCGGAGTGCGCCCCATCCTCGCCGTGGTGCCGGATAACCAAGACCCGAAACTGGACGTGGACACGCCCCGTGCGGATTTCTGGGAGCGGGTGCGCGGCTGGCAGGCCAAGGGGTGGACCATCGCCCTCCACGGCTACCAGCACGTGTACGTGAACAAGGATCCTGGCCTCATCGGCGTGACCGCCCAAAGTGAATTCGCTGGGTTGCCGGCGGAGGTGCAGGAGGAGAAGCTGCGCAAGGGGCTGGCGATCTTCGCGGCCCAGGGTGTGAAGGCGGATGCCTGGGTGGCACCCTCGCACTCCTTCGATGAGACCACGGTGAAAATCCTCAGGAAGCTGGGTGTGACGGTCATCAGCGATGGCCTCGGCACCTGGCCCTACACCTCCGAGGGGATGGTGTGGGTGCCCCAGCAGCTCTGGTCCTTCCAAACCAAGCCCGCGGGCGTCTGGACCATCTGCAACCACCACAACTCCTGGAATGAGCAGAAGGTCCGCTGGTTCGAGAAGATGTTGGAAGCGTACGCGCCGCGCATGACCGATCTGACCACGGTGATGGAGGCCTTCGCAGGCCGGGAGCGCACGGTCTCCGATCGCTGGCAGGCTTACCGCCGCCTCATGTGGGGGTTCCGCATCCGCCCGGTGCTCGCGGGTGTCTTCCGGAAGGTGGCGGGTCCCAGGCCGGTATCCGAATGACGGCGAAAACCCGGGTTCTCTTCCTCATCCAATCCTTGGCTTCCGGCGGTGCCGAGCGCCAGCTCAGCGAGCTGGTTCGGCACATGGATACCGATCGCTTCGAGGTGCACCTCGCGGTGTACTACGATCCCGGCTATCACAACGACGGAAAGTTCTGGCCCATGGTGGAGGCCCACCCGGGCGTGAAGCTCTATAGCCTTCACAAGAAGAAGGGGCTGACCGGATTTCTCACGGCGATTCCGCGCCTGTTCAAGCTGGCCCGGCGGATCCGGCCCCAGGTGATCCACGGGTATTCCGACGGCAATCCCTTGGCGCTGCTCATGGGCAAGTTGCTGGGAGCCAAGGTGGTCTGGGGCATCCGGCGCACGAGCAGCCACCAATCCTCGCTGAACGAGCGGGCCCGGCGGATGCAGAAGTGGCTCATCCGGGGCTCACGTTTCGTGGATCTGATCATCTTCAACTCCGAGGCTGGCCGGGCCAACCACGAAGCCATGGGCATGAAACCCCACCGCGCCGAGGTCGTGCCCAACGGCTTCGACGTGGAGCGATTCCACGTGAATCCCGCCAAGGGGGTGGAGCAACGCCGGGCCTGGGGCATCTCCGAACAGGTGCCGCTGATCGGCGTGGTGGGACGCATGAATCCCGTGAAGGATCATCCGACCTTCATCCGGACGGCCGCGCGCCTGAGCGCGGAGTGGCCGGAGGCCCGTTTCATCTGCATCGGCGGCGGCCCGGCAGCCTATGTGGAGGCCCTCAAGGGGCAAGCCCAAGCCCTGGGCATCGGCGACAAGGTTCTATTTCCAGGGACCTGCGCCGACATGGCCGCGGCCTACAACGCATTGAACCTCCTGATCCTCTCCTCCTCGGATGAGGGCTTTCCCAACGCCCTGGGCGAGGCCATGGCCTGCGGGGTTCCCTGCGTGGCGACGAGGGTGGGCGACGCGGCGGTGCTCTTGGGCAACACCGGTTTCACGGCGGACATCGGGGATGACGAAGCCCTGGCCAAGGCCGCCGCCACACTGCTGCGGGAATCCGAAACGGAGAGATCTCAGCGGGCACTCGCCTCCAGACAGAGGGTCAGCGGCACGTTCAGCCTCGAGGCCCTCGTGCAGCGCACCGAAAACAGCCTCCTTTCCCTGCTGGAAACGCCAGCATCCCTCCATCGACCCAAGAGCCTGCTGTGGAAGGTCCTGGGAGCTGGGGGGCGCTACCTCGTTCGCGTGGACGATATCTGCCCCACCATGGACTGGGCCATCTGGGAACAGATGGAGGCGCTCTTCCTCAAATACGAGATCAAGCCCATCCTCGCGGTGGTGCCGGACAACCAAGATCCGAAGCTCATGGTCGATCCGCCCCATCCGGAATTCTGGGACCGGGTGAGGGCCTGGCAGGCAAGGGGCTGGTCCATCGGCCTGCACGGCTACCAGCACCTCTACGTGAACACCAACCCCGGGTTGCTGAACCTCAACCAGCAAAGTGAATTCGCGGGGCTGTCCTTGGAAGCCCAGCAGGAGAAACTCCGGCGCGGCCTGGAGATCTTCGAGCGGGAGGGTGTGCGGATCGACGCCTGGGTGGCGCCCTCCCACTCCTTCGATCTGGTGACTGTCGCCGCGCTCAAGTCCCTGGGCATCCGCATCATCAGTGATGGGTTTGCCGCCTGGCCCTACCGGGATCCGGACGGAAACACCTGGGTGCCCCAGCAGTTCGCGACCATGCGGCCGCTCCCCTTCGGCGTGTGGACTTGCTGCCATCATCCGGATCTCACCCCCCCGGAGATGATCGATTTCGAGCGGCGCCTCTCGCTGCTCTCGTCGCGGATGATCTCCCTTCCCCAGGCCATCGCCAAAGGCAATCGGGTGAGGAATCCCGTGGACGGGATGATCCGCTTCGTCCGCCATGCCGTCCCCTTCCTCCGTCGCCTCACCCGGGATCGGCTTGATTAAGAACCGCCTCGACAGGGCCCCAAGCCCCCCCGCATTCCGCCCGAGGCGCCCTCGCCCATGACATCCCGCACCAGGATCCTCTTCCTCATCCCCTCCCTCGTTCCCCACGGGGCGGAGCGGCAGCTTTGCGAGCTGGTGCGCAACATGGATCCGGAGCGGTTCGAGCTGCACGTGGCGGTGTTCTATGGCGCGGAAGCCGTGGGGGGCGTGGATTTGAGCCCGGAGATCGCCGGGCTCTCTCACGTCACGTTCCACCAGCTCCACAAGCGGCGCGGGGCCCTGGGTTACCTGCAGGCGCTGCCCCGCCTGCTCGCGCTCACGCGGCGGGTGGATCCAGCCCTGCTGCACGGCTACATGGACGGCAATCTCCCGGTGCTATTGATCGGGCGCCTCCTCGGGAAACGGGTGGTCTGGGGCATCCGCCGCACCAGCCGGGATCTCCAAGGCCTGGGTTGGATGTCGCGGGCCCTGATGAGGCTGCATGCCGTCCTGTCACGGTTCGTGGATCTCATCATCTTCAATTCGCGGGCCGGCCTGCAAAACCATGAAGCGATGGGGATCCGGGGACGGCGCGCCGTGGTGATCCCCAACGGGTTCGATGTGGCGCGCTTCGAGCCAGACGCCGCCCTGGGGGCCCGCCAGCGGGCCCGTTGGGGCCTGCCCGAGGGGGCACCGATCATCGGCATCGTGGGGCGCATTTCCCCGGTGAAGGATCACCCCACCTTCCTGCGGGCGGCCCAGCGGATTGCGGCGGCGCGGAGCGAAGCCCGTTTCGTCAGCGTGGGCGGCGGTTCACCCGCGGACCTGGAGCCCCTGAAGGCGTTCGCGGCGACATTGGACCTCTCGGGCCGGATCCACTGGGCGGGTGCGAGCGGGGAGATGGCCGCCGTGTACAACGCCCTCTCGGTGCTCGTGCTCTCCTCCCGGGATGAGGGGTTCCCCAACGTCCTCGGTGAAGCCATGGCCTGTGGAGTGCCCTGCGTCTCGACCCAGGTGGGGGATGCGGCGCTGCTCGTGGGGGATACGGGAATCGCCGTGGCGGTGGCCGATGATGCGGCCCTCGCCGGTGGCGTGTTGTCGCTGTTGCGGGAGTCGGAGGCGGCGCGTGAGGGCCGGAGTCGGGCTGCCCGGGCGCGCATTTGCGATGAGTTCAGCGTGGTGACCCTGGCGCGCCGCACCGAGGCGGCGCTGATGGATTTGATGCGCGGGGAAGGGGCCCCTTCCTGCGCGCCGGGGGATCGATGATGGATGTCGTGTTCTTCACCACGAGCCTGGAACGGGGCGGTGCCGAAACCCAGCTGGTGCGGGTGGCCATCCAGTTGAAGCAACGGGGCTGGAAGGTGGGGATCCTCACCATGCTGCCTTCCACCCAATTCCTGGAGGAGGTCGCGGCCGCGGGCATTCCCTTGGTGGCCTGCTCCGAGCGGCCGGGCGGGCTGCCCATCGGGATGGCCTTCCGCGTGATGCGCCAACTGCGGGCCTGGCGTCCGGCCCTGCTCGTCACCTTTAACTTCCCCGCGGATGCCATGGGGCGCGTGTGCGGCCGGTTGGCGGGCGTGCGGCGGGTGATCGCCACCATCCGCACGGCCTTCGTGAAGACCCCCCTGCGCAAGCAGTTCTACCGGTTCACCGAACCTTTGGTGGCGCTCACGGTGTCCAATTCCAACGCGGCCATCGACTACATGGTTTCCCAAGGGTTGCTGACCCGGGAGCGCACGGCGGTCATCTCCAACGGGATGATTTTCTCCGAGGCACCCTCAGCAGAGGCCACCCGGCAGCTTCGGGAGGAGTTGGGCTATTCCCGGGAAGCCTTCGTGTGGATGGCCGTGGGCAACCTCCGGCCCGCCAAGGACTACCCCAACCTCCTTGCGGCCGCCGCGCGATGCGCAGCGGCCTCGGAGCATTTCCGGTTATGCATTGTCGGCGGCGGCGAGGACTCCGAGCGCATCCAGGCCCTGGCCAAGGAGCTGGGCCTCGACCGCGTGGTGACCTTCCTGGGATCCCGCCCGGACGTGCCCCGACTGCTGTCGATCCCGGATGCCTTCGTCCTCTCGTCGGCCTGGGAGGGGATGCCCAACACCGTCATGGAGGCCATGGCCGCCGGCGTGCCGGTGGTGACTACGGACGTGGGCGGTGTGCGGGAATTGATCCAGCACGGCCACTCCGGTTTCATCGTGCCCCCGCGGGACTCGGAAGCTCTGGCGGCGCAGATGCTCGCCCTGATGGCCGCTGGTTTCGAGGATCGGCGCCGGGTGGCGGAGGCTGGCCGAAGCTGGGTGCTCGACCGCTTCGAACTGGGGCGGGTCGTCGATCAGTGGGAGGCCCTGCTCCGGGAGCGGAGTCTCCGGCCTCTGGGGCCAGCTTCCCCTGCGCCCTGAGGGGCTCAGATCGGCTTGCGGTAGGCCGGGAAGAAAGCCTCATCGGGGTCGGGCAAGATACCCCGGCTCGCGGTGAGGCTCGCGTAGACCTCGGGGAGCAGGATTTTTCGCAGGGTCTTGAAGGTTTTGAAGTGCTTTGAGAATCGCGATTTGAAGGTGAAGAGGCCGTCCTGATTGGCGCCGACGCCTCCGCCGAGATTCACCGTGTGGTGCCCATGCTGGATGCCCCAGGTGCGCAAGGTGTCGATGAGAATTTTGGCGGGGGAGACTTCGCGGAAGGCATCAAAGCTGCCAGTGAGGAAGTACTGGATGAGGCCACCCACTTCCGAGAACAGCACGCCTCCCGTGACCTCCCCGGTGGGAGAGAGGGCCGTCGCGAGGTGCAGGTGAGGCGCCGTCGCTTCCCTCAGGCCGTGGAAATAGGATTTCGGGAAGAAGTAGAAAGGCGTGGCCTCCAGGCGGGTCATGGTCTCGTAATAGGCTTCGATGACGGCATCATAGGTCGTCCAGTCATCCAGCGTGACGTGGTGGCCGTGTTTGTAAGTGCGGGTGATGAACCCGCGGTTGGCCGCATTGATGCCCATCCAACTGGCCTCGGGGTCCGTGAGGTCGAGGTACACCGTGGGGCCGTGGGCCCTCAGGTCGGATTGGGAGGCGAGGGCCTCGATGCCGGATTCTAGGAAGGGGTTCATCCGCAAAAAGAGGGCAACCACCCGCTGTTCGCGGAGGAAGGTCCAGCAGGCCTCGAGCATGCCCGGGATCAAGGCCTCGTGCCCTTCACCCCAAAAGAGGGGGGAAGGGTATCCGTAGGGTGAAGAGGCATCGAAGCAGTCTGCGAATGCCGGACCGAATTCTTCCAAGGGTCGGAGGAGGATCGGCATCAGCATGCCGCAGCCATCGGCCTCGAGGTGGACCGCGACGGGGGATCCCCCCTCATGGGCCGCACTCACCTGGAGGTAACCGGGGAGGTGGAACAGGTCATGGGGGACCTTCTGCAACGCCTCCATCCACTCGCCGCTTTCGGGAGTGAGGAAGGTCGGCTGCGCGGTGTTCGGAAACGTCATTCAAAATCCTTGATCATGCGTATGATCGCCCCGGTGGGCTTCCACTTGCCAGCCGGAAAGGGCGTATGGCTGCGCAAGAAGATCGCCCGGTCGGGATCGATTCGGTGCAGGGCAGCGAGCACGCGGGGGTCTGAATTTCCCACGCGGAACCGAGCCTGGGTGACATCCACGAAGTGGGGATGGCCCTCCAATATGAGCTGGAACCGACCGAAACCGAAGGCATCCAGGCTCACCTGGGCCGCGGGCCAATCCACCAGGCTCACCTCGTCGCTCGAATAGCCGGAGATCGATTCCAGGAGTTGGCCCTCGTAGGCCAAGGAGACTTCCTCCAGGCCGAACCGCTGGTAGTGCCTGAGCGCACCCTGGTTTTCCAAGGCGACATCCAGGGAGATGCCACCCACCTTCGCCTCCCGGGCCATGGCCTCCCACCGCGCCAGCAGGCGGCCGCCCAGCCCCTGGCCCTGCAGGGCCGGTTGCACGGCGGCGTTGTTGAGGTGGAGGTGGTTGCCGATGCGCCGGGTGTGCGCCACGGCGGCGAATGTCCCCGAAGGGTCGGCGAGGCCCCACAGCTGTTCGTGCCGCTGCAGGTTGGGGAAATCGAACAGGTGGCCGAGGTAGCGCTCCACGCCTGGCGCGGTATAAGTGCTCCGGTCCAGCTGAGGACGAGGGATCGCCTCCTGGAAAAGAGCCAACATCTGGGGGATGTCCTGGCGACCCAGCGTCACGAAATGGAACGCGCTGACGATGGGAGCGGTCGACGCCATGGGGGCCTATTCTCAAGAGTGGACGAGGGGATGCTGACCCGGGGCAGACAGGGGCAGAAGCAAGCCGTTCGTGCGTGTTCCCAAATTATAAGCCGTGCCTCGAAGAGATGGTAGAAAAACAACTTGACCTCGCCTTGAGATCCTTGATTTTCTGGACGAGTCTTTGGAGCCGATCGGCGCACTTTCCCGTCCCTCGGTCTCCCGGCTGCCGCCCCGTTTGAATCGCCTCGCATCCTCGGATCGGGCGTTGCTTCGGGCGCCACTTCCGCACAACCCTTTTGCAGAGCCCTCCCATGTCAGCACGCACCTCGCCCACTCCCGTAACCGCCTTCGCACCTTGGCCTTTCTATGCCCCCGATGAAGTGGCCGCCGTCACCCGGGCGCTGGAATCCGGCCAGGTGAATTACTGGACAGGCAAGGAAACGCGGGAGTTCGAAAAGGAATACGCCGAAGCCGCCGGGGCCAAGCACGCGGTGGCCGTGTGCAACGGCACTTCCGCGTTGGAACTCGCGATCTACGCGCTGGACATCCCCCCGGGCTCCGAGATCATCACCACGCCCCGCACCTTCATCGCCTCGGCCAGTTGCATCGTAATGCGGGGCTGCACGCCGGTGCTCGCGGACGTGGATCCCGTCACCCAGAACATCACGGCCGAGACCATCGCCAAGGTGATCACGCCCAACACGAAGGCCATCATCCCCGTCCACCTCGCGGGCTGGCCCTGCGACATGGATCCCATCCTGGAACTAGCCCGCCGCCATGGATTGAAGGTCATCGAGGATTGCGCCCAGGCCAATGGCGCCACCTACAAGGGCCGCCCCGTGGGCAGCATGGGCGACATGGCCGCCTTCTCCTTCTGCCAGGACAAGATCATCACCACCGGTGGCGAGGGCGGCATGCTCACCACTCAGGACACGGCGCTTTGGGAACGGGCCTGGAGCTTCAAGGATCACGGCAAGAGCTTCAATGCCGTCTACAACCGCCAGCACGCGCCCGGCTTCCGCTGGCTCCATGAGTCCTTCGGCACGAATTGGCGGATGACGGAACTCCAAGCGGCCATCGGTCGGGTGCAGCTGCGCAAGCTCCCCGAGTGGACCCGGATCCGCCGGGCTAACTTGGATCGGTTGAACCGCCTCTTCGAGCGCTTCCCGCTGCTCCGCACCACGCCCGCACCCGCGGAGATCGGCCATGCCGCCTATAAGGCCTACGTCTTCATCCGCCCCGAGCGCCTCAAGGCCGGCTGGTCTCGGGATCGGATTATGGAGGAGGTGACGTCCCGGGGCGTGCCCTGCTTCAGCGGCAGCTGCAGCGAGATCTACCTCGAGAAGGCCTTCACCGGAGCCGGGCTCGGATTGCCGGAGCGGCTTCCCGTGGCCAAGGAGCTGGGCGAGACCAGCCTCATGTTCCTCGTTCACCCCACGCTCACTGAAACGAACATGGAGGACGCGGAAACCGTGCTCTCCGAGGTATTCGAGGCCGCTTCGGCCTGAGGCTCCCATGGCATCGACCCGACCGATCTACCGCCTGTTCAAGCGCCTCATGGATTTCTCCTGCGCGCTGGTGCTGGGCCTCATCCTACTGCCCGTCCTCCTGGTGCTGTGGATCCTGATCCGGCTTCGCATGGGATCGCCGGTGGTCTTCACCCAGGAACGGGCAGGGCGGGATGCCAAGCCCTTCACCGTGTTCAAGTTCAGAAGCATGATCGAGGCGTACGATGAGAAGGGCGACCCCCTGCCGGACGCGGAGCGGATCACCTTGTTCGGCCGGTTCCTCCGCCGCTCCAGCTTGGATGAGCTGCCTCAGCTCTGGAACGTGATCCGGGGCGACATGAGCCTCGTGGGTCCCCGACCGCTGTTCATGGAGTACGTGCCCCATTACTCGGTGGAAGAGCGTCGCCGGCTGGACGTGCGGCCGGGAGTCACCGGCTTGGCCCAGATCAACGGCCGGAACACGCTGGGGTGGGAAGATCGCTTGCGCCTGGACGTGGAATACGTAGATCGCGCCTCCATCGCCTTCGACCTCTGGATCCTCTGGCGCACCTTGTTCAAGGTGCTGGGGTCCGACGGTGTGCCCTCCACGGGGTTGGATCCCAACCAGAAATTCTCGGACTACCGCAAGGATGGCAAGCCATGAGTGGGCCGGCGCATGAATGGGTCATTCTCGGGGCGGGCACCGTGGGCCGACAGGTCCTGGCGACCCTCGAAGTCCATGCGCAGCAGCGGGGCGAAGTCGTGCTCGGCTTTCTGGACGACGACGCCTCCCGCGTGGGTCAGCTGGTGAAGGGCTTGCCCATTCTGGGAACGCCCGAAACCTGGCTCGCGGCCCATGGGGGCCCCGTGCAGATGGCCATCGCTCTGGGAGATCCCAAGGTCCGCCGCCAGGCCGTGGCCCGGATCAAGGCCCTCAATCTGGAAATCACGTTCCCGCCCATCATCAACCCCTTCTCCTGCATCGGATCGGGTGTGCGGTTGGGCGAAGGGGTGCTCCTCCAAGGTGGCGTGGTCTGCCAGTGCGATTTGGAAGTGGGCGCGTTCACCATCCTCGGTTCCTGCTGCTCCCTGGCCCATGACTGCGTGGTGGGGGAATTTAGCTGGCTCTCGCCAGGTACCCGCATGGCGGGCCACGCGTCCATCGGGGACGAATGCTTGGTGGGCATGTCCACGCTGATCCTCCCCCACAAGCGCATCAATGATCGGGCGGAGACCGGCGCGGGAAGTGTGATCACGCACGACGTGCCCGTGGGGGAGACTGTGGCGGGCGTTCCCGCCCGGCCCACCCGTCTGCTCCGAGCCGAACGGGATGCCATGATCGGCAGTTTTTCGCAGCCCCCTGATTTGAACCATCCCATCTGAACGACTCGTTTCCAACGCCGAGGATCCTGGAGCCCGCATGCTGATCTGTGGAATCAACGCGAGCCACACGGCCTCGGCCGCCCTCGTCCGAGATGGGCGGCTGATCAGCGCGCTCCAGGAAGAGCGGCCCACCCGGTTCAAGAACAAGGGGGGATTCCCCGAGAAGGCCATTCAGAAGGTTCTGGAGATGGAGGGCCTGGATTGGAAGGACGTGGATGCCTACGTCTTCGGGGGCTTCGAAACCTACACCGAATCCGGGCTCCAGGAAGGCGACCGCTCCCTCCGCATCCGCAGCTACAAGAACGCGCTGAAGCCCATGGGTCGGGTGAAGCAATTCCTCCGGCATACCCCTCTGCGGGGCAGGGTCCAACGTCAGCGCCGTGAGGCCCAAATCCAGGTGCTGGTGGGGCATGGCGTTCCCCGGGACCGCATCTTCTCCATCGACCATCACCGCTGCCACGCCACCACGGCCTACTTCGGGCCCGGGGCCGATGAGCAGGCGCTGGTGATCACCATCGATGGCGCGGGAGATTCCCTGTGCGCCACCGTGTCCATCCCCGAAGAGGGGGGCCGTCTCAAGCGGTTGGCGACGGTGAATGAAGCCCATTCCATCGGCAACCTCTGGTCGGTGATCACCGCCTTGATGGCCATGGTGCCCCTGGAGCATGAATACAAGCTCATGGGGATGGCCCCCTATGCGGGTGGAGACAAGGCGGACAAGGCCAAGCAGGTCTTCCAAGCGGCCTTCCAGTACACCGAGGGGGGCTGGGAGCTGGCTCCGGGTGTGCCGGACATGCTCTTCTCCTACGAATTCTGGCGGGAGCGCCTCGAATTCACTCGCTTCGATCACGTGTGTGCCGGGCTGCAGGATTTCACCGAGGCCTTCCTCGCCGAGTGGGTGAGGGGGTGGCTCAAGCGGACGGGCCGCTCGAAGATCCGCCTCTCGGGCGGTGTCTGCATGAATGTGAAGCTCAACAAAGCCATCGGAGAGCTTCCGGAAGTGTCGGACCTCTTCGTGTTCCCGAGTTGCGGGGATGAGACCAACGCCATCGGCGCCGCCTGGGCGCACATGGTGGATTTGGGTCAGGCCCACCTCATCGAACCCCTGAAGACCCTTTACCTCGGCCCGGAACCGACCCGGGAAGACTACGATGCCGCGGCCGACCAGGCCCGGGAGCTGGGGTGGAAGGTGCAGGTCCCGCAGGATCTGGAAGAGGCCGTAGTCGATCTGCTGGCTCAGGGCGAAGTGGTGGCCCGGGTGGCCGGGCGGGAGGAGTTCGGAGCCCGCTCCTTGGGGAACCGGGCCATCCTGGGCGATCCCATCAGCGCCGAGGTGGTTCGCGTCGTCAACAAGGCCATCAAGAGCCGCGATTTCTGGATGCCCTTCGCACCCTCCGTGATGGAGGAGGCGGCCGAGCGCTACCTCCACAATCCGAAGGGATTCGAGGCGCCCTACATGATCCTCAGCTTCGATTCGAAGAACACTTCGGAAGTGAAAGCCGCCTGCCATCCCGAGGATGGGACCATCCGGCCGCAGGTGGTGAGCAGGGACGCCAACCCTTCCTACCATCGCTTGCTGGAGTGCTTCCAGAAGCGCACGGGCCGGGGCGCCTTGCTCAACACCTCCCTGAACATCCATGGCGAACCCATCGTCTCCACCGCCGCCGATGCCATCGATGTGATGAAGCGATCAGGCCTCCACCACCTTTCCCTGGGGCCCTATCTCATCTCGAAGCCCGACCGGGCCTGAGGCTCCCCCAGGCACACGCATGCCCCTGGATGGGCCCTGCCAGGTTCGGCGGGGCTTGCCCAGGGGCACGTGGGGCCAAGCTAGGGTTCAGGGCACCATGCCGTTGCCGGTCACGGTGTTGTTGCTGATGACCACGGTGCTATCGGTGGCGGTCTGCTGGATGCCGTAGCCGGAGTTGTCCTTCACGATGTTGCCGGTGATGGTGCTGTAGGCGCAGGTGCCCAGGTAGATGCCGCCGCCGGTCCAGAAGGTGTTGCCAGGGATGGTGATGGTCTTCGTCACCGTGTTGCCGCTGATGGTCGTGTGGGTGGCCTTGTCGCGCAGGAGGATGCCGCGGCCCGTGGTGGTGGTGATCAGGTTGTTGGTGATCTTGGTGCCATCGCTGTTGGAGAGCAGCACGCCATTGCGGATCTGGCCATCTTCGGGGTTCACGCCATTACCGCTCACGGTGTTGGAATCGAAGACCACGTTCACGAGGAAGGCGAGCCCGGTGTTGGCGATGGGCACGCCGCCTTCGAAGCCATTGCCGGCGTTGTTGTTGAGGGTGCAGTTGGTGATCAGGAGGTTCGCCACGGTCTCGCCGGGGTTGGGCTCGAGGTCGATGCCGGCCTCGGGAGCGGTGCCAGCCGTGTTGATGAAGGTGGAGTTGCGAACCACCATGCCATCCACACTGGTGATGGCCATGCCCAAGCGCCGGTTGTGATCCGCGATCACGTTGCACATGGTCACGTCCGTGGAGCCGCCGGAGACATAGAAGCCATCACCCCAGCATTCCTTGGCAGTCACGCCTTCGATCACGGCCTGGTGCGCGCCGATCAGGGAGATGCCCATTCCCCATTCGCCAGTGGTACCGGTGTGCGTCGCACGGTCGCCCATGATGGTGCCACCCACGATGTTCACGCCGGTGACGTTCTGAGCCATGACGATGGCGTAGGTGCCCGCGGAATTGGCAGTGGCCTTGAGCACGGCGCCGGAGGAGAGGCGCAGGGTCATGTTGCTCTTCAGGGCGAGGCCATGGTTGCCCCCGGTGGGAATCGCGATGGGGTTGATCATGTAGGTCCCATCGGGGATGTACACGGTGCCACCGGCGGCCACGGCGTTGATGGCCTTCTGGATGGCGGCGGTGTCATCCGCCACGCCGTTGCCCTTGGCGCCATAGGTGGTGTCGAGGACGTTCAGGACTTGGGTGGAGGTGGGGGCGGTGGCGCAGCCGGATTGCACCGTGATGGTGGAGGAATCGGAGCGGGTGGTATCCGCGACGCTCTTGGCCAGGATGGTGTGGGTACCGGAAACCAGGGGCGCGGTGTAGGTGACGGAGTTGCCTGTGCCACCGATGGTGCCCACGGTGGAGTTGCCACCGGCGATGCCATCCACGGTCCAGGTAACCGCCGTGTTGGTGGTGCCGGATACCGCGGCCGTGAAGACCTGGGGCATGCCTGAGGAGAGGGTGACGAGGGCGGGCGTCAGCGTGACGGCCACGGGGGTAGCGGCCGGGGACACGGTCACGGACTTGGTGCCCGACACGGAACCGGCGGCGTTGGCCACCGTGCAACCCAACTGGAGGGGGGTGCCGGCCACACCGGCCTTGAACTGCAGGGCGGCGGTACCCTGGCCGCTCTGGATGGTGCCATTGGTGATCGTCCAGGCGTAGGTGCAGCCGGACTGGGCGGCGACGCTGGCGGCGTAGCCGGAGGTGGCTTCGATGGTGGAGGAAGGCGCGGTGATGGTGGGGGTCGTGGGCGGCGCGAGGGCCGGCACCACGGTGATGGTCTGGGAGCCCGTGGCGGTGCCCGCGGCGTTGCTGACCGCGCATTGAAGCTGGAGGCTGCTACCGGTGCCAGCGGAGAAGGTGATGGCCGTGGTGCCCTGGCCGGTCTGGATCGCGCCGCCAGTGGCCGTCCAGGCATAGGTGCAGCCGGACTGGGCCGCGATACTGGCGGCATAGCCCGAGCCGCCCGCCGTGACCTGGGAGGGCGCGGTGATCGTGGGTTGGGTGGGGGCCTTCTTGCTGACGCGGACGGTGGTTCGAGCGGTGGAGGTGCCGCCGCTGTTGACCGCGTAGCAGATGAGAGTGGTGTCCGTAGTGCCCACGTTGAAGGTGACGGTCGGCGCCTCAGAGGAGCTGGTGAGGGTCCCGCTGTCGATGGACCAACGGTAGGTGGTGTCAGGCTGAGCGTGCACCGACGCGGACAGCCCCGTGCTGCCTTCGGTGGCGGACGTGGGGGCCGTGATGAAGGGCGTGGCGGGAGGGGTCGGCGTCGGCGTGGACGTCGAGGTGGACTTGGAGGCTTCGGGGGACCCTCCGCTGCACCCGATGAGGACGAGGGAAAGGACGATGGCAGGGTAGATCGGGCGCATGGGAACCCTCGGCGCCGTGAAGGCGCACCGATGCCCTCCCCGGGAAGGGCGGACTGTTGGAATTGGGCAGGTTTCACAGCACGAGGCGTGAACCTTGGGACCGGGGACATTCGAGCTGGTGACGAAAGCTGACCGGATAGCCGGCGAGCCGTCGTTTGGGCTAAAACCAATATCGGCCCGCGCGGTCGGCACCCCCAGTCACGTCCCTTGGTTCGTGAGGTTTTCGGGTTCGATGCGACTGACGGATGGCCGAACGGCACATGCATTCGGCCCGAGGGACTTCGACCATTGGGAAGGTCGATTCGACTCAAAAAAGCGAGGCCCGCCAAGGCGGGCCTCAAGGTTTTTCACGAGTGAGTGTGAAGGGTGCTGGGGAATCAGCCGCCGATCTTCACGGCAGCCACGGGCTTCTCGCCTCGATAGTCGTAGAAGCCACGGCCGTTCTTTTTGCCGTACCAACCGGCGTCCACCAGCTTCTTGAGCAAGGGGCAGGGGCGGTACTTGGGATCGCCCAGACCCTCATGCAGCACGTTGAGGATGAAGAGGCAGGTGTCCAGGCCGATGAAGTCCGCCAGGGTGAGGGGGCCCATGGGGTGATTCATGCCCAGTTTCATGATGCCGTCGATGGCTTCCACCTCGGCCACGCCCTCGTACAACGCGTAGATGGCTTCGTTGATCATGGGCAGCAACACGCGGTTGCTCACGAAGCCGGGGAAATCGTTGCAGGCGATGGGGGTCTTGCCCAGCTTGGTGGAGAGTTCCATCACGGTGGCGTAGGTGGCGTCGCTGGTGGCGAGGCCGCGGATCACCTCGATGAGCTGCATCACGGGCACGGGGTTCATGAAGTGCATGCCGATGAAGGCTTCGGGGCGCTTGGTGACGGCGGCCAGCTTGGTGATGGAGATGGAGCTGGTGTTGGAGGCCAGGATGGCGCCCGGCTTGCACACGCGGTCCAGGGTCTCGAAGAGCTGCTTCTTCACTTCCCAGCGCTCGGTGGCGGCTTCCACGACGATGTCGCAGTTCGCCAGGTCCTCGAGGTTCACGGTGGTCGTGATGCGGCCCAGGACGGCGGCCTTCTCGTCGGCCGTCATCTTCCCCTTGTCCACGCCCCGTTGGAGGTTCTTGTCGATGGTGGCCACGCCCTTGGCCGCGAATTCGGCGGAGATGTCCTGCATGAGGACGCTGAAGCCGCTCTGGGCGAACACGTGGGCGATGCCGTTGCCCATCTGGCCCGCGCCGATGACGCCGATGCTTTGGATGCTCATAAGGACCTTTCTAGATGAAGGGGAGGGCAGGGGGAGACACGGGGGTGGTTGCAAGGGGCCAAAGGAGGGGGCTCGCCCATACGCAGGGCGGAGGCCGGGATGGAAAATCCTCCGAACCCCCAAGCATACCGACCGGGGGCTGTGGAGCCCATCACCGGTCTGTGGTTCCTGGGTAAAATCCCGGACCATGCGCCGCGCCGACCGACTCTTCCAAATCGTCCAACTGTTGCGCAGGGACCGCATCACCACGGCCGCCAAGCTCGCGGCTGAACTGGAGGTGAGCGAGCGCACGCTGTATCGGGACATCGCCGATCTCATGGCCTCGGGCGTCCCCATCGAGGGGGAAGCGGGCGTGGGCTACCGGTTGCCGCCGCGCTTCGACCTGCCCCCGATGATGTTCACGGCGGATGAGGCCGAAGCCCTGCTCCTGGGGGCCCGCATGGTGGCCGCCTGGGGGGATCCGGAGCTGCGGGGGGCGGCCACCACCCTGCTGCGCAAAGCGGAAGCGGTGCTCCCCACCCACCGGCAGAGCCGCCTGGCGGACCTGCCCTTTTTCGTGCCGGACCACTACGTTCCCCCCGAGAACGCCCACCACCTCACGGCCCTGCGCCAGGCCCTGCGGGAGGGGCGGAAGATCCGCGTGACTTACACCAACGCGGAGGGGGAGGTCTCGGAGCGGGTGCTCCGTCCCCTGGGTGTGGTGTTCTGGGGATTCCGCTGGAACCTCGGCGCCTGGTGCGAATGGCGGCAGGATTTCCGGACCTTCCGCTTGGATCGGATTCAACGGGTGGAGCTGCTGGAACCCTTTGAACCCCTGCCGGGGCAAGGGCTGGCCGATTACCTGGCCCTCCAGCACGCCTGAAGCGTCCTGCCAGGACGGTGGCAGGAGGGAACCCGCAGGATGGGGAATCCCCTCAGGAGGCTCCATGACCCCAACCCTCACCCCCCAACCGGCCACCGTGCAGGATGGCCGCCATGACTTCGACTTCCTGTTCGGCACCTGGACGGTGCACAACCGCCGCCTGGCCCGCCGATTGGCAGGCTGCGAGGACTGGCAGACTTTCCAAGCGACCCAGGAAGCCTGGCCCGTGCTGGGTGGCCTCGGCAACATGGATCGCCTGCGCGCCGACTTTCCCGATGGTCGCCCCCTGGAGGGGCTGACGATGCGCTTCTTCGATCCGCTGGCCAAGGCCTGGAGCATCTACTGGGTGGATGATCGCTCCTTCCAGCTGCAGCCGCCCGTGATGGGTCGGTTCACCGGGAATCAGGGCACCTTCTACGGCGAGGATCGCTTTGAGGGGCGGCCCATCCGGGTGCGCTTCATCTGGACGGTGGTGTCCGGGATCGAAGCGCACTGGGAACAGGCCTTCTCGGAAGATGGCGGGGCGACCTGGGAGACCAACTGGACCATGCGGTTCCTCCGCGAGGGTCAAGGTTCGCAGCCCTCCATCGGAGCGGCCGTATGATCCGGCTGGTGGAGATCCGAACCTACCGCTTGAAGCCCGGGACCCGGGAACGTTTCGAAGGGCTCATGTCCACGCGATGCCTGCCACTGCTCCAGGCCTGGGGGATGGACGTGGTTCACGCCGGTCCCTGCGGCTTGGACGCCGACGGCTTCGTACTCATGCGGGCCTTCGATAGCCCCGACCACCTCACCCGCAGCCAGGAGGCCTTCTACGGGAGCGACGACTGGCGGCGGGGGCCCCGGGAGGAGGTGCTGGCCTGCATCGATCAGTATCTATCCGTGGTGCTGCGCCTGGAGGAGGAGGCCCTTGCGCCCCTTCGCACCCTTCCGCGAGAGGGGTGAGGAAGGCCTTGCCAGGGGGGCCTGCAGCGATAGAGTAGGGCCGCACCCCCAACCCACCCCTCGAAGGAGCCGGCCATGAGTCGTCGATTGAGCGCGGAATTTCTGGGCACCCTCTGGCT
This sequence comes from uncultured Solibacteraceae bacterium, assembly GCA_964617215.1. Lineage (GTDB taxonomy): Bacteria > Acidobacteriota > Holophagae > Holophagales > Holophagaceae > JAFDVN01. Next base: position 400,164 of record CAZTVL010000004.1, on the reverse strand, counting down.
GGTCCTCGGCGGCTGCGGCAGCGCCGTGTTGGCCGCGGCCTTTCCCGCCGTGGGCATCGGCCTCCACGGCGTCTCCCTGGCCTTCGGCCTGACGGTGCTCACCATGGCCTATGCCATCGGGCCCGTGAGCGGCTGCCACCTCAATCCCGCGGTAACCCTGGGCCTCACGGTGGCTGGCCGCTTCGAGGCCAAGGATCTGCTCCCCTATTGGGTCGCCCAGGTGCTGGGCGGCGCGGCCGGGGCCGGGATCCTCTTCCTCATCGCCAGTGGCAAGCCCGGCTTCGAGCTGGGGGGCTTCGCCGCCAATGGTTACGGCCTCCACAGCCCCGGTGGCTACACCTTGAACGCGGCGTTCATCTGCGAGCTGGTGATGACCTTCATGTTCCTCCTGATCATCCTCGGCGCCACCTCGAAAAAGGCCGCGCCCGGCTTCGCCCCCATCGCCATCGGCCTGGGCCTCACCCTCATCCACCTCATCAGCATCCCCGTCACCAACACCTCGGTGAACCCGGCCCGCAGCACCAGCCAGGCCCTCTTCGTGGGCGGCTGGGCCCTGCAACAGCTCTGGCTCTTCTGGGTGGCGCCCCTGCTCGGCGCCGCGGTGGCGGGCTTCGCTTTCCCGCGGTTGCTCAGCGAAGATTGACGAGGAAGCCCGGCAAGTCGCGGATGGCTTCCACCACCTGAAAGCCATGGGTCTCCGGCGTCACGCCCTCCACCTGCTCCAAGGCCCAGGTGAGGGGGTAGGGTACGTGCACCGCCCGGGCTCCCAGGGCGCGCACGGGGAGGATGTCGGATTTGAGGCTGTTGCCCACCATGAGGAAGCGGTCCGGGTGCACGCGGTGCTTGGCCAGCACACTGCGGTAGGCGGCCTCGGTCTTCTCGCTCACCACCTCCACGGCGGCGAAGTGGGAACCGAGGCCGCTGCGGGCCACCTTGCTCTCCTGATCGAAGAGGTCACCCTTGGTGATCACCATGAGCTTGTGGGTTTTGGCCAGGGAGGCCAGGGTTTCCGCCACGCCGGGCAGGGTGTCCACGGGACCGTGGATCATGCCCTTGCCCCATTCCACGATGCGTTGGATCTCCTGACCGGTGACGCGGCCCTCGGTGAGCTCCACGGCGGTTTCGATCATGGAGAGCACGAAGCCCTTCACGCCGTAGCCGAAGGTGCCCAGGTTCCGGCGCTCGGTCTCCAGGAGGCGGGCCTCAATCCATTCAGGGGGATGATAGGCGGATAGGAGCCCCAGGAAGGACTCGTGTACGGCCTGGAAATCCCGCTCGCAGTGCCAGAGGGTGTCGTCGGCGTCGAAGGCGATTACATCGAACATGGGAGGGTCATCAGACCACGGATCGGGCCCAGGGGGGAATCCCAGGTGCCCCCTTGGGCAATCCCACCCAGGTGTGGTGAACTGGGCCCATGTCCTCATCGAATCGAACCGGCTGGGCCCTGCTTCTCCTCCGCGTCGCCGTGGGTGGAGCCGCCATCCTCCAGGGCTTCACGGCCCTTCGCGCGGCCCACGGGGCCATCACCTTCGCCAACGTGGGCCACTGGGGCCTGGAGCTGGGGGTGATGATCGCCGGTGCCTTTGTTCTGGTGGGCCTCTGGCTCCCCATCACGGCCGGGGCCTTGGCGATCCTCCTGGGGTGGCCCCTGGTGCACGGTTGGCTGCATGGCGCGGGCGCGCTCTCCCAGCCGGATCGGCTCTTCCGCCTGCTGGCCGCGCTGGCCTCCGCCGTGGGGGGCGCGGGCAAGTGGGGCGTGGGGAAGTAGGCCGACATGCTGCGCCCACCTCATTACCTCATCTGGGCCTTCGACGCTGAATGGGTGCCGGATCCCCCCACGGGGCGGCGCGTGCTGGGGCTGCCCCGGGAGATGCCGGATGAGGAAGTGCTCGAGAAAATGTGGGCCTACGGTGGCGCCACAGAGGTCAATCCCCGTCCCTATCTGAAGACCATCCTCTGCCGGCTCGTCTCCATCGCGGCGGTGGTGCGCACCGTGAAGGGCGGGGAGGTAAGCCACAAGCTCATGGCTCTGCCGGACCGCCCCGGCGCCATGGCCGAAGATGAGCTGCTCCGGCGTTTCCTCACGGCCATGGGCGACAAGAAGCCTCAGCTCGTGGGCTTCAACAGCCGGGAAGCGGACCTTCCCATCCTGGTGCAGCGGGCCATGACCCACGGGCTTTCCATCCCCGGCCTGGGCCGGGGCGCGGATCGCTGGGACAAGGCGGATTTCTTCGATCGCTATGGCGCCCAGCACATTGACCTCCGGGAGACCACGGGGGGATTCGGCAAGGCAGGCTCCACCCTCCACGAACTGGCCACGGCGTGCGGCATCCCCGGCAAGCTGGGCACGGATGGGGCCAGCGTCATCGACCTCTGGCAGGCCGGAGATGTGGAAGGCATCGTGCGCTACAACCAGTTCGACGCCCTCACCACCTTCCTGGTGTGGCTCCGGGCCCAAACCCTGAGCGGGCACCTGACGCCAGAGCAGATGGAGGCCGAGGAGGCTTCCATCCGCGCCCTGGTGGAGCACAAGGTCCAGGAGGACCCTGCCTTCCAGGTCTACCTCGAGGGATGGGACCGGCTCAGGGCCTGAGGGGGCCTGCCGTCATCGGCAGGGAAGGTATTGTTTGATCATTTTGGGCAGGTGATGTAGTTTTTTTACGATCACTGTTGTTTCGGAATCAGACTCTTCTAGCGGGTGACCACCCACCCACGGAGCCAGCCCACCATGAAGAAAATCGTCATCATCTGCAAAGGCGGATTCGGCGGAGAGATGCAGACCTATGTCCAGGATGCGTTTCCGGAGGGGTCCGGCTACCAGCTCGATCGGATGCAGGATTTGTTTCCCGAAGATGTGCTGGTGCCCGCTCCGGATGAAGTATTCATCGTGGCCAACGGTGAGCCCTCGATCAAAGCGAAGCTCGTGAAGAAAATCCAGGCCTCGGGCGGCCGTTTGATCAGCATGATTCATCCCACCGCCTACGTGGCTTCCAACGCCATCGTAGGCGAGGGTGCCGTGCTCTGCCCCTTCGCTTTCGTGGCCCCCTTCGCGGAGCTGGAACCCCACGTCACCCTCAACGTGCACGCGGGCTGTGGACACAATTCGAAGATCGCCTCCTTCGCCGTGCTCTCGCCCTACGCCTCGGTGTCTGGCGCCGCGGAACTGGGTGAGGAAGTCTTCATGGGCACGCACGCCTACGTGGCCCCCAGGGTCAAGATCGGGGCGAGGACCAAGATCTCCACCGGCGCCTTCGCCGTGGCCGACATTCCGGAGAACGCCCTGGCCACGGGCAATCCCGCGCGGGTGTTTCCGAATTACTTCAGCTAGGACGGTTTGATAAAGGAAGGACGCGAAGGGCGGGGGCCCATTCGCGTCCTTCCTTTATCGACGGCCTATTCGGGGTCGGCCTTGGGCTTTGCGGGCTGGGCGATCCAGACCACCGCGACACTGATGAAGTAGAGCCCCAGCAGGATCACGCTGAAGAACACGGTGGTGGCCAACACGTCGCCGGGCGTGAAGAAGGCGCTGAACACGACGATGGCGACGGTGGCGTGACGCCAGAACTTCAGCATCATTTGAGCGGTGATGAGCTTGAGCTTCGCGAGGAAGAAGAACAGGACGGGCAGCTCGAACATGGCGCCAGTCATGAGCGTGGTGCCCAGGAACAGATCCAGGTAATCCTCGATGTGGAGGTTGGCGCGCAAGCCCGCATCCCGGGCTTCCTGGAAGAGGATATCGCCCAGGAACTCGAAGGCATATTTGTAGGCAAAGGCGCAGCCGAATATGAAACAGAAACTGGTCACCAGCACGAAGGGAATGGCGAACCGGCGCTCACGGTCATGGAGACCTGGTCGAATGAACATCCACAACTGGTAGAAGACCCAAGGGGCCGCCAAGAAAGCCGCGGACCAGAGGCTCAGGCGCATCAGGCTGAAGAAGGGCTCTGTGAGGCTCGTGAAGGACCATGGCTGCAACTCAGCTATGGGGACCTTCAGCTGGCGGGACATGGCTTCCATGAAGGGCATCTGGGCCCAGTGCCAGATCTTGAACCGATAGGCATAGGTGACGGCGAAGGCCACCACGATCCCCATGAGCACCCGCATGATGCGGAAGCGGAGCTCGTTCAGGTGTTCCCAGAAGGTCATCTGGTGGGGGGTGGATTCCGGCTGGTCCATGTCGGCCTGACAGAGAAAGGACGGCCCCGGGTGGGGAGCCGTCCTGGATCGCGCGAGGTTACTTCTTCTCGGAAGTGACGTCGTCCTTCACGGAGTCCGTCAGTTCCTTGCTGGCCTTCTTGAATTCCTGGATGCCCTTGCCGAGGCTCTTGCCGAGCTCGGGCAGGCGGGAGGGGCCGAAGAAGAGCAGCAGCACGAGGCCGATGAGGAGCAGTTCGGTGAGGCCAAGATTACCCATGTGAATCTCCGTGGACGGCATGTGAGGGGCGCTTTAGCCCACCCCCCATTCTAAGCGCGCCCGGGAGCGGCCGTCTTGAAGGAAGGCTGGATTTTGGGGCCGGAGCCGCCGGAATACCCGCCAGGAGGTCGAGACCCAAGGGTTAGGCCAGGCCCAGGCGGGCCTTCAAGCGGGCCGTGGCGCCCCGACTGGACTCCAGCTCCACCCCGCCGGGCAGTCGTACCGTGAGGCGCCCACCCCAGAGGGGGCGGATGCCCTGGATGCATTCGGGGCGCACCAGCAGGTGCCGATGCACCCGGAGCAAGTCCGCCTCGGGGAAGGCGGTTTCGACCTCGGCCAGCGCGTTCCAGAGGGTTTGGAACCGTTCCCCCGCATGGGCCCAGACCACCTCATCCACCACCTCGAAATGGGTGATCTTCGCCAGATCTAGGAACACGAGGCCCTCGCCAGCCTTGACGGGAAAGCGGGGCCGGGTGGCCGCTGGCGCGAGGGGCGTGCGCGCCTCGGCGAGCCGGGCCTTGAGGCGGCCCAGACATTTCTCCAGGCGCTTCGAGGTGAAGGGCTTCAGCAGGTAGTCCGCTGCGGCCTCATCGAAGGCCTCCACCGCGTGCTCGGGGTGGGCCGTGACAAAGACGACGGCGGGAGGGTGATCCAGGGTTTTCAGGATTTCCAGTCCACTGGCTCCGGGCATTCGGATGTCGAGGAATAGGGCATCGATGGGGGGCTGCTGCCGCGCCCAGGCGAGCATAGAATCGCCATCCTCGAAGGTGGCCACGACTTCGCAGCCGGCCTCCTTCAACATGCGGACGAGGCGCTTGAGGTTGAGGGGCTCGTCTTCCGCCACGGCCACGCGCAAGGGGGCGGCGAGGTTCATGGGGTCTCCCCGGGGCGGAGGAAGAGTTCCGCAAGAGTTTGGCCCCCTTCGGACCGGAGGAAGACCCGAGAACCCTCGCCCAGGAGGCGGAGGCGCGCGGCCAGGTTCGAAAGCCCGGTTCCGGCGCGCCACGCGGGATCGAGGGGATCGCCATCGTTGGTCACAGTGAAGCGCAGGCCCCGGCCGGCTTCCGCCACGGCGATGCTCACGGTCCCCCCTTGTTTGCGAAGGGCCAACCCGTGTTTCAGCGCGTTCTCGACGAGGGGTTGCAGGAGGAGGGGGGGGATCTGCCGCTGGCCCAAGGCTTCGGGCCAGTCCCAGATCACCTTCAAGCGCGGGCCCAACCGCACCTGCTCCACGGCCAGGTAATCGGCCACCAGATCACGTTCCTCATCCAGGGGCACGCTCTCCCGGGCTCCGAACACGGTGAGCTTTCGGTACAGCTCCCCCAGGCTCACGACGGCTTCTTCAGCCCGGTGCGGATCTTCGTGGATCAATTCGGAAATGCCGCTCAGGGCGTTGTAGAGCACGTGGGGGTCCAGTTGGGCCTTCAGGGCCTGTTCCTGGGCTTGGCGTGCCGTGGCTTCCAGCGCATGGCGTGCCGTGACGGCTTCGGCCCGATCCGCCTCCGCCGCCTGCAGCGTGGCGATGATCCAGCCCAGCAACATCGAGACGGGAGCCAGCCCCACCAGTGGGAGCGCGAAGGTGGGGAGGCCCGACTGATGGTGGAGGTGCCGGAAGAAGGCCATCAACGCCGGATCCCTGGGGGGCGGCAAGGTGATGGTGCTGAACCGGTGGGACGTTCCGTAGAGGTGCAGAAGCAGCCCCAACCAGAGGGCGTTCCACAGCAGGGACTGCAGGAATCCCCGCCACAGCGGCGCCATGCGGCGGGCATCCCCCGTCCACTGCCAGGGCATCGGTGCCAGCACCACCATGCCGAGGATCAGGAAGAAGCCCCGAAGGAAGTGAGGCCACTCCTGGGGGGAGGGCGTATCGCCGAGCACGATTCGCACGAAGGCGAGGAGCAGGAGGAACACCGCCAGAAACCCCCACCGATTCGGCTGGAGCCTGGGTTTGAGGGATCGGAGGAGTTCGTCGCGCTGCATGGGGATTCAGGGTAGCGGGAGAGGCTCCAGCCTGGAGCCTCTCCCGGCTGGGTTCCTCAGGGCTTGGGGGCGGGGCCGTGAGCTGCGGCGAAGAACCCTTCCACGTGGGCCCGGAACTCGACCATCAGTTGCTTGGCCTTCACCCGCTGGGCATCGCTGAGCATGGGGGCGATGTCGCGGAAGGTCTGATTCACTTCCAGATCCAGGGCCAGGTTGGCGTTGGAAGCCAGGGTCTCCAGGTTCCGGATCTGCCCTTCGGTGGTCTGGGCATCGGCCAGGGCCTGGATGACGTCGGCCCGGGCTTCGAAGGCGGCCTTGCCCTTGGTGTGCAGGGCCCCATGGCGGGCTTGGATGATCTTATGGATGGCCTCCTTCTGGTCGGCGCTGAGGTCCAGCCGCTGGCCGATCACCGCGTGGAGATGGGCCAGCATGCCGCCATGGTTGGCGTGGTGGCCGCCATGGATGGAAGTCACCACGGCGGGGACGGACAGGGCCGCCAGGATTAGGGTTTTCATGGGGATCTCCTTGGGTGCGAGGTTCATCGGAACCTGCCACCAAGGTGCCTCCCCCCATCGGTCCGCCCGCGCCCCGCCGCCCATTTGCGCCGCGTGGGCGCCGAATTGCGCGGGCGGGGGGCCGAATTGAGGCTACTTGCCGGGGGTGGCGGTTTCCCGGCCCAGGCTGTGATAGATCCAGCCCTGTTCGCGCATGGCTTCGGGGCGGAAGAGGTTCCGGCCATCGAACATGACCTTGGCCTTCACGCCCAGGGCACCCAAATCGACGGCTTTGTACTGGGGCCACTCGGTGGCCACCAGCACGGCATCCACGCCCTGGGCCGCGGCCTCGGGGCTCTCGGCGAAGGTGCACTTGTCCCCCACCTTGGCCTTCACGGCCTCCATGGCGGCGTAGTCGTGGGCCACCACATCGGCGCCCAACTGGCGCAGGCCCTCGATGAGTTCCAGGGCCATGCTCTCGCGAATGTCATCGGTGTTGGCCTTGAAGGCCAGGCCCCACAGGGCGAAGCGCTTGCCCTTCAAGGGCGCGGGCATGCCGGCCTTCACGCCGAAGTGGGCCTTGAGCTTGCGCAACAGCACCTGCTTCTGGTGGCGGTTCACCTCCACCGTGGCGGAGAGGGTGAGCATGGGCTGGTTGTGCTCCCGGCCCGTCTTGAGGAGGGCTTGGAGATCCTTGGGGAAGCACGAGCCGCCGAAGCCGGGGCCGGGATTCAGGAAGGCCGGCCCGATGCGGTGATCCGCGCCGATGGCCACCTTCACATGGTCCACGTCGGCGCCCACGGCCTCAGCCAGGTTGGCGATCTCGTTGATGAAGCTGATGCGCAGGGCCAGCATGGCGTTGGCTGCGTACTTGGTGAGTTCGGCGGACGCGGGATCCATGCGGAACCACTTGCCCTTGGAAGCTTCCAGGAAGGGCGCGTAGAGCGACTTCATCACGGCCTCGGCGTGATCCGTACGGCAGCCGACGACCACGCGATCCGGCTTGAGGAAGTCCTCGATGGCGCTACCTTCACGCAGGAACTCGGGGTTGCTGACTACCTCGAAGGCCTTCGCGGTTTGAGCGGCCACCTCGGCGTGCACCCGGGCCGCGGTGCCCACGGGCACGGTGCTCTTGTCCACGATGACGAGGGGCTTGGCAGCGTCGGGGCGGAGGGTCATGGCCTGGCCCAGCTGGGACCCCACGGCCAGAACGAAGCGCAAGTCGGCGCTGCCATCCTCGCTCTGGGGGGTGCCCACGCAGATGAAGGCGGCGTCGGCGTCGGCGATGCCCTCCTTCAGGTCGGTGGTGAATTTCAGCCGGCCCGAGGCCAGGTGCTTGCGGAAGAGGTCGTCCAGACCCGGCTCGAAGATGGGGCTTTCGCCCTTGCGCAACCGGGCCACCTTGGCGGCGTCCACGTCCACGCCCAGCACCTCGTTGCCGCCCTCGGCGAAACAGGCGGCCGCCACAAGGCCCACGTATCCGGAACCGATGACCAGCACCTTCATTCAGACTCCAAAGACAAGCCCTCAGTTTAGCCTGGACGGCTCCGATCACGAGCCTTGCTATCATTGAGTATCCAATTGGAGGCCTCATGCCCTTGACGCTCGCCCTGGCGGGGTCGGAACTGAACCTGTGGGAGGCGGTCCTCCACGCCAGCCCCGTCTCCAAGGCCGTCATGGGCCTGCTGGTGGTCTTCTCCCTTTCGAGCTGGGTGGTGATCGTGCGCAAGGCCCTGCTGCTCACCCGCTGCCGTTCCATGTCCGATCAGTTCCGCCTCGCCTTCAAGAAGGCCACGGACTGGCGGGACCTGCGCCACCAGGCCGAGACTTGGGCCGCGAGTCCGCTTCTGGGCCTCTTCGTGGCCGGCTACTCCGAAGTCACCTACCAACTCCGCGCCCCCCAGGATGGCAAGGCCCATCTCAAGAGCATGGAAGCCGTGGAGCGCAGCCTCCAGCGGGCCTCCGTGGTGGAGATGGGCCGTATGGAACGCTCCCTGGGCATCCTCGCCACCATCGCCAGCGTGAGCCCCTTCGTGGGGCTGCTCGGCACCGTGTGGGGCATCATCGTCGCTTTCAAGGGCATCGGCGCCACTGGCAACGCCAACCTGGCCACCGTGGCCCCCGGCATCGCCGAAAGCCTCATCGCCACGGCGGTGGGCCTTATCGCCGCCATCCCCGCGCTCATGGCCTACAACTTCTTCCAGGGCCAGTTGAAGAACTGGCAGGTGGAGTTGGATGACTTCGCACTGGAGTTCATCACCTTGAGTGAGCGGAACTTCACCTAAAAGCCGCTGGTCACAGAGGGCGCAGAATCACACAGAGGACACAGGGGAAAGCCAAAGTGGGCACTGAGGAACCGGTTGCGGATGGACCTTATTCCGGCATTACAGGGTCAATCGTTTCGGCCGCGATCGAGGTTCAACGGTTGCTTGGACCTGGGCTTCTGGAATCTGCCTATGAGGCCTGCCTAGCACATGAGCTTTCGCTTCGTGGGCATTGCGTAGAACGCCAAGTTTCAATGGGAATCGAATACAAAGGGTTCGAGATCCCTTTGGCCCTGCGGCTGGATCTTCTGGTAGATGACCTAGTGGTGGTGGAGCTGAAGGTGGCTGACACCTTCAGCCCTGAATTCGAGGCACAAGTTCTGAGCTACCTTCGCTTCGCGCAGAAACCAGTGGGCTTGCTTATCAACTTCAAAATGATGCCAGTCGCCAAGCGCGGGATCCGCCGCTACCTCAACGGTTTTTCCTCTGCGCCCTCTGTGTGATTCTGTGCCCTCTGTGACCAGCTCCTTCTCCCGATTACCCCTGAGCATCGACTGGGAGGACTGGTATCAACTCTGCCTACCCGGTTTTGAGCGTCACGAGGCCTTCGAAGATCGCCTCGCCCGCGCCACAGACCTGACCTTGGAGTTGTGTTCGGATCTCGGCGGCAAGGCGACCTGGTTCTGTCTTGCAGATCAAGCCAAGCGCCACCCGGAGTTGGTCAAGCGCATCGCCGAGGCCGGCCACGCCATCAGCGTCCACGGGTTCACCCATGCCCGCGCCTTCGAGCTTTCCCGGGAGACGTGGCGCCGGAACCTCACCGAGGCTCGGGCCTACCTGCAGGACCTGAGCGGCCAGCCCGTGCTGGGCTATCGGGCCGCGGAGTGGAGCCTGCGAGGGGCCGCGGAAACCTGGTGGGAGGATCTGCCAGAGTTGGGCTTCACCTTCGATGCGAGCCGAGCCCCGTTGAAGGTGTTGGGCGATCCCGCCTGGCCCCACCGCCCCCATCGTTTCCCCAATGGCCTCTGGGAACTGCCTCCGCCGGTGTTCGGGCCCATGCCCCTGTGGGGCTGGGGGCTGCGGAGCCTGCCCGTGAACTTCACCCGGACCCTGATGCACCGCCTGGCGGAAGCCGACGCGGGCACGCCCCTCGTCCTCCATCCTTGGGAGCTGGATGAAGGCCAGCCGCCCCTGCCGGAGGTGCCCTGGGGCCATGCGTTCGTGCACAAGGCGGGCTTGGGAGGCTACGGTTCCCGCCTGCGGCGCATCTTGCGCGGCCTTGAGCTGGTGCCCCTGGAGAGCTGGGTGAAGGACGCGGAGGCCCGCCATCGCTATTCTGGTGGGCTGGAACCGATCGCCCCGTGAAGCCCCTCATCCTCCTCGCTCCCTCCGAAGACAAGGCCCCCGGCGGCAAGCCTGGCGTGATGGCGGAAACCCCCGCCCAGCGGTGGGTGCGGGAGAAGCTCCACGAGTTGGTGGTGCACGCGCCCGAGGCCGCCCAGCGCAAGGCCTTCGATGTGAAGGAAGCCATGCTTGAGAAGGCCAAGGCCGAGGCCCTTGCCCTGCACGGCCCCGTACCGCAACTGCCCGCCCTGCAGCGCTACACCGGTGTGGCCTTCGGCGCGCTCGACGCCGCGACCTTGCCCAAGGCGGTGTGGAAGCAGGTCTACGTGCTCTCCAACCTGCGGGGCCTGGTGCGGGGGGATGAACCCGTGCCGCCCTACAAACTCAAACTTACGGGGATCGCGGGCCTCAAGGCCCATTGGCAGAAAGCGCTGCCGCCCTTGCTGGAGAAGCTCCCCCAAGGGGAGGTGTGGGCCCTGCTGCCCAACGACCACGGCGACTTCCTCAAGGGCTGGGACCGCCCTCGGCATACGGCGGAGATCGTGGATGGCCGCGGCAAGACCATCAGCCACTGGTCCAAGCTCTACCGGGGCAAGCTCGCCCGCTGGATCCTGGAGCATGGCGAAGGCGACCCGAAGAAGGTGGCCAAGGCCAAGCTGGAGGGGATCAAGCTGGAGGGCCTGAGCCCCAACACCTTCGGCGGCATGGAGCTTCGCATGGTGGTACTGGGATGAGCGAGTGCGGGAACGGACACATCGATACCCCTTTCTGGCAGCGCCAGCCCGTGCTGCCCCTGGAAGTCCAGCGCTTCCTCCGGGCCCGGCTGGAAGCGGCGCTTGAACATCCTGAGCGCCGGGCGGACCTCGCCTGGCCCACGGTGCTCGGCGCGCCACGGCTGCGCCAGCTGCATCCTGAAGGCCTGCCCGAAACGGAACTCTTCAATCACACGGCCCGCATGCTGTGCGCCGTGGGGGTGGAGGATCCTGCCGCCGCCTGGGCCGCCCACCAGCCGTCGCATCCTGATACCGCCGAAGCGGGCGCCACGGGCTGGCGTCCTTCCGCGACGTGGGGCGCCTTCGGTCCCCTGGTCTCCCTCCGCTGCGGCTGGCAACTGGCGGCCCTGACGCCGCTGCCCATGGGCGAGCGCTACCTCTTCGCTTCCGGGGTGAGCCTCTTCAATCACGCGCTCTTCCACGAGTGCCACGATGCGCTGGAACCCCTTTGGCTCGAAGCCACGGGCGCTCTCAAACAGGGCCTGCAGGGACTCATCCTCCTCACGGCGGGCTACCACCACCTGCAGCTCCACAACGTCGCGGGAATGCACGCGGTGTGGGAGGAGGCTTTGGCCAAGCTGCCCGAGGATGGCCACCTCGCTACGCCTTGGGGGCCCCTGGACGCCAGCTTGGCGGTGGCCGTGACCCGCACCCGACTCGCTTTGGTGCAGGATGAAGGCGCGGACCTGGCCCCCCTCTGGGCCCTGGATCGACCCTTCTGGACCCTGGAGCTCTGATGCGACGTGATACGGACATCCTCGTCCTGGGCGGCGGCATCGCGGGCTGCACGGCGGCCCTGCAGGCGGCGGACCTGGGCGTCAACGTCACCTTGGTGAGCAAGGATCCCTTGGGCGAGAGCAACACCGCATGGGCCCAAGGCGGCATCATCGGCCTGCCCGGCGAGGACGAGGGCGACAGCCCCGCGCTGTTGGCCTCGGACATCCTCGCGGCGGGTGCCGGCCTTTGCCGTCCCGAAGCGGTGCAACTCCTGGCCGAGCAGGGCCCCAAGCTCTGCCGCAGCTTCCTCTGGGAACGGCTGGGCGTCTCCTTCGACCTCAACGCCAGCGGTCAGCCCGCGCCCACGGCGGAAGCGGCCCACAGCGCCCGCCGCATCTACCACGCCAAGGACGCCACCGGCGCGGCCATCCAGAAGGCCATGACCGAAGCTGTGAAGGCCCACCCGCGCATCACGGTGCGCGAAGGCCTCTGCCTCGTGGACCTCCTCACGAGCCCCCACCACGCCGCCGATCCCGTGCGGCTCTACGACCCCATCACCGTGCACGGCGCCTACTTGCTGGATCCCGAAACGGGATCGGTGGAGGCCTGCCGCGCGGGTCGCACTGTGCTCGCCACCGGTGGACTCGGCTACATCTTCCTGCACACCACGAACCCGCCCAGCTCCACGGGCGACGGTCTGGCGGCAGCCTTCCGCGCCAACGCCCGCATCGTGAACTGCGAGTTCGTGCAGTTCCATCCCACGGCCCTCTACATTCCCGGGAAGCCCCGGCAGCTGCTGACGGAGGCCCTGCGCGGCGAAGGTGCCCATCTCGTGAACCGCAAGGGCGAGCGCTTCATGAGCCGCTACGCGCCGGACCAGATGGAACTGGCCCCCCGCGACGTGGTGAGCCGCAGCATCTTCCAGGAGCTGGGCGCCACCCGGGAAGCCTGCGTGTACCTGGATCTGAAGCCCGTGGCCGCCAAGCTGGATCTGGAGGAGCGCTTCCCCGCCATCCTCGCCGCCTGCCGCGCCGAAGGCATCGAGCCCACGGAGGAACCCATCCCCGTGGTGCCCGCCGCCCACTATTTCTGCGGCGGTGTGCTGGTGGACCTCGAAGGCCGCACGAGCCTGCCCGGGCTCTACGCCGTGGGCGAAGTGGCCTGCACCGGCCTCCACGGCGCCAACCGCCTGGCCTCCACGAGCCTGCTCGAAGGCCTGCTTTGGGGCTACCGCGCCGCCGAGGCTGCGGTGGCCGAATTGGGGAGCTTGCCCGAACCGCCGCCCTTCAAGGATTGGAAGAGCCCCGTGGATGGGGAACCCGTGGATCCCCTCCTCATCGAGCAGGATTGGAACCTCATCCGCTCCACGCTATGGAACTACGCGGGCATCCTCCGCAAGCGGGATCGTCTGGAGCGCGCCTACAGCGACTTCGGCTACCTCTTCCACCGCATCGAAGCTTTCTACCGGGAAACGCCCCTCACCCGGGCCCAGGTGGAACTGCGCAGCGCCATGATCTGCGCGCGGCTCATCGTGAAAGCCGCACTCCTCAATCCGGAATCCCGGGGCTGTCACTACCGGGTGGATTGAGCCCAAACTCGCGCGATCATTGGGCCTACCGAGGGTCTACAATAACGCCATGTATCGCGCGCGGGCGCGCTCCCGTTCACCTGCGCCCGCGGACACGGAGCCTCCATGGCCATCAGCGTCTTCGACATCTTCAAGATCGGCATCGGTCCCAGCTCCAGCCACACGGTGGGGCCCATGCGGGCCGCCCGCATGTTCCTGGAGGGATTGAAGGCCGATGGGCTGCTGCCCATGGTCACCGCCGTGCGATCGGAGCTGTATGGGTCCCTTTCGGCCACGGGCAAGGGCCACGGGTCGGACAAGGCGGTGATCCTGGGCCTGCTGGGCCACACCCCCGAGAGCGTGCCGGTGGAGGAAGTCGAGCGATACCTGGCGGAGGTGCGCTTCGGTCAGAAGTTGAACCTGCTGGGCGAGCATGAGGTGCCCTTCATCGAGAAGGATCACCTGAAATTCGAGCGGAAGACGCTCCCCTTCCACGCCAACGGCCTGCGCTTCGTGGCCTATGGGGAGAACGGGTACGAACTCCGGTCGAGGCACTACTACAGCGTGGGCGGTGGCTTCGTGGTGGATGAAGGCGCCGCGGCGGGCACGGACCCCGTGAAGGCGGATGACCGGCCCCGGCCCTATCCCTTCCGCAATGGGAATGAACTCCTGGCCATCTGCAAGGAGAAGGGCCTTCGCATCAGCGACGTGATGCTGGCCAATGAAGGCGCCTGGCGCCCCGAAGCCGACACCCGCGCCGGGCTCATGAAGATCTGGGACGTGATGCAGGCCTGCGTCAATCGCGGCTGCCGCACCGAGGGCATCTTGCCCGGGGGCCTGAAGGTGAAGCGCCGGGCGCCGGATCTGTTCCAACAGCTCCTCGCCAACCCTGAGGCGGGCCTGCGAGATCCCCTCACGGCCATGGACTGGGTGAGCCTCTACGCCTTGGCCGTGAACGAGGAGAACGCCGCCGGCGGTCGCATCGTCACCGCGCCCACCAATGGTGCCGCGGGCATCATCCCGGCGGTGCTCCACTACTACCGCCGCTTTGTGCCCGGCGCCGACGACGACGGCGTGCAGCGCTTCCTGCTCACCGCCGCCGCCATCGGGGTGCTCTACAAGGAGAACGCCTCCATCAGCGGGGCCGAGGTCGGTTGCCAGGGCGAGGTGGGCAGCGCCTGTTCCATGGCCGCAGGTGCCATCTGCGAAGTCATGGGCGGTACGCCCGAGCAGGTGGAAAACGCCGCCGAGATCGGAATGGAGCACAACCTGGGCCTAACCTGCGATCCCATCGGCGGCCTCGTGCAGGTGCCCTGCATCGAGCGCAACGCCATGGCCTCCGTGAAGGCCATCCACGCCTCGCGCATGGCCATGCGCGGCGATGGCCAGCACTTCGTCAGCCTCGACAAGGTCATCCGCACCATGCGCGATACCGGCGCCGACATGAAGGCCAAATACAAGGAAACCGCCCGCGGCGGTCTGGCTGTCAACGTGCTTGAGGTGCCCATCGACCTGAGCGTCGGCCTGCCGGAGTGCTAAAAAGCTCACCACGAAGGCACGAAAAAAGATAAAGCCACCAAGTGTTCTTTTTTGTGGCCTTCGCCTTTTTGGTGCCTTCGTGGTGAGATTTTTATCTATGGAACTCCGGTCAAAACTCCCCCACTTCGGCACGACGATTTTCACGGTGATGAGCCAGCTTGCGGCAAAGCATGGGGCCGTGAACCTGGGGCAGGGGTTCCCGGATTTCGAGGGGCCCCAGGCGTTGCGGGATGCGCTGACGGAGGCCATGGCCTCCGGGGCGAATCAGTACGCGCCCATGCCGGGGTTGCTGGCGCTGCGGGAGCAGGTGGCGGCGAAGGCGCTCCGGTATTACGGCCGCATCGTGGATGCGGAGGCGGAAGTGACCATCACCTCCGGTGGCACCGAGGCCCTCTTCGCGGCCCTCGCGGCGGTGGTCTCGCCCGGTGATGAGGTGATTCTGTTGGATCCCTGCTACGACAGCTACGATCCGGCGGTGCGGTTGCAGGGCGGGGTGCCCGTGCACGTGCCCCTGGATCCCCGGGATTTCAGCGTGGATTGGGAGCGCGTGAAGGCGGCGATGACCCCCCGCACGCGGGTGATCCTCGTGAACAGCCCTCACAACCCCACGGGCGCCGTGCTCTTGGCGGCCGACTTGCAGCGCCTGGCCGAATTGATCCGCGAAACGCCCATCCTCGTACTCTCGGATGAGGTCTACGAACACATCACCTTCGACGGGGAGCCCCACCAGAGCGTGTTGAGGCACCCGGAGCTGGCGGCGCGCAGTTTCGTCGTGGGCTCCTTCGGCAAGACCTTCCACTGCACGGGCTGGAAGGTGGGCGCCTGCATCGCCCCGGCGGCCCTCACCACCGAGTTCCGGAAGGTCCACCAGTACCTCACGTTCTGCACCTTCCACCCCGCCCAGGTGGCCCTGGCCAAGGTCCTGGCGGAGCACCCCGAGCACGTGGCGGGTCTGCCCGCCTTCTACCAGGCCAAGCGGGATCGCTTCCGGGCCCTACTGGCGGGTTCGCGGTTCGACCTGCTGCCCGTGAAGGGGGCCTACTTCCAGGTGGCCGCCTTTGACCGCATCCGGGGTGGGGACGATCGTGCCTTCTGCGAATGGCTGGTGATGGAAGCCGGGGTGGCGGCCATTCCCGTGTCGGCGTTCTGTGATCAGCCCCTCCCCCGGCCCCTGATCCGCTTCTGCTTCGCCAAGGAGGAAGCGACGTTGGAGGCGGCGGCGGCACGCCTGGTGGGCCTCTGAATGTGACGGTGATCGGGTTGCCGATGGGGCATGCCTGATGGGAAACTGAATTCTTCCCACCCAGCCCGGTTGCATTCCGGTGGTTCCGATTGGAGTTCCCATGCGTTCCCGCACGTCCCTTCTTGCCCTGCTCCTGGTGGCCGGCCTCCCCGCCGCCGCCCAGTCCGCCAGCTTCGGCATCGCCGCAGGCCTCGCGACCCCCGGTGGGGACATGACCAATTCTGTGGGCAGCGACGCCACCGTGGGCCTGGGAATCCAGGTGCGCGTGAAATTCGGCGCCGGCCACGCCATCCTGGCGCGCATTGACAAGGCCTCCTTCAAAGGCACCACCACCGATGTGAATGGCTATGAGCTGCGGGCTGAATCGGACCTCACTTCTTTCGGGGTCGACTACAACTGGTTCACGTCCCGCCAGGCCGGGGAGGGGTTCTACCTTTCGACGGGATTGGGCTTTCTGCAGAAGGAGGACAAGGTCGAAGGGGGATCCCCTTACTACTACGTTTCTTCCGGCACCCAACAGAAGGACCGGGTCTACTTCTCCCTCGGCCTCGGGGGCGTCATCGCAAAGCACGTGGATCTCTCGGCTCGGATCCAGTTCTTCGGAGATGAGCGCCAGGCCGACACGTACAATTCCAATTCGGGCCAGTACCAGGCCAACTACTCCATGAGCACGGTCTTCACCCTTGGCGTGGCCTACCACTTCTGATTCACCAACCCCTCACTTCGATCTGGGCCCTCCAAAGAGGGCCCAGATCTTTTTTGGGATTTGGCCCTTGACGCATCCTAATAGAGTAGTACTAATTGATTAGTAGATCGGAGAACCCCGTGCCCGACCCCCGTCCCACTGAAGGTGAACTGGCCATTCTGCGCGTCCTCTGGGCGCAGGGGGCTTGCACGGTGCGCGAGGTGCACGAGGCACTCAGCCAATCCAAGGACACGGCGTATACGACCGTGTTGAAGATGATGACGATCATGGCGGATAAGGGCCTGCTGGCGCGCGACGAATCGGAGCGCAGCCATCGCTATGCGGCCCTGCACCCGGAGCCCGTGGTGCAGGCCAGCTTGCTGCGGGACCTCATGCACCGGGCCTTCGGTGGCTCCGCCCTTCAGCTGGTGCAGCGCGCCATCGATGGCGAAGGCGCCTCCAGCGAGGAACTGGATGCCATCGGCCGCATGATCGCCGAGGCCAAGAAGGCCAAGGGATCCAAGCCGTGAGCCCCGCCGAGGCCCTGGGCCAGACCCTGCTCCACGCCCTCTGGCAGGGGGCCGTGCTGGCCTTGGCCGCGGCCGTGGCCATGGGCGTGCTGGCCCGGGCCTCGGCGAGTCTGCGGCACACCGTGGGCATGGGATTTCTGGTGCTTATGGCCCTGGTGCCTGCCCTGACCTTTGGATCCCTGCTCCACTCACAACCCGCTCCGGGCGTGGCGCCCGGCGTCGAAACCATGGTCCTCGCACCCCAGGTCCTGGTTCGAAGCGCCCATTCGTTCTCCGCCCTTCATCTCGAATGGTTGCCCTGGGCTTGGGCCCTGGGGCTGAGCCTCATGCTGGCCCGCCTCGTCGGGGGCTGGTGGGTGGTGCGGGATCTGCTGCGCCAGGAACATCGGGACCTTCCGGCGGAATGGCTGGATCGCGTTCAAGCGCTGGCCGCTCAAATGGGCCTCACCCGCGCCTTTGAGGTGCGCCTCACGGAATCTTTGGGATTGCCTTGCAGCGCCCGGGCCTGGCGCCCCGTCATCTGGATCCCGCTGGCCATGCTGTCCAACCTCTCGCCCAGCCACCTGGAGGCCGTGCTCCTGCATGAGATGGCCCATGTGAAGCGGCTGGATTGGATCTGGAACGGCCTGCAGTCCTTCATCGAATCGCTGTTGTTCTTCCATCCCGGCGTGTGGTGGCTCAGCCGCCGCGTGCGCATCGAGCGCGAACACGCCTGTGACGATCTCGCGGTGGCCCTGTGTGGGGACGCCATCGCCTTGGCCGAGGCCCTCGCCACACTCGAGGGTCTCCACTCCCAACCCCGCATGTTGGCCCTCGCGGCCAACGGAGGTTCACTCATGAACCGCATCAAACGACTCCTCAGCCCGGAGCCGCCGCCCCGCTTTCCCGCCCGGGCCGCCCTCCTCACCCTGATCTGTGCTGGCGGCGTGTTCGCGGCCTCCCGCCTGGACGCCCGGCAGAACCCGAAGGCCACGCCCAAAACCCAAGCCGCTCCGAAGGCCGCCAGCCAAGATTCCCAGACGATCACCATCGTCGAAGATGATGGCCAACGCCGCGAATATCGGACGTGGACCGACCGCAACGGCCAGGCCCAGGAATCCTACGCAGAGAACGGCGTTTCCAAACCCGTGGACGCCAACGTGCGTCAATGGCTGGCGGAGGAACAGAAGCGGGCCGTGGAAGCGCAGAAGCGCGAGGCCGAAGAGGAGGCCCTTGCCGCGGTGGAAGAGGCCAAGGCCGAATTGGAATCCCGCCGCGCGGAGCTGGAGGCCATGAAAGCCCGGGAAGAGGCCCTGAGCCGAAACCTTGAATCCGAGCGACACCGCCTCGGAGCCCAGGCCGCCCGCCTCACCCAGGAGATGGCGCTGGCCCGCGCCGAAGCGGCGAAGCTCGCCAGCGAGGCCACTCAGCTGGAGGAGCAGGCTTACGAGCGCCGCCAGGAGGCCCTGGAACGCCGCCTCGACCGGATCGAAGAATCCCTGGAACCCGAGGACGAGGACTGTGCGCCCCCCGCGCCACCCAAGCCCCCCAAACCTCCGGTGCCCCCCGCACCGCCCAAAGCGCCCAAGGCCGGTCCACGCACGGCTCCGCCACCGCCCCCCGCACCCCCTGCGGCGCCGCCAGCTCCGCCCGCACCTCCCGCGCCACCCCCGCCCCCGAAGGGCTGAGGTTGAAGACTTCGAAGCCCCGGTCCTCCGGGGCTTCGTTCCGTGGGGTCCGCCCAGCGGTTGACAGTCCGTCGGCGAGGGGGATTTTGCCTGCTGGAGCGCGGCCTGGAGCCTGACAGGGCAGGGTGCCCCCGGGTACCCTGGAAGGGGGCCCGGGGCGCGGTGATTCGACGGCGCGACGGTCTCCGTTTGAGGGGGCCATGGCCGTGATCCGCCGTCTGTTCGTCCAGAAGAAGTCCGAATTCGCCGTGGAGGCGAGGCACATCCTCCATGACCTCCGGGACAACCTGGGCGTGAACACCCTGCAGGACCTCCGCCTCGTCATCCGGTACGACGTGCAGGGCCTGGAACCCGCGGCCCTCACGGCCGCCACCTGGACGGTGTTTGCCGAAGCGCCCCTGGACGACATCTTCGAGGAAACCCTTCCACTGGCTTCCGATGAGACCTCCTTCGCCGTGGAGTACCTGCCCGGCCAGTACGATCAGCGGGCCGACAGCGCCGCCCAGTGCCTTCAGCTCCTCCTGCACGGCCAGCGCCCCGCCGTGGCCGCCGCTAAGGTCTTCGTGCTCAAGGGCGCCGTGGCCGCCGAGGACGTGGCCCGCATCAAGGCCTACCTCGTGAATCCCGTGGACAGCCGTGAAGCCGCCGCCGCCAAGCCCGCCACCCTCACGCCCGCAGCCCCTCCCCCGGACGACGTGCCTATGATGACGGGCTTCCGCACCGCCGACGATGCGGCGCTGCTGGGCTTCCAATCCCAATTGGGCATGGCCATGAGCCTTGCCGACCTCAAGCACACCCAGAAGTATTTCCGCGATGAAGAGCAGCGGGATCCCAGTGAAACCGAGCTGCGAATGCTCGACACCTACTGGTCCGACCACTGCCGCCACACCACCTTCCTCACGCACCTGCAGAGCGTCACGGTGGAACCCGGCGCCTTCACGGAGCCCATCACCCGCACCTGGGCCGACTACCAGTCCCTGCGCAAGCAGGCCTTCGGCGACCGCCTCACCCAGAAGCCCGAGTGCCTCATGGACATGGCCCTGCTGCCGGCTCGCGTGCTGCGTCAACAGGGCAAGCTGGATGACCAGGAGATCAGCAGCGAGATCAACGCCTGCTCCGTCATCGTGGACGTGGACAACACCGCCGCCCCCGGAGGTCGGGAGGAGTGGTTGTTCATGTTCAAGAACGAGACCCACAACCACCCCACGGAGATCGAACCCTTCGGCGGCGCGGCCACCTGCCTGGGCGGCGCCATCCGCGATCCCCTCAGCGGCCGCAGCTACGTCTACCAATCCATGCGCGTCACCGGCTGCGCGGATCCCCGCCAGGCCGTGAAGGACACGCTGCCGGGCAAGCTGCCCCAGCGGAAGATCACCACCGAGGCCGCCAACGGCTTCGCCTCCTACGGCAACCAGATTGGCCTCACCACGGGCCAGGTCACCGAGATCTACGATCCCGGCTACGTGGCCAAGCGCATGGAGATCGGCGCCGTGGTGGGTGCCGCCCCCCGCGCCCAGGTGCGGCGCGAGGAGCCCCTGCCCGGCGACATCATCATCCTCGTGGGTGGCCGCACGGGCCGCGATGGCGTCGGTGGCGCCACGGGCAGCTCCAAGTCCCACACCGAAGATAGCCTTGAGAAGAGCGGCGCCGAAGTCCAGAAGGGCGATGCCCCCATGGAGCGCAAGCTCCAGCGCCTCTTCCGCAACCCCGACTTCTGCCACCTCGTGAAGAAGTGCAACGATTTCGGCGCCGGCGGCGTGAGCGTGGCCATCGGTGAGCTGGCCGACGGCCTCGACATTAACCTCGACGTGGTACCCAAGAAATACGACGGCCTCAACGGCACCGAACTCGCCATCGCCGAGAGCCAGGAGCGCATGGCCGTGGTGGTGGCCGCCGCCGACGTGGACGCCGTACTCCGCTTCGCCGACGCCGAGAACCTGGAAGCCACCGTGGTGGCCACGGTCACCGAAGAGAAGCGCCTGCGCATGACCTGGCGCGGCGAGACCCTCGTGAACCTCTCCCGGGAATTCCTGGACAGCAATGGCGCGCCACAGACGGCCACCGCACGCATCACGGCCCCCGCGGCCACCACGCCCTTCGCCACCAAGGCCGTGGACGGTGATCTCGCCGCCGCCTGGACGGCTTCGCTTCAGGACCTCAACAGCTGCTCCCAGCGCGGCCTCGTCGAGAAGTTCGACAGCACCATCGGCGCGGCCACGGTGCTGCTACCCTACGGCGGCAAGCGCCGCCGCACCCCCAGCGACACCATGGTGGCCAAGTTCCCCGTCCTTGGCGGTGAGACCCGCACGGCCTCGGCCATGAGCCACGCCTTCTTCCCCGCCATCAGCCGCTGGAGCCCCTTCCACGGTTCCGTGTGGGCCCATGTGCAGGCCGCAGCCAAGCTCGTCGCCATCGGCGCCGACCGCCGACTGCTGCGCTTCACGCTGCAGGAGTACTTTGGGAAGCTTCTACAGGACCCCAAGCGCTGGGGCCAGCCCACGGCGGCCCTGCTGGGCGCCTTGCATGCCGAGATGGCCTTGGAGACTCCGGCCATTGGCGGCAAGGACAGCATGAGCGGCACCTTCAAGGACATCGACGTGCCCCCCACCCTAGTGGCCTTCGCCGCCACCACCGTGAAGGCGGATCAGGTGGTGAGCTGCGAGTTCAAGCAGGCCGGCAGCGACGTGGTGATGCTCGAGCTGCCTCGCACCGCCGATCAACTGCCCCACTGGACGAGCCTCTACCCCCTCTATGGCCGCATGAGCGCCCTGGTGCGCGAAGGCCACGTGCTGGCCGCCAAGGCCCTGGGCATGGATGGGCTCGCGCCCGCCCTCAGCGTCATGGCCTTCGGCAACGCCCTCGGCCTGGAGCTGGAGGCCATGGATGCCAGCGATTGGTTCGCGCCCAAGCCCGGCAGCTTCGTGGCCGAGTTCCCCGCGGGCTCCAACCTGGACAGCCTGCTCAAGGGCCTCATCTGGCGCCGCCTGGGCCGCACCGTGGCCGAGCCCGTGGTGATGGTCGGCAAGGTCACCCTGGAATTGATGAAGCTGGAACAGGCCTGGGAGGCTCCCCTGGAGCCCATCTTCCCCACCCGCTTGACGGAACCCCAGCCCGCGCTGCCCGCCTTCGCGCCCGTGGCCGCCAGCACCTGGCCGGCCCCTGCGATCAAGGTGGCCAAGCCCAAGGTCGTGCTCACCGTTTTCCCGGGCACCAATTGCGAGTACGACTGCGCCGAAGCCTTCCGGAAGGCGGGCGCCGAAACGGAGACCCTGGTCTTCCGCAACCTCACGGCCTCGGCCGTGGAGGAGAGCCTCGAAGCCTTCAGCGCCGCCATCCGGCGTAGCCAGATCGTGATGATCCCCGGCGGCTTCTCCGCGGGCGATGAGCCCGAGGGCAGCGGAAAATTCATCGCCGCCGCCTTCCGCAACGCCAAGCTCAAGGACGCCGTCCATGAGCTGCTGCAGAAGCGCGATGGCCTGGTGCTGGGCATCTGCAACGGCTTCCAGGCCCTCATCAAACTGGGCCTCGTGCCCTATGGCGAGATCCGCGAGCAGGATCCCGGCAGTCCCACCCTCACCTTCAATAACCTCCGCTACACCAGCCGCATGGCGACCACGCGGGTGACCTCGAACAAGAGCCCTTGGTTCAGCAAGCTCCAGGCGGGCGACACCCACACCGTCGCCATCGCCCACGGCGAAGGCCGCATCGTGGGCCCCGACGCCACCCTGCGCCAGCTGCTGGCCGCCGGCCAGGTGGCCACCCAGTACGTGGATCCCACGGGCCAGCCCACCCTGGACAGCGAATACAACCCCAACGGCAGCGCCTTCGGCATCGAAGCCCTCACCAGCCCCGATGGCCGCGTCCTCGGCAAGATGGCCCACGCCGAGCGCTTCACGTCGAACGTCTGGAAGAACGCTTACGGGGAATTCGATATGAAGATGTTCGAAGCGGGCGTCGAGTATTTCAAGTAATTCGGAGCTCGCCGGGACTTTGGGGATTAACCGCGAATGACGCGAATTTTCGCGAATGAAGATTTGGGTTTTTGATTCGCGTTAATTCGCGTCATTCGCGGTTAAACCCCATTTCAAAACACCGACCAGCCCGTCTTTGTCGTGAACCGATCCAGGGCTTCCACGCCCGCGACGCTGTTGCCGTGGCTGTCCAGGGCGGGGCCCCAGGCGCAGAGGACGCCGCGTTCGGGGAGGATGGCGAGGAGGCCGCCGCCGACGCCGCTTTTGCCGGGGAGGCCCACGCGGTAGGCGAAGTCGCCGGCGGCGTCGTAGGTGCCGCAGGTGAGCATGACGGCGTTGATGCGCTTGGCTTCGCTGCGGCTGAAGAGGCGGCTGCCATCGGCGCGGAGGCCGTGGTTGGCGAGGACGAGGGCTGCCTTCGCAAGGCCCTCGCAGCTCATGGCGATGGAGCATTGGCGGAAGTAGGCCTGGAGCACGGGGTCCACGGGGTTCTGCAGGCGGTTGTGGCTGGCGAGGAAGTGGGCGAGGGCGGCGTTGCGGTGGCCCTTCTCGGCTTCGGAGGCGGCCACAGTCTCATCCACGCGGGCGGCGTCGGCCCCGGCTTCGGCGCGCAGGAAGGTGAGCAGTTCGCCCGTGGCATCGCCGCAGAGGGAGAGGAGACGGTCCGTGACCACCAGGGCGCCGGCGTTGATGAAGGGGTTGCGGGGCAGGCCCCGCTCGTACTCCAACTGCACGAGGGAGTTGAAGGGATTGCCCGAGGGCTCCCGGCCAACGCGATCCCAGAGGGATTCGCCGTCCCGCGCCAGCACCAAGGCCAGCGTGAACACTTTCGAAATGCTCTGGATGGAGAAGGGCACCTGCCAATCGCCGGTGCCGTAGACCTGGCCATCGATGGTCGCGAGGGCCAAGCCGAAGCGCCGGGGATCCACGGTGGCCAGGGCGGGGATGTAATCGGCCACCTTGCCCTGGCCGAGGACGGGCGCGGTCTCCCGGGCGATGTCGTGAAGGAGGGTTTGATGGTCCATGACTAGCGTTCCCAGTACCGGTGCTGGAGGCCATGCTTGGCCTTCAGTTCGCGCCGGGTGCCTGGGTAGACATCCGCTTTGCGGGCCTCATCCTCCGCGGTCTGGAGAAGGGTGCGAAGCTGCTCGAGGCTGCTGCGGTATTCGACCAGGCGAGGCTCCATGCCGCGCACGAAGCTGCCCTGGAAGGCATCCCGCTCCGCCAACGCGAAGATCGGCCGCTCGAAGGATCCCACCACCCGGCCCTGGAAGTAGTTGTTGAGGAAGCGCTGGAAGTTGCTCTCCAGTTGGTCGGCGGCCCGAGCCACCGCGGCCACTTGACCCTCGTAGACCTCGGTGGCCTGTTCCCGCATGCGGTCGTCCTCCGTGGCCGTGGAGGGCGTGGGTAGGCGGCGGTTCGCGCTTTCCCGGTCATCCAGCTTCACGTTGGGGAGGACGGGCAGGCGACCCTGGAGCATGGCCTGGGCATGGTCCACGGCCACGGCGAAGTTGAGGCCCTGAGCGCCCCGGAAGCTGGCGGTGTTGATGCCGATGACGGCGCCCTCGTGATCGAGTAGGGGGCCGCCACTGTTGCCGGGATTCAGGGCCGCGTCGGTCTGCAGCACCACCACGGGACCCATCTGGCGGAGGCCGCTGATGATGCCCCGGGTGACGGAGTTCTGGAACACCCCCAAGGGGCTGCCGATGGCCACGGCCTCCTGGCCGGGGCGGGCCTGCAGGGCCGATCCCAGGCGGAGGAAGGGCTGGTTCTCTGCGGTACCCGAAGCCTGGAGGATGGCGACGTCGTAATCGGGGGCCTTCACAGCCACCGTGGCCGTGAGGGTGCGTCCATCCTGCAGTTTCAGCGTCACCCAGGAGCTGCCGCCCACCACGTGCACGTTCGTGATGAGCCGGTCCTTGGACACGAAGAAGGCGCTGCCACGGCCCTGGGGGGTTTCCACGAGCACCACCGAAGGGATGGCCTTCGCGATGACGTCCTCCAGGGAGGCGGGGGGCGGCGTCGGCGCCGGAGGTAGCACGGTCACTGCTGGTGCCACGGGTTGCTCGCGCGAGGGCACCGGTGCCTGGAGGGGGGCGGGAACCGGGGCCTTGGTGCGTTGAATCCACAAAACGGCTCCGGCCCCTAAGCCCCCGGCGAGCAGGAGTGCGGCGGTCAGCGTGAGCAGGTTGGCCCGGGGGAAGTCATGGGACATGGGGAGCCTGGGAGATCCTTCAGGGTGACATGGAGGACCCCACAGAGAGCTGAAACTCCAGCTCGCCGAGGGGTCGGTTCAGGTGGGTAGTCCGCCCCGGTTCAGCGGAATTCCTCGGGGATGGGCACGACAACCAAATTCACGCTGCCGATGAAGAACAGGGTCGTGCCATCGGGGCTGATGGTCGACTTCGGTCGGTAATCGCAATCCGAAGTCCGGCACGTGGGGTAATCTGCGACGTCGAACTGGCCCAGCACGGGGAGGTCCGTGCTCACGGGGGACATGGTGCTCGTGTCGAAGACGAAGAGGCGGGGCACCTCGGTAGTGGGCCAGGAGCCCATCACGCCGGCCTTGTAGGCCAGGAGGTAGGCGCGCCGGCCGTCGGGTGAAACAGCCTGGGCCACTGGGAAGTAGCTGGAGTCTGGGAGCGTCAGGTAACCGATGAGACCCCAGTTCCGGTCCCGTACCTCACGGAAGTCGAGGAGGAGACGGTTCCCGTTGTCGGAGAGCTTCAGCCAAGTGGCAAAGGTGGGCTGGCGGCTCGAGGCCTGGAGGAGGTCGTCGGAGGCATCCATGAAGAGCATTGGGGGGCCGGAATTGCTCGCCGTCTGGACGACGACCAACCGGCTGCCGTCCCTTGAGGAAGCCATCCAGGGACCATAGTAAAAGTCGGTGGGGAGTTCGGGTTGCGGGGTGCGGGGCTGGATCGTCCGGGTCCGGTGGTCGAAATAGGACAGCTGGCCCACGAAGCTCCCGGTGGGCAGCCAGGACCGGCCATCGTTCATGGGGGCGATCCCCTCACTCTGGTAGGTGAAGTTCCGGGGGAATCCTGCGGGGTAATCCAGGGTGAATTGGGTGGAGAGATCATCCGGGCTCAACAGGCGCAGGCGGCCGGGCGTGGCCGTGACCACGATGGAAGTTCCACCCGGGGCCATGCCGGCGTCCAGAATGGAGGGGACCGAGACCGCGTCCACATTCCAAGTGGAGGCCTGATACCGGAAGCGGACGAGAGTCTCCCCATCCACGTTGGCGGCGTATACGGCTTGCCGCTGGGCGTCGAACGCGATGGCGCGCTTGTTGCCGTTCGTGGGGATGGCAGCGTAGCTGTAGGTTTGAGGGGTGATCACCCGGAGTGTTGACGCGGCCGGATCCAAGCCGAGGGCATTGGTGAAGCCGATGGGTATTGTGGCCGCCGTTGCGGGGGTCACCTGGAGGGTGAGCTCCGTGTCACCGAGCACATGGACCGCGCTAGGGGTCATGCCTGGGGTGCTCAGCCGGGCGGCGGCATCCGCCAGAGCGCTGAAGCCCTTGCCGCGCAGGGTGAGGGCGCTAGCCTGGCCGGTCACCAGGAGATCGGGCCCCAGGGAGGTCACTTCAGGGAACGCCTTCCGGAGGGTGACGTTGAAGGAGACGGGGGTGATGGGCGTCGAGGGGACGGAGACGGTGATGGAGCCTGCCTGATCGCTGAAGTTGGGCAGGTCCGCAAGGGCCACCAGGTCCACGGTGTAGGTGAGGGCGGTGCCCGTGTCGCCCGTGGCCCGGGTCAGATGGATCCAGGGCGTGGCCGTGGTAGCTGTCCAGGTGGCCGAGGGCCCACCGGCCAGATGGATCGTATCGGATCCCGTGAGGGTGGCGACGGTGGCCTCGGAATCGGCTACGAAGGCTCGGTTGGAAGGCTGCAGCAGGGCGGAATCTACGATCAGGGACACGGGGATTCGCACGGCGGACCCGGGCGCGGGGGGCGTGAGCACCAGGGTGGCTGCATAGCTCCCCTGGGCGAGGGCGGCGGCGGAAGCCGTTATGTTCAGGCCGGATGCGGTGCGGGTGGCAGCCAGCCAGCCGGAGGCACTGGCGGCGTACTCCACCGTGATCTGGATGTCGGTCCCATTGGGCCAGCTCTGGGTGATGTATGAGAGCGCCTGG
Source organism: uncultured Solibacteraceae bacterium (assembly GCA_964617215.1). Lineage (GTDB taxonomy): Bacteria > Acidobacteriota > Holophagae > Holophagales > Holophagaceae > JAFDVN01. Next base: position 372,838 of record CAZTVL010000004.1, on the reverse strand, counting down.
GCAGGGGCCGGAGCATGCTCGTAGGTCTGGAAGGTGAAGCTGGAGGGGGAGGTCACGAGCCCGGGGCTAACAGTGAAGGACACGGGCACGGACAAGGTGGTGCCAGGAGCCGAGAGGATCACCGAGGCGGAGTAGGTGCCTGCTGAGAGCGAGCCTGCGGAGGCGACCACGTTCAGGCCGCTGGCGGTGCGGGCGAGGCTGAGCCAGTCCGCGGGGCCGCCGTTGTAGTTCACCGCGTACTGGAGGGGGCCTGCCGGGGCCCAGGAGGGTAGGGTGATGGCCAGAGACTTCGCCGCCGGGGTGAGGCTCTCGAGAACGGCGAAGGCGAGATTGATTGGATTGGACGCGAGGTCATACTCACCGGTGGCAGGTACGGTTGCCGTGTAGGCGACGGGAACCTGTGTGATCTGGCCGCCTGCCGCGATCTCGATGGTTCCGTTGTAGCTCCCCGAGTGGGTGGGCCCGGCCGAAACGGGCAGAGTCGTGCCGGAGGCGGTTCCGATGCTGAGCCATGGCGAGTCGGAGACGATCCGCGAACTGAAGGTGGTGGTACCTTCGGGCAACTGGATGTGCAGGTTCCCCGCGGTGACCAGGTTCCCGGCGCCGTTCAGGTCCAGCACTGCGGGCGTCACCTTCAGGGTGGGGTGGACAGTGACTGTGTAGGTGATGTGGAGGGGCGTGCCACCCACGGGGTGGGCACCGGCGGGATCCGAGCTGGCAGTGAGGTTCACTTGGCCTGTGTAAGTGCCGGCAGGGAGGTTAGCGGCTGTGAGGGCGACATCCGCCTGCATTCCTGTGATGGTGATTGGAATGTAGGGCGAGATCCCCGTACCCGATTCCGTAGCGCTGATGTAGAGGGTCGAGGGGGGCTGGCCGTGGCCGGTGGCGATGACGTGGGTGGTCGGGGGGGCCTGGCCCTCGATGTAGGTGAGCTGGATAGAGGATCGGTCCGCCGTGACGGTGAACTGGGGCTCAGAGGAACCACCGCCCCCTCCGCCGCATGCCGCCAGGGCCATGAGCAGGATCGCGCCGAAGAACAGGCGCAGGCGGTGGATGATCCAATGATCGGACATGGGTCCAACTCCGTGAGAAGTGCCGGGGAATGGCTCGAAATGAATGGGGTCAATCCACCAGGCGTATGGGAGGATGGCTTGAGCATCTCATGAATGACAGGCACCGGTCAGCCGAATGGGCCAATTTCAGGAGCATGGATGCGATTTTGAGCTCATATAAAAATGGTGGGTCCAATTGGACCCACCATCTGATCGAGGCGGAACGGGTTAGTAGCGGTAGTGATCCGTCTTGTAGGGGCCTTCCATGGGCACACCGATGTACTTGGCCTGATCGGGGCGCAGCTCCGAGAGCTTGGCATTGAGGGTGGTCAGCTGGAGGCGGGCCACCTTTTCATCGAGGTGCTTGGGCAGGGTGTAGACGCCGATGGGGTACTGGCCGCTGTCCTTCTTCGTCCACAGCTCGATCTGCGCCAGGGTCTGGTTGGCGAAGGAGGAGCTCATGACGTAGGAGGGGTGGCCCGTGCCGCAGCCGAGGTTCACGAGGCGGCCCTTGGCGAGCACGATGATGCGCTTGCCATCGGGGAAGATCACGTGATCCACCTGGGCCTTGATCTCCTCCCACTTGTATTGCTCCAGGGAGGCGATGTCGATCTCGCTATCGAAGTGGCCGATGTTGCACACGATGGCGTTGTGCTTCATGCGTTTCATGTGGTCATGGGTGATCACGTGGAAGTTGCCCGTGGCGGTGACGAAGATGTCGGCCTGGCTGCAGGCCTCATCCATGGTGACGACCCGGTAGCCTTCCATGGCCGCCTGCAGGGCGCAGATGGGATCGATCTCGGTCACCCACACCTGGGCGCTGAGGGCGCGCAGGGCCTGGGCGGAGCCCTTGCCCACGTCGCCGTAGCCGCAGACGACGGCGATCTTGCCAGCCACCATCACGTCCGTGGCGCGCTTGATGGCGTCCACCAGGGACTCGCGGCAGCCGTAGAGGTTGTCGAACTTGCTCTTGGTGACGCTGTCGTTCACGTTGATGGCGGGGAAGCGCAGCTCGCCCTTCTTGGCCATCTCGTAGAGACGGTGCACGCCGGTGGTGGTCTCTTCCGTCACGCCCTTGATGGCGGCCAGCTGCTTTTTGTACCAGCCGGGCTGGGCGGCGTTGCGGGCCTTGATGGCGGCGAAGAGGACGGTCTCCTCCTCGGAGCCGGGATTGTTCAACACGGAGGGATCGTCCTCGGCCTTGGCGCCCAGGTGGATGAGCAGGGTGGCATCGCCGCCGTCATCCAGGATCATGTTGGGGGCGCCTTCGGCGAACTCGAAGATGCGGTGGGTGTAATCCCAGTAGTCGGGCAGGGTCTCACCCTTCACGGCGAACACGGGGATGCCGGCCTTGGCGATGGCGGCGGCGGCGTGATCCTGGGTGGAGAAGATGTTGCAGCTGGCCCAGCGCACCTCGGCGCCCAGGGCAGCCAGGGTCTCGATGAGCACGGCGGTCTGAATGGTCATGTGCAGGGAACCGGCGATGCGCGCGCCCTTGAGGGGCTGGCTGGCGGCGAACTCCTTGCGGATGGCCATCAGCGCGGGCATCTCGCCCTCGGCGATGTTCAGTTCCTTACGACCCCAGTCGGCGAGCGCGAGATCGGCGACATGGAAATCCTGTTTGTTGGCGACGGTCATGATGACCTCCTCAGATGGCCGGGTGCGACGGGCGGGAATCTCACCTCATCGGACCCGGAAAGGGTTGAGGTGAGCGCCGTTCAAGCAACCGGTCCGGCCGGCGTCCGAGCCTGGGAGGGGTCTCTCGCAACGCTCCTCGGACCTTCCCATCATAACCCGACAGTGGATTGGGGAATGCTGGACAAGGGAGGTGGGTTGCAGGCCCTCGTTGGGTGATGGAGGTAAAACCACTCCTTGCTTTAAATCGGCCAGGGCCCTGCGCCTTCCCGAATCAGGGCGGGTTCATCGCCCGTGAAATCCACGATGGTGCTGCCCTCGCCCAGGGGCTCGCCGCAGTCGACCACCATGTCCAGGGCGTGGCCCAGCTCTTCTTCGATCTCCCAGGCGGTGTTGAGGGTGGGATCGCCCGAGAGGTTGGCGGAGGTGGTGATGATGGGCTCGCCCAGGAGTTTGGTGAGTTCCAGGCAGAAGGTATGGTCCGGGATGCGCAGGCCCACCACGGCGTGGAGCTTGCCTTTGCTGGCCAGATGGTTGGGCACTTCACGGCTGGCGGGGAGCAGGGCCGTGTAGGGCCCCGGGAACATCTGCTTCAACACGCGGAAGGTGGGGGTGTCGAGGTGGCGGGTGTACTTGCAGAGCATTTCCATGTCCGCGCAGAGGAGGCTCATTGGTTTCTTCGCATCGCGGCGCTTGATTTCGCGGATGCGATCCACGGCCTTCTTGCGGGAGGCCAGGCAGCCCAGGCCGAAGAGGGTATCCGTTGGGTAGGCGATGACGCCGTCTTTGCGCAGCAATTCGGCGATGCGCTCGAGGTGGCGCACCTGGGGATTGTCGGGGTGGAGGGTGAGGATCATGGGTGGTCCGTCAGCGGGGGATATCCTGCCACCGGGCGCGGCCGGGGCTGGGATGGTCCTGGGGGCGCTGGAAGAAACGTTCAGCCAGTTGGGGGTCCATGGCTTCGGCGAGGCCGCTGCGACGGGCCTGGAGGGCCAACAGGGCCACCACGGTGAGGCCATCGCTGATCTCCCCGGCGAGCACACGCCGCACGCAATCGGCGAAGGGCTCGCGGTGGACGTGCAGTTCCTCGTCGTCGTCGGCCTGGCCTGCGACCGAGGTGAGGCCGGTGGCGAGCATGATGAAGGACTCTTCATCGGTGCTGCTGTTGGAGGGGTGGTGGAAGACCAGGGGCTCCCACACCTGGGCCTGGAGGCCAGCTTCCTCTGCCAGTTCGCGTTGGAGCGTCTCGAAGGGGCTCTCGCCCGCTTCGCCGCCGCCTTCGGGGATTTCCCAGGAGTAGGTTTCCAGGGGATAGCGCCATTGGCCCACGAGCACCACGCGATCCTGGTCATCGAGGGCCACCACGCCGCAGGCGGTCTTGTGGAAGCCCACCACGCTGTACCGCCGCTGCTCCGCGCCGGAGCGGTGGCTCACGATGTCCTCGCGGACGCGGATCCACGGATTGTCGTAGATGGGCCGCCGGGTGTGGACGGTGTAGGGATCCGGGTGCTCGGGGCAGGGGAGGGGGGGCAGGGGCATTGGGGCTCTGGACGCTTGGGTTTGGGCTCTGGCTGCGTACGGTTCATCGGCATGGCCGCACTCAGCAAAAGCCTAAGGCCTAAAGCCCAAAGGCCAAACGCAAAGAAGCCCGCGATCGCGGGCTTCTTTGCGTGGGACCGAGCTTAGCGGCGGAGGCCGAGGCGCTCGATGAGCTTGGCGTAACGCTCCTTGCTCTTCCGCTTGAGGTAGTCGAGGAGGCGACGGCGCTGGCCGACCATGATCATGAGGCCGCGGCGGCTGTGGTAATCCTTGGTGTGCAGCTTGAAGTGCTCGGTGAGATCGTTGATCCGCTTGGTGAGGATCGCGACCTGCACTTCAGGGGAGCCCGTGTCGGACTCGTGGGTCTTGAAGTCATCGATGATGATCTTCTTCTGGTCAACGTTCAGGGCCATGGTGGCTCCTATTTCGGGGGTTATGCCCGTCACCCGTCCCGAAGTCCCGTGCCTCGTGGAGGGTCGATCCCGGTATCGGCCGGGCACCGTGAAAAAGGGCGTGACCCGGGTGGGTACGCCCTCTTGATGGTGCGGATAGAGGGACTCGAACCCCCACGTCTTGTGAACACTAGCACCTGAAGCTAGCGCGTCTACCAATTCCGCCATATCCGCATTCAAGGATCCGCCCGAAACCCGTGAGTCGCGGGGCGAACCTCAAGCCTAGCGCGGGTATGGAGGTGTTGCAAGCACGATTGTTCGGGGGCAGCCCACCGGGTGGGTCACCACTCCTTGTAGGGCGCGCCGCTCATGCTGGTGCCCTGGGCGAGGCTGTAGACGTCGAAGACGTGGCCGCCCCCCCAACTGGTGCTGGTGGGGTCGTCGCTGGAGCTGCGCATGCCCCATTCCGGGCGCCCGGTGAAGGGGTCCACGGGGATGCGGCGGAGGTACTTGATCTTCCGGCTGGCGCTGCCCGTGGCCTGGACGCCCTCCACGAGCTGTTCGAGGCTTTCCGGGCAGAAGTTGGCTTCCACCGGAGGGGCTTTGATCTTCTGGGCCTGGGCGTCGGCCCGGAAGGCGTCGATGGCCATGCGCATCTCGCGCAGGTCGCGGCGCAGCTCCAGTTCCTTCTGGCGCTGCACGGCGTTCTTCATGATGGGCACCGTGGCCGAAGCCAGCACCAGGAGCACCGTGGCGGTGACGAGCAGCTCCATCAGCGTGAAGCCGCGCTGGCGCAGGGACCGGGCGCCCGTCGAGGCGGACATCACTCCACCGTGACGAGGGCATTCACCCAGCGGCCGCTGACCGGAATCGTGCCGGACATGAAGCTGCCGCCTTGGATGATGACGGTGCCGTTGCCAGGATTGAGGGCTTCCAGCTCCAGGGTGACGAGGGTTCCACTGTCGGCGCCGGCGCCATTGCGCTTGAAGGAGAGCTTGGTGCCCTCGGGGCCGGGCTTCTGCTCCAGGGTGCCGGATTCGGCGGAGAGCCAATCCGCTGCGGTGCTCGACAGGAGTTTGAGGTTGGGGCTCACCCGCACATCCAGGCTGCCGGAGGAGATGCCCTGCCCGCCGCTCACCAGGAAGCTCACCTGCAGCTTGTCGCCCTTCTTGGCCTGCTGCACCACGGGGCTCACGTAGATCACCAGATCCGAGGCCTGGGGCGAGCGCGCCGCCTGGGAATCCGCCGGGGGCGCCACCTCGGTGATGTCCTTGGATTTGGGCGCTTCCGGAGTCGCCGGGGCCTGGGGCTGGGCGGGGGTCGTGGGCGACGTCGCCGGACCCTGGGGCATGGAGGGGGTCACGGGCTTGGGGGTGGCGACCTTAGTGGGAGCGGGCGCCGGCTTGGGGGCGAAGGGGCCAGCCTGGTTGAAGGCCTCATCCGGGTTGTAGGCCTGGAGATCGCGCTCAGTGAGGTTGGGCTTGCGCACGAGGACGGCACGGACCGTGAGGATCACGTCCGTCTTGGCCTTCTGGGTGCGGGTGTTGGAGGTGAGCTGCCGGATGATGGGCAGATCCGCGAGGCCCCAGATGCCCTGGAGGCTCTTCTGTTCCTCATCCTTGAGCAGGCCGCCAAAGATGGCGGTCTCGCCATCCCGCAGGCGGGCGTAGGTCTCGATGGAGCGCAGGCCCAGGTCGGGGCGGCCCGGGGTGGAGCCGGATTTCAGCGTCGTCACCTCGGTCTTGAGCTTGAGGGTGACTTCGCCGTTGTAGTGGACGCGGGGCTCCACTTCGATCTTCACACCCACGTTCTCGTAGCTGTAGTTCGTCTGGCCCAGGCCCGAGACGGCGGAGGGCAGCTGCGTCGCGCTGCCGGCGGCGCCGGTAGTGGGCAGGCTGAGGGAGCTCTGGGTGGTGCTGATCTTCTCGCCGATGTTGACGGTGGCCTTCTCGCCGCTGACCGCGCGGACGTTGGGGCTCGCCACCAATTTCGCGTCACCATCCGCCTTGAGGGCATCCAGGGCGAGGCTGGGGAAGAGGAAGCGCACATCGGACTTGTTGATGCGGATGCCGCCCTTGTTCTGGTTGGGGCCGCCGGTGTTGTCGATGGTGGCGCCGATGCGGAAGATGCCGGATTCATCGCCGGGTCCGAGCACGGGCAGGAGGCCCACCTTCTCGAGGCTGTTCTCGGTGACTTCCATGAGCTCGAGGTAGACCATGACCTCGGCCTTGGGCTTGTCCATCTGGCTGATGACGCGGTCGACGACGGCCAACTCTTCGCGCTTGGCGCGGACGCTGATGGCGCTCATGCGCTTGTCCTGCACGATCTTGAGCAGGGGGTTCAGGGTGACGAGCATCTGCCGGATGGGCTCGGGATCCGCGTAGCTGAGGTAGTAGGTCTTGATGATGACGTTGTCGTACTTCTCGCGGTTCTGCTGGGTGTCCTTGAAGACCATGATGGTGTTCTTATCCATCACCCGGTAGAAGATGTCGTTCTGCAGCATGAGGGTGTCCAGGGCGCGCTGGAAGGTGAGGCCCTGAAGATCGATGGCGACGCTCTGATCCTGGTAGCTGGTGTGCAGGATGATGTTCACCCCGGTGGAGCGGCTGAGGCTGGCGAGGATCTCACGCAGGCTCGTGCGGGTGCGGAAGGTGGCGCCCATGGGCGCATCGCTGTTGGGCACGATCTGGAGCGCGGAGTGGCCATCGGCCCGGGCCTTCAGCGTGTCCACGTCCTCGGCGGTGGATTCGGCCTCCTGCTGCCGCTTCACCTTGCCCTCGAGGTCCACGTACCAGTCGGCGGCCGCCTGGTTGTCGGGGTCGAGCACCACGGCCTTGCGGAGGATGTCGAGCACCACCTTGTCTTCATAGTTCTTGCGCTCGGCATCATGGGCCTTGGCGAGGTACACCTCGGCGGCGCGGGTCTTGGCGCGCTGGAGCCCGATGCGGGCCTTCACGTTGGTGGGATCGCTCTTGAGCACCTTGCGGTAGGCCTCCAGGGCCTCTTCGTAGCGTTCCTCCTTGTACGCCGTGTTGGCGGTGTGGAGGTTGCAAGCCGCGAAGCTGAGGATCAGGGCGAGGCCCACGGTCGCGCGGACGAGCCGCGAAACGGGAGCGTTGGGGGTGAAGGGGAGCCGCATCATGCCCATCCTGTTGCTGGTGTCGTTCAGTATTCGTTGGTCACGGTGCCCGCGCCGTTCGCGGGGTTCCCCGACGCGTCGCGAGTGGCAAGTTCAAAGCGGAGATCGTCGAAGCGGAGGTTCTGGAAGACGGCCTTGCGATCCGTGAGTTCCACGAGCTTCCACTTGTCCTTCATGATCGTGCCCAAGGTGAGGGGCTGGGCCTCCTCGCCCTTCATGAAGGCGCCGATCTGGCCCGCGGGGCTGCCTTTCAGGAAGCCGAGGTAGCGCAGGTCCTGAGGCCTGGAGGCACTCTCGGCATCCTTCTCCCGCTGGAGGGCCATGGCGGCCAGCTGCTCCGGGGTGGGAGGGGGAATGGGAGGTGCAGCCACGAACTTGGGCTTTGGGGGTTCTGGCTTCGGCGCCTCGAAGAGGAAGGGATCCCTCAAGAGCTTCGGGATCGCGGGGATCTCACCGGCCTGATCCAGCGCCGCCAAGTCGGGCAGCTTGCGCAAGGAGGCCAGGGCCTTGGGGTCCAGGTAGGCGTTGTTCGAGGCGGAGGATGAACCGCCTTTGCGGGCCTTGGGGGCCTCGGGCCAGAACATCCACACGAGGATGGCGGCGAAGACGACGAGGGCCACCTGGGTCTGCCGGTTGGCCTTCAGCTCCGCAAGCATGGCCTTGGGATCGAAGGAGGATTTGGAAGCGGGTGCGGTCATGACGCTTCCTCCTCGGCCTTGGCGCCATCCCGGGGTTTGAAGGCCCGGAGCACGATGGTGAGACGGGCGCCCTCGGGGCTCTCTTCCAGTCGGGCGTCCCGCACGGCGAAGGGCAGGCCTGAGCCCTCCAGGTGGCGGAGGTAGGCCCGCAGGGGGGCGTAGATGCCGAGGGCCGTGAACTCTACTTCCACCGCATCCAGATCGCCTTCCTTCGTGGGGGGGCTGTATTTGATGGTGGAGAGGCGCACGTTGTCCTTGGTGGCCTGTTCGTGGAGGGCCCGGCTCAGATCCCACTGCAGGTCGCCGGCGCTGCCCTTGGGCAGACGGGCCTCCAACATGGTGAGGGTGGCCTGACCGCGATCCAGCTTCCCGGCGTCCGCTTGCAGGGATTTGAGGCGATCGTCCTGCTGCTGCTTGAGCTGCTTGGCCTGATCGCGGATCCGGCGCTGGCGGCTGAGGGAATCCGAGGCATCGGGCAGCACGAAGGTGAGGAGCACGAGGCCCACGAGCAGGGCCACGGCGCCGCCCAGGGCGCGGAACCGGCTGTGGCGGATGGAGGTGCTCATGGCTTCCTCCGGGGGGCCGTGCGCGCGGGCATGGGGGCGCTGCGGGCGAGGGCTGGCTTGAGGGGAGAGGGCTCCGCGGCCGCGGGCTTTACCTGGGGTTGGGGCTGCGCCTTGAACGGAGCGGGGGTGCCCGTGGCGGCCAGGGTGAGTTCGAAATCCCAGCCGGAGCCCTGGCGCTCGCTTTCGCGCTCCAGACCCACCTGCGTGAACACGGACGCCTGCTTCAGCGCTTCGATGAAGGCCACTTCGGCCTCCCGGGATTTGGCTTCGGCCTTAAGTTTCATCTGCACGCGATCGCGGCCCCGGCTCCGCTGGAGGCCCTTCAAGCGGACGCCATCCGGCATGCACTGTTCCACTTCGGCCAGGAGACGGGAGAGGGGCAGGGCGCGTTCCTGGAGGATGCGCTCGGCGTTGCGCCAGCGGGGGCTTTCCTTGGCCACGTCGAAGGCGGCAAGTTGCCCCAGGAGCTGCTGTTCGCGCTTGGCGGATTTGCGAGCTTCCTCGTTGAGCATGTAAGCTTCGCGGCCAGCGCGACGGGCCTCCCAATAGGCCTTGCCCGTGAGCGCGCCCACGACGAGGAACACGCCCAGGCCAAGGGCGAGCAGGCCCCAGCCCAGTTCGAGATGCCGCTGGCGCCAGAGGGTGGGTTGGGGAGCCAGGTTGAGTTCGAGGCGCGGAAGGCTCATGGGCGGGCCTCCACTGCGGCATCCTCACGGAGGATCCGGACCGGGAGCTCCAGGCAGATCCAGTCGGAGGCCCCATGCACATGCAGGGCCTGGGGGCTGCGGCCTTCCCGTTGGAGGTAGGCGATGGTGGGGGCCAGGCGCTCCTCCTGCCAGGTGGCCATGTCCGCGGCTTCAGACCAGGTGCGCAGCAGGGAGAGGGTGCGGCCCCAGGCCGTCAGGGTGCCCGTCCAGCGGCCGGGCCCGGCGGGGCTCAGGCTGAGGAGGAGGCCCGGCGCATCCATGTCCTGGGCGAGGCGATTGTAGAGGTGGAGCCACCGGGGTTGGAGGCTGTGGATGGGGCGCTCCAGGCGCTGGGCGAAGGTCATCCAGGCATCCCGCCAATCCTCGCGGATGCCCGCCACCAGCCAGAGGCCGGGTTCCACCAGGAGGGCCTGTACAGAGTGGGCGGCCTCCAGGGCCATGGACTGCTGGAATTTCCACCGCCAGAAGGATTCGCGGGCCTCGGTGCCCTCGGGCAGCTCCACCACGTCCCGCAGGAGGATGGAGGGGACGTAGAGGTCATCCAGGATCCAGGCCGTGGGGCCCGCATCCAGGGCCGTGAGCGCCTGAGCCAGCTGATCCTCCGTGGGCAGCCCGGAAAGGGGCCGATCCCAGCGAATGTCGGGAGCTTCACCGGCCCGCAGGCGGTGGGTCTCGATCCAGAGGGGCCGCGTGGGACCGCTCATGGTTTGGCCTGGTCCCGGCCCTCCTGGGCCTCCTTGAAGCGCTTGGCGTAGTGGCGCTCGGCCCGGTTCTGCCCGAAATACCATCCGAAGCAGAAGATCCCCACGGCACTGAAGGCATGGATCCACCACCAGCCGGAGCCGAGAAATCGCATGGACTCTGGGAGGGGGGGCACGGTAACTCCTGGATCAGTGGGAAAAACCCAGTTTAACGTCAAGGGGCCGGGGAATGGGGCTCCCAATCACGGCCCAGGCGCTGCCTGGGAGGCCTCGAACCGCGGTTTCCGAGGTCGGGCGGGCCCTGCGCATGGCATGATGCAAGGAATCGAAATGTTCCCCAGGCCTCACCCTCTTGCCCCGGTCCCGGAGCCTCATCCTTGCGTCTGATCTCTCTCGAACTCAACGGTTTCAAGAGCTTCGCGGATCCCCAGATCCTGAGGTTCCCCCAAGGGATGACGGCCGTGGTGGGCCCCAACGGCTGCGGCAAATCGAACATCAGCGATAGCCTCGCCTGGGTGCTGGGTGAACAGCGCGCCTCCATGCTGCGCGGCTCCGAGATGGCGGATGTGATCTTTGCCGGGACTTCCACCCGGAAGCCCATGGGCATGGCCGAGGTGAAGCTCACCCTGGAGATGCCGGATCCGGCCCTGCCGGGGGCCTTCAAGGAGATGGTGATCCAGCGCCGCCTCTACCGCAGCGAGGGCAGCGAATACCGCATCAACGGGCGGGAATCCCGCCTCAAGGACGTGCAGGACATGCTGCTCGACACGGGCATGGGCACCCGCGCCTACAGCTTCATCCAGCAGGGCCAGATCGACCTAATCCTCAGCACCAAGCCCAAGGATCGCCGCTCCCTCATCGAAGAGGCCGCGGGCATCACCCGCTACAAGCTGCGGCGCCAGGAGGCCGAGCGTCGGCTGGATGAGACCAAGGCGAACCTGCAGCGGCTGGAGGACATCCTCTTCGAGCTGAACAAGCAGATGGACAGCCTCAAGCGCCAGGCGGCCAAGGCCCGCCGCGCCGCGGAACTGGACAACCAGATCAAGGCCACCCAGCGCATCCTGCTGGCGGGCAAGGCCACGGAACTGGAGAACGCCAAGCAGCGCATCCTGGACGGCCTGGATGCCCTGGAGCGGCGGGTGGCGGAACTCACGGCCCAGGCCGCGGAAAAGGCCACGGAAGTGGAGCAGCTGCGCCTGGAGGCGGGCGAATTGGAATCCGCCCAGATGCGTCGCAGCCGCAGCATCGAAGGTCTGGCCCAGCGCCTGGAGATGAATCAGCAGGGGCGCCTCTTCGAAGCAGAAAAGAAGGACGAGGCCGTCTCCAACCGCGAGCGCCTGCAGGGCCGCCTGGATGAACTCACGGGCCGGCTCACGGAATCCGGCGCGGGCATGGAGGCCCTGGAGGATCAGTCCCGCCAGGCCGGCAACGCCCTGGAGGCCCGGGAAGCGCTGCTGGCCGAGGCCGATGAGGCCCTCGCCCTCTCTCAGGGCTCCCTGCGCCACGCGGAAGGGGAGCTGAGGAACCTGAAGCAGAAGCGGGCCGAGGCCGAGGCCGCCTCCGTCCAGCGCCGCCGTCAGAAGGAAGGCATCCTCAACCAGATCGCCCAGATCGAGGGTCGCCTCGACGCACTAAACCACGACGAGGCCGTGCGCGCGCCGCGTCTGGAGAGCCTGCAAAGCGAAGTGGGCACCCTCGATCGTCAGGCGGAAGGGGCACTGGAGCTGCTGGAGCAGGCCGAGGAGGCCGCGCGCGTTCAGCGGGCCACCGCCGAGCGCCTGGAGATCAGCCAGCGCGAAGGGGCCACCGCCCTGCACAAGGCCGAAGCGGATCTGGAAGCCGCGGAGCGCAGCCTGCGCCACCTGTCGGACCTGCTGAACCAGGGCAGCACAGATCTGGAGTTGCGCAAGGGCGTGGCCTGGTTCCAGGAACGCTACGGCAAGGTCCAGACCATCGCGGACCTCCTCAAGGTGGATGAAGCCGTGCGCCCCGACGTGGAGCGCATTCTTGGTTCCTGGCTGCAGACCGCCGCCGCCACGGAAGAGGGGCTAAGGTCCTCCAAGGAAGCCCCTGGGCACCTCCTGCTGGCGCCAGATACGGACAGCCACGCGCCTTCGGCGCCCTTCGGCGCCGTACCCCTCCGGAATCACCTGCGCTGGTCGGGTTCTTCCACGCCCCTCCGCGCGCTCCTGGATCGCGCCTTCCAGTGCAAGGACGACGAGTTCGCCTCCCTGGCCAAGAAGCACCCCGAATTCGCCCTGGTGAGCCCGGCCTTCCTGAAGCTGCCCTTCGGCCCCGTGCAGGTGGGCATCTCCGCGCCCTCCGCCAGCCCCCTGAAGCTGCGTGCCGAGTTCGAGGCCGCCAAGGCCCAGCGGGAGGAACTGCTCACCCGCCTGGAGGATCTGGAATCCTCCGTGAAGAATGGTGTCACCGAGGCCCAGGAGGCCCGGGAGCGCTCCCGCGAGATCGATGAAGACCTGCGCTCCGCCCGCCTCAAGGCCGAGAGCCTCCGGGCCCAGAAGGCCCACGCCCAAATCCAGCTCGACGAGATCCGCCAGGCCCAGGAGCGGGCCGATCAGCAGTGGGAGCAGTTCGAAGCGGAGATCGAGCGGCTGCGCGTGCTTCTGCGGGAATTGGATGCGGTTCCCGAGGAGCACACCGACGAAGCCCTACTGGAAGCCATCGGCAAGGCGGAAGGCGCCGTGCATGCGGCCCAGGCCGCCATGGAAGAGCGTCGTGAGGCGAAGTTCGAGGCGGCCCGCGTGCGCGACTCGGCTTGGGCTGAGCGGGATGGCCTCATCCGGCAGCTCCAGCTCTTCCAGCGCAGTCGCTTTGATCTGGAAGCTGAAGTCCAGCGCGTGGAGATGGAGCGGGCGGACCTGCTGGAGCGCGTCCAAGCCTGCGACCGCAAGCTCGAGGAACTGGAATCCGAAGCCCAGACCTTCCTGGATGAGCGGGCCCGCCTGCACGCGGCCCTGCAGGAGCACCAGCCCCGGCTCGAAGAGCTGCAGGATCGCCTGCGCGTGGAGGAGCGCGCGGGTCGCGAACTCCAGGGTGCCTTGGAAAACGCCCGCACCCAGCACCAGGAGGTCCTGCTCCATGGGGCCCAGGTGCAGGGGTCCATGGAGGCCATGGCCAAGGAAGTGGAGCTGGCCCTGGGCCTCGAAGTCCCGGCCTTCCTGGCTTCCATCACCGATGAAGAGCGCGAGGAGTGGGGCGAGGGCGAGATCGTCCACCAGACCCGCCTCAACGAGCTGCAGGGCAAGCGCCTGGACCTGGGCGGCGTGAATCCGCTGGCCATCCAGGAACTGCAGGAGGCCGAGGAACGGCTCTCCTTCATGAACATCCAGCGGGATGACGTGCTGGCTGCTATCAAGAACCTTGAGACCACCATCTCGGAGATCAACCAGACCTCCGAAGAGCGATTCCGCGAAGCCTTCGACTACGTGAACGCCAAGTTCGGAGAAGTGTTCCGTGAAGTCTTCGGTGGGGGCACCGCCCACCTGAGCTTGCAGGACCCCAAGGACATCCTGGAGTGCGGCATTGAGATCACGGCGCAGCCCCCGGGCAAGAGCGCCAAGGCCCTCACGCTGCTCTCCGGCGGTGAGAAGGCCCTCACGGCCATCTCCCTCCTCTTCGCCATCTTCCACTTCAAGCCCAGCCCCTTCTGCGTGCTGGACGAGGTGGACGCCCCCCTGGACGAAGCCAACGTGGCCCGCTTCGCTGGCATGGTGCAGAAGATGAAGACGGAAACCCAGTTCATCGTCATCACCCACCAGAAGCCCACCATGGTCGCCAGCGACACGCTTTACGGCGTGACGCAGGAGGAACCTGGGGTGAGCAAGCTGGTCAGCGTGCAGCTCAAGGAAGCCGAACAGCTGGTCTGAGAGACGTCACGCCTCGGGGCGCGATGCTCGGAGTCCTCGTAATGAGAGTCCAGCGCTTGGTCTCAGCGCGGGGAAGCTCTGTCGGCGGACCATTTAAGATCGCTTGACCACCGCAGAACCAGCACCAGCGCGGGTTTTCGCCTTTTCCGCAAGCAATTCCGGCCTTTTTGCCCTGTCAACACGAAAGAAAACAGGAAGTGTGGAAAACCACCTGCTCTGCAAAACTTTAGCAATCCGAGTAAAAAAGATATAAAAGATGAAAACAGAGACTTTGTAATCGGACTATCCAAGGTCTCCAAGGGCAGAAGTTACATCTTGGTCACTCGCAACCCCATGTAGATGGAGGAAATCCGCAGGGTTTTCCACAGGCCGAAGGCCCCCTTGGGAGAGGGCCTTCTTTGTCGCACTGGGAGGTGGTGAGAGGAGCCTATCGGAGCGAGCGAAGGCTCGCAACCGGAAATGCCAACTAGATCGTCGGCGTGGCTTCGTGGTTCACCCAGCGCAGGATCTGTTCTTCGGTGACGCCCAGCTTCTTGAGGTGCTCGGTGGACTTGGTGAGGCTCTGACCTTCGTCGCGGCAGATGAGGAGGCGGCGCTTCCAGGCCTCCACGGCCCGCTCGCGCAGCGCTGTTTCGCCCTTCTCCATGCGCTTCTCCAGCACGTAGCCGAGGTTGTTGGCGGCTTTGCGCAGGGAGGGGTCCAGGACCAGCGCCTTGTCATAGGCCTCGGTGGCGGCATCGAGGCGACCCTGCACTTCCAGGGCCACGCCTTGGGCATTCCATACGTCAGCATCATCGGGGGCCAGGGCCATGGCTTCCTTCACCATGAGGGCCTGATCCTCGTTGCGGTTGGCCAGGCGGTAGCACTCGGACAGGCCCAGGTAGGCACTGTACTCGGCGGGATCGCTCTCCAGGGCCTGGAGGAAGGCCTGCTCTGCGGACTGGGGCTGCTCGCCATCGAGCAGCACGTAGCCCATCTGCACTTGGATGTCGGCGGCCTCGGGATCCCGGGCCAGCGCTTCGCGGTAGCAGCGGAGGGCATCCTCGATGCGCTCCTCTTCGCGGGCCATGTCGCCGAGGGCGGCCCAGGGATTGGCGGATTGAGGATCGGTGTCCGCGGCGAGGGTGAAGTACGAGGTGGCGCCTTCGGGATCGCCCAAGTCACGGCGGTACTCACCCAGCAGGCACTGGGCCTCGGCGAGCACGTGGGCCTCGGGGGCCATGAGCATGAGCATGTGGAGCTGGCCCTGGGCGATGTCCAGGTGGCCGTGCTCGGCCATGAGCTCCGCGAGGATGAAGTAGCTGGCGGGCTCGAGGCTGTTCAGGCTGCGCGCCTTGGCGATGCAGCGGAGGCCATCCCCGAAGCGGCTGCGGCGGATGAGCTGCTCGCCAAGAGTGTGCCAGCCCCAGAAGTACTCGGGGTCCGCATCAAGGGCGGCGCTGAGCTGGGCTTCGGCGCCCTGGAGGTCGTCCATGGCCTCGAGGGTGAGGGCCAGGAGGCGGAGGGTGCGGGGATCCTTGGGCTGGAGCGTGAGGGCCTTCAGGAGCCAGGTCTTGGCTTCCTCGGGCTTATCGGAGTTCAGGCAGAGGAGGCCCATGAGCTCGAGGGTGCGGGCATCCGCGCCCTCCAGCTTCAGGGCCTGGTGCAAGCTGCGCTCGGCGCCATCCAGATCGAAGAGGACCAGGCGGAGGTGGCCGAGGTTCCGGTGCACGGCCGCGGCTTCGGGATGCTCATCTCGAACGGACTCCAACTGCATGAGGGTGTCCTGGGCGGCATCCTCGCTCATGCCATCGCCCAGGGCGAGGAGGCGCTCGAACCAGGCATCGAAATCGGCGCGGTTCTCGGCCAGGTGGCGATCCAGCAACTCAGCGGCCTCGGTGTTCCGGCCACGGGCGTTGAGGCGGCGGGCCTGGGCCAGCAAACCGCCGGCCTGGGCCGCATCCAGGGTGGGATCAATCAGGGAGCGCCAGGAGCGGGACATGGAAACCTCGGTGAGCAGGGGACAGGTTACCACCCGCGGGGAGCCGCGGCTCCGACGCGGATCTCAGTTTTCCAAGGCCTCGCGGATTCCGTCACAGACCTGGCGCGCCATGGCCGCGCGGGTCTCCACGGTGGCACTGCCCAGGTGGGGGAGCAGCACCGTGCGGGGGGCCTTCAGCCAGCGGGGATCCAGGACGGGCTCATTCGCGTAGACATCCAGGCCCACGCCGCCCAGGTGACCGGCGTGAAGCAGGTCCACGGCCGCGGCTTCATCCAGGATCCCGCCCCGGGCCGTGTTGATGAGGACGGACCCCGGAGGCATCCGTTGGAGCTTTGGGGCATCGAGGAGGTTCCGCGTCTCGACGGTGAGGGGACAGTGGAGGCTGACCACGGTACTTTGCTCAAGCAGGGCTTCGAGCGGCAGCCTCGGGGCCGAGGCGGGACCAAAGTCCACGGTGCCGCCCAGGCCTTCGCGATCCCAGAACACGACGTTCATGCCCAAGGCCCACACGCGCGTTGCGAAGGCCCGGCCGATGGCGCCCGCGCCGAGGATGCCGCAGGTGCGGCCGCGCAGCCCCAGGCCCAGCAGCTGATCGGGAGCCCAGCCTTGCCATTGCCCGCTGCGTACCAGGGCCTCGCCTTCCGAGATCCGGCGCGTGAGGGCCAGCAACAGCGCCAGGGCGAGATCCGCGGTGGCGTCCGTGAGCGTCCCGGGTGTGTTCACCACCCGGATGCCGCGGGCTTCGCAGGCCGCCACGGGCAGGTGGTTGAATCCCACGGAATAGGTGGCGATGGCTCGGAGGTTGGGGGCGCGGTCCAGATCCTCCGGGGTGAGGGGCTCCGAGAGCAGCACCATCAAGGCCCGAGCTTCAGGTAGAGCGGCGTTCCACGCCTCGGAACGGAAGGGCAGGATACGCACCTCATGTGAGTCGGCGAGCTCCGCCAGCGCCGGTCCCACCATGGGGGAGGTGGCGAGGATCATCGCTGCAGGGCCTTGAGGGCCTGCCGGATGGCCTCGGGAAGGGTGGGCTTGTCGGCCCGCATTTTCTTGATGACCGGCAGCACCGAGTCTTCCTTGAATCCGAGGTTGGTGAGGGCCGAGCGCAGATCCGCTTCCCATCGGTCCACCGGAGCGGCGGAGGCGCCCAGGCCATCCAGCCCCGAGAGGCCACCCATCTTCTCGCTGAGTTCGAAGCAGAGCTTTTCCGCGGTCTTCTTACCCACCCCGGGGATGCGGGTGAGCCGGGAGACCTCGCGGCTGCGCAGGGCGCCGATCAATTCCTCCCCGGGCATGGACCCCAGGGCGGCCAGGGCCAGCTTGGGACCCACGCCATCCACCTTCACGAGCAATCGATAGAGCTCTCGCTCCTGGGAGCTGCTGAAGCCGATGAGGCTGAGGTCGTTCTCCCGGAGGATGGTCTCCGTGTGGATGACCACCTCGTGGCCCGGTTCGGGCAGGAGGCCGTAGGTGCTGAGGCTGATGGCGCAAGCATAGCCCACCCCACCGCATTCGACCACCGCCAGGTGGGGAAACTTCTGGATCAATTCACCGCGGAGCCTGGAGATCATGCCTCCACTATCGCATCCCCGCACCTCGGAGCGCTCCCCCCCGGAGGGCCAGGGGCCCGCCCCGGCCCCCTGGCCCCTCGCCCCGGTGGGTTAGCATCCGGCCCGCTTTGCCCCACAATCAGGACATGTTTGAAGATCGCAGGCAGTGGTGGTGGTACTGGGGGGCTTGGGGCCTCCTGGCGGTCTACAACACCACCTGGGATCTGGCCCTTCGAACCTCCAAATCCAACTGGTGGGGCGACTGGTTCATGCTTCTCCAGATGAACATCGCCCAAATCCTCGTGTGGGCGCTGCTGGGATTCGGCCTCCTAGCCGTGGCCCGGCGCTTCCCCATCGAGGGCTTCGAGTGGGCCAACTGGCGCAGCTGGCGCGTGCTCGGCCTCCACTTCGGAACGAGTTTCGTCGCGACGCTGGCGGGCCTGCTGGGGACCTTCCTCGTGGCCATCGCCTTCTCCCGCCTGGAGCGAGGCACCTTCTTCGAATGGAATCTCCTGGAATCCCTGCGGACCCCCCGGTTCTGGCTGGGCTACGAGGACTTCCTGAAGCGCTACTTCCACACGAACTTCATGGTGATGTTGGCGCTTCTCAGCGCCTATCACATGGTCATGGCCCACCGGCGCTTCAAGAAGCGGGAAGTGGAGGCCGCCCAGCTGGAGAAGGCCTTCATGCACGCCCAGAATCAGGCGCTCCGCATGCAACTGCAGCCGCACTTCCTGTTCAACACCCTCAACTCCATCTCGGCGCTCGTGCACCTCGATCCGGACATGGCGGATCGCATGATCGCCCGCTTGGGCGACCTGTTGCGCCTGAGCCTGGACCAGAGCGGGCAGCAGGAAGTGACGTTGGCCCAGGAGGCCCAGTTCCTGGAGCGCTACCTGGCCATCGAACGCCTGCGCTTCCAGGATCGGCTCACCATCGGCATCGAAATCCCGGACGAGCTGACCAAGTGCCGTGTCCCCAGCTTCGTGCTGCAGCCGCTGGTGGAGAACGCCATCAAACACGGCGTGGGGGCCAGCGCCACGGGCGGTCACATCGGAGTTCGCGCCCAGACCGAAGATGGGATGCTCTGCCTTGAGGTGGAGGACGATGGCCCCGGTTTCGTGACGAGCCCCCGCCCCGGTCATGGCATCGGCACCGGAAATACCCGCCAGCGCTTGCAGCTGCTCTATGGGGAAGCGCAGAGCTTTGAACTCCTCAGCATTCCCGGGAAGGGGACCCTCGCCCGGGTTCGCCTCCCCCTTTCCTTTGCCGCGCCCGATTCGGGCGAGATCGAGGTGGTCGCATGAGCCTCCGTGCCCTGATCGTGGACGACGAGATCCTTGCCCGGCAGCGCATCCGCCAGATGCTGCAAGGCGAACAGGACATCGAAGTGGTGCAGGAATGCGCCAACGGCCTCGAGGCCGTGGAGACCATCGAGAAGCTCAACCCGGATCTGGTGTTCCTCGACATCCAGATGCCCGAGCTGGATGGCTTTGGCGTGCTGGAGGCCATCGGCCCCGACCGAATGCCCGCCACCATCTTCGTCACCGCCTACGATCAGTACGCCGTGCACGCCTTCGACGTGAACGCCGTGGATTACCTGTTGAAGCCCTTCGACAAGGAGCGCTTCCAGAAAACCCTGCAGCGCATCCGTGATGGCAAGGGCAAGGGCGGCGTCAACGGGGATTCCCAGAAGATGGAGGATCTCCTCACGGAGGTCCGCAAGGATCAGCCTTTCCTGGAGCGCATCCTCGTCCGCGTGGGTGAACGCCAGGCCCTGCTTAAGGTGAGCCAAGTGCAGTGGGTGGAGGCCGAGGACAACTACGTGCGACTCCACGTGGAGGGCGGAAGCCACCTCCTGCGGCAGACCATGAATGCAATGTCCCAAAAGCTGGACCCCCACCAGTTCCGCCGCATCCACCGCAGCGCCATCGTGAACATGGACTACATCAAGGAGTTGCAGCCCTGGAGCAGCGGGGACTACCTCGTGATCATGCGCGACGGCACCCGCCTCACCCTCAGCCGCACCTACCGCCCGCAGTTCAGCGAGCTGAAGTAGCTGCTCGCACCGAGCCGCTGAAAGGGATTGGTTGATTGCTGCGGGCTCGGCGTCTCGCCGTTTCCGGTTCAGCGTGCCCGGGCCAAGTACTCCGCCAGCCCGTTGAGGAACATCTGCACGGACATGGTCACCAGCGTCATGCCCATGAGGCGTTCCAGGGCCACCAGGCCCCGTTCCCGAAGCAGCCGATGCAAGGCCGAGCTGGAGAGCAAGATCACCACGGAAGCCCCCCAGGCCGCCGTCATGGCCCCCCACCATTCCACCATCCGGTGCGGCTCCCGCGACACGAGCAGCAACAATGCCGCCAGCAGCGAGGGCCCCGCCACCAGCGGGATCGCCAGGGGCACGATGAAGGGCTCCGTCTCCGCTGCCTCCTCTGCCTTCTCCCGCTTCTCTTCCTCCGGCGGGAAGATCATCTTCAGGGCGATCAGGAACAGGATGATTCCCCCCGCGATGCTGATGGATTCCTGCTTCAGCTGCAGCGCATCCAGCATCCCCTGTCCGAAGAACAGGAACAGCATCATCACCCCGTAGGCGATGACCAACTCCCGGATGATGATCTTCCGCCGCCGTTCCGAAGACAGATGTCGCAGCGTCGACAGGAACAAAGGGATGTTCCCAAGGGGATCCATGATCAGGAACAGCATGATGGCGGCCGAGTAGAGCTTCACGAGCCCTCCTATCCAACCTTAACGACCCCGAAACCCATTTCCTTAGTTCGCTGGGACACGGCAGCGGATCGGGATCAAGGGACCCGCCTCCGCGAGCGGAAGAAGCGCGGGAGCGCGGCGATAGGTAGAGGGACGACCTCGAACCTAAACATGGTGAGTTCGTCCCCTAAACGAAGTACGGCAGCTCCTGCTGCCGTACCGATTACCTTGGTGGAGCTGATCGGGATCGAACCGACGACCTCGTCATTGCGAACGACGCGCTCTCCCAACTGAGCTACAGCCCCAAGGAACCCCCAGTCTACATCAAAAGGCCCCTTCGGGGGAGGGGCCCTTTGACGGCATTCCCTGTCGGCAGGCTACTTCAGGCCCACGCCGTAGAGGTACTCGTAGGTGTTGCCGCCGGCGAGGGGCAGGGCCGTCTTGTACGAGGAGAAGAGGATGGAGTGATCGAGGAAGGAGACGAACACGTCCTGCTGGCTGTTGGCAGTGGTCACCCGGAAGGTGAAGAGACCGAAGCAGGGGTCGGAGAGCTTACCGGTACCCTGCAGGTAGGCGGCGTCGGCCACGGGGACGAGCTGGGTTTGGAGGATGGGCGTGGGGCTCCCGTCGGAAAGGGTGACGACGCCCCCGGCGCTGATATCGATGGTGGCGTTCCACACCCAGGAGGTGCCGGTCTCGACGTTCCCCATGCCGGTCTGGGCATTCACTTTGCGGTAGGAGATGGCCTTGTAGGTGCCGGCGTAGCTGGCCTGGAAGTCCTTGGAAGCGGCCTTGTTCAGGGAGACGATGGCGCCGTTGGGGGTATCCACGGCGAAGAAGCCGCCAGACGTACCGAATACGTAGGAGTACTGCCCACTGCCTTCGTCCATCTTGAGGAAGGAGCCGCTGGGATCCGTCAGAAACAGGGAGCCGGAGAAGCCACCCTCGTGGAAGGCGCTGCCGCCATTCATATCCCCGTAGGGCCAGTAGCCGCTGATGGCCACGTCGCCGGACCCGTTGATGGCCAACGAACCGATCTCCAGGCCTCCGGAGTTGGTGCGGAACTGCATGTAGTTGTAGCTTCGGTTGCTGATGGAACCCTGGCTGATGGGCTGGGTCTGCACCGAGGTGATGAGCGATTCGGTGTTGTGGTTGGGCCCCGTCTTCATGGCCCGGATGATCAGCGCGTAGCCGGGTATCTCGTAGGCGGTGACGAGGTTCGCGTTGGGATCGGTGATGGCGTAGGTGCCGTCGGGGTTCACCGTGTAGCTCACCGTGCCCGAATCGCCATTGGAGACATTGGTGTAGGCGATGGTGTGTGCGGTGGAATCCAGGGTGATGCGCAGGAAGTCCCCTACGCTGGCGGTGCCGCTGTAGGGGCGGGTGGCAGCGGAAGGGGTGGGGGTTGCGCTCGGAGTCGCAGGGGAGGAGCTGGAGCCCCCACAGGCGATGATGGCGAGGGCGAGGGCGGAACCGGTCAGGAGGGCGAGGCGGTTGAACATGGGATGTCTCCTGGAGGACCGGGTGAGCACCCGGGCTGGGATGGACATGTTCTCGGCCCGAAGGGTGGGGACTTGATTAAAAATATATTTTCTTTAAGTATTTTAATTTAAATACATAAAACCACAGGCGCCGAAGCGCCTGTGGTAGAAAAGCGTGTCAGGGAGCGGTGTGTTCCCTTTTTGATCAGCCTACTTCAGGGACTCCATGATCTCGTCGAGCACCGCCTTGGAGGGGCGGAGGGTCTCGAGATCCTGGTTCACAAGGGGGGTGTCCACGGTGTTCAGGAGGGTGTTGAAGTCGGGCTTCTCGGGGTTGATGTAGAGGAGGCCCGTGAGGAACTCGCCCTTGGCGTGGCTGTCCTTAATAGCCTTCATGGCGGACAGCGCGTCGGTGGCGTCGTAGCCCTCATGCACGTTCCGGAAGGTCACCTTGGAACCGTCGGGGAAGGTGACGGTCTCGGCGGTGCCAGGCTCGATCTCCACCTGCTCCAGCTCGGCGAACTGGACAAAGTTCAGCTCGTGGAGGGGCATTTCGTGGTCCTTGACGTTCTTGTAGGACTTGGTGGAGCTGTCGTGGTTATTGAAGGTGACGCAGGGGCTGATGATGTCGATGATCGCGGTGCCCTTGTAGGCCATGGCGGCCTTCATGATGGCGTTCATCTGCTTGGGGTTGCCGCTGAAGGAACGGGCCACGAAACCGCAACCCAGCTCGATGGCGAGGGTGACGGGATCGATGGGCTCCAGGCGGTTCACGGCGCCGTGCTTGAGCACGGAGCCCTTGTCGGCCGTGGCGGAGAACTGGCCCTTGGTGAGGCCGTACACGCCGTTGTCCTCGATGATGTAGATCATCGGCACGTTGCGGCGGATCATGTGGCAGAGCTGGCCCAGGCCGATGCTCATGGAGTCGCCGTCGCCGGAGACGCCGATGTTCATGAGGCTCTTGTTGGCCATGGAAGCGCCGGTGGCCACGGCGGGCATGCGGCCGTGGACGCTGTTGAAGCCCCAGGCCTGGTTGAAGAAGTAGGCGGGCGTCTTGGAGGAGCAGCCGATGCCGGAGTACTTACCGACCTTGTAGGCCTCGATGTTCATTTCCCAGGCGGCGTTGATCAGCTGCGCGGTGATGGAATCGTGGCCGCAGCCGGCGCACAGGGTGGACTTGCCACCCACGTACTCCTGCTTGGTGAGGCCGATCTTGTTGATGGGGGCGGTAGGGGCGGGGGTCGCGGTCGTCATCTCGTCTCCTCGCTTACTTTTCGAAGGCGTTGATCTGGTCCACCACGGTCTTGGCGTCGAGGGCCAAACCGTCGTAGTGGAGGACGGATTTGAACTTGGTGGCGGCTTCGGGGTAGAACTCCTTCAGCAGCGCAGCCATCTGGGCGTCGCGGTTCTGCTCCACCACGTAGATGACCTTCTTCTCCTTGATGAAGGCATCCACTTCGGCGGTGAAGGGCAGGGCTCGCAGACGCAGGTAGTCGGTCTTCAGGCCGGCCTTGGCCATCAGATCCTGGGCCTCGATGACGGCGGGATCGCTGGAACCGAAGGCCAGGATGCCCTTCTCGGAGCCGAGGTTCCGGGAGAGGGGCTTGGGCACGTAGGACTTGGCGACCTCGTACTTCTTGCGGAGGCGATCCACCAGGGCGACGTAATCCTCCGGCTTCTCGGAGTACTGGGCGTAGCCGTTGTGGCCGCTGCCGCGGGTGAAGTAGGAGCCCTTGCCACCAGGGGTGCCGGGCAGCGTGCGGTAGGGGATGCCGTCGCCGTCCACGTCCTTGTAGCGGCCCCAGTCCTTGACCTCATTCAGTTCCTTCTCGCCCAGCACCTTGCCGCGGTCGTAGGGCTTGGTGGGGTAGGGGAAGGGATCGCTGGCCCAGTTCTGCATGCCCAGGTCGAGGTCGGTGACGACGAAGATCGGGGTCTGGAAGCGCTCGGCCAGGTTGAAGGCTTCGCTGGAGAACTCGAAGCACTCCTGCATGTTGCCGGGGTAGAGGTTGATGTGGAGGGTGTCGCCGTGGCTGCACTTGGCGCAGATCTCCACGTCGCCCTGCATGGTGCGGGTGGGGAGGCCCGTGGAGGGACCCGTGCGCGCCACGTTGAAGAACACGCCGGGGATCTCGGTGAAGTAGCCGAGGCCGATGAACTCGCTCATGAGCGAGATGCCGGGGCCCGAGGTGGTGGTCATGGAGCGGGCACCGGCCCAGCCCGCGCCGAACACGGCACCGGCGGAGGCGAGCTCGTCTTCCATCTGGACGACGGCGTAGGTGGCCTTGCCGTCCTTGTCGTGCCGGTACTCCTCGAGGTAGTCGATGAGGGTCTCGGAGAGGCTGGAGGCGGGGGTGATGGGGTACCAGGCCAGCACTTCGACGCCCGCGAACATGGCGCCCAGGGCGCAGGCCGCGTTGCCATCGAGAATGATCTTGCCGGCGGTCTTGTTGTCGCGGGCGACCTTGATGCCCGTCTGGTTGAGGCCGCTCTCCTTCGCCCAGGCGTGGCCGGCTTCGACGGCGCCTTGGTTGATCTCGATGGCCTTCTGCTTGCCCTTGAGCTGCTTGGTGATGGACTTCTTGGTCTCTTCGAGGTCGATGTCGAGCATGAACGCGGCGACGCCGACGTAGATCATGTTCTTCACGAGCTTGTGGAGCTTGGGCTCGGGGCAGCAAGCCGTGACGATCTTCTGGAAGGGCACGGGGATGAACGTGAGGTCGTTGCGCAGGGCATCGAGCTTCAGCGGCTCGTCATAGATCACGAGGCAGCCGGCGTCGGCCTTGGCGATGTCTTCCTTCGCCGTCTCGGGATTCATGAGGATCAGCAGCTCGTTACCGGCCTTGCGGGCCACGTAGCCGTCCTTGTTGGCGCGGATGGTGAACCACGTGGGCAGGCCCGCGATGTTCGAGGGGAAGAGGTTCTTACCACTCACCGGAACGCCCATCTGGAAGATGGAACGCATGAGGACGGTGTTGGCCGTCTGCGACCCGGAACCATTTACGGTGGCCACCTGGATCGAGAAATCATTGATCTTCGTGGCCGCAAGCGCGGTGGACATGGGGCTCCTTCCCTTCTCAAGCGGCGGAACGAGAAATTCCGCCACACATGGACATGGCCACCCAGTATGCCAGAGCGAAACCGGAGCGGCTGAACCCTAATTTCGGGATAAGCAGGACAAGTGTTGATCTTGGTTACAATCCGGGCGAAAAAAAGCGTAAAAAAAGGGATTGACGCTGGCCCGGGCGAATCGTAGCTTGGAGCCCATGAAAGCCCATGACCTGACCAAACGCCAGAAGGCGGTGATCGCCTTCATCGCTGATTTCCTGGAGGCGGAGGGGCGCAGCCCCACGCTTACGGAAGTCGCCAAGGGCGTGGGGTCCAGCGCCGTGAGCACCATTCACAAGCACGTGCAGCACCTCATCGAGAAGGGGCTGCTGGAGCGCAGCCACGGCAAAGGCAACAACCTCGTGGTGGCCAAGGCCTGGGCGACTTCCGCCGGTCAGGCCCCCGCGCCGAAAGCGGATCCCATTCCCCAACCCGGAGCCCGGTTGATCCCCTTCTGCGGCGATGTGGCCGCCGGCGCGCCGCTCATCCCGGAAACTAGGGCCCTGCCCATCGAAGTCCCCAACAGCATCCACCGCAATCGGGACGAGATCTTTGTCCTGCGTGTCCGCGGTGAGTCCATGGTGGAGGACGCCATCCTCGATGGCGACCTCGTGGTGTTGCAGCGCCGGGGGGAATACCGGAACGGCGACCGCATCGTGGCCCTCATCGATGGGGAGGAAGCCACGCTCAAGGAATACCGGAAGGATGCCAAGGGCGTGTGGCTCGTGCCCCATAACCCCGAGCTGAAGCCCATCTGCTACACGCCGGATCGCATCCAGGTGCAGGGCCTCGTCATCGGGATCATGCGCAGCTGCTGAACCGGCTGATCCAGGGATGCCTCAGCTGAGGTGGGCCCGGATCGCGGCGCCCATGGCCTGGGTGGAGAGGTTGCCGCCCAGATCTGGGGTGGCGGCCCCGCCTTGAAGGGCCGTGGCCACAGCCCGGTCAATCGCTTCGGCCTCCTGGGCCCAGCCCAGATGTCCGAAGAGCAGGCCCAGGCTCAGGATGGCGCCGGTGGGGTTGGCCCTGGACTTGCCCACGAGGTCCGGGGCCGAGCCATGCACGGGTTCGGCCAAGACGTGGCAACGGAAGGGGCGATGGGGGGCGTAGTTGAGGCTGGGCGCCATGCCCATGCCGCCCATGAAGGCCGCGGTGAGATCGCTGATGAGGTCGCCCAGGTAGTTGTCGGCGGCGATGATCCCGAAGGGGGCCGGGTTCTGGATCAGGGCGCAGAGCAGGGCATCCGCGTGCAGGCTCCTGGCGGCGACCTCGGGGTACCGGGTTTTGAGGCGCTCGAAGGTGGCCAACCACAGGCCATGGCCGAACTTCAGCACGTTGGCTTTGTGCGCCAGGGTGAGGGGGAGGCCCAGGGTGCGGGCCCGGCCGAAGGCCTCGGTCAGCAGCCGGTCCACCGCACCCTCCGTGTGGATGGCCAGGTCAAGGGCCCGGTCTCCCTCGCGGCTGCCCTGCAGGCAGTAAGGGCCCTCGGTGTTCTCCCGGAAAACCTCCAGCCGCTGGGCCTCCACGGATCGGTCCCGGAGGGGGCTGTGGGCCGCCAGGAAGGGGGTGCAGGGGCGCCAGTTCACGGCCAGTTGCAGCTCCTGCCGGAGGCGGAGGAGGAGGCCCTCCGCATGGCGGCCATCGGGGATCCGGGGATCGCCCACGGCGCCGAAGAGCACGGCATCAAAGTCATCCCGGAGGCGGGCGAAAGTGGTGTCCGACAAGGTCTCGCCCGTGGCGAGGCAGTGATCGGCCCCGTGGGGGAAGGATTCCCAGACGAGATTCCGGCCCCGGGTCCGGGCCCATTCCAGCAAGGGCAGGGCCTCGGCCAACACCTCGGGACCCACGCCATCCCCGGGGATCACCGCAAACCGGATCATGTCCACATCCCCCATTGCACCCATGAGGTCCGACTCTGACATACTCGCCCCCGACCGAGGTGTGACATGAACAAGGGAGTGGCAGTCATGGGGATTATGAGCCTGCTGGGATTGAACGCATCGGCCAGTGATCTGACCGTGGGGACGAAGGCGCCCGCTTTCGAAGCCAAGGATCAGAATGGAAAGACGGTGAAGCTTTCGGACTATGCCGGGAAGCAGAACGTCGTCCTCTACTTCTACCCCAAGGACGACACCCCAGGCTGCACCAAGGAGGCCTGCAGCCTCCGGGATGGCCACGGCGCCATCCTGGCCACGGGCTCCGTGGTGTTGGGCGTGAGTGGTGACGACGTGAAGAGCAAGAAGGCCTTCGCCGAGAAGTACCACTTGCCCTTCAGCATCCTGGCCGACCCGGACAAGAAGATCATCGAGGCCTACAGGGTGAAGATGGCCATCGTGGGCTTCGCCCGGCGGGTCACCTTCATCATCGACAAGACCGGTACCATTCGTCACATCCTCACGGACGTGAACACGGCCGCCGCCGACAAGCAGGTGCTGGACCTGCTCAAGAACCTCTAGGGTTTCGAAGCCCCTAGCCCCCCACCCCAGGGGTTCCCCTTCCTTGTGGGGCGCCACCCTGGCTAGACTGGAAGACCTCCCGAGGTCCAGGAATGGTGTTTTTTAACCACGCCACGCGTCAGATGACAGCCAAGATCGTTTACTACGGTCCGGGCCTGTGTGGAAAAACCACCAACCTCAACACCATCTACGGGAAGACCTCCAAGCAGGCCCGGGGCGAGATGGTGAGCCTCAACACTGAGACGGACCGCACCCTGTTCTTCGACCTGCTGCCCATGGACGTGGGCACCGTGGGCGGTTTCAAGACCAAGCTGCAGCTCTACACCGTGCCCGGCCAGGTGTTTTACAACAGCACGCGCAAGCTCGTGCTCAAGGGCGTGGATGGCATCGTCTTCGTGGTGGATAGCCAGACGGCCATGTCCGACGCCTGCAAGGACAGCTTCCTCAACCTCCAGGAGAACCTGAAGGAACTGGGCCTGGAGCTGAAGGACATCCCCGTCGTCTTCCAGTGGAACAAACGCGACCTAAAAAACGTCGTGCCCGTGGAAGAGCTGGAGGCCCACTTCAACACCATGAACCTCCCCAGCTTCCAGTCGGTGGCTTCGGATGGTTCGGGCGTCTTCGAGACCCTGCGCGGCATCACCCGCCTCGTGCTCGGCCACATTAAGACCCACGTGCTCGGTGAGGGCACCCCCGTCGCGGCTCCAGCCCCCAAGCCCGCCGCCGCCCCTGCGGCCTCTGGCGCCGAAGCCTTGAACCTCGCGGACCTGCCCGCCGTCTCCGACCTTCTGGAGCTGAACACCAGCCTGGTGGAAGCCGCCGTGGACGCCGCCCCCGACGAACTCACGGATACCGGCCTCAACATCGAAGCGCCCGAGCTGCCCGAGCATCCCTCCGCGCTGACTTCCGAGCCCCTGCCCGATACCGAGGACGGGGATTCCCTGCCCGGACTGGAAGCTCCGGTGTTCGATGAGCCCAAGGTGGACGCACCCGTCGCCGAGGATGAAGCCATGCCCGAGCTCACGGCCCCGGCGCCCGAACCGGTGCCCGAGCCCGCTGCGCCGTTGGCTGAGCCCGTAGCGGAGCAGCCCCACGTGCCTGTGCCCACGATGATCATCCCCAAGGCCACGGCGAAGCCCAAGATCCCCACCATGGACAAGGGCGCCATCGATAGCCTCATGGGGGAACTCACCCAGGTCGGCCGCCTCGGGGCCCCCTCCGTGTTGCGCCTGGACGTGCCCGACGTGGATGGAGAAGTGGAAGTGGTGGTGCAGGTGCTGAAGGGCGGCCAGGTCATCGCCGAGCAGCGCCAATCCCGTCCGGCCCCCCGCAAGGGGATCACCTCCAAGCTCTCCGTGGAGCTCAAGCGCAGCTGATGCGCCGGTTCCTGCTGCCCCTCCTGACCCTGGCTTCGCTGTCTGCGCAGGCCCCAGCTTGGTGGACGCGCCTGCAAGGCAAACCGAGCTTGGAAGCGGCCTTCGTGCAAGAAGGTGAAAGTGCCGTCTTCGGCAAAGTCACTCGGGAGGGAACCCTGCGCATCGCGCCCGGTGGCCGCCTCCGCGTGGCCTACACCCGGGGCCTGCTCATCCTTTGCGATGGGAAGAAACTCATCCAGTTCGATCCCGACACCCGCAGCGCCCAGCGTCTGGATCTGAAGCGGGCGCTTTCGGAAGCGCCCCTGCTCACCGTGCTCATGGATCCCCGGGAAGTGGAGCGCCACTTCAAGGTGACCTTCCAGGGCGAACAGGTGAAACTCACCCCCAAGGAGCCGGGCCTGCCCACCCTGGAAGCCAGCGGTAAAGGCCCATGGCCCGAGTGGTTCCAGTGGACGGATGCCACCGGCGCCAAACAGGTCCTGCGCCTGAAATCCCCTCGAGCGGCGAAGGAAGACCCCGCCAGCTTCAAGTTCATCGCCCCGGCGGGTACCCGGTGGGCGGAGAACTGAGGCGGTCGGCTCGGGGGCGGGGGAATTCCCTCAGCGGCTCTGGGCTCTTGGCTCTAGCTGGGAATGGTGACTCGATCGGCAGGCGTTGAACAAATGGATGGCACACCGGCATCAGCCAGAGCCTAAAGCCCAGAGCCGCTGAGCCTCCGTCAGCCCTTCGTCGCGGCCTTGCGGATGAAGTCCACCACGTCGTCGGTGCTGGTGCCGGGCTGGAAGATCTCCTGGATGCCTGCGGCTTTGAGGCCGGGGATGTCCGAGTCGGGGATGATGCCGCCGGCGAACACGGGCACGTCGTCGGCGCCCTGTTCCTTCAGGAGGCGCAGGATCTCCGGGAAGATCTGGTTGTGGGCGCCACTGAGGATGGAGAGGCCCAGCACGTCGGCGTCCTCCTGCACCACGGCCGCCACGATCTGGGCGGGAGTCTGGCGCAGGCCCGTGTAGATCACTTCCATGCCCGCATCGCGCAGGGCCCGGGCGATCACCTTCGCGCCGCGATCGTGCCCGTCGAGGCCGGGCTTGGCGATGACCACGCGGATGGGGGCTTGGGACATGGGAACTCCAACAACCTTCTAGTTTGCCTCAAACCCTTAAAGGGCGCTTCTCGAAGACATCACTGATGCGCTGACCATCCCAGCGATAGCAGAGGTAGCGCACGTGGCGGCAATGGCTCAGGCCCTTGGGGGTCCAGGCCGCGAGGCATTCCCCTCCAGCCAGGCGCACGCTGTCATAGGCCACGCCGGGCGCGCCCATGGCGCGCAGGCGCGCCGCAAGGGCCTGGGAGGCGGTGTAGTCGTCCACGGCGTAAACCTGGGGCATTTTCTGGCCCCGGAGGTCCTGGTAGGCACCCTTGGCGCGCAGCGAGAGCACCCGGAGGTCCAGATCCAGGGGCTCGAGGCCGCCATTCCGGCAAAAGGCCTCCTGGTGGAAACGGGTCTCGGCGATGGCCACCTCCACGGTATGGCCCGCGTAGAGGGCGCCAAAGGCGGCGGTGGAGAAGCGGCCGGGCCTCGGGTGGGTGAAGGGGGCCATGAGGAAGGAGGCGCCTGGGCCGCTCACCCGGTCCTCGGTGCGCACCTGGGCGAGGTCCCCCACCTCATCCAGGTAGCGGGGATTGGTCAGAGCTTCCAGGGCCGCGAGGGCCTCCCAGTCGGCGGGGTCCGCCAGCTCCTCGAAGAGGTTCACGGCGGGGAACCGCGTGGAGATGATGCGCCAGGCCTGCCATTTGAGGTCCAGCGTGGGCAGGGGCTTCACCAGACGCCCCGGGCCGCGTCCAGGTGGCGCCGTACATCCGCCAGGTCCACCATGCGCCCTTGCAGCAGGCGCTCCAAGGGGGGGCGCCCTCCGAAGAGGGGATCCGCGTTCGGCTTCCGGATCCAGGCGAGAGCCTGGCGCGCGTCGGGGATGAGGATCTTCAAGGCCTTCCAGATGCCCAGCAGGTAGCTCATGCGCTCCAGGGTGTCCCGCGAGAGGTCGGCCGGGGGGGCTTTGCGCCAGCGGTGCCAGGTGGCCCGGGAGGGGCTACCGAGCAGGGTCCGCTGCTCCTCAAGGCCCAGCTCCCACAACTCGGCCATCCGGAAGAAAGCCCGCAACCCCGCGCCGGCGAGATCGAGGGCGGGGCGGGGGTGAGCGAGGGGAGAGGCCATGGAAAACTCCATTCCCAAAGTAGGCTCGTTTGAGACAAATTCAAATTATTTGTATCAAATGATCCTACCAACCCCGGGTCTGTCGCAGCGCCTCATAGAGGCCGATGGCTGCGGCCTGGGCCACGTTCAGGCTGCGGTGGAACTCGCCCACCATGGGGATCTTCACGAGGTCGGAAGCGTGGGCCTCCAGCAGGCTGTCGGGCAGGCCCCGGGTTTCCCGGCCGAAAACGAGGCCATCCCCGTCCGCCCAGGTCACCTGGGTGTGGGTGCGCTCAGCCTTGGTGCTGAAGAGGCGCAGGGGCATGTGGGGGTTGCGGGCCCGGAAGTCGGCCCAGTCGTCGTAGTGGGTGGGCGCCAGGCGCTCCCAATAGTCCAGCCCGGCCCGGCGCAGGTAGTAATCGCTCACCTCAAAGCCCAAGGGGTGGATGAGGTGGAGCTTGGTGTCGTTGCTCACGCAGAGCCGGCCAATGCTTCCGGTGTTCTGTGGAATCTCGGGTTCGTGCAAGATGATGTGAAAGCTCAAGGGGATCCCATGTCGGAGTGCATCTTCTGCAAGATCGTAAAGAAGGAGGTACCCGCCTCCATCGTCTACGAGGATGAGCAGCTTGTCGCCTTCAAGGACATCTTCCCGCAGGCGCCCATCCACCTGGTGATCATTCCCAAGGCCCACTGCGAAAGCCTTTCCCGCATGTCCACGGAAGCGGAAATGGCCACTTCGCGCATTCCCTTCCTCGCGGCCAAGCTGGCCGGAGATCACGGCCTCGTGCAGAGCGGCTGGCGTCTCATCGCGAACTCAGGGCCCGATGCGGGTCAGACGGTCTTCCACCTGCACTTCCATCTGCTGGGTGGGAAGCCCTTGGGCGGAAAGCTCTGCCAGTAACGTTCGATCAGGGAATGGGCAGCCGCACGGTGAACGCGGCGCCCTGACCGAATTCGCTCTCTACGGTCACTTCGCCATCCATGAGCCGGGCCAGGTGCTTGACGATGCTCAGGCCCAGGCCTGTACCGGGGATGCCGCGCATGCGTTCGCTGCGCCAGAACCGTTCGAAGATACGGCCCTGTTCGTTGAGGGCGATGCCGGGCCCCTGATCCTGAACGGTCCAGGCCAGCCAAGCGCCCTCCCGCACCAGGGATAGCTTCACGGCGCTGCCCTCGGGGCTGAACTTCAGGGCGTTGGAGATCAGGTTGTCCAACAGCTGATGCAACCGGAGGGGATCGGCCTTGATTCTCAGCCCCGCCACCCCTGGGCCCACCTCCACCTCAAGCTTCATGCGCCGGGACCGGGCGGGCAGGGCGAAGTCGGAGACCAGTTGGCGGGCGAAGCCCTCCACCTCGATTTCCATCGCCTCCAACTTCAGCGCGCCGGTTTCGATGCGGCTCAGCTCGGCCACGTCCTGCAGCAGCAGGCTCATGCGCTCCGAGGCGCGGAGGATGGAGCCCAGGCTCTGTTCCCCTTCGGCGGACACCATGTTGCCGAGCTGCAAGTTTTCAGCGGCCAGGCGGATGCCCGCCACCGGCGTCTTGAGCTCATGGCTCACGTTGGAGATGAACTTCTGGCGGGTGGTCTCCAAGGTTTCCTGACGGGTGACGTCGTGCACCGTCAGCAGCGCGCCGGGGGCATGGCCCGGAAAGGTGAAGGGGAAGCCTCGGAGGCGCAGGATGCGGGGAGGGCGGTTTAGCAGCCACTCGGACTCCTCGCCCCCGTAGATGCGATCGATGGCCGCCAACGTCTCCGGTTCCCGGAAGAGGTAGAGCAGGGTGCTGCCCTCGGCCACGCGGCTGCCGGTGCCCAGGAGGCGCACCGCCGCGGCGTTGTGGCGGCGTACCACGCGCTCTGAATCCAGCAGCACCACGCCCTCGGCCAGTCCTTCCAGCAGCGCTTCGTGCAGGGCCTCCTTGCGGGCGGTGGATTCCCGAAGCCGCTCCAGTTCGCGTTCCGCTTTGGCCAGCCGATAGCGCAATTCCTCGTCTTCCCGGCCCAGCAGGCGGGCCAGCAACGAGGGCGATGAGGACTCCTCCATCGAGGCTCCAGGGGGTGGGTTTCAGGGGCGGCGGGGGAACACCTGGGGCCAGGATACGCGCCCCATCCCGGGGGCCGGGGTGACCGTTTCGTAAATTTCCGCCTGAATCCAGGCGCTTTCGCTTTTCTTCTGGCTTGTGGGGTTCCGAGGGGTTCTTAGACTCGGAAGTGGCCCTCAGTGGACAAAAGTGGAATGAAATGGATCTCAGTGGTTCATTCTCTCACCCCCCTCCGTTCCTGTGGGTTGCATTGAAAGGACGGTCCGGTGCTGCGACTGCGCGGCAATTCCCCGGCCACGGTGGACGAAAAGGGGCGCCTGAAGCTCCCTTCCTCCTTCAAGGCCGAGCTGGAGACCTTCGCCACGGGCGAGGGGCTGGGAGCGTCTGCCCACTACCTCACGTCCATGGACGGGCGATCTGCCCGGTTGTACCCCCTGCCTGTCTGGGAGGCCATCGAGGCCCGGCTGGCCACGCTCCCGTCCACCAATCCCGCCAAGCGCAAGTTCCTGGAAGTGACGGCCTACTACGGCAGCGTGGTGGAGCCCGATGCCCAGGGCCGCTTCGTGATCCCGCCCACCCTGCGCGAAGCCGCGCAACTGGTGGGCGAGGTGGCGGTGCTCGGCCAGATGGACCACATCGCCCTGTGGAACAAGGCCTCCTTCGAGCGTCGGCTCGCCGCGGAACCCCTCAGCCAGGACGATCTGTCCCAGCTGGCGGACCTGGGGATCTGACCATGAACCAGGTCCAGCACGTCCCCGTCCTCCTCCAGGAAGTCCTCGACACCCTCCAGCCTTCTGGGGATGCCCGCATCCTCGACCTCACCTTGGGGCTGGGTGGCCACGCCGAGGCCCTGCTGGCCCAGTGCGGCCCCGGCGCCCGCTACCTGGGCGTGGACCGCGATCCTGAGGCCCGGGCCCGCGCCCAGGCCCGCCTGGGTCATGACCCTCGCCTCACCATCCTCGCCAGCGCCCATGAGGACGCCTTCGACCACCCCGGCTACCAGGCCTGGAAGGCCGAGCACGCCCCCGAAGGGTTCGACGCCATCCTCGCGGACCTCGGCGTGTCCACCCTCCAGCTGCGCACCGCGGATCGCGGGTTCTCCTTCGCAAACCCCGGCCCCCTGGATATGCGGATGGATACGGAGCACGGCCCCACGGCCTTGGAATGGATCGCCGAGCAGGACGACCAGACCCTCGCCGATGCCCTCTACCAGTTCGGTGAGGAGCGGGCCTCCCGCCCCATCGCCCGCGCCATCCTCCGCCGCCTCGCGGCGGGCACCCTCCAGACCACGGCGGATCTCGCCGCCGCGATCTACGAGGTGCTCCCCAAGGAGATCGCCAAGCGCAAGAAGCAGATCGATCCCGCCACCCGGAGCTTCCAGGCCATCCGCATCGCCGTGAACGGCGAGCTGGCCCGGCTCGGCGCCACGGTGGAACGGGCCGTCAGCCAGCTCAAGCCCGGCGGCCGCCTCGGCGTCATCAGCTTCCACAGCCTCGAGGATCGCATCGTCAAGCAGACCCTGCGCCGCCTGGCGGGCACCTACGACGGCCCCGGCCGCGTGGCTCCCATGGAGCTCCCCAAGGTCGTGAAGCTCATCCATCCCGGGGGCCTGGCTCCCACCCCCGAAGAATCCCAATCGAATCCCCCTTCAAGATCGGCCCGCCTCCGCGTGGCCGAACGCCTTTAACGGAGCTCCCATGCTCGAGCGCCAGCCCCTCCAGAACCGCCAGATCGAAAGCGAGGGCATCCTCCGGATGCTGCTCCTCGCCCTGGCCCTGGCCATGCCCCTGGGCAGCCTGATCTACCTCCAGGCCCAGAAGAGCAAGCTGGGCTACGAGATGAGCGAGCTGCGCGATCGCCTCCACAAGGAAGAGGAGCTGCAGCGCAAGCTCCTCCTGGAGCGCAGCCGCTTCCAGCGGGATGAGGAAATCCAGGGCTACGCCACCAAGAGCGGTCTCCAACCCCGGAAGCAGGGCCACGTGATCAACCGGGCCTTCAACACCGAGGATCAGAAGGTCGCGCGGTTCCGGGCGGTGTCCAGCGAAGAGGTTCTGCGCTGAACTGATTCCATCCCCGGGTCCTCAGCCGTCAGTGTGGGAAAGATCCCGCCTGGCGGCTGATGACTGCCCGCCCAGGCCCCACTTTCCGCGATACTGGTAGCCGATCCGCCCATGGCCTTCCTGTCCCCTCCTTCCGCTCCCGCCTCCCCCCGCCGCCTTTTGGGCCGGCCCGAGGCCCGGGATCTGGCCGCCACGCGGTTGCCCTGGATGATGGGCGGCATCCTGCTCTGGGGGGCGGCGATCTTCGCCCGGCTCATCTGGCTGCAGGCGGTGCAGCATCGCAAATACCAGGCCCAGGCTGAGCAGCAGCACACCATCACAGTGCCCGTGCCTCCGATCCGCGGAGAGATCCGCGATCGCAGGGGCGAGGCCCTGGCCATTTCGCTCAAGGCCGAGAGCCTCTTCGCCACCCCCCGCTTCTTCTACCCGGACTTCCGCAAGGACAAGGGCGAGCGGGCCTGGGGCAACCCCAACCGCAAGCTCGCCCTGGAAGTGGCCGCCCAGCTGGCGCCGATCCTGGAACTGCCCAAGGGCGTGGTGGTGGATCGCCTGCTGAAGAAATCGCCCTTCGTCTACCTTGAACGGCAGCTGCCGGCTTCCAAGGTGGCGGCCATCAAGGAACTCATCGCCAAGGCCGAGGACGCGGATGACGACGATCGGCCCAATGGCTTCAAGGCCTTGGCCTTCCTGGATGAGAGCCGCCGTGTCTACCCCCGGGGCAGCCTGGCGAGCCAGATCATCGGCTTCGTGAACGTGGATGGGCAGGGGCAGTTGGGCATCGAGCAGACTTCCGAAGCGCTACTCGCGGGCCACAAGGGGGAGTTCGTGGCGGCCAAGGACGCCCGCAACCGCCTGCGCCTGCTGCGGGAGCAGTACACCCAGACTCCCGTCAACGGCAGCACCCTGCAGCTCACCATCGACAGCACCATCCAGCACATCGTGGAGGAATCCCTGGAGGAGGCCGTGCGCCTCTCCAGGCCCGCCACGGCCTATGCGGTGGTGGTGGATCCAAACACGGGCGAGATCCTCGCCATGGCCGGCACGCCGCGCTTCGATCCCAACCAGCTGCTGCCCAAGAAATTCCGGAACCGCGGCGAAGGGGAGCTGAGTTCCGCGGAGAAGGAAGAACTCCGCCACGAGCTGGATCGCCAGCGGGCCGCCCGCAAGGTGCACCCCGTGGAGGACGCTTATGAACCGGGCTCCACCATGAAGATATTCACGGCCTCCATCGCCCTCGAGGAGCGCAAAGTCCACCTGGGTGAGCGCATCGATTGCATGGGCGGCCGCTGGGTCTACAGCCCCAAGCAGAACGCCATCACCGACACGCACCACCACGGCGTCCTCAGCTTCGAGGAGATCCTCTGGCAGAGCTCCAACGTGGGCGCGGCGAAGATGGGCATCCGCCTGGATCCCTCCACCCACTTCCAGTACCTCCACAAGTTCGGCTTCGGTGAGCCCACGGGCCTCAATTTCCCGGGCGAGACCCAGGGCCGCCTGCCCATCCCCGCCGAGTGGAGCGTACCCACCCAGTACACCCTCAGCTACGGATACGGCCTCAATGCCTCGCCCCTGCAGGTGCTCATGGCCGGCTGCGCCATCGCCAACGGCGGCAAGCTCATGAAGCCCATCCTCGTGAACCGCATTTACAACGACAAAGGCTCCCTCCTGAAGGAGGCGAAGCCCGAAGTGCGCTTCAAGGTGATGAGCGAGGAGACCAGCGCCCTCATGCGCGAAGCCCTCAAGGGGGTGGTCACCCAGGGCACGGCCAAGAAGGCCAAGCTGGATGGGGGCGTGGAGGCCTTCGGGAAGACGGGCACCAGCCGCAAGATCATCAACGGGAAATACGATCCCAAACGCCATTTCGCCTCCTTCATGGGTTTTTTCCCCGCGGAGGCGCCTCAGTTCGGGGTGCTCGTGATGCTCGATGACCCCGCGGGCGACGCCGATGGCGGCAGCGTGGCGGCGCCCGTGTTCAAGCGCATTGGCGATGCGATCCTCCGCTACCGCCAGGGCGGCGGTGATGCGGACCGGGGCGCGGATCTGAAGCTCTCCCTGCGCGATTGGCCCGTGGGGGAAACGGACGAAGCCGTGATCCACATCCAAGAGGGCCGCGTGCCCGCCCTCCAGGGCCTGAGCCTCAAGGCCGCCATCCAACGCATCGTCATGGCCGGTGGAAAGCCCGTGGTGGAGGGACGCCCCGAGGGCATCCATGCCGCGCGGGTGAAGGAACAATCGCCGGCGCCGGAGGCGGAACTGCGTCCGGGCCAGGCGGTGATCATCAAGCTGGGGGCCCCGTGAAGTTCGAATCCCTGGTCGCGGGCCATGGGGCCCTGAACCTGCGCGGCGGCGAAGCGGAGGTCCTCGATCTCACCTGCGATAGCCGGGAGGTCCAACCCGGCTGGGCCTTCGTGGCCCTGAAGGGGGAGAAGTCCCATGGGGCTGATTTCATCCCGGCGGTGATCGCCAAGGGGGCCGTGGCCGTGATTCTGGATGATCCCGCCCGCCCGCTGCCGGAAGGCGTCGCTGTGGCCCTGCTGCCCCGCGCCCGCGCGGAGATGGGGCTGCTGGCCAAGCGCCTGCATGGCGCGCCCGATGAACGGCTCACGCTCATCGGCGTGACGGGCACCAACGGCAAGACCACCACCACCACGCTGATCCGCCAACTGCTGCGGGCCTCGGGCATTGGCTGCGGCCTCGTGGGCACGGTGCTCAACGCCGCCGGAGATCAAGAGGAGGAAGCCGTCCGCACCACACCGGAGAGCCCCAGCTTCTACCGCTGGCTCCACCGCAGCGTGGAAGCCGGGGATCGCGCGGCCGCCGTGGAGGTGAGCAGCATCGGCTTGGAGCTGGGCCGCGTGGCGGGCGCCCGCTTCAAGGTGGGCGTGTTCTCCAACCTCACCCAGGATCACCTGGATTTCCATGGCGACATGGAGGCCTACTTCCGCGCGAAACACGCCCTCGTGGGCATGTGCGACCGCTTCCTCGTGAACGCGGACGATCCCTATGGGCAGCGCCTGCTGGCCGAGGGGCACCATCGAAGCTATGGCCTGGAGCAAGCCGCGGACTACCGCATCCAGGACCTCCAGGAGTCCGCCACGGGCACGCGCTTCACCCTGGTGACCCCCGAGGGCTCCCATGCGGTGGCGAGTCCCTTATTGGGCCGCTTCAATGTCTACAACCTGCTGGCGGCCCTGGCGGCCGTGGCTGAAGCCGGCTTCGACCTGTCCAAGCTCCTGCCCGCCGTCGCCAAGCTCACGGGAGCTCCCGGGCGCCTGGAGCGGGTGGATTGCGGCCAACCCTTCGGCGTCATGGTGGACTACGCCCACACGCCGGATGCGCTCCTGAAGTTGCTGGCCGCGGGCAAGGCCCTGTTGCCCGCCGGCGGTCGCCTGCACGTCCTCTTCGGCTGCGGGGGTGAGCGGGATCGCACCAAGCGCCCTCTCATGGCCGCGGCGGTGGCCCAGGGTGCCGACGTTATCTGGCACAGCACGGACAACCCTCGGAACGAGGCCATCGAACAGATCCTCGACGACGCCATGCCGGGCATCCCCGAGGCCATCCGTGCGAATCCGGCCCGCTACCACCGCATCGCCGACCGAGCCTTAGCGGTGCGCGAGGCCCTGGCGGACTGCCGCCCCGGTGATCTCCTCCTCTTGGCCGGCAAGGGCCACGAGCCCTACCAGGAGATCGCCGGGGTGAAGCATCCCTACAGCGACCGCGGCGCCGTGGAAGCCGCCTTGGGAGGTGCCCCTTGATCGTTTCTCTCGCCCGCACCATGACCCGCGAACTGGACACCCTGATGCGGGAGATCCAGCTGTACCCGGATGACGCGAGCCTCTGGGTGGCGGTGCCCGGCCAACCCACCGCCGGGGGCAACCTGGCCCTGCACCTCGCCGGGAACCTCCGCCACTTCATCGGCGCCACCCTGGGCGGCACGGGCTACGTGCGGGATCGGGAGCGGGAATTCGCATCCATGGGCCTCAGCCGGGAGGTTGTGCTTCAGGAGCTGACCCACGCCCGGGCGGACGTACAGTCCACGCTGAGCGCCCTGGCGCCAGGCCGCCTCAGCGAAACCTACCCCCTGGAGATCCAGGGCATCCGCCTCTCCACGGAAGCGGTGCTGCTGCACCTCGCGTCCCACCTCGCCTTCCACCTGGGGCAGGTGGACTATCACCGTCGCGCCGTGACGGGCGATCGCACCTCCGCGGGTCCCCTGGCCCTGGCGCCGCTGGAGCCCCGATGAGGGATGGGTTCAGCCTGGCGGAGGCCGCTGCGCGGATCGGCGGCGGGTTGCATGGGGATGGCGGCCTCGTACCCACGGCCCTCTCCATCGACACCCGCACGATCCAGCCCGGGGAATGCTTCGTGGCCCTGCGTGCGGAGCGGGATGGTCATGCCTTCGCCGCCCAGGCCGTGGCCCAGGGCGCCACGTCGCTGCTGGTGGATCACCGGCTGGACCTTCCGGTGCCCCAACTGGTGGTGGTGGATACCCTCGCGGCCATGCAGGCCTGGGGTCAAGCGCGGCTGGAGGCGGTGCGCCCCCGGGCCGTGTTCGGGGTGACGGGCAGCGTGGGCAAGACGAGCACCAAAGAACTGTTGGCCAGCGCCGTGTCCGGGTGGAAGACACCCGGCAACCGCAACAACACCCTGGGGTTGCCCCAGGCCCTCGCCACCATGCCTGCGGGGCAGGGGGCCGCGGTGCTGGAAATGGGCATGAGCACCCCCGGAGAGATCCGGCGCCTCACAGAGATCGCGCCCCTGGATTTCGGCCTCATCACCCTGGTGGGCACCTCCCACATGGAGAACTTCGCCGAAGGGCAGGAGGGCATCGCCAAGGCCAAGGGCGAACTGGTGGCGGGTCTCCGTCCAGGCGGCGCCTGGGTGCACCTGAGCACGGACCCTTGGTGCGCCTGGATCGCGCAGCAGCCCTGGGCGGCCCACGCCCTGGCCGTGCCGGTGGGGCCCGGCTCCGAATTCGGCTGGGAAGGCTGGCAGTCCCTGGGCCCCAAGGGCGAGGCCTTCACCTTGCGCACCCCCGAGCATCGTGCGCCCGTGGCGATCCAACTCCGGGGCGAGCACCAGGTTCGCAACGCGGCCCTGGCCGCCACGGTGGCCCTGCTGGCGGGCTGGACGTTGGAAGCCGTGATCGCAGGCCTGGCGAAGGCTGAACCCGAATGGGGCCGCGGCCGCCTCACGGCCCTGAAAGGCGGTGGTTGGATCCTGGATGAGAGCTACAACGCCAGCCCCGATAGCATCCTGGCCTGCGGCGCGAGCCTGATGGAATTACAGGGGGGCGAACCCGTGGCCGTGCTGGGGGCCATGCGAGAGTTGGGCGGGACGGCTGAGGCTGCGCACCGCCGGGTGGGCGAGGGGCTCAAGGCCCTTGGCCTGAGGCGCCTGCTCGCCTACGGGGAACATGCTCCGGCCTACGCCGAGGCCTTCGGCAGCGGGGGGCGGGCCTTTCCGGATTACGAAACCCTGCGCGATGATGAGGCAGGTCTCACCACGCTTTCCGCCGACGCCCGCGTCCTCGTGAAAGGCAGCCGTTTCTACCGCACCGAACGGGCGGTGGAGTGGCTGCAATCCCACCTAAGCTGATTCCCCTTTCCGGATTCCCATGCTGCTCTGGCTCTCCCAGCACCTGTTCTTCGGCCTCAAGGGCCTGACGGTCCTCCGCTACATCACCTTCCGGGCGGCCATGGCCGCGGCCACGGCGATGCTCCTGAGCCTGCTCCTCGGGCCCTGGCTCATCCGCACCCTGCGCCGACTCAAGATGGGCCAGCACATCCGTCAGGAAGGCCCCCAGCATCACCAAGGCAAGTCCGGCACGCCCACCATGGGGGGCCTGCTCATCCTCGTGGTCATCGCCATCAGCACGCTCATCTGGGGCGATCTCAAGAGCGGCGCCATCTGGATGTGCCTGCTGGCCCTCCTGGGCTTCGGCACTGTGGGCGCCTTCGACGACGCCAAGAAGCTCGTGAAGAAGCAGAACCTGGGCCTCACCTCCTGGCAGAAGATGGGCCTCCTCACGATCATCTCCGTGACCGTGGCCTGGGTGATCCTGCACTTCGAGATCCGGGGCGCCAACACCAGCCAGCTTTCCGTGCCCTTCTTCAAGAACTTCCGCCCCGACGTGGGGCTCCTGCTCATTCCGTGGATCTGGCTCGTGATGGTGGGCACCAGCAACGCCGTGAACCTCACGGATGGCCTGGATGGCCTCGCCGCCGGTGGCGTCCTCATCGTCACCGTCACCTTCGCGATCCTCTGCTACGTGGGCGGCCACATCAAGATGGCCAACTACCTGCTCGTGCCCCACGTGCCCGGCGCCGCCGAAGTCACCGTGTTCCTGGGCGCCATGGCCGGGGCCTGCCTCGGCTTCCTCTGGTACAACGCCCATCCCGCCGAAGTGTTCATGGGCGACACGGGCTCCCTGGGCCTGGGCGGCGCGCTGGGCACCGTGGCGGTCATCACCAAGCAGGAACTCCTGCTCGTCATCGCGGGCGGCCTCTTCGTGCTGGAGGCCTTCAGCGTGATCCTTCAAGTGGGCAGCTACAAACTGCGCGGCGGCAAACGCATCTTCCGCATGGCCCCCTTCCATCACCACATGGAACTGGGCGGCCTCGCTGAGACGAAGGTGGTGATCCGACTCTGGATCACGGCCATCGTCTGCTGCATCCTCGCGCTCAGTTCCCTGAAGCTGCGGTAGACCAAAGCTGTTCAGGGCGCCGGCTGAGCCCTTCGATCCACCCACAATGGCGCCACGTTCAACGGCTGGGGCTGTCCGAAGACGTAGCCCTGGCCCCAGGGTACGTCGGCATCGATGACCGCCTGCAGCTCCTCCGGAGTCTCGATGCCCTCGGCGATGAAGCCGATGCACATGCGCTGGGCAAACACGGACAGGGCGTTGAGCAAGGCCGCCTGATAGGGGCGGCGATGGGCCTGCTCCACGAGGGAGCGGTCGGCCTTGATGAAATCCGGGGCGAGGCGCGCCATGTGGGTGAGGCTGGCCACGCCAGCGCCCAGATCGTCCACGGCCAGTTGCAGGCCATGGCTGCGCAGGCTCTTGGCGCAGCTCTGGAGCAAATCAAGGTCATGGATGCCGTGGCTCTCGGTGAACTCCACCACCACGTTGAGGGGCGGAATCTGAAGATCGCTGAGCCAGCCCTGCAGCTTGCCCCAGAAGCGGGGGCTTTCCAAGGTCATGGGCTCCACGTTGATGAAGTGGAGCCGGCTGGAGGGCGGCTGATCCCGGAGGGCCTTGAAGGTGGATTCCAGGCAGATGAGATCCACGTTCAATCGCGTGGCGTCATCCAAGTTCACGAAATCCAAATCCGCCAACGTGCAGAGTCGGCCTTTGGGATCCGAGAACCGAGTGAGGTATTCCTGCGCCACCGGCTCCATATCCCGGAGGCCGAGGACAGGCTGGGCGTGGGCCTGCACGGCCTGCTTGCCTTCCAGGATCGCCCTCAGCAGGGGCGCATTGCGCGATGTCATGACCATCGAGTGTACTCCGGGTGATCCGGCCCGTCGCGGGTTACGCTGGGGGCGGAGGAACCATGGCCAGGACCTTGGTGGTGGGTGCGGGACGATCGGGATTGGCCGCCGTGCGCCACCTGCGCAAGCAGGGGTGCGAGGTGGTGCTCACGGATCGCATGGCGGAACCGGGCGCGACCTTGGAGCACGAGTTGAACCACCTCGGCGTCGCCGGCGTCTGGGGCGATCACCCCATGAGCCTGTTGGAGGACTGCGCCGAGATCATCCTCAGTCCCGGCATTCCCCGCAGCGTGCCCTTCATTGCCGAGGCGATCAGGCGCGGCATTTCTGTCATCGGTGAAATCGAGCTGGGGCACCGGGCCCTTCGGGCCCGGAATGATGGTGGTCGGGTGTTGGCCATCACGGGCACCAACGGCAAGAGCACCACCACCGATCTGCTGGCGCACTTGCTGCGCAGCGCGGGGCTGCCAACCATCGCCTGCGGCAACCTGGGCACTCCCTTCGTGGAGGCGGTGGACGTGGCTACACCGGGCACGCGCTTCGCCTTGGAGTTGAGCAGCTACCAGTTGGAGAGTCTGGATGCCTTCCACGCGGAGGGGGCGGCCTTCCTGAACCTCACACCGGATCACCTGGCCCGCTACGGGACCTTGGAGCTTTACCGCCAAGCCAAGCTGCACATCTTCGATCGGCAGACGGACGCGGATCTGCGTGCGGTGCCCGCGGCCTTCCCTGAAATCTGGGCCGACGCGCCGGGAGCCGCGGCCACCGCCACCTTCGGCTGGGGTGAGCCCGCGGGCCCCGGCGCCTTCTGTGACGGCGATGGCCTGCTGAAGGTGAAGGATCGGGATGGTTCGGTGACGACCCTGCTGCATCGGTCCGAGCTCCTCATTCCCGGCGACCACAACGTGGAGAACGCCCTGGCGGCGCTGCTGCTGGCCAGGCATGGCGGAGCGACGTTGCCCGCGATCGTGGAGGGCCTCAAAACCTACGGTGGGCTCTCCCACCGCATCGCCCTCTGCGGCGAGCGGAACGGTGTGAAGGCCTACAACGATTCCAAAGGCACCAATGTGGACGCCACGCTCACCGCCCTGCGGGCGCTGCCCGGGCCCTTGGTGCTGCTGCTGGGAGGCCAGGACAAGGGCGCCAGTTACGAGCCCCTGCGCGCGGCCCTGGCGGGAAAGCTCCACCGGATCATCTTCCTGGGCGATGCCATTCCGCAGCTCAAGAGAGATCTGGGCGACCTGCCCCACGACGAGGTCTGGGATTTCGACGTGGCCGTGGCCCGGGCCCTGGGCTTGGCCCAGCCCGGCGATCAGGTGTTGCTGAGCCCCGCCTGCGCCAGCTTCGATCAGTTCAAGAACTTCGAGGAACGGGGGGAGCGCTTCGAATCCCTGGTCCGGGACTGGGCGAAAGCCTAAGGACCGACGCTGCGCTCAGCGCTCCGGCAGGGGTTCCGCTTCCGTGCGCTCCACGGCCAGCAGCACCACCGCCACGAGGATGAGCACGGCGCCCAGGGCTTGCAGGGGTGTGGGAATCTCGTGCAGAAGCAGCGCGCCGAAGCAGGCGGCGGAGATGGGTTC
The DNA here is from genome assembly GCA_964617215.1 of uncultured Solibacteraceae bacterium. GTDB lineage: Bacteria > Acidobacteriota > Holophagae > Holophagales > Holophagaceae > JAFDVN01. Next base: position 328,499 of record CAZTVL010000004.1, on the reverse strand, counting down.
CGTGGTACTGACCATGGCTGCCTTGGGGGCGCCGATGCGGGCGAGGCCCGCCAGGTGGAGGGGAATGGGGAGCACGGTGCACAGCAGGGCGATGCCCACCAAGGGCTTCCAGGCGTGCAGGGCCAACGCGGGCTGCCAGGCGTGGGAGACCAGCGCCCATCCCAGGAAGCCGAAGCCCGCCGTGGTGATGACGCAGGCCGCCACCACCAGCGTGGGCAGGCCCTGCTGCACCCGCTCGCCCAGGAGCAGGTAGATGGTGTAACCCACGGCGGTGGCGAGGCCCATGAGCACCCCCAAGGTGTCGGTGGCCCCGCCCAATCGCCCCACGGCGAGGGCCGTGCCCCCCAGGGACAGCGCCAGCGCGAGGCCATCCCTCCCCGTGAAGGCGTGGCGGCCGCGAAGCCAGGCGGCCACGGCCACCAGGGCGGGATAGAGGTACAGCAGCACCGCCGTGAGGGCCACGGGAATGCGGCGGGCGCTGAGGAAGTAGAGCCCGGCTTCCACCACGTAGAGACCGCCCATGGCCATGAGGCCCAGGGTCGTCTTCAGCGGCAACTGAATGGGGGTTCCCCGCGCCAGGAGCCAGGTCCAGAGCACGGCCGCGGCCAGGAGGAAGCGGAAGGCCAGCAGCGTGGGCACACCCAGGCCCAGGGCCGCGGCCTGGCGGTTGAAGATGGAAAGCAGGCCGAAGGCCAGTCCGGACGCGGCCACGAGGAGGACCCCTGTGAGCTTACGGCCCCCCTCAGACACCGAAGGGCTTCAGGGCTTCGTCGATCTTCAGCGCCATGGCGCGATCCTGCGCCGTCACGCCCCCGGCGTCATGGGTGGTGAGTTTGATGCGCACGTAGCCCCAGCCGAAGGCCAGGTCCGGGTGGTGATTGGCCGCTTCAGCGGGCCCCACCAGGGCGGAGACCATGTTGTAGGCGGTCATGAAATCAGGGGTCCTGAGATCCAGGTGCAGGGCATTGTCGCGTTCGATCCAGCTCATGGCGTACTCCTGGCTTCCAGGCTAGCGCGGAAGGAATGCCTGGAGACACCGTTGGAAACCTTTCGATCAGCCCTTCGCGGCGGGGAGTTCGAGCTGGTTCCAGCGGGTCATCCCGCCGGTCATGGAACGCACGTTCCTGAACCCCGCCTCCAGGAGGATCGTCGCCGCCTGGTTGGAGCGGCCGCCCGCCTTGCAGACCGTGATGATGCCTTGATCCCGGAAGGCCTCGAGTTCGCCCAGGCGCGCGGGCAACTGGGGAAGGGGGATGAGCCGGGCGCCGTCCAAGTGTCCCAGGGGGCCCGTGAATTCGTCTGGATTCCGCACGTCCACGAGCAGGAGGCTTTCGTGGGAATCCCGCAGCTCCTCGCAGGTCATCTGCGGTACGCCGGAGCAGCCCGCGCCGACCTCGCACACGGCCCCGCCCACGGGGATGTCGATGCCTGCGGCATCCCGCGTGCACGCGAGGTTGGCCTTCACCACGGCCTTCATCCAGTCCGCAGCGGGCAGCTGGAGGCCCTGGAGCCAAGCGACGTATGCCTCGCGGCTGCGGGGTTGCAGGCGGGGATTCTCCCTTCGCTGGATGCCCAAGGTGGAATGGGTCGCACCGCGGTAATCGTGGCCGGGGAAGATGAGCAGGTCATCGGGCAGGGGCCCCAGCTTCTGGAGGGCATCCCAGTGCTGGCCGGGGTCGCCGCCGGGCAGGTCTGTGCGGCCTGCACCCCCTTCGCCCAGGAAGAGGAAGTCGCCCGTCAGCAAGCGGTCTGGCAGGCGCAGGCTCATGCTTTCCCCGGTGTGGCCGGGGGTGTGGAGGATGTCGATGGGAAGGTCTCCCAGCTGAAGGCGTCGACCTTCCGCCACGCGGAGGCTGCCCTCCGCGATGCGGGACTGCTCATGCACCACGTGCTCGGCGCCGGTGCGATCCCGGAGGAGCGCGCAGCCCGAGAGGTGGTCGGCGTGGACGTGGGTGTCCAGGACCATGCGCAGGGTGAGGCCCCGATCCTTGAGCACGGCGAGGTAGTGATCCTCGCGGCCAAGGAGGGGATCCACCAGGGCCGCCTCGTGCGTGTCGGGAGACGCGAGGAGGTAGGTCCGGCAGTTTCCGTCGTTCAGCTGCTCGAAAAGCATGGGGGCTCCGGGGAGGCCCCCAGGCTACACCGAAGCGGGTTCCCCAAGCAGCTCGGCGATTTCAGCTTTCAGTAGCCACTCGTCGGGGAATGCGGCGGCAGCGCTTTGGAGGGCGGCGAGGCGATCCGCCGCCGCGCCCGAAGCCCGCAGCTCGCGCACCTCGCGGTAGAGGCCGGCCACCACGGCGGGCAGGGATTCGGCCTTGGCCTGCTGCGCCTTGACCTCGCCTTCACCGGCGGCAAAGGCGTTCATCTCGCCGAACCAGCGATCCCAGGTGGCGGGATCCGCGGGGCCGCCAGCCACGGAGGGCAGGGTGGGAGAGACGAAGAGGAAGGCCCAGGAGGGGAGGTCCAAGGGGCGGCCGTTCAGGTGGCCACGCAGGTTCACCACTTCGCCACCCCCCACGGCGAAGCCCGTGAGGAAGAGACCGCTCTTGAGTTCGAAGCTGAAGGCGCCACGCTCGGGCAGCGTGGCTTCACCAAAGACGATGAGGGCCTGGCCGGGCCAGGGGTTGCCCAGGGCTTTGCCGTTCCGGCTGGCCATGACGGGGCCTTCCAGGCGGGCCACGGCAGTGGCGAGGCCGGGGGCGATTTCGTGCTCGCAGGCCACGCGCTCCACCACCTTGCCGGTGAGTTCGAGGCCATCGCCCAGCACGAGGTGGTTCACGGTGCGGGCCCGGAGGGCTTCCTCCAAGCCGAAGTCGCCGCCGCGCTTCCAGGCCAGTGTCTGCTCGAACTCGGCGAGGACTTCGAAGAGGTGCTCGAAATCCCGGGCCACGAAGAGCTGGGGCTGCATGCGGGTGATGTCGTACTCGGTCTCGGTGCAGATGAGGCCGTGGGGCACCTTCTTCACAGCCTCCGTGAGGCAGTGCTTGGCTTCGCCCAGGGAGCTGAGGATCCCGGCGCCGTAGATCTTGGGATCCTCGCAGGTGCCCACGAGGCCGTACTCGGCGGTCCACCAGTAGAGGCGCGAGGCCTTGGTGTTCTCGCTCACGTAGCGGCGGCTGGCGGCGGTGGCGTGGAGGCGCTCTTCGGCGTGGGCGATGTCCTCGGGGGTGGCGGAGGGATCCTCCTTCACCACGGAGAGGTTGCGGATGGCCTCGAACATGGCCTCGTCTTCCACAGAGGCGATGGCCTTGAACCCCACCAGGCCGCAGGCCTTGAGGTACTCGGCGTAGCGGCCATTGGCGAGGATGGGGGCGTGGCCGGCGCTCTCGTGAATGATGTCGGGGGCGGGGGTGTAGGCGATGTGCTCGTGGGTGCGGATGTCGCAGGCAATGGCGAGCACGCCGAGGGTCTGCAACTCCGTGAAGACGGCGGGGGGGATGAAGCCACGCACGGCGACGGCGGACCAGCCGAGCTTGGCCAGCTTCTCGTTCATCTCGTCGAGGCTCGGGATGGCTTCGCTGCCGATGCCCGTGGCCTCCAGCCCTTCGAGGTAGACGCTGTGGGCCTTATCGCCCAGGTGGGCTTTGAGGCGATGCAGGATGTGCCGCCACACGGCCTGATCCCGGGAGGTGTAGGCGTCGTAATCCTGGGTCACCACGTAGCGCCGCAGGTGGGCGGGCAGCTTCTGGATGGCGGCTTCGGTGGGGCGCATGGGAACCTCGGACTCCTCCAAGTTAAGGCGTCGAGGCTCAATCGGAAATTCAGAAAATACCGAAGAGTTGGTCGTTTTACCGACGATTGCCCTTCAGGCGCTTCCGGAGGGGCGCGAGGATCGCCTCCGCCTCGGGGCTCCAGCCGCCTTCGGGGCCCAGGGCCACCACCTCCACGGCCTGGGGGTTGGCTTCCCGCAGGGGCCAGGCCTTGAGGTCGGCGGGGATGGGGGCCATGCGGCGGAGGTCCGGAGCGATGGCGGCGGCGCCGTAGGCGCGGAGGAGGTCGAAGAGGTGGAGGAAGCTCTCGGCCCGACCCATCTCCTTCACGGCCACGCTGGCGTTCTCGAAGCGGGCCCGGTTGGCGCCGCCGTAGGGGTCGTCCCGGAGCCAATCCACGAAGGGCTGATCCTGCAGGTCGGCGACTTTCAGGGAGGCGGCGGTGGCCTTGGCCTTGCCGAAGGCGGATTTGACGGGTGCGATGACCACGAAGGGCAGGCTCAGCAGGCTCTGGGTGCGCACGCCCTCGTGGGGGGGCAGAGGTGTAAAGCCCAGGGCGAGATCCAGCTGCCGGGTCTGCACCTGGCGCACCAGTTCATGGGCGCCCCCGAAGGAGGCCTCCACCTTCACGCCATGGGCCGCGGCGGCTTGGGCGATCTCGGGCAGGAGCAGGGTGCTGAGGGTGGGGTTGAGGCCCACCCGGAGGTGGGCTTCCAGGCCCGCCTGATCCTTGAGCCGTTTGAGATCCAGGGCGTGCAGGGGGCCCTGGGCGGCGGCGTAGAGCCGTTCGCCCCGGGCCGTGAGGCGCAGCTTGCGGCCGGGGCCGCGCTCCAGCAGGGGGGCGCCCTCCGTGAGGCCCTGCTCCAGGGCCTTCAGGTGTTCGCTGACCACGGAGCGGGCCACGGCCAGGTGCTGGGCGGCACCCTCCAGGGAGCCGGTCTCCACGGCGGCTACGAAGGCCTCCAGCCAGGTGAGGTGTCGGGGGAGCTTACGCGTCATGGGGCGAGTATGCCCCGAGAGTGCATCATGGAGCCATGTCTGATGCCGATCTCCGAGCCCTCTTCGCCGACCTGCGCTTCGGCGGCACCCGCCTGGATCCTTCGGGCGAAGCGTGTTTCGTGGCGGAGGGGCGCATCCTCGTGGAGGATCTGCTGGCCTGGGGCCGCGAAGGGCGCATGGATGTGGTGGCGGTGTTGGCCGAGGAGGGCCAAGCGGAGGCCACGCGACCCCTGCTGCCGCCCGGTACGGAGCTCTTGACCGCCTCCAAGGCGGAACTGGAACAACTTACGGGATTTCCCTTCCACCGGGGCTTGCTGGCCGCGTCGCGGGTGCCCCCGGCCCGGCCCCTCGAGGCCATCGCCTCCGCCCGGCGGCTCCTGGCACTGCCGGCCACGGCAGACGCGGAGAATCTGGGCCAGTTGCTGCGCACCGCGGCGGCGCTGGGCTTGGATGGCGCCCTGCTGGGGCCCGGTCCCGATCCTTTCAGCCGCCGCGCGGTGCGCGTGTCCATGGGCGCCAGCTGGAAACTGCCCCTGTGGCGCGTGGAGGATCCCTGGGCCGCACTGGAGCTGTGGAAGCAGGGCGGCGGCGAAGTCGTGGCCGCGGCCCTACCCGGTTCCGTGGCGGGCTGGGAATGGGATCCCCCGACGCACTGCGCGCTGGTGCTGGGGCCTGAGGGCCCCGGGCTGTCCGCAGAGGATCTGAGCCGCTGCGATCGCACCGTGCGCATCCCCATGGCCGAAGGGGTGGACAGTCTGAATGTCGCTGCTGCTGGCGCCATTCTCATGGCGAAGCTGGCGGGCGCGATCTGACGCGCGCTACCGGTCGCGGCCCAGCAGCTGCTCCAGCACTTCCATCTCCTGCAGCGTGCTGCTGACGGCGGAGCGGGCTTCGCGGATGAGCAGCACGCTGGCGTGGAGCAGCGCGCCCGCCCCCAGGATCCCGAGGCTCACGGGAAGCCAGGCTGGCACGCCGCGCAGGATGCCCCCCAGGCCGATGGTGAAACTGCATCCCACGAGCAGACCGATGGCGCAATAGAGGACTGTCATGGACGTGCGCAACATCAGGGCCCGTTGGTGGAGGCGGGGCAGCTGATCCGCCAGGAGCCGCGCCCGGCGGGGATCATGGGCTTGGCCTTCGGCCTCCCGGGCCAGGGTGCGTACGCGGTCCACCACGCGGCTCAGGCGGTTGGAGGTGGAGAGCACGAGGGTGCCGGATGCGGAGATGAGCACCGCGGGGGTGATCATGGCGCCGAGGACTTCGTTGGCGGGGGCGGGCATGGGCCCAAGGTAGCAGGATCAGGGCGTCAAGCCATTACCCGACACGGTATTGCCGGAGATGGCATTACCCGACGAGAGGTATTCGAAGATCCCGTGCTGCGTGTTGTTCGTCACGGTGTTGCCGGACACGGTGGTGCCGGTTACCCCGTTGCGGAGCAGGATGCCATTGCCCGTGGTGAGGGTGACGGTGTTGTTCGTGATCCGGTGCCCGGCGACGTTGGAGACTTCGATGCCGCTGCGGGGGGAACTGCTGAGGGTGCCCACGCCGTTGCCCGTGAAGGTGTTGCCGTCCACCACAACGCTCAGGGTTTGGGAGAGGCCTGTGAAGGCGATGGGTACGCCGTCTTGCAAGCCGCCTCCGGCGTTGTTGGTGAAGGTGCAGCCGGTGATGAGGACGTCGTTCACGGTATCGCCGGAATTGGGCTCCAGATCGATGCCGCATTCCGGCAACGTGCCCGCCGTGTTTTTGAAGCTGCTGGACCGGATCTGAACGTGGTTCGCGGCGGTGATGGACATGCCCTGGCGGCGGTTATGGTCCGCCACCACGCTGCAAAAAGTGAGGTCTGAGGCCAGGCCCACGTAGATGCCATCCCCCCAGCACTCCTTCACCGTGAGGCCCACTACCTTGATGGCCTGGGATCCGCCGCCGATGGATAGGCCGTGGCCCCATTCCCCGGTGCTGCCACTGTGGGCGCCGCGCTCTCCGGTGAGGGTGCCTCCCGTGAGGGTGACGTGGTTGACGGCGGAGGCGAGGAGGATCGCGTAATTGGCGGAAGCGTTGGGAATGGCCTTGAGCTCTGCGCCCGCAGCCATGGCAAAGGTGAGGTTCGATTTGAGGACGATACCCTGATTGCTGGTGCCCACGGCGTTCACCATGTAGGTGCCCGCCGGAACGGAAACGGTGCCGCCGGTTCCGGCGGCCGCGTTCACGGCCCGCTGCAGGGCCGCGGTGTCATCGGTGACCCCATCCCCCTTGGCGCCGTAGGGAGCATCCTTCACGTTGAAGATCTGGGCGGAGGCGGGCGCTGTGATGCAGGGATCGGCGCCGGACTGGGCCGCGGTGATGGCATCCCCACCGCCACCCCCACAGGCCGAGGCCAGCATGAGGGAGGCAAGGCCGAGCCAGCGCGCGGGCTTCAGGGCATCACGTCGAGGCATGGAGATCCTTGTACAGGCTCGCATTACGCGGATGGACGGCAGGACATCGAAGGGGGCGTCCCTCCTTGTACCGGGCCGCTCCGCTCAATGCAACCTCAGGCGGAATAGCCTCCATCCAACACCAGCTCTACCCCGGTGGCGAAGCGCCCTGCGTCGCTGACGAGGTAGAGGATGCCCTCGGCGATCTCCTCGGGCGCCGCGAACCGCTTCTGGCCGGGGCCGGGGGATTGGGCCTCCATGGCCCTCCAGGCGCCTTCGAGGCTGCCTTCCGAGGTCACGAGCTCCTGGAAGAAGGGCATGGATTCCCACAGCGCGGTGCGCACACCACCCGGCAGCACGGCATTCACACGGATGTGATCACTGGCCAACTCCAGCGCGGCACTGCGGGCCAACATGGAGACGCCCGCCTTGCTGGCGGCGTAGGCAGCGGCTCCGGGCGTGGATTTGCGCCCGGAGGCCGAGGAGACGAGCACGATGCGGCCTTCGCATGCCGCCGTCGCCTGCCCCTTCATGACGCGAGCCGCGGCTCGGAGGCCGAGGAAGCAGCCATCGAGGTTCACGGCCATGACGCGGCGCCAATCCTCCCAGGCGGTGTCGGTGACGGGGGCCCCGTGAGAGATGCCCGCGGCGAGGACGGCGATATCCAAACGGCCCCAGGTCTCGAGGACGTCGGCCATGGCCGCATCCCACTGGGCCTCGGAGGTGACGTCGAGCAGTAGGGCCAGCGCCTCGCCGCCGCTGTCGCGAATGTGGGCGGCGGTGGATTCGGCGCCGATGAGATCGCGGTCGGCCAGCGCCACCTTGGCACCCCGGGACGCCAGCAGGAGGGCCGTGGCGCGCCCGATGCCGGAAGCGGCGCCGGAGATGAGGGCGGTTTGGGAGGTGAAGGGGTGGCTCAGGGGTGCTCCCGTGGGAAAGGCCCCAGCCTACCGCCCCTCAGGGGCGGCGGTGGAAGGGGATGATGTTGGGATGGGATTCCGCTTCCGCGTCCTCGGAGGGGGACCCGGGTTCGGCCCCTTCCAGATCCTCCTCGCGGTAGGTGTTCTCCACACCGTTGTCCCAGCGCACGTAGTAGGGACGGGGCGCGGCGCCGGGCTTGTGGGGGCGCTCCCCAGCGAAGAGCACGGTGCCCGGGGCGCCGCCGCCCTGGGCTTCGGGTACCCAGTGGGGCCAGGCCCCGCCGTACATGGCGACGCCCGCCCGGGTCAGCTGCACCCGGTCGCCGACGGCGAATTGGAGCTCGTTCAGCCCCACACCCGCTTGCCGGCCACCCAGGTGCCCAGGGTCTTGCCGGGCAACTCCCAACCCTTGAAGGGCGTGTTGTAGGACTTGGACTGGATGAACTCGCGGTCCACCTTCACCTTGGCAGTGAGGTCGATGAGCGTGAAGTCGGCGGGGGCACCCACCTTCAGGCTGCCAAGGCCCTGGCGGTCCAGGTGGAAGACCTTGGCGGGCTCCCAGGTGAGGAGGCTCACGGCCTTCTCGAGGCTGATGACCTTTTTGTTCACGAGCAATTCGAGGGCCAGGGGGAAGGCCGTCTCCAGGCCGATGACGCCGAAGGCGGCGATGGGGAGTTCGCACTCCTTGTCATCCCAGCCGTGGGGGGCGTGGTCCGTGGCGATGGCATCGATGGTGCCGTCGCCCAGCGCTTCCAAGATGGCCTGGATGTCGGCCTCGCTGCGAAGGGGCGGGTTCATCTTGAAGTCGGAGTCGAAGCGCATGAGCTCCTTGTCCGACAGGGCGAAGTGGTGGGGGGTGACCTCGGTGGTGACCTTGAGGCCGCGCTGCTTAGCCTCGCGGATCATGCGCAGGCTGCCGGCGGTGCTGATGTGGGCCAAGTGCAGGTGACCGCCCGTGTGCTCCGCGAGCACGATGTCGCGGGCCACCATGGCTTCCTCGGCGGCGGCGGGGATGCCCAGGCAGCCCAGCTTCGCGGAGATGTGGCCTTCGTGCATGTAGCCCTTGCCGGCGAGGTCCTTGTCCTCTTCGTGGGCGACGATGGGCACGTCCAGCCACTTGGTGTACTCCAGGGCGCGGCGCATGATCGCGGAGTTCATGACGGGCAGGCCGTCATCGCTGAAGGCCACGCACCCGGCGGCTTTCAAGGTGCCGTAGTCCGCCAGCTCTTCACCCTTGAATTCCTTGGTGACGGCGCCGATGGGGAAGTAGCGGGCGAGGTCGGCCTTCTTGGCGCGGTCGAGCATCAACTCCGTGATGGCCACGTTGTCGTTCACGGGCTTGGTGTTCGCCATGGCGCACACGGCGGTGAAGCCCCCGGCCACGGCCGCGCGGCCGCCGGTCTCGATGGATTCCTTGCGGGTCTGCCCGGGCTCGCGGAAGTGCACGTGCAGGTCGATGAAGCCGGGCGTTAGCAGCGCGCCGTTTCCATCCACCTTCTCAGCGCCTGCGGCCTGGGGGTGGGAGGCGGCGTCGGGGCCGATGGCGGCCACCCGTCCATCGACCACCAGGAGGGCACCCTTGGCATCCAGCTTCTGGGCGGGGTCGAGCAGGCGGACGTTGGTGACGAGCAGGGACATGGGAAGACTCCAAACACTCTATTTCACCACGATCCAGGAGCCTGCCTCACCGGGAAGATGGCACATCCAGGGACTCCATGCGGTGCTCCACGAGCATCCACTGGGCCGCGGCCAAGGTCACCAGCACCGGGAAGGCCTCCAGGAATCCCAGGGAGATCCAAAGGAAGAGGTCGGCCCGTTCCCACTGGTAGGCGAGCACCGTGGCCCGGAAGGCATGGAATCCGCCATGCACCACCAGGGTGGCCACCACGATGTGCCCCGTGCGGGCGAGCACCGGGTGCAGGTTGCGGCCCAGCACCCAGGCGCCATGGAGGAGGAAGGGAATGCCGCCCACGGAGAAGGCGAAGGGCCGCCCTTGCAGGTGGGCTGAGAGCGGCGCGAGCACGCTCAGGTAGAGGGCCACTGGAGCCAGGGCCAGGGGGGTCGGGGCTGACCGGCCCACGAACCGGAGGCAGCCGACCCATTGGAGGCCGAGTCCCAGCATCAACAGCGAATTCCGCAGGGCGGTGAGGTAGAGGTCTCCGGGCTCCTGATGGGCGTGCACCAGGTAGAGCCCGATCCCGCTGGCGGTGCACCAGTAGCTCGCAGCCCAAGCTGTCACCGCTGGGCGGTGGAGCCAGGCCTTGAGGATCCACGTGAACCAACCGGCCACGCCGAATAGGGCGATGGCCAAGGCCAAGCCGAGGGTGTCGTAGATGAAATTCAAGGGGGCTCCGCAAAGAAGTTATAACCTCTTTATCCGAGGCTTGCAGCCCTTTCCTTGGGCTCCCCCGGGCGGCCTACTCCATGCGGTAGTTCGGCGCTTCCTTGGTGATCATCACGTCGTGGGCGTGGCTTTCCCGGAGGCCGCTGGCGCTGATCTCCACGAACACGGCCTTCTTCTGGAAGTCGGGGATGCTCTTGCCGCCGCTGAGGCCCATGCCGGCGCGGAGGCCACCCATGAGCTGGGTGACGAGCTGGCTCATGCGGCCCTTGTAAGGCACCTGGCCCTCGATGCCTTCGGGCACGAGCTTCGTGTCGTCCTTGCCTTCCTGGAAGTAGCGATCCTTGGAGCCCTGCTTCATGGCGCCGAGGCTGCCCATGCCGCGGTAGGACTTGAAGGTGCGGCCCTGGTAGAAGATCGTTTCGCCCGGAGCTTCATCGGTGCCCGCGAAGAGGCTGCCGATCATGACCACGTCGGCGCCAGCGGCCACGGCCTTGGCGATGTCGCCGGAGAACTTGATGCCACCGTCCCCGATGCAGGGCACGCCCGCTTCGCGGCAGGCCCGGGATGCTTCGGCGATGGCGGTGATCTGCGGCATGCCCGCGCCGGTGACGATGCGGGTGGTGCAGATGGAGCCGGGCCCGATGCCCACCTTCACGCAGTCGGCGCCGGCGGCGATGAGGTCCTTGGCACCCGCGTAGGTGGCCACGTTGCCCGCGATCACGGGGGTGTCGGGGAAGGCCTTCTTGAGGTCGCGCACGGCGTCCAACACGCCCTGACTGTGGCCGTGGCTGCTGTCGAGGCAGAGCACATCCACATGGGCGTTCACGAGGGCCCGCGCGCGATCCAGCAGGTCCTTGCCCACGCCGACGGCGGCGCCTACACGCAGGCGGCCCATGGCGTCCTTGGCGGCGTTGGGGTACTCGATGCTCTTCTCGATGTCCTTGACGGTGATGAGGCCCTTGAGGGCGCCGGCCTCATCCACCACGAGGAGTTTCTCGATGCGGTGCTTCTGGAGGGTGACTTTGGCCTGCTCGAGGGTGGTGCCCACGGGCACGGTGACGAGGTTGTCCTTGGTCATGGCCTCGGAGACGGGGATGTCCCAGCGGGTCTCGAAGCGCAGATCGCGGTTCGTGAGGATGCCCACGAGCTTGCCATCTTTCACCACGGGCACGCCGCTGATCCGGAACTTGGCCATGAGGGCCTCGGCGTCGCGGATGGGCTGCTCGGGGGTGATGGTGATGGGGTTGGTGATCATGCCGCTCTCGGAGCGCTTGACCCGATCCACTTCCTCCGCCTGGCGTTCGATGGGGAGGTTCTTGTGGATGATTCCCAGGCCGCCCAGCTGGGCAATGGCGATGGCCATGCGAGCCTCGGTGACCGTGTCCATGGCCGCGCTGATCAGCGGGATGTTGAGGAAGAGATCCTTGGCCAGGCGCGTCTTCAGATCGACGGCGTTCGGGTGGACCTCCGAATGACCGGGGGTCAGCAGCACGTCATCGAACGTGAGGGCCTTCATGAGGGGCAAGGTGAGCATAGGAGCCTTCCGAACAGAACCTTTTGCCTAGGAGCGGAGGCAGCGGGACCTTGCAAGGCATGTTCTCACGGCAGAGGCCTTTAATCCAGCGGAGGTTCCCGGAGCGCCCCGGAGGGTGGTGCCAACGCGATCCGAGGACTCGCGGAAGTCAAATCCCGCAGGCTCCCCCTTTTCAGCCCTTTGGGTACTTTTCGCTGGGGCGGGCGTTTTCCGCCGGTTGACGGGCCGGGAACCCCGCCTAGGTTTTGGGCACCGTAATCACAACCAAGGACCCCCGATAAAGGGCCCTTGGACAACCATTTTTCAACGGGAGGAACGATGGAATTTTTGCGCCCTGAGATCCAGGACCACCTGATGAAAGAGCATTTCGAGTTCAAAAAATTGATGGAGGAACACCGGAGCGCGGATGAACGGCTTCGAAACCTTCAGAACAAGGCCCGGCTCAGCGCCCAGGAAAGCGTGGAGGAAGTTGAGCTGAAGAAGCAGAAACTCCGGGCCAAGGAACGCATCTACCAGATCGTGCAGGAACACAACGGGCGGGAACACTAGGAGTGGGGCGCCACCAAAATGAAGAAGGGCCCGCGTCGCGGGCCCTTCTTCATGCCGCTCGCACGTGCCGTGCCTAGCAATCCGGGAGCGTCACGGCGGCATCGCCACTGCCCGGAAGGGTGAGCGTCACCCGTCCGCAGGTGGCATTGAAGGTCACCAGGGCGGTCTCAGTGCCGCGCAGCAGCGTCACGGTGCCGGAACCGGGATGACAGCAGCTGGAAGTCCAGACGAGGGGCATGCCGGCGCCGACGGTACCGGAGAGGGTTTCCTGCCCGCTGCGGGCCAGGGTGAAGGCGCCCCAGAGTTTGTAGGTATTCGCGGTGTTCCAATCGGCGGTCCAGGTCGCTTGATAGGTCTCGGTCGCCAGCACGGCGCCGCTGTTCTTGGCGACCACGGTGATGGCGGCGGTGATGGCGCTGGTCTTGTCGAGGGGGTTCAGGGCGATGAGCCGGGAGCCGGTGTACTCCCAGGTCAAGGTGCCGACGGTGGCCGTGAGGTTGTAAACGAGGGTGTAATCGTCGTTCTTGAAGACGTTCTCCACGGTGCCCGCGAGGGTGCCCCCATGGGACCCGTTGCAGCTGTAGTGGCTCAGCACGTGGGTGAAGCCGCTGCCGTCCGTGGTGGGCGCATCCTTGGTGATGCACCCCGCGGCGGTGCCGGGCGAGAAGGCCAGCGAAGTGCCCTCGGGGGTGGGGGCCCAGACGGGAAGGGCGGTGGCAGAAGCCTGCGCCCCTTCGAGGGTGAGCATGTCGTTGGTGGCCTTGCGGGCCAGGGCCGGCGCCATTGGGGTCGGACCGCTGTCCTCGGAGGTACCCGTCGGGCCGCAGGCCACCAGGGCCAGGAGGGCCAAGGGCAGGAGGAGGGGATGGAGCTTCATTCAGGCCTCGGGGGGAAGCCTCAACCTACGCGAATCGGCGAGGCGATGCCAGCTCAACTGGCACCCCCGTTGAGCGGCTAATGTTCAGAGCTCCGGCATCACGGGCTGGAAACTGCCGCCCACCCAATACACCCAATCCAGGGGGTCCTTCACGTCCCAGAGCAGCACCTTGGCTTCGGCCCCGGGGTGGAGGTGCCCCAGTTCCGGGCGCCCCAGGCTGCGGGCCGCATGGAGAGTCATGGCGGTGTAGGCCTCTTCGAAGGTCATGCGCAGCTGCAGGCAGCCCAGGCGCAGCACCAGCAGGGGGTCGAGGCAGGGGCTGGAGCCGGGGTTGAAATCCGAGGCCAGGGCCACGCGGCAGCCCGCCTCGATCATTTTCCGGGCCGGAGCCCAATCGCGCATGCCGAGGAAGAGGGTGGTGGTGGGCAGCAGGATGGGCGTGACCCCCGAGGCGGCCATGGCCTTCATGCCGGCCTCGCTGCAGAACATCAGGTGATCGGCGGAGGCACCACCCAACTCCGCGGCCAGCTCGGCGCCGCCTGTCCAGCTCAGTTCGTCGGCATGCACCCGCGCCTGCAGGCCCAAGGCTTGGCCGGCTTCGAAAATGCGGCGGCCCTGCGCCACCGTGAAGACGCCCGTTTCAATGAATACATCGCAATAGCGGGCGAGGCCCGGGAAGCGGGAGACGAGTTCAGGCAGCCAGGCCTCCGCCACGAGCCGGCTGTAACCCTCGGGGTCGCCTGCGAATTCCGTGGGGATGTCATGGGCTGGGAGGAGGGTGATATCCAGGCTCCAGCCCTTGGCCTTCAATTCCAGGTAGGCCTCACACAGGCGGCTTTCGGCTTCCAGTTCCAGGCCGTAGCCCGTCTTGGCCTCGATGTGCACGATGCCTCGATCGCGCATCTCGCGGAGGCGCGCCTCGCCGGCGGTCACGAGCTCGGGCACGGTGGCGGTGCGGGTGGCGCGCACGGTTTCGCGGATGCCGCCGCCCTCGGCTGCGATCTGCGTGTAGGGCACACCATGGAGGCGGCGGTTGAATTCCTGGGAGCGATCGCCGCCGAAGAGCAGGTGCGTGTGAGGATCCACGAAGCCAGGTGTGGCCCAGGCCCCGCCGCCATCCACCACGGGCGCGCCGGCCCAGGTGGCGGGAAGGTCGGCCTCGGGGCCGATCCAGGCCACCCGGCCGTGTTCCACGGCCACGGCCGCGGCGGGAATGCGATCCACCGACCAGGCCTTGCGGGGGTCGGGGGTGAGGAGGCCACGGAGGTTCTTCAGAACGCGGATGCTCATGCCTCCAGCATGCCAGCCCTGCGATACTGCCCCCAACCAGGAGCCCCCATGAATCCGCAGACCCGCACCCGGGTGGTCACCTACCTCGGGCTGACCTTCCTCTTCAGCTGCGTGTTCTACGTCCTGATCATCCGGGCCGGCTCCCTGGGCGCCGGGGGCGGGAAGTTGGTGATGGGCCTCATGTGGTGCCCGGCCTTGGCGGCCCTGCTGACCTGCCTCTGGCGTGGGAAGCCCCTGCGGGAGCTGGGGTGGGGTTGGGGCGGGACCCGGTGGCAGGCCTGGAGCTACCTCCTTCCCATCGCCTACGCCCTGGTGGCCTACGGGGTGATCTGGTCGGCGGGATGGGGCGGCTTTCCCAACGCCGAATTCCTCGGGCAGGTGGCCGGGCGCTTTGGCTGGCCTTCGCGTCCCGCAGGTACCGTGATCGCGGGTTACGTGGGGGTCATGGGCACCCTCGGCTTCCTGAACAGCCTCCTCACGGCTTTGGGGGAGGAGATCGGCTGGCGGGGCTTCCTCGTTCCGGAGCTCATGCCCACCTTCGGATACACCCGCACCGTCTTCATCACGGCGGGCATCTGGGCCACATGGCACGTGCCCATCCTGGTCGGCGCGGACTACAACAATGGCACTCCGGTCTGGTTTGGCCTGACCTGCTTCGCGCTGCTGGTGGTGGGCGTGAGTTTTCCCCTCACCTGGCTGCGGATGCGCTCCGGCAGTCTCTGGACGGGGGCCGTGCTGCATGCCAGCCACAACCTGTTCATCCAGGCGGTGTTCACTCCGCTCACCACGCCCAAAGGCCGAGTGACGGCCTACGCCATCGATGAGTTCGGCTTCGTGCTGCCCCTGGTGCTCCTGGGATTCGGCTATTTCTTCTGGAAGCGCCGGGGTGACGTTGAACCGGAGGCCGCCCGGGCGTGAAGATCTGGCACCTCTATCTCCTCCGCTGCGGGGACGGCACCCTCTACTGCGGCATCGCCGTGGATGTGGTGGCACGCTTGGCGCAGCACGAGGCGGGGAAGGGCGCCAAGTACACCCGGGGGCGCGGGCCGCTGGAACTCGTTTATGAGGAGGCCTGCGGAAGCAGGAGCGAGGCCTTGAAGCGGGAGCGGGCCGTGAAGCGCCTGGCCAGGGAGGCGAAGCTGAGGTTGATCGAAAGAAAGGTCAGCCTGTGAAGACGGTGAGGACCAGTGAGGATGGGGCTGCATTCCTCATCGTCCTCACTGGCCATTTCCCATTTCGTGCCCCTGGCCCTTCCGGAGCCCTCCATGGCACCATGCGCCATGCGTTCCGTCCCCTTCGTCCTCTCCCTCCTCGCCCTGCTGTCGGCCTGCAACCACCCGGTGGTGGTGCATCCTCCGGCGGACCGCGCCGCCCGGGAAGCCCGGGCCCTGGACGCCGTGCGGCACCTGGGCCAACCCGGCGATTGGCTGGTGATCCGGGGCTACCACGCCACGGACAACTTCGTGAGCGTGGCCACCAACGCGCCCTTCAGCCACGTGGCAGTGCTGGACCTTGAAAAGGACCAAGTCATCGAAGCCGAAGGCAAGGGCCTCCACACCACGCCGCTGCCAGAGTTCATGAAGAAGGCCCACCGCCTCATCCTCATGCGATCCCAATGGGCCACCACCCCAGCGCGCCAAAAGGCCGCCGTGGAGAAGGCGAGGGGCTATGTGGGCAAGGGTTACGACTTCGCCGGGCTCGTAGGCCTCAACGTGCCGGATCGGTTCTACTGCAGCGAACTGGCCGTGGCAGTGTATGCACCGCATGCCTCAAGGAAGGACTACCTACCCCCCGTGCTGCCCCCGGCGGACATGCATTTCTGGGCGACGATTCTTTGGGATAGTGGGCCGGTGACCGAAAACTAGACATCCGATGGTTAGGTTGCGAGGAATCCCATGAGCATGAGCTACCGACTCCTCTCGACCGTGACCCTGCTGATGACCATGCCCGGATGCGGCTACCTGGTTCAGGTCAACAAGAAGGTCGAATATCCCACCGTGGCTCTGGGTACGCGGCGTGGCGATCTCTGGAAAGGTGCCCCTTCGGATTGCCAACCCTGTACGGAAGCGTTTTTGCGTTCCAACTGGGGTGAACCTTCGATTCGAGCTGTCGATGAAAACGGTATAACCGTTTGGACCTACAACAACGGGCTGAAGTGGGTCGGGGCCTCCCCGGTTGTGATCGTCCCACTGCCCTTATTTGTGCCCTCCGGCCAAGAGAAGATCCAATTCGGGATCAAAGGCGGACGAATCACTTTTGTGAAACATTTCACGGTTCGCCGAATGTTGCTCTACTTCCCCGTGTCTCACGACAACGACATCACCGGGAATCTTTATGATTCGACGGCGCCACCGTCCGGATGTGTCTTTCGGCAGGTCCAGTAAGTATTTGGTGGTGACGGGCCAACCGATCCAATCGCCAGAGGTTGCCGATGGCCGGCAAGGTCGGTGATTTCGATCGATGGTCGAGGCAATCCCAGGTGTGTGACTTCAGACCTGCCGTCCCTTCACCATCTCCGCCTGCAGCCCCTTCACGGCGACCTTGGGGTCCGCCGCTTTGAACACCGCATTCCCGGCCACGAGGCAGTCGGCGCCAGCGTGGATGAGGTCGGCGGCGTTCTTGGTGCCGACACCGCCATCCACCTGGATCATGAAGGGCGTGTTGCGCTCGGTGCGGAGGCGATCGAGGCGGGCCACCTTGTCGAGGATGCGGGGGATGAAGCTCTGGCCGCCGAAGCCGGGGTTCACGCTCATGAGCAACACGAAGTCGAAGTCACCCACCAGATCCACGAGGGTTTCCACGGGAGTGCCGGGATTGAGCACGATGCCAGCTTTGGCGCCGGCTTTGCGGATGGCGTCGAGGGTGCGATGGGCGTGGGGATCGGCTTCCTGATGGATGCTCACCCAGTTGGCCCCGGCGGTGACGAAGTCCACGGCGTAGCGGCTGGGTTCCACGATCATGAGGTGGCAATCCAGGGGCAGCGTGGTGACCTTGCGCATGGCCTCCACGATGGGCATGCCCAGGGTGATGTTCGGAACGAAGCGACCATCCATCACGTCCACGTGGGCCACTTCGGCGCCGGCTTCCTCGAGCATGGCCAAGGCCTCGGCCAGGCGGGTGAAATCCGCGGAAAGGATGGAGGGGGCGAGAAGGGGCGTGGCGGGGCGCAGGCTCATGGGGATAAGGATACCCGGTGGGGAAGGGGTCCTTCGTGAATGGGGCTCGGAGGCTAGTCAGGTCGGCAGGGTGGGGAGCGCGCTACTCGATGACGAGAAACCTCGAACTGGATTCCAGGTTGGTGAGCTTGTCGGAATAGCCAAGTTTACGGAGCCCCTCCCCATGGGCGTCGGGGCCGGGTTGGGCGATGCGGACGGTGTTGCGGCCCGCCTGCTTTGCCCGGTAGAGGGCGGCGTCGGCGAGGTTGAGGGCGGCTTCCCAGGTGAGCCCCCCGGGGTCGAAGGGGCTGAAGGGGAAGGGGGCCCCACCGATGGAGCAGGTGGCGTTGAAGCGCAGGCCGTTGGGGAGGATGAACTCGAAGGCTTCCACCTCCAATCGGATGCGTTCCGCCAAGGCCTTGGGGTTGTCGCGTTCCACATCCTGGGCAATGAGCAGGAATTCTTCTCCGCCCCACCGGGCGACGAGGTCCGGACGGCGGGAGGCCAGGCCGAGCACCATCCCCAGCTGAGCGAGCACGGCGTCGCCCGCGGCGTGCCCATGGGTATCGTTCACCGATTTGAAATGGTCGATGTCGAGGATGTAGAGGCCCAGGCTACGCGCATTGGAATCGCCCCGCGTCCATTCCCGGAGGATCAGGCTGGTGGTGGAATCCATGATCTCATCCACGAAGCGGCGATTGTGGAGCCCCGTGAGGCCGTCCCGCAGGGCGGCATCTCGGAGCTGCAGGGCCGTGAGGGCCTGGGATTTCACGGCGACATGGACCTGGTGGGCCATGAGCAGCGCCACCGCCGTGAAAGCCCCCATGAAAACGAGGAAGGCCTGGGGGATTCCTGGAGTGGGATGGATCCAAAGGGAAAGGACGAGCACCACCGCATTGGGTACGAGGTAGAGGGCATAGGCCAAGAAGCTGGAACCCATGCTCACCAGGGCCAGGGAGGTAAGCCCCACGTGGCAGACGCAGTAGAGGGCCACCTCCAACGGCGTTAAGACATGGAAGACCCGCAGGGTGATGGCCCCCAGCAGGAGGCCGGTGAGGAAGGCCCCGAGGGCGAAAATGATGTGGCGGCGGTGAGGATCTGGAACCCGCTTGCAGAGTTCCGGATAGAAGAACGACAACACCATGCGGGCGAGGATGAGCCCCGAGATGGCGAAGAAAAGGTTGCGGAGCCCGGCATCCGCCGTGAGGGGGGTGTCCAGCAGGTGGGAGAGCAGGAGCAGAAAGACTGATAATCCGAGCAGGCCCGAGCGGGAACGCTCGTAGAGGTCACGCACCATCTCCCAGGCCAGATCCTGTTGATAGATCTGATCCTCGGGAGGGAGGAAGAAGTGGGCGAAGCTCAGGCCCATGAGGGGAGGCTCATGGGGTGGTTTCCACGCCATTCACCCACAGCCGGCCGGGGCGGAGCTTGCGCAGGGCATCGGCATTTGAGGTGGGCAGTGCGATCTCCACCCAGAGGAGGTCGGCCACGGCCCCGGCGCGGATCACGCCGAGGTCGGTGCGGCCCAGGGCTTTGGCGTTCCAGGCGGTGTAGGCCATGAGGGCCTCATCGGGGGTGAGGCGCTGATCCGGGAGAAAGCCGCCGGGGGGATTGCCTTCGGGATCTTGACGGGTCTGGGCCGCCGCGAGGGTGATGAAGGGGTTCGCATCCTCGACTGGGGCATCGCTGCCGAAGGCGAGCAGCGCCTTGCCGTCGAGGAAGCGGCGCCAGGGGAAGGCCTCCGGAGTGCGCTCCGGGCCCAGGCGGCGGGGCGTCCAGCTGTGATCCGACGTGCAATGCACGGGCTGCACGGAGGCCACCACGCCGATGCTGCCGAAGCGGGCGGCATCTTCCGGGGTGACAATCTGAGCGTGCTCGATGCGGGGAAGCACGTGGTTCTGGGCCTTCCTGCGGGCCTGGCTGAGGAGGTCCAGGGCCGCGCGGTTGGCCGCATCGCCGATGGCGTGGATGGCCGGCTGATACCCGCTGCGCAGGGTGATGGCCGCATCCCGGGCCACGAGGGTGGGATCCGTCACCCAGAGGCCCTGTGTTTCCGGCGCATCGGCGTAGGGGGCCAGGAGCCGCGCGCCGCGGCTGCCCAGGGCGCCATCCATGTAGAACTTCACGCCCTGGATCTGGAACCAGCCGGTGGCCTTGGGGCGTGGGGCCTTGAGTTCCTTGAGCATGAGCTCGCGATCGTGGCTCAGGTACGCGAAGACGCGGATGGGCAGGGTGCCGGCCGTGGCCAGATGGCGATAAGCAGTGAGGTCGGCGGCGGTGATGCCCATGTCGCACACCGCGGTGAAGCCTTCGGCGCGGAGGGCCTTCAGCCCCGCCAGGAGGTTGCCTTCCACTTCGGCGGCGGTGGGGGCGGGGAGCACCTTTTCCAGCAAGGCCATGGCGTTGTCCACGAGGATGCCCGTGGGTAATCCGGCCTCGTTGCGCAGGATGCGGCCACCCTCGGGATCCGGCGTGTCCTTACCGATGCCGGCCAGATCCAGGGCAGCGGAGTTGGCCCAGAGGGCGTGACCATCCACGCGGAACAGCACCGCGGGGCGGGTTCCCGTGAGCCGGTCGAGGTCGCTCCTACCGGGGAAGGCCTTGGAGGGCCACCGATTCTGATCCCACCCGCGACCCACCACCCAGCCCTGGGGATGGGCAGCGGACCACTCGCGCACCCGCCCGAGGGCGTCGGGGAGATCCTGGCACCCCACGAGGTCCACCTGCGCCTTGAGCTTGCCGACGCCGCCCACGTGGGCATGACCTTCGATGAGGCCGGGCAGGAGGGTGCCGCCCTTGAACTCGACAACCCGGGCCTTGGCATGGGCCTTGGCCACCGTGGCCTCAGGGCCCACCGCGAGGATCTTGTTCCCCTTCACCACCACGGCTTGGCCCGTGCGGAGGGCTTCCCCCGTCCAGACGTCCGCTCCTTTGAGGAGCAGATAGACCGGGGGCGGAGGCGGAGGGGTCTGCATGGGGTGTCCTGGGGTGAGCCTCTTCAGTTTAGTCTTGAGCCAGGCTGTCCCGATACCCCCGCATGCCGCCCCAGCCCGGAGGTACGTCGCCAGGAGGGCGCTCCGCGGCGTTCCTGTCCTTGAACCATGAACCACATCGCTCTGCGGGCACGTTCTTGCGGAGCATTCCGCCTGGCGACGTCGCGGCACGCGGGGGTATCGGGACAGCCTGGCCGCCGGGACGTTACATTGAAAGGTTGCCGGAGGCTCCCCTCATGTTCTCAAAGGACTTCCTTGATCAGGTCCGCACCCAGCTCGCCGTGAAGGAGGATCCCTCCAAGCTGCGGCAGCCCTCCTTTGAGACGACCTCCGGGATCCCCCTCAAGAACAGCTACACACCGGCGGACGTGGCCTCTCTGGATCCCTTGACGGACCTGGGGGCCCCCGGGAAATACCCGTACACCCGGCACGTGCAATCCACCGGCTACCGGGGCCGCCTCTGGACCATGCGCCAGTACGCGGGCTTCGCCACGGCGGAAGCCAGCAACGAGCGCTACCGCTACCTCCTGGCCAACGGCACCACGGGGCTCAGCGTGGCCTTCGATCTGCCCACCCAGATCGGCCTGGATCCCGACCACCCCATGAGCTTCGGCGAAGTGGGCAAGGTGGGCGTGTCCATCGCCTCCATCCACGACATGCGCACCCTGTTCAAGGACATCCCCCTGGACAAGGTGACGACCTCCATGACCATCAACGCCCCGGCCGCCGTGCTGCTGGCGCTGTACCTGGCCGTGGCGGAAGAGCAGGGCGTCACCTGGGAGCAGGTGGGCGGCACCATCCAGAACGACATCCTCAAGGAGTACATGGCCCGGGGCACCTATATCTTCCCGCCCCGGCCCAGCCTGCGCCTCATCACGGACATTTTCGCCTTCTGCGCGGAGCAGGTGCCCAACTGGAACACCATCTCCATCTCCGGCTACCACATCCGGGAGGCGGGCTGCACGGCGGCCCAGGAGATCGCCTTCACCCTGGGCGATGGCATCGCCTACGTGGAGGCCGCCCTCAAGGCCGGCCTGAAGCTGGAGACCTTCGCGCCCCGGCTCTCCTTCTTCTTCAACGCCCACAACCAGTTCTTCGAGGAGGTGGCGAAGTTCCGCGCCGCCCGCCGCCTCTGGGCCAAAATCATGAAGACCCGCTTCAAGACGGACGACCCCAAGAGCCAGATGCTGCGTTTCCACACGCAGACCGCCGGCAGCACCCTCACGGCCCAGCAGCCGGATAACAACATCGTGCGCACCACGGTGCAGGCCATGTCCGCCGTGTGCGGTGGCACCCAGAGCCTCCACACCAACAGCCGCGACGAGGCCCTGGCCCTGCCCACGGAAGTGAGCGCCATGATCGCCCTGCGCACCCAGCAGATCCTGGCTCATGAGAGCCGCATCGCCGACGTGGTGGATCCCTTCGCGGGCAGCTACTACGTGGAGCACCTCACGGATGAGCTGGAGCGCCTGGCCACGGAGCTCATCGAAAAGGTGGACAACCTGGGCGGCATGGTGCCCGCCATCGAAAAAGGCTTCCCCCAGAAGGAGATCCAGAACGCGGCCTACACCTACCAGAAGGCCGTGGAGAAGGGCACCCAGGTGGTGGTGGGCGTCAACAAGTTCACCATCGCCAAGGAAGCCGCCCCGGACCTGCTGCGCGTGGACGAGGCCCTGGGCGCTGTGCGCCGGGCCCAGATCGCCGAAGTCCGCGCCCAGCGCGACAACGCCGCCGTGACGGCCCGCCTCGCGGAGCTGGAAGCCGCGGCCCAGGGCACCGAGAACCTCATGCCCCGCATCATTGCCGCCGTGAAGGCCGAGGCGACGGTGGGTGAGGTGTGCGAGACGCTGCGGAACGTGTTTGGGGAGTATCAGGAGCGGTTGGTGCTTTAGGGGCTGTGGGCTCTAGACTGCGGGCTCTGGCTGATCCCGACCCATCGGGGTTGCACGGATGGGTCGGCGGTAGCTAGAGCCCATAGCCTACAACCCAAAGCCTGTACCCTGTATCCATGCCCCTCCGTCGTCCCGTCGATCGCTGGCTCCTGTTCTTCGCCGTCATGCTCATGGCCATCGGCATGGTGTGGGTGTACTCGGCGTCGTGGGTGCGAGGCGCCCAGGGCGGGGGCGGGGCGGCCACGGCCTTCCTGGTGCGCCAGTTCATCGCGGGGATCATCGGCCTGGTGATGATGCTGCTGCTCACCCAGGTGGATGTGGCAGCGTTGCAGGAGAACGTCCGCCCCCTTCAGATCGCCTATGGGCTATTGCTGCTGCTCCTGATCGCGGTGCTGGTGGTCGGGCCCCGGGTGAACGGCGCCCACCGCTGGATCCGGCTGGGTCCCTTCGGCAGCATCCAGCCCTCGGAAATCTTCAAACCGCTGGCGGTGCTCATGGCCGCCGCGTGGATGGTGAAGCACCGGGAGGCCTGGAGCGATCGCATGGGCAGCCTGCCCAAGCTTGTGCAGCTCTTCCTGCTCTTCATTCCCCCCATGGCGTTGATCCTGCTCCAGCCGGATCTGGGGACGGCCTTCCTCATCATCTTCGTGGTGATGCTCATCGTGTTCCTGGGCGGGGCACCCCGCTGGATCTTCGCGGTGACCATCCCCATCCTGGGCTTCGTGGGCTTCCTCTTCATCTGGATGACGCCCTGGCGCTGGGCCCGCATCATCGCCTTCCTCAATCCGCAGGCGGATCCCCAGGGCAAGGGGCATCAGGCCATTCAGAGCCTCCTGGCCGTGGGCAGTGGCGGCCTGCTGGGCGTGGGGCCAGGGCAGGGGCAGCAGAAGTTCTTCTACCTTCCCGAGGCCCACACGGACTTCATCTACGCGGTGATTGGTGAGGAAGCGGGCCTCGTGGGTACCGTCACGGTGCTGGCCCTCTTCATGGGCATCCTCTGGCGGGGCTACCGCATCGCCCGGCGCAGCACCGACAGCTACCTGCGCCTCGTGGCCATGGGGCTTACGCTCCTGCTGGTGGTGCAGGCGCTCATGAACATGAGCGTGGTGCTCAGCCTCGCCCCCAACAAGGGGATCCCGCTGCCCTTCATCAGCTTCGGCCCGAATAGCCTCATTACGAGCCTGATTTGCTTGGGATTGCTGATGAGCATTTCCAAAGATGCGGCGGCCTGAAAAGATCACCACGAAGGCACGAAAAAAGCGAAGGCCACGAAGGAGCTCTTTTCTTCGTGGCCTTATTCCTATTCGTGCCTTCGTGGTGAGATCTTTCAGTTCACACCGACCACCTACCCCAACTGCAACGGCTCGTCGTCGTCTTCATCCACCAGGGTGATGTTGCCGCCGGAGGTGAGCAGGGTGGCATCTTCATAAATATTTTTGAGCTTGGTCTCGAAGCGTTCGGCCTTGGCGAGGCGGGGGTCCTCTTCGAGGATGACGTCCTCCCGAAGCAGGCCCTGGAGGGTGTTCGGCTCCACGCAGAGCACGCCGCCCAGCAATTTGAGCGGGTTCAGGGCCACGCCGGATTGCAGGGCCATGGTGAAGCGCAGGGTGCCGCGATCCAGGTGCATCTCGGTGACGTGGGGACGGAGGTCCACGAGCTTGTCGGCCTTCTGCCCCTCCACTTTGCCGGCCTTGCCGAGGTGGAAGGCAGAGGCGGCGAGGAAAGCCTCCACTTTGGCGCGGACATCTTCCGCGGGCAGGGCGCAGGGCCACGCGTAGTGGGCTTCCCGGGCGAGGCCCACGGAGGCGCTGGCCCAGGTGGGTAGCTCGGCCCAGGAGACCAAGGCGAGTCCCTCGGGCAGGCGATCGTTGATCCGGTGCACCACGGGATCAACTTCCTCCCGCACGGGTTCGAAAAGTTCGCATTCCGCACATTCCCGCAAGCCTTCAACCCCGACGCTGAGGGGCGGTGCGATTTGGAAGAGCGGTTTGGGATTCCGGCTCAATTCCAGGGCGGGGCGAAGGCCTTCCAATCGGAGGGCTTCCACGAACAGGGTCTGGAGGTCCGGGGTGCCCAGGGAGGCCAGGGCCGCACCGCGAGTGAAGCGGAGGCGGATGCGCACCCGTTTGGAATCCAATTGCCAGTTTGCGGAACGCCGAATGCGAGCTTGCTCCGCAAGGGGGTCCATTTCTAATTTCAGGGCCTGGAGCGAGGGGGCTTGACGCACGGATTCGCGAAGCCGCTCATGGGCTTCTTCCATCAATCCCTTCTGCTGGAGCTCCGGGAATAGGGCCCTGGCGGCGCTGATGTCCCGGCGGCGGATGCTCTCGCGGAACATCAACAACGGCGAGGGTTCACGGCTGCTGGCCACCTGCGACATGCGGGAGATCAAGGATTCCAGAGTGGGGGGGGCGGGTGCAGGAGAGGTCACACCTCCAGCATACGTGGCTGCACCGAATCCCCATCGTGCCATCCACGGGATTTGAGACTTGCGTCTTCAAAATGATTTCCACAGGACCCCACGGAGAACGCGGGACTGTCAGGTGGGCTTTCCATGAATCACAAGGCAGGGTGTGAGGTGCATCGAGGATGAGGCAGGCGCGGGGTGCCTATTGCATTGCCCGGAGGGCCGGGGTATCGGAGGGCTCCGCTTCCAGTCCTTGAGGTTGGTTGATCTCCTCGGCGTATTCGAGAAAGGCTGGTTTGAAGTAGTTCCAATCGTGACCGCCCTCCCGCAAGTGCAGCCGCACCACACGTCCGGGACGTTTGCAGAGCGCCGCCAATTCCTCCGTGGCCTTGCCCAGGCCGTACTTGTCCTGCAGGCCGCTGCCGAGCAGCAATTCAGAGGTGCCTCCCCGGTGCTTCCAGGGATTCCAGGGCGCGAAGGCCTCCTTATCCGAAGGGAAGGCCTTCCGGATGCCCGGGCGGAGGAAAAAGCCCGCCCGTTTGAAAGGGGGCTCCAAGAGGGCGGGACTGATGGCGGCGCAGCGGCCGAACAGCTTCGTGCCGCTGGCGAAGTTCAGGGCGGCCAGCCCGCCCATGCTCAGTCCCGCCACGGTGCGGGACTCACGCCTGCCCCCGAATTCGGGATGCCGCCGTTCGATCTCGGGGAGCAATTCTTCTAACAAGAAGCGCCGGTAGGGGAAGGATCCATCGAGGGCATCCATGTACCAGGCGTGATAGTGGGTCACGGCCACCCAAAGGGCCGGGGCCAGGGTGCCGTTGGTTTCGCGCCGCCTCAGCTCCTCGTAGATCCCCTGACGGTGGAGGTCTTCGGGGCCATCGAAATAACCGGGGAGGAAGAGCACGAGGCGCAGGTGATCCGCGGGATGGGTCCGTTTCCACGCTTCCACCGCGGATGGCTCCGGCACGTGCACGGCGATGGGGACATCGCGGGCGAGCAGTTTCGAGGGGAATCGCTCAAGCGATGCTTGGCCCCAGAGGCTGGAACAGGCGAAGCTTGTTAGGAAACCCATGGTCCAATCCCGAACGCCCATCCCTCGTCCTCCTGATTCCTGGCCCTTCGAGCCTCGCACGGGAACCCCCGCCTTGGAACGGCGGGAGGATGTGGACATTCCTGGCTACGGCTCAGGGTGGGCCCTCCAAGCTGCCCAGGGCCTCCTGCTGGAGGGCGAGCCCCGATTGCTGGGCGGCGCCTTTGGGCGGGGCGGCGTGGCGAAGCTGGGGGATGTGGTGGTG
Organism: uncultured Solibacteraceae bacterium; assembly: GCA_964617215.1. Lineage (GTDB taxonomy): Bacteria > Acidobacteriota > Holophagae > Holophagales > Holophagaceae > JAFDVN01. The sequence continues at coordinate 302,120 of CAZTVL010000004.1, read as the reverse complement.
CGGCCTTATCGCCGGGGCGGCTTCGTGCGGCACTTGAACGAGCGCACCTATCCGGGTCCCTCCCGGTTCCAGGCGGAGCTGGCCGTGCACCGCGCCCTGTGGATGGCGGGCCTGCCCACGGTGGAGCCCCTCGGGTGCGCCTGGCGTCGCCATGGGTGGGGCGTGGAGGGACTCTATCTCACCCGGTGGGTGGCGGGAACGCCGTGGCCGCGCCGCTGGGAAGGCGCGAGTTGGCCCGACGTCGCACGAATCCTCAGGGCCCTTTCGGAGTGGGGCTGCTGGGTGCCGGATCTCAACGCCACGAATGTCTACCTCGACGAGTCGGGCGTCATCCGCGTGCTGGATTTCGATCGGGCCGAATTCATCTCCGGGACGGCCCTGGAAAGGCGCTACCTCGAGCGCCTGGGCCGCAGCCTGGCGAAGCTCGGGGCTCCGCAGGAGCTCCAATCCCAGGTGGCGGGAGGCCTGGTGTGAAGGCCCTTCGACCGATCCTGCACAACCTGGCGGTGGCGGTGGCTTACCTCGCGTGCGCGCACCTGGGGCAGGCCCTGGGGGGGGCCACGCTGCCGGGATCTCCATTCTGGATCCCCAAGGCCCTGGGCATCGCCGCCATCCTCCTCCTGGGCGAGGGTATGTGGCCGGGGGTGCTGGCGGGCTCCCTCCTGACGGGCCTGCTGATCTCGCCGCAATTGACCTGGGCGCAGCAACTGGGGCTCGGAGGGTCCAACGCCCTGGAGGCCTGGCTGGGCGGTGTGCTGCTGCTCCGCGCGAAGTTCGGCCCGAGGATGGATCGATTTCGGGATGTGATGTTGCTGGTGCTGATCGGTGGTGTGGCCACCTCCTTGCTTGGGGCCATGACCCGAAGCCTGGTGATGGGCTTCGGGGTACCTTGGCTCCAGGTGCGCTTCTGGGGGCACTGGTGGGCGGGGGATGCGGTGGCCGCCGTGGTCTTTACGCCGGCCTTCCTCTTGGCAGGGGAATTCGCGGAGGGCCTCACCTGGCGCCGGACCTTGGAATTCGCGGGCGTCCTGTTGCTGGCGGCCCTGGGCCTTTGGATTGCCTTCGGGGATGCCATCGGCGCGGGCCAGCACCTGCCTTTGGAATTCCTGCTGGTGCCCTTCCTGGGCTGGGGGGCCTTCCGCTTCGGACCTCCGGGTGCGGCCCTGCTGCTCGCGGTCGCGGCCCTGGGCATCACGCGCCTCACGGCCACGGGGCATGGACCCTTCCTGGGCTATGGGATACACCAGACGGAATATTTGCTCCGGAGCTACCTGGCCGTGGCGGGGGTCACCACCCTATCGCTGGCGGCATTGACCCGGGAGCGGGACCGGGCCTCCGAGCGCGCGGGCAAGAGCGAGGAAGGCTTGCTGGTCCTCGTGGAGACACTGGGCACACCGGTGATGATTCTCAGCCGCGCTGGACGGATCCGCTACGCCAACGCGGCTTTCCACACCCTGCTCGGGCTTGGACCAGGTGAAGCCGAAGGCAAGGATTCCGAAGCCTACTACGTGGATCCCAGCCACCGCCGGAAGCTGCGCGAACGGCTGGATGCGCAGGGCAATCTGGAAAACGTGGAAGTGGAATTGAAGGACGCGCAGGGGCGGGCCCGACCCGTGCTGATCTCCGCGAGCCACCTGCATTTTCGGGGCGAGGCCGCCACGCTCGTGGTGTTCCAGGACATCAGCGAATTGCTGCGGCAGCGCCAGGAGATCGAGGAGAGCGAGGCCCGGTACCGGGTGTTGGCCTCCACCACGGAAGAGGGCGTGCTGATCCTGGAGAACGGGGTGGTGGTGGATGCCAACGACGCCGCGGCTCACATGTACGGGGGCTTCATCTCCGAGCTTTTGGGCCGTCCGGTGCTGGACTTCCTGCATCCCGCCAGCCTGCCCGCCGCCATGGACGTGATGCGGCGGCAATCCGAAAGCCCCTACGAAGCCCGTGGCCTCCGCAGGGATGGCAGCGACTATCCCATGGAAGTCCGCCCCAAGCGGGTGATGCGGCATGGGCATCCCGCCCGGGCCGTGGTCATCCGAGATCTCTCCGCGTGGCATGCGGCGGCGGAGGCCCTGCGGGACAGCGAAGAGCGCTACGCATTGGTGGTGCGGGGGGCCCAGGTGGGCATCTGGGATTTCAACCTCCAGACCGGGGAGCTGTATTGGAGCCCCCGACTCAAGGAGCAATCGGGCCTTGCGGAGGATGAAGCCACCCCCACGCTCCATGCCTGGCGGGAGTCCATCCACGAGGAGGATCGGGAGCGGGTGGATCGCGCCCTCAAGGATCACCTGCGCCACCGCATGCCCTATTCCGTGGACTACCGGATGCAGGTGCCGGGCCGAGGCTGGCGCTGGTTCCACAGCCGGGGGCAGGCCCTCTGGGACGCCCAGGGCCGGGCCCAGCGGGTGGCGGGCAGCATCACCGATGTCACCGATCGCAAGGCCGCCGAGGCGGAACTGCTCCGGGCCAAGGAGGCCGCGGAGGAGGCCTCACGCGTGAAGAGCGAATTCCTGGCCATGATGAGCCACGAGATCCGCACCCCCATGAACGCCATCATCGGGATGAACTACCTGATCCAGCGCACAGAGCTGAACCCGGATCAGCGGGAGCTGGCGGATACGGTGGGGCGTGCTGCCAAGGGACTCCTCACGGTGCTGAACGACATCCTCGATTTCAGCAAGATCGAAGCGGGACAGATGGACCTGGAGCGCACCCGCTACGAGCCGGGGGTCGTCGTCAAAGACGTGCTGGATCTGCTGCACACCCAGGCCCAGGAAAAGGGCCTGGAGCTGCGCCTGGAGACGGAAGCGGACCCCTCGCTGGAACTCGACGGGGATCCGGGCCGGTTCCGGCAGATCCTCGTGAACCTCCTGGGCAACGCCATCAAATTCACGGAGCGGGGGTCGGTGGTGGTCCGCACGCGGATCGAAGATCGCTGGCTGTTGGTGCAGGTGATCGATACCGGGGTGGGCATTCCCGCCCACGTGCTGCCCCTGCTCTTCGAGAAATTCACGCAGGGCGATACGAGCATCACGCGTCGCTTCGGAGGTACAGGCCTGGGGCTTGCCATCAGCCGCCAGTTGGCCCAGCTCATGGGAGGAACCCTGGGGGTAATCAGCGAAGAGGGGAAGGGCAGCACCTTCGAGCTGCGCCTGCCCCTTCCCGATGAAGGCGCGGGGGACTTGGATCTGGGCCGGGCCTCCGTCCTTCTGGTGCACGCGCCCGGCGAGGATCCCACCCGCATGGCGGGTTGGCTGGAGCGCTGGAACGTGCAGCTGGAAGTGCGATCGCTGGAGGCGGGGATGCCGGTGATTCCGCCCCGGGGTGCGGTGGTCATCGCCCTGGGCCTGCCCCTGGCCGATGGCCTGCGGGGGATCTCCTTCCCCACCACCCCGGAGGAACCGTTCACGCTGCTGGATGCGCTGATGGCGGTGATGCGCTAGGACCTTATTTCTTCCTCGGCGCGGCCTTCGCCTTCACCTCGGTGGCCTCCAGGACCACCACGGGCTTCACGGGTACGTCGCGCATGCCGTCGCGGATGGTGGTCTTGCCGAAGCGGATCTTGTCCACCACGTCCATGCCCGCGATCACGCGGCCGAAGACGCAATAGCCGTAGCCGTCCGGCGCCGGGGGATCGAGCTTGGCGGTGTTATTCACCACGTTGATGAAGAACTGGGCCTTGGCGCTGTCGGGGATCCAGGTGCGGGCCATGGCCAGCGTGCCGCGGGTGTTCTTGAGGCCCTTGGCCAGGGCCTGTTTAGCCTCGTTCACCACGGAGGCGCCAGCCTGCTTCTCCTGCATGTCCGCCGTGTAGCCGCCGCCCTGGATCATGAAGTCCTTCATGACGCGGTGGAAGACGGTGCCCTTGTAGAAGCCCTTGTTCACGTAGCCGAGGAAATTCTCCACGGTCTTCGGCGCGGCCTCCGGTTCCAGTTCCACCGTGAAGGAACCGGCCGAGGTCTTGAACAGCACCTTGGGCTTGGGCCCCGCCAGGGCCGGCAGCGCGGCGAGGAACAGGGTCAGGGAGAGGCGGAGGAGGGGTCGCATGGAACGACTATAGATCAGATGCCCAGGGCCTTTTCCAGGGCATCCCGCTGGCCCCGGAACCCATCCACGCCCTTGGCCGCCTGGAGGGTGGCCTTGGCGGCCTCCTTTTGGCCGAGCCGCAGTTGGGCCTGGGCTCTCATGAGGCTCACCCAGCCGATCTGGGGCTGACTGGGTTTCAGGGGGTAGAGGGCGAGGGCGCCCCGGTAATCGCCGGTTTGGGTGCGGAGGTCGGCCACGCGGATGAGGAGCGGTTCCTTCACCTCGGCCGTTTCGGCGAGGCGCGGCAGCCAGCCTTCGGCCTCCTGCTTGCGCTGGCCGGGGGTTTCTCCCTTGCCGAAGGGCCGCTGGAGGAGGGTGGTGATGGCGCGGATGCGCTCGGGGCCGGGCTGGGCCCGGGGGGCCGTGGCGCGAACGCCCTTCCAATCCTGCAGGGTGACCTGGGCCCGCAGCCGGGTGAGCTCCTGCGCCGCGGTGGCCTTGGCCGGAAGGAGCGCGAGGACGGCCTTGGGCTGCGCCTCGGGTTCCACCTTGCCCAGGGCGGCGAGGGCGAGCGGGCCCCGCTCCGGTTGGGGGGCTTCTTTGATGAGGCGGGGCAGTTCGACGGCGAGGCCCTGCTTGGCAAGCAGTTCGACCACGCCCAGGCGCTGCTTGGGCCCGAGGGCGGCGAAGGCGCCGGCCCGCATGCGCTCCAGCATCACGCCGGCGTAGCCCTTCTCGATGCGGGAATCCACCCAGAGTCCCCAGGCATCCTTCCAGAGGCGCCGCACTTCGGCGATCTGGGCGGGCACGCCATCCGCGGCATGGGTGGCCATCCAGGCGTCGCCCTGCTTGAGGATCTCTTCCCAGAGTTCCTTGCGGTAGAGGATGCGCAGCTCCACGACGCCGGCGAGGGCCTCGTCACCGGGATTGCTGCCCTTGCGCAGTTCCGCGAGCAGCGTTTCGGCATCGGGCATGCCCTTGAGGTCCTTGCCCTTGAGGGAACCATCCGTGAGCAGGGTGGCCAGGGCCAGACGGGCTTCATCGGCTTCGGGGGCCTTGGGGTAGTCCGTGATGAGTTTGCGGAAGGCCTGGGCGCTGGACCGGGGATCGTTCATGCGGCCGAGCATCTGGCACCAGGCCAGTTCCACGCGGGGCGTGAGGGGGCCCTTCTCGTAGAGGTTGTGGAAGGAGCGGCGGTTGGCTTCCGCTTCATCCTTGCGCTTGGCCTCGCAGAGGATGACCACCATGGCGGCGAGGCCCTGCTCCGAGGGCTCGGCATCCTTCTCCAGGGGGCGCAGGGTATCGAGGATGGGCAGGCCCTCCGCGGGGCGCCCGGTCTCCACCAGGAGCCAGAGCAGCAATTCCTGGGAGCGGCGCTTGCGCTCGCCGGGGATGTCGGAATCAAGGCTGGCCCGGAGGCGGGTTTCGCACTCCTTCATGCGCTTGCGGAGCAGGGCCTCCTCCGCGAGGGGCAGCTGGGCCTCGCCCAGGAAGGCGGACTTGGGGAAGGTGGTCTCGAGTTTCTTCAGGGGTTCAGCGGCATCCTCCAAGTGGCCCGTCTTCCACAGGGCCATGCCCTGGGCGAAGAGCACCACTTCGCGCTGCGGGGCCTTGCTGCTTTTGAAGACGTGGCCTTTGAGGCGTTTCAGCCCCTCCGCCAGGGCCTTGGCATCTTCGGTGCGAAGCATGCCATCGGCCACTTCGGCGGCCTGCGCATCGGTCAAGCGGGCCGAGGACTGGGGCATGGCCATCAGGCCCGGAACCACCAGACATGCCGCGAGGCCGAGGCGGAGCTTCACGGCAGCCACTTCGCCAGCAGGCTCTTCTTCGCCGCTTCGAATTCGTCTTCGGAGAGCAGGCCGCGGCTCCGCAGGGAGGCCAGGCGCTCCAGGTCCCCCAGCTGGTTACCGCTCTCCACAGGGCCCGCGGGGGTGATGCGGGTGGCCAGCATCTCCATGCGACCCAGGGTGGCGTCCTTCTGTTCGAGTTTGCCTTCCAGCTCCTTCACTCGCAGCCGCAGGGCATCCCGCTCCCGGGTGAGCTGCTGGTGCTCCATGAGCCGCCGCAGGGTGTTGCGGAAGGGATCGATCTGCATGGGCTTGGTGACGAAGTCGAAGGCGCCCAGCTCCATGGCCTCGGTGGCTTCGCGCACGCTGCCGAAGCCGGTGAGCATGAGCACCGTGCAGCTGCGGTTGATCTCCAGGGCCGTGCGGAGCACGTCCATGCCGCCCTTGCCGGGCATCACCAGGTCGGTGATCACCAGTTCGAAGGCGGGTTGGGCCCGCAGAAGCTTGACCTCGGCCTCTTCGCCACTGGCGGCCTCGGTAACGCTGAAGCCTTCCTGCTGCAGCAGGGACGAGAGCGTTTCCCGCAGCACGGGATCATCATCCACGAGCAGGATTCGGGGGGCGGGAAGGTGGGGGGGGACGATGGGGCGGGTCACGGGGTCACCGGGTGGATGGAAAGTCCATCGGCACGAGGGGCGGGCGGCTGGAGAGGGGCCCCGTAGCCTAGCACCGTGAGGGTGCCGCCGGGAAGGCGGAAGGCGGGCTTCAAGCCGCCCCCTTCAACCGGTACACGAAGGCGATGACCTGGGCCACGGCCTGGTAGAGCTCGCCGGGAATGGGCTGGCCCACATCCACCTGGCGATAGAGGGCCCGAGCCAGCTCGGGCCGTTCGAGGATGGTGATGCCGTTCTCCTTGGCCTTCTCGCGGATCTTGAGGGCCAGGTGATCCAGGCCCTTGGCCAGGCAGATGGGGGCCGCCGAGTTCTCGTCGTATTGCAGGGCGATGGCCACGTGGGTGGGGTTGGTGACCACCACGGTGGCCTTGGCCACGGAGGACAGCATTCGGTTGCGGGCGGCGGCCACCATAAGGCCCCGCTGGTGGCGTTTGACCTCGGGGTTGCCGTCGGCGTCCTTGGCCTCGTCCTTGACCTCCTGCTTGGTCATCTTGATGGACTCTTCGAAGGCGTGCCGCTGGTACAGGAAATCCGCCATGGCCAGGATGAACATGGCGATGAGCATGTTCCGATAGAGCACGAACAAGGCGGCCTGCAGCAGTTCCATGGCCTGGGGCAGGGCCATGCGGTAGGTATCCAGCAAGCCGGGGATCCGTGGTTCCACGGACCGCCAGGCCACGAAGCCCAGCAAGAGGAGTTTGAGGATGCTCTTGAGCAGTTCCACCATGGAGCGGGCGGAGAAGAGTTTCTTGAATCCCTGGGCCGGGTTCAGGCGATTGAACTTGGGCGTGAGGGGCTTCATGTTCGGGGAGAAGCCCCGCTGAAGGAATCCTCCCATCACCGCGATGAGCAGGTTGGTGGCGAGGAAGGGGCCCAAGGTGCGGGCCAGCACGCGCATGATCTCCATGAGGATCAGGCCATGCCGGGCCTCGGCCAGGGCGCCGGGGCGCGCGAGGCCGAGGAAGTAGGTCATCTCCTGGCCCAGGGCCACCACGATGCCACCGCCCAGGGCGATGAAGAGGAAGAGGTTGCCCCAGAGCAGGATGGCCGCGTCGAAATCCGCCGATTTCGGAACGGACCCCTCGTCCCGGGCCATTTGCCGGCGTTTGGGGGTCGCTTTCTCGGTGCGTCCGGGTTCAGCCATCTAGGTCCTCAGCCGGAGATCAACCTGGGCAGCAAGCGGGATACCTGCTCCATGAGGGGGCGCAACCAGGTGGAGAGCTCCCGGAGCATGAAGCCCAGGAGCAGGAGCCCCAGGGAGATTTTGAGGGGGAAGCTCAACTGCAGGAGCTGGAGCTGGGGCATGAACTTGCCGGCGAAGCCCATGGCCAGGTCCACCAGGAAGAGCAGGGCGAGCACGGGGAAGGCCAGCATGAACCCCCGTCCCAGGAGCTGACCCAGGAAGGCCACGATGCCCGTGGCATCGATGGTGGGCAGCCGGCCCGGTGGGACCACGCGCCAGCTGTCGTGTAGGGCCTGGATGGCCACATGGTGCAAGCCGGACGTGAAGAAGAGCAGGAGCGCCACCTGGCCCAGCAGGGAGCCCGCCACGGAGGTGGGGTTGGCGTTGATGGGATCCACGATTTGCACGAAGGAGAAGCCCATCTGCGTGTCCATGAGGTTGCCGGCGAAGGCCACGGCCTCGAGGATCCACGCCACCATGGTGCCCAACAGCAGGCCCACGGCCAATTCACCGGCCAGGGCGAACACCATGTCCGGCATGCCCCAGGTCTTCGCGTTGGCGGGCATGATGAGGGTGGGGGTCATCAACGTGGCGATGCTCACCGCCAACACCACCCGGTATTGATTGGGGATGCGCTCCGCCCCGAACCCGGGCATGGCGCCCAGCAGGCCGCTCACCCGGCTCAGCGCCAGCATCCACATCAGCACCCGTTCCTGGGTGAGGGCCCAGGTCGCGGCGTCGGTGAGGGTGGGCGGCAGCATGGGCTGGAGCATCACCTACCCCAATCCGCGCGTGACCGGGCCCCAATCCGTGAACATCCGCGTGGCGAAGGCCATCATCACCCGCATCATCCAGGGGAAGGTGGCCACCACCACGGCCATCACCACCACCATCTTCGGTACGAAGGCGATGGTCTGATCCTGCAGGCTCGTGACCACCTGGAAGATGGACACGGCGAGGCCCACAATCATGGACACCAGGAGGGCCGGACCCGCCACCATCAGCGAGGTTTTCAGCGCATCCTGGGCGAGCTTGACAATGACCAGTTCGTTCATCCGGTGTACCCCCGGACGAGGCTGTTCACGATGAGGTACCAGCCATCCACGAGCACGAAGAGGAGCACCTTGAAGGGCAGGCTGATCACCACCGGCGGCAGCATCATCATGCCCATGCTGAGCAGGACGCTGGCCACCACCATGTCCACCACGAGGAAGGGCAGGAAGATCATGAAGCCGATCTCGAAGGCCGTTTTCAGTTCGCTGATCATGAAGGCGGGCAGGATGGCCGTCATGGGCACGTCCGCCTTGGTCTGCGGCGCGGGGGCCTTGGCCAGCCTGAGGAAGAGGCTCAGATCCTTCTTCCGGGTATGCCGCAGCATGAACACCTTGAGGGGGGCCCCGGTGCGCTCGAAGGCCTGATCCACCGTCAGTTCATTGCGGTTCAGGGGCTGGATCACCTGGGTGTTGATCTCGTTGATGGTGGGCCCCATCACGAAGAAGGTGAGCACCAGGGAGAGGCTGATGAGTACCTGGTTGCTTGGCGTCTGCTGGGTACCCAGGCCCTGCCGCAGGAAGTGCATGACCACCAGCATCCGGGTGAAGGAGGTCATGGTCATGAGGATGGTGGGGGCCAGGGTGAGGATGGTGAGCACCATGGCCGCCTGCAGGGCCGTGCTCAGGCCGGGGCCCGTGGGGCTCTTGCCGAAGTTCACGCTCACGGAGGGCAGGGGGGTGGCGCTGGCCGCCGTGCAGGCGAGCAGGATGAGGGCGGGGAGGATAAGCCGGCGGAGCTTCACAGATTCTCCTCCTGCTTCAGCCGGGCTTCCATTTCCTTCACAGGCACGGGGCGGGTCAGCGCCACAGCCTCGGCCACCTGATCCTGGAAGGCGCCGCCAGGGGCGGTTTCCAGGCCATCCAGACGGGCCAGGAGGGAGATGCCCTGGGGGTGGAGGGCGATGAGGAAGCGCTCCCCCTCAGCCTCCAGAATGCTCACGTAGCGGCGATCCCCCAGGGCCAGGGTCTCGGCCACCTTGAGCCGCCCACCGCCGGAGCCCGGCAGGTGCTTGCGGCCGTACTTCTTCAGGGCCCAAAGGCTGGCCCCGGCCAAGCCGAGTACCACAAGCAGGGACCCGAAGGCCTGGAAGCCGCTGGGACCGGCCTCGGCCTGGGCATTGGGTGTCGTCTTTCCGTCCTCCAGCTGGATCGGCTGGGCCAGCTCCTTCTGGGAGGGCGTCGGCGCAGGCTGCGCCCGCAGGGCGGAACCCAGCAGACAGAAGGAAAGAAGGGCAATACGGAGCACGACGGACTCCCGACAGGGGATAGGGAGAGGGCGAGGGGGATGCCAAGGCGGGGTAGCCCTTTCCTTTTTGGATTGGCATTCGCCGGGTTCCCCATGGGAGTACGATGGACCCCTTCCGTCCTTCCATCCGAGGTGAGCCATGCCGGTTTTTAACCTCTCCATCAATGGTCGATCCCGTGCGGTCGATGTCGAAGGCGATACCCCGCTCCTTTGGGTGCTGCGCGATCACCTGGGCCTCACGGGCACCAAGTTCGGGTGCGGTATGGGCGTCTGCGGGTCCTGCACCCTCCACGTGGACGGCGAGGCCCAGCGGGCCTGCCAGCTTCCCGTATCCGAGGTGAAGGGCAAGATCACCACCATCGAGGGCCTCAGTGCCAAGGGGGACCACCCCGTGCAGAAGGCCTGGATCGCCTGCGACGTGGCCCAGTGCGGCTACTGCCAGCCCGGGCAGATCATGGCCGCTTCGGCTCTCCTCAAGCAGCACGCCCACCCCACGGAGGCCCAGATCGATGCCGGCATGGCCGAGAATCTCTGCCGCTGTGGCACCTACCTGAGGATCCGCGAGGCAATCCACCTGGCTGCGAAGGGAGGTGCGAAATGACGACCTCCCGCCGTGAATTCCTCCAGCACACGGGCTGCCTGGCCCTGGCGTTCCACGTGCCGATGACGGTGAAGGACTTCGAGGCCAAAGCGGCCCCCAAGCCCGGCGCCGCCTTCGAACCCAATGCCTTCCTCCGCATCGATCCCGATGGCACCGTCACCGTGTGGGCCACCCGCAGCGAGATGGGGCAGGGCGTCCGTACCAGCATGGCCATGGCTGTGGCCGAGGAGCTGGAGGCGGATTGGGCGACCGTAAAGGTGAAGCAGGCGAGCACCGCCCCGCGATTTGGCAGCCTGGGCGTGACCGGCGGCAGCCAGACCACCCGCACCACCACGGAGGCCTTCCGCAAAGTTGGCGCGCAAGCCCGGGAGATGCTGATCCAGGCCGCGGCGGCAGATTGGAAGGTCGCACCATCCGATTGCCGGGCGGAGAAGGGCTTCATCCACGGCCCCGGCGGCAAGAAGGCCGGCTATGGCACCCTCGTGGCCACCGCAGCCAAGCTCACGCCGCCCAAGGAACCCAAGCTCAAGGCCCGGAAGGATTTCAAGATTCTCGGCAAGTCCACCCTGCGGGTGGATGGCCCCGACCTCGTCACGGGCAAGGCCCAATTCGGCACCGATGTGAAGCTCCCGGGCATGCTCGTGGCGAGCATCGAACGCTGCCCGGTGTTCGGCGGCAAGGTGAAATCCTTCGATGCCACCGCCGCGCTCAAGCAGCCCGGCGTGAAGCAGGTGGTGGCCGTGCCCAGCGGCGTGGCCGTGGTGGCCACGGATACGTGGAGTGCCTTCTCGGGCCGGGAGTTCCTCAAGGTCGAATGGGATGAGGGTCCGTCCGCCCAGGTGGACAGCGCCGCCATCCGAAAGCAGTTCGAGGAACGGCTGAAGACGCCGGGCAAGGTGGTACGCACGGAAGGCGATGCCGCCAAGGGGTTGGAAGGCGCCGCGAAGAAGCTTCAGGCCACCTACGATGCCCCCTTCCTCGCCCACGCCACCATGGAGCCCATGGTCGCCGTGGCCCACGTGACGAAGGATCGCTGCGACATCTGGGCCCCCAGCCAAGCTCCGGATTGGTCCATGGAGGCCCTGACGAAGCTGACGGGGCTCAAGGCCAACCAGTTCGAGGTGCACGTGCCCTTGCTCGGCGGTGGGTTCGGGCGCCGGGCCATGGGTGATTTCATGCTGGATGCCGTGGCCTGCTCCCAGGCCGTGGGCGCGCCCGTGAAGGTGCAATGGACCCGCCAGGACGACATGCGTCATGACGGTTATCGGCCCGCTACCCTTCACCAGATCGAAGGCGGCCTGGATGAGAAAGGCGCGCTCACGGCCTGGCGCCACCGCTTCGCCGGGCCTTCCATCATCCAATCCAATGGCATGAACTGGGGCCCTCCGGAAGGCGCGGAACTCAGTGGTGCGGCGGACCTCGCCTACGCGGTGCCCAACCTCGAAGTGCAGTGGGCCCAGTCGGACACCCACGTTCCACTCTGGTTCTGGCGGGCGGTGCCGGCCAGCTTCAACCCCTTCGTCACCGAGTGCTTCCTGGATGAGCTGGCCCATGCCGCGGGTAAGGATCCGCTGGCCCTCCGTCTGGAGCTCATGCACAAGGCCCCTTACAAGATCGGCCGTGACACCGTGGATCCCAAGCGGCTTAGGGATGTCCTGGCATTGGCCGCGGCCAAGGCCGATTGGGGCAAGCCCCTGCCCAAGGGCTGGGGTCGTGGCATCGCCGCCCATCCCTACCTGGACTGCGGCACCTACGTGGCTGAGGTGGCCGAGGTGGAAGTGAAGGCCGACGGCACCCTCAAGGTGCACCGCGTGGTCTGCGCCGTGGACTGCGGGATGGTGCTCAATCCGCTCAACGTGAAAGCCCAGATGGAAGGTGCCGTGGTCTACGGCCTGTCCGCCGCACTCCATGGCGAAATCACCTTGGAGAAGGGGCGGGTGATGCAGCAATCCTTCAAGGACTACCCGGTGCTCCGCATGGCCGACATGCCCAAGGTGGAAGTCCACTTCGTGGCCAGCGACCTGCCCCCGGGCGGCGTCGGTGAGCCGGGCCTCCCGCCCATCGCCCCCGCCGTGGCCAATGCGGTCTTCGCCGCCACGGGCAAGCGCCTTCGCAGCATGCCGTTCACCCCCGAAAAGGTCCTCAAGGCGTGAAGGAATTCCGCGACATCCATCGCCTGCTTCTGGAAGCCCATGAGCCCCTCGCCCTCGCCACCCTCGTGGCGGTGGAGGGGGCCAGTTACCGGCGCCCGGGCGCCCACCTCCTCACGGATGGGCACCGGGTGATCCGGGGCAGCCTCAGTGGCGGGTGTCTGGAAGGCGAGGTCATGGCCCGGGCCCGGGACGTGCTGGCGGATGGCCAGCCGCGCCTCCTCACTTACGACCTGCGGGGTGATGCGGATCTGGTGTGGGGCAGCGGCATGGGCTGCGAAGGCGTGCTGAAGGTGCGCGTGTCGAAAGTTGAACCGGGGCAGCCTCCGGCGTGGATGCGGGACGTGGATGCGGCCTGGGCCCGGCGGGAAAGCGTTGGCCTGTGCCTTCCCCAGGACGCGGCCTCGGAACCCCGCGTGGTCCCCGCGTCAGTTTCCGAAGCCGCGTGCTTGGTCATGCCACCCCCCCTCGCTCTCTGGATTTGGGGCGGCGATGAGGACAGCCTGCTCCTGGCGCGCTTGGCCAAGGCCCTGGGTTGGTTCGTGGGGGTGGTGGATCACCGGCCCGCCTTCGTGACGGAGGCGCGCTTCCCGGACGTGGACGCCCGCCGAGCGGGGCACCCGGAGCAGATCATCGCCTCGCTGCCGCTGGATGCCCGCAGCGCCGTGGTGCTCCTCACCCACAACTACCTCAAGGATCTGGAATCCCTGCGGCTGCTGGTGGAGCGCCCCGTGGGTTACCTGGGCCTCATGGGCTCCCGGTCCCGCTGCGCGCGGATGAAGGCGGAGCTGGGCCGGACGGATGCGCGGCTCCACGCCCCGGTGGGGCTGGATCTGGGCTCCCGGGCTCCGGAAGCGGTGGCCCTTTCGATCCTCGCGGAGATCCAGGCCGCCCTCGAAGGGGGCTCGGCCCGGCCCCTGTCGGAGGCCCCGTGATCGCGGCCATCGTGCTGGCGGCGGGCGCCTCTCGGCGCCTGGGCCAGCCCAAACAGCTGGTGGCGTTGGCGGGCGAAGCCCTTCTGCGGCGGGCGGTGCGCATGGCGCTGGAAGCGGGCTGCGGCCCCGTGATTCCGGTGCTGCCGAGGGAGCATGGGCGCTTTCTCGCGGTGCTCGAGGGGCTGGCGGTGAGCCCCTGCATCAACCTGCAGGCGGAGGAAGGCATGGGCGCGTCCATCCGAGCGGGCGCAGGTGCGTTGCCCGAGGGAGTTGAAGGCGCGCTCGTGATGACCGTGGATCAGGTGGCGGTGGATACGGATCTACTGCGCCGCCTCGTGGCCGCCTGGCGCCTGGATCCGGAGCGGGCTGCGGGGTGCGCGTACGAAGGGCGCGTCGGCATTCCCGCGCTCTTCCCCCGACGCCTGTTTGAAAGCCTGCGGGCCTGCAAGGGGGACCACGGGGCCAAGGGACTGCTAAGCGGAGCCCTGCACGTGGCCTTCCCCCGGGGCGCTGACGATCTCGACACCCCGGAGGATCTGGCCCGGTTTACGCGGTAAGTGATTCGGGGCCCTTTTTGCGGGCGTAGCCCTTGCGGGCCTTCTCCACCTCGGGCAGGTGCTTGATGGCCCATTGGGAAAGGCCGCTCAGGGGCTCCTTCAGGGATTCGCCCAAGGGCGTGAGGGAGTATTCGGTGCGCGGCGGCACCTCGGGGTATATGGTGCGGTTCACGAGGCCATCCTCTTCGAGCTTGCGCAGCGTCTGCGTGAGCATCTTCTGGCTGATGCCGCCCACTTCCCGCTGCAGCTCGCCGTAGCGTTTGGTCCCGCTGGAGAGCAGGTAGATGATCAGCGCGGTCCACTTGTCCGCGATGAGATCGAGCACCATGCGCGTGGGGCAGGCGGCGTGGAGCAGATTGGTGGGGCAGACCTTGCCTTCGGAGCCTTTGCTTACCATTAGGTACCTACCTTCCAAAATAGTGCCTACTTTCCAAAAGAGAGTAAGCACCTAAAGTTTCCCTCACGGCCCATTCGAATGCAAGGGTCGAAAGGAGCAAGATCATGTCCGCCCTCGTTTCCTCCATCACTGACGCCGAGTTCCAGGCCACCGTGGCCGAGGGCGTCACCCTCGTGGATTTCTGGGCCCCCTGGTGCGGCCCCTGCAAGATGATCGCCCCCGTGCTCGATGAGCTGGCCGGCGAACTGCAGGGCCAGGCCCGCATCGCCAAGGTCAACATCGATGACAACCCCGAGGTGGCCGGGTCCTTCGGGATCATGTCCATCCCCACCCTGCTGCTGTTCAAAGACGGCAAACCTGTGGGCAAGCTCGTGGGCGCCCAGCCCAAGGCGAACCTCAAGGCCTTCGTCGAACAGGCCCTGTGAAGCTGGGAACTGCCATGTCGACCCCGGTCATCCTCCGCGTGCCGATCCTTCCCTTTGGATTGGTGAACGCACACCTCATCCTCGGGGACCGGGGATGCATCGTGGTGGATACCGGGTTGCCCGGTTCCACGGCCAAGCTCGAACGGGCCCTGATGCGCCGTGGGAAGTCCCTTCAGGACATCACCTTGATCGTGGTGACCCATGCTCACGTGGACCATGCGGGAAGCGCCGCCGCCCTTCGGGAGCGTTCCGGCTCCCCCATCGTGGCCCACTTGGGAGACCTGCCGCACCTGCGGAGGGAGGTGCCCATGACCTTCTGCCCCACGGGGTGGTTCGGGCGGCTCTTCCTGCGAACCCGCCTCATGGTGCAGCCCTACGTGGGCTTCTCACCGGACATCTTGTTGGCCGAAGGGGACACGCTCGACCTCGCACCGTTTGGATTCGAGGGTGTCGTGCGGCCCACACCCGGGCACACTGCCGGATCGATTTCCCTGGTGCTGGATTCCCAAGATGCCCTCGTGGGAGACCTCATCGCCTCGGGCGTGCTGCTGGGTGGTTTGGTGCGGACGGGCCACGCCAAGCGACCTCCCTTTGAAGATGATCCCGTCCAGGTCGGCCAGGAGCTGATGCGCTTGGTCGAGGCCGGGGCCGAACGCTTTTACATGGGGCACGGCGGCCCCTTGCCCGCCGACGAGGTGCGCCGCCACGCCCTCCACTTGCAAACCCTCTCCCCACTTCAGGAGCTCCCATGATTCTCGTCACCGGTCCCACGGGCAAAGTCGGCCAGGCCCTCATCGATGCCCTTCTGGCCAAGGGTGCGGCCTTCAAGGCCCTCGCCCGCAGTGAGGCTTCCGCCAAGGCCCTGGAGGCCAAGGGCGTGGCCGTGGTGCGCGGCGAACTGGCCACCCTCGCGCCCGCCCTCCAGGGCATTGACACCCTCTTCCTGCTGTCCTCCTCGGCGGACCCCTACGCTTCCGAAGCCGCCGCCGTGGCGGCCGCGAAAGCCGCCGGTGTGAAGAAGGTGGTGAAGCTCTCCGCCATCGGCGCCCAGGCCGATGCCACCAACCCCTTCCTCCGGGGCCACGCCCGGATCGAGCGGCTGTTGGAGGAGAGCGGCCTGGCGTGGACCAGTGTGCGGCCCAGCTTCTTCATGCAGAACTGGGTCACCTACAACGCGGCGTCCATCAAGGCCGGCCAGCCCGTCTACGCCAACGCCGGCGATGCGAAGCTCGGCTGGGTGGATGTGCGGGACATCGCCGACGTGGCCGCGGCCGCGCTCACGGAAGGCGGACATGAGGGGCGGATCTACGAGGTGACGGGTCCCGAGGTGCTTTCCTACGCCGAGGTCACTTCCCGATTCGGCAAGCTCGTGGGTCGCGGCGCCAGCTACGTGCCCGTGCCCGATGAAGCGGCCTACCAGGCCATGCTTGGCATGGGCATGCCCGCGGATTACACCTGGGCCCTCGTCACCCTGAACCAGTTGGTCCGCCGTGGCCTCGTGGACCTCACCACCCAGACCGTGCAACTGGTCGCGGGCCACGCGCCCCGAACCATCGACGCCTTCCTCAGCGAACACAAGGCCGCCTTCCAGGCCTGATCCCACCTCCACCCGCTCGGTCCCCGGGATTCGCCCGGTCCGGCTTCGCCTGCCCACAAGGAGCATTTATGACCCCCACCCAGACCACCGTCTCCACCGAAACCCTGCTCGACGCCCTCCACTGGCGCTACGCCACCAAGGTCTTCAACCCCGCCCGGGCCATCTCCGTGGCCGATTGGCAGGCTTTGGAAGAATCCCTCGTGCTCACGCCCTCCAGCTATGGCCTGCAGCCCTATAAGTTCCTCGTGATCACCGATCCGGTGCTCAAGGCGCAGCTCCGCCCCGTGTCCTGGGGCCAATCGCAGATCACGGATGCCTCGCACCTGGTCGTGTTCCTGGCCCGCAATGCTATGACCGAAGCCTACGTCGACGGCTACATCGATCGCGTGGCCGAAGTGCGCGGCGTGGCGAAGGGCGACCTGGCCGGTTACCGCGACCTCATGGTCGGCAACCTCGTGGAGAACAAGGTGGGCCTGAACATCCCCGAATGGACGGCCCGCCAAGCCTACCTCGCCTTCGGCCAGCTCATGCAGACGGCGGCCCTCATGGGCATCGATGCCTGCCCCATCGAAGGCCTGGATCCCAAGGCCTACGACCAGATCCTCGGGCTGGAGGGCGGAGACTACCGCACCTTGGCCGTGTGCGCCTTGGGGTACCGGAGCGAAACGGACAAGTACGCGTCGTTGCCGAAGGTGCGGCAAAGCGCTCAGCACCTTGTGATTCACCGCTAACTCGAATCCGTCGACCATGGGGGATGGAGGTGCCGCTTGGCCGCTTCATCCCCTTTGCTCCTGCTCGTCGGCGTAGGCCCCGGAATGGGGCGCAGCTTGGCCCGGCGCTGGGGCCGCGAAGGGTACCGCCTCGCGCTCGTGGGCCACGAAGCCCCGCTCCTCCATCAGCTCCTCGCGGAATGCCGGGACGCGGGTTTTGAGGCGCATGGCTTCTCCGCCCACACGGGCAATCCCGAAGTGATGCGGGAGGCCCTGGCGGAGGTGAAGGGTGCCCTGGGCGAGCCGGAAACCTTGATCTTCAACGCGTCGGTCGCCCACGATGCCCCCGTGAGCGGGTTGCAGACGGCGATGTTCGAGGCGGATCTGCGGGCCAACGCCGAGGGCTTCCTCCTGGCCATTCAGGCGGTCCTGCCATCGATGAAGGCGGCGGGGCGGGGGAGTATCCTCCTCACCGGCGGCGGGAGTGCCCTGAAGCCGTCCGCCACGGGCGCTTCCCTCGGCGTGGGCAAGGCCGCCCAGCGGAGCCTGCTGCTCGCTTTGGCCAAGGAGCTGGAAGGCACGGGGCTCAGGGCCGCCACGCTGACCATCTGCGGCTTCATCCAACCGGGCACCGCCTTCGATCCCGAGGCCCTGGCCCAGCAGATGTGGGAGCTCCACACCCAGGACCTTGCCCACCCGGAAATCGAGCGCATCGTTGGGTGATGGCGAAACGAAGCGAGGCCTATCCCGATAATCACTCTGGCTCCTACTTCGTAGATCGATCCTGCATCGACTGCGGCACCTGCTACGACTTCGCCCCCGAACTCTTCGCGGATGCGGGCGATCACGCGCGGGTCCACCACCAGCCCGAAGGCGAATCCCAGGCGAGGAAGGCCGCCCAGGCCCTCTTGGCCTGCCCCGTCGCGGCCATCGGCACCGAGGACAAAACCCATCTCAAGACGGCGGCCTCGGATTTTCCCGTGACCTTGGAGGACGAAGTGTCTTACTGCGGCTACGCCTCGGAGCGCAGCTTCGGGGGACGCAGTTACTTCATCCGCCGAGCCGCCGGGAATGTGCTCATGGATAGCCCCCGCAGCGCCCCGCCGCTGATGACGCGGTTGGAGGGCCTGGGCGGTGTGCGCTGGATGGTGCTCAGCCATCAGGATGACGTGGCCGACCACGCGGCATACCAGACCCGCTTCACCTGCGAACGCGTGATGCACCGGGACGACGGACTGCGTGGCTTGGAACGCTACGTGGACGGGCAAGATCCGGTGCTGCTCGACGACGATCTCCGGATCATCCCCACCCCGGGGCACAGCCCTGGGAGCCAATGCCTGCTCTATCGCGATCGGTTCCTGTTCACGGGCGATCACCTCTGGTGGAACCCTCAGGCGGGGCGGCTTTCCGCCTCGAAGGCCTACTGCTGGCACGATTGGCCGACGCAAGTGCGAAGCCTGGAACGGCTTCTGGCCTTCGACTTCAGCTGGGTGCTGCCCGGTCACGGGGCCTGGTTCCAGGCGGAGTCCCCCGCGGCCATGAAGGCGGAGCTGGTGCGGGCCCTGGAGGCCCTAGGACGGTGAGCTGGGCTCCGGGGTGACGGCTTCGAATTCCGCCCTCAGCACCGCGGCGCAGGGAGGGCAAAGGCCATGGGTGAAGCTGGCCTCTGTGTGGGCATGCACGTAGGATTCCACCTGGTGCCAGTACCCCCGGTCATCCCGGATCTTCTTGCAGCTGGAGCAGATGGGCACGAGGCCCCGCAGCGTTTTGATGCCCTCCAGCGCGACCTTGAGTTCGTTCAAGGTGTGCTCCTGCTGGTCCGCATGGTGAGCATCCCGGGCGAGCAGCTCCCGGAACATCAGCATCTGGTCCCGTCGGACGAAGTAGAGCAGGACCCCCAACAGCGCGGCCCCCAGGAGGTCCACGCCGAAATAGGGCCACTGCGGTGGGCGATGGAGGAGGGCGTAGGTGATCCAACCGCCCAGGGCCACCGCCAGGTTGAAGCAGACCCAGGGCAGGGAATAGATGAAGCACCCTGCGCCCACCGCCACCAGCATCAAATGGGTGGTCTCCCAAAGGCGGGCCTCCAATTGGAGGTGACTCAGCGTTCCCAGTACGGCTAATAAAGTGGCCCCGCCTCCCAATACATTCACCCACCGCATGGGCCGGGGGTTTCGGAGCCAGAACACCAGGGCCACGAGGCCCGCGAAGCTCCCGGCCATCAGCGCCTTGGGCAGCCAATGGGAGGGCAGGCCCAGCCAATCCCCGTGCCCAAAGCCATAGAGCAGATCCAACCCGATGAGACCGAAGGCGAACAGGCGAGTCCTGTTTTGAATCAGCCGATCGACTTGCACCTGGGCTTCCCGGAGGTAGGGATCGCCATGATCATCCATGGTGCAAGGATGCGTCGGTGTCCTTGGAAAGGCACGGGCATCGGTCACCAAGTGGCTGCCCCGACGCTGAGGTGGCATCATGGTCGCCCTGGAGTGGCATGATGACGAACCGCGCGACCGACGCTCCCGTAATCACCGCCCCCCGGGGTTCCCACCTCCACTGCAAGGGCTGGGTGCAGGAGGCCGCGCTGCGGATGCTCATGAACAACCTCGACCCCGAGGTGGCGGAGCGGCCCGAGGATCTGATCGTCTACGGGGGCTTGGGCAAAGCGGCCCGCAATTGGGATTGCTTTCACGCCCTCGTGAAGGAACTGAAGCATTTGGAGGAGGACCAGACGCTGCTCGTGCAGAGCGGCAAGCCCGTGGGGGTGATGAAGACGCACCCCGACGCGCCCCGGGTGCTCATCGCCAATTCCAACCTGGTGCCGAAGTGGGCGACCTGGGAGCACTTCCGGGAGTTGGATCAGAAGGGCCTGATGATGTACGGCCAGATGACGGCGGGCAGCTGGATCTACATCGGCTCCCAGGGCATCGTGCAGGGCACCTTCGAGACCTTCGCGGAAGCCGCGCGGCAACACTTCGAGGGCAGCCTTTCAGGCACGTGGACGTTGACCGCAGGCCTCGGTGGCATGGGCGGCGCCCAGCCCCTGGCGGTGACCTTGAACGGAGGCGTCTGCCTGGCCATCGAGGTGGATCCCTCCCGCATCGAGATGCGCATTCAGTCGGGCTACCTGGACGAGTGGACCAACGATCTGGAAACGGCCTTGC
The DNA here is from genome assembly GCA_964617215.1 of uncultured Solibacteraceae bacterium. Taxonomy (GTDB): domain Bacteria; phylum Acidobacteriota; class Holophagae; order Holophagales; family Holophagaceae; genus JAFDVN01. The sequence goes on along the minus strand of CAZTVL010000004.1, from coordinate 281,625 downwards.
ACCTGGTGCAGACCTACCTCGATGCGGGCGAGGCCCGCAGCATCGGCCTGTTGGGCAACGTGGCGGAACTGCTGCCGCAGATCCTCGCCCTGGGCCACCTGCCGAACCTGGTGACGGATCAGACCTCGGCCCATGACGAGTACAACGGCTACATCCCCGCGGGGCTCACCCTCACCGGGGCGGCCGTGCTGCGGAAGTCGGACCCCAAGGCCTACGCCGAGCGCGCGCTGGCGAGCATGCGCACCCATGTGGAGGCCATGTTGGAATTCCAGCGCCGGGGCGCCCTCGTCTTCGACTACGGCAACAACCTCCGGGCCCAGGCCCAGCGCGCGGGCTGCGAGAACGCCTTCGCCTTTCCCGGCTTCGTGCCCGCCTTCATCCGCCCCCTCTTCTGCAAGGGCATCGGTCCCTTCCGCTGGGTGGCCCTCTCCGGTGATCCCGAGGACATCGCCGTGACGGACCAGGCGATGATGGACCTCTTTCCTGAAAACGAGGGCCTGAACCGCTGGCTCAAGGCGGCCCAGGAGAAGATCGCCTTCCAGGGGCTGCCGGCCCGCATCTGCTGGATCGGCGCCGGGGAACGCCATCGCGCGGGCCTGATGTTCAACGAGCTGGTGCGCACGGGGAAGGTGAAGGCCCCCCTCGTCATCGGCCGGGATCACCTGGACAGTGGCTCCGTGGCGAGCCCCCACCGCGAGACCGAGGCCATGAAAGATGGCAGTGATGCCGTGAGCGATTGGCCCCTGCTCAACGCCCTCACCGCTGCATCGGGTGGGGCTTCCTGGGTGAGCTTCCACCACGGTGGCGGCGTGGGCATGGGCTACAGCCAGCACAGCGGGGTGGTGATCGTGGCCGATGGCACCGAGCGGGCCGCGCGCTGCATCGAGCGGGTGCTCTGGAACGATCCGGCCATGGGCGTTTACCGCCATGCGGATGCGGGCTACGAGGAAGCCAAGGCGCATGGGGTGAAGATCGGGCTTCACACACCCATGCCCTGATCGCTCCAAGGTGACTGCGACGGGGATCGCGACTGACGGTTTTCGGGACGCACTTGCAGGTACCTACTTGCTGCAAGTCCAAGGGGCTCCAGAATGAATGTTCAAACATTTGTTTCCGGAGCCCCCGTGTCCAATCGCCTCTTCGAATCCTTCCAGCTCGGCCGCCTCACCCTCCGCAACCGCGTGGTGATGGCCCCCATGACCCGCTGCCGCGCCCTGGGCAACGTGCCCAATGCGTTGATGGCCGAGTACTACGCCCAGCGGGCCACCGGGGGCCTGCTCATCACCGAAGGCACGGCGCCCGCCCCGGAAGCGCTGGGTTACGCCCGCATCCCGGGCATCTTCAGTGAGGCCCAGGTCGCAGGCTGGAAGGGGGTGGCCGAGGCGGTGCACGCCAGGGGCGGCGCCATCTTCGTGCAGTTGATGCACACGGGGCGGGTGGGGCACGTCGCCAACCTGCCCGTCGGCGCTGAGCTGCTGGCCCCCAGCGCCGTGCAGGCCAAGGGCGACATGTGGACCGACGCCCAGGGGATGCAGCCCATCAGTGCCCCGCGGGAAATGACCTTGGCTGAAATCCAGAAGGCGAAGGAAGCCTTCGTGCAGGGCACTCGCAATGCCGTCGCCGCGGGTTTGGATGGCATCGAACTTCACGCGGCCAACGGCTACCTGCTGGAGCAGTTCCTGAATCCCGGCACCAATCAACGCACCGATGGCTACGGGGGTTCCGTGGAAGCCCGCTGCCGCTTCGTGCTGGAGGTGGCCGCCCATTGCGTGGAGGCCATCGGCGCGGATCGCGTGGGCATCCGGATCTCCCCCTACGGCATTTTCAATGACATGCCCGCCTACGACGAGGTGGAAGCCACCTACCTGCACTTGGCGAAGGAATGCTCGAAGCTCGGCCTCGCCTACCTGCACGTGGTGGATCACAGCGCCATGGGAGCTCCCGCAGTGCCGGATGCGATCAAGGGAACCCTGCGGGAGGCCTTCAAGGGCACCTACATCTTGAGCGGGGGCTATGACCGCGCCCGCGCCGAAGCGGATCTCGCCGCGGGCAAGGGGGATCTCGTGGCCTTCGGCCGCCCCTTCATCGGCAACCCCGACCTCGTCCATCGGCTGCAAACCGGCGCCGCGCTTGCGGAACCGGCGATGGACACTTTCTACACCGCGACCAAGGTCGGTTACACGGATTACGCTTCCCTGACTTAGCTCGAAAGGTTTGATCCAGATCCACCGGGGCCACCCGCTAGGCTTTTTACATGGTCGTGGAATTCGCCACCTCTTCCGGCGGAGCCCCTCAGGGGGCCCCGGAAGAGGACTGGCGCATCACCCACGAACGCGGACCCATGACCCGTCAGGTGCGGGCCGCGGCCATGGCCGAAGGAGGCGAGGCCGAGTGGGAGGCGCTGCTGGCCACCGTGTCGCCGCGCTGCCGGGGGCGATTCCAACGGCCCATCGGCTACTTCGAGTGGGTGGAATCGGAGCTGGCCCTGGAACTCCACCATGCCTGGATCCTGCGGAAGGGAGAGGAGTTCATGGCGGCCCGCGGGGCCGACGCGGCGCGCGAAATCCTCCAAGGCGCTCAAAGCTGGCTCCTCCGCATGGCGACCCCGGGATTGCTCATCCAGGCCATGCCCAAGCTCTTCCACTTCTACTATCGCGGCGGGGAACTCTCAGCCGCGGTGATGGCCCCGGGGCACGCCCGCATCGAATTGCGGGCTTCGGGCTATTTCCCTTCCTGGTATCAGGACGCCTTGCCCGCCTGGGCCATGGAGGGGCTGCGGCTCACGGGCATCCACCATCTGGAAGCCCACTACACCGCTCCGCCCCCCCTGCAGCCCCACCTGCACCAGTACGATCTCCGTTGGCACCCCTGATCGGACCCACGTGACAGGAGAATGGCGCTCCCCGGTTAGCCTTTGCCCATGACCTTGGCGGAATCCAATCCCTCCCTAGGCCGGGACGATGGGGATCCCAGGCCGGAGCGCTACCGCATCACCCACGTGCGGGGCCCCATGGCACGGCGCTTTCGGGCCATGGTCACCCAGCAGGGCGGCGAGGCGGCGTGGAATCGCCTCCTGGGCCTTGTGGGGCCCGCCTGCCGGGAGCGCTACTCCCGGGAATTGGGCGCCTTCGAATGGGTGGAAGCGGAACTGGCTGCGGAGCTCGGCGATACCTGGGAGGCCTACGGCGGCGAAGGCAGCACCGCGAGCCGGGGCCAGGGTGCCGCGCGCGAGATTCTGGATGGTGCCCATCCTTGGTTGCTCCGGCTGGCCACGCCTTGGCTGCTCATCCAGGCCATGCCCCGCATGTTCGGATTCTATTACCGCGGCGCGGAACTCACCTTGGATTGGCACGCGGAGGGCGGCGCCGATTTCACGCTGCGGGCCTCGGGCTATTACGGTTCCTGGTACCAGCAGGGGGTGCCCGCCTGGGCTCAGGAAGCCCTGCACCTGGCCGGCGCCAAGTCCGTGACGGTCACTTACCTCCCTCCCGGGCCCGGGGATGCGCCCTGGTACCACCGGTATGAAGCGCGCTGGCAGGACTGAAGGCGGAGTCCTCTAGACTGAGCCATGCCCTCCGTGTCCATCCCCTCCGAGATCCTCGTTGCGTTCGGCCTCGAAGGCATCCCGGCGCAGCCCCTGGGGCAGGGTCGCATCAACGAGACCTTCCGACTGGATGCGTGCGTGCTGCAGCGGCTCAATGAGGCGGTCTTCCCCAAGGGCGAGCGGGTGATGGTGAACCTGCAGCGGGTCCTGACCTACCTGGGTGCACGGCGAGCCACCCCCCTGCGCCTGCTTCCGGCCCGGGATGGCGTGCTGTGGGTTCGCGATGCGGAAGGCCGGCTGTGGCGGGCCTTCAATTTTGTGCCCGGCACCCGCACCGTGGAAGGCCGGGCCACGCCGGCGGAGGCCATGGCCACGTCCAGGGCTTTCGGAGCCTACCTTCGCGCCCTCGCGGATCTGCCCGTGGCATCGCTGCAGGTGGTGATCCCCGGGTTCCACGACACACCCGCGCGCCTGGCGGCCTTCGAGGAGGCTCGCCGGAGGGATCCCATGGGCCGCGCCGCGGAACTTTCACCTTTGGAAGGCGTGTTCGAGCGGCTCAAACCCCACGCGGGCGATTTGCAGGGCGCGGACCTTCCACCGCGCATCGCTCACGACGACACCAAGCTCAACAACGTGTTGCTGGATGTGGCCACGGGGCAGGGGGTCTGCGTCTTGGATCTGGATACGACGCAGCCCGGCAGCTGGCTGGCGGATTTCGGCGACATGGCCCGCAGCGCCTGCAACCCCGGCGGGGAGGAGGCGGTGCCCGAAGGGCCCATTGCACCGGACCTCGTGACCTTCCAAGCCTTGGCGGAGGGGTTCCTCTCAGAGCTGGGGCCCCTGCTTGTGCCGGCGGAGCGTGAGCGCCTGGCGGTGGCACCAGCGGTGATCGCCTTCGAACTGGGGCTCCGCTTCCTCACGGATCACCTGGAAGGGGATCGGATCTTCCGCGTGGCCCAGCCCGGCGACAACCTCCGTCGAGGAGCGTTGCAGTGGGCCCTGGCCGAGGGGTTCCTGGAAGCCCGGCCGCGGATGCAGGCGATCCTTGAGGCCGCGCTAAAGGGCTGACGAGGGGCGCTGCCTGCGCGACACTGGAGTGTTGCTTCCGGAGTCGCCGTGTCCCGTCCCTGCCCCTGCCAATCCAAGAAGACCTTCGATCGCTGCTGCGAGCCCTTCATCCTGGGGAAGGCCCTGCCCGAGACCTGCGAAAAGCTCATGCGCAGCCGATTCTCCGCCTATGCCCTGGCCAAGGTGGACTACCTGCTGGCCACCACGGCCAAGGCCAAGCGCGAGGAAGAGAAGCGGGACGAGCTCCTGGATTACTGCCTCAGCGTGAAGTGCGTGAACCTCAAGGTGCTGGAGGCCAAGGGCGGCCCCGGCGATGAGGAAGGCGTCGTGCGCTTCCACGCCAGCCTCTCCGTCAACGGCAAGCGCCACCTCCACTCCGAGCGCAGCACCTTCGCGCGTGAAGAGGGCCGGTGGGTCTACGTGGATGGCGAGACGAACTAAGGCTGCCTCAGACCGCCCAGGTCACGGACCGCAGCGAGAGGTTGCCCTGCTCCCAACCCTCGAACAGGGTCTCCGCGGGGCCGCCATCGGCCGCCCCCCAGGCCACGAAGAGGGGATCGAGGTGCTCCGGTTTGGGCACCGCCAAATCCGCGAAGGGCGCCGAGCTCCGATAGGCCAAGGCCTGTTGGAGCTGGCCCCCGTGGAGGTGGTGGGCCATCCACGCATCGAAGGAGTGGGCCCAGCCCTCCGGATGCGCAGCCTCGGGGCGCACCCGCTGGGGGTTGCGCACCAGGCCGCCGCTGCCGAGGATCAGCACGCCATCCTCCCGGAGTGGGGCGAGGGCCAAGCCCAATTCCACCAGCCCCCCGGGCTTGATCCCGATGGGCAGGCTCATCTGCACCACGGGGATGTCGGCTTCGGGAAACATCCAGCGCAGGGGTGACCAGGAACCGTGGTCCAAGGGGCGCTGGGCATCCACGTCCCCTTGGATCCCCGCATCCCCCAGCAGCTCCAGGGCGTGGATCACCAACTCCGGATTGCCCCGCGCCGGATAAGTGAGTTCGTAGTGGGAGGCGGGGGCCCCGATGAAATCGTGGAGCACTCCGGGCACCCGGCCTCCGGTGAACGTGGGCCGCGGCGCCCTCCAATTCGAGGAGATGGTGAGGATGCTGGTGGGGCGCAGGTTCGCCGACCATCGGGCGACCGCTTCGGACCAGGGGCCCGGCTTCCCGATGAGCAGGGGAGACCCATGGGCGATGAAAGCGCAGGGCATGGCGGGCATGCCCCGATGCTACCTCGTAAAACGATAGATCTTCATGATCTCGTCATACTTTGATGTAAGGAAGGCACGAGGCCCGGTCCGGCGAAGATCAATGCGGAATAAACCTGCACGAGGGCCGCGCCGTCCGCGAGGGACTCCTGCACCTGGGCGCCGGTGCCGATGCCCCCGCAGGCCACGAGGGGCAGCCGGCCCTTGAGCTGGGCCAGGATCCGCCGTTGTACGTCCCGGGCCTTGGGGCGGAGGCCCACGCCGCTGAGGCCGCCCGCGCCCCAACTTTCCACTCGGGCCCGGTTGGCTTCGGAAACGATGCCCCGATCCAGGGTGGTGTTGGTGGCGATGAGGCCATCGATGCCGCTGGCCACGGCCACCTCCACGATGGCATCGAGGTCGGACGCGTGAAGATCCGGCGCGATCTTCAGCAAGAGCGGCTGGCGATCCAGACCCATCTCCTTGCGCAGGGCCAGCACACCTTCCAACAGCGGCTTCAGGGCCTCGGGGGCCTGGAGATTGCGTAGGCCCGGGGTGTTCGGGCTGCTCACGTTCAACACGGAGTAATCCACGCGGGGCGCGATGAGGCGGTAGGCCGCGCGGTAGTCCTCCAGCGCTCGCTCCTCAGGCGTCTCTTTGTTCTTGCCCAGATTGCCGCCGACGATGAGGCCCTCGGGCCGATCCTTCAAGCGCGCGGCGACCACTTCGGCCCCCTCGCTGTTGAAGCCCATGCGGTTGAGGATCAACCCTTCCTCGGGCAAGCGGAACAGCCGGGGCTTGGGATTGCCGGGCTGGGGGCGGGGCGTCACCGTACCGATCTCCACGGACCCGAAGCCCATGGATTTCCACAGCGGCAGCAGCCGCGCGCCCTTGTCCAGCCCCGCCGCGAGGCCGATGGGGGAGGGGAAACCCAGACCGAAAACCGTGCGCTTCAGTTCCTTGGGGATCTCCGCGTCCGGCAGCTTGGGCCACTCACAGATGCGCTCGCCGATGGCGAAGGCCAGATCGTGGGCCTTCTCGGGATCCATGCGGAACAGCAGGGGGCGGAGCAGGCCGTACAAGTCCAAAGCTAGACTCCCACCATCTCGCGCACGCCGTCCGTGACGAGGGGCGGCTCCGTCTTGGCCAGCACTTCCTCTTTGGTGACACCCGGGGCCAGCTCCACGAGGCGCAGGCCTTCGCGGCCAGGGACGACGTCGATGACGGCCAGGTCGGTGATGATGCGGTGCACACAGCGCTGGCCCGTGAAGGGCAGGTTGCACTTGCGGAGAATTTTGAATTCACCGTTCTTGTTGGTGTGCTCCATCACCACCACCACGCGCTTGGCGGCAGCGACGAGGTCCATGGCGCCGCCCATGCCCTTCACCATCTTGCCGGGGATCATCCAGTTGGCGAGGTTGCCCTCCATGTCCACCTGCATGGCGCCGAGGATGCTGAGGTCGATGTGGCCGCCGCGGATCATGGCGAAGCTGTCGGAGCTGCTGAAGAAGCTGGCGCCCTTGGCAGCGGTCACCGTCTGCTTGCCGGCGTTGATGAGGTCCGCGTCCACTTCTTCGGGAGAGGGGAAGGGGCCGATGCCCAACAGGCCGTTCTCGCTCTGGAGGATCACTTCCATGCCCTCGGGGATCACGTCCGCGATCATGGTGGGGATGCCGATGCCCAGGTTCACGTAGAACCCATCGCGCAGTTCCTGCGCGGCACGGCGGACGAGCTGATCACGGGTGAGCGCCATGGCGATCCTCGAAATGGATCTTCCAGTGTAGCGCCCCGACCTCCGCTCCGCCCCAGTGAGGTGCGGCTCCCCGCGAGTGTGCGCGGTTGGCCCCCATCCACTCGCGGGCCGCCCGGGGCCCGCCGAGATTGGAAGCTGAGGGACTCCCCATGAAACGCCTGATGCCCCTGCTCGCCTTCTCCACCCTCGTGGCCCAGCAGCCGACGCATACAGCGCCGGAACAGCGGCAATTCGATTTCTGGGTGGGCCACTGGGATGTGCGGGATCAGGCCGGGGCGTTGCAGGGGCGCAACCACGTGGAGGCCATCCTGGGGGGCAAGGTGCTCCAGGAGCACTGGCAGGGCGCCAAGGGGGGCGGCGGCACGAGTCTGAACGCTTACCTGCCCGGGAAGAAGGTCTGGCATCAGACCTGGGTGGATGATCAGGGCAACGTCCTCGACCTCGAAGGCGGCCTGGAAGGCCCCTCGATGGTGCTTCGGGGGGAGACCTCGCCCAAGGGCGCCAAGCAGCTGGAGCGCATCACCTGGACGCCCCTGCCCGATGGGCGGGTGCGCCAGCTTTGGCAGCAGAGCCTGGATGGCGGGGCCACTTGGAAAACGGCCTTCGAGGGGTTCTACAGCCGGGCGCGCTGAGCCGCCAGAAAAGCCTGGACCGCCTTAGCCCAGGAGTTCCTGGAGCAGCACCGTGGTTCCCGAGGCCACGTCCACCATGGGGCAGTTAGCGATGGCCTTCAGCCGATCCTGGCCGCCCAACCGGCTCATGCGACCCTGGGCGTCGCGGGAATCCCGGAAGCGGCTCAGGACGTAACCCTCTTTCGGGGTGAGCACCCGGAAGGGGGCGCAGAGATCCTTGCGCACGAAATAGGCGTTGATGCCGGCATGGTTGCAGCCCACGAAGGCGTAGCCCTTTTCTTCGGCGAGCTGACAGAAGGCGGGCAGTGACGCACCCCAGTAGAGCCAGGAGGGATGGGCCTTGCTGCGCATGAAGGCGGGATCGTAGGGCACCGTGAGGGCGCGATCCGCGCCGAGCACGGCGTTGTACTCCACCACGACCACCTGGGGGCGCACCACGTCGATGGCCTTCCACACCCAGTAATCGTTGCCGTCGATGTCGACGCTGAGGAGGCCGATCTCGCCTGTGAATCCAGCCTCGGTAAGGAGCTGGTTGATGTTCTCCGCGGTGATGAAAGCGCTGCGGACGGTGAGGTCATGGAGGAAGGGAAGCCCCTGCCGATCGAGCACCGCTTGGAGGTCGGGGCGGCCATCGAGGATGAGTCCGCGCCAGTTGTCGTGCATCAGGAGGAATCGGGTGTTCGCTTCGGTGTAATCCTCCACCCCGAATTCCACGAAGGAATCCACGGTGGGAATGCGGGAGAAGAGGTACTGGAAGATCCCGTCGTCCCCGAACTGGGAGAAGACCTTGAACTCGGCGTCCCGGAGCGGGGCCTTATCGGGCAGGGCCCGGACCTGGCGGGATTGGAGGTCCCCCAGCTGCACCTTGACCGTATCCCAGTCGTTGCGTTGCCCGCCCAGCAATTTGGGGATGGCATCCACGCGCTGGTAGAGGCCATCGAGCCCCAGCCGGCGGACCTTCCGGAGGACGTTCTTGAAGGTGCCCATGGAACTATCGGTATCCTGCGCGGTTGGCCTCGGCGTGGCCCGCTTCGAGGAGCACTTTTTCCCGTTCCGCGAGGCGCAGGTCGTTATCGACCATCATCTTCGCCAGGGCGCGGATGTCCGTCTTGGCTTCCCAGCCCAGGATCTTGCGGGCCTTGGAGGCATCGCCTTCCAGGTGATCCACCTCGGCGGGGCGGAAGTAGCGGGGGTCGATCTCCACGTATTGCTTCCAATCCAGATCCACGGCGCCAAAGGAGAGATCCAGGAATTCGCGGATGGTGATGGCCTCGCCCGTGGCCACCACGTAGTCATCGGGGGTGTCCTGCTGGAGCATGCGCCACATGGCTTCCACGTAGTCGCCGGCGAAGCCCCAGTCGCGCTTGGCGTCAAGGTTGCCGAGCCAGAGCTTGTCCTGCAGGCCCAGCTTGATGCGGGTGGCGGCGCGGGTGATTTTGCGGGTCACGAAGGTCTCGCCGCGGCGGGGGCTCTCGTGGTTGAAGAGGATGCCGTTGCAGGCGAAGAGGCCGTAGCTCTCCCGGTGGTTCACCACCTGGTAGTGGGCATAGACCTTGGCGCAGGCGTAGGGGCTGCGGGGCTCGAAGCGGGTGCCCTCGTGCTGGCGGGGCTTGGCGGAGCCGAACATCTCGCTGGAGCCGGCCTGGTAGAAGCGGACCTTCTTCTGGTTGTGCTTCATGTAGCTACGGATCGCCTCCAGGAGGCGGATCACGCCCACGGCCGTGACATCCACCGTGTACTCGGGCTGGTCGAAGCTCACGCGCACGTGGCTCTGGGCGCCCAGGTTGTAGACCTCATCGGGCTGAACTTCATCCAGCACGTTGCGCAGGGCCCCGGCATCGGAGAGATCGCCGTAGTGGAGGTGGAAGTTAGGGTTGGGATGCCCGCCCACGTGGAGGTGGTCGATGCGGTCGGTGTTGAAGAGGGAGGCCCGACGCACGATGCCATGGACTTGGTACCCCTTGCCCAACAGCAGTTCGGCGAGGTAACTCCCATCCTGGCCGGTCACTCCGGTGACGAGGGCGATCTTGGGCTGGGACATGAGGGCTCCCTGAAGGGATGCGGCGAGGCCGCGATGAAGGCTGAATTCCTCATTCTAGAACAAGGCCGGGCATTGACCACGCAGTTATCGCGCGGGAGCCCCCGCCCGGATCGGCCTTCCCCAGATTTCTCCGGCATTCCCTGGTAAACATGAAGGATGGCTACCATCCCAGCGAACCCCGTGGCTTCCGACCGGCTGAAGGGCCTTGAGGGCGCAGCCTCGCCTCGGCCAGGCAAAGCGCGGGGCGCCCTGGGCGGCCTCAAATCCTGGCTCCGCCGGAAGCTCGCCAAGGCCGCGTTGCGGGGAACCCGGGAGATCGCCTTCGATCCCGAGGCCTTCCCCCAAGAGACGGTGACGGCCATCAAAGGCCTGCTGGCGCGCCTGGAAACCATGGAGCACCGGCAGCGCACGAGTGCGGATGCCCTGTCGGGGGATGCGGCCATGAAGGAAGCCATTTTGGGCCTTCGCAAGGAGGTCGCCGACCTTCGGGCGGCCCTAGTGGTGGCTTCATCCTCGAATGAGGCCGCCTCCTCGGCGTTGGCCTCGGGGCCTGACTTCGGGCAGATGTATGCGGCCTTCGAAGCGGCCTTCCGGGGCCCGGAAGCGGAGATCGAGCGCAGGCTCCAGGTCTACCTCCCGAACATCTCGGCACGTCTCTCGGCCTTGGAGGATCCCCTTTGGCTGGACCTCGGCTGCGGACGCGGGGAGTGGCTTCGCTGCCTGACGAGCCTTGGGATTCGCGCCAAGGGCGTGGATTCCAACGCGGGGATGGTCGAGCGGGCCCATGCCGAAGGCCTGGATGCGGAAGTGAAGGACCTCTTCGAAACCCTGGTGGGGGTGCCCTCCGGATCCCTGGGGGGCCTGAGCGCCTTCCATGTGATCGAGCACCTGGAACCGCCGGTGATGATGCGGCTCCTCCATGAGGCCATGCGGGTGCTCAGGCCCGGTGGGGTGCTGCTGCTGGAGACGCCGAACCCGGAGAACCTGGATGTGGGCGCGAACACTTTCCACCTGGATCCCACCCACAAAAAGCCGGTGCCGCCCCTCCTGCTGGAATTCCTGCTCACGCACCTGGGATGGGAGGAAGTCGAACTCCTCCGCCTTCAGGGGGATCCCCCAGTCAAGGTGCCCAGCGTCGATTGGAGCCGCGTGGAACGGATGCTCACGGGCCCCCGGGACTACGGCGTGTTGGCCCGTCGCCCCTGAGCCAGGGCCGCCGAGGCGGCCACGATGGCCTGGCTCGTCTCCCGAAGCGTTCGCCGGGCGGCCCAGCCGGTGGCGGCCATCAGCTTGGAGGGATCGCCTGTCAGCGATTCATGGCGCGGGTCCGCGAAGGTGATCGCCCGGTGATCCCCGGCCGCGGTTTGGAGTTCCGCGATGAGGGCCGACACCCGGGATTCGCGGCCTGAACAGAGGTTCCAGACGCTGCCGCTGGGGGCTTCGACGGCGAGGATCGCCAGGTAGGCGTCCATGGCATCCCTCCAATCGAGGAAGTCCTTGGTGTCGTCGCGTCCCCGCATGGCGATGGCCGGGTCGGCGGAGGCGAGCTTCTCCAGCAGATCGGGAATGAGCAGCCCCTTGGGCATGCCCGGGCCGATCTGGTTGAAGGGGCGGATGATCTGCAGATCGAGGACAACCCGCTTCGACTGCGCATAGTCTTCGGAGAGCTGCTTGGAGAGGCCATAGGGATGGAGGGGGGCCACGGGGTCGGCTTCGCGGTGCTTTCCGTCGCCGGGCGTGTAGACCTGGCCGCTGGAGGTGAAAATCGTCCGGCATCCCGGGGCGTGGGTGGCCAAGTGATCGAGCACCCGGGCCGTCATCCGGAGGTTCTCCATCACCAGCTCGGAGGACCAGGGCAGGCCGGGCACCGCATGGGCCGCGAGCAAGAAGGCCGCATCCCAGGGGCTCCCCTGCGGGGCGGGAAGGGCGGTGGCGCCCAGTAGATCCACGGAGACCGATCGGAGCGATCCCGAGGAGGCTCCCCCCCGGCGGCTCCAGGCCTCCACGGAGTGGCCGGCCTCCAGGAGGCGGGGCAGGAGGGCTTGGCCGATGAAGCCGGAAGAACCGATCACCAGGATCTTCAAAGGGCAGCGCTCCAGATCGAAAAATCCAATGCTACCCCGGCGGCGGCCGGAAGGCGACGGGCCAGTACAGTAAGATGACGTTTTAGGAAAAATCGATGACGCGCATCGCCATGTTTCATCCCGCCTTCGGCGTGCCCGGGGGGGCCGAGTTCCTCTGCATCGAAGAGGCCCTCTACCTGCGCGGCGCCGGTGAAGATGTATCCCTGGTGACCATGGAGTTCGATCCAGAACGTTGGAATCACCGCATCCAGGGCCTTCCCGTCCGCGTGGCCCCCAAGCGCAAGTGGACGGACATCTTCGGAGGTTTCACCAAGATGGCCAAGCTCCGCACCCGGGGCCGGCGGGCGGCGGGTCTCATGCGCGATTTCGAGGTGATCGTCGCGCACAATCACCCCTGCAACGCCATGCTGGGCGTTTCTGACATCCCCGGCCGCAAGGTGTGGCAGTGCAATGAACCGCCCCGGGGCCTCCATCCCCGGGAGGCCAACCCCCGGCTCACGGGGCAGCTCCTGGCCAAGGGGGGACCTGGTGAGGATGCCAGCACGCGGCTCTGGGCCAAGGTTCTGGATGACCACGAACGGCACGCGGCGCGGGGCAGTTCCCGCATCGTCCGGACGCGCTTCGACATCGAGCAGACGGCGAAGCTGGATCACATCTACGCCATCAGCGAATTCTCCCGGGACAATGCCCGGGCGATCTATGGCCGCTGCGGGGAAGAAGTGGTGTACCCCATCGTCCGCTTCCCGGAGGGCGGGCATGCCCGTACGGGGCTGGATCGCGCCGGCTTGCAGGTGCTCGTCCACAGTCGGCAGGAGATCCTTAAGAACATCGACACGGTGATCCGTGGCTTCGCCCTCTTCCAGGCCAAGCATCCTGGTGCCCACCTCCACCTGGTGGGCGAAGGCCCGGCCCGGCAGGATTTGGAGGCGCTGGCTGCGCGTCTGATCCCTGGGGGCGGCTGCACCTTCCATGGCTACCTCTCCACGGAGAAGTTGAAAGAGGTCTATGACCGCTGCGACGTGTTCGCCCTGCTGACCCTGGATGAGCCCTTCGGCATGGTCTATCCGGAAGCGGCCGCCAAGGGGCTGCTGATGATCGGCCCCGACCATGGCGGGCCCTTCGAGATCCTCGAAGGAGGGAAACTGGGCTGGTGCGTGGATCCCTTTGATCCCGCCGCCTTGACCCAAGCCCTCGAGGAAGTCTGGGCGCTGCCGGAGGCCGAAGTGGGCCGTCGGCGGGAGGAGGCCGATCGCGTGTGCCGGGCCCGATTCTCGGAAGCCGTCATCGGCCCCCAGCTCCGCCGGGTCATCCTCGAAGGCCAGTGCTGAAGCCCTCCTACAGCACATGCATGTGACGGAGGGAGGGGCTTCGGGGCCACAATAGCCTCCATGCTGTTCGACTCCCCCTCCACCTTCGGCCGGGCCTTCCGCATCCTCACCTTCGGGGAGAGTCATGGCCCCGCCGTGGGCGTGGTACTCGACGGTGTGAAGCCGGGGCTGGACTTCGATCTGGAGGCCATCCAGGTGGAGCTGGACCGGCGCCGCCCCGGGCAATCGGACCTGGTGACGCCCCGCAGGGAGGCGGATCGCCTGCAGGTGCTTTCGGGCGTGTTCGAAGGGAAGACCACGGGCCATCCCATCGCCCTGGCGGTGTTCAACGAGAACCAGCGCAGCGGTGACTACCAGAGCATCCAGGATCTGTTTCGCCCGGGCCACGCGGACCTCACCTACGATCGCAAATACGGCATCCGGGATCCCCGCGGGGGCGGCCGTAGCTCGGGGCGTGAAACCCTGGCCCGGGTGGCGGCGGGCGCCTTCGCCAAACAGCAGCTGGCCCGATTGGGCGTCACCGTGCGCGGTTTCAACCGCGAGATCGCGGGTATCTCGGGGCAGCACGTGGATTGGGCCTTCGTGGAGCGGAACCCCCTGCGGGTGGCCGATCCCGCCTGCTTCGACGATCAGAAGACGGCAGTTGAGAAGGCCAGGGACGAAGGCGACAGCGTCGGCGGCGTCTGCGAGGTGTGGATCGAGGGCCTGCCCATCGGCCTGGGCGATCCGGCCTTCGGGAAACTGGACGCTCTGCTGGCCTGCGCGGTGATGAGCATCGGGGCCGTGAAGGGCGTGGAGCTGGGGGCCGGGTTCGCGTCCGCCCGCCTTCGCGGGAGCCAGAACAATGATCCGCTGACCCCTCAAGGCCCCGCGAAGAACGATTCCGGTGGCACCTTGGGCGGCATCAGCACCGGGGCCCCCGTGATCGTGCGCGCGGCGGTGAAGCCCACCAGTTCCATCGCCAAGACCCAGGCCACCATTTCAAAAGATGGAGGAGCAGCGGAAATCAGCACGCGGGGTCGCCATGATCCCTGCATTGCCCCTCGGGTGGTGCCGGTAGCCGAAGCCATGTGTGCCCTCGTCGTCTACGATGCCTGGCTCACCCAGCAGGATCTGCGGGAAGGGTCCCTCGCGGCGGCGCCGGAATGGGATTGGGAAGCGGTGAATCGCCTGCTGGGCGGGGTGTGACGCCCCACCTGCTGCAATCGCGTTGCAATCGCATGGCAATTGATGATGGGGTGTGACCTGGCTCACGCCAATCTGCTGTCACATCCGCCAACTGTGGCGATAATGGGTCTCAGGGACGGATTGCGTTCGGTCCCGTTTCCGCGAGCATCCATGGAACCCATCCTTGTCAGCTTCCACGCGCCGATCCACGACCTGGATCAGGTCGCGAAGCATGTCGCGAAAGATGGCGTTCCCGAGAAGTTGGAAACCTGGCAAGCAGAGACCGGCGCTCGGGAACTCGTGTACGTGGCCACCTGCCAGCGGGTGCTCTGGATCCTCTGGGATGGCGATCCGGAGAAGCTCGGCCTGGGGCCCGATCCCGTCACCTACAAAGGCGACGCGGCCTGGCGCCACCTGCTGGGCCTGGCCGCGGGCCTCGAAAGTGCGAACGTCGGCGATCGCGAGATCACGGGCCAGCTCACGGATGGCCTGACCACCGCCCAGGCCTGTGGCGTGGCGGGTGAAGAAGCCGCGGCCTGCCTCGATGAGATCATCCGCGAGGCGCTGCGTCTGCGCACCCAGGTGGGCCTCGCCGATGGCCAGGCCTCCGTGGCCACCGTGGCCCTGCGCCACATCGAGCAGGCCATGAATCCCGGGGATCGCATCGCTCTGGTGGGTGTGGGCCCCATGAGCCGCTACCTGGCCCAGCGCCTGCCCGAGCGCGGCTTCAAGGTGGCCCTGGCCAACCGCACCGTTCAAAAGGCGAAGGATCTCGCCCTGGAAATCGATCCCGAGCATCCCGTGGACGTGGTGAGCCTCGCCTCCCTCCAAAAAGATCCCGTAGGTTTCGAGGCCATCGTTACCGCCACGGCGGCGGCGGATCCGATATTCACCTTGGATGCCTGGGGCGCCCTGGAAGGCAAGCGCCCCATGATCCGCATGATCGACCTGGCGCTGCCCGCGGACAGTGAGCCCGCCTTGGAGCAGCTGCCCTGGGTGCACCGGGTGGACCTGCACGTGTTCCTCTCCGAAACGGCCAGTGCCAAGCGTCAGCGCGCCGAGGCCGCCCAGGACGCTGCCCCGCACCTGCTGCAGGCCGTGGCCCGGGTCCGCCGCCGCGCGGCCGCCCGGAACCGGAAGCGCCGTTTGAACGAAGCCCAGGAGACTCTGAACGCCGCCTGGGAGGCCTTGGAAAAGGAATCCTTGGGAGGGGCCTTGGGCGAACTCTCCGAGGAACAGGCGGAGGCGATCCGCCAGCTCATGCGCCGGGGCCGCACCTTGGCCCACCGCGCGCTCATCCAGGGGCAGCCGCCCGAAGGCGCCCTGGAGGAAGTCGCCAAGATCCTTCAGCTGGGAGCGTCGTAAATGCCCAAGGTCGTCGTTGGAACCCGAGGCAGCGACCTCGCCGTGGGTCAGGCCACGCCCCTGGTGGAACATCTGAAGGCCTGTGGCTACGACGTGGAGTGGCGCAAGTTCACCACGTCTGGCGATGCCTGGCTTGCGGGTCCCCTCAACAGCGCCAAGGCCCAGGGCAATGGCTTCTTCACCAAGGAACTGGAGGACAGCCTCGGCCAATCCGAGGTGGATCTCCTCATCCACAGCCTCAAGGACGTGGCCATCGAGCGTCCTGCCGGCGTGATCCCCGCCTGCATCCCCGTGCGCGAGGACGCCAGCGATTGGCTCGTGGCCCGCAAGGATCGCCCCGAGGCCTGCGTGCTCGCCACCTCCTCCGTGCGCCGCAACCTCATGCTGGCCCCCGTGTTCCCGCAGGCCTCCTTCACCTGGATCCGCGGCAATGTGCCCACCCGCGTGCAGCGCGTCCGCGAAGGCATCCTGCGCGACGAACCCGTGCATGGCACCTTCCTCGCCGCCTCGGGCCTCAAGCGCCTGGGCCTCGACCTCTCGGATCTGGAAGTCCGCGCCCTCACGCCCGACGAGCTGCTGCCCGCCCCGGGGCAGGGGGCCCTGCTGGCGGAGACCCGCGCCGACCGGCAGGACCTCGTGGAGGCCTTCCGCTCCTGGCACGACGAAGCCACCGCGCGCTGCGTCGCCGTGGAGCGTGCCGTGCTCAAGGGCCTGGGCGGCGGCTGCTCGCAGCCCCTGGGCACCCTCGCCACCCTGGATGATCGGGGTCGCTTCCACCTCCGCGCCGCCTGGGCGGAGGCGGGCCGGGTCATCCGCTCCGAAGCCATCGGCGAAGCCGATGTCGTGGTCGCGCAGGTCGTGCAGGAGCTTCAAGCTCAGGGGGCGCCTTGCGCCTAGCCCTTCCGCGCCCAGCGGATCACCCGCTGAGCCAGACCGCCGCGGCGGCCGGGTGGACCCCGGTGCCGTTCCCGGTCACGCGTCTGGTGCCTTCCCAGGCGCCGCCACCCTTCGATTTGAACCACGATACCGACGCCCTCATCGTGCTCAGCCCCAGCGGCGCCAAAGCCGCTTCGCCCCTGCTGCCCGTGGGCATGAAGGTGCTGGCCCAGGGCTTGGGCACGGCGGATGCGCTGGGTCGCCGGGATCTGGACCTCATGCTGGCCTCGGTGCCCCGGGCCGAGGCCCTCTGGGAGATCCTGCAGCAGCGCTTTCCCAATGGCGGAAAGTTCGTGCTGGTGCGCGGCGAGCGCAGCCGCGAATACCTGGAGCGCGTGGCCCGCGACACCGTCTGGGAAATCGAACCTTGGATCACCCACCGGGAGGCGCCCATCCTTCCCCTGCCGGATCTGCCGCCCGTGGACGCGGTGCTCGCCATGAGCCCCCTCCAGGCCCAGGTGCTGGCAGGCATGGCTCAGGACTGCATGCGCTTCGCCTGGGGCGAGGCCACCGCCCAGGCCTTCGAGCGCGCGGGCCAGCCCGTCACCGGCTGGTGCGAGCCCAAGGTGAGCGCCTATCACACGATGCTCGCTGAACCTTTCCAGGAGGCCTCTCGATGATGCTTACGCGCTCCCGCCGCTTGCGCCGCACCCAGGCCATCCGCGACCTCGTCGCCGAAACGGACCTGCGTCCCCGCCACCTGATCCAGCCCTACTTCGTGCAGAAGGCCAAGGGCTTCTCAGAGATCGCCGCCCTTCCGGGCATCGGCCGCACGGGCATCGACGAGACCTGCGCCCAGGTGGAGAAGGATCTGAAGAAGGGCCTGCGCAGCGTCCTCCTCTTCGGCATTCCCGATGAGAAGGCGCCCGATGCCCATGGCGCCCACGATCCCGACGGCGCCGTGCCCCTCACCATCAAGGCCCTTAAGACCCAGTTCGGCGACGACCTCATCGTCATGACCGACGTCTGCCTCTGCAGCTACACGGATCACGGCCACTGCGGCCTCGTGCAGGACGGGGAAGTGGTGAACGACGAGAGCGTGGCCCTGTTGGCGGAGATGGCCGTGCGCCATGCAGAAGCCGGTGCGGACGTGCTCGCCCCCAGCGACATGATGGACGGCCGCATCGCCGCCATGCGCGTGCGCCTCGACGAAGAGGGATTTCAGAACCGCGCCATCATGAGTTACGCCATCAAGCATGCGGGCGCCTACTACGGCCCCTTCCGCGAAGCCGCGGACTCCAGCCCCAAGTTCGGCGACCGGCGCAGCTACCAGATGGATCCCCGCAACAGCCGGGAAGGCCTGCGCGATGGCCTGATGGACTTGGAGGAAGGTGCCGACATCCTCCTGCTCAAGCCCGCGCTGCCCAACCTCGACCTCATCTGGCGCCTGCGCGAGGCGAGCCTCGCCCCCATCGCCGCCTACCACGTCTCCAGCGAGTTCTCCTCCGTGAAGGCCGCCGAGGAGAAGGGCTGGGTGAACGGCGACCAACTCATGTACGAGCACCTGATCGCGATCCGGCGCGCCGGTGCGGACATGATCGTCACCTACGCAGGCCGCGAGGCCCTGGAAAAGGGATGGATTTCGTGAGCAACCAGCAACTCTTCGACGAAGCCAAAACGCACTTCCCTGGTGGAGTGAACTCCCCCGTACGGGCCTTCAAGTCCGTGGGCGGAACCCCCAAGTTCTTCAAGAAGGCCTCCGGGGCCTGGTTCGTGGATGAGGATGATCAGCGCTTCCTGGACATGTGCATGTCCTGGGGCCCCCTGATCCTCGGCCATGTGAACCCGGGCGTCATCGCCGCCGTCACCGAAGCCATGTCCGAGGGCCTCACCTTCGGCGCCCCCTCCCGGCGCGAATTGGCCTTGGCCCGCAAGATCAAGGAGCGGGTGCCTTTCATCGAGAAGATGCGCTTCGTGTCCAGCGGCACCGAGGCCGTGATGAGCGCTCTGCGCGTGGCCCGCGGCTTCACGGGGCGCGACCGCATCCTGAAGTTCGATGGCTGCTACCACGGCCATGCCGACGCCATGCTCGTGAAGGCGGGCTCCGGCCTCATCACCTTCGGAGAGCCCACCAGCGCGGGGGTACCTGCGGCCATCGGGGGCCTCACCTCCGTGGTGAGCCTGGATGACCTGGAGGCCCTGGAGGCTTACTTCGCCAAGCATGGCGCGGAAACCGCCTGTGCCATCATCGAGCCCATCCCCGCCAACAACGGCCTTCTGCTCCAGGACAAGAGCTTCCTGCTCCGCCTGCGCGAACTCTGCACGAAGCACGGCACGCTGCTGATCTTCGACGAGGTCATCAGTGGCTTCCGCGTGGCCGCCGGCGGCGCCGCCGAACGGCTGGGCATCACGCCCGACCTCGGCACCTACGGCAAGATCATCGGCGGCGGAATGCCCGTGGGCCTCTACGGCGGCCGCGCCGACGTGATGGGTCGCATCTCCCCGGACGGCCCCGTGTACCAGGCGGGCACCCTCAGCGGGAACCCCGTAGCCATGGCCGCGGGCCTCGCCACGCTGGAGCAGCTCACCCCCGCCTTCTACGCGAAGATGGATGCGGACGGCGCCAAGTGGGCCAAGGCCTTCGAAGCCATCCCGGGCCTGCATTGCCCGTCCATCGGCAGCCTGATGTGGCCCCTCTTCCAGCCCGAGGCCGTGAAGCGGGCCGACCGCATCCAGAGCGGGGCCATCGACCAGTTCAACCGCATGCACAAGCTCATGCTGGAGCAGGGCGTCTACCTCGCCCCCAGCGGCTACGAAGTGGGGTTCCTCAGCGGATCCCACGGCGAGGCAGAGTTCGCTCATTTCTCGAAGGCCGTCGCTGAAGTCGCCAAGGTCTTTTCTGGAACCGCGAATGTCGCGAATGCACGCGAATAAAGGCTTTTCATTCGCGTCTTTCGCGTGAATTCGCGGTTAACCCTTTCTTTGGAGCTCCCATGACCCGCATCCACTCCCTCGCCCTTGAACAGGGCAACTCCAAGGAAGGCCGCTTCCTCCTCGTGCAGGTCGCCCACAAGGACATGAAGGGCGCGCTGCGCGTCGCCCTGGCGGAAGCCGCCAAGCAGGGTGGAAGCTGGCGCCTCGTGCACAAGTCCGTGCGCCGCACCGGCCTCGCGATCCCCACAGGGGAAGTGCTGGGCGTGACGGGTCCCTTTGATTACGCCGTGGAAGAGGTCTAAGCATGACGAACCAACTCGTACGCGTTCTCCAGGGCGAAGTCATCGCCCCGCCCCCGGTGTGGTTCATGCGCCAGGCGGGCCGCTTCTTGCCCGAATACCGCGCGATCCGCGCCAAGGCGACCTTCGAGCAGCTGCTCAACGACAGCGACCTGGCCGCGGAAGTCTCGCTCCAGCCCATCCGCCGCTTCCCCAAGATTGATGGCGCCATCATCTTCAGCGACATCCTCGTGATCCTGGATGCCCTGGGCTGCGGCGTGACGATCCCTGAGGGCGGCCCCGTGCTGGCCCGCACCCTGGATCAGATCCCCCTCGACCAGCCCCTGGACGAGGCCGTCTTCAAGCCCGTGTGCGATGCCCTGCGCAAGGTTCGCAAGGAATTGCCTCCCGAGAAGGCCCTGCTGGGCTTCGCCGGCGCCCCCTGGACCCTCCTGGCTTACGGCCTGGAAGGGAAGGGGAGCAAAACCTGGAGCCGGGCCAAGGCCTACCTCCACAAAGAACCCGTGAAGGCTCAGATGTGGCTGGAGAAACTGGCCGACGCCGCCGCCCGCCTGCTGAACCTGCACATCGAGGCCGGTGCGCAGGCCGTGCAGCTGTTCGACACCTGGGCCGGCGAGCTGGATGCTGACGACTACGCCACCTTCGCCCTGCCGGCCGCTCGCCGCACGCTGGAGCAGGTGACGAGCGTGCCCACGCTCTTCTTCGCCCGCACTGGCTACCTGCCCGACGCCCTCAACGATCTGCCTTGCGCCGGCCTGGCCGTGCCCTGGCAGGTGCCCATTTCCGAGGCCCGTCGCCGCTTCAGCGGCAAGGTGCTGCAGGGCAACTTGGATCCCGTGGCCCTTTTGGCGGGCCCCGAGGTTGCGGTCCGGAAGACCCGGGCCATCCTGGATGCCATGAAGGGGCACGCGCACGTCTTCAACTTGGGCCACGGTCTCGTCCCCGAGACCAACCCCGACGTGCTCGCCGCGGTCATCGAGGAAGTGAAGCGCACTTAATCCGGAAGGGGCGGCGGCCTGGCCGCCGCCCCTTCGCCAGCTGAGTCGATCCCATGCACAACCTCATCGATCTCGTTCGCCACTACGACCGACCCGGGCCGCGCTACACGGGCTACCCCATGCCCCCGGCCTGGCACGACGATTTTCCGGAGTCGGAGTTGATCGAGGGCCTCAAGCGGGCCGACGCGAGCAAGGAGGCGCTGAGCTTCTACGCGCACCTGCCCTTCTGCAAGCGCCGCTGTGCCTACTGCGGCTGCAACGTGGTCATCAGCCCCCACTACGATCCCGTCGAGTCCTTCCTCCAGCACCTGGAGCAGGAGCTGGACCTGTGGGCCTCGCACCTGCCCAACCGCCGCGGCGTCCTGCAGCTCCACTGGGGCGGCGGCACCCCCACCTATCTGGAGGTGCCCGAGTTGCGGCGCACCTTCAAAATGATCACGGACCGCTTCCCGCTGCTGCCCGGCGCGGAGGTGAGCCTGGAGGCGGATCCCACCTTCCTGCGCCCCGACCAGCTGCCGGCCTTGCGCGAGATGGGCTTCAACCGCGTCTCCTTCGGCGTGCAGGACCTCGATAAGGAAGTGCAGGACCTCATCACCCGCGGCCAGACCTGGGAGCAGACGCTGGCCGCCGTGAAGCAGGCCCGCAGCGTGGGCTTCGAAGGCGTGAACCTGGATCTGGTGTATGGCCTCCCCGGCCAGACCCTGGAGAAGTTCCGCCGCACCCTGGATGAAGTCATCGCGCTGGAGCCGAACCGCCTCGCCGTGTACGGCTTCGCCTACCTGCCCAAGATGATGCCCTTCCAGCGCAGCATTCCCGCGGAGACGATCCCTTCCCCGGATAACAAGCTGCAGTTGCTCCTGATGGCCACGGAAAAGCTGGAGGCCGCGGGCTACGTCGCCGTGGGCATGGACCACTTCGCTCACCCCGAGGATAGCCTCGCCAAGGCCGTGAAGGATGGCAGCATCATCCGCAACTTCATGGGCTACGCGGTGCAGGGTGGACCCGACATGGTGAGCATCGGACCCAGCGCCATCAGCGACGTGGGCGGCGTGTATCACCAGAACGACAAGATCCTCTCCAAGTGGGAGAAGGCCGTGGAGAGCGGGCACTTCGCCATGCACAAGGGCCATACCTGCACGAGCGAGGACCGCATGCGCCGCTGGGTGATCCACCAGGTCATGGGCCGCTTCGAATTGAAGTGGGCCGACCTCAAGGCCAAGTGGGGCGTGGATGGCCCCACCCACTTCGCCGAGGCCCTGAAGGAACTCAAGGCTGAAGAGCCCATGGGTACCGTGCAGATCACCGAAGAAGGCGTGTTCGTCACGGAGCTGGGCCGCCGCTTCGTGCGCAACCTGGCCATGCCCTTCGATGCCTACATGGAGCAGATGGCCGGTAAAACCTTCAGCCGGACCGTGTGATGTTCTTCCTTCCTCCACCCGCGCTGATCCAGGCCCCGCCTGTGTCGGCGCAGGTGCAGGATTTCGATCAGGCCTTCGCCTTCCTGCAAGCCACTTACGCCTGGGCCCCCCGGGTGGAGTGGGAGTTGCTCCGCGCGGAATTCCGGGCCCGGGCGGCGAAGGCGGACACGCCCCAGGCCTTCATCCGGGTGATGGAGGACCTGCTCGATCAGTTCGCCGATGCGCATTCCCACCTGGGCACCAACCTCGCCGACAGCTGGCGCCTGCCCCCCGGGGCCATCGCCGCCGAGTGGCGGGGTGAAGATGCCGTGATCCTGGCGGTGTTGCCCGGCAGCCATGCCGAGGCCGCGGGGGTGAAGGCGGGCATGCGCATTCTGGGCGTGAACGGGAAGCCCCTGAAGGAGGCCCTTGAGGCCCGGCGCCCCTTGTTCCTCAAGGGTGTGGAGGATGAGGATCTCCACTGGATGCTGAATTCCCTGGTGGGGGGGCGCCATGATCAAGGGCTCACCCTCAGCCTCAAGACCGCCGCTGGCGACGTGAAGGAATTCAAGGTGGCCCCCGGGGATGACGGGTTTCCCCGCCTGCCGGAAACCACCCTGCTGCCCAATGGGGTGGGTTACATCGCCTTCCAGGATTTCGGCAACGAGGAGCTGATCAAGCGCATGGATGAGGCGCTGTCCCGGTTTCCTCAGGCCCGGGGTTGGGTGCTGGACCTCCGGTACAACACCGGTGGGGATACCGAGGTGATGCTGCCCATCCTCGGCCGGTTCTTCGGCAAGCGCACGCGCTTCGCCCAGATGCGCAAGCGGGTGGGACCCAGCCTCGGCAGCCCCTGGGACGAGTTCGTCCCCAGCCGGGGCAAGACCTTCGAAGGGCCCCTGGCGGTGCTGGTGTCACCCTGGACCATGAGCGTGGCCGAAGGCATGACCTTGGCCGTGCAGGGCACGCTGCGAGGCGTCGCCGTGGGAACGCGCATGGCGGGGCTGGGGGCCGCGGTGAAATCCATCCAGCTCAAGCACTCGGGAATCCGGGTGCAGGTGAGCGCCGAGCCCGTGTACGACCTGTTCCTGCGGCCCCGGAGCGATCTGAGGCCCAAGGTGACCGTGAACCTCGCCACGGCCACCGGCGCAGACCCAATCCTGGACGCGGCCCTGGCGTGGATGGGTCCACGCCTCCAATCGAGATAGGCTGGCCTGATGCATCGAGATACCGCGATCCTTCTTTTGAACCTCGGCGGCCCCGTCACGTTGAAGCACGTAGAGCCCTTCCTCTACGCGCTCTTCAGCGATCGGGACCTCATCAAGCTACCCGGGCCCGCATGGTTCCAGCCCACCTACGCCTGGGGCATCTCCAAGCTGCGCCGCAAGGGCGCCATGCAGCGCTATGCGGAGATCGGGGGCGGTTCGCCGTTGCTGCGCGAGAGCGCCGCCCAGGCCGCGGCCCTGCGCTCGCGCTTGCGGGCCGCGGGCATCCAGAGCCCCGTGAAGCTCGTGTTCCGCACCAGTTCCCCCCGGGCCAAGGGCATGCTGGCGGCGCTCAAGAAGGAGGGCATCACCAAGTTGCTGCCCGTGACCCTCTATCCCCACGCCTGCAACGCCACCACCGGCAGTTCCATCCGCGAACTGGAGAAGGAGGCCAAGGCCCATGGCATGACGCTCCTGCCCGGCGTGCGCGATCACGCCGTGGATCCCGATTACATCGAATCCTGGGTGCAGCCCCTCCAGGCCGCCCTGGAGGAGTTGCCCTACGCCACGGTGCTCTTCAGCGCCCACAGCCTGCCCGTGAAGCAGATCCAGGCCAGCGGCGATCCCTACGAACAAGAGATCCACGCCACCATCGAGGCCATCAAGGCTCGCATCGGCACCATCCCCGGCGGCTACCTCCTCGGCTATCAGAGCCGCGTGGGGCCCATCAAGTGGCTGGAGCCCAACCTTCGGCACCTGATGAAGGATCTCGGCGGTCGCGACGTCATCGTGCTGCCCATCAGCTTCGTGAGCGAGCACATCGAGACCCTCCACGAGCTGGATATCGAGTACAAGGAAATGGCCGATCACGCGGGCGTGCGCACCTGGAAGCGCCTCCGCACCCCCGGCACCCATCCGAAGTACGTGGAGTGCCTCGTGCGCCACACCCTTGAGGCCCTCGGCACCGGAGTTCCCGCATGAGCACGTTGATCCTCGGCGCCGGCATCAGTGGGCTCCTCTCCGCCTGGCACCTCCAGCGCCGGGGTGAATCCATCGAGATCTGGGAGGCCCAGGGGCACGTGGGCGGTTGGGTGCAGACCTTGGATTGGGCGGGCCCCGAAGGCGAGCCCGGGCACCTGGAGCGCGGGCCCCAGGGCGTGCTCGTGGCGCCCGGTTCTCCCTGCGACAAGCTCTTCAACGAAATCGATCTGAAGGTGCACCGCCCGGGCCACGGCGCCCGCTGGCTGGGGCGCGGCGGCAAGCTGATCCCCGTGCCCAGCCACCCGGTGCAATTGATGCTCTCGCCCCTGCTCTCCGTGGGCGCCAAGATGCGCATGATGCTGGAACCCTTCCAGGCCGTGCGCCCCGCAGAGCCCGAGGAGACGCTCTTTGATTTCGCCGCCCGCCGCTTGGGCCGGGGGGCCGCCGAGACCATGATGCCCGCCATGGTGGCCGGCATTCTCGCCGCGCCACCGCAGATGCTCAGCGTGGATGCCATGCCCAAGCTCCGGGAATGGGAAGCCACGGGCTCCATGGTCAAAGGCATGGGCAAGGGCGGTCGCTCGGAGATGGTCGTCCCTAAAGGCGGTATGGGCAGCCTGCCCAAGGCCCTCTCCGCGAAACTGCCCACCATCCGCACGGGCCTCCGCGCGGAGTCCCTCCAGCGCGAAGGCAATGCCTGGCGCGTGACCGGCGGCGGTGAAACCCGCCTCGTGGATCGCGTGATCCTCGCGCTGCCCGCCTTCGAGGCCGCGGCCCTGCTGGGGTCCGCCGCGCCCCAGAGTGCCGCGGCCCTGGGCGCCATGCCCTACACCAGCGTGAAGCTCTACAACAGCCGCCACACGGCCCTGGAGGGCCTCAAGGATGGCTTCGGCTTCCTCATTCATCCGCCGGAAGGGAAGGGCTTCCTGGGCGCCCTGGTGCCCTCCTGGATGGATCCCGAGTCCGCACCCCAGGGCCTCATGCAGCTCCGCGCCTTCATCGGCGGCGCCTTCCCCGTCGCTCCCGGGGTGGATTCCGTGGAGGGCGTACAGGCCACGCTCAAGGGCTGGGTGCCCGAGCTCTCCGAGGCCCGGCAAACCCGCTTGGTGGAGTGCCCCAACGCCATCCCCCGCGCCGAGCTGGGCCACCGCGCCCGCCTCGCCCAAGCCCTGGGGGGCCTGCCCCAGGGCATCGACTGGATCAGCAACGCCCGTTTCGGCCCCGGGGTGCGGGACCTGGTGGAATCGCTGGATACCTACGCCTTCAGCTGACTCGGGCCGGCCCCGACGTCGCGTGATTGAGTCCCTGGATCCCTCCCATGCGAGATTGGAGGGAAATTGCGGGACCTGTCTTTTGACGCCGGTTTTTTCTGCCATGCTGTGGGCCTCATCCAGGAGAAACCCATGCGCCTATTCCTAGCTCCCCTCCTCGCCCTCACGGCCCTCGTCGCGCAGGACGCCCCTTCCGCAGAAGTGAAAGTCGGCACCGGCGTCGAGAAGATGGCGCTGCAGGGCGAAGCCGCCGATTTCAAGGTGGCCGCCAACACCAAGATCTATGTGTGGACCGTGGTGAAGGGTGCCGCCGACAGCACCGTCACCGTGAGCTTTGAGAAGGACGGCAAGCAGGTCTCCAAGCAGGAGCTGAAGGTGGCGCGCAGCCCCTACCGCACCTGGGCCTTCCGCACCTTCCGCGCGGGAGATGCCGGCAAGTGGACCGCCAAGGTGCTCGGCGCCGATGGCAAGGCCCTGGGCGAAGCCGCCTTCACCGTCGAGGTTGAGAAGTAGAAATGAAGGCGTTGATCTTCGGGCTGGTGCCTGTCGCGCTCGTCGCGCAGGCACCGGCCGCTCCCCCTTCGAACTGGACCGACAAGGCCAGCCTCAGCTACGTCTCCGTGGGCGGCAACGCCCAGAGCCAGAGCTTGGGCTTCGCGAACGAGTACCTCTACAAGTGGACGGATGCCAGCTTCGCCTTCAATGTGGCCGGCGTCCGGGTGAACACCACCAACATCACCCGCAGCGCCTCGGGCACCAGTGCCACCAACTACACGTTGGTGGAAACCAAGACCCAGCAGACCACCACCGAGGCCTACAACGCGCTGCTCCGCTACGATCACAAGCTTTCGGCTCACACCTTCTGGTTCGGGGCCGGTACCTGGGATCGCAACCAGCCCTCGGGCCTCGACAGCCGCACCAAGGGGATCCTCGGCGTGGGTGTCACCTGGGCAGAGTCCGACCGTAGGAAATTCCGCACGGATTTTGGTCTTGGCTACACCAAAGAGAAACCCGTCTTCCGCCCTGAGGGCTTCACCGATACCTACGCCACCTGGCAGTTGGGCGCCAAGCTGGAACAGAAGGTCCTCGCCAACTCCGCCTTCGGCTCTGAGCTGTCCCTCAGCGGGAGCCTCAAGGAGAGCAAAGATTGGCTGGGCACCCTCAAGAATACCTTCACCACCACCCTGAGCCAGCGGTTGGCCCTGAAGGTGGGCTATGACCTGGCTTACCGGAACAAGCCCAACGTCCTCGGCATCGACATCATCGAGACGCCCGTGGCCACGCCTCCCGTGGTGCTCGGCAAGGCGCCGGTGGAGCTGAAGAAGCTCGATACGGTGTTCACCACCAGCCTGGTGATCACCTTCTGACGGGACCGGATGATCCATGGCGATCGTGGGCGGAATCCCGCACACTATCGCCATGTTGATGCTGATCCTCGATGGAATGCCCGTGGCCCAGTCCATGTGGAAACTCGCCCAGCCCTGGTGGGAGTTCGTGCTGCGTGGGCTGCTGGTCTACGGCTTCCTGCTCATCACCCTGCGCCTCACGGGCAAGCGGCAGGTGGGGCAGCTGGCGCCCTTCGACCTCGTGCTTCTGCTGGTGCTCAGTAACGCGGTGCAGAACAGCATGAACGCCGGTGACAATACCGTGGGCGGCGGCTTCATCCTCGTGCTCACGCTGGTGGCGGTCAACGCCGCGGTGGGCTGGATCACCTTCCGCAGCAAGGCCGCCGAACTCTTCGTGGAGGGGAAGCCCCTCATCCTCGTCCACGATGGCCAGATGGATGAAAAGGCCCTCTGTGCGGAGCGCATCACCCACCATGAGCTCATGGCGGCCGTGCGGCAGGCGGGCCTCACGGATCTGGACACTGTGCGCTATGCCATCCTGGAAACCAACGGCCGCATCAACGTGGTGCCCAAGGGCCCGGAATAATTAGCCTCTTGCCGGTGGGGAACCGGGGCCTGAACTTGGACCGGATGGTGACCCATGGCCAATGGACCTGCTTCACTCAACGCCAATACCCCTCCCGTCGAACGGGCTCCGAAGGCCCAGAGCACGCCCAATCCCAGGGCCGCCGAGGAACTCCAGGCGCGCCGCGCCGAAGAAGCCCGGCGGGCAGAAGAAGCCAAGCGCGCCGCCGAAGCCCGACAGGCCGCCGCAGCGCAGGCTCAGCCCACCTCCAATGCCAACGCCCAGCGGGCCGTGGGCTCCCGATTGGATGTGACGGGCTGATTCGAATGCCTTGACGAACGCGAAATAAAAGCGAAACTGCTTTCATGCCCTTCGTCCCAGCTGCGTGATCCCATTCAGGATCCGAAGGTGGGCCCCGGACCTGGAAGCCTATGACACCCCTGCTCCAAGCCACTCCGCCGCCGACCCTTTTCCGGGATCTCGAAGTGCAGGGCGAGGATGCCAGCAGCATCCTCCGGCCCCAGAAGGATCCCGTGTACGGATTCAGCTTCGCGCTGAGCCCCTACCGGGGTTGCAGCCATGGCTGCGCCTACTGCTATGTGCGCGATTACCCCGCCCGGAACCCCGCCGCGGGCCCCGGGGCCCTTCATGATCCTGCCGACTGGGGGCGCTGGGTGGCGCCCAAGCTCAACGCCCCGGCGCTGCTCTGGGCCCAGCGCCATCGCCTGCATCAGCAGACCGTGTTCCTGAGCTCCGCCACGGATCCCTACCAGCCCCTGGAACGGGAATTCCGCCTCACCCGCGGCTGCCTGGAAGTGCTGCTCCAATGCCCCACCACCCAGGTGATGCTGCTCACGCGCTCCCCCCTCATCCTCCAGGATCTCGACCTGCTCAAGGCCTTCGGCACCCGCCTCCGCGTGGGCCTCTCCATCCCCACGGATGACGACACCGTCCGACAGATCACCGAGCCCCCCGCGCCCCCCATCCCCAGCCGTTGGGCCACCCTGGAACGCCTCTCCAAAGCGGGCCTTCACACGGGCGTTGCCGTGGCCCCCCTCATGCCCGTGCATGACCTCCAGGCCTTCATCCGCCGCGCCCGCGCCAGCGGTGCCACCTCCGCTTGGGTGGGTGGCCTGCGCCTCCTCCCCAAGGATCCCTTCCTCGGCACCCTGGCCAATCACGGCTGGCTCCACGTCCTCGATCCCGACTACGTCACCGATGTCCGCGAAGCCTTTCGCCACGCCTTCCCCCGGGGCGAGCGCACCAGCCGCACCCCCAAACGCGGCGAAGGCGCCCACCTCCAACCCCCGCCGCCCATGGTGCGGCAGCCGGGGTTATTTGATGCGGCGGTGTGAGGGGAACTGCGCCCTCTTGAGATGTTGGAAACCCTATCCCAGGCCTTGAGTTGGGAAGGGCATCCTTGGCTCAGTGCGCCTCGGTCTCGCCCTTGTGGGTCTCGTACAAGGTTTCGATGAGGCCGCCGTACATCTCATTCACGACGCGGCGCTTGATCTTGAGGCTGGGGGTGAGTTCGCCGGTTTCGACGGTCATCTCGTGGTGGATGATGGCGATCTTCTTGATGCGCTCGTAGCCGGAGAGGGTGGCGTTCACTTTTTCGATGCGGCTCATGAGTTTGGCCATGACGATGGGCATCTGGGTGAGTTCGCGGTGGTGGGCGTAGTGGAGCTTCTTGTACCCGGCCCAGCGTTCGAGGCTGTCGAAGTTGGGCACGATGAGGGCGGTGATGAAGTTGCGCTGATCGCCGATGAGCACGGCCTGGCTGATGTACTTGTCCGTTTTGAGGGCGTTCTCGATGGGCTGGGGGGCGATCTTCTTGCCGCCGCTGGTGACGATGAGTTCCTTCTTGCGGTCGGTGATGCGCAGGCGGCCCCGCTCATCCAGGGAACCGATGTCGCCCGTGTGGAAGTAGCCGTCGGCATCGATGGCTTCCTGGGTGGCCTTCTCGTTGCGCCAGTAGCCCAGCATCACGTTGGGGCCCTGGCAGAGCACTTCGCCATCCTCGGCGATCTTCATGAAGGGGCGGCCCTCCCACTCATCGTAGAGGGGGTGGCCCACGGTGCCGGGGCCCACAGCGCCGGGCATGTTCACGCAGATGACGGGGCTCGTTTCCGTGAGGCCATAGCCTTCAAGGATGGGGAGGCCCAGGATCCAGAAGAACTCCATGAGCTTGGCGCTGAGGGGGGCGCCGCCGCTGGCGGCGAAGCGGATGCGGCCGCCGGTGCGGGCGAGGATCTTGCTGAACACGAGCTTCTGGGCGATGCCGTACTTGAAGGCGAGCCAGCCAGCGATGGGCTTGTCATCGTAGAAGCTGGGCACGGCCTCCTTGCCCACGGCCATGGCCCATTTGAAGATGAGCCGCTTCAGCAGCCCGCTGCCGGCGATGGAATCCTGGATGCGGGCGTAGATCTTCTCGTAGATGCGGGGCACAGAGCAGAGCACCGTGGGGCGGGCCACGATCATGTCGGCGGCCACGGAGTTCACGCTCTCGGCGTAGTAGATGGAGCTGCCGATGTGCCACATGCAGTAGTGGCCGGCCATGCGTTCGAAGATGTGCGTGAGGGGGAGGAAGCTGAGGCAGCGATCCCCTTCCCGCAGGGGCAAGGCTTTGAGGGCGGCGTGGACGTTGGACACCACGTTGCCGTGGGTGAGCATGGCGCCCTTGGGATCGGCGGTGGTGCCGCTGGTGTAGATGAGGGTGAGCAGGTCCTTGGGCGTGCGGGCCTTGGCCCATTCGCGCACTTCAGGGCGACGCGCCTCCTGGGCCTCGCCTTCCTTCATGAGCTGCGCCCAGGTGAAGACAGTGCGGCCGGCGGCGCTGGCGGGCACCTCGCCCTTGAGGAGGATGGCGGCGCGGAGGTCGGGCAGGGTGGGCCAGTTCTCCAGCACCTTCTCCAGCTGGGCCACGGTGGAGCAGATCACCAGGGCGCTGGCGCTGTCCCGCAGGATGAAGCCCGCCTGGGGCGCGTTGAGGGTGGCGTAGATGGTAGTGAGGGGCAGGCCCAGGATGGCGCAGGCGTAATCGGTGTAGGCCCACTCGGGGCCGTTTTCCGCCAGGATCGCCACGTGGGTGCCGAAGGCGTACCCGCGATCGTGGAGGCCCAGGGCCAGGCGTTCCACCTGGGTTTGGATCTCCGCGTGGGAGATGGGCGCGAAGCCCTCGCCCTGCTTGGTGGCCATGGCATCGGGAAGCTGCCGTTCGAGCCCACGGTAAAAAAGTTCCGCAATGGTGCTGACTTCTTGAGACAACCTGTACTCCGTGGGATGGATATAGGAATGGTATCAGAGCGCACCGCGGATCCTCTGGGATCCGACCCCAGGGAATTCCTGCTGGAGCAGCGGGCGCGGGGCCTTTCTGCCCACACGCTGCGGGCCCAGGAAGGGGACCTCCTGAAGCTGGCGGATCACGCGAACCGCCTGCGCTGGGAAGGCTGGAGCGTGAGCCCCCGCACCCTGCGCGGATTCGCCCTGGAACTGGGCCAGCGGGGCCTCGACCCCGCCTCCCAGGCCCGCATCCTCAGCACCGTGCGCGCCTTCTATGCCTGGTGCTTCGAGACAGGCCGCGTGAAGGAAAACCCCGCTTCGGGCCTGCGGAATCCGAAGCAGGGGAAGAAGCTGCCGGCCTTCCTCACCGAAGGGGAAAGCGAGGCGCTGCTGCAGTTGCCCGAGGCCGTGGACTTCGCGTCCGCGCGGCTGCGGGCGCTGCTGGAGCTGCTCTACGCCTCGGGACTGCGCGTGTCGGAGCTGGTGGGCTTGGACTTGCAGGATGTGCTGTTCGGAGAGCGGACGCTGCGGGTGCTGGGAAAGGGCAACAAGGAACGCATCGTGCCCTTCCATGCGGCCGCCGAGGAGGCCCTGAAAACTTACCTCGGGTATAGGTCCGCGCTCGTGGTCGAGAAGGGTATGGCCGGGGGCGCGGCGGTGTTCCTCAACCAGCGGGGCGGGCGCCTCACGCCCACCAGCGTGCGCACCTTCCTCGACAAGGCCATGGACGAAGCCGCCGTGCGCTCCAAGGTGAGCCCGCACGCGCTGCGACACAGCTTCGCCACCCACCTGCTGAATGCCGGGATGGATTTGCGGGCGATCCAGGAATTGCTGGGACACGCGAGCTTGAGCACCACCCAGCGGTACACGCACCTGAGCCTGGAGGAGCTTGCGAAGACCTATGCGGATGCGCATCCGAGGTCGGGGAAGTAGCTCTGCATGGAGCTCGGTGGCTCGCTGGAAAAGCGCTGGTCACAGAGGGCACAGAGAGCGCTGCGCGCTTCACAGAGGACACAGAAAAAGGCTGAAAGAGTCCTTTCACGCTTTTCCCTGTGTCCTCTGTGGATCTCTGTGCCCTCTGTGACCAGCTTCTTTGCAGGAACCTGCGAGTACTCAGCTAGCCCTGCTTCTTCTTGAACTGGGCGATGATGTCGTCCACGGAATCCTTGCCTTGATCGGCTTCCATGGTGGTTTTGAAAATGTTGTCCTGGGTGGCAACTTTGCGGTGATCGAAGATGGCCTCGTCGCCGCCGTGGGCGGCTTCGATGTTGAAGATCACCAGGAGGCGCTGCAGGCCGCTCTGGAAGTTCTTGAGGAGCATCACCACCTTTTCGATCTTCTGGCGGGTGATGTCCTGGAACTGGAGGATGTTCAGGATTTCGAAGGCCTCATCGTTGATGGATTGCATCTGGCCGATGGTGGCATCCAGTTCAAGGGGAGGCGCCTGCTCCATTTGGAGGGCGAAGAGGTATTCGAGGATCTCACCGGCCAGGGCGGTGCTGTCTTCGCCGGCGGCGGCGCGATCCAGGAAGCTGGCCACGGATTTGGCCATGTCGGCGCGCTGCTCTTCATGGCGGCGGAAGGCCGGGGCGAGCTTGCGCAGGCCATCGGAGGCATCCTCCGTGTGAGCCATGAGGCCGTCCAGGCGGTTCATGACGTCCTGGGTGGCTCGCTCGGTATCCGAGGTGATGGCGTCCAGCTGGGCGGCCAGCTCGGGCACCTGATGGCTCTGGGCCTTCACGGAGGCATCCAGCTGCTGGAGGTTGAGCAGGGTCTGATTGAGGCTGGAAACCAGGGCGCCGATCTCGCCCTTCGCTTCCAGGTCGATCTTCTGATAGACCTGCCCGGCGGCCATGTCCTTGGCCACCTGCGCCAGTTTCCCGAGGCTCAGCTTGGAGTTGCCTTGCAGCTCCGCGCGCAGGTCCTCGATCATGCTCTTGAGGTTGTCCAAACGCAGATCCAGAGACTTGCTCTGGATTTCGAACTCCTTGACCAGATCCTGGGAGGAGTCGTCGCTCTGGGAAGGGTTGAGGCCGTCCATGGGCGGTTCCTGTGGCTCGAATTACGGTGCGGGGCGGACTTTCACAGGGGATCCTTCGGCCAACTCCCACGCTTCCATGAATTCCTTGGGGATGGCCACGACACGCTCAGGCAGATCGGACACGAATTTCACGGGCTCGATGGCGGGGCCCTTGGGCCAGATCACCCGGAGGTTGCTGATCCCCAGGGCGTGGGGACCCATGCCCATCCACTTGGCTTCCAGGGACTTGGCCAGTTCGAGGTGGCCGCCCTTCTTGAAGAAGCCCGTTTTGAGGGTGACGACCGTGAGCTGGACATCGGGCTCGATCACCTCGAGGCGGCCGGCTTCCTTGAGGATGGCGGCGGCCTGGAGCACGGCCACGTCGTGCTGGCCGGTGGCATCCATGATTTCCCGGAAATCCCGGTAGCCATCGAAGAAGGGGATGATGCGCCGCTCCTCCTCGAAGATCTTGAGGCCGGTGGTGAGCTGGTCCTGGGGCAGGGTGGGCCAGGGCACGGCATCCATGTGGGGGAAGAAGGTGTGGAGGCGGCGGCGGCTGTCGCCGATGCGGGCGGCCTCCATGAGGAGGTCCGTGAGGCTGCGGCGGATGCTGTGAGGGCACTGCACGCTGCCCGCGTGGAAGTCGAAGGTGCCGGTGTTCAGATCGAGGATCTCGAAGGCCGCGCTTTCACCCTTGAACTGCCCGCATTCGGCGTGGATCACATCGCCGTTCATGAGGTAGAGGATGCCCGAGCTCTTGCCGCTCTGGATGTGGAGCTGGCCGGTCTTCCGGTTGACGTGGAGCAGTTGCGCCACGTCCATGAGGGAGATGCTCTCGAGGTTTCCCTTGAGGTTGGACATCAGGCCTCGTCCTCCCCAAGCAGTTGGCCCACGATGAGCCGGATGCGTTCGATGCCGAAGGGTTTCACCGCGTAGAGGTCGGCGCCGCTGCGCAGGCCCTCCCGCCAGTGCTGCTCGTCATCCAAGCCCGTGAGGATCACGACCTTGATGTGCTTGCAGTCCGGATCTTCCTTGAGCCGGGCGCAGAGCTCCGGACCGCTCTCGCCGGGCATGGAGACGTCGAGGAAGGCGAGATCCACCTTGTTGTTCGCCAGCAGGCTGCGGGCCACGAGGGCATCTTCCGCTTCCAGGACGTGGTGGCCTTCGAACTCCAGGAAATCCCGGAGGGTCTCGCGGATCATGGCCTCGTCATCCACCACCAGGATCGTGCTCATGAGCGGACCTCGCGGATGGCGG
Source organism: uncultured Solibacteraceae bacterium (assembly GCA_964617215.1). GTDB lineage: Bacteria > Acidobacteriota > Holophagae > Holophagales > Holophagaceae > JAFDVN01. The sequence continues at coordinate 247,023 of CAZTVL010000004.1, read as the reverse complement.
CTTGCATTTCACGGATGGCGGGTTCAAGGCCCACGAGCACGGCCCGGCCGATGATGCTGTGGCCGATGTTCAATTCCTCGACTTCGGGGATGGCCGCTATGGGCCCGACGTTGCGGAGGTTCAGCCCATGCCCGGCCAGCACCTGCAGGCCGAGGCGGCTGGCCAGGCGGGAGGCGGTGCGGAGGCGGGCCAGTTCCTCGGAAGGATCGGTGCCCGGGGGCAGGTCGGCGTACACGCCCGTGTTCAGCTCCACGGCGTCGGCTTCCAGCTTGGCGGCCATCTTCACCTGCTCCTCGGAGGGATCCAGGAAGAGGCTCACGCGGATGTTGCTCTGATGCAGCTCGCGGATGACACCGCGGAGCATGGATTGCAGGAAGACGGCATCGAGTCCGCCGGAGGTGGTGAGCTCTTCGCGGGTTTCGGGCACGAGGGTGACGGTGGCGGGGCGCACGGGCACCACGGCTTCCAGGGCCTCGCTGGTGGCGGCGCATTCCACGTTGAGGGGGATGGCCAGCACTTCCTTCAACAGGCGCAGATCCCGATCCTGCACATGGCGGCGATCCGCGCGGAGGTGCACCGTGATGCCATGGGCACCGGCACTCTGGGCGAGGAGGCCCGCGGCGACGGGTTCGGGCTCATGCCCGCCTCGTGCCTGCCGCAGGGTGGCCACATGATCGATATTCACGCCGAGGCGGGGACTCACGCAGGGAACTCCTAGGGTTGCTCAAGGCTACCACTGGGTCGGCTGAATGGGCCCCGAACTATAGAACTGAAACGGTTTGAGCCTTGATGCTCCGGCTTAGAGCCCCAGATCGGTGCGGGCGGCGGCCTCCAGCTCGGCCAGGGCCTGGTCCACCCAGGCCTGCTCCCGGGCTTCCACCATGAGGCGCAGCTTGGGTTCCGTGCCGGACCAGCGGATCACCTGGCGGATGCCGCTGCCCCAGCGGGCTTCCACGGCGCCCATGGCGCCCTTGAGGTGGGGGCAGGCGTCCACGGGCTTGCGCTCGGCGGCCTTCACATTCACCAGGCGCTGGGGCCAGGGCTTGAAGGTCCAGCCGAAGCGGGAGTCCTTGGGGCGGTGCAGCAGGGCGGTGAGCAGGCTCAGGGCCGTGGCGAGGCCATCGCCGCTGGGCCCGATGCGCTTCTGGATGAGGTGGCCGCTGGCTTCGGAGGCCAGATCCCAGCCTCGGGCCTTCATCTCTCGGAGGAGGTATTTGTCCCCCACGGAGGTGCGGGTGAAGGGGAGGCCGGCCTCGGCCAGGGCCTGCTCCAAGCCGCCGTTGCTCATGACGGTGCCGACGACGCCCGGGGGCGGGTCACCCGCGGCCACACGGTCCTGGGCCAGGAGCCAGAGCATCTGATCACCATCGAGGATCTGTCCGGTGGCATCCACCATGAGGCAGCGATCGCCATCGCCATCGAAGGCGATGCCCAGTTCGGCGCCGTGCTCAGCGACGGCGGCCTGAAGGGATTCCAGGTGGGTGCTGCCCACGCCCACGTTGATCTTGCGGCCATCGGGATTCTCACCGATCCAGCGGATCTGGCCGCCCCGGAGGAGGCGCTTGGCCGCGGGGCCGGTGGCCCCGTGGGCGCAGTCCACCACGAGCTTGAAGTCCGCGGGGAGATCGATGCCGCCCAGGTGCTTCAGCCAGGGCTCGATGGTCGCCTTGTAGGGGGAGCCCAGGATGGTGGTGGGTTCCTCAATGTACTGGTAGGCCTCCTCGATGGCGGCCTCCTGGGCTTCCTCGAGCTTCTCGCCGTCGCCGTTGAAGCCCTTGAGGCCGTTGTCCTCGGGGGGATTGTGGCTGGCGCTGATCATCAGGCCCCAGCTGGGGCGGCCGGCCTGGGTGGCCTGCTGGACCGTCCACGCCACGGCGGGGGTGGGCACCATGCCCAGAAGGGTCACCTTCAGGCCCATGCCGCAGCCGGCCACGAAGGCGTTGCGCATGGGCTCGGAGCTGAGGCGGGGATCCCAGCCGATGAAGAGTTCCTCCACCCGAGCCAGGCGCCCCACCTGGGACCAGGCCGCGCCCCAGCGGGCGCAGTCCTCCAGGGAGAGCGGCGCCTGCAGGGCGGTGCCACGGATGCCGTCAGTGCCGAAATATTGAAGGGACATCCCGCCAGTTTAACGGCTTTGGGCAATCTGGCCCCAACTCAGGTTGAGCGGGAGGAGGTCCCGGACGAGCGGTTCAGGGGGCCCTGTGGGTGCGAAAGGCGCGGTAACCCAGGGACTGGGCCTGGCGGTGCAGGGCGGCCGTGGCGGGATCCCTCAATGCGGGAGGCAGGTTCGCATCCCCGGCCTGCCGGGCCACGAACCGCTTCCGGCTGAGGCCGATGCAAAAGCGATCCAGGGGCCAATCCAGGCGGCTTCCCAGTTCCGGCAAGGCGTTCCAGAGGGCCAGGTCTTCGCCGTAGGTGGTGCCGAACCCGAAGCCGGGATCCAGGAGGATGCGGGCCGGGGCGATGCCGGCACCCAGGAGGCGATCCCGAACCTCGGCCAACTCCGCCAGGGCCCGGTCCGCGGTGGTTTCGCCCTCGCCTTCGTAGGGGGGCATGACGAAGCCGGCGCCCTGGGTGCGGCTGCGCATGGCAATGAGGCCGCAGGTGCAATCCGCCGCCAGTTGGAGCAGGGCGGGATCGCTGAATCCGGTGACGTCGTTGAGCACCGAGATGCCTTCGGCCAGCCCTCGCTCGGCGGTGAGCGCATGGCGGGTATCGAGGCTCAGGGGCAGGCTGGGCAGGGTCTCCCGCAGGTGCCGGAGGGGGACCTCCAGTCGCTGCCACTCTTCCCCAGGCGAGATGGCGGCGGCGCCGGGGCGGGTGCTTTCGGCGCCCAGGTCCAGCATGCCGCAGCCCCCGGCCACCAGGCTCTGGGCCTGGGCCTGGGCGGCCTCGGGGTCCGTGAACCGCCCCCCATCGGAAAAGGAATCCGGCGTGAGGTTCAGGATCCCGATGAAAAGAGGGCCGCCCGAAACGAGCGGCCCCCACTCAAAGTGCGCACCCATCTCAGATGGGGTTGGGAACGGGGTTCAGACCGTGGTCCTCGCCCTTCTCGCCGGTGACGGCAGAGGCGGAGCCGGAGCCACCCGTGACATCCGGCCGGGGAGGCAAGGTGCCGCCCTTCATGAGGATGTCCACATCGTGGCCATCCAGCGTTTCGCGGAGCAGCAGGGCTTCGGCGATGGCGATGAGCTGGCTGCGCTTGTCCAGGATCAGGTCCTTGGCCAGCTTGTAATTCCGCATGACGATGTCGTGGACTTCGGCATCGATGGTGCGGGCCGTTTCCTCGCTGAAGTTGCGCTGCTGGCTGAAATCGCGGCCTAGGAAGATCTCGTGGTTCGCGCCGGCCCCGAAATTCAGGGGGCCCAGCTTCTCGCTCATGCCGTATTCGGTGACCATGGCGCGGGCCATGTCCGTGGCCTGCTGGATGTCGTTGCTGGCCCCGGTGGAGAACTGGTTGAAGAAAATCTCCTCGGCGATGCGGCCGCCCATGCAGATGGCGATGCGCCCCTCCATGAACGCCTTGGTGGTGTTGTAGCGGTCGCGCTCGGGCAGCTGCCAGGTGACGCCCAGCGCGCGGCCCCGGGGGATGATGGTGACCTTGTGCAGGGGGTCGGCGCCCTTGATGGCGGCGGCGAGGACCGTGTGACCGGCCTCGTGGTAGGCGGTGATCTTCTTGTCCTCTTCCGTCATCACCATGGAGCGGCGCTCGGCGCCCATGTAGACCTTGTCCTTGGCGTTCTCGAAGTCGGACTGCTCCACCCACTTCTTGTTGGTGCGGGCGGCGTAGAGGGCGGCTTCGTTGCAGAGGTTGGCCAGGTCGGCACCGGCAAAACCGGGGGTGCCGCGGGCGATGACTTCCAGATCCACGTCGGGGGCGAGGGGGATCTTATTGGTGGTGTGCACCTTCAGGATTTCGAAGCGGCCCTTCACGTCGGGGCGGTCCACCACCACGCGGCGGTCGAAGCGGCCGGGACGGAGCAGGGCGGGATCGAGCACGTCGGGGCGGTTGGTGGCGGCGATGAGGATCACGCCCTCATTGCCTTCGAACCCATCCATTTCCACGAGGAGCTGGTTGAGGGTCTGCTCGCGTTCGTCGTGACCGCCGCCCAGGCCGGCGCCGCGGTGGCGACCGACGGCATCGATCTCATCGATGAATACGATGCAGGGGGCGCTCTTCTTGGCCTGCTCGAAGAGGTCGCGCACGCGGCTGGCGCCGACGCCCACGAACATCTCCACGAAGTCGGAACCGGAGATGGAGAAGAACTGCACCTTGGCCTCGCCAGCGATGGCGCGGGCCAGCAGGGTCTTGCCGGTGCCCGGAGGGCCCATGAGGAGCAGGCCCTTGGGGATCTTGCCGCCCAGCTTCACGAACTTGGCGGGATCCTTCAGGAATTCGACGACTTCCTTGAGTTCTTCCTTGGCTTCCTCGCACCCGGCCACATCGGCGAAGGTGATGCGCTTGGCCGAAGCCGAGAGCCCCTTGGCGCGGGCCTTGCCGAAGCTCATGGCCTTGTTGCCGCCCACCTGCGCCTGGCGCATGAAGGCGAACCACAGGAACACGAATACGATGATGGGCCCGAAGAAGATCAGGTAAGTCATCCAGGTGCCATCGCTGGGCTTCATGGCCTCGAACTTGTCGAGCTTGCCCTCCTGCTTCCAGCTCATGATCTGCTGGGGCAGGTTCTGCATGGGCGGAGCCACGGTCTTGCAGCGCTCGATGGTCTCGCCGTTTTCCTTGATGGGCTGCTTGTACTCAGCCTCAAGGTCGGTGCCGGTGAGGGTGACGGACTTGTACTTCCCATCCGGCCCCTCGGTCATGAAGGTGGAGAAGGGGATGGATTTCACGTGCGTGGTGGCGGGCATGAAGCGGAACGCCATGGCCAGCAGGACCACGATGCCCATCCATACCAAGATGCTCTTCATAAACGAATTCAAGGCGTCTCCTCGGGCCAGCGGCCCCTAGCCAGTCTACTACCTATCGGGTGGAGTCCCGGGCGGGCTGAGCAACCAACCCGCTTCAATGGGATGCAGTTGCCACCCCCCTCTGTTCCCGCCAGAGGTGCAAAGAACTTCGACAATCCAGGTCGCGAGGTCCCGAACGGCGTCGGAGCCCAGTTCGGGCCAGGCCAAGGCGAGCAACCACGACAGTTCCGTGGCATCCCACCCTCGCCGGGCAAGGGTGAGCCCGGAAGGGCCGAGTGACCAGGCCTGTCCCAGTCCCTGCCGCATCCAGCGGTCACCCAGGGCCTCCACATCGGTCATCTGGCGGTGGGTTTCCATGAGGTGCGTATCCAGATGGGGCATCTCCGCGCGCAGGCCCTCCAAGAGGGGACGCAGACGGTTACGGGGCGTGAAGGGCTCTGAGTTAGTGGGGTCCTCCTGCCAGGGGATGGACCGCCCGCGCAAGTAGTCCCGCAGCTGGGCCCGGCGCAGGCCCACCAGGGGACTCCAACGCAGCTCCTGGCGCGGGGGCAGGGGCGTGAGGCAGCGCACCCCGGAGCCCCGCTGCAACCGGAGGAACACGGTCTCCGTGTGGTCATCCAAGGTGTGCCCCGTGGCCACCACGGCGGCCCCGCAGCTCTCGGCCTCGGCCCGGAGGAAGGCCCATCGCAGCTCACGGGCGGCCATCTCCAGGCCCATGCCCTGGCTCTCCGCGTGGGCCTTCACGCCGAGGGATGTTTCCACGAGGTCCAGATCCCAGGCCCGGCAGAGGGCCCTCACGAATTCCGCATCCTCGCCGCCGCCCTCTCGCAGCCCATGATCCGCATGGGCCACCACGAGATCCAGATCCAGGCTCTTCCGGAGGGCGCCCATGAGGGCGAGCAGGGCGGTGCTATCGCCGCCGCCGCTGCAGGCCACAAGCACGCGCACGCCGGAAACGCCATCCCCGCGACGGCGCAGCTCCGCCAGGAGATCCGACTCGAAGCGGTTCATGGCCTGATCCGGACGGGCATCAACGCAGCTTCACCAGGAGGTCCATGAGCACGGGCGAAATGGGCTTGTCGCACCAGAGGGCTTCGCCATGGGCGCAGCCCAGGAGGGAGCCCCAGTGCATGGATCGGCCTTCGATGCCGCGGCGGAAGGCGGGTGAGGAGATGCGCGTCTGGGGTTGGCCCTCCACCACTCGGAACTGGCTGCCGAAGGCGTCGAAGGCCTGCATGCGGCGGTCCCACACGGTGCTCACATCCACCACCAGATCCGGGATGCCGGGGTTCTCACCGCCCACCCAGGCGATGGCCTCGGGGCGGAAGGGCATGCCCTCGCAGGGGTAGTTCTTGAGGCCCGCGTAGAAGGCCGCTTCCCGGGCGAAGCGGTGGGCGCGCTCGTGATCCGGGTGGCGATCCGTGGGCGAAGGGATGATGAGCAACCGGGGCCGCAGCCGGCGCAACTCCTGGATGAGGCGGATGCGGTAGGGCTCATCCTCGGTGAAGCGGCCATCGGGGAAGTCGAGGATGGTGCGGGGAACCCCCAGGCATTCCGCGGCGGCGCGGGCCTCGGCCCGACGGGTTTCAGGGGTTCCCCGGGTGCCCAGGTCCCCCTCCGTGAGGTCGAGGATGCCGGCCTTGAAGCCCTTGGCGGTGGCCAGGGCGAGGATGCCGCCCACGTGCACTTCCACATCGTCCGGATGGGCGCCGATGGCCAGGATGTCCAATCCGTCGCTCACGATTCCTCCACCAGCACCAGATCGGCCCCCGAACCCAGGGCCTCGAACATGCGATCGAGGAGGGCCTCGTCCCGCAGCCAGAACCAGCCGGGCAGCACCCGCTCCTGATCCTTGCCGAAGGGGAAGAGGGCCTGCCGCAGCTTCTCCGGATCCCGGCCCCAGGCGCGCTTCACTTGATCCCGCTGGAAGCGCGCATCCAGGCGGCGCACCCGCTGCTGGAACCGGGCGTATTCATCCATCACCCGCTTGCCCAAAGCATCACTCCAGAGGGGCGAGGTGCGGGGCATCTGCAGCCCCAGGCTGGGCAGGGCCGCGCTCTGAATGAAGGCCCCCCAATTTCCCGCGCGCAGGTCTGCGAGTTGATCCTTGGGAAGGTCGAAGCCCCTAGGCACCACGAAGGCGCGGGTGCGGGGCACGATCTCGGGGGCTTGCAACCCCACGCGCTCCCAGAGGGGCTCACACAGGCGCCAGTAGGCGCGCTCGCCGGGGCCCAGCACCGCATGGGTGACGGGCAGGAGCAGGGACTGCATCAGGGGCCGCACGGCCGCGCCGGGGCTGAGCCAAGTGCCCGCCGGCGGAGCCTCGCCGGGTTCGAGCCGGACGCGCCGGCCTGTGGCGGGGTCCAGGGAGAACCACGCCGCCTGGGTGCGGGGATCCAGGACCATTTTCACGCCCTGGGCTTCCAGTCGCTCGGCCTGGCGGATGAGGTCCGCCTCCAGATTCAAGGCCCGCCAGCGCTCCAGCTCCTCCTGGATGGCCTGGCGGCGATGGGGTTCGGTGGGCGAGAAGGGCTTCAGCCCTCGCCGCCAGAGGGGTTCCCCCAAGGCGAGCACGTGGCCCTTGAGGGTGGGCTCCGCGGGGGTGGGCAGGGGACCCCACAGGGATTCAGCCTCGGCCTGATGCGATGCGGTCCAGGGCAGCCATCCGGTTGCGATGCCCGCAGCGAGCCCGAAGCGGAAGCGGTGGTGGCGCAATCGGTCCCCATCGTGGCCCACCACCGAGGCCACCTCCAGGTGGTCATGATCTTCATCGGCCATCCAGTAGACGGCCTCGCCCCCCAGCTGCTGGGCCAGGGCGAGCGCCGCCAGGGCCTTCACCACCGACAGGGCGGGGCTCCACCCGGCCCCGATTTGCTGGCCAGTGACGATGAGGGGACACCCGGATTCCATCCACGCAGCGTAACGCAGGCAAGCGCCTGGACTCCACGCACCTGTGAGTGCGCGCTCCTGATGCACACTGGTGGGATGACGAATTGGCACATCGACCCCTGGATTCCCCCCGCTGACCCCGACCTGGCCCGCCTGGCCATGGACGTGGCCGATCGCCTGGAGGTGGCGGAACTCCGGGCTTGGCCCGAGCACCGCAAGGGGGGGATCGGCTTCTGGGTGCTGCCGCCCTTCCTGAGTTGGCACGCGGAGCGGGATGGGGAACATCACCTGGTGCTGCTGCAGCCCCGGGAAGTGGGCGCCCTGGTGCCTGGGGCTCGCATGGAGCCCCTTCCCAATCGCTGGATCGTGACCTTGGATTTCGAAAGCCTGGCCCGGCCCTTGGCCCATCACCCGGCCTGGGGGGGCGCCGTCGCTTCCATCCACGCGGTTTCAGTGAAACCCAAGGCGGAGGGCGAGGGCGCCGAGGTGCTGGTGCGCACCCAGGGCACCGATGCCCCCGAGGTGATCCGGGCGGTGTTGGATCAGGTGAGCGGCGTGAAGCTCTGGAGCTTCGCGGACTGATCCGACTTGGGTATTAACAGGATGGACAGGATGAATGGCCGGATGAACAGGATGAAGACACAGGTAATCGCGAGGCTCCGAGTTTAAATCCTGTTCATCCTGTTAAAAAACCATTCAACCTTCGAACCCCTCAGCCCTTGCCGAGGCGTTCCAGGTCCTTCTTCGCCTGGGGGAAGGCGGGCCTCAGCTTGAGGGCCTCTTCCAACTCGCGTTGGGCTTCGGCTTTCCGGCTGAGCTTTTCGTAGAGCTGGCCCAGGCGCCAGTGGGCGGACGCCCAATCGGGGCTCGTGCCTTCGGGCTCCTGGCCCAGGTAGGTTTTGAGGAACCCTTCGGCGCGATCGAGGTGCTTGTTCTCGGCGATGAGGTTCCGGCCTGCGCTGTAGTAGGGCAGCCAGTTGTTGGGCACGGCTTGGCGCGCCTGGGCCAAGGTGGCGTCGAGCTCCGCCCACTTCCCCTGTTCCGCCAGAATGGCGGCCAATTGCGCGTAGGGAAGCACGTCTTTGGGCTTCAAAGCCATGGCTTGGCGATAACAAGCCACCGCCGCATCGAGGGCCTGGGGCTTCTGGCGGAGGTGGTAAGAGGCCATGGCGATCTGTGCATCGAAGGACTTGGGTTCCTTGGCCAGGGCGTCGAGGATCTTGGCTTTGGCACCTTCGGGGTTCTTGGCGTGGAAGGCGATGGTGGACTGGAGCAGGAGGCCCCGAACGGGGTTGATGGCCAGCACCCGGGTGGCCAACTCCTGGGCCTTGCCCTCGCCCCCACCCACGAGGCCCGGGGCCTGGAGGTAGAACTGCAACAGATACTGGATGCCCAGCTCGTTATCGAGTTTGATCGCCAGGGAGGCCTCCAGGGCCTTCTTCATCTCCCGGGCCAGGGAGAGCTGTTTCATCATGCCCTCGGTGCTTCCGGCCGTCTGACCGGCGGCCATGCCCAGTTGGGCCTGGAAATCGGGGTCCTCGGGCCGGAGGGCGGCGGCCTTGCGGGCCAGGTCCAGGCCGGTCTCCAGATCGTTGAAGGCCATCTTGACCCGGGACATCCAAAGCATGGCGTAGGGGTCGGTGGGCTTGGCCCGGTACCACCCCTCGATGCGGCTGCGCACCTGTTTCCACTGGCCCGCCTCCCGCAGCGCCTCCAGGGAAGGCTCCTGGGCGGTGAGGGCCGGAACGGTGAGCAACAAGGTCAACAGGGGGCGCAGCATGGCCGGTTCTCCAACAGGGGGAATGATCCTTCTACGGGGGTTCAGGCATTTGGTTTGCGGCGAAGTTCATGGAGCGTGAGCACCAGATCTTCCAACCGCGCCGCGTAGCCTGTTTCATTATCATGCCAGCCGAACACCTTCACGAAGCGATCCCCCAACACCCGGGTGAGGTCCAGATCCAGGAGCACGCTCTCGGGGCGACCCGTGAAGTCGGTGCTGACGGCGTGATCGTGGGCCAGCCCGAGGATGCCCTTGAAGCGGCCTTCGGCGGCCGTGCGGAAGGCGGCGTTCAGGGAGTCCACGGTGGCTGGGCGCGCCAGGGTGGCCGTCACGTCCACGAGGTTCACGCTGAGGGTGGGCACGCGGATGGCGAATCCCGCGAAGCCCTTCGGCAGCCAGGGCTGGGTCTGGCGCAGGGCCCCGAAGGCCGAGGAGGAGGTGGGAATGATGCTCTGGAAGGCGGCCCGGGCGCGGCGGAGATCCTTGTGGGGCAGGTCCAACAGGCGCTGGTCGTTGGTGACCACGTGCACGGTGCTCATGCCGCCCACCTCCACCCCGAAGGCCTGGTTCAGCACCTCCAACATGGGAGCCGTTGCATGGGCCGTGCAGCTGCCGTTGCTGAGGACGTGGTGGCGGTTCAGATCCAGTTCGGTGCCGTTCACGGGCGCGATGACCGTGAGATCGGGATCGGGGCTGGGGGCGCTGATGACCACGTGGCTGACGTCGCCCCGCAGGTGCCGGGCGGCCTCTTCCCGCCGGGTGAAGCGGCCGCTGGCCTCCACGGCGATGTTGACGCCGACCCAGGGGATCGATCCGGGATCCGTGGCGTGGTGCAGGGGCAGGTCCACGGGGCCGATGCGCAGCCAGTCCTGATCCCCCACGCGGCGGCCCGAGACGGGCACGGGACTGGGGCCATGCACGGAGTCGAAGCGCAGCAGGTGGACGAGGGTATCCAGCGGGACCGGATCATTGAGGGCCACCAGGGCATGGGGCGCCGACTCCGCCAGGCGGCGGAGTAACAAGCGGCCGATGCGGCCAAGGCCATTGATCCCGATCATCCTTCGAGCTTAGTCGAGCCGCGGCGTGACTCAGGCCAGCTTTGACAGGACGTGAAGGGTGAGGTCCTTCAGCCGGGCGCTGTAGCCGAATTCGTTGTCGTACCACCCGAAGATCTTGACCATGCGGGGGCCGAGCATGCGGGTGAGGTAGGGGTCGTAGCTGCAGGAGGCGGACCGGCCGATGATGTCCACGCTCACCAGCTCGGCATCCAGGTAATCCAGGTAAGGGGCCAAGGGGCCCTCCTGATTCGCCTTGCGGAAGGCCGCGTGGACCTCCTCAATGGTGGCGTCCCGCTTCAGGGTGGCGGTGAGATCCGTGAGGCTGCCGTCGGGGGTGGGTACCCGCACGGCCACGCCGTCCAGGCGGCCCTTGAGGTGGGGCAGGACGAGGGAGATGGCCTTGGCGGCGCCGGTGCTGGTGGGGATCATGCTCAGGGCCGCGGCCCGGGCCCGGCGCAGGTCCTGGTGGGGGAGATCGAGGATGCGCTGGTCGTTGGTGTAGCTGTGGATGGTGGTCATGAAGCCGTAGTCGAGGCCGAAGGCCTGATCCAGCACCTGCACCATGGGGGCCAGGCAGTTGGTGGTGCAGCTGGCGTTGGAGAGCACCGTCTGGGTGGTGGGATCCACTGCGGATTCATTGACGCCCATGACCACGGTGAGGTCGGTGTCATCGGCGGGGGCGCTGATGATCACCTGCTTCACGGAGCCCTGGAGGTGGGCGATGGCCCTGGCCTTGCGGGTGTAGTAGCCGGTGCACTCCAGCACCACCTCAGCGCCCACGGCTCCGAAGGGGATGAGCTGAGCGTCCTTCTCCTTGTAGACCCGGATGCGGCGACCGCCGAGCACGAGGTAATTGCCATCCGCGGCCACGGGGAAGGGGGCCCGGCCGTGGATGCTGTCGTATTGCATGAGGTGGGCGAGGGTCGGGGCATCGGTGAGGTCGTTCACCGCCACCACCTGCACGTGGGGCACCTCCATCAGGTGCCGCAGCACCAGGCGACCGATCCGTCCCAAACCGTTGATGGCGACCTTGCGCATGGCAACTCCCTGCCTCCTTTGTAACGAGTCCGAGGCTCCAAGTCCTGAGTCTTGACCGAATTTCCCGGATTGTGACCCAAAAGAAAAGGCGCCCGAAGGCGCCTGGATCGGGGATTCCGAGGAACTCAGGAGGCCAGGGTGACCTGGCGGCGCTGAGGGACGGGCTCCTCCAGCTTGCGGCTGAGGGTGTTCCGGTGGATGCCCAGCTGACGGGCGGCCGCGCTCTGATTGCCATCGAAGGAGGCCAGAACCTCCTCCAGGTACACGCGCTCGAACTCCCGCTTGGCCATGTCGAGGGGAATTCCGCAACGCACCATCTCGGCTACGAGGTTCCGCAGCTTCTCACGCATGAGGTGACTCCAACGAACGGGGGAAGGAGGAATGTAACACCCGCATCAACCTTCGCAAAGGCCCAAAAAACATGGGATTGCGCCGGACTCTGTGGAAAACTCTGTGGATAACCCTGTGCATCTCTGAGGGGCCAACATGCGCAAAACGAAGCTCGTAATGACCTTGGGTCCCGCCCTCATGGACGGCGACAAACTTCGAGAGGCGCTGAAAGAAGCAGACTCGGTCCGCCTCAACGCGAGCCATGGGGATTTGGAAGGCCGGGCCGAGGGGTTGCGTCGGGTCCGGGCCATCAGCGAAGAACTGGGGCGCGTGATCCCCGTGTTTCTGGATCTTCAGGGCCCCAAGTGGCGCGTGGGGAAACTGGAGACGCCGCTGGAGATCGCGGAGGGCAGTGAGGGCGTGTTCTTTCCTGAAAGCACCCCTCCTCCCACCTCGGGCATGGCCTGGCTCGCGCCGTTGCCCCACCCGGAGCTCTTCGAAGCGGCGGAGATGGGACAGCGGTGGCTGCTGGATGACGGTGCCCTGGAAGTGGAGATCATCGCCAAGGCTCCGGAGAAGGTTCGGGTGAAGGTGACCCGCGGCGGCGTGCTCAAGGCCCGCAAGGGCATCCACCCTATCGGCATCAACCTGCGCATGGATCCCCTGACGGAGAAGGACCACGTAGACATCCGCTGGGGCGTGGAGCACAGCGTGGACCTCTTCGCGCAGAGCTTCGTGCGCAAGGCCAGCGATGTGCAGCAGCTGCAGGCCATCATCCAGCACCTGGGGGGCAGCCAGCCCGTCATCGCCAAGATCGAGCACCCTTCGGCCCTCGCCCACTTGGAGGAGATTCTGGATGTGAGCTGGGGCGTGATGGTGGCCCGGGGCGATCTGGGGGTGGAGTTGGGCGTGGAGCGCGTTCCCGGCCTCCAGAAGCAGATCATCAAGGCGGCCCGCCGGGCCTTGAAGCCTGTGATCACCGCCACCCAGATGCTGGAGAGCATGATCGACCACCCCCAGCCCACCCGGGCCGAGGCCAGCGACGTGGCCAATGCCATCTGGGATGGCACCGACGCCGTGATGCTCAGCGCCGAGAGTGCCTCTGGCACCTACCCCGTGGAGGCCGTGCAGTGGCTGGCCCGCATCGCCGCCGAGGCGGACGCCAACCACAAGCAGCGGGTCCGCCCCCTCATGGAAGACCTGCCGGAATCGGTGCTGGGTCGCACGGACATCTCCGTGGCCTTCGCCGCCTGCCGCACCGCCGAAGAGATCAACGCACGCTGGCTCGTGGCCTTCACGGAAGGGGGCGGCACCGCCCGCATGGTGAGCCGCCTGGCGGGCCGCACCCCGGTGCTGGCCGCCACCACCGACGCCATCACCGCCCGCCGCATGGGCCTGCTTCGGGGCGTGACGCCCCTGCTCATCCCCCGGGTGAACAGCACGGACGAGATGGTGGAAGTGGTGCGTGAGCTGCTGCTGGCGAAGCACGAGCTCATGGCCATGGATCGCGTGGTGATGACCATGGGGCTGCCGCTGTGGAAGACCGGCACCACCAACACCATGAAGGTGATGACCTTCTGATCTCTTTTTGAGGAGCCACCATGGCCATTCCACGCCCCACAGCCTTCGACTACGCCCCGTTCTACGCGCCCTACGTGAAAGCGGTGCCCGAGGGCGTGGACGTGCGCTTCATGCTGGAGGCCCAGTTGGATGAGGTGCGGGGGCTCTTTGGAGCCCTGAGCGAGGCCCAGGGGCTCTACCGCTACGCGGAGGGCAAGTGGAGTCTCAAGGAACTGCTCGGCCACATCACTGACGCGGAGCGGGTGTTCGGGTATCGCGCAATGTGTGTCGGTCGGGGTGAACAGAAGCCGTTGCCCGGCTTCGATGAGGATGCCTACGTGGCCGCCGCCCGCTTCGATGCGCGACCGCTCAAGGACCTCCTGGCCGATTTCATCCATGCCCGACAGGCGAATCTGAGTCTCTTCGACGGCATGACGGACGAGGCCTGGAACCGCATCGGCAACGCCAATTCCGTGCAGATCAAGGCCTGTGGCTTCCCCTACTTCTGCGCAGGGCACGCGGCCCATCACCTCTCGGTGATCCGGGAGCGCTATCTCACGTCGTTGAGGTAGTCGGACCAGGCCTCCAGGGAGGCCTTCAACCGGTTCAATTGCTCCAGATCCGTGGTGCGGAAGCGGCTCACCAATTTCCAGCCCTGGGCCACCTTCTGATACCGATGCAACCACAGGAAGGGCCCCTCCCAGGGGCCTTCGCTGTCTTTGCGGCTGCGCACGAGGAAGGCCACCGTGGTCCAAGGGCCTTCGGACAGGGTGCGGCGTCCCAGCTCCTCCAGGTACTCGTCGTCCTCGGAGGTGAGCTGCAGGTCGTCAAGGTCGTGGATCATGGGGAAAGGTTGCCAGCTATCCTTCCTTCATGCGCATCGAATGCATCGCCGTGGGAACCGAGCTGTTGGCCACCGAACGGGTGGACACCAATTCCGTGTGGCTGGCCCAGCGGCTGGCCCGCCTGGGGCTCGCCTTCCACCGAAAGACCTGCGTGGGGGACAACCGCCAGGACCTGGCGGACCTCTTCCGGGAGGCCCTGGACCGATCGGATCTGGTGTTGACCACGGGGGGCCTCGGGCCCACCTTCGATGACTTCACCAAGGAAGTGCTGGCGGAGATCGCCGGGGTGCCCCTCCACGAGGACGCGGTATGCAAGGCGGATCTCATGGCCTTCTACACCTCGCGGAACCGCGTTCCCAGCGAGAACAACTTCAAACAGATCCTCATCCCCGAAGGCGCCGAGGCGGTGCGGAATCCCGTGGGCACCGCGCCGGGTATCTGGTGGGAGGCGCCTGCGGGCAGGGGCCGCTGCACCGTGGTGATGATGCCGGGCGTGCCCCGGGAGATGAAGCGCATGTGGGTGGATCACGTGGAGCCGCGTCTGGCGGGTCGGGCCGGAGCGACCATGCACACGTTGCGGGTGGTGGTGGGGGGCGTGCCCGAGAGCACCTTGGATGAGCGCACCCGAGCCCTGCGCGAGCGCCATGCGGATCTGGAGTGGACGATCCTCGCGGGCATTGTGCAGGTGGAACTGCAGGCCCGGCACAACGATCCCGCGGCTTTGGCCTCCGCCGAGGCGGACCTCCGGGACCTGCTGGGACCGGACCTCGTGTGCGTGGGGGAGGCCAACCTGGAGGACGAGGTGCTGCGCCTGCTGCAGTCCCGGGATGAGACCTTGGCCGTCGCCGAGAGCATGCCGGGTGGCCTCCTCTGTGCCAAGCTCACCGCCGTGCCCGGTGCCTCCCGGGCCCTGCGCGGGGGAGCCGTGGCATACACCGCCGATGCGAAGGTGGAGCTGGCCGGCCTGGATCCAGGCCTCATCGCCGCCCATGGCACCGTCAGCGAACCCGTGACCGAGGCCCTGGCGGAAGGCATCCGGCAGAAGCTCGCCGCCACCTGGGGGTTGGCCGTGACGGGCAACGCGGGCCCTGACTTGGACCCCCAGGGGGCCACGTCGGTGGGGGACTGCATCATCGCCCTCTCGGGGCCGAACACGCGGGAACTTCGGCGCTTCAGCATTCCCGGTGAGCGGCCGGACATTCAGCTGCGGGGCGCGGCCTGGGCCCTGGACCTGCTCCGGCGGGCGCTGCTCTGACGACCTTTTCCCAGGGGACGCCTGATTCTTCTAAGCGCCCTCGCGGGGCTCGGGAGACGGGGAGGCCGCTGCTAGACTGAAGCCATGTCCAGCCCTGAACCGCTGCTCCTCACCCTCGGGTGCCTGGGTGCCTTCCTGTGCGGAAGCATCCCTTTCGGCCTCCTGCTGGTCCGCTTGGCCGGGAAGGGGGATGTGCGTGCCCACGGCAGCGGCAACATCGGCGCGACCAATGTGAGCCGCGTAGGCGGCAAGGGCCTGGGCATCGTCACGTTGCTCCTGGACATCGCCAAGGGCTTCCTGCCCGTCTACCTCGCCAAGTCCCAGGGCTGGGATCCCGCCTCCACGGCGGCCGTGGCCCTGCTGGCTACCACGGGCCACGTGTTCACGCCCTGGCTGCGCTTCAAGGGGGGCAAGGGCGTGGCCACGGCCCTGGGCGCCGCGCTGGCCTTCCACTGGCTGATGGTGCTACCCAGCCTGGGGCTCTTCGTGGTGCTCGTGGCCCTCACCCGCTATGTCTCTCTGGGCAGCATCGTGGGCTCCGCCCTCATGCCCGTGATGCTGGCGGTGCTGCCGGAACCGGAGCGCACCCTGGCCGTGAGCAGCGGCTCTTTTGCCCTGAAACTGGGGTTTGGATCGCTCTTGACATGGCCCACCCACGAAGCCCCTGTGATCATCCTCTGGTCCCTCCTGGCGGGGCTCGTGATCGTGAAGCACCACGAGAACATCCGCCGACTGCTCACGGGCACCGAGAACCCGCTTTGGGGCGCCAAGCAGGGGGAGGCCTCCCATGGCTGAGTTTGACCTCGGCATCTTCGGCGCCGGCGTCTGGGGCACCGCCCTCGCCTGCGCCTGGGCCCGTGCCGGCAATCGCGTGGCACTCTGGGGGCACACGCCCGAAAAAATGCGGGAGATGGCGGCCACCCGCCTGCATCCCCGCCTGAATGGGGTGCCTCTCACGGGTGGCGTCCATCCCGTGGAGGATCCCTTGAAGGCGCTCAGTGCGCCGGTGTGGATCTCCTGCCTGCCGGTGCAGGCCAGCGCCGGTGCCTGGCGCGACCTCATCGCCGTGGCCCCGCAGCGCCCCGCCATCCTGCTGCACAGCTCCAAGGGCCTCGTGTCCCACACGCACCAGACGGTGAGTCAGACCCTGGGCTCCCTGCTTGAGATGCCCGTGGGCACCCTCAGCGGCCCCACCTTCGCGGATGAAGTGGCCATGGGCCTACCTGCGGCCCTGGTGCTCGCCGTGCCCGAGGTCATCACGGATTTTCAGGCCATGGAATTGCAGAAGCGCCTGGCTACGGAGCGCCTGCGCCTTTACCTCAGCCGGGACGTGCTGGGGGCGGAACTCTGCGGGGCCTTGAAGAACGTCCTCGCCATCGCCGCCGGGCTCGTGGAGCAACTGGGCCTGGGCCATAACGCCCGCGCCGCGCTGATCACCCGGGGCCTCGCCGAGATGGCCCGCCTCGTGGAAGCTCGGGGCGGCCGCTCGGAAACCGTCATGGGGCTCGCCGGCATGGGGGATCTCATGCTCACGGCCACGGGCCCCCAGAGTCGCAACCGCCGGCTGGGTGCCGCCCTTGCCCAGGGCATGACTCTGCAGGAAGCCATCGCGACTCTGGGCGGCCAGGTGGCCGAAGGGGTCCCCACCACCCGGGCCGCCTTGGACCTGGGCAAGGAAGCGGGCGTGGACCTCCCCATCACCGAGGCCGTGGCCCGGCTGCTGGATGGCGATTCCCCGGCGTCGGCCGTGGAGCGGCTCATGAACCGATCGCTGAAGTCGGAGTAGCGCGGCCCGATCAGGAGGTTTAGGTTGGGCCCATGCTCCGGTCCCTCCTCCTCAGCCTGTCGATCCTGGGATTCCTCGCTGGTTGCGATGGGGCCAAAGGGGGTCGTATGGACTTGCGTACTGACGCCTTTCCACACGAGGGGATGATTCCGGACCGCCTGACTGGGGCCGGGCCCTTCCCTGCCTTCAGGTGGAGCGGCGTGCCACCGGGAGCGGTGTCCCTCGCCTTCCTCGTCGAGGATCCGGATGCCCCGGGCGAGACTTGGATTCACGGGCTGCTCTACGATCTTCCGGCCGATCTCCCGGGCCTGGAGGAAGGTCAGGTTCCCGCCGGGGCCAAGCAGGGCCTGAATTCGTGGGGCAATCTCGGGTATGGGGCGCCCGCGCCGCCGCCGGGACGGCCCCACCGCTACTTCTTCCGGGTCTACGCACTGGACCGATTCCTGGGGCTGCCGGCCGGGGCCGATCGAGGGGCCTTGGATCGGGCCATGAAGGGGCACATCCTCGCCCAGGGAGTCTGGATGGGCCGCTACGGCCGGTGAGGGGATGTGGGATTCTGGGGCCCCGAGGCGCCCATGACATCCCCCTTCCGTTTCCGCATCTCCGAGCATGGCCCAGCAGGCTCCCCCGTGAGGGAATCATTCGTCCCCGGAGAGCCTCGTCCCGGCTGGGTGCGCCTGGCCGTGAAGGCCATGGCCCTGAATCACCTGGATCTGTGGACGACCTATGGCATCGAGGGCGTGAAGCTGCCCCTGCCGATCACCCCGGGCTGCGATGGCGCCGGCGTCATCGAGGCGGTGGGGGAGGGGACCCAGCTGCCGGCGGGGCTGACGATGGGTGGCTCCGCCTTCATCGCGCCGGGGCTCAGCTGCGGGATGTGCGCCAGCTGCCTGAAGGGCGACGACATGCGCTGCGCCCAGTACAAGGTGATGGGCCACGCCTGCGATGGCACGGCGGCCACCCACGTGATGGTGCCCGCGGCCAACCTCCTGCCCATCCCGGGCAACTGGAGCTTCGAGCAGGCGGCGGCCTTCCCCCTCGTGTTCCTCACGGCCTGGGAGATGCTCGTTCAGAAGGCGCGGCTCCAACCCGGGGAGACGGTGCTGGTGTGGGGCGGCGGCAGCGGCGTGGGCAGCGCGGCCCTGCAATTGGTGCGGTTCCTGGGCGGCCAGGCCATCGCCGTGGTGGGCGATCCCATGAAGGCCATGAAGTCCTGGGAGATGGGCGCGCAGCACGTGATCGACCGCAACCGCGAAGACGTGGCCGCGAAGGTGAAGCAGATCACCGGCAAGCGGGGCGTAGACATCGTGTTCGAACACACCGGCGCGGCCACCTGGCCCACCTCCATGGCTTGCGCCGCCCGGGCTGGCCGCATCGTCAGCTGCGGCAGCACCGTAGGCCGCGAGACGCCCCTGGACCTCCGGGTGCTCTTCGCCAAACAGCTGCAGATCCTCGGCTCCTACATGGGCCGCCGGGAGCACCTGTGGACCCTTCTGGGCCACGTCCAGCGGAACCCCACCAACCCGCCCTTCTTCCCCGTGATCGACAAGGTGTTCGGGCTGGCGGACTACCCGGAGGCCCAGAAGCATCTGGCCGCGGGCAAGAGCTTTGGCAAGGTGGTCTGCGCGGTCTAGGGAATCAGTCCTCAGGCCCCGGGCTCCTTCGCGGTAGGATCAGTGCTTCAGGCGTTGGCCGGATTGCAGTAAACTCATGTGTTTGCATATTTGGAGACCCCATGAAGGTCCTGATCCTTGGCGTCAACGGCTTCATCGGCTCCCACCTGGTGGGGCGCATCCTGAGGGACACGAACTGGGAGGTCTATGGCATGGACCTGGGCTCCCACAAGATCACGGAGCACATGGGCCATGAGCGCTTCCACTTCGTGGAAGGCGACATCACCATCTCCAAGGAGTGGATCGAGTACCACGTGAAGAAGTGCGACGTGGTGCTGCCCCTCGTCGCCATTGCCACGCCCAAGATGTACGTGCAGAACCCCCTTCGCGTGTTCGAACTGGACTTCGAGGAGAACCTCCGCGTGGTCCGCCAGTGCGTGAAGTACAAGAAGCGCATCGTGTTCCCCTCCACCTCCGAGGTCTACGGCATGTGCCCCGACGCGGAGTTCGATGAGCACTCCTCGCCCCTCGTCACGGGCCCCGTGCCCATGGACCGCTGGATCTACAGCACCTCCAAGCAGCTGCTGGACCGCGTGATCTGGGCCTACGGATGGCAGCAGGGCCTCAAGTTCACCCTCTTCCGCCCCTTCAACTTCATGGGCCCCAAGCTGGACAGCCTGAACACCGCCAAGGAAGGCTCCAGCCGTCTGGTGACCCAGTTCGTGTGGAACCTCATCCAGGGCGAGCCCCTCAAGCTCGTGGACGGCGGTGCCCAGCGCCGTTGCTTCATCGATGTGGAGGACGCCATGGACGGCCTCATGTCCATCCTGGAGAACAAGGATGGCAAGGCCGATGGTGGCATCTTCAACCTGGGCAACCCCAAGAACGACCACAGCGTACGCGAGGTGGCCGAGATGCTGCGCGCCCTGTGGGACGTGCACCCCAAGCGCAAGGAGCTGGGCGTGGCCCTCTCCCCCATCGTCGAGACTTCCAGCGGCGACTTCTACGGCAAGGGCTACCAGGACGTGCTCACCCGCACGCCCAGCATCAAGCGCATGCAGGAGACCTTCGGCTTCAATCCCAAGATGGGCATGAAGGAGAGCCTCTCCAAGAGCCTCGACTTCTTCCTGAAGGAGTACGAAGCCATGGAGCAACAGGCCGACGAGGCCTGAGATCCCGAGGCCCCCGATGCCCCGCCGTGAACGCTGGACTCTAATCGGACTCTGGGCCGCCTTCGGCCTGCTGCCCCTCTTCCTGCGCCCCTTGTGGGAGCCGGATGAGGCGCGCTATGCGGAGATCCCCCGGGAGATGATCGCGGCCGGTGATTGGCTCACGCCCAAGCTGAACGGCGTTCTCTATTTCGAAAAGCCCCCCTTGCAGTACTGGCTGTCGGGCACCTTCATCAAAGGCTTCGGCATGCATGCCTGGGCCGCCCGCCTGCCGCTGGCCATCGCCGCAGCCCTCGTCATGTGGGCCGCCTGGCGTCTGGCGGCGCGGCTCGGGGCCCGCAAGCCGCTCTGGGCCTGCGTCATGGCCCTCAGCTGCCTGCTCGGGTTCGTGATCGGCCAGGTGCTCACCCTGGACGCGCTGTTCAGCGCCTTCCTCGTCGCGGCCCTGGCCGCGGCCATGGAGGCCGTGTGCGCTCGGGTGGAGGAATCGCCGGCGTTGCAGTGGACGCTGCTCGCCCACGCTTTCCTGGCGGCGGCCTTCCTCACCAAGGGCCCGGCCGCCGTGGTGTTGGCCGGGGGCACCCTCCTGATCTCCCTGGCCTTCGCCCGAAACTGGGAGCTCCGCAAGGCGGTGCTCTGGACACTCTTCCACCCGTTGGGCCTCCTGCTGCTGGTGGGGCTCACCGCCCCCTGGTTCATCGCCGTGAACCGCGCGAATCCAGGGACGGCCCACCTCCAGGGGCACGCCCAATTCTTCTTCATCCACGAGCACTGGACCCGCTTCACCACCCACGAGCACGCCCGCCAAGGCTCTGATAACTGGCTGCTGGACAAGCTCTACTTCGTCCCGATCCTGGCGGCGGGGCTGCTGCCTTGGCTCAGTCACACGGTGGTGGGCATCAAGCGGGGTGCTTCGCTGTTGGTGAGCCGCGCCCCCCAGGGGCCCAGCGCCGCCCTACACCGGTGGGTCGTGGCCCTCTGCCTGCTGGGCGCCGCCTGGCCCTTCGTTTTCTTCAGTCTGAGTGGATCCAAGTTGCCGCCCTACATCCTGCCCGCCATCGTGCCCCTGGCCGCGTTGGCCACCACCTTCGAGCGGGATGGGGAAAGCCCGAAGGCCCTGCGCCGCATCGGGTGGGAGTTGGTGGGCCTGGGCCTGATCTTCTTCGCGGGGGGATTCCTTGTGAAGGATTTGAATCCGGGTCCCTGGTTCCTGGCGCTGGCCCTGGCCTTCGGGCTCTTTGGCGCCTGGTGCATCCGCCCCCGGGGGCTCGACGGGGGCCGGTTCATGATGGCCCTGGCCGGTTGCATGCTGCTGGTCACCATCGCCGCTCAGCAGGTGGCGGGCCCCGGCAAGGCCGTGGATCGCATGGTGTCCCTCGCGCCCCGTGAAGCCCAGTGGATCAGCTTCGGCCAGTACTACCAGGGGATCCCTTGGCAGACGGGAGAACGCTGCGTGGTGGTCGCCGGCACGGGCGAACTCGCCTATGGCCGCAGCCACCTGTCCCCCGAAGACCAGGAACGGTGGATGCCCGAGCACCGGGAGGCCCTGTTGGCCACGGCCCAAAGCCTGGCCCGCCTCACGCCCAGTCGGCCCGTGTGGGTGATGGCGGACCGGAGGGACTTCGAGCGGCTGCCCGAAGCCCAGCGGGCCGCCTTCGAGATCCGAGGCAGTCAGGCCTACAAAATGGTGCTGAGCCTTCGTTGAATTCCGGCGAGTTGGTGGGGCACGCTGACCACCCGCTCATTAGGACCCGCAGGTCCTAACGCCACTTGGGCGATGATGGACGCATCATGCGACTTCAGCTCCCCCACCTTCCCGCCCGGGACCAAGCGCTCTCCCGCTTTAAGTGGTACGAAATCCTCGTCCACGTCTACGTGGTGGTGCTGCTCGTCAGCAACCTCGTGGGGCAGAAACCCACAGCCATCGGCCCCTTCATCTTCAGCGGCGCCCAGCTGCTCTTCCCCATCACCTACATCTTCAGCGACATCTTCACCGAGGTGTACGGCTACGGCGGCAGCCGGCGGGCCATCTGGCTGGGCTTCCTCGCCAGCCTGCTCATGGGCGCCTTCGGCCTCTTCATGGTGTGGATCCCGCCCGCGCCGGGGTGGCCCGGCGAATACCAGCGGGCCTTTGAGATCGTGTTCGGTACCGCAGCCCGGGGCATCCTGGCGAGCCTCGCCGCCTTCTGGGTGGGCGAGTTCATCAACAGCTACGTGATGGCCAAGATGAAGGTGTGGACGGGCGGCCGCTGGCTGTGGACCCGCACCATAGGTTCCACCGTGGCGGGACAGGCGGCGGACAGCCTCATCGTCACCTTCGGCCTCTTCGCGGGCACGCTGCCCGTGAAGACGATCTTGATCATGGCGGGCTCCGGCTACCTGGCGAAGGTGCTCTACGAGGCCGCCATGACGCCGCTCACCTACCTGGTGGTGAACAAGTTGAAGAAGACCGAGGGCGTGGATGTCTACGACGAAGGGACGGACTTCAACCCATTCGTGAAGGACTGAACCACCCAGATACCAAGGCACCAAGAAAAGCAGGCAAGGGATTCACCCACGCTTTGGCTCTTCTTGGTGCCTTGGTGTCTTGGTGGTGATCTTCTTTCGAGCCGGCTAGGTGTCCACTTCTCCGAGCCTCAGGTCGAAGGCGATGCCCGCCCGCTTGCAGGACTGCACGAAGCTCTCCTTGTCGGGGCACTTGAGGTAGGCCTCCATGGGCTCCACCTGCTTGGCTTTGATGAGGTCCGTGAGGGCGTCGTTCATGAGCCGCTGGCCGTACTGACGTCCCGTCTGCATGGCGGAGGGGATCTGGAAGTTCTTACCCTCGCGGATGAGGTTGGCGATGGCGGGGCTGATGAAGAGGGTTTCCAGGGCGGCCACGCGACCGCCACCGATCTTCTTCAGCAGGGTCTGGCTCACCACGCACTTGAGGGCGTCGGCGAGCATCACGCGGATCTGTTGCTGGCGATCCGCGGGGAACTGATCCACCACGCGATCGATGGTGCTGATGGCGTTGTTGGTGTGGAGGGTGCCGAACACGAGGTGGCCCGTGATGGCCGTTTCCAAGGCCAGACTGATGGTCTCCAGATCGCGCATCTCACCCACGAGGATGATGTCGGGATCCTCGCGCAGGGCCGCCCGGAGGCCGGATTTGAAGGAATCCGTGTGGGTGTGGACCTCTCGTTGGTTGATGAGGCATTTCTTGCGGGGGTGCACGAACTCGATGGGGTCTTCCAGGGTGAGGATGTGGTCGTGGCGCTGGCGGTTGGCGATGTCGATGATGGCGGCCAGGGTGGTGCTCTTACCGCTGCCGGTGGGACCGGTGACGAGCACGAGGCCCTTCTGGAGGCCCGCTAGGCGCCGGATGGGATCGGGGAGCCCCAGCTTGTCGGGATCCGGGATCTCATTGGGGATCACACGGCAGACGAAGCCGGGGCCCACCCGATCCAGGAAGTAGTTCATGCGGAGGCGGCAACCGCCCTCCTCGAAGGCATAGGCGAAGTCGGCGTCGTTGGTGGCGCAGAACTGGCGCCAGCCCTCTTCCGTGGCCACGCCCTCCATGAGGTCCAGCAGCTGCTGGTCGCTGAGGATGCCGAAGTCCTCCAGATCTTTCATGTCGCCGGCCACCCGCACGATGGGGCATTCGAAGCTGGAGCAGTGCAGATCCGAGCCTTTGGCCTCCAGGAGGGCCCGGAACAGCTTCGTGGCCAGGGGGTGGCTGCCCTGCTTGGGGGTGGGCCGACGGGAGGGTTTGCCTCCGCCGGAGGCTGCGGGAGCGGCCGCGGGCGAAGCATGGGATGGGGACGGGGGGGCTTGGGCCCCCCCACGGGGGAGATCCAGCTCGATACGCGGGGCGGGTACGGCCGCCGCGGCGGCCGGGGCCCCCTCGGGGCGGCGGGGCGGGGGCGGGATCAGCTTGGGCTGGGGGGCGGCGGGTTCGGCCACGATCTTGGTACTGCCCCCATCCTTCAGGCATTGGATCCGGAAGCCCTGATCCCCCAGGCGGTATTCGAAGGTCACCCCGGAGCCCATCTGCCAGGAGCTCTTCTGGTGGGAGGGGATGATGTCCGAGGCCAGGACGTCCACCATGACCGCCGGCAGGGCATTGGGGAGCAGGGGGGTGGTATCCCCGGAAGCCAGCTCCAGGATGGGTTGCTTGTCAGGCTCCAGCACGAGGCGGCGCCCGCCCCGGGGGATCACGTACTGGAGGAGTTTGTCGAGCTGGGCCATAACATCCCTTTCGGCCGGTGGTTCGGAACCTTGGGAACGGACATCACGCATTCTTCCCGGTAGACTTGGAGTTCGGTCTTTCGGAGGGATGCATGAACATCCATGAATACCAGGCCAAGGAACTGCTGCGGCAGTACAAGGTCGCCACCCCCAACGGGAGGGTCGCTCAGGACGCTGAGGAGGCTCGACAGATCACCAAGGAATACGGGGGTCAGTCCGTCGTCAAGGCCCAGATCCACGCCGGTGGGCGCGGAAAGGGTGGCGGCGTGAAGTTCGCCACGGATCCTGACAAGGCTGCGGAGCTCTTCAAGGCCATGATGGGCATGCAGCTCGTGACCAAGCAGACTGGCCCCGAAGGCCGTAAGGTCCGCACTGTGTTCATTAGCGATCCCGTGGACATCGCCCGGGAGCTGTACCTGGCCTTCCTCGTGGACCGTGCCACCAGCCGCGTGACGGTGATGGCTTCCACCGAGGGTGGCGTCGAGATCGAAGAGGTCGCCGAAAAGACCCCCGAGAAGATCGTCAAGGTAGTGGTGGATCCCGCCCTGGGCCTCTGTGGCTACCAGGCCCGCCAGATCGCCTTCGGCCTCGGCTTCAGCGGCGATGCCTTCAAGAAGTGCGTGGTCTTCCTGCAGAACCTCTACCGCCTCTTCGTGGAGAAGGATTGCTCCATGGTCGAGGTGAACCCCCTGGTGGAAACCAAGACCGGCGACGTGATCGCCCTCGACGCCAAGATCGGCTTCGATGACAACGGCCTCTTCCGCCACCCCGATGTCCTCGCCTACCGCGACCTCAATGAAGAGGCCGAGGAGGAGATCGAGGCCAGCAAGTTCAACCTGAACTTCATCAAGCTCGACGGCAACATCGGCTGCATGGTGAACGGCGCCGGTCTGGCCATGGGCACCATGGACATCATCAAGTACCACGGAGGTTCGCCTGCCAACTTCCTGGATGTCGGCGGCGGAGCCACCGAGGAGGCCGTGAAGAACGCCTTCCGCATCATCCTGCAGGACACCTCTGTGAAGGCCGTGCTCGTCAACATCTTCGGCGGCATCATGCGCTGCGATGTGGTGGCCAGCGGCATCGTGAAGGCGGCCAAGGAGATCGGGATCTCCGTGCCCGTGGTGGTGCGTCTCGAGGGCACCAACGTCGAGGAAGGTAAGAAGATCCTCGCCGAGAGCGGCTACAACCTGATCGTGGGCAACAACATCAAGGATGCCGCCGAAAAGGTGGTCGCCTCCATCAAGTAGGACGGATCGTGGACGTTCAGCAGCTCAAATCCGAGTACGAGGCGCTCTACGCCGAGTACCAGGACCACATGCACAAGAGGGCCTGGAGCATCGCTTGGGGCTTCTTCTTCGTGCTCGTGGGGCTGCTGCCCATGATGTACGCCTTCGTGTGGATGGTGGGCCCGGGCAACTGGGAGAACACCTTCCTGCACGTGCCGAAGTTGATGTTCGTGGGCGCGGCGCTCAATTTCGCCTTCGTGGTGATGATGATCTTCCGCCTCTACCGCAAGAATTTGGAACTGGACGGGCAGAAGCGCGACTACCTGCGCCGCCTCAAGGCCCTGCGCGCCCAGCTTCCCCCTGAGCCTGATTCGAAGCCCCGGCCGACCAACAGTCGCTGGGACGACTCCCAAGATGAATTTCAAAACTAGCGAGGTTAGATATGGCCGTTCTGGTCGGTAATCACACCAAGCTTCTCGTGCAGGGCATCACCGGCCGAGAGGGGCTCTTCCACGCGAAGGGCTGCAAGGACTACGGCACCAACGTCGTTGGCGGCGTCACGCCCGGCAAGGGCGGGACCGAGATCGAGGGCTACAAGGTGTGGAACACCGTGGCCGACTGCGTCAAAGATTCCGGCGCCAATGCCAGCATGATCTTCGTGCCCCCCGTGGGCGCGGCCGACGCGATCCTGGAGTCCCTGGACGCCGGCATCGAGCTCATCGTCTGCATCACCGAGGGCATCCCCGTCCTCGACATGGTGAAGGTGAAGCGCGTGCTCGCCGAGTACCCCAAGAGCCGCCTCATCGGTCCCAACTGCCCCGGCGTCATCACCCCCGGTCAGGCCAAGATCGGCATCATGCCCGGCCGCATCCACAAGGCCGGCCACGTGGGCGTGGTTTCCCGCTCCGGCACCCTCACCTATGAGGCCGTGGGCCAGCTCACCGCCCTGGGCATCGGCCAGAGCACCTGCATCGGCATCGGCGGCGACCCCGTCAACGGCACCAGCCACATCGACGCCCTGCGCCTGTTCCAGGATGATCCGGACACCCACTCCATCATCATGATCGGCGAGATCGGCGGCACCGCCGAGGAAGAGGCCGCGGAGTTCGTGAAGAGCTACGTCACCAAGCCCGTGGTCAGCTTCATCGCCGGCCAGACGGCCCCTCCGGGCCGCCGCATGGGCCACGCGGGCGCCATCATCTCCGGGGGCAAGGGCACCGCCTCTGAGAAAATGAAGGCCCTCGAGGCCGCCGGCATCACCGTGGTGAAGTCCCCCGCCGATATGGGCATCGCCATGGCGGAGCGCATGGGCATCAAGGTCTAATCGCTTCACCAACCAAGCAATCCCAAAGCGAAGGGCACCAAGGGCAGACTCCTTGGTGCCTTTTCCCTTGGTGTCTTGGTGTCTTGGTGGTTGGATTTTCTTTCCAGGGGTACCCAATGCTCATCTCTCGTGAAATGGTGCTGGACCAAGACATCGGCCTGAACGCCACCCTCTTCGGCGGCGACATGATGGCCCGCATGGACAAGGTGGCCGGCATCACGGCCTCGCTCATGAGCCACAACCGCCGCTTCGTCACCCTCAAGGTGTCCGAACTGGAATTCCACAGCCCCGTGCGGGCCGGGGACATCATCGAGTTCTACGCCGACATCTCCCGCCAGGGCACCACCAGCCTCTGCATCCAACTGGAAGTGAAGGTCTACGCCCCGGTCAGCAATGCCCGGCGGGATGTGACCTCCGGGTCCTTCACCATGGTGGCGGTGGATGACAACCTGCGCCCGGAGCCCATCCTGTGGAAGCAGGACATGCTGAAGACGGCGGCCATGGAGCACGAACACCGCGTGGCCAGCGGGGCCTCCAAGGCGAGGAAGAAGAAGGGCGAATGAGCGATCTCGTGAAGGCACATCTCGATCACCGGCGCATCTGGCAGGATTTCGATTACTGCTATCCCGTGATCTCCCGGCGCTCCAAGGGCGTGTCCCTTGGGGTGAACCTCAACCCGGACAAGGTGTGCAACTTCGATTGCGTTTACTGCGAGGTGGATCGGAAGACCCCCGCCAAGCGTCGCGATATCGACCTCGATCAGATGACGCGGGAGATGGATGCGCTGCTGCAACTCACGCAAGACGGCACCCTCTTCCGCGTGAGCCCCTTCGACAGCGCCCGCTCCGATCAGCGCCGCCTCAACGACATCGCCTTCTCCGGCGATGGCGAACCCACCACGGCCCGGGAATTCCCGGAGGCCATCGCCCGCATGGCGAGCCTGTTGGAAACCCGGGGGCTGCGGGATGTGAAGCTCGTGCTCATCACGGACAGCAGCCGCCTGCAAGCGCCGGAGATCCTGCTGGGCCTGGAGCGCATGATGGCTTGGAACGGAGAGATCTGGGCGAAGCTCGACGCGGGCACCGAGGCCCACTACAAGGCCGTGGATCGCAGCGCCATCCCCTTCCAACGCATCCTTGACAACCTCCTCGCCACGGCGCGTCGCTGGCCCCTCACCATTCAGACCCTGTTCCTGGAATGGGAAGGGCAGGGTCCCTCCGAAGCGGAAGTGGAGGCCTACGTGGGCCGCCTGCGGGACCTGCGCGCTCAGGGCGGCACCTTGAAGGAGATCCAGCTCTACACCGTGGCCCGGCCCACGCCCGAGGCCGCGGCGCGGCCGCTGAAGGCGGAGGCGCTGGAAGCCGCCGCTGCCCGCATTCGCGCAGCCCTATCTGATGTGCCCCTCGAGGTCTTTCACGGTCCTCAGGATTGGCCCGAGGTGAATGCCCATGAAGCCTGAGGTGGGCCCGTCCCAGGCGGGATCGGCCTCCTGGCGCGCGTCCCTGCTGCTGCTCCTCGGGCTGGGGTTGGGCCTGTTGGTACCCCGGCGCCTGCCCCATCCCGAGCCGCCCCCGCTCCCCCCACCTCCGCCCTCGCGCACCTTGAGCCTGGTGGCCGTGGGCGACATCATGATGCATCAGGATGTGAAGCGCTCGGCGGAGACCTTCGGCTTCGAGGGGCTGTGGTCCGAAGTCACACCGCTGCTGCGGGGGGCGGACCTGGCCTTCGGCAATCTGGAAACCCCGGTGGCGCCCACCACGGGGCGGGAGGGGGTGCCCTTCGTCTTCAACGCCCCCGAAGGCCTTCCCCCGGCGCTGAAGGCGGCGGGGTGGACTTCCGTGAGCACCGCCAATAACCACGCCTTCGATCAGGGGCCCAAGGGGATCCGCGAGACGTTGCAGCGCCTGGACGAGGCTGGTCTCCTCCACGCGGGCAGCGGGATCACGAAGGCGGATGCCGAGCGCACGGTCTGGCTGGAGCGGAATGGATTGAAGATCGCCCTCCTGGCCTTCACGGACATCTTCAACGTGGACCTGAACGGGAAGGTCGAGGCGCCCTGGGTTCGTCCCCTGGATCTGGACGAGGCCTTGCCGGCCATCCACAGTGCCCGCGCCACCGCCGATGTGGTGATCGTGAGCGTGCACTGGGGCAACGAGTATCAACACCAACCGAGCCCCCGCCAAAAAGCGGCCGCCAGCGCCCTGGTGGGCGCCGGAGTCGATCTGATCATCGGCCATCATCCGCACGTGCTGCAGCCGCTCTCCTGGGTGGAAGCGGAAGGGCGGAGGGGCCTCGTGGCCTACTCCCTCGGGAATTTCATCAGCAATCAGGACCGCACCTGGCGGCCCGGCCAACCGGTGCCCGACGGCGACAATCGCGATGGGGCGATGCTGCAGGTTCGCTTCGCCAAAGGGGAAAACGGTCCCCTTCGCATCGAAGGCGGCGTGGAACCGCTGTGGACGGAAAACAGCTGGGGACGCCCGGGCCCCCGGGTGATCCGGGTTCGTCGGGTGCGCCCCATCGGTGAGCCGGAAGTCGAATTGCGCGCGGCCTTGGAGGCCCGCTATCCCCGCATCCGCACCATCGTGGGGACAGACTGGTTGCCCGAACGGCCGGTCAGCGTGAGTCGCTGATCGCCTTCAGCCCTTGACCCGGGCCACCACGACATTGCCCCGGCCCTGGTAGCTGATCTCGGAGAAGGTGAGGTGCCGGGCCATGGCAATGCCCCGGCCGTGGGAGTGGAAGGCGCGCTCAGGATCCAGATCCATGTACCGGGACCAATCAAAGCCCTCGCCCTCGTCCGCGATGGTGAAGACGTGGCTGTCCGCGTCCCGCTCGTAGCTCACCCGGACCCACCGATCCCGATAGGGAGCCAGGGTAAGCCGATGCTGGATCTCCTCCGTGAGCCGGCGTTCTTTCAGGAGGCGTCCCTTGTCCTCGTAGCTGAGGCCCAGGTTGCCGTGCTCCACGGCGTTGAGGAACATCTCCCAGAGGCCCAGCACGGCATCGTAGGGATCCGGGCAGACCTGACTGAGGAGGGAGGCCAGGGCGCGGCCCTCCTCGGTCCGCTGGAAGCGGAATTCGCCCCGCTGGAGCAGGGTGGCCCCCCGAGCCGAGAAGTCGAGCTGCTGTTGCACCTCCTCCACGTCGAGGCGCTCCTTGACAGCCGCTTCCACCACGCTGAGGAACACTTCGCGCTGAAAGGGCTTCGTGAGGTGATAGAAGGCCCCGGCGCGGATGCTCTCGGCCACGAGCTTGGGATTGGCATCCGCGGTCTGCAACACCACGGGAATCCTCCGGAGGCGGTGATCCTCCTGGAGCCGCGCCAGGAGGCCCATGCCATCGAGGCGGGGCATCATGCGATCCAGCAGGATGGCCTGGATGGAGGGGGTGGCGGGATCCTGGAGGATCTCCCAGGCTTCTTCTCCATCTCCAGCCGACAGCACCGCGTAGGAAGCAGCTTCGAGGGTCCGGCGAAGCACGTCCTGATTCAGCTCTTCATCGTCTACCAGCAGGATATGGGGACGGCTGTCGACCACGCTCACCTCGAGGGGTTCGGACTGATGGTGAGCGGGAATCTCGGGAATGTCGAGCCTGCGGGTCTGAAGAAAAGATCAACCCAAGCCGAGCAGGGCGCGGGCTTCCTTTTCCAGGGCATCCAGCATGGAGGGCGTGGTGCGGCTCTGAAGGTAGACCTTCAACTTGGGCTCCGTGCCGCTGGGCCGGAAGGCCGCGAAAGCTCCGCTGGCCAAGCGGAACTTGAGCACGTTGGAGCGCTCGATGCGAATCGCCACGCCCCGCTGTTCCGGGCGGTCCAGGATGGGCTCCACTTCCCCGGCGGGGCCGTGCCATTCACAGGCTTGGAAATCCTCCCAGGCCACCACCTTTTCTCCGCCGAGCATCTCCAAGCCTGCGGCGCGGATGCGCCCCATGGCTTCGGCGAAGCGTTGGGCTCCGCCGGGGCGGGGATCCTCGAGGTTCACGAGCCGGTTGTGGAAGGTCCCCACCCGAGCCTGAAGGGCGGCCACTGCCTCGTAGGGGCCCATGCCCAGGGCCTTGAAATGACCCACCATTTCACCCACCAGCAGGGCGGCGGTCACTCCGTCCTTATCCCTTAGGGTCGGGGACAGCAGCATGCCGTAGCTCTCTTCCGCGCTGAACGCGTAAGCTTCCTTCATCTCCTCCAGGCGATCCATGCAGGCGGCGATGTTCTTGAAACCCGTGAGGGTCCACATCAAGGGAAGCTTGTGGAAGCGGGCCACCTCGGCCATGAGGTCGGAGGTGACGACGGTGGAGATCACCACACCCTTGAGGCCCCTCTGGGTGCAGAGGTAATCCAGGGTAAGGGCCGCGAGGTCGTTGCCGCTCATGAGCTCCCAGGCCCCGTTCCGTTTGGCCACGAGGCCGATCCGATCGGCATCGGGATCGTTGGAGAGCAACACTTCCATGCCCAGGTCTTCAGCCTCCTGCAGCGGCGCGCGATAGGCCGCCAGCTCCTCGGGGTTGGGGCGGGGCGCCGTGGGGAAATTCCCATCCTGGATGGATTGGGAGGCGCTGGAGGTGAGGGGCAGGCCCGCGAGCTTGAAGAGCTCAGGCACGAACGCACCCCCCGTTCCGTGGAAGGGGGTGTAGAGGATCTTCGAGGCTTCGAAGGGCTTGGGGTGCTGAAGCAGATCCATGCCCATCTGGAGGTAGGCGCGCTCGACCTCTGCGGGGATGGGGCGGATGGCGCCAGCATCGGCCTTGGGGGGCTCGGGCACCAGGGGCAGGCGCCCCATCTCGGCTTCAACCTCTGCATCCCAGGGCGCCACCAGCTGGCCGCCCCGCTCGTTGTAGGCCTTGTAGCCGTTGTATTCCTTCGGATTATGGGAGGCCGTGATGATCACGCCGCAGCCCGAGCCCAGCACGCGCATGGCGTAGCAGAGGAAGGGCGTGGGAAGGGGGCGGCCACCGAGGTAGACGGTGTAACCGGCGGCGGCCAGAACCTTGGCCGCTTCCAACGCGAAGACATCGGAATTGATGCGCGTGTCGAAGCCGACCACGGCCACCTTTTGTCCCGGCGCCCGCTTGGAGGCCACCGCCGCCAAGGCCAGGGTGGCCCGCCGCACGTTGGGGGCATTCATGCGCTTGAGGCCCGCGGCCATGACGCCGCGGAGACCACCCGTGCCGAAGGCCAGGGGCTCGCTGAATCGATCTTGGAGTTCCTCGGTGGCGGAGGCTTCTCCTGCGGCCACTCTGGCCATCAACGCTTCGAGATCGGCCCGAAGCTCCGGCTCCAGATGGGGGAAGGCCAGGTAGGGGCGGGCGGCATCGACGGACATGGGAAACCTCAGATCCTCCATGGTACCGGGGCCCGGCGAAGGATCACCTAGGGATGAGCCATCGGTCCCGAGCCCGGGGTGCCCCACGGATGGTTCATTCCGGAACCCGCCTGAAGGGACTCGACTTCCGACTCCAAGGGGCCCGGCAATCCATGGGGACCTGTGGATATCGACCCGTCCCCGGATCCGACTTCAGCTTTCCCCGCTGGCGCAGGGTGTGGTGGCCTAGGCGCCGCCCAATGCGATCTCCTCCAGGAGGATGCTCAGACCGACGCTGGAGCCATACCAACGCGTATCGTTACCCAGGGCGGCGATGCGGGTGAGGAAGTCCCTCAGGTTGCCTGCGAAGGTGAGCTTGTCCACGGGCTCCGCGAGCACGCCATCCCGGATGCGGATGCCGCTGGCGCCCACGCTGAGGTCGCCGCTGGTGGGATCCACGGTGTGGAGGCCCATGATCTCTGTGATGAGCACGCCATTGCCCGCCTTGCCGTAGAGGGCCTCGGCGCTGTCGGTGCCGGGTGTGGGGACGAGGTTGAAGGTGGTAACCCCGGGGTTGGAACCGAGGCCGCGACCCGCGTTGGCGGTGGGAGCCACGCCCATTTCGGCGGCGGTCTTGAGGGTATGGAGGTAGGTCGTCAGGACGCCGCGCTCCAGGAGCACGTTGCGGCGGGTGGGCAGGCCTTCGGCATCCCAGGGTTCGCTGCCCAGCGCGGGAATGTTCCCGGGCAACACGAGGCGGCCGTCGTCCACCAGCGTCAGGAGCGGCGAGGCGATGAGCTCGCCCAGCTTGCCTGCGAAGAGGCTGCGCTGCTTGAGCACGCTCTCGGCGCTGAGCATGCCGGCCACGATGCCGAGCAGGTCCACGGCCACTTCGGGATGGAGCACCACGGGGTAGCGGCCCGCGGGCAAGGGCTTGGGATTGAGTTTGCGCTCGCCCTTGAGGGCTGCCTCGCGACCCACCGCGGCCAGATCAAAGCCATCGGGATGTCGGGCCATGTCCCAGTGCCAGGAAGCCTGGCGGTCTTCACCCTCGGCCACAGCCAATTCGATGCTGGCGGAGCATGACGTTCCGAGATCCGCGGCCCGCACGCCCTTCTGGGTGAGCAGGAGGCTGGCGCCGGCCCCGTCGGCCCAGCTGGCCTCGCGCACGGCCGAAACCTTGGGAGAGGCGTTCCGGGCGGCCTGTTCCAGTGCGAAAGCTCGGGCGATGCGGTCGTCGGTGGTGAGGGCCTCGGTGCGGGCGTCGAAGCGGGAGGGCAGATCGTCCGAGCCCGAGGGATCCGCCTGGCGCAACCAGGGATCTTCATCGCCCAGGGCACTCAGCTCCCAGGCCGTGTTGAAGAGGGCGCGGAAATCCCCCGAAGAGAGATCCGTGCTCGTGGCGATGCCCGTCTTGCCACCGCGGATCACGCGCACGCCCAGGCCTCCGCGCTTGGAAGCGGTGAGGTCCTCCAGCTGGCCATTGCGCACCTTGGCCTTGCGGCTGCGGGACACGGAGACGTAGGCCTCCGCCCCATCGGCGCCCTGGGCCATCGCATGGGCGATGCCCGCTTGGAGCTGGGCTTCCAGGGATTCAGTGATGAGGGAGCGGAAGGCGTCGGTCATGTCAGTTGATCTCATCGAGGGCAGCTTGGAGGGGGTGGATCGCGGCGGGATCGTAGGCCACCAGGAGGATGCGCTGGGGCCGTTCGTGGGAGGCCTGCCAGGCCTTGCATTCCCGGGCGGCGATGTGGGCGGCGCGATCGGCGGGGAAGCCGAAGATCCCCGTGCTGATGGCGGGGAAGGCGACGGAATCGCATTGGTGCTGTTCGGCGAGCGCGAGGCTCGTGCGGTAGCAGGAAGCCAGCAGCTCATCCTCGCCCTGCGTGCCACCCTGCCAGACGGGGCCCACGGTGTGGATGACGTGCAGGGCCTGGAGCCGGTGCCCCCCGGTGATCACCGCTTGGCCCGTATGGCATCCGCCTTGGGCGTTGCGGATGGCCTGGCAATCCTTCAGCAGGTCCGGACCCGCGGCCCTGTGGATGGCCCCATCCACCCCGCCGCCCCCGAGCAGGCTCGAGTTCGCGGCGTTGACGAGGGCGTCCACGGCGAGGGTGGTGATGTCGGCCTGCACCACCGCAAGGCGGGAGGAGCTCACAGGACGCTGGGCAGGGCTTCTGCGGTACCGCCCACCACCAGCGCAGGGCACAGGATCGTCGGCAGGGCGTCGCTCACCGGCACGCCCTGGCCATCCTTGCCGCAGGTGCCGATGTCGAAGTGGGCAAGGTCGTTGCCGATGCGCGTGATCTGCTTCAACACTTCGGGGCCACAGCCGCTCAGGGTGGCGTTCTTTACGGGGTATTGGGCGACGCCCTTCTCCACCCAGTAACCTTCGGTGACCTGGAAGACGAAGTTGCCGGTGACAGTGTCCACCTGTCCGCCGCCCATGTGCTTCACCAGCAGCCCGCGATCGAGGTCCGCGAGGATGGCTTCGGGGGCCTCGGTGCCTGCGGCGAGGAAGGTGTTGCGCATGCGGGGGATGGGGATGTGGCGGTAATTCTCGCGGCGGCCATTGCCCGTGGCTTCCACGCCCATGGTGCGGGCGGTCTTGCGGGATTGGAGGTAGGCCTTGAGGATGCCGTTTTCGATGAGCACCACACGGCTGGAAGCGTTGCCCTCATCGTCGATGGCCTGGCTGCCGCGCTTGTGGGGCAGGGTGCCGTCGTCCACGATGGTGACGCCGTCGCCGGCCACCCGCTCGCCGAGCTTGCCCGCGAAGGCGCTCATGCCCGCCAGGGCGAGATCCGCCTCAAGGCCGTGACCACAGGCTTCGTGGATCATCGTGCCGCCGGCGCTGCTAGAGAGCACCACGGGGAAGGTGCCGGCGGGCGCGGGCTGGGCTT
Source organism: uncultured Solibacteraceae bacterium (assembly GCA_964617215.1). GTDB lineage: Bacteria > Acidobacteriota > Holophagae > Holophagales > Holophagaceae > JAFDVN01. The sequence continues at coordinate 211,788 of CAZTVL010000004.1, read as the reverse complement.
CTAGGGCCTGAAGGGCCAGGCGCGTCGCCTCCTTCACCGTCTTGGCCACGGCCTCCGGGGTGAACAATTCGAAGCCGCGGGTTTCCCCCAGGGCCTGGTAGCCGGTCTGGAGCTGCTCACCATCGCCCGCGGTGACGCTCACGCGGAGCACGCCCTGCACCCGGTGATCCCGCGCCAGGGTGCCTGCCACGGTGGAACCCGTCACTTCGGCGCTGGCGATCCACACGGATTGGGTGTTGTCGCCGTAGCCTACGGCCACCTGCTTCACGGCCCCGGGCTTGAGGGATTCGCCGTGCTTGCGGGCGAGGGTTTCGGCGGACTTCACGAGGGCCACCTTCACGGGCAACGCCACCGTGGTGGGATCCTGGGATACGGGGCTGGGCGTGGGCACGGCCACTTCCTGGAGGGCGGGTACCTCTAGTGCGGAGCCCTTGCCGGGCGCGGCCAGGAGGCCCGCCGCTTCCAACAGCTCTGCGACCGAGGGCGCGATGAGGTCCGCGAAGCGAGTGGTCTCGCCCTCTACCAGGCGCAAGGACACGCCGAAAGTGTCGGAGGCCAGCACATCCTCGATGCGCCCATCATCCATGCCGAGCGCACAGGCCTTGCGTTGCTCGACGAAGACCTCGGCGAAGTCGCCTCCCCGGCCCAGGAGGGTCTCCAGGATGGCGCGCAGGTTTTCAGGGCTGAAGGGTGCGTTCATGTCGAGGATCCATTTCCGCCGGCGGCAGGTCTGCCAGTTTGACAGAAGGGTGGACTCCGCTTGGTCCAGCAATGGCTCCAAGTCCTGTCCATCGTTGAGAATCACCAGGTCCCCATGCAGGTTCCTTTCCTGGGAGGTGATCTGGGCGTCCAGGCGGGCCCGGGCCTGGGCTTCGCCCATGCCGTCCCGCGCCATGATGCGCCTCAATCGAAGCTCCTCCGGGGCATCCACCACCCAGAAGGCGTCGAAGTGGTGAGCCCGGCTCCTTTCCACCCAGAGGGCCGCGTCCAGCACGGCCCCTTTGCTGCCGGGTGGCAGGGCGGCCAAGCGTTCGGCCCGGAGCGCCTCGATGAGCGGGTGGAGAATCCCTTCCAAACGCCGGCGGGCCGACTCATCTCCGAAGATGGCCCTGGCCAGGGCGGGGCGGTCCAAGGCCCCCTCGGAGGTCAGCACACCTGGGCCAAAGGCCTCAATGACGGCGGCGAGCCCCTCGGATCCCGGCGCCACGGCCTCCCGAGCCAAGGCATCCGCATCGATCACGACCCATCCCCTCGCGGCCATCCGGCCCGCGACGAAACTCTTCCCCGCGCCGATGCCGCCGCTGAGACCGAGGATGGGGAAGGGGGAAGGGTGCACAGGATTGGTGTCCGAATATTTGGGCAGGTACGCCGGGTCAATCATTGCGGGCTGCCCGGATGAAGGATCTCCTGGCAGATGAAGGTAGAGTTGTACGCATTGTGTCAGACGCTTCCAGCGAGGCTTAATTGTGCGGACTCTATTACTGATATTGCCCCTGGTGGCAGCCAGTTTCCCTGTTTTCAGTGGCGAAGGTTTCGCGGCGCTCCCCTCTTCCGTGTGGACGATGAAGGGAGGACCCAAGGGTGCGGTGGTATTGGAGGACCGGCGCCGGTTCAATGTAAGCTCGGTGGATCACGTTTACCGGGTGCGCATTTTTGCCGAAGAAGGGCGTGGGGCGGCCGAAATTGAAGATCTGCCAAGCACGGCAGAGGGCATCCAAGGGAGAACGGTCTACCCAGATGGGCGTGAAGTTCAATTCAACAATCGTAAAGATATGGCCGAACGCACCATCGAATCTGGAAATGCCGACTTGCGGCGCACACATCTGATTGCGCCTGGGATCACGACCGATTGCGTCATGGAGCTCCGCTGGTCTGAGCCTACTGGTGGCATCGGCACGGGTCTTCCCAATCGATATTCCCGAGGGCGATTTGCACACTGGACACTTTTGGGAACTTATCCCATCCAGACCTTGATCATCGAAATCAAACACCCCTTTCCCTTGGGCTGGGTCTTCTATCCAGGCAGCGGGTTCGAAACCAATTCAGAGGAATCCTCCGGTTACAAACGAATTACTTTAAAAAATCTTCCAGCATTAGAAAATCCTCCATACAGCTTGCTTCCGCTACTTCATGCGCCTTATCTCGCGATGTTCTATCAAGAAATTGATTTCGGGCATAAGGAGGGTTCGGGCGCGGATTCATATTGGAAGGAATGTGCAGAGATTGTTTACAAACGTGAGTATGAGAAAACATTCAAAAAAGGGGCGGCATACAGTGCTTTCTCGAAACAGCTGACCGCCGGCCTCCCCTCTTCTCCTGCCAAATGTGCATCGGAATTATTGGTTAGGCTGGAATCGCGAGTCGCCAACCTTAGCCATTTGACCTTCGCGGAAGCGGCGGCCCTTCCCAAAACATTTTGGGATGACTTTGTGGTGAAGGACTTTGATGCGGTGGCAAAGACCGGGAAGTCCAACAGTCGGGGAATGCGCCTTCTCTTTTTTCACTTGCTTAGGGATGCTGGGATCCACCCCAAAATTGCCCTGGTGCCTGATCGAGACATTTCCTTTTTCGAATGGAGAGAATTGAACTATTGGCAATTTGGCCAAGAATTGATCGGGGTCGATGAGCCAGGTGTGGGGATGGTTTGGTTCGATCCGACGCTGAGGTATGCGACGCCTGGAGTGGTATTACCTAAATACAGAGGTGTGCCGGCATTAATCATCAATTCAAAGACGTGGGAACCCGAGAAAGGGATAATCTCGGGAAGATCTCCAATATTGAATGTATTGCGTTATCGCTATGCATTGAATTTAGGAGATGAGGCGGATGGCTTTACCGTCGAAAGCGATTTTGGGGGCTATCCGGAATATCTGGAACGAAGTCACTGCATGTATTTGGAACCTCTCCAGCAATCGCGCATGCTCAAGGACCGATTTGAGAATTCCTTGAAAAACCTTTCGATCGAATATGCTGAATTCAAGAGCGCCATCGATCCTAGAAATAATGTGTCTTGGCGACTTAAGGGGGTCCAAGAGCCAGAAATTGGACGAACTCGCTTGGTGGTGCCATTCCCGGGGATGCCTTGGCCTCTTTGGGTGCCTTCTAAATTGGATGAGGTACGCACGGCACCTATTGTGTTGCCGTACCTTCTTACTCAAATCGGAATCTCAACTTTCAATATTCCGAAAGGTTATGTGGTTGCACACCATCCCGGCATCATGCAGCAAAATTCCTTTGGGTCAGTGCAATGGGTTTTGTCAGTGGACGAGACAACTGGTCAAGGCAAAGTTCAATTTAAGGTTGAAGTGACCACGATCAGCGCTGGCGCTGATCGATGGAACGAATTCCGGGCATTTCTTTCATGGATCGATGAGGCATGTCGTCAAAAGGTGGTTCTCTCAAAATGAATGAAATTGTTACATTTTCAGACCAGCGGCGGTAACTTTTAGCCATCCACCAGCCGTAGGGGTTAAAATCTAAACTTGATCGCAAGCACATTTCAGATTGATCATTCCCCTTGTTGATCTCAGTGCGGCTTGTAAGAATGGTGTCATCCGTTTTTGGAACCGTGTAGGAGATCTCATGGGCTGGCGCTCGCTGATAGTCATTCTATCGCTGCTGATAGCGTTCCCGGCTGTGGCTGGAGATGATTTCGCCCCGATCCCTCCTGCGGTCTGGGCGATCAAGGATGGTCCCAAAGGTGCGGTGGTGCTTGAGGACCGGATGCGGTTCGCGGTCACCACCATCGATTACCTTTATCGAGTGCGAATTTTCGCAGAGGCCGGCAAGGAAGCTGCAGAGATCGCGGATCTGCCTCAAGGGGCCATTCGGATCAAAGGACGCACCATTTATCCCGATGGTCGGCAGGTTCAATTCAACAGCCGGAAGGATTTTGCAGAACGTCGGATCCAATCCGGAAGCGGGGATTTGAGCAGTACGCACCTCGTGGCCCCGGGAGTCACCACGGATTGCGTGGTGGAGTTCAGCTGGTCCGAACCGGCCAATGGATTGGTGGGTGGCCTTCCCAGGCGGCTTTCCAATGGGTTGTTCGGCAGTTGGGTACTTGCCAACGCTTATCCGACCCAGGTCCTGGTGATCGAGGTGGGGAGACCCTTTCCTTTGGCCTGGAGCCTGAACCCAGGAGGGGGAACTCCTCCTGAGTCGTCCGATTCCAGCGGTTACCGGAGGCTGACTTTCCGGAATGTCGCGGCGCGGGAGACTCCTCCTTACAGCATTCGCCCGACCCTTCGCCTCCCCACCCTCGTGCTGTTCTGGCAGCCCGAGAATTTGCGAGGTGTTGCCCGTAATGGTGGAGATGAGTATTGGAAGGAGTCTGCCAAGTCCTACATTCGGGAGGACTACGAGGAAGCCATTGATCGGGGTGGAGCTTACAAGACCCTCTCCAAGGAACTCACCGCCAACCTTCCCCCGACGCCGGTACGAGCGGCGACAGAATTGCTCGCACGCCTCGACGCGCGCATCGCCAATCTCTGGCATGCCACTTACGCGGAATCAGCCCTCATTCCGAAGGATTTCTGGGACGACTTCAAGGCGAAGGATCTCGCAAAGGCCGCGAAGATCGGCAAGACCAATGGCGAAGGGATGCGCCTGCTCTTCTTCCACCTGCTTCGAGATGCGGGCCTGAACCCGAAATTGGCCAAGGTGCCCGATCGTGACATCACGATCTTTGATTGGAGTGTGCTGAACCTCTGGCAGTTCAACAAGGACCTCCTGGGCATCGATGAACCCGGGGTTGGGACGGTTTGGTTCGATCCGACCCTACGATTCGCAACACCGGGCGTGGTGCATCCCGACTACACCGCGGTTCCAGCCCTTATCGTCGACACCAAGGATTGGAAACCGACGCGGGGAACTGTGGGGGGCTTGGTCAGCAGCCTCAACACAAAGCAATACACCTATGCCTTGGACCTTTCGGATGAAGGCGATGGATTCAGCGTGAACGCCAGCTTCAGTGGATACCCGGAATTTGTGGAGCGGAACCATTACTTGGCACTTGAGCCCAAGGAACAGTCACGTCTGCTCAAGGAGCAGTTTGAAAAGGCCCTGAAGAACCTCAAGGTAGAATTGGCCGAGGTCAAGAACACCTCTGACGCCAAGGCCAGCGTGACCTGGCAGCTCAAGGGCATGCTGGAGCGGGAGAGCGGGCGCAACCGTGTGGTGGATCCCTTCCCAGGGATGCCATGGCCGCTATGGGTGCCAGCCAAGCTGGAGGAGAGCCGCACTGCCCCGATCGTGCTTCCTTACCTCTCGACTCAAGTCGCGGTTTCCACCTTCAAAGTTCCCAAAGGTTACACAATGGGTTCCCATCTCGAGATCAAGAAATCGAACTCCTTCGGGAAGGTCTCGTGGCTGCCGACCTTCGATGAATCGACCGGGCTGGGTAAAGTCACGCTTCAAGTGGAAGTCACGGCGATCAGCTCAGGTCCCAATGGCTGGAGTGAGTTCAAGACGTTCCTTTCGTGGGTCGAAGAAGTCTGCCGGCTCCAAGTGACCCTTTCAAAGGCAAGTTGATGCGAACGCCAGCGCTTGTATTCCTCCTGGCCGCCCCGGCCATCCTCTCGGCCCAAAACATCTCCAAGCTTCCCGATTGGGCGGTGCAGGCGGCGATGCTACCGCCCGATGCTGCGGCGCCCGGGGAGGTCGATGCCTGGGTGTTGCTGGATCGCACCGAGATCGCCTACACCGGCAACGGTGAAATTCGTCAACGGCGGTTCCGGCTGGTGAAGGTCCTCACCGAACGGGGCGTGGGCCAGGGGGTGTTCGTGCTCCATGGTCTGGGCGGCAAGGCCAGCAAAGTGAAGAAGGTGAAAGGGTGGAACCTTCGGCCGGATAACGAGCTGGTGAAGTTGGATTCCGACAGCGTGATCACCATGAACGACGCATCGGATGCGGACTTCAGCACGGCCACGCTCACCGGTGCCGCTCTGGATCGGGTGGTGAAGGGAAGCTACATCGCCTTCGAGTCCCTTGAATCCGTGCAAAGCCCCCTTGGGCCCATCGCCGATGTGTCGCCCATGGAGTCTGTACCGGTGCGCCGATGGGAGTTGGAGGTGGCCAAGAAGGAGGGCTGGTTCACGAACCTCCAGTCCGTGGAGGTCAAGCTGGATCGCCGCCACTTCGAACCCTGGATCGCCAAGACGGAGGCCCTGGGTGCCTTTGGTCTGCGCGTTTTCGATGTGCCGGCCCTACCCAAGGATGAGGGCGGTCATCCCCACCTCTCCAATGTGCTCCCCGTCGTTCAAGTGCGGTTCCTGGATCCGGCCCTGCCCATTGGCCGCATGTGGGGCTCCTGGGATGAGATGGCGCGGTGGAACCACGATCACTTCGTTCCAGGGATGACGGCACCCGGCGTGGCGGATCTGCAAGGGCGGAAGGGCCTGGAAGGCTTGAAGGCTCTTTGGTCCTGGATGGGGCGGTCCCTGACTTATAAACAGGTTTACTTGACCCCCGAGCGGGGATGGGTGCCTGAGCAGGCCCTGGAAGTGGGCCGCAAGCGCTACGGGGATTGCAAGGATCTCTCCGCCTTCTTCATGGCCGAGGCGAAGGGGTTGGGATTTGCTTCCGTCCCCGCACTCGCTCGAATCGTGACGGGCGAAATCGAACCTCAGCAGGAACCCTTCCCGGTTTTCAATCACGTCATCTCCGCGGTCCGTTTGGATTCGACCTTGGGCCTTCCGGCTGAAGTGGAAACCGCCAAGGGGCGTTTCCTCCTCGTGGATCCCACGGATCCCCTGACGCCTCTGGGCCATTTGGGATCTGGTCACCGCGGCCGCAAACTCATGATCTGCCTGCCTGAAGGTGCGCTGTGGGTGACCGTGCCTGACAAGGCCATCCTGATGGATCGCTTGCAGGTCGAGCTGGAAGGCGAGGTGCAGGGGAGCCAGCTCAAGGCCACCCTCAAGCTCCAGGAGACCGGTAACTATTGGGGCCTCCGATCCATCGCCCACCAGGGCGGGTCAAAGGGGGTTCGGGAAGCGATCATGGGAAGGAGGCTCGATCTGCCGGCCACAGCCCAGGTGGAAGTGCTGCGATTGGGTGATCCGCTGGATTTGACCCGTCCCTTCGAAGTGGATCTTAAAGTCACCCACCCCGATGGATTCCGTCGGAATGGGGGCGAATTCGAGATGGCCTCCTGGTGCCTTCCCTACCCCTTCGCCCTCATCCAGAAGGTCGGAGTGGCCCGAAAATATCCGGTGGCCTTGGATGCCTTTGGCGAAGTGAGTTACCACGCGGTAGTGAAGGTGCCTTCGAAGGTCTCACCGCTGCTTCCAGAGCGCACGGGCGAATCGCCCTTCCGTGCCTTTTCTTGGAAAGCTGCCTCCAAGCCGACCGAGGCCGGAAGCCTGCTGGAATTGAGCCTGGATCACCGCTACAAATCGGCCCGGTTCGACTTCGATCAGCGCGACAAGGGCCTCCAGGAATGGAAGAAGGATCGGACCCTCATCAAGTCCCTGCGGGAGGATGGCCTCGCGTTCAAGGCCGCGCCCTGACGGAGTTCAACGGCTCCGAGTGACCTCCACTTCGAAGGGATCCCCCAGCATGTTCGCGTCGGTGGTATCGACGATGAAATAGATGGTGCGGGATTCCTTCGAGGGGTTGATGTACGTGGCCATGGGTTCGCCGGTAGGGATCTTGTTCTGCAACAGGCCCTTCTCGGTCCGGCCCCAGGCGTTGACGCCCAACACCCTGAACCAGGCCTTCCGGCCGGCCACCACCTGCACCTTGACCGTTTCCTCGGGCGCCACCTCGATGGCGTAAGCCCGCCACCCGCTGATGTCGGGAACCTTGTCCTTCACCCGGACGGAGCCGGCGGGGAGCTGGAGGGCGGGGATCGAGGGCCCCCGGCGCGCCATCTGGCGGGAAACGCCCAGCGTGCCGCGATCGGCTCCGGGGTCCGGCCCCGGAGGGGGCATGGGGCCCCGGGCGGCGGCAGGCAGGTCCTTGGCTTCGAGGATGGGCAGGGGCGCCTTGGATTCAGGGGTTTGGAGCACGAGTGCGGGGAGCAAAAGCATGGGAATCACGTTGACCTCCATGGGCTGGATGCACCCCAGGCTGGGTCGGTTCCCAAGCAGTGGCAAGGCCTTTGGTCCCTGGAGTCTGCCCTCAAACCCACGTGTGCCGCGCTGGGAGCGCCGGGAGGTGCCTCGCATGGAAGGCGAGATGAGCATGGTGGTTCCATGCGATTCGAGCCTGACGCAGCTGGGGCCTCCCGCCGCCCCAGCCCGAAGGGACGCCGCCAGGCGATTGCCCCGAGGGCAATTCCTTGCGAAGCCTCGCGCCTGGCGTCGTCGCGGCACACGTGGGTTTGAGGACAGACTCCTAGGCTACACTGGGGGCTGACCACAAGTAGGACCGCATGAGCGACCAGCCTCTCGATCTCGCCCAATTGGAAAAACCGATCCTGGAACTGGAAGCCCAGATCCGGTCGATGGAGATGGATCCTTCCCAGGCGAAGGAACGGGAAAAACTTGGCAAGAAGCTTGAAAAGCTTCGCACCGAGTTCAGCCACAACCTCACGGATTGGCAACGGGCCCAGCTGGCGCGCCACCCCAAGCGCCCCTACACCCTGGATTACATCGAACGCATCTGTGAACGCTTCGAAGAGATCCATGGCGATCGCCGCTTCGGCGATGACGCGGCCATCGTCGGCGGCCTCGGCTGGATCGATGGGAATCCCGTGATGATCATCGGCCAGCAGAAGGGCCGGGACACCAAGCAGAAGATCCTGCGCAACTTCGGCATGCCCAAGCCTGAGGGTTACCGTAAGGCCTTGCGCCTCATGAAGATGGCGGAGAAATTTCAACGTCCCATCCTCTGCCTCATCGATACGCCCGGTGCCTATCCCGGCGTAGACGCTGAGGAGCGCGGCCAGGCCGAAGCCATCGCCCGCAACCTTCTGGAGATGGCCAAGCTGGAAGTGCCCGTGGTGGCCGTGGTCATCGGCGAAGGCGGCTCCGGAGGCGCCCTAGCGCTGGGCGTGGCCGACCGCGTGATGATGATGGAGAACGCCATCTACAGCGTGATCAGCCCCGAAGGCTGCGCTTCCATCCTCTGGAAGGATGCGAGTCAGGCCCCCAAGGCTGCCGAGGCCTTGCGCCTCACCGCTCCCCGCCTGCTCGACCTGGGCGTCATCGACACCATCGTGAAGGAGCCTTTGGGCGCGGCCCACTCCGATCACGACATGGCCGCGGCGCTCCTCAAGGAAGCCGTCGTGGAAGCCTTCGGGGAATTGGCCGAGCTCAGCGCCGAAGCCCTCGTGGAAGAGCGCTACCAAAAGTTCGCCAAGATGGGTTCGGTTGGGTGAGTGTTCCCCCCGCCTGGCGCCTGCGCCGTGAGGCTCCGGCTGGCCTGAGGCCCTGGCTCAAGCTGGGGCAGGCCTGGGCTTTGGAGGAAGGCGCCGCCCGGCTCGCCTGGATGCGGGGCGTGGATGAGCCCGAGGAGCTGGCCTGGCGCCTCGACGCCACCTGGGCCCGCAGCACAGATCCCCACCTGTTGCCCGGTGTGGATGCTGCCGTGGCGCGCATCCGCAAGGCCATCGAAGGCGGCGAACGCATCACCATCTACGGCGACTACGACGTGGATGGGGTGACGGCCACAGCCCTGCTCATGCGGGTGCTGGAGAAGCTGGGCGCGAAGGTGGACTTCTTCATCCCCAACCGCTTCAACGATGGCTACGGCCTGCACCTGGACTGCATCCGAGAGCTGCAGGAATCCAGGAACCCCGGGCTCATCATCTCCGTGGATTGCGGCGTGCGCAGCGTCGACGAAGTGAAGGCCAGTGCGGAGCTGGGGCTGGAATGGGTGATTACGGATCACCATGCCCTGGGCGCAGAGCTGCCGCCCGCCTGCGCCGTGGTGCACCCGCTGCTGGAGAGCTACGCCAATCCGTGGCTTTCGGGGGTGGGCGTGGCGTTCAAGCTGGCCCAGGCGCTCCTCGGCGCCGTTCCCGTGCCCACGGGGGCGGACGCGGCGTTTCTCGACGGCCTGCTGAAATTGGTGGCCATCGGCACCGTGGCGGATATGGTGCCCCTTAAGGGGGAGAACGCCCTGCTGGTGCGGCGCGGCCTTGAGGCCTTGGCGGGGGCCAACGGTCCCGGCCTGGCAGCGCTCCTCAAAGCGGCCCGCATCGAAGCACGCCCCACGGGGCAGGATCTCGCCTTCGGTGTGGGCCCGCGCCTCAACGCCGTGGGGCGCATGGGCGGCGCGGAAGACGCGGTGCGCCTCCTGCTCTGCCGGGATGCGAAGGAAGCCGAAACCCTGATGACCCGGGTGGAGGAGCTCAACCAGGAGCGCCGCCGCACCCAACGGGAGTTGGCCCAGCGCCTGCCTGCGCCGGGGCCGGAGGCCTTCGACCTGGTGCTTGAGGCCGAGGCCCACAAGGGTGTCATCGGCATCGTCGCCGGCTCCCGCATGCGGGATTCTGGTAAGCCCACGGCGGTGTGTACGGTGATCGATGGCGTTGCCCACTGCTCCTTGCGGGCGCCGGATGGTTTCGATCTCACCCTCCTGTTGGAGCAGGCCAAGCCCTTCCTGCGCAGTGGGGGCGGGCATCGCCTGGCGGCGGGCATGACTTTCTCCCTGGGCCACCTGGCCTTCGTTCGGCAGTGCTTCGAAAAGGGCGCCGCCGAGCAGGCCCAGCGGGCGCCCTCGGTGGAACGCGTAATCGATGCCTGGGGCTCGCAGGGCTTCCCGGATGCAGCGGCCATGGCCGCCCTGGAGCCCTGGGGCCAAGGCTTCCCCGTGCCCCTGGCGGGCCTGGAGGGCGCCCTGGCGGAACCGGTGAAGGTCTTTGGCGAAGGGCACTGGAAGCTCAAGCTCAAGGGCGTCGCAGAGTCCGTCACCTGGTTCTTCGGGGCCGAACGCAGCGGGCCCCTGGCGCCTGGCGAGGTGCTCCGGCTGGTCGCTACACCTCAAGATCAAGTGCGCTGGGGCCGCAGCTGGCTGGTGGAAGGAAGGCTGCCATGAGGCGCCTCTCTCTGCCGCCGCCCCGGGATCCCGTATGGCGTTGGGCGGGCTGGGGCGTGCTGGGGCTCACCCTGGGCGTCACAGGCCTGCAGTTGGCCGTGGGCCCCCGGAGCCTCGCTTCCTCGGGCGGACTGGGGCTTTTTGAACCCGGAATCCGGGGCACCTTGGGCACGCTGACGGAGCTTCAAGGCGACAACAAACTCACCCTGCGCTACGAAACCATCCAGGGCGAGGAGCAGAACCTGCGCCTGGGGGGCGTCGATGGTGAATTGGACGAAGGCCGCGCCCGCTGGAAGTTCAAATCCCCTGAGGCCAAGCGCAAGGATGGCGCCTGGCTGCTCTATGCGCCCCTGGCCCTGGAGAGCATGGACGCGCTGGGGGGCAGCGGTGGCAAGGGCCTGATGGAGGGCAAGGGCGGTGCCCTGCGCTGGAATGCCGGCCGGTGGGAGGCCATGGCCCCGCTCACCTGGCACGGCCTCCAGGGCGCGGGCCCTGGTGTGTGGCACCTCCCCGCAGGGTGGACCCGGGAGGCCGATGGCCTGATCCGGGTAAATCAGGGCCCCGTCATCTGGGATGCGGAGGGCGAACCGACGCTCCGTCACTTGGAAGCGGATCGGCTGGAGGCCGATGCGGGGCTGCAGAGCGGGCGCTTGACCGGCGTCCGGGCCCAGCTCGTGGATGGACACGTGGAGGCCCAAAAGGCCGAGCTGTTGCCGGGCTCCGTCAGCTGGCCCGGCATCCTCCATTTCACGCGGCTGGATGGTTGGAATGGTGAAGCTGAAGGGGGCCGCGCGGATCGGCCCACGCCCGGGAAGCCCTTGCAACAGGTGGAACTCCGGGGATTCAAGGCCCGTCGGCAGGCGCCGGAGGGGGAAGAGCGCTTGCAATCCATGGGCGTCCGCTGGTCCCCCGCCGGCCTGCGGCTCGAAGGCAGCGTCGCCTGGGAGCAGACCCTGGACGGGCAGCGGCTGAAATTGCAGGCCCCCCGAGTGCTTCTGCGTGAAGGCCAGGGCTCGGAAATGCCCGCGGACCTGGGCCAGGGCTGGGCGCGCGCCGAAGCGCAACCCCTCCTCACGTGGGGGCGCCGATCCCTGGGCGCCACCCGCATGGATCTCGATCGCCGCAGCCGGAAGTGGCGCATGCCGGGCCCCGTGGTGGGTCGGGCCGAGGAAGGCACCTTCAGCGCAGGTGCCGGTCAGGGCAGCCCCCGGGCCTGGACCTTCGAGGGGCCGGTGCTCGTGAGCTTCAACAATGGCGGGTCCCTGCGTGGGGCCACGCTGGTGTGGGAAGACGCCCAGTGGACGCTGACGGGAAGGCCGGCCACCTGGTCCCGCCTCCGGGAGCGGCTGTCGGGCAATCGGATCCTGCGCAAGGGCGATCGGCTGGAGTTCCCCGAGGGCCTCAGCGGGGCCCTGTCCGCCACCGATGGGGAACTCACCCTTCGGGCGGCCCTGGGTGAGAGCGATGCCACCGAGATCCGCCTGACGGGTGGCGTGGAAGTGCAGGGGCAGGGGTGGCGACTCCTGGCGGAGCGGGTGGTGCTCAAGCTGGGTGCCGGTCGTGCGGTGCAGTTGGTGAAGGCCGAGGGCGCCGTGAGCCTTCGGGGCCGGCTGGGTGAAGGGCAGGGGGATGCCCTGGAATTGGAACCTGCAGCCCGGGCCGTGCGCTGGCATGGCCGCGTGCGGGGGCTCGGAGCCACGGCTTCGGGTCCCGGCGGCGACTCGTGATAGGAATAGGGACCATGGAAACCACCCCCCGGCTTGAGGCCACCGAGCTCAAGAAACAATATGGCGAGCGCCTCGTGGTGCGCGGCGTGAGCCTGTACGTGTGCCCCGGCGAGGTCGTGGGCCTGCTGGGCCCCAACGGTGCGGGCAAGACGACCACCTTCTACATGGTGGTGGGCGTGGAAGCCCCGGATTCAGGCCGCATCACCTGGATGGGTGAGGACCTCACCACCTCTCCCATGCACCGCCGGGCCCGGCTCGGCATCGGGTACCTCACCCAGGAGAGCAGCGTGTTCCGCGGGCTCACGGTGTGGGAGAACCTCATGGCCCTGGCGGAGCTACAGCCCATCCCCCGGGAGGCGCAGATCGCCCGCTGCGAGAAGTTGCTGGAGGAATTTCACCTTCAGAAGGTGCGGCACACCCATGGCCGCAGCCTGTCGGGCGGCGAACGTCGCCGCTGCGAGCTGGCCCGGGCCCTCGTCACCGAGCCCAAGATCATGCTCTTGGATGAGCCCTTCGCGGGTGTGGACCCCAAGAGCGTCTCGGAGATCCAGGGCCTCATCGCCGATTTGAAGGCCCGGGGAATCGGCGTGCTTATCACGGATCACAACGTGCGGGAAACCTTGCAGATCGCTGATCGCGCCTATATCTTGGCCGATGGAATGATCCTCAAACATGGACTGCCCAATGAGATCGCGGAAGATCCCGACATTCGCCGGGTTTACCTGGGCGATCGGTTCAAATTGGATCTAGGCTAGGCTCCTAACATGGCTCAAGGTCCCTTCCTCTCGCAGCGTCTGGCTCAGAGCCAGACCCTGGCGTTGACGCCGGCCATGCAGCTGAAGCTCAAGCTGTGGCAGATGAACCTGCTGGAGCTGGGGCAGACCATCGAAAAGGAGCTGGAGGAGAATCCCCTCCTGGAATTGGCGGACGACGGCGACGAGGTGCCCAGCCTCCAAGCCATCGAAGAAGGCCACGATTGCCAGGTTTCCGAGCCCAACCCGGATCAGGTGTCCGAGGGCGTGGAATTGCCTGAAAACGTCACCACCGTGGACCTCGATGCCCTCGCCATGGCCTCCGAGGGCCAGGAGATCGATGCGGACCAGTTGGAGAAGTTCACGGAAGAGGGAGTCGCCCAGGTCGAGGAGATCGAGATGGGCGCGGAGAACAGCTGGGATGGCGATCTGCCCCGCACCTCCAACCTGCCCGACGACGAGAAGATGAGTTGGGAGGAGCGCCTCAGCTCCACGGAAACCCTGCAGGAGCACCTGCTGGGCCAGCTCTATCAGACCCTGGACCCTGATGATCCCCGCGCGCTCCTGGTGGAACGGCTCATCGACCGCCTGGATGCCAAGGGCTTCCTGCGCATGGATCCGGACAGCGCCGCTGAAACGAACCTGGATGCCCTGGCGTTGGACATGCAGGTGGAACCCGAGGCGCTGCGCTGGGCCGTGGACGTGCTCCAGGAGTTCGATCCCAGCGGCATCGGCTGCTTCACCTTGCAGGAGAGCTTGCTGCTCCAGCTCCGGCATGCCGGTGCCGAGCCTGATGATCTGGCCGTACGCATCATCAAGAACCACGGCGACCTGCTCATGCAGCGGGACAGCGGGAAGCTCCGGAAGGCCCTGGGCTGCCTGGAGGAGGAACTCACCCACGCCATGGAGATGCTGCGCCACCTCCATCCCGCCCCGGGCCGCGCCTACGGCGGCGAAGCGGAGCGGGTGGTCAAGCCCGACGTGGTGGTGCTCAAGGGCGAGGATGGCAACTGGAAGGTGTACCTCAACGACGAGGGCCTACCGCGCCTCAAGGTGAGTGGTGAATACCGCAGTTTCCTGAACGCCTCCGATGCCAAGGCCGATAAAGATTTCATCCGCGATCGCTTCCGCAGCGCCCGGGATTTCATCCGGGGCGTGGAGGATCGCAACCGCACCGTGCTGCGCGTCTCCGCCCAAATTGTGGACCTTCAGAAGGAATTCATGGAGCGGGGCATCGAGGGGCTCCGGCCCATGGTGCTGCGGGATGTGGCCGAGGCCACGGGTTTCCACGAAAGCACCATCAGCCGCGTGGTGAAGAGCAAGACCATCCACACCCCCCAGGGCCTTTTTGATCTCAATTACTTCTTTTCAGCCAGTTTGGGCTCAGATTCGGGGGAGGATGTTTCAGCCACCGTGGTCAAGCACAAGATCAAGGCCCTTATCCAGGCTGAAGACCCCGCCAAGCCCCTTTCCGACGAAGCCATCAGTGCCCTCCTGGGAAGGGATGGAATCACCGTAGCTCGTCGCACCGTCAACAAATACCGCGAGGAACTGAAGATTGCTCCAGCTTCCAAACGCCGCCGCCGATAAGCCGTCCATGACAAGCTGCTCTTCCAAATCCGGATCCCCCCAAGGGGTGCGGGTTCTATGCACTAACCCGGGCCCGCGGGCCCTTTCCAGGAGTGTGAAATGAAGGTCCATTTCACCGGTCACCACGTTGAGCTTAGCGAAGCTCTCAAGCAGCATGCCCAGTCCCGGCTGGACAAGTTCGCCTCCTTCCTCGATGACGTCATCGACGTCCACGTGATCCTCAAGGTCGAGAAGCAGCATCGGCACATCGCCGAAATCACCATGAAGACCCGCAGCGCCAGCCTGGTGGCCTCCGCCGAGACCCAGGACATGTATGGCAGCCTGAATCAGGCCATCGACAAGCTCGAAGCCCAGGCCCACAAGACCCTCGATAAGAAATCCACCCGCATCCAGAACGGCGACAAGGCCGCGGCCCTGGTGGTCGAGGAAGAAGAGTAGAAGGTCTGCTGCAGGGCACCTTGGAAAGGGGGCCTTCGGGCCCCCTTTCCGTTGGGGCCTGGGAGTCTCCGGAATTCGCGTTATCCTTAGGATCTTCGGAGCTTGCCATGCCGGATCCCACCCACCTTTACGCCCCCAAGGACACCACCGAGCCGACCCAGGTCTGCGAGAAGTGCCGGAGCAAGTACGTGCTCTCCCACTTCAACCATGGGATCGAAGGCCAGGAGTGCGTCTGCCGCCGCTGCCTGAAGATCATGGGCTACGACGTTTAGATTGATCGAGCAATCAGGACGCCCGCGCCCTTCCGGCGCGGGCGAACTTTGAGGGGGGCCCCATGAGCCTGGTGATGGAAGGAACCCGCACCGCGGAGATCGTGGACAAGGTGGTGGCCGGCGGGCGCGTGGATGCCGCTGAGGCCCTGCACCTGCTGGAGCACGCCAGTCTGGCCGAGCTCTCCCTGGCCGCCACGGCCGTGAAGCACCGCCACAATGACCCCACCCGGGTCAGCTTCATCATCGATCGCAACGTCAACTACACCGACCTCTGCAATGTCTACTGCACCTTCTGCGCCTTCTACCACAAGCCCGGCGACAAGCGCGGCTACACGCTCACCAAGGAGCAGCTGAAGCAGAAGGCCGATGAGACCAAGGCCCTGGGGGGTACCGGTTTCCTGCTGCAGGGCGGCGTGAATCCCGATTTGCCATGGGAGTACTACCTGGACCTCGTGCACTACCTGCGGCACGACCTCGGCATCTGGGTGCACGGATTCTCCCCCGTGGAGATCCAGATGATGGCCAAGCTCAGTGGCCAGACCCTGCGCAAGACCATCGCGGACCTCATGGCCGCGGGCCTGGGCTCCATCCCCGGTGGCGGCGCCGAAGTGCTCGTGGATCGCATCCGCAAGAAGATCGCGCCCCTGAAGGGCGGCCCCGACAAATGGTTGGAAGTGATGGAGGCCGCCCACGAGGAGGGTCTCAAGACCACTGCCACCATGATGTACGGCATCACCGAAACCATGGCCGAGCGCGTCGAGCACTTCATGGCCATCCGGGATCAGCAGGATCGCAGCCTCGCGCGGAACAACGGCGGCCAGTACTCCGCCTTCGCCGCTTGGCCCTTCCAGAGCGGCCACACCGTGTGGGAAGGCAAGATCCCCAAGCCCACGGACACCGAGTACCTCCGCACCATCGCCGTGGCCCGCATCACCATGGACAACGTGCCCCACGTGCAGAGCTCCTGGGTCACCATGGGCAAGAAGACGGGGCAGATGGCCCTCGCCTACGGCTGCGACGACATGGGCTCCCTCATGCTCGAGGAGAACGTCGTGAGCGCCGCGGGCACCTGCTACAACGTGAACAAGGGCGAGATGATCCGCCTCATCCGCGACGCCGGCTTCGAACCCTGGCAGCGGGACAACATCTATGGCGTTGTGGACGCGGCGCCGACGGCCTGAGCCACCGGCTTTAGGCTATGGGCTATAGGCTTTCGGCTCTAGCTGGTTGCGACCCATCCGTTCTGAAGCCACGGGTCGCAATCAGCTAGAGCCTATAGCCCAGAGCCTAGAGTCCTCAGGGGTGATTGTGTCCCTTGAGCCCTTCCAGGGCCTGCCGGGCCTTCTCGGCCTGGGGGGTGCCGGGGAAGTCGTTGACGATCTTCGTCCACACCTTGATGGCGCGCTCGGGTTGGTGCATATCCTCGGAATAGATCACGCCGAGGTTGTGCAGGCTCTGGGCGTGTTTGGGATTCAGCTTGTTGGCCTTTTCAAAGTTGTCGATGGCCTTGTTGTACTGCTTGAGCTCGCGGTACATCACGCCCTGGTCCGTGAGGACGTCGGGATTCTTGGGATCCAGGGTCAACGCCTTGCCGTAGGCGTCCACCGCCTTCTGGAACTGCCGGGTATCGAAGTAGTCATTGCCCAGGGCGATCCAGGCCTGCAGATTCTTGGGCTCGGCCGCCACCATGGCCTCGGCCACCCGGATGCGCTGCTGCATCTGAGCCATGTCGGGTGCCGGGGCCCCCATGCCGCTTGGCATGGCGCCGGGCATGTCCCCTTGAGGAGGCATCTGGGGGAATTGGGGCGCGGGGGCCGGGGTCGCCGGGGGAGGGGCCAGGCGGGAAGCATCGGGCGTGCGATTCGAGCCTACGGCCGCGCCCACGATGAAGCCCACCAGGAGGCCAGCGCCTGTTCCAATCCACACCTTCCGGTCCATGTGTCGCTCCTTAGATGCTTGTAAAATATCGCATCCCGTGGTGAAATTAGCACCTTCTTTGTGTGAGGCGAGTCATGGCTGTCGTCACTCCCCAGCAGTACCTGAAGATGCTCCAGCGCGCGAAGGACGGGAAGTTCGCTTACCCCGCCTTCAACGTGACGTCCACGGAGACGGTGAACGCCGTGCTTTTGGGCCTCAAAGAGGCCAATGCCGACGGCATCATCCAGGTGAGCACCGGCGGCGCCGAGTTCTTCAGCGGCCAGGGCGTGAAGTCCATGGCCAAGGGCGCCATCGCCATGGCCGAGTACGTGCACCTCATGGCCGCCGAGTACGACGTGAACGTGGCCCTGCACACGGACCATTGCCATCCCAAGTACCTGGACACCTTCGTCCTGCCCCTCATCGAAGCCACCGAAAAGCGCCGGGCCGCGGGTAAGGGCAACCTCTTCAACGCCCACATGTTCGACGGCTCCGAGCTGCCCCTGGGCGAGAACATCGCCAAGAGCGTGGAGCTGCTCAAGCGCTGCGCCGCCTCGGAGATCATCCTCGAAGTGGAGACGGGCATCGTCGGCGGTGAGGAAGACGGCCACGACACCAGCGGCGTTGCCAAGGACAAGCTCTACACCTCCCCCGAGGACATGGTGGAAGTGCATAAGGCCCTCAACCCCCTGGGCACCTACATGCTGGCTGCCACCTTCGGCAACGTGCACGGCGTCTACAAACCCGGCAACGTGAAGCTCACCCCCAAGATCCTGCGGGATGGCCAGGCCGCCATCGCCAAGGCCTTCGCGGGCGCCTCCAGCCT
Organism: uncultured Solibacteraceae bacterium; assembly: GCA_964617215.1. Lineage (GTDB taxonomy): Bacteria > Acidobacteriota > Holophagae > Holophagales > Holophagaceae > JAFDVN01. The sequence continues at coordinate 193,280 of CAZTVL010000004.1, read as the reverse complement.
GCTTGTCTTCCACGGCGGCTCCGGCTCCAGCCTCGAGGAGATCCACGAGACCCTGGACTACGGCGTCATCAAGATGAACATCGACACCGACACCCAGTACGCCTTCACCCGCGCCATCGCCGACCACATGTTCAAGAACTACGACGGGGTGCTGAAGGTGGATGGCGAAGTGGGCAACAAGAAGGCCTATGATCCCCGTCCCTACCTCAAGAAGGCTGAGAGCAGCATGGCCGCCCGCGTGAAGCAGGCCTGCGAAGATCTGCGCTGCGCTGGCAAGAGTGCCGGGCGGGGGCTCTGAATCTAAGAGTCATTTAACAGGATGGACAGGATAGACAGGATGAAAAGCGGTTCTTCATCCTGTCTATCCTGTTTTAAGGCGGGCTAACTTTTCCCGTGAAGCAGATCGAGCACGGCCTGGTTCAGGGTCTTGCGGGCTTCATGGCTTTCGTAGGCGCGGGTGATGTAGCGGACCCGCACTTCGATTCCGCCGACCACGGGGTTTACCTGGAGGCCGGGCACCGTGGAGAAGGCCTGCACCTTGTACTTCTTGGCGACGCTCTGCCACTCGGCTTCGGCTTCCTTGGCGTTGCGCTGGGTCTGGTTCTCCACGAGCTTCTGGATGCCCGCGATGATGGGATAGGGATCCTGGCCCGCGGGGATCACGGCCTTCAACTCGTCCCACATCCACTGGCCCGACGTGGTGAAGTTGAAGAAGTGGCCCTCCACCGCGAAGCTGTTCACGAAGGCCACGCGGCGGCCCGTGGGATGGGCGGCGTCGCTGAGGCTGCCCGTCTCCAGCAGGATGGTGCGCAGCATGCCCACTTCCACCACTTCTCCGCCCACGCCCTTGATCTCCACCCAGTCGCCCACGCGGATGCCGTTCTTTCCGATGAGGACGAACCAGCCGAAGAAGGCCACGATGAAGTCCTTCATGGCCACGGTGAGGCCGGCGCCTGCCAGGCCGAAGACCGTGGAGGCTTGGGCCGGGATCCCGACGATCAGGAAGATGATCGCGATGGCGGCCGTGGCGTAGAGGGAGAAGGTCAGCAGGGTGCGGAGGGCCCCGCTGGATTTGGCGGACTTCTGCTCGCTTCGGGCCTTCACCAAACGACCACCCAGGTGGGCGACGAGCACGATGCCCAGGATCCAGAGGACCCCTTCCAGAATCGAATGCAGGGCTGAACGCCGGTGGTTCCACACCAGGGTGCCCCACTCGGAATAGACCTCCACCAGCTCCTGCTCGTCCTGGACGCGCTTGGAGAAGTCCGCCAGGCGGCGCTGGTCGCTCGTGTAACGCTTGAGGGCCAGGAGGGTGGACTTGGCGGCTTCCTTGGAGGTGGCGGAAGGATCTTTCGTTCCCTGGTGAGCGAAGCCCCACGCCAGGGCCTTGGCGATTTCCCGATCCTCCTTGCCCTGCTGGACGCGGCTCGCGAAATCCGCCTTCCGCTTGCTGAGGCGGTCCGCTTTCTCCTGCGCTTCCAGTCGGGCCTGATCCAGGCGGGCCAGTTTCCGGTGGAGGGCGAGCCACGCACGGGATCGTTCAATCATGCTTCCGGTGGGCTTCTTCCAAGGGGCCACGCTCACCGGGGCGAGGGAGGGCACCTCTTTGTCCGCCGCATCGTGGGCGGCCTTGAGCCGGCGGATCTTGGCCTGGGGATCGCCCCCCGCGGCTTCGAGATCCTCGCTGGCCTCGTCCAATTCATCCTGGTTGAGCACGAGCTGGGCCCGGGCCACCTCCAGCTGGTCCTCCAGGGCCTCTTTCTGGGCCGGGGTCGCTTTGGCCAGCTGCTGGGTGAGCTTTTTGAGGAGCGCCTGATCGGCCTCGACTTCCTCTTCGGCCTGCTTCTGGGCCTTTTCCAGTTCCTTGGCCTCGGGGCTCAGGGCCGGAGGTGTTTCCAACGCGGTGCGGATGGCATCGCTGAAGGCCAAGTCCACGGAGTGGTTGCCCAGGCGCTCGGCTTGGCGCTGGAAGACCTGTTCTTCAGGGGTCGTGGCGAGGGGAGCCAGGCCCCGGGCGGTGGTGAGGGGGCGCTCGTCGATGGTGCGGGTACGGACCTGGGGGACGCCCTTCCGCTTGGCGCCCTTGGGCGCGGCGGCGGGATCGGCGTTGGCAGCGGGTTCCCGGGTCAGCATCATCCCCGTGATGGCGCCGCCCACGAGGAGGCTCAGCAGGAGGGCCGGAAGCCAGTCCTTCCCCTTCATCACACGCCCCGCTTGATGACCAGCTCGCCGAAGTGGGCCACTCGGTACTTCCCAACTTCGCGTTCCCGGATCATGTCGTTCTGCAGCAGGTAATTCAGGTCGGCGTCCGTGATGCCCTTGATGGTGAGGAGCTTCTCTCGGCTCACATCCGGATGCTTGGCCACGAGCTGCAGGAGGCTCAGGCGGACAGCTGAAATGGTTTCGACCATGAAGGGCTCCGGGACACGCCCTTCAGTCTAGGGCCTGCTCACGCAAAACCTCGCCATTTGCGACAGCCGCCGCCCCTCGCCCGGTTCCCCGCTCCGATCAGCCCAAGGGCTGATCGGGAGAAGGCCCCAGCGGGGCCTTCAATAGCGGGAGGGGTTGGTCCCTCTTCGCGCCCCCAGCCATGTCGAGCCGCTTGCACGATGTCACCGCATCGCGCCGCGCGGCTCTCCTTGCTGGATGGCGCGAATAGGGGCCAACAAATGGCAAGGTTTTGCGTGAACAGGCCCTCGGCCTACCGGGCTGAGCCTGGGGTTTCCTTGCTCCGTTGGACCTTCAGAAGCGCCTGGATCACCTTGTCCAGGGTGCCCAGGTAGGTGGAGCGATCCCGGGGGCTGAAGGGCGCGGGTCCGCCGCCGATCTCGCCCATGTCCCGCAGGAAGGCGCTGAACTCCCGGGAGGCTAGGGCGTCGCCGATGGAATCCGGCGTGAACTCCCGACCTCGCGCATCGATGACCCGGGCGCCCTTTTCCAGGCACCGGGCCGCCAGGGGGATATCGGAGGTGATGGCGATATCTTCCCCGGTGATGTTCTCCACGATCCAGTCGTCGGCGGCATCGAATCGCCCCGTCACCACCTTCAGCTCGATCCGGGGATTGCGGGGCACGTTCAAGCGGGTGTTGGCCACCACGAACACCGGCAGGGCATAGCGTTCGGCCACCCGGTACGTCTCATCCTTTACGGGGCAGGCGTCGGCATCGACGAAGAGGCGGATCATCGGGGAACCTCGGGGAGGGAGGTGGTCCTTCGGATGATTTCATCCGCCACAACCTTGGAATTCATGATGAAGGAGTGCAGCACCGGAATGCGCACCACGGGCCTCTCGCCGGGGATCTGGGCCTCCGAAACCGAGACGATCCCATCATTGGGCTCGGCGCGGAACGGAGAGAACCGCCCCTGATAACCGCCATCCCCAGCAAACACGGTGACGGGCACGGTAGGGGGCGGCAGCGCATCCATGAACGTTGGATCGGCCAGGCGTTGCCCCATCTCCCCCGTCAAAGCCCGGTAAAGGGGGTTTGAAGCCAGGCGCCGGGCCAATCGGGGCGACCGGCTGGGTGGGGCGAGAAAGAAGCAGGCCGTGGGAGGCCGCTCCGTCAGGCGAGGGAGCACAGACCGGATGAGTACCGTGCCGAGGGAATGGCCTACCAGGATGTACTCGCCCTCGGGGAAGGCTTCCCGGATCCGGGCCTCCAAGCGATCCAGGCAGTGGGCGTGGGTTTCCACAGCGGCCGAATAACCGAATTGGACCACCGGAATTCCGGCCTTCGCCAAGCGAATGCCGAGGAAGGCCATGGAGAGCGGCGTGCGCCCCATGCCGTGGATCAGTAATGCGCGCGGCCGTGGATTCACGGCTGGGACTCGGAGTGGCGGCGTGAGGCAGGGATCATCGGTGGGCGGTGACCGCTTGGAGCAGCGCGAAGAGGCTGTCATCCACGGCCTTGTCCGTGGCGGGATCGGTGATGAACCCACCGGCGTCCATCTTGGTGCGAATCAGGGGGAGGATCAGGGCAGCCTCCTCCACGTAGCGGGTGCCCAGGGCGGTCAGCACCCACACCAGGCCTTGATGGGCCCGAGAACCGCCTATTCCGAAGGGGCCGTTGCCCATGGGCGAGGCAGCCCAGGCGGCCACGGGCTTGCCTTCCAGGACGCTCATGGACACGGTCCAATCCAGGGCGTTCTTCAACACGCCGGGCATGCCAAAGGCGTATTCGGGGGTACAGATGAGCAGGGCATCGGCGGCGGCGATGCGATCACGCAGATCCACCACGGCGGCAGGGGCCTGGTATTCGACGGGATCCAGTTCCAGGCTCGGATCAAAGGGGGGCAGGGTGCCCAGGCCTTCGTAGAAGTCGAAGGTCACCCCTTCCGGGGCCTTGGCCGCCGCGGCCCGGAGCAGGGCGCTGTTGGAGGAGGAGGGGCGAAGGCTTCCCGAGAGGGCGAGGATGCGAAGGGTCATGACTCCAGGGTGGGGCTTTGGGCGGGGCGGAGCAAACCAAGGCTCCCGGGTGTGGGAAACTGGGCCATCCCCCCTGGGATGACCGAGGAAGGAACGCGGGTGGCCCATCCCCCTGAGACAGGACGCCCGAAGTCCCCCCGCACGGCGCACGCACCCAAGGGGCGCCCTGACGCGAAGGCGAAGTCTACCGCCGAACCCAAACCGGGCCTGCATCCCCGCAATCGCCATCGGGATCGCTATGACTTTCAGGTCCTGGTGGCGGCCTGCCCGGAGCTGGGCCGCTTCGTCATCACCAGCCCCCGCGGAGACCGCACCCTCGATTTCGCCGATCCCACCGCCGTGAAACTGTTGAATCGGGCCCTGCTGAAGGCGGTCTATCACGTGGAGGGTTGGGATCTGCCCCCGGGCTACCTCTGCCCGCCCATTCCCGGCCGCGCGGACTACCTGCATCACCTGGCCGATCTGCTGGCCAGCGAACGGGAGGGCAAACTCAAGAAGGGGCCGAAGGTTCGCGTGCTGGACATCGGCACCGGCGCCAACCTCGTCTATCCCCTCCTCGGCCATCGGGAATACGGGTGGTCCTTCGTGGGCTCCGACATCGATGCCCGCGCCCTCGCCGCGGCCCGGCGGATCCTCGCCGCCAACGCCGACCTGCCTCCGGTCATCGAGCTGCGCCGCCAGATGGACCCGAAGCGGATCTTCGAAGGCCTAGTGAAGCCCGGGGAACGCTTCCACCTTTGCATGTGCAATCCACCCTTCCACGCCTCCGCCGCGGAGGCGCGCGAAGGCAGCGAACGCAAATGGCGGAACCTCGGCCGGGACGAGGAGGACGGGGCCCCGGTGCTGAATTTCGGCGGCCAAGGCTCGGAACTCTGGTGCCCCGGAGGTGAAGCCGCCTTCGTCCGTCGCATGGTGGAAGAGAGCGCCCGCATGCCCGACGCCTGCCGCTGGTTCACGGCCCTCCTCTCCAAATCCTCCAACCTCGGCGCCGTCACCAAAGCCCTCCACCTGGCCAAGGTCCGTGAGACCCGCATCATCGACATGGCCCAGGGCCAGAAGAAGAGCCGCATCGTGGCGTGGACCTTCCTCGGCGACTGAACTAGAGCGATTCGTCCGCCACCAGCGCCTTGGTCATCTGTACCAGGTGGCAGGGCAGGATGAGCACCGCAGGTCGGGGGAAGGGGATGACGCCCATGGGGGCGAAGCCGAGCTTCCGGTAGAAGGGGAAGAGCTCCTTGCGGAGGTTCACCACCGTGAGGTCGAGGAAGCGCACGCAGGCCTGGCGGCAGCGGTCTTCGACGGCCTCCACGAGCCGGCGAGCGAGGCCCGAGCCCTGGTGGCCCGGATCCACGGCCAGGGTGCCGAGGTAGCCGCGGTCGGGGCTGAGGGAGAGGTAGACGAGGCCCATGAGGTGACCGGGGCGCGCGGGGTCATCCACCACGAGGAAGGCGCCCGCCGCCATGCGATCGGTGACGTCGCCTTCATCCGTCCGCAGGCCTTGGATGCAGAAGGCCTCCACCGCATAGGCGAGGTTGGTCACGCGCACGATCTCGGGAATGTCGGCGGCCTGGCCTTCACGGACGGTCACAAGCGGATGGGGGGATGCCATGGGTGCTCCGATGGGCAGTTTAGCGGAGCTTTCGCTCGCCATTTCCGCGGTGCGTGGACCCGAGGTTTCCCCTTGCGGGCCCTGAAGCGCGGGAGTCTGATGGGGCATCGCATCCCGGGAGTCCTTATGGCCACCACCCGTGTGAATGAAATCCTCTCCTGGTATGCCTCGGAGAACCCCGGGGTGAAGGCGAACCTGGCCCGGATGATGAACCATGGCCGCCTGGCGGGCACGGGGCGCTTCGTGATCCTGCCGGTGGATCAGGGCTTCGAGCATGGGCCGGCGCGCAGCTTCGCGCCCAACCCGGCGGGCTACGACCCGCGCTACCACATCGAGTTGGCCATCGATGCGGGCTGCAATGCCTACGCCGCCCCGCTGGGCTTCATCGAACACGTGGCCTCGGATTTCGCGGGGGAGATCCCCCTCATCCTGAAGCTCAACAATTCGGACGTCCTCAGCAAAGGACACGAGCCCTGCTCGGCCATCACCGGCAGCGTGGAAGACGCGCTGCGCCTGGGCTGCACGGCCATCGGCTACACGATCTATCCCGGCTCCGGGGAGCGGAACCTGCAGTACGAAAACCTGCGGGAACTCATTTTGGAGGCGAAGGCCGTGGGGCTGCCCACAGTGGTGTGGAGCTATCCTCGGGGAGCCGGGCTCAGCAAGGAGGGCGAGACGGCGGTGGATGTGGCGGGCTATGCCGCGCAGATCGCGGCCCAGCTGGGGGCCCACATCATCAAGGTGAAACCGCCCAAGAAGCACCTCGAAGTAAAGGAAGCCGCAGCGGCCTTCGACAAGGCCAACATCGCCATCGACACCCTGGCCGATCGGGTTCGGGAAGTGGTGCGCTCCGCCTTCAATGGCCGCCGCATCGTGATCTTCAGCGGAGGCGAGGCGAAGGAGGCGAGCGCGGTGCTGGAGGAAGTGGGCGAGTTGGCCAGGGGCGGCGCTTTCGGCTCCATCCTGGGACGCAACGCCTTCCAACGGCCGAAGCATGAGGCCATCGCCCTGCTGCACCAGGTGATGGAGATCTACGCCGCCGTGTGAGCCCCGGTTTCAGCCCCGGGCCACGGCCAGCAGGCTCGCGGCCCAATCCACCCACTTCTCGGCGGCGGGCCCCTGGGTGTGCATCTCCGCCAATTCCTCCGCATTGGGCTCGGGCAGGGAGAGCACGGCGATGCCAGGCACGCCGTAGGAAGCGGTGCACATGAGGTGGCGGGCCACGTCGCCGAGGGCGATGATCTTCAAGCGGCCGCCAGAGCGCTCATGGCAGGCCAGGGCCAGGGTCTGGAGGCGCTGCTGGTTCCAGGGATGCAGCACGCGATCGATGTCGGCCACCTCGCGCCGCCGGCGGTAACCGGCATAGGTGAGGGCAATGTCCTGGGTCCTCGGGGGGCGGTCATCCCAGAAGCCGCCCTGGCCCATGGCGAAGTCGCGGTCATCGGGATGGATCAGCCCGGATCGGTAGAGGGCCTGCCACACGAGGCTGGCGCCACCTTGATCATCCTCCCAGTAGGGAACGGGGCGCCGGAGGGCGGCATCGTCGGCGAAGCCGCCTACCAGCAGGAGGTGGATGGGGCCTGATTCCGGGAAGCGGGTTGGCAGGTCGATGGGAACGAAGGAGCGGCGCTCCGGGTGGTTCCCTTCGCCCTCGGAACCGCGGCGATCCGCCTCGGGCGTGGCGCTGTGGACGGTGGCGAGGCGGGAACCCTGTTCCGTGGCCTGGATGATCAGGCGGCCCAGCTCCAAGCGTTCGAGGATCTCCTCGTACGCGAATTCGGCGGTATCGCGGGAGTCGGGCTCCCTGCGGCGGCGACCCTCCATGGTTCAGCTCCTGCCGACGGCGAAGAGATCCGACGCCCAATCCACCCAGTATTCCTCGCTGGTTTGATGGCCGACATTCACCTTGCTGAGGCGATCGCGGCTGGGCTCCGGGAGGCTGAGGATGGGCACGCCCTCCATGCCGTACATGATGGCGCTCATCATGAAACGGGCGGCTTCACCCAGGGTGACCACCTTGAGGCGGCCCATGCTGCGCGCGGTGGCTTCCTGCACGAGGGTCTGCAGACGGTTCTGGTTCCAGGCCTTGATCATGGCGTCGAAATCCACCACCTCCCCCCGCCGGGAGAATCCCGCGTAGGTCATGGACACGCCCTGGGTGCGGGGGGGATCCAATTCCCAAAATCCGCCCTGACCCAGGGCGAAGGCCGCGGCATCCTTGCGGTGGATGAGGCCGGCCTTGGCCAGGGCCACCCAGATGAGGGCGCCGCCGTTGTCGTCGTGCCAGAAGGGGGCCGGGGCTCGGAGGGTGACTTCGTCCGCGGGCCCGCCCACCACCAGCAGCAGGATGGGGCCCTGTTCCGGGAAGAGGGTGGGAATGGCCATGGGGGAGAAACTGCGGCGCTCTCCCTGCTCCGGGGTCGAGCGATCCTCGTGGCGCCGCTCCTGGGCCGGGGCGGCCACGTGGGTGATCTGGAGGCGGCTGCCCCCTTCCGTGGCCATCACCTGCAGGCGCCCCATCTCAAGCCGGCTCTGGATCTCCTCCAGGGTGTACTCGGCGGTGTCCCGGGGGGAGGGCTCGGCCTTGCCCCGCAGCGGTGCCTCCAGGCTGGGCCTGGGCATCCGGGGTTGGGTCTGTGAGGGATCTCCCGAAGGGTGGTCCATGGCACCTCCGCCGACCCCAGCTCTATCGGGCGCTCGCCGAAAGAGTTGAACCCCAGGCCGAACGGCTGGTTGGAAAGCGGCATACGAGGCTGGAAGGGGGGTCAGGACCCCGGCGGGGGATCGCAGGTCTCGCCCCGGCAGCACTCGTCGGCATTGGTGCCGCAGGCCGCGCACTGTCCGTGGCCATGGACCCACAGCAAGGGCGCGGCATGGCCGCACCAGGCGCAGCGACGAGATTCGGATTCACCCATTCCCCGATTCTACCGATTGACCGCTGGTAAGCGTTGCGGAGGGCCGCAGACTTTTTCCACACTGCTAGAAACCCCGAGGTTGCCCTATGTCCCTGACTGTCGATGCCATCTTTGACCGCATGAACGGCCTGTTCCTGGCCGACCGGGCCGCGGGGGTGAAGGCCTCGGTGGCCTACAAGGTGACGGGCGAGGGCGGCGGCAATTTCACCTGCGTGGTGGACAATGGCGCCTTCACCCTCGTGAAGGGCGAGGCCCAGGCCGATGCCCAGGCCACGGTCACCATCTCCGCCGAGGATTGGATCGCCCTCAATGAAGGTCGCCTGGATCCCATGGCCGCCTACATGAGCGGCAAGCTCAAGGCCACCGGCGACCAGAACCTGCTGATGAAGTTCCCGAAGCTCTTCAAGCGCCCCGCCAACACGGCCGGCTCTGGCATCCCCCTCGCGGAGCTGGTGCCCAGCCAACTGGCCAAGCTCACCCAGGCCTTCAAAGTCGTGGTGGGGGATCAGGCTTGGGGTGCGGGTCCGGAGCTGAAGGGCGATGAAGCCGCCGTGCGGGGGCTAGTGGAAGGGCGCGTGGAGCCCGGCCCGGCCCTGTTGGGGGGTCAGCTGGCCTTCGCCGGCGACATGGCCCTCCTGCGCGGGGCCTGGTCCACCTGGAGCGCTGACCCTGTGAAGCCCCGCAAGCCGAAGCGGCCCGGCATGCTGGAACTGGCGGGCATGTGGATCAAGGGGAAGCTGGGGCTTTCCTGATCCCCATCACGCGCAGGTGAACCGGAACGACACCCGGCTCCCGGAGGGGCTGAATTCCAGGTTCTTGGTCAGGGCCTGGATGAGGCTGAGGCCGCGGCCGCTGGGGCGGCTGGTGGAACCCTGGCCTTCGAGCCAGTGCTTCCAATCGAAACCCTCGCCGCTGTCCTCTACCGCCACCTGCACTTCCAGGATTCGGCGGGTCTTGGGGTGGTGCCACATCTGGAGCTCGATGCGGATGCGGCCCTCCTGCAAGGTGGACAGCCGAAGGCGCTTCTCGGCTTCATAGGCTTCGAAGCCGCTGTCCTTCAGCCCGGAGTCCAGGCCCAGCACCCCGTGATCCAAGGCGTTGGTAAGGGCCTCGGTGATGAGCAGGGCCAGGGTCGCCGTGTCGCCGGGCCCCAGGTGGTTGTGGGCCACGAAGGTCATGAGGTCGGGAATGAGATCCCCCAGGCTGTGCAGCACGGGGTGGATTTCGGTGCTGAGGCAGAGCCCCGCGTCCAGATCCTTGCTCCCTTCCACGGGGGCGGCGGAGTGGGTGGGCAGGGAGAGGCTCGGTTCCGGGACTTCCCAGAGGCACCAGGTCACGTCATCCAGCTGTTCCGCGGCATCTCCGACTTTCTGGTCGATGGCGGCGCGGATGAAATCCCGATGAGCCACCAGCGTTAAGTCAGCCCCGGCCCTCAGCAATCGCTGGATCTCCGCTTCGACGTCCCACAGTTCGAGCAGGCCGTCGCTGTAGAAGAACACCCGGTCGCCGGTCTGGACTTCCACCTCTTCCACGGGCACAGGATCGGAACTCACCACCACTCCGGCCGGAAGGCTGCGGGAGGGGAAATCCCGGATGCTGCCATCCTTCCGCCGCCAGAGGTAGGTATCCGGCATGCCGGCGTTGAGGACCGAGAGCTGGCCGTTGACCGTGTCCAGGCGCACGATGCCCAGGCAGACGAAGCGCCCCGTGGGCAGCATGCGGCGCAGCTTCTGATTGGTTTCCCGGTAGATGCTCTCCAACGGGATGTTGCGGCCCGCCATGGTGAGGAAGGCCTCCACCACGGGAATGGTGCTGATGCCCGCCGTGAGGCCATGGCCCGTGGCATCGCAGATGAGGCCGTAGTGCACGTCCGGCAGGCCCTGTTTCCAGGTGCAGGCGTCCCCGTTGATGCGGCGGGTGGGCAGCGTTTCCATGCAGAAGGACGCGGGCATGCTCTTGATGCCGGGCTCCAGCAGGCGCCCCAGCACGTGCTTGGCGATGCCCAATTCCTCGTCGTCCCGGGCCTTGGCCTCCGCGAGGCCGCGATGCAGCACCACCAGGTCCGCGATGGCGTTTACGCGGCAGCGCAGCTCATCCGGTTCGAAGGGCTTGGTGATGAATTCGATGGCCCCCGCTTCCAGGCTCTCCTGCAGCAACCCCGCCTTGCCCCCGCCCGTGAACATCACGAGGGGCACGTAGGTTTGCAGGCCCTTGGCCCGGATGGTGCGGATCAGCTCCAGCCCGTTCATCACGGGCATGTCGTAATCCGTCAGGACCAGATCCGGATGTTCCCGGTCGAACAGGGCCAGGGCCTCGCCCCCATCCATGGCTTGGATGACTTCGAAGCCCTCCTGCTGGAGAACCGCCGAAGCCAGGGCCTGAAGGAGGAAATCATCCTCGGCGAGGAGGACCTTCAGCGCGGGCATGGGGTGAGGCCGGCGTTAGTGGCGGATTTCGAAGAGGCGATCGAACTGCACCACTTTGAGGATCGTTTGCACGCTGGGGCTGGGGCGGCGTAGGGCCACCTTGATGCCTTTGATCTCGGCCCGCTCGCGGAGGAGCAGGAGCATGCCCAGGGAGCTGCTATCCATGTAGGTGACGCCTCCCAAATCGATGACCACCTGCTTGATGCCTTCCTCTTCCAGGAAGGGATACACGGTGGTCTTGAAGGTCTGGTGATGCTCGAAGGTGAGGCGACCCTCCATCCGGACCGTGACGGTATCGCCTTCGCGGGAGGTCTGAAAGTTCATGGGATGCTCCTTAGGCACCCCATCGGCCGCGGGCCACCCGGGCTTTTGGATGGGCACGGTGCCCAGCGCCCCTTCCCAAGGGGTTATTCCTCGATCTTGCCGAATTTTTCGTCCGTCTCCGCCAATTTCCAACTGCGCCCGTCCTTGGTGAACCGGGCATGGCGCTGTTTGGTGGAGCCCACCTTGGCATCGGGATAGCGCAGCTGGAAGGCGGGGAAGAGGGCCGTGGGCTCCTCCAGGCGGATTTGGTAGACCACGCGGGTCTCTCCATCCCGGGCGTCGTCCCGCAGGGCCCGGTCAAAGGCGGCTTTGGCCACGGGCACCCGGAAGGCCTGCCCCGCGGCTTGGATGGTGGCGGGGGCCCCGGGTTTGAGTTTGGCGGTGAAGGTGACCCGGCCCTTCACATCCGGGGCGGAGGCCTCGAACCAGCCGCTGGCGCTGAGGGCATCGGCGAGGCCCTTCAGGCGCAGCCCCTCGGCGCTGCCCGTGGCGGCCCCGGCCTGCTCGGGCACCTTGAGCATCACGGTGACCGGGTAGAGCTTGCGCAGTTGGGCTTCCGCGTCTTGCTTCTTCAGCTTGGAAGCGCCACAGGCCAGGGTGAGGGCCAGGATCGAGGGGACGGCGAGGTTCTTCACGGTTCGGCGCATGGCGGAAGGATGCCACAATCGGGGGATGGTCGAATTCCCGGATCTGGAGTCCCGCCTGCTGAAGGCCACCCGAGACGCCGTGGGCGAGGCGAGGGCCTTTGTCTGCTTTTCCGGTGGCATCGACAGCACCCTCGTGCTGGCCGCCTGCCTGAAGGCCGGCCTGCCCACCACCGCCGTGCTGGCCGTGGGGCCCAGCCTCGCCCGCAGCGAGCGGGCCGACGCCCACGCCCTGGCCGGGCACCTGGGGGTGGAGGTCATCGAGCTGGAAGCCGGCGAGGCCGAGGTGGCGGGCTACCGCGCCAACCAGGGCGACCGCTGCTATTTCTGCAAATCCAGCCTCTATGGCGTGACCGAGGCCCTGGCGGCCAAGCATGGTCTGGCGGGGGTTCTGTTGAACGGCACCCAGGTGGAGGATCTTGGCGATCACCGACCCGGCCTGAAGGCCGCCCAGGAACACGCCGTGAAGAGCCCCCTGGTAGAGGCCGCCTTCCGCAAGGCCGACATCCGCGCCCTGGCCCGGGCCTGGGGCCTGCCCAACGCCGAGAAGGAAGCCTCGCCGTGCCTGGCCAGCCGCTTCCCAGTGGGCACCGAAGTCACTCCGGAACGGCTGAAGCAGGTGGAGGCCATGGAGGAGTTCATGCGCGCCAAGGGCCTCTGGCCCGCCCGCGCCCGGTGGCACGAGTCCGTGGTGCGCCTGGAGCTGGGGCCCGAATCCATGCTGCTCGCCCTGCAGGAGCCCCTGCGGTCGGAACTCGAGCGGGCTGCTTGGCGCGCGGGCTTCCGCTTCGCTGCCGTGGACCTGGGCGGCATCCAGAGCGGCAGCCTCTCGAAGGCTTTGAACGAGGTGAGTGCTTGACCGCTGAAGTCCGCTGGGATCATTCCCGTGAAGGTCGTACCGGCATCCCCGAAGTCATCTTCGGCCCCGGTAAATCCGTGGCCCAGGTGGTGAAACTCTTCCAGGAAGCCGAGGGCTTCCGCTTCGCCACGCGCCTCAACGAAGACCAGATGGCCGCGCTGGAAAGCCTCGCCACCGTGGACCCCATTTCCCGCACGGCCGTGAAGGATCCCCGGCCCCTGCGCCACCAGGCCCCTGTGGCCGTGGTCACCGCGGGCACCGGCGACATCCCCTGGGCTGCCGAAGCCAAGGCCGTGCTGGAGGCCCTGGGCCACCCCGTGAAGGCCTTCTTCGACGTGGGCGTGGCGGGCTTGCACCGCCTGCAGGCCATCCTGCCCGAGCTGCACGAATGTCCCGTCCTCATCGTCTGCGCCGGCATGGAAGGCGCTTTGCCCTCCGTCCTGGCAGGCCTCGTGGACTCCCCCCTCATCGCCGTCCCCACCCCCATCGGTGCCGGCATCAGTGAAGGCGGCACCGTCGCCCTCCACGGCATGCTCGCCAGCTGCAGTCCCGGCATCGCCGTCGTCAACATCGGCAACGGCTTCGGCGCCGCGTGCATGGCCATCAAAATGATGAATCGGATGGAGAAGAAGGATCGCGAATAGCGCGAATAAAAGCGCGAATGGCGCGAATGAATAGCTCCGAAGGTTTTTGGGTTTTCATTCGTTCTTTTATTCGCGCCTTTATTCGCGCCATTCGCGATCTGCTTTTGATTAGGTGTGCGCCTCCTGGTGCACGTCCAGCACCGCGCGACCTGATGGATCGATCATCTTCTGGAAGGCGGCGTCCCACTTGAGGGCGGTCTCGGTGCTGCAGGCGACGCTGCGCTCCCAGGGAACGCAGGCGGCGCAGGTGGCGGAGGGGAAGTGCTGCTCAAAGAGCTGGCGGTAGAGGTAGGCCTCTTTGGTTTCCGGGGTCTTGAGGGGGAAGCGCTCGGCGGCGCTGGCGAGCATGGCGTCGCTCACCTCGCGCTCGGCGGTGTCCTTGAGGGCCTGGATCCAGGCGTAGCCCACGCCGTCACTGAACTGCTCCTTCTGGCGCCAGAGCACTTCATCCGGAATGTAGCCCTCGAAGGCTTGGCGGAGGGGCCATTTCTCGATGGGGCGGGGAGGCGGGGCGTTGCGGGGCACCTTCACGTCCGGATCCAGGGCCATGGCCACGTCCAGGAATTCCCGGTCCAGGAAGGGCACGCGGGCCTCCACGCCCCAGGCGGCGCTGGCCTTGTTGGCCCGGGCGCAGTCGTAGAGGTGGAGCTTCTGGAGTTTGCGCACGGTTTCTTCGTGCAACTCGCGGCCGTCCGGCGCCTTGTGGAAGTAAAGGTAGCCGCCGAAGATTTCGTCGGCCCCCTCCCCGGAAAGCACCATCTTGATGCCCATGGCGCGGATCTTCCGCATGAGCAGATACATGGGCGTGGAGGCCCGGATGGTGGTGATGTCGAAGGTTTCCAGGTGGTGGATCACCTCGGAGAGCGCATCGAGGCCCTCCTGCACGGTGAAGTGGATCTCGTGGTGCACGCTGCCGATGTGCTCGGCCACCTTGCGGGCCGGGGCCAGGTCCGGCGCGCCTTCCAGGCCGATGGCGAAGGAATGGAGGCGGGGCCACCAGGCGGGTTCCTGATCGCCCGATTCCACCCGGGATTGGCTGTATTTGGCCGCGATGGCCGCGATGATGGAGGAATCCACGCCGCCGGAGATGAGCACGCCGTAGGGCACGTCGCACATGAGCTGCCGATGGACGGCGGCCTCCAGGGCCTCCCGCACCTTCGCGGGATCGTAGGGGGCGGAGGGCAGGGCCCCGGGTTCGGCCCAGGTGGGCTGGTAGTAGCGCTGAAAGCCCTTGTCGGCCTCGTGGCCGAGGTAGAAGTGACCGGGGGGGAACTCGCGGATGCGCTCGCAAATGCCGACCAGGGCCTTCATTTCCGAGGCCACGTGGAGCACCTCCTGGCGATCCCAGCCCACGTAAAGGGGCACCACGCCCATGGGATCTCGGGCGATGAGGAAGGTCTTGCGGGCGGGATCGTGGAGCACGAAGGCGAAGATGCCGTTCATGCGGTTCAGGAAGGTCGCGGGGGCTTCCTCATCGTGGAGGTAGAGGATCACTTCGCAGTCGGAAGCGGTCTGGAAATCGTGCGGCTCCTGCAGGCCCCGGCGAAGGTCCTGGTGGTTGTATATCTCGCCGTTCACGGCCAGCACCGCGCCGGTGCGGGCATCCAGGAGGGGTTGGGCGCCATGCTCCACGTCCACGATGGACAGCCGCTCATGGACGAGGATGGCGGTGTCGTCGCTGTATATCCCGCTCCAGTCGGGGCCGCGGTGCCGGAGCCTTCGCGACAGGGCGATGGCCCGGGTGCGACGTTCGGTGTGGGGGGCTTGGGAGGGATCGAGGTTGAGGAGGGCGAAGATGCCGCACATGGAGGCTCCAAGGTGGAAATGGGGATAACGAAAAACCCCCGATCGCTTGCGCGAATCGGGGGTGGTGACGGTGCTGAAGGTTCGGGTCTAGCCCATGCCCTCACCGGCCCACGCGCGATTCGCGCGAAGGAGCCGATTATTCAGATTGAGGGAGGCGACGACGGGCACGGGGACGACCTTTCCACCGAGACTAGAGGTATCGGCCGACGGAATGCAAGGCTAAAGGGGCAGGGCCCATCCCGGGCTTCAAATATTCCTGGGAATTCCCGTCCAATGGGAAATCTGTGCGCGATTCCCTGGCCAGGCCTCCCTAAAATGAAGGGTTCCCTGAGGTCTCCATGCACGCTGCCTTCAATGACCACCTCCTGAAGCAACTCACCCAGCTGGAGGCCGAGGGCCTCTTCAAGCGGGAGCGGGTGATGACGAGCCCCCAGGGCGCCTGGGTGGAGGCCAACGGCAAGCGCGTGATCAACATGTGCGCAAACAACTACCTGGGGCTCTCCGGCCGCGAGGATCTCATCAAGGCCGCCCAGGAGGCCCTGCCCAAGCACGGCTTCGGCCTGTCTTCCGTGCGCTTCATCTGCGGCACCCAGGACATCCACAAGGAGCTGGAAGCCAAGCTCTCGAAGTTCCTCGGTTTCGAAGACACCATCCTCTTCGGCTCTTGCTTCGATGCCAACGGCGGCGTGTTCGAGGCGCTGCTGGGCGAGGAGGACGCCATCATCAGCGACTCCCTGAACCACGCCTCCATCATCGATGGCATCCGCCTCTGCAAGGCCAAGCGCTTCCGCTATGCGAACTCCGACATGGCCGACCTCGAAGCCAAGCTGCAGGAGGCCGACGCCGCTGGCGCCCGCTTCAAGCTGGTGGTGACGGATGGCGTCTTCTCCATGGATGGGTACATTGCGAACCTGCCCGCCGTCTGCGATCTCGCGGAGAAGTACAACGCCATGGTGATGGTGGACGACAGCCACGCCGTGGGCTTCATCGGCGAGAAGGGCCGCGGCACCCATGAGCACCACCATGTCATGGGTCGTGTGGACCTCATGACCGGCACCCTGGGCAAGGCCCTGGGCGGCGCCTCCGGCGGCTACGTGAGCGGCTCCAAGGCCATGGTGGACATGCTGCGCCAGAAGGCCCGCCCCTACCTCTTCTCCAACACCCTGGCCCCGGTGATCACCGCCGTGAGCCTCAAGGTGTTGGACATGCTGGAGCAGGGCGACGCCCTCCGCCAGCAGCTCCGCGCCAACGCGCTGCACTTCCGCACCGAGATGACGAATCTCGGCTTCAATCTTCTGCCGGGCGAGCACCCCATCATTCCCGTCATGCTCTATGAAGCCCCCCTGGCCCAGGAATTCGCCAAGCGCCTGCTGGACGAGGGAGTCTACGTCATCGGCTTCTTCTTCCCCGTCGTCCCCAAGGGCCAGGCCCGCATCCGCACCCAGATGAGCGCTGCCCACACGATCCAGGACATCGACACCGCCGTGGCCGCCTTCGCGAAGGTGGGACGGGAATTGGGCGTCATCTCCTAAGGGTCTACCGAAGCAGGGGGCCTTGCCGCCAAACTGGGTGCATGACCCCCGGGCACACATAAACTCCATTTCCAATGATTATTTGGGGTCGCTGAAATACGGTAGATGCCCTGGCCCTTGGGGCCGCGGGCCTCGAGGATTAGATCACCCGTCCCGGGGACCCAGCCGAGGCCTGCCGCTTCACGAATCCTTCGGCGGACCGGGGTTTTCGTCATAGTCCCCAAATTGACGATCCAAAGTGAGAACGTGGGGTCACACCACTCCTTGGGCCCTGCGGGTGGGTCGTCCACGAGTATTGCCAGGAAATTCCCATCAGGGGACTTCGCGAACATGGACTCTCCGTGATGGACCTCTAGTCCCAACGAAGACCAAGACAACGATTCGAGTTGGTTCCCCTCAAAATCGACCCGGATCATTCCATCCCCATCACAAATCCAGAGGGATGTCTCCTCCGGGGTCCAGATGAGATCCAGGGCAATGACAAGTGTCTTCCATTCTCGCGAGTCCAGAATTCGAAAACCACTTCCATCGCGATGCACGATCGCTACCTGCCATTTCGACCCAGTCCAGTGCCGGAACGCCAACTTACTACCCGTCGGTGACCAGACAGGTCCATAACTGTTGTCACCTGGAATGGAATCGAGAATGCGAGGCGATAATTGGGGCCCGTCACAGATGGCAATGCTCCGGGTGGTGTGCCCTGATTGGGATTCGGGCCCGTACAGAGTGATGGCAAGCGCCAAACCATCTGGGGAAATGGCCTCATCAAAGGTTCTCTGGCCTTTGGCCCAAATCACGGGCCGTACGCCTGTGGTGGGTGACCAAACGAACCGTTGTGGCCCCTTGGCAAAGGCCATGGCCACAGGGAACCCTGACCCCTTGGGCTGTCCCGCCAGCATGGACAGCGCGCAGAGGACCAGAGTCGGAATCGTGCTCGAGAGTTGGCTCATGGGCTTTGGATGATTGGAGAAAACTACCACGACCTCTCTAATCTGAACCTGGATGTCTAATGGAGGGGGTAGGCATCGGTTGACCTCTGGTTTGGCTCCCTTGCGACTTGATGGTGAAATGGTTTGTTGGAGACGCCCATGAAAGCCCTGATCAAGTCCAAGTCCGAAGAAGGCATCTGGATCACCAATGACGCCCCCAAGCCCGAGATGGGCGTGCGGGATGTGATGATCCGCATCCACAAAACGGCCATCTGCGGCACGGACGTACACATCTACAACTGGGACGAGTGGAGCCAGAAGACGATCCCCGTGCCAATGGTGGTGGGCCACGAGTACTTCGGCATCGTGGAGAAGGTGGGCTCCGAGGTGGAGGCCTTCAAGCCCGGTGATCGCGTGAGCGGGGAAGGGCATCTGACCTGCCACTTCTGCCGCAACTGCCGGGCGGGCAAGCGCCACCTCTGCCGCAACACCATCGGTGTGGGCGTGAACCGCCCGGGTTCCTTCGCGGAGTACCTGGTCATTCCCGCTGAAAACGTCTACGCCATCCCGGACAACATCCCCGATGACCTGGCCGCCATCTTCGACCCCTATGGCAATGCTGCCCACACGGCCCTGAGCTTCGACCTCGTGGGCGAGGATGTGCTCATCACCGGCGCGGGCCCCATCGGCATCATGGCCGCCGCCATCGCCAAGCACGTGGGCGCGCGCCACGTCGTCATTACTGATGTGAACGACTACCGCTTGGACCTGGCGAAGAAGATGGGCGCCACGGCGGCCGTCAACGTGGCCAAGGACGACCTCAAGCAGGTGATGCAGAACCTGGGCATGACCGAGGGCTTCGATGTGGGCCTGGAGATGAGCGGCAATGCCCGCGCCTTCCGCCAGATGCTCGACACCATGAACCACGGCGGCAAGATCGCCATGTTGGGCATCATGCCCGGCGAGCAGGCCATCGACTGGAGCCAGGTAATCTTCAAGGGGCTCGTCATCAAGGGCATCTACGGCCGCGAGATGTTCGAGACCTGGTACAAGATGGTCGCGATGCTCCAGAGCGGTCTGGACCTCAGCCCCATCATCACCCACCGCTACGGCATCGAGGATTTCCAGAAGGGCTTCGACGCCATGCGCAGCGGGCAGAGTGGCAAAGTGGTCCTGGATTGGGGTGTTAAGTAAAAAGCGCTGGTCACAGAGGACACAGAGCGAGCACAGAGGACACAGAGGAAAAGAAGGAGGGCGCAGGATTGATTCCTGTGCCCTCCTTCTTTCTCGGCTTCCATCGGGTCTGGGTCTAATGGGCCCAGCATCGACAAAGGCTTTTTCTGTGTCCTCTGTGCTCGCTCTGTGCCCTCTGTGACCAGCCCGCTTTTTGAGGCTACCGGACCGGCTGAGGCCCCGGGATCGGCGGAAGCCAGGCTTCCTTGATGGTGTCGCCGGTGTTGATGAGGATGTCCTGGGCAAGTCCCTCACCTCCGGGGGTCATGTCTTTGCCGAGGCAGGAGAGGTAGTAGGCATCGAACTTGGTGTTGAAGACCTGGCGCACGGGGCCGCGCTTCACCTGCACGTCCTGGATGGGCTTGGAGACAAAGGGGCGGTAGAGGTAGGGGTGGCCCCAGGGTGTCTCGGGCACGCGATCCAGGTATTCGGGCACCAGATCGCCCAGGCTGGCAGGATATTCACCCTTCTTGGACCGGTGGCGGCTCAGGGCGTCGTTCAGGTGGCGGAGGTCGCCGCGCACCCGCTGGAGCTGCTGATCCTGCTCCCGCTTGATCAAGGTGTCGATGATCATCAGGTCGCCCTTGGCCTGCTGGGCTGCGGGGCTATCGGGATAGGAGGAGATGAGGTTCTTCATCATCACCCGCGCCTCGAGCCCCTTGCCCTGGAGGTTGGCCTGACGGGCCTCCTCGTAGAGCTGGGCGGGAAGCTTGGGATCCTCGGAATCGCAGCCGATTCCAAGGGCCAGGACCAGGACGGCGGGCACGAGAAGGGGGCGCATGGAGGGAAAGGTAGCACAGAGGGGGCGTTCCGGGGACCCGGACCGGGGCACAATGGAAAGTGGAGGTCGCTGTGCCTGAAAAACCTTGGCTGGTGGGAATCGTCGGAGGGTCCGGCAGCGGGAAGACCTCCGTGGCGCGGGAACTCATCCGCCGCCTGAAGCGGCGGAAGGTGGACGTCACTCTCCTTGACATGGACGCGTACTACGCCCCCAAGGAGATCAACAAGGCCCGCTTCGCGCCCAACCCCATCAACTACGACCACCCCAAGGCCTGGGATGTGGAGCTCATGGCCGGTCACCTCGAGGCCCTGAAGCGGGGCGAGGAGATCTGCAAGCCCATCTACGATTTCACCGTGTCCGATCGCACGGGCTGGGAAGAGGCCATGGCCCCCGGCCCCGTGGTGATCCTGGAGGGTCTCGTGCTCTTCGCCCTCCCGGAGATCCGGGAGCAGCTGGATGTGAAGGTCTTCGTGGATACGGACGCTGACATCCGCATCCTCCGTCGCATCGAGCGGGACATGTCCGAACGGGGTCGCAGCCTCGACAGCGTGGTGAAGCAATATTTGGGTAGCGTGCGCCCCATGCACATGGAGTTCGTGGAGCCGAGCAAGCGCTGGGCCGACATCATCGTGCCCACCGGCGTCGAGAATAAAACGGCCTTGGACATGCTGCTGCACCACATCCTCGGCAAGCTGGAGCGCGGCGAGGCGCACTGATCCGCACGGAACGCGAAGAGCGCTAAGAAATGCGCCAAGAGCGCGAAGAGAGCCGGGCTTACCTTGGCGCCCTTCGCGCATTTCTTAGCGCTCTTCGCGTTCGAGAGCCGACAGCCTGGCCCATAATGGCCCCATGCGCCTGCTCCGCTCCCACTCCGAGGGTTTCGATCCAGCCCAGCCCTGGATCCAGGAGTCGGAAGACATCCGCCAGGACAGCCGTCTCTTCCGGCAGATCGTGGCCCGGCGGCGGAGCCCGCACACGGAACACCGGCACTCGTTCTACCGGCTGCAGGGGCCGGATTGGGTGAATGTGGTGGCCTTCACGCCGGAGGGCGAGTTGCTGGTGGTGGAGCAGTTCCGGCACGGCATCGATGAAGCGACCTTGGAAGTGCCCGGGGGGTCCTGCGATGAGGGGGAAACGCCCCTGGAAAGCGCGGCCCGGGAGCTGCGGGAGGAGACGGGGTATGAAGCGGGAACGCTCATCTCCCTGGGCTCCTGCACCCCCAACCCCGCCACGCTCACCAACCGCTGCCATACCTTCTTGGCGTTGGATTGCCGTCCCGTGGGCGAACTGGAGTTGGATGCGGCGGAAGAATTGCGGGTCTGGGCCTGCGCCTGGTCCGAGTGGGAAGGGCTGATGCGAGAGGGGCGCATCCACCACGCGCTGGTGCTCACGGCGATCTTCAAGCTCCAGCAGTGGGATGGCTGGGTCGAATTCCGATCGAGGCAGGGGTTCTGATGGAACGCCAACAGGTTCTGGAAGCCCGGGCGAGGATCCAGGGGCACCTGCGCCTCACCCCGATCGTGACGGTGGAACTCCCCACGCCCCAGGGGCCCCGCGGGGTGATCCTGAAGCTCGAATCCCTTCAGATCACGGGCTCCTTCAAACCCCGGGGGGCCGTGAACAGCCTGCTGCAATTGGGAGAGACCGACCTCATCGCCTGCAGCGGCGGCAATCACGGGTTGGCCGTGGCCTGGGCGGCGGCGCGGCTGGGGAAGCGGGCTCACATCTACGTGCCGACCACGGCGGCCCAGTCCAAGATCGCGGCCATGCAGGCCCTGGGGGCGGACCTCCACCTGGTGGGCACCGTGCCTGGCGAAGCCTTCGCGGCGGCGGAGGCCCAGGTGGCGGCCACAGGGTGGCCCCTGGTGCACCCCTACGACCAAGTGCCCACGGTGGCCGGCCAAGGCACCCTGGGATTGGAGCTGTTGGAGCAGGCCCCCCAGGTGGGCCAATGGTTGGTGGCCGTTGGGGGCGGTGGCTTCCCTGCGGGCGTGGCCCTGGCCCTGGGGGACGAGGCTCGGGTGATGCCCGTGGAGCCTGAGGGCTGCCCTGGACTGTTCGAAGCCCAGCGAGCGGGTCACCCCGTGCCGGTGAAAGCTGAGGGCGCGGCCCGCACGAGCCTGGGGGCTCCCAGCCTGGGGGCGCTGGCCTGGTCGATCCTGCGGGAGCGTGCGGAGCCCACGATCCTGGTGGATGAGGCGGCCATCGCTGAAGCCCAGGCCTGGCTCTGGAGCCAGCTTCGCATCGGCGTGGAACCCGGTGGAGCCGTGACGGTGGCTGCCCTCATGCGGGGGGCCTGCCCGGAGCCGGGACCCATCGGCGCCGTGGTGTGCGGTGGCAATGTGGATGCCCTGCCGGTGTGAGAAACTGGGGGCCCACCCCGGATGATCATGCGACCGACCGCAGCCCTACTCTGTCTTGCCGTACCCCTGCTCGGGCAGGCCCTGGATCCCGAAGCGGGCGTTCCCCAGCCACCGTCAATTTGGGCGGGCGCCCGGCCCAATCCCAAATATGGGGAAGAGCTCCTCGCCCGCATCAAGAGCCTGGGGTCGGAGCATGTCCACCCCTTCTTCCGCCGGTTGCGGGAACAACAGCGCAGCCTGAAGCGCCAGATCGACGCCGCGGAGCGGGATCTCATCGATGCCCGCGCCTTGCTCAAGGGGCTCAGCCAGGAGCGCAGCCCCATCGCCCGGGACATGGAGGCCGTGACGGATGCCCAGACTCGGATCCTGGATGGCCTCCGCAGCCTGGATCGCATCATCGCCCGGCTCCGCGCCAAGCATGATCCCCAGCAGATCGACGCCGACGAACTCAAGGTGGACCTCTACGGCGGGTTCCAGTTCAGCAGCCTCTTCCGGGAGCAGGGCACCAACGGCGGGTTCTTCAGCAAAAGCAGGCCCTACGTGGCCCTGGACATCCGGCAGACCTTCCGCAAACCGGAATCCGATCAGTGGGTGGAGACGTTTGGCACCTTGAGCTTCCAGAGCAGCAGCGTGGAGCAGAGTGAGGCCGTGAACATCATCACCACCACTGGCCAGGTGCGGGCGGAGATCGGTGGCTGGTGGATGCAGGCCCTCAATGATCGCGTGAGCTGGGGCCTGGAAGGGGCCGTGGGCATGGTCGGCTACAGCGCTCCCGCCGTGGGGCCCGATGGCTCCACCCAGGATCAGGATTCGTTTCGCAGTCGGTGGCGCATGGGAGCCACCGTACGCCAGGAAGTGGGGGCCCTCCGTGGCTCCTTCGCCGAGGTGGCCTACGTCCGGGACCCCCTCTTCCTGGCCAAGGACCGCCTGTTCATCCGGGGCCGCGTGGTACTCACCCAATTCGGAAGCGAGGGCGCCAGCGGGGATTTTTACACGGAAGGGTATGTGTCCAAGGGCCGGAATGGCCGGGATGAGGCCGTGCTGATCGTCGGCATCCGCCTGTCCACGGTGGCTTTCTTCCGGAGCCTGGGATCGGGCAAAGGCGCCGAATAGGCGGATCCGCGTTACATTAATAGGGTTGGAGGCAAGCTCATGGCCAGCGAATACAGCTTTGACGTGGTGTCCAAGGTGGACATGTCCGAGGTCCGCAATGCGGTGGACCAGGCCATGAAGGAGATCGGGCAACGCTACGATTTCAAAGGCTCCATCTCGAAGATCGAGATCAAAGAGGGCACCGCCCTCATCCTCACCAGCGATGACGAGATCAAGCTCAAGGCCGTGATCGACGTGCTCCAGAGCAAGCTTCACAAGCGCGGGGTGAGCATCCTCGCCATGGAATTCGGCAAGATCGAAGCCGGTACCAAGGGCAGCGCCCGCCAGGAAGTGAAGATCAACCAGGGCATCCCCGGCGACAAGGCCAAGGCCCTCGTGGCCGCCATCAAGACCGCCAAGCTCAAGGTGCAGGGCGCCATCCAGGGCGATCAGCTCCGCATCACCGGTAAGAGCAAGGACGACCTGCAGGAGGCCATGGCGGTCTTCAAGAAGGAACAGGAAAAGCTCGCCATCGATCTCCAGTTCACGAACTACCGCGGCTAGAAAATCCCACCACGAAGGCACGAAAAATGAACAAGGCCACGAAGCGACATTCCCTTTTGTGGCCTTCGGTTCTTTCGTGCCTTCGTGGTTAGATTTTAAATCCTATGTCCCGCCTCGACCTCCTCCGCTACTTCCTCCCCATCCAGGGCAAATTGTCCCAGGTGGAAGATGAGCTGCAGCGCATCCTGCGTTCGGAAGTCCCAGTGGTCGATAAGCTGGCGACCCACGTGCGGGGTGGCCAAGGCAAGCGGCTGCGCCCGGCGCTGGTGCTGCTCGGGGCCAAGTTTGCGGGGCATCAGGGCAAGGAGGACATCCGCTTCGGCGCGGTCTTCGAACTGATCCACACGGCCACGCTGGTCCACGACGATGTCATCGACCACGCCCAGCTGCGGCGAGGCAAGCCCACCCTCAACCGCCTCTGGGGCAATACCCTCACGGTGCTCTTCGGGGATCTGCTCTACCTCGTGGCCATGGATGAGGCCATCCAGGGGCGCAGCTGGCGGATGATGGAGATCCTCGCCGAGGTGACCCGCCGCATGACCGAGGGCGAGCTCATCCAGAACGATGTGCTCTTCAAGCTGGATACGAGCCGCAAGGATTACTTCGACATCCAGGAGCGGAAGACGGCCCTGCTCTTCGGGGGCTGCACCGAGACCGGCGCCGTGCTCACGGGCCGCAGCCCCGAGGATTGCGCCGCCATGCGCGCCTATGGTCTGGAGATCGGCCGTGCCTTTCAGTTGGTGGATGACCTGCTGGATTACACCGCCACCAGCGAGCAGCTGGGCAAACCCGCCTTCAGTGACCTCCGCGAAGGCAAGCTCACGCTGCCCATGCTCACCCTGCTGGAGAAGGCCCACGACGAGGTACACCCCTTCATCCGCCGCATCTGGGATCGCGGTGAGGAAGTGCCCATCCCGGCCGAGGAAGAGAAGGCCCTCCGCGCCCTCATCGATCGCCACGACGCCCTGAAGGAGACCCGCGATCTCGCCCAGGGGGCTTCAGATCGCGCCATGGCCGCCTTGAGCAAGGTGGAGGGGGATGCCTCCACCAAGAAGCTGCTCATGGGAATCCCGACGATTCTGTTGGATCGGACGAAGTAGGGGCATTGAGGGGTTATTCGGCCAGCCTGACCTGGGATAACCCGATTCCTTTTACTTCCTGACGACAGAGCCTTCGAAGGCAATCCTCGGGTCGGTCACGTTGACCAGCTCATTCAGCTCATACACCTCACGATAGCCATAGCCAAAGAGATTGATGTACGTCGGGATGTTGAGCGCCATCATTCTAGGCTTGGCCTGAGAGGCTAGTTGGGTTGCCTCAGGGGTGAGCAGCGGTCGGCTTGAAGGCTTGGAATTTGGCAGCGCGGCCTTGGTCGCAAAATCGATCTGATTGCCATCAAAGTTGTTGTTGCAGTAGATCAGCACCTTTGTGGCAAACGAAGGAATGACCTTGCTCAGATTGTCCTGGGTGAAGTCCGTGAAACAAAGGTGCTTCGCGCCTTTGAGGTGAATTCGATCGAATCGAAAGGTCGACCGAGTATCGAGGATGATGACCCCAGGCTCCCGGCTCATTTTCAAAAAGGTGTTCAAGTCGATGAGGCGTTGGGCTCGGTGGGCTTCCACTTCTGTGACCAATTCTTTGAAGTCTGAATAGCTCACTTTCGCGGGTTGAAAACTTGCCTTGGCTTTTAGGGTAAGCCCCTGTTGGGCCACCCCGAAATTGGCGGCGGACGCCCAAAACAGAATCAATGAAACGCATTTCCGCATTGGAGCTCCTGCTGCGAATGGAGGGTTCAGGGTGGGTGGATTTCGTCGTTAGCGCTTTCCAGATACCTGCGCCAATCCGGGCTTCCGTTCCTTCCGCAGCCGAGTCGACACCTTCTCCGCCGCCGCGAAGGTGCGGATCAGGTTCCCCCCAGCCAGCTTGGTAAGGTCCCGGTCGTTCCACCCACGGTGGATCAGCTCCGCGAAGAGGTTGGGGTAGGTGCTGGCGTCTTCAAGGCCGATGGGGCCCTGCATGCCGGCGAAATCACAGGCGATGCCCACGTGGTCCTTGCCGGCCACTTTGGCCACGTAGTCGATGTGGTCGGCCACGTCCTGGACGGTGGCGCGGGGTTGGGGATGGGCCTTCTGGTAGCTGGCTTCAGCTGCTTTCGCGGCCTCGTCTTTCAACCCTTTCGTGGCGGCCTCGAGGCCGTCATACCAGGCCTTGGAGGCGCGGTTCACGAAGGGGGGGATGAAGGTGACCATGACGACGCCGCCGTTCTGGGGCATGCGCGCGAGGATGGCGTCGGGCACGTTGCGGGGATGATCCACCAGGGCCCGGGCGCAGCTGTGGCTGAAGATCACGGGGGCCTCGCTGGTATCCAGCACATCGCGCATGACCTCGGGGCTCACGTGGCTGATGTCCACCATCATCCCGAGGCGGTTCATCTCGCGAACCACCTCCTTCCCGAAGGGGGTGAGGCCGCCGTGCTTGCGCTCGCCCAGGGCCGCGTCCGCCCAATCCAAGGTGACGTTGTGGGTGAGGGTCATGTAGCGGGCGCCCAGGTCGTAGTACATGCGTAGGGCGCCCAGAGAATTCTCGATGACGTGGCCGCCCTCCATGCCGATGAAGCTGGCCACCTTGTGGGCCTTGCGCGCCTTGGCGATGTCGCCGCTGTGGGTGGCGAACATCAGGGCCTCGGGGTAGCGGGCGATCATGCGGCGGGCGATGTCCAACTGCTCGAGCTGAACCTTGGCGAAGCCCGAGCCCAGCTCGCCGGGCACGTAGACGCTCCAAAACTGGGCGCTGAGCTTGCCGGCTTTCAGGCGGGCGAGGTCCGTTTCATCGGGGGTGCGTTTCCGCAGGTCATAGGCCTCCACATCCATGGGGGCGGTCTTGGATTCGCGGATCTCCCAGGGCAGGTCGTTGTGGCCGTCCACCAGGGGCATCCGGGTCAGCAGCGCCTTGGCATGGGTCAGGGCCGGGTCGGGTGTCTGCCCGGAGAGGAGGCAGGGCAGCAGCAGGCAGGGCAGGGCGCGCATGGGTGCTCCGGGCTTGGGATTCCGAAGTCTACTCGGATTGGCGGCCTGTAACGTCCAGCAGGCTGGCCTGGCCCGGATGGGCCATCTTTGAGTGTTTGGTCTCAGCCCTTGAAGGCCTTTTTGAGGCCCTTGCCGGCATCCTTGGCCCCTTCGCCAATGCCCTTGCCGGCGGTCTTCGCGCCTTTTCCCACGGCCTTGCCACCCTCTTTGGCGCCCTTACCGACGGCCTTACCCCCTTCTTTGGCGGTCTTACCCACGGCTTGACCACCTTTTTTGAAGCCCTGGCCGATCTGCTTGCCCGCGGCTTTGAGGTCCTGCTTGAAATCCCCCCCAGCCGCCAGGAGGGCGGAGGTCAGGAGGATGGGGAGGACACGGCGCATGGGGACTCCACCTCCCAGTTTAAGCCCCTGCGGCCTTCGGAACAGGGGAGAAGCGAAGCGCCCGGGATGCGATAGTTGAGGGATGTCCGAAGACTTTCAATCGACTCCTGGGGGCTCCGCCCCGCTTCCCGGTGAACGGGCTGGCGCCTGGGTCCGCGAACATGCGGCCCTGGTGCTCTTTGCCGCGCTCCTCCTCATCGTGCTCCCGATGCGGGATCTGTGGGCTCCGGATGAGCCGGATTTCGCCCAGTGCGTGAAAGAAATGCAGCTCCGCGGCACCTGGCTGATGCCCTGGCTCAACGGCCTTCCCTACGACGAGAAGCCGATCCTCTACTACTGGGTGATGAAGGGCTCCAACGGGGCCATGAACGTCCTCACCGGAGGGCTCGGGTTCTCCCACGGCCTGGCCGCCTGGGCCCTGCGGTTGCCCTCGGTGGTGGCCAGCCTGGCCTTCCTGCATGCGTACCAAAAGTGGGCCAAGCGCTTCCTCCAGGCGGGCGTGGCCCGGCTGGCCTTGATGATCTTGGCCACCAGCCCCCTCTGGTTCTGGCAGAGCCAGTTCATCCAGATCGACCTGCTGTTCAGCGTGCTGCTGGCCTGGGCCTGGTTCAGTTGGCTGGGCGGGTACCTGCTGGAACTGGGCCTCCAGTCCGAACTGCGCCCGGGCGAAGCCGGTCGCTGGTTCCACAAGGCCTATTTCTGGCTGGCCCTGGCCTTCCTGGCCAAGGGGCCCCTGGCGGGAGTCCTGAGCATCCTCGTCCTCGGTGCCTTCCTGCTCTGGCAGCGGGATGCGCGGATCATCCTCCGGATGCGCTTGGGCACCGGCGTGCTGCTCTTCCTGGCCGTGGTGCTGCCCTGGTACGTGGCGGCCGGAATTCAGGGCGGGGGGCACTACGTCTACCAGCTTCTGATCCATCAAAACTTCGAGCGGGCCACCAAGGCCTGGGATCACATCCAGCCCTGGTGGCGTTACTTGGAATACCTGCTGGGGGATTTCTTCCCGTGGGTGCTGTTGCTGCCGGCCCTGGGCTTTTTCCTGCGGGGCAGCGGGGCCACGCGCAACGTGACCGCGCGCTTCCTCATGGTGGCCTTCGCGGTGCCTTTCCTCTTCCTCTCCTGGGTGCAGAGCAAGCAGGGCAAGTACTTGCTGCCGTCCTACCCGTTCCTGGCCCTGCTCATGGCGGGTATGCTCCAGCCGCTCAGCGTCGAAGGTGTGAGCCCCGCGCGGATCCGCCGCCTGGGCGGCGTGCTTGCTGTGGGTGTAGGGCTGCTCGGTCTGGTGCTGCTGGCCGTGACCTTCGGCGCGGGCGGCGCCGCAGTGCAGGCGCAGGTGGCTCCCTACCGGGCCCTGGCGGGCACGCTGGGCGCCCTCGCCACCCTGGGCGGTCTTTCCCTGGCGGGGAGGGCCTTGTCGGGCGGCGGCCAGCACCTGGTGCGTGAGACGGCCCTGACGCTGGGGCTGATCTACCTCCTCGGCGGCACCTGGGGGTTCCGGAAGCTGGATCCCCAGAAGAACTTCTTCGAGTGGTCCCGCATGGTTCAGCCCATGATCCAGGGCCGGAAGGTCGTCTATTGGCAGACCATCCGCAGCGGCGCCATGGTCTACACCGACTCGCTGATGCCGGAAATTCGGACGGCCGGGGAACTGGACCAGTTGGGGCCGGAGGATCGGCTCGTCTCCATGCGCCGGGAATGGGATCAGGACATGGGCGGCCTCACCCCGGAGCTCCGGAATGGCTTCGAGGTGCTCCTGAGCCGGCCGACCGGGGGCGGGGAACTGCTCCTGCTCAAGCGGAAGGCCCGATGATTCCACAGGGCGCCCACTGGGTTCGGGTACCGCGCTTCTTCGGCGACGCGATGATGATTCATGCGGCGCTGACGCCCCTGCGGGCCACCGGCGCGCCCATCGTGGTGTGGGGCCCGGATTGGGTGGTGGATCTGTTCGAGGGGGCCGAAGGCTATGCGGCCGTGGTGCCCGAGACGGCGCGGAAGTACAGCACTCGGGAGGCTGCGGCCCTGCTGCGGGCCCACCGGCCCGCCTCTCTCATCGCCTTCCCCCGCAGCGCCCGTCCCATCATTGCGGGTTTCCTGGCGCGGGTGCCCATCCGCCTCGGCTGTGGGGATCTGGGCGTGCGTTTGATGTCCACCCATGCGACACCCTTCGAGGGGCAGCCTGGCAGTTTCACGGAACGCTATGCGGCGGTGCTTCGCATGGCCTTTCCCGAACTCCCCGAAGCGCCCTTCAAACCCTTCCGACCCAGGGCCTCCGCACTTGCGGCGGTAGCTTCAGCCCGCGCGGATCAGCAATTGGGTGAGTATGTGGCCTTGATCCCGGGGGGGAACCACCACCTGAAGCGGGTCTCGCCGGAGGTGCTCAGCGCCCTTGCCATCTGGGCCCGGGAGCAGAAACTCGGGGTGGTGCTGCTGGGTGGCGGAGCCCACGATCAGGCCATGGCGGCGAAGATCCGGGAGCGGGTTCCCGAGGTCTTGGATCTCACCTCGCCCCGTTCCCTCGCGGAGTCTGCGGCCTGGGCCGGCGGCGCCAAGCTCGCCATGGGGCCCGACAGCGGCCTCAGTTTCCTCGCCGCCGCAGCCGGGGTGCCCACCCTGGTGGCCTTCGGTCCCACCCGCCCGGAGTGGAGCACCCCGCCCGGGCCCCACGTGAGCGTGATCCGCCAGGAATCACTGCCCTGCCTGGGCTGCTTCCTGGATGCCTGCCCCTTCGCGCCCCGGGTTCCCTGCATGGAGGATCTCCCCGTGCCCGCCCTCATCCAGCGTCTCGAATCCATGCTCGCGGAGCGCCCATGACCCCTCAGATCAAAGCCATCCCCCTCATCATCGTTGGCGTGCTACTCAACGCCTTCGCGCAGATCTGCCTGAAGAAGGGGCTCGTGCACGGCATGAGCTGGGATCCCGCGGCCATCCTCAAACTCGTGTTCACGCCCTGGATCCTGGCGGGGCTGGGCTGCTACGCCGTGAGCGTGCTGGTGTGGATGAAGGCGCTTTCGCTGGTGGATGCCAGCTACGCCTATCCCTTCCTCGCCCTGGGCTTCCTGGCCAACGCGATGCTGGCCCGCACCTTCCTGGGCGAAGCCATTCCGCCCCTGCGCTGGGCGGCCCTCGGCATCATCGTGTGCGGGGTGGCGCTGCAGGCCTGGGCGAAGTAGGCGCGATCCGGCCTGAGATGGGAAGGACGATCCGGGGCTGACCGGGGCTGGAGGTGAGGAGGCTGACCCGCCCCTCGAAGGCTCCGGCGGGAGCCCCAGGCCGGGCGTGGAGCCTCACTTCGACGCCCTTGGAGAAGTTCACCTGGAGGATGCCGTTCTGCAGGAGGAAGGGGCTTTCCGCCTGGGCTTCCCGGGGGGTGAGCGTGGCCGTGAAGAGGTCGGGTTCGCAGGTCACCGAATGCACGCCGACGGCTGGCGAGCGCAGGCTCACCAGGATGGGCTGGGCCACGGTGCCTCCCGCCTGGATTTCGCCGAGCTCGAGGCGGCTGGGGTAGATCCCGAGGTCCTCCAGCACCCGGGCCTGTACGGGGATCTGGATCGTGGGCAGGAGCGGATCCTCCACCGTGAACCGCACGCGGCCCGTCAGGGCGCCGAGTTCAGTGCTCCCTTCATAGCGCAGGATGAAGGCCCGCTCCGAGGGATTGGGATCGGGCAAGGCCACGAGGCGGAAGCCGGGCAATCCCTCCACCCCAGCCGATTGGAGGGGCAGGGACTTGCCATCCTTGCGGGTCAGGCGGAGCGGGATTTCGAAGGTTGCGTTGCGCCCCATGGCTTGCACCCGAATGGCCTTCGGAGCGAGGAGGTAGGGGTGCTCCACCTGGGCCCGGAGGGTGAGGGAGAGCAGGGGATGGACCGGATCGTCGCTGGTGACGAGGACGACCTTCTCCAGGGGCCCTTCGAAGTCGGTGGAATCCATGACCGTCTCCATCTCCGCGGTCTGGCCCGGTAGCAGGATCTGGCGCGAGAGCTGGGCGGTGGTGCAGGAGCAGCTGGGTTGCACGGAGGCAATGGTGAGCGGTGCGGTTCCGACATTCTCCAGAAGGAAGGTGTGGCTCGCACGCGTGCCCTTCGGGATGCTGCCGAACTCCCGCACGGGGGATTCGCACCGGATCGCCGGTGCCTGTTGGGCGAAGGCGCTGATGCAGAAGAGGAAACAGAGAGGCCAGAGGCGGGGCATGGGCGGAATCCGGGCAGGACGGGGGGCGGATCCGCGGCGGAGACCGCGAATCCGCCCCATCGGTGGTTCAGGTGCTATTGGTTCTCGGCGAAGTACTCGTGGTTGTCCGCGTTCATGATCGCCTTGGAGGGGCTGCTGATGGCCAGGGACTTGGCGCCGGAGGTGCCATAGACGTAATCCTGGGTGCCGCCATTCACGGTGAAGTGGCTGGACTCATGCACGAGGGTGCCGGCCTTGGAATCCGTGCCCGTGGAAGGGGCGCTCCAGAAGGCGCCGCAGAGGTAGATCTTGTAGGGGGAACCGGGATACACGTAGGCATAGGTTCCGCTGTCGGTGCAGTTGCAATCGAAGTTGACGGTCTTCGTGTTGAACTCGTCGAGGATCTTCGTGTAGTGAGACTTCACGGTGCTGAAGCGGGTGCTGTTGTAGGCCCCGAACCAGGTGAGGTAGAGACCACCGCCGGAGGTGTGGCCGTTGAGCCAGGTCAGGGCCTTGGAGGTCATGGTCTTGGCGTTGGCATGGGCCGTGGAGAGTTGGCTCTTCTGGGTGGTGGTGCAGCCGCTGTAGCCGCCCACGATGGGCTCCACGACCTCCGACTTGCGGGCAAGTTCCGCGGGCACGCCGGGGAAGAAGAACTGGGCCGATACGGCCTCACGCACTTCAGCCACGTGGGTGGGGAGGACCGAGGGCAACTTGCCGCCTTCGCGGAGCATCACGGAGGGGGTGGCATCCGTGAGGGCCGTGCGCACGGCGAGCTGGGGCTGACGGAACTGGATGCGGTAGTCGCCCGCGCCATCCAAGTCGTAATCCGCGGAGAGGTCCACCACCACGCTGTAGGAATCGTGGGCCTTGATCTCCACATAGTCGATGGCGCGGGGCGCCACGCGCTTGGTCAGCCGGCCCTCGTAGGCCACTTCCACGCCGTTGCGGGTCATCTGGAACAGGTCGCGCTCGGCGCGCTCGGCAGTGGGGAGTTCCCAGCGGAGCACAAACACGGAGTGGGCATTGGGGTTCGAGATCGTGAACCGCACGCTGGGGGCATCGCCTTCGGCGAACCACCCGGGAGCATCCAGGCGCACCTCGAGGGCCCGGGCGGTGACCCGCTGGCCCCGGTCTTCGTGATCGAGATCCCGGACAAATTTCCGGAGTTCTTCAGGACCCTCCTGAAAGGGCTTGGAGAAGGCTGGCGTGGCCACCACGGCCAAGCCCAGGGCTAGCAATGCGGGAATGCGCATGTACGACTCCTTCGGAGTGAGCGATGCCCGTCAACCGAAGGGGCAGGATGCTCCGTCGATAGGGTGGGCCGCTGGTTGGGGAAGAACGTGGTACCCACTCTGGGTACCTCCACGCCCACCGGCGGTGAAGTTTTGTGAAGTCTTGCGAATTACCGCAAAGATCGCGCCCTGAGCTGGAGGCCCGGCTCAGCCGGCGTCCACCAGCGCATCGATGAGGTGGCGGATCTTGTTCCGAAGGGTGCTCGTCTTCTGCTGCGCGGCCAATTCCAGGGCGTGATTGAGGGCGTCGATGGCGGCATCCTTGCGCTCGCCCTGGCTCTGGATCTCACCCACGAAGATGTGAATGGTGGGGTGCTCGAAGCCCGCCGCGGCCCTCAACAGGGTTTGGCAGACTTCCGTGGAGGAGCCCTTCGCGGCGAGGGCCTCGGCGATGGGGCGATAGAGGTTCAGGGCGGTGGGGAGGTGCCGATCCTGGATGAGGGGGCGCAGGGCCCGCTCGCAGAGGGGCAGCACCCGGCTGTGGATCTGCCGCAATTGACCCAGCACTTCCAGGCACTGGCGGGCATGGCCGGCTTCCATCTGGGCTCCGGCCAAGGCCTCCTGCAGGATGGCGTTGGCGGGGAAGGCCTTGAGGGCCTCCTTGAGGACGTGAACGGCCTTGGGCTGCTGGCCCATGTGATGGTAGAGCTTGGCCTGCAGCAGGTAGAGCTTGGCGCTCTTCACCAGATCGCTGGCGATCTGGAGGGCCTCCTGGGCCTCATCCTGTCGGCCTGCGGTCATCAACTCCTCGGCGGCCTCGGCGTAGAGGCCCGCGGCGCGCTCCTTCTGGCCCGTGGCCACGTAGGCCTGGGCGAGGCGGAATCGGAGGTTGGCGTCGAAGGGATCTGCGTTGGCGGCGCGGATGAGGGCGGCCAGCGCATCCTCGGCCTTGCCCAACTTCTCGAACGTGCGGGCGAGATCGATCTGGAGCTTGGCGGCTTCCTTATTGAGGCCCGAGGCCATGAGCAATTCGCTGAGCTGGCCCACCGCTTCGGGATCCTCGGGCGCCAGGCGGAGGGCCTTCCGCAAGAGCGCGATGGCCTTCTTGTCGTGGCCATCCCGCTGCAAATTGAGGGCCAGCACCTTGAAGATGGCGAGGGCCTCTTTGTTGGCGCCGGCCTGCACCAGGAGATCCCCCAGGCGGTTCATGATGCCCTGATCTTCCGGGAAGGCCCGGCGGAGCTTCTGATACTCCACCAACGCCTGCGGGAGCTGGCCTTTGGCCACCAATTCATCCGCAAGTTGTTGGAGTTTCAACCGATCCATGGATCCATCATATCGAGAGGGCCGCTCGGAGCGGCGGGCGATTCCGCTTCTCTGCTTCGGTCACCCCAGCAGCGTAGCCAAGTTTCCGGCCTGAAGCTGCTGACAGGTGAGCACCGCGCGATCCAGGACGAGGCTGGTGACACACGCGACGGGGGTCACATCAAAGGAGGGATTCCAAGCCGGAACCTCCGGGGCCCAGCGGTGCCCCTGGGCGCCGCGAACCTCGTCCTGGGAGCGCTCTTCGATGGGGATGGAGGCGCCCGAGGGGCAGGCCAGGTCCACGGTGCTGAAGGGGGCCACGGGGTGGAAGGCCGCGCCGTGGTGGCGGGCCTGCACGGCCAATCCGTAGGTGCCCACCTTGTTGGCGAAATCCCCGTTGGCCGCGATGCGATCCGCGCCCACGAGCACCCGCTGGGCCCGGCCATCGCGCAGAATGAGGGCCGCCATGCTGTCGGTGATGAGCGTGCAGGGGACGCCCAGGCGCTGCAGCTCCCAGGCGGTCAGGCGGCCGCCCTGCAGCAGGGGGCGGGTTTCGTCCACGAACACGTGGATGTGCTTCCCCTGCTCGTGGGCCCGGCGGATCACCCCGAGGGCGGTGCCGATGCCCACGGTGGCGAGGCCACCGGTGTTGCAGTGGGTGAGGAGGCCCTCGCCTTCCTGGATCAGGGCCGCGCCCTGCTCGGCCATGCCTTCGCAAAGGCGGACGTCCTCGTCGAAGATGGCCTGGGCTTCGGCGATGAGGGCATCGGGCGTGCCCAGCATGGGCCGCAGGCGATCCATGGCCCACATGAGGTTGACGGCGGTGGGGCGGGCGGCGCGCAGGGCGGACCAGGCGGCTTCGAGCTCGCTTCGAGCTGCGCCGGATAGGGCGAAGGAGGCCAGGCTGCAGGCCGCGGCCACGCCGATGAGGGGCGCACCCCGCACGGAGAGGCGTTGGATGTGGCCCACCATGGCTGCGGGATCACTGCCCTCCAACCATTCCTCGTGGTGGGGTAGGGCCGTCTGATCCAGCACCAGGAGGCGCCGGCCGTCGTACCGCAGGGCGAGGGATTCGAAGATGCGCATGGCTCTAGGCTACCGGCACGGCTACCGTGATGGGATGCCGACCGTGACCCGCGAAGAAGCCCAGGTCTCCCACATCCGGGGCCCCGGCATGCCCCTGCTGCGGGCCACCATGCTGGCCACCCTTTCCGAAGGACGGCAGGCCGATCTCCACGAGCGGCTCTCCCCCGAAGGCCAGGCCTTCATGGCCGCGCCCGTGGCGGAATCGGACTGGATCCCCCTTCCGGTGGTGCTGGAGGTGGAGGCGGCCTTTCTGTCCCTCAGTGATTTCGATCCCTTCCCGTCCCACGGCATCCTCATGGCCCAGCGGATGCTGGATGGGCGCCTGGAAGGCCTGCTGTTGAGCTGGATGGGCCACCGGGCTTTCCTGCGCATCCTGCCCCGGGTGTGGAACCGCTTCAACCGTGGGGGGATCCTGCACTTGGACGAGCTGGGGGAGTGTGAGGCCACGCTCACCCTCTGGGCCGACTATCCCACGCCGATCTTCGTGGCCAAGGTGGTGCCGGCCTACGCAGGTGAGATGCTGCGGCGGCTGGGGGCCGAGGAGGCCACGGTGGCCTACGAGCCGCCGGGAGCCGGGGACCCCTCCTGGAGGCACCGGTACCGGGTGCAGTGGAAGGCCTGAGCGGATTTAGATGATCCGGGGCCCCAGGCGCTCCCGCAGGGCGCGGATCTGAGCCACGTCCTCCGCAGCCATGGGCTTCGCGCCGCCCAGCTGCTCCGCCGCCAGGAGGATCTTCGCCACCTGCTCCAGGCGCTCCAGCCCACCCAGGGCTTCTCGCAGGCTCTCGCCCCAGCAGAGGCCGCCGTGGCGCGCGAGGATCATCACCCGGTGCTCGGGCAGGAAGGGGTGGAGGTTCGTGCCCATGGCCTCCGTGCCGGGAATGGCCATGGGCACCACGGGAATGCGACCCGTGGCGAGGATCACCTCCGGGAGCGAATCCCCGGGCAGCTCCTTCAGTTCCGGTCGGGCCAGGCTCCAGGCGATGGCGGTCACCGGATGCGCGTGGACCACCGCCTGGGCTTCCGGCACCCGACGGTACACCTCCAGGTGCATGGCCCGCTCGCTGCTGGGGTCGCCTCGGAGGATGCGGCCGTCCAGGTCCAGGAAGGCGAAGTCGTGGAGCCCCAGTTCTGCCTTGGGCACGCTCCGGGGCGTAATGGCGATGCGACCATCGGGCAATCGTGCGGAAACGTTGCCATCCGCCGCCGCCAGCAATCCCTGCGCGTGCAGGCGGCGGCAGCCGTCGAGGATCTGCTGGAGGATGGCGGTGGTACCCATGAGGCCATTATCCCCGGCGGGAAGGCACGGTGGCCGACAGCTTCTTCGGGGCTACGGCTCGGAAGCTCTCATCCAGCCAATCCAGCATCATCGGCAGCGGGATCGGTTCCTTCGATTCGAATGTGCAGGTGATCCCGCCGCTCTTGCCCAGGCCGTAGGCGGTGGGCTTGGCGAAGGGCAGCAGCAGGGCGAAGCCCCGGGAGGCTGGGAGCTTGAAGGTGATGCGGAGCTCTTCCTTGTCCTGGCCCAGGAAGAGGAACACCTTTTCCTTCACCTTGAAGGCGCACTCGCCCCAGGGGTGATCCTCCCGGGTTTCGGGGTAGGCCAGGGCGGCCTTGCGCAGGGCGGTGATGGTGCGCGCGATGCTCATGGTGGAAGGGTAGCCCCTTCAGGCAGGATGGGGGATATGGCGGAGCAGTGGCGGCGCATCTACGCGGAGGCCCCGGAGGTCTTCGAAGCCTTTGCCCAGGCGGAGGATCCCGAAGGGCGGGTGATCGAGGCGCTGCTGCGCCGAGGGGGCCTGGAGGGTCGGCGGGTGCTGGAGATCGGGGCGGGCACCGGCAAACTGGCGGAGCGGTTGAGCCCGGTCTGCGAGGCCTGGGTTGCCTTGGAGCCGGAAGCCGCGTTGGTGGACCGGATGGCCACCGGACCCTTGGCGCTCCGTGCCCTGGGGCAGCAGCTTCCGCTGAAGGCCCGGTCGGTGCATCGGATCGTAGCGGCCTGGGTGCTCGGATACCTGAGCCGGAGCACCGTGGCGGCGATCCTGGCGGACGGGGAGCGCGTCCTCTCACCGGGCCCCGGCGCGGGGATTTGGGCCATCGAGAATGCCGGTTCCGGCGATTTCCAGACCTTGCGCGGCTGCCACGGGTTGGAGCCGGGAGCCCGCCGTTTGGTGGACGAATTCGGATTCCAGGTGGTCGAGGAGGTGCCCATCCGCCTCGCCTTCGAGTCACCGGCGGAGGCGGAGCGGATCATGGGGGCGCTGTGTGGCGAAGACGTTCGGCAGGCCCTGCGAGAAAAACCCCGAGCCGAACTGTCCCATGCGGCGGCGCTGTTCTTCAGGCCGTTCGAATGACACCTTCATCGGCCCAGAAATAGGCCACGGTGCTGGAGCGCAGCATGTCGCTGCGGCGGTAGATGGTGAACCCGCGGCTCCGCGCTCGCACGCCATCCACGGCCTGCCGGTAGGCCTGGGTGGAGGTGAGCAGTTCCTGGCCGTGATCCCGGCCCTGGCGGCCCGTGGGCAGGAATCGATAGAGGTGCCAGGCATGCAGGTTGGCGCCCGCGGTTTTGAAATCCTGCAGCTGGTCCGCGAGGGTCGGAAGGTGGGACAGGTTCTCCCGGGTGACGACGGTGGAGAGGGTGATGGAGCAGCCCGCCTCCGCGAGCCGGGCCAACTGCTCCAAGACCTGAGCGTGGTGCCCCTTCGCATGGCGGCGCAAGTGATCGTGGAGCTCCGGCGTGGCGGCTTCCAAGGGGAGGATGAAGCGGTCGATGGCGGGCTCGTGCTCGATGCCGATGGGCATGAGGGTGCCGTTGGTGCAGACCTGCACCAGGAAGCCCATGGCCTTGGCCTTGCGGCAGAGGTCCACGAGGTTGTGGGGCCACAGGAAGGGCTCGCCCCCGCCCAGCACCACCTGCGTGAAGCCGAGGGTCTTGAGGTGGGCCAGGAGGGCCAAAGCCTGCACGGGGGAGATCACCGAGAAATCCAGCTCGCTGCCGCAGAAGCGGCAGCTCATGTTGCAGTCCGGCAGCAGGTAGATCGAGGCGATCTCCTTGCCGGGGGGAATGGTGAGGGTGGAGAGATCCATGGAACCTCGGGTCTTCCCCAGTTTCGGCAGGTGGGCGGAAGAACTCGATGATGGGGGCTACAAAGGGGAAGGGCGGCCCGGGGGCCGCCCTGAAGGTGCCGAATCATTCGGGGGCGACGAATCGGAAGGTTTGGCCTTCGAACGAAATCTGGACAGTGCCTGGCGGATCGAGTTCGGAGCAGGTGACTTCATATGCGAAAAGCGGGATCGCAGTCTCCCCCCACATCAGCACCCATCCGGCCGGCACCTTGGAAAGGTGGGCTGTGAGGCCCCAAGTCCCATAGGGCCCCACTGGTCGAAGGGAGATCATCGGGGCATGTGGCTCCAGTGAACGCAGCCACATGCGCTCCTTAAGGGATTTTAAGTCGGAGATCGCGCCTTTCGGATTGCGAAGGTCCCTGCGCTGTATCTGAATCCACATTGCATATAGGTGATAGATGACGAAGGCGATCCCTCCAAAAAGGAGCATGGGCTCCCTTGGGTCTGGTGCATCAGAATCAGGGGCGAGTCCGATGAACAGCACCACCGCCAACCATCCCATCGCACTGATTGCCCAGGCGTATGGATTCGGCCGTAGCGCAGCCCAAAAGTATGCGCCCCCGAGAATGCAGGCGCCGGTAACGAAGGCCCATGGGTGTCCATCCCCGCTATGGGCGTGGCCATGGGTGGCGGAGATGAATGCGACGAATGCGATGAGAGTCATGACTGAGCTAAATACCCAGGCAAGCATGTTGGGCAATCGGTTGGCGGCCTTGAAGGTCATTGCCATTCGAAGATCTGGGAAAGACGATTGGATGCCTTGGAGAAGCCCAACATCCATAGGTAAGGAAGAAAGGGAGGCGGCCGCGAGGCCGCCTCCCTGTGATGCCATCCCCACTTCCATTATTTGCTCATGCCCTTCATGAGGTCCTGACGGATGCGCTCGGCCTCGGGATCCCGGGGCGCGATGGGGGCGACGCCGGCGAGGTTGCCCACCTTTTCGCTGAGCATGAGGGTGAGCAGGCTCTCGATGAAGTTGCCCTTGCCCTCCTGGGTCCCCATCTGGATCTTGGGCACCAGGTCCACCTTGGAGGTTTCGACGGCCTCGGCGAAGCGGGCCATGACCTGCTGCACCAGCTGGAACTGGGGACCGCCATAGGCGCGGACCTGTTCCTCCACGGCGAGGGCCTGGGCCACACCCACGCGGGCGGCGCGTTCGGCGTCGGCTTCGGCGATGGCCTTGATCTTCTTGGCCTCGCCTTCGGCGGTGATGCGGTTGCGTTCCGCCTCGGCCGTGGCCAAGGTCTGGATGCGGTTGGCCTCCTGCTGGGCGCGGGCGAAGTCCGCCTTACCTTGGTTGCTCTGCACGGTGATGGCGATTTCGGATTCCGTCAGCATGGTCTGCTGCTTGGCCCGGGCCTCGGCTTCGCGGAGTTCCCGCTCCTGCACGGCGGCCTTTTCCTGGCGGGTATAGGTCTCCACCTGCTCTTCAGCGATCTGGCGGCTGCGGAGCTGGGTGAGGATCTGCTCGATCTGGCCGCCGGCCACGCCGCTGGTGGGCGTGCCGATGAGCACTTCCTGGAGGTCCAGGTTGTAGCCCGCGAACTTCTCCTTCATCTGCCCGCTGGATTGATCCTGGATAGCGGACCGGTCCTGGATGAGTTGGATGAGGGTGCGGGTCTGGCCGATGTTCTTGAAGTAGGCGCTGACCATGGGATCCAGGGTCTGCTCTACGAGCCGCTTGATGTCGCCAAAGCGCTGGATAACGAGGGGGGCCTTGCGGTAATCGATGTGGACGACGACGCTCAGGGGCAGGCTGGGCTCGAAGGCATCCTTCGTGATGAGGCTGACTTCCGAGAGGTTCTCATCCAGCTTGTGGCTGCCCACCTCGGCCTTGCTCCACTTCAGGATGAAGTTGGTGGTGGGCACCATCACCATCTTGCCGGCGTAGGTGTTGAAGGCGTACTTGCCGGGGAGCATGGGCTCGGCCCACACGCCGCGTTCGCCCGTGGCCACCAGCTCGCCGTGGCGATACTCGGCGCCGCTGATGTCCTTGCCCAGTTCACCGGTGTAGCTCACGACCACGCCCACGGTGCCCACTTCCACCACGGTCTTGGCGACGGCCTCGGCCGTGGCGAAGAGGCGGTTGATGTAGTAGGTGCCTTCCACCAGCACCTGCAGCTGGCGGCCGCGGCGGCCATTGGCGCGGAGGAACTTGTCGGCATCCTGGAAGTTGTTGTGATAGGTGGCTGAATCGGCGGGATCGTTCCCCACGGCGGGGGCGATGATCTCCCCGGCCTGGAGGCTGGGGCCGTCGTGCACCGTGATAATGCCGATGACGTCGTCCGTGCCCTTGATCACCACGGGCCGGTAACCGCCGCGCTCGGCAATGATGGCGCTCATCTTGGTGAAGGTTTCCAGCTCGCTGCGGTCCAGGGGGAGGTAGTAGAGCTGGTCCTCGGTCAGGACGATGAATTCCGCGAGGTTGATGGCGTAGGTACCTTCACGGAGGATCTGCCGTTGCGGGCCCTTCTGGCCACCGGCCTGGAGGAATCCCACCACATCCTGGAAATCCTTGGCCTTCTCGTTGGAAGCGAGGGCCTGGGTGGCGGGAAGGTCGCGACCGTCACGGGCGAACACGTACCCGATCTTGCCCTGGGGGATGGTGACGAGCGGGGCCTTGTGGATGCGGTAGATGAAGGGCATGAGCACGTGCCAGCCACCACGGAGGACGTGAGGCTGGAAGCCGGCTTCGCCGTTGAGGGCGATGAGGCCGCTCTTCACAGAGCCGGTGCCGCTCCAGAGCTTTTCCAGGATGCCGACCCGGTTGTTGGGGATGTAGCGAAGGGTCTTGGCGAGGGTGAACAGCACAAGGGCGCCGAAGATGAGGATCATCGGATGTGAGGCGGCCCATTCGAGAAGGGACATGAAGTCTCCAGAAGGTGGTGGGAAGGAAAACGGTAGCAGGCCAGGCACCTGACAGGCGGGCCTCGAGCCGCGAGGCGGCGGGGGTCGGCGGGGAAGGTTGCCTCTTGGAAGCTCCGCCAAGTGCGGTTGAGTTCACATGGGAGCGACTTTTTGAGGGAACCAAAGATCATCGAACGGACGGATCATAGGAACAGCCCCCAGGAAGTCAATCGAAAGCCCGGGTGGCTGTGATGATGGTCGTCACAGGGGGAGGATTTGCATGGCCGTATCCGCCAGCTATCGAACGTGGATCCTGGAGCAACTCGGCCAGATCCAACCGGTGCAGGGCAAATCGATGTTCGGGGGGCTCGGCATCTACGCAGAGGGCCTCTTCTTCGCACTGGCCGACGACGACCGCCTCTACTTCAAGGTGGACGACGGGTCTCGACCCGCGTTCGTGGAGGCGGGGATGGGGGCCTTCGATCCCTTCAAGGATGGCCGGACCATGGAGGGATACTACGAAGTGCCCGGTGAGGTGCTGGAGGATGATTTCGTACTGTCGGTGTGGATGGAGCGCGCCCTCGCCGTGGCGGCCCGGGCCAAGAAACCGAAGAAGGCCAAGGCGGTGAAACGGTGATCCGCATCCTCGTGAGCGCCTGCCTGCTGGGCGATCCCGTTCGCTTCGACGGCCGGGCGAAGACGGTGCTCGACCCCCGGTTGGATCGCTGGGCGGCGGAGGGTCGCCTGGTGCCCCTGTGTCCCGAGGTGGCCGGCGGGCTCCCTGTGCCCCGGCCCCCCGCGGAGCGGCAGCCCGATGGGCGCGTGATGGATGATCGGGGTGTGGATCGCACCCCTGCGTTCGAACTCGGCGCCCAGCGGGCCCTCGAAGCGGCCCGCGAGCATGGATGCGGCTTGGCCATCCTCAAGGAGGGGAGCCCCTCCTGCGGCGTGTCTAGGATCTATGACGGGACCTTCACGAAGCAGCCCCTGGCGGGCCAGGGGCTGACGACGGAACGGTTGAAGGCGGAAGGCATCGCGGTGTTCAGCGAACTGGAGCTGGATGATGCGGAGCGCCTGGTGGAGA
Organism: uncultured Solibacteraceae bacterium; assembly: GCA_964617215.1. Taxonomy (GTDB): domain Bacteria; phylum Acidobacteriota; class Holophagae; order Holophagales; family Holophagaceae; genus JAFDVN01. The sequence continues at coordinate 150,877 of CAZTVL010000004.1, read as the reverse complement.
CCTTGGAGCGAATGGCCGCCTTGAGCTAGTCGTGCTTGCGCATTTCAAACCAGGCTTTGGCGAGATCCTCCCGATCATCCGGGTGGGCGATGGCGATGAGGGCCTTGGCGCGTTCGCCCAAGGTCTTGCCGAAGAGGTAGGCGGCGCCGAACTCTGTGACGATGTAGTGCACGTGGAAGCGCGTGGTCACCACGCCAGCGCCGGCCTTGAGGGTGGAGACGATGCGGCTCTCCCCCTTCTTGGTGCGGCTGGGCAGGGCGATGATGGGCTTGCCGCCTTCGCTGATGGCCGCGGCCCGGATGAAATCCATCTGCCCGCCCACGCCGCTGATGATGCGGCTGCCCACGCTATCGCTGCAAACCTGGCCGGTGATATCCACTTCCACCGCGGAGTTGATGGCGGTGACCTTAGGGTTGCGGGCGATGACGCTGGGGTTGTTCACGTAGGCGATGTCGAGCAGCACGCAGGACGGATTGTCGTCGAGCATGTCGAAGCTCTTGCGGGTGCCCACCACGAAGCCGCTCACGGTTTTGCCGGGGTGGATCTTCTTGAGGCTGTTGTCCACCACGCCGTTTTCCAGGAGCGGTACGAGACCGTCCGTCCACATCTCGGTGTGGATGCCCAGGTGGCGATGGTGGCGAAGCGCTTCCAGGGCGGCGTCGGGAATGGCGCCGATGCCCATCTGCAAGGTGGCGCCATCCTCCACGAGGCCCGCGATGTGGGCGCCGATGGCCCGCTCGGCTTGGGAGAGGGCCGGGATGGGGGAGAGGTCCAGCTCTTCATCCACCTCCACCCAGTGGTGCACCTGGGAGATGTGCACGAAGCCATCGCCGTGGACGCGGGGCACCTTGGGGTTCACCTGGGCGATGATGATCTTGGCGCTGTCCAGCGCCGCCTTGGCGATGTCCACGGAGGTGCCCAGGGTGCAGAAGCCATGGGCATCCGGCGGGCTCAGGTGGAGGAGGGCCACGTCGGGTTGGCGGTGGCCGGCCCGGAACACCTTGGGGATCTCGTGCAGGAAGCAGGGGATGAAGTCCACGCGGTCGGAGCCGATGCGATCCCGCAGGTTGTGGCCCACGAAGAAGTTGGCGACGCGGAAATGATCGATGAATTCGCGATCGGCGTAGGGGGCGGAGCCGCCGGTGTGGATGTGCATCAGTTCCACGTCCCGGAGCTCCGGCGCCCGCTGCACGAGGGCCTCGATGAGCCGATGGGGTGTCATCGCGCCCCCATGGACGAAGATTCGCTGTCCGCTGTGGATACAAGCGACGGCTTCAAGGGCGGTGGCGTGGCGCATGATGGCCTCCAACGGACAGACTAGTCCGAGACTGCTTGACGTGGGTCACGGGCGCTGGCGCCGGACATCACAACCCGGTTCCCTGGGAGTCGCCGCAGATCTTGGTCTCCGAAGCGGGGTCGGGTAGGAATTCGGCCTTCCGGGGGTGGGGCCTCGGAATTCAAAACGGGGCGACGCTGCTCCTCCCCCAGAATGGAGGCATGAACTTGCTAATCCTCGAACCGAGCGACCTCATCGCCCCCGATCGCGCCCGGATCACGGGCCGCCGATTGGTGCACGCCCGGGAAATCCTCAAGGCCCAGGGGGGAACCACCCTCAGGGCCGGGCTCCTCAACGGGGCCATGGGACGTGCGGAGGTGGTGAAGGTCAACGACGAAGCCCTGGAACTGACTCTCGCGCTGGATGAAGCGCCGCCCCCCAAGCTTCCGCTCACCCTCCTGCTCGCCTTGCCGCGCCCCAAGGTGCTCAATCGCGTGCTCGCCTCGGCGGCCAGCCTCGGCGTGGCGCGCCTCGTGCTCCTCAACGCCTGGAAGGTGGAGAAGGCCTACTGGAAGAGCCCCCGCATGGAGCCGACCAATCTGCGGGAGCAGTTGATTCTCGGACTGGAACAGGCCCGTGATACGGTGCTGCCGGAGCTGCAGGTGGAGCGCCTCTTCAAGCCCTTCGTGGAAGATCGGTTGCCGGACCTGCTCGCCGGGGCCCTGGGCTTGGTGGCGGATCCGGCCGGTGAGGAACCCTGCCCCCGGGGACTCATGGGCCCCACGGTGCTGGCGGTGGGTCCCGAGGGCGGTTGGATCCCCGCGGAGCTGGAATCCCTCCGGCGGGCGGGCTTCCGTGGCATCCATCTGGGGCCCCGGATCCTCCGCACCGAAACGGCCCTGGCCTCCCTCATCGGAAGGCTGAGCTGAACCCGGGATTCAGCCCTGGTGCTTGAAACCCACCAGGGCGCCGTTCTCCCAGGTCACCGCCAATTCGTGGCCTTCAGCATCCTTCCAGCGCAGGTCCACGCGATCCATGAAGGGGTTGCGGACCCGCTTGAGGGCGAGGCCTTGGTTGGCCTCGGCCGGAGTCTGGGGCAGGTGGCTGAGCAGCGGACGGGCCCGGGCGGCCTCCTGCTCGAAGGCCTCGGGGGTGGGATATGCTGTGTGGAGGGCCCATTCGGAGATCCAGAGCCTTCGGGTGCCCTCGGTGGAAGCCACTTGCTCCGCGATGCGGCGCAGCTCCTTCCAGTGGGCGCCGATCCGGCGCTCCCGGCGGGCGCCCCGGATCTCCCGGAGGGCATCCCAATCCTGGGCGAAATGGACCATGGTGAAGCCCTCCCCCTCAGGGGTTTCGAAGGGGCCGGGGCGCTGGACCTGGAATTGCACCCAGCCCCCGCCGCCACCCTGGGCCACGGCCCAGACATGCCAGGGGCTCGCGGATTTGAACCAAGGGGATCGGGACTGGGAGGGCGGTTCCGTGGAGGGCAGGGCGCCGATGCGGGGGCGCCAGGTGCGGACTTCGGCCAGGAAGGCGGCTTCATCGTCGTAGTCGCCATGGATCCCCGGATTCCGCGCCCAGAGGTCCCGGGCACCTTCCTCGGTCGCCAGGCGCTGGAGGGTGGCCTGCATGAGGGGCCAGGCCTTGCGGGCCGTGGCCTGTTGCTGGACGAACATCACCAGGAGCAGGCCCGCGCCGAACAGCAAGGCCCCCAGCAGGGCATGAGCCCAGCCAGGCCAGGGACGGGAAACGGTTCCTGAGGCGCGCATCGTTCCCAGGGTACGGGGCCCCTGTCCGATGGGTTAGAGGGGACTGGGGCGTATCGGCCGGGAACCCGCGGGCCCGGGCTGAGGCAGAATGGAATCTGCCGAATGGGCCTCTGTCCCCACCCTTCAGGCTTCATCACTGGGGGTGGAGGATCGGCGAAGTGGGCAAGTCCAAGCAGGGTTCAAGCGCACCGAGGCGGAAGGGGATCCTCCGCCGCATGGGGGGATGGCTCATGAAGGCGGGGCTGGCCTTCGTGGCCCTCTCGATCTTCCTGGTGCTCCTCTTCCGCTTCGTGCCCGTGCCGGCTTCGGCGCTGATGGTGGAGCGCCGCGTCGAATCCTGGTTCTCCAAGGAGCCCTACCAGAGTCGCCACGCCTGGGTGCCGTTGGAGGAGATCAGCCCGGCCATGGGCGTGGCGGTGATCGCGGCGGAGGATCAGCTCTTTGCGGAGCACTTCGGCTTCGATTGGAATGCCATCGAAAAGGCCGTGAGCCACAACGAACGGAGCCGCCGCAAACGCGGGGCCTCCACCCTCTCCCAGCAGACGGCCAAGAACCTCTTCCTTTGGTCCTCCCGCTCCTGGGTGCGGAAGGGCTTCGAAGTCTGGTTCACATTGGCCCTGGAAGCCGGGTGGTCCAAGCGGCGGATCCTGGAGGTCTACCTGAACATCGTGGAATTCGGCGATGGGCTCTACGGCGTGGAGGCGGCCAGTCAGACCTACTTCCATAAACCCGCGAAGCGCCTGACGAACAGCGAGGCTGCACTGTTGGCCGCCGTGCTTCCGAACCCCCATCGATTCCGAGTGGATGCCCCCAGCGAGTACATCCGGGGCCGCCAGGCTTGGATCCTCCGGCAGATGGAGCAACTGGGCGGACCCCAGCTGGTGAAGGAGCTGGCGAAGTAACCGGCTCAAGGCTCCGGGTGATTGGAACCCCGCAGGTCATGGGCCAGCTGGCGGAACTCCGGGCGCACCCGGGTGGTGCCCCGCACGCCCCCGGGATCGAAGGGGCAGTGGCGGCACCCGCACCCGCAACATTCGCCCCGGCGCAGGTGGCAGGCGGCGGTGGTCACCCGGAAGCCCCGCTCCAGGTAGAAATCTGGTTCGTGCGACCCGCCCATGCTCAGGCCCGGATGGGAAGGGCGAGCCCCGAGGCGGCCCGCAGCTGGCCCCTGGCCACGGTGAGATCCATGCGGCCCAGGTTCACCCCGGCGAAGCCCACCTGGTTGATGTGGGTCTCGCCCCCTTCCCGGGCCACCTTCACGGGGGCTTCCAGGAAGGTGTGGCTGTGGCCGCCGATGATCACATCGATGCCGGGAACGGCCTTGGCCAGGCGCAGATCGTCCCAGGCATGGCCCTGATTGTCGTAGCCCAGGTGGCTCAGCAGCACCACCACGTCGCAGCGTTCCTGGGTGCGGAGGCGATCCACGATGGGGCGCAGGGCCTGATCGGGTTCAATCCAGCGGAGGCCCTTGTGATTGGTGGGGGCCACGAGGCCCTGGAAGGCCACGCCCACGCCGGTGAGCCCCACGCGCAGACCCGGGAATTCCTTCACGAGGAAGGGGTTCAGGTGACGGCCCAGCTCCGGTGCGCCCTGGCTATCGAAGTTGCAGTTCACGAACTCGAAGGGGGCGTGCTTGTGGTTCATGCCGCGCATGCCCTCGATGGCTTCCACCAGGGGCGCCACGCCGTTATCGAAATCGTGATTGCCCAGGGTGACGACGTCGTAGCCGATCATCCGCATGAGCTGGTAATCCAACCGGCCTCGCCAGAGGTTGAAGTAGGGCGTGCCCTGGAAGGTATCGCCCGCGTCCAGCAGCAACACCGAATCCAGCTCGGTTCGCAGGCGCTTCACCAAGGTGGCGCGGCGGGCCATGCCTCCCAGACCGGAGAGGTTGCCATTGCCGGGGCCGAAGGGTTCCACGCGGCTGTGGGTGTCGTTGGTATGCAGCAGGGTGAGACGACCAGTGGCGGGCGTCTTGGCGCGGGCGGCCGTGAAGGCGCCCGCAGCGGCGAGGGAGGCGAGGAAGGTGCGGCGTTCCATCAGGGAATCCGGAGAGGTTGGCGCTTGGAGATGGCGTCCTGGATCGACGCTGAAAGCACGTATCGGCCAGCCGGGGGCGGGAGGAGAGGCTGGTGCTGTTCGTTCAGGTTCTTGCAGACATCCAGCAAGACCTGCCGGATGGTGAGGCCGGTTGTGAAAGGGTTCCGCCCCTTGCGGAGGGTGGGCATGGAATCCCCGCTGCCGTAGAGGTAGTCGCTGGTGGCGACTCGCACCGTGGCTTTCGGATCGATGGGTCGGCCATCGGCCCAGGTGACGGACATGGTCGCCTGGTTCGGCGGCCCGTCCACGGTGACCTTCACGCCGGAGATGGGTTCACCCGCCCGGGATTGAAGGCCTTCGCGCACCACCTGGATGATTTCCGCGCCGGTGAGATCGACCACGATGACTTCGTTCTCGAAGGGCATCACTTCGAAGATGTCGCCGACCTTCAACATGCCCGGCTTGAGGTTGGCCCGCACGCCGCCGCGGTTCGCAATGGCGAAGGCCACCTCGGTGCCGCTCACCTGGGAGGCCCGGGTGCGGATGGCATCGCAGATCCAGTACCCGAGCAGGTGCTCCTGCCCGTTGCCGCCCCGGTAGAGGCCCTGGGGGGCTTCCACGAGGGGCATTTCGGCCAGGGCCCTCACTTCCTGCGTGCGGGGGGCGATGAAGGCCTTGAGGTCGGGATCCTCCTCAATGGTGGCGTTGACGGGCACGACGGCCGCGGAGCCCAGGGCGGACGGTGCGGGGCGCGCAGCCACCGGCACGGCCACCGGAGCCTGCGTCCGGCAGGCCGTGAGGAGGACGAGGGCGAGTGCGGCGTTACGCTTCAATGGGTTCACCATGGTGGACGGCCGCTTCCAAGGCGGCGCGTTCGCGGCGGATGTAAGCATCGTGCACGGTGAACAGGGCCACCACGCGAAGCACCCACCCCAAGGTCCAGGCGCTGGCCACCACGGCGATGAGCTGCAGGAGCACCAGCATCCACACCCGGCCCAGGGTGGCGCCACCCATGCGCCAGCCGAGGACGAGGGCCGCGCCGTGCAGGAGCAAGCGAAGGGCCGATCCCCCGAGGATCAGGGCGCCCCATTGGAGGGGGTGCAACCAGAGGCGCTGAAAACTGTGGCCGAGGTGCCTGAACCAGCCGCCGCGCTCGGGATCCAGCCGCGCCACGCGCAGCAGGGCCCACTGCAGGAAGCAGGCGCCGCTCCCGGCGAACCAGAACAGGGGCCGGAAAATGAAGAGGAGCCACGCGAAGGAATCGATGCCCCGCTCGCCGAAGATCTTGAGCAGGAAGATGCCCACCAGGACGGGCAGGTAGAGGGGCAGGGGGCCCAGGAGGACGGCTTCGAGCGCTCCCTTGAACCAGGGGCCGAAGGTGGCCTCGCGGTTCAGGCGCTCCGCCTGCATTTTCCAGCCGCTCCAGAGGGCGATGCCGAGACCCAAGAGCAGGAAGACGAGGGCCCAGGCGGGCAGGGGCTGATGCCGCCAATCGCCGTTCCACCAGAGCTCCATCAGCTCCTTCGCATCGAGCCGCTCACCCCAATGCACGGGCATGCCGCTGTGCCCCGCGAGGCCCACCAGATGTCGGGCCAGGAAGAAGGACGGCGGAAGGGAGGCCAACAGCCAGCCCAGGATCAGGCCGAGGCCGGGCCCACTGAAACCACCGGGCAGCGAGGCCCGCAGGAAGCTCCAGGGCCCCTTCGGTGAGAGCGTCTCGTCGAGGTCGAGCGGGGAAGGCGGCGGTGCGAGGTCCATGCGGCGTCCGGTAATGAAGCACCATGCTACCTCGCCCATCGGATCCAGGTGCGACTTGATCCCGGAGGATTCCGGTTGACAGGTGTGGGAATCCCTGGGTTCACTTTTGAAATCATGCGGACCTCCCAGGCCATGTGCCATTCCATGAACTGCACCTGCTGGTGCATGTTTTGGCATGCCGGCTCGGAGGCTTCCGCGGACACCTAGACCCTAGACCTAAGGTCCCCGCTTCCTCCGAGCCCGATCCCAGGATCGGGCTTTTTGTTTGTCAGGAATTCCATGGTCCTCCTCCGCCACACCCTTCCCGCCGACCTGCTGACGCCCCTGGCCGCCTACCTGGCCCTGCGTCCGGCCGGCGCGAGCCTGCTCCTGGAAAGCGCCGACCAGGGGGAACGGGTGGGGCGGCACAGCTTCGTGCTGCTGCAGGGCGGCCCTTCCGTGAGCCTCGCGGCCCCGGCCCGGGGTTGGGTGGAAGCGCTGCGCGCCCTGGCGCCGACCCTCGAGGGCGGCCAGCGCCACGACCCCGCGGGCCTGCCCACAGGCCGGGATCCGCTGCCCGTGGGCGTGGGGCTCGCGGGCTACGTGGGCTTTGAGGCCCTGGCGGGCCTGGAGGCGACGCTGCCGCTGCCAGCCCGGGACAGCCTCGGCCTGCCCGCCGTGTGGGCCCAGGTGTTCGATGCGGCCCTCGTCTTCGATCACCTGCACCAGGTGGCCGAACTGCAGGTGCTGGATCGGGATGAGGTCACGGCCACGAATCGCCTCTCGGGCCTCCTGCGCCAGCTCCGCACCCTGATGCTGCCCGGCGAGGTGCGAGGCCCGGAGCCCCGCCTGCGTCCCCTGCAAACCCAGGAGGCCTTCGAGGCCATCGTGCGCCGCGTGCAGACCTACATCCACGACGGCGACGTGTACCAGCTGGTGCCCAGCCAGCGCATGGAGGTGCTGGATCCGCCCACGCCCCTGGAAACCTACCGTCGCCTCCGCCGGCTGAACCCCAGCCCCTACGGCTTCCTGCTGGAGCAACCAGGTTTCGCCCTGGCCGGCGCGAGCCCCGAAATGCTCGTGCGGGTGGCCGGGGACGAAGCGGAGACCCTGCCCATCGCGGGCACCGTGCTCCGGGGCGCCAACGAGGAGGAGGATGCGGCTCGCTTCGAATCCCTCAAGGCCGATCCCAAAGAGCGCGCCGAGCACCAGATGCTGGTGGACCTCGCCCGCAACGACCTGGGCCGCGTGGCCATCCCCGGCGGGGTGCGCGTGGAGAAGCCCCTGGCCCTGCAGCGCACGAGCCACGTGCTGCACCTCACCACCACCGTGAAAGCCACGATCAAGCCCGGCCTCGATGCCCTGGACGTGCTGGCCAGCGCCTTCCCCGCAGGCACCGTGAGCGGCGCTCCCAAGCTGCGGGCCGCCCAACGCATCGCCGAATTGGAGGGCGAAGCCCGCGGCCCCTACGGGGGCGCGCTGATCCGCCTGGGCGCCGATGGTGTACTCGACTCCGCCCTCATCCTGCGCACCGTCACCTTCGTGGGCGATCGCGCCTACCTGCAGGCGGGCGCGGGGGTCGTGAAGGCCTCGGATCCCACCCGGGAATATCTGGAAACGCTGCACAAGATGGGCGCGCCAGCCCAGGCGCTGGGCGTGGTGCTGCCCAAGCCCGAAGTCCTCGAGGGGGTTCGATGATTCTGCTGATCGATGCGCTGGATTCCTTTACCTACAACCTCGTGCAGGCCCTTGAAACCCTGGGCGAGGAGGTGGTCGTGCGCCGCTTCGATGAGATCGATCTCGCCAAGGCCCAGGCGCTGAATCCCTCCGCCGTGGTGCTCTCCCCGGGCCCCGGCCATCCCACCGAATGCGCCGCCCACATGGCCATCGCGGGCTCCGAGTGGGCCGTGCCCATGTTGGGAGTCTGCCTCGGGCACCAGGCCCTGGTGGCCGCCACCGGAGGCACCGTGGGCCACGCGCCGGAGCCCCTCCACGGCGAGGCCAGTGACCTCACCCACGAGGGCGACGGACTCTTCGAGGGCCTGCCTCAGGGGCTGCCCGTGGGCCGCTACCACAGCCTCGCGGCGGATCCGGCGACCCTGCCCGCCTGCTGGCGAATCACGGCGCGCAGTGGCGATGGCGTGATCCAGGCCATGGCCCACCGAACCCTTCCCCGCTGGGGGGTGCAGTTCCATCCGGAAAGCATCCTCACGCCCCAAGGCCCCCATCTTCTCGCCAACTTCCTCCGCCTCGCCGGCCAGACCTCCAGAGCCCTGACATGACCCTCCTTCGCACCCACAACCCCATCCAGCCCCTGCCCGCCGACGTGGCCCGGGATCTGATGGAGCGCTTCATCAACCAGGACACGGACCCGCTGCTGGTGGGCGCGTGCCTGGCCCTGTTGGCCCAACGCACGCCCACCGCCGAAGAACTCACCGCCTTCGCCGACGCGCTCACCGAGGTGGCCCGCCCCTTCCCGGGCACGTCTGAACCGACCCTCGACACCTGCGGCACCGGCGGCGATGGAGCCTCCACCGCGAACCTCAGCACGTTGGCGGCCCTTTTCCTGGCGAGCCGCGGCATCGCCGTGGCCAAGCACGGCAACCGGGCCGCCACCTCCACCTGTGGCAGCGCCGACCTGCTGGAGTCCCTGGGGCATCCGCTGGAGCGGTCCGAAATCGAACTCCTCGCGGACCTCCGAGAGCGCCGCTTCGCCTTCCTCTTTGCGCCCGCTTACCACCCGCTGCTGGGCCGCCTGAAGGAGATCCGCAAACGGCTGGGCATCCCCACGATCTTCAACCTGCTGGGACCGCTGCTGAATCCCGCTAGACCCGCCTACCAAGTGTTGGGTGTGGCCCGGGAGGAGCTGCTGACGCCCATGGCCGGGGCCCTGGCGGCCCGGGGCGTGACGCGCGCCTTCGTGCTCCACGGCCGGGATGCCGAAGGCCGGGGCCTGGATGAAGCGAGCCTCGAAGGACCCACGAAGGTGGTGCCTGTGGTGGAAGGGCGCGTGCTGCCCCCGGTGGTGCTCGTCCCTCGGGAGCTGGGCATCCCCATGCCCGATCGGGATGCCCTGGTGGTGCGGGATCGCGCCGAGGCCGTGGCCGTGGCGAAGGGGCTCATGGCCGGCCAGGGGGATCCCGCCTTCCGACCCGCCGTGGCCGATGCCGTGGCCCTGCAGGCGGCCCTGGGCCTCCTCCTGGTCCGCAGCAAGGACCTTCCGGCCCTGGCGCCCACCTTCAAGCTCCTCCGCGCTGAACTCACCGCCGGCTTCCAGGCGCCCATCGTTCCTTCCCTTGCCGAGGTGCGGTCATGATCCTCCTCCCGGATCCCATCCAACTCGTCAAGGACGCGGAGCTGCCTGCGGGCAGCCACCTGCAGCGCGTGGTGGCCTCGGAACTGGTGCGGGCGCTCCAGCTGCAGGTGATGCCATTGACGGACCGTCGCCCGCGCTCCGTCAGCGAAGCCGGCCCCTTTGAATCGGCGTTGCGCGTCAGCCTTCAGCAGCGGGGCGCGGCCGTCATCGCCGAGTACAAGCAGGGCTCGCCTTCCCTGGGCCCCTTCGCCCTGGGCACGCCCCTGAAGCGGCAACTGCGCTTCTACAAGGATGGTGGCGCCGCCTGCTTCTCCATCCTCACGGAACCCGCCTGGTTCTATGGGGAAACGGCCCACCTCGAAGCCGCCGCCGATCTCGGCGTGCCCCGGCTCTACAAGGGGTTCGTGGTCTCCGAAGTCCAACTGCGGGAGGCCGCGGCCACGGGCGCCGAGGCGGTGCTGCTCATCGCCCGGGTGCTGAAGGGCCACACCGCCGCATTCGCCGAAGCGGCCCGGGCCTATGGCCTGGAACCCCTCGTGGAGCTGCACGACCTCACGGAGATCCCCCTCGCCCAGGCCGCCCAGGCCCGCCTCGTGGGCATCAATGCGCGGGATCTGGCCACCTTCACGCTGGGCGCCCCCACGGCGGCCCCCCTGCGCGCGGCCTTCCCGGAAGCGGTGCTGATCCGCGAGAGCGGATTGGCCACGCCGGAGGATGCGCGGCGGGCCCTGGAGGCGGGCTTCGATGCGGTGCTCATCGGCGAAGCCCTCATGCGCAGCCTCAACCCCCGCAACTTCCTGGATCGCCTGTTCGGTTCTTTGCAGAAGGAGGCCGTATGAGCTTGCTGGCGAAGGTCTGTGGCCTCACATGTGAAGCGGATTCGGCCCAGGCCCTGGAGGCCGGGGCCGACCTGCTGGGGTTCGTGGTGCACCCCGACAGCCCGAGGCACTGCACGGACGTGCGCGCCGCGGCCTCGGTGGCCCCGGAACGGGGCGTGCTGGTGATGGTGTCCATGTCCGCAGATCCGATCCTGCGGGCGGCGGAGGCCTCGGGTCTGCGACGGGTGCAACCCCACGTGCCCGCGGTGCGCCGAGCCGATGTGTTGGGCCGTCTTCTGGCCGAGGGCTTGGAATTGCTCACCCCTTGGGCGGATGAATCGGGCCAGCGCGATCCCGAAGTGGGCCTGTTGCTCTGGGAACCGAGCCCCCGCACCACGGGCGTTCAGGGTGGTTCGGGCCGCACCCATGCCATGGTGCATCCTCCGCCCCGGCCTTTCCTGCTAGCCGGTGGCCTCGATGGCGAGAACCTCAGCGAACGATTGGCCGCCATCCCAGGGGAAGTGCTGCACCGGCTGCGGGGCGTGGACGCCGCGAGCCGGCTGGAACGCAGCCCCGGCCGGAAAGATCCCGCGAAAGTCCGCCACTTCCTCCAAGCGCTCCGTTCCTTCGAAGCCGCCCAAGCCGCTTCCGTTTGAGATGCCCATGACCACGACGTTTGAATTGCCGACCCGGTTCGGCACCCAGGGTTTGGGCGGCTGTTATGCCCCCGAGACCCTCATGCAGCCCCTGCTTGATCTGGAAACGGCCTTCCGAGAGGCCCAGGCCGATCCTGAATTCCGCGCGGAGTTGAAGGCCCAGCTGAAGGATTTCGTGGGCCGCCCCACGGCGCTTACGCCCTGTCCCCGGTTGGCTTCGCACCTGGGCTTGAAGGCGCTCTTCCTCAAGCGGGAGGACCTCACTCACACTGGCGCGCACAAGATCAACAACGCCATCGCCCAGGCCCTCTTGGCCCGGCGCATGGGCAAGCGCGAGGTCATCGCCGAAACGGGCGCGGGTCAGCACGGCGTGGCCACGGCCGCCGCCTGTGCACGGTTGGGCCTCGCTTGCACCGTGTACATGGGGGTCACGGACATGGCCCGGCAAGCGCCCAACGTGGCGCGCATGCGCCTCTTCGGTGCCGAAGTCGTGGGCGTGGCCGCGGGGCAGGGCACCCTCAAGGAGGCCGTGAATGAGGCCCTGCGGGCATGGGCCGGGCGCTGCGACAAGGCCCACTACATCCTCGGCTCCGCCCTGGGGCCCCACCCCTTTCCCACCCTCGTGCGGAGCTTCCACCAGATCATCGGTGAGGAAGCCCGGGTTCAAATCGCCGAGCAGGGCGTGCCCCTGCCCGATGCGGTGATCGCCTGCGCGGGCGGCGGTTCCAATGCCTCCGGGTTGTTGATCCCCTTCCTGGATCACCCCGTGCGCCGGGTGGCGGTGGAAGCGGGCGGCCATGGGACGGCCCTGGGCGAGCACGCGGCCCGCTTGAAGTGCGGTCGCCTGGGCGTCCTTCACGGCTGCAAGACGCTTCTGCTGCAGGATGACCACGGCCACACCGCGGAAACGGCCTCGGTGAGCGCCGGGCTGGATTACCCCGCTCTGGGCCCGGAGTTGGCGGCCTTGGCTCTGGATGGGCACATCGAGGTTTGGCGCGCCTCCGATGAGGAAGCCCTCGCCGCCGCGCGCCTCCTCTGTGAGCTGGAGGGCATCCTGCCCGCCCTGGAAAGCAGCCACGCCCTGGCGGCCCTGCCGCGCCTGGCGGCGGAAGGCGCTCGCACCGTGCTCCTGGGCCTCAGCGGCCGGGGCGACAAGGACCTCTCCACCTACCAATCGCGACTGGGGCTTTGAGATGAACCCGATCCTTCCCTTCCTCATGGCGGGCGACCCCTCCTTGGAGGCGCTGCCGCAGCTGCTCTCCGAAGCTCGGGCCCTGGGCATCGAGGCGCTGGAGCTGGGCCTGCCCCACTCGGATCCCATCGCCGATGGCCCCGTGCTCCAGGCGGCCGCCCATCGGGCCATCGGGCGGGGTGCCACGCCCATTCGAGTGTTGGAACTCCTCGCGGGAATTTCAGACAGCCCTGATCTTGTGCTGTTCACGTACCTGAACCCCCTCCTCCAGATCGGCGCCCAGCGCCTCCTGGAACTGTTGGCGCCCACGCCCGTGAAGAGTCTCCTGATCGTGGATCTGCCCTTCGGGGAGGAGCCCGAATTCGAGGGTCGCCTGCGCGAAGCGGGCTATCCGATCATCCCCTTGCTGGCCCCCACCACGGACCTGACCCGGGCGGCCCGGTTGCTGGGCGAACGCCCCGATCCGGGGCCTTCAGCGCCCTTCGCGCAACGTTTCGCCTATGTGGTGGCTCGGCTCGGCGTCACCGGCGGGGCCCGTGGGACGGACCTGGGCCCCGTGGCGGCGCGGGTGGAGGGCCTGCGCGCCATCACCTCCCGACCCCTGGCCGTGGGATTCGGGCTATCGGATGCGGGAAGCCTCCAAGGTATCCGGGAGCTTGGCGCCACGCCCGTCATCGGCAGCGCCCTGGTGGCGGAATTGGCGGCGGGAGGGACCCTTCGCGGCGCGCTTGAGCCCCGTCTTGCTCCAGTTATCGAGACACGCTCCTAGGAAGTTCCACGAAGAAAATGGCGCCGCCCCCCGGGGCGTTGAGGTAACCGATGGCTCCGCCCATGCCCTCCACGAGTGCCCGGCTGATGGAGAGGCCCAGGCCCGTGCCCGGGATCCGGCGGATTTCGGAGCTGTCGGCCTGGGTGAATTTCTCGAAGAGCAGATCGCTGAAGGAGTCCGGAACGCCCGGCCCCTGATCCCGCACCTCGATGCGCCAGGCGGCGTCGGCCGGGTGCAGGGAAAGGGTGACGGTGCCGCCCTGGGGGCTGTGTTTTACGGCGTTGGAGATGAGGTTGTTGAGCACCTGTACCAGGCGCCCGCCATCCACCCGGGCTTGGGCCTCCGCCAGGGTCTGCCCTTGCCGCTCCAGTTTCACCCCTAGCTTGGTGGCGAACCCTTGCGCCAGCTCCACGGATTTGTCGAGCAGGGGGTCGAGGGCGTGCAGCTTGAACTCCAATCGGAGCTTGCCGTGCTCCAGCTTCTCCAGGTCGAGGATGTCATCCACGAGGGTGCCCAGGTGACGGGCGTTCTGATGGGCGATTCGCACCAGCTCGCGGGCCTTCGGCGGGAGCTCTCCACTCACGCCGCCCTCGAGCAGCCCGAGGGTGCCGCGGATGGAGGTGAGGGGGGTCCGGAGTTCGTGGCTGACGATGGCGATGAGTTCGTTCTTGATCTTCTCCAGCTTCCTTCGGTCCCGCAGATCCCGCAGGAAGGCGGTGAAGAGCACTCCGCCTTCCACTTCCACGGCGTTGAGGCCCACTTCGAGGGGGATGGGGTCGCCTTCACACGGGAAGGCCAGGGCCTCCCGGATGGACCCGGAGCCGCCCGTGGTCTTCAGGTGGGACATGAGGCCGGGCACCAGCTCGGAGACGGAGCGCCCCTTCAGGGCGGCCAAGTTCCAGCCCAGCAGGCGCTGGGCGGCGACATTGGCGCTCTCGATGTGGCCCGAAGGCTCGAGGATCAGGATCGGCTCCACGGCGTGATCTAGGATCATCCGGGCCCGGGCCTCGACGCTGGCGAGGGCCCGGCCGCGGTCCTCCGCCAGGCCCTTCACCGCCGACATCTGACCACTGACCAGGAGCAGCAGTGCCCCGAGCATGCCGGTGAAGCCCAGTCCGCCGGCGAGCACGAGGAAGACCTGCCATCCCTGGCTGGTGAGCAGGAAGGCGGCCGTGGGCCGCGCCTGCAGGGCCAGGCTGGCGCCATAGGTCTCCAGGGGGACTTCCTCCACCCATGAGCCCTTCACGGCTTCGGCTGCGGTGTGAGCCGCCTCGATCCACTTCCCGTCGGAGCGCTTGGCCATGAAGGCGAGATTCACATCCCAGGCATGGGCCCGATCCGCGGCATCAGACAGCACCGGATCCGCGTAGAAGAGCACCGATACGAATCCCATGAGCGCCTGGGCTCGCGCAGGTGCGGGGGGAATCTGGGTGCCGGCGTAAACGGGCATGGTGAGGATCATGGCCGGCCGGGGCACCGCGTCCTGGGCGAGTCGTTCCAGCATCACCAGCTGCGTGAGGCCCGCATCCCGGGAGTGGATCATGAGCGGACCCTGGAAGGGGCGCTGCATGAGATCCAGGCCCAGGGCCGCTCGGTTCGGGGTGGTGGGCTGTTTGAAGCCCACGGGCCAGTACTCGGCCCGAGGGGCCGCACGCTCCGGGGTCTGGTTGGGACCCAGATCCCGGATTTCGTAAGGCTCGCCCAGGGCTTTGGACATCCGCAGTTCGAAGGCCTTCCGTTCTGAACCCGGTACCCGGGGCACCCAATCCACCGAGTGGAGATCGGGATAACGCAGCAGGTAGGGTTCCACGAAGGCCTTAAAGTTTCCGGGTTCAACAGAGGGGAGCGCTTTGAACAAGCCGCTCATGGCCTGGAGGAGTTCCTGACGGGCTTCCAAGGTGGCCGCGAGTTCGCTGCGGGCGCGCTCAGCCCGGACGCGGAGGTTGCGGTGCAAGGCCGCCTCCTCGCTGCGGCTCACCCGCACGAAGATCAGTACCACCGCGACGAGGCTGAGGCCTAAAGGGAACCCCACCGTGAGCCGGCGATCCCGCCACAACCGGTCGCGAGACAGCACCATCTGCAGGGCGGGGACGAAGATCACCACGCCGAGGGCGTCCCCCACCCACCAGGTCCACCAGGCGTAGGGAACCCCTTGGGCAGGCAGCAGGTCCAGGGCCCACAGGGCTCCGGTGGCCGCGGTGGAGGCGAAGAGGCAGCCCACCACGCCGCCGACGCCGAGCACCGCCGTGAGATCCCGGGGGGTGGTCATGCGCAGGGGATCGGGGGAGACGCGCCGCACCAGGTGTGCGCCCAGCAGCGCCTGGAGGGTGGAGGCCGTGGCCACCATCCCCGCGACGGCATGCACCTGCCAGCCATGACCCAGGGGACCGTTCCAGGAGATGGATAGGTTCATCAGGTAGGAGCCGAGCAGGATGCCGGGAGCGCCCCGCCATCCGCGCCGGAGCACCTGATAGAGGGCCAAGCCCGCAGGCGGGAAAATGGCCGTGGCGTAGCCCGGAGGGATGGCCAGGAGCAGGCCAAGCTTCCCCAGGGCCACGTAGGCCAGCGCGACGCCACCGATCTCCAGCAGGAGGCTGCGGGTGGAGGTGGCCTCGGCAGGGGGATCGGGCATGCCCGATCATTCGGCAATGGTGACGGTCGGGCTGAATCCGAGCCGATCTTCCGAAAGCCACCGGCCCCCTAGATCGGACGCTTGGATTCCTGTTCCAAATTGGGATTCAGCGAACAGGCCTCCCGCCGAGCCACCGCTGCCTCGGTGGCCTTCCCCAGGCCCTCCAGGAGGCGACCTTGCCACAGGGCCAGCTCCGCGTTCCGGGGGTTCGCCTGGCGGGCCTTGCGCAGGGCTGCCTCGAGCGCTGGAAGCCCCTGCTTCCGGGCGAGGCCGAGGTGAACGCGCAGGAGGAGGGCCCCCTCGGAATCGGGAATGGCCTTGATCGCCCGCTCCGCCCCTGGCCAATCGGCTTTCTGGATGGCGCACAGGGCCTGGTGGTTCAGGGCCTCGCGGCTGCGGGGATTCATGGCCAGGGCCTTCTCCACGTGCTGGCCGCCGGTGGTTAGATCCTGGGCCCGGCCTGCGGGCACCCACTCGGCCCGGAGCAGATGGGCCTCGGCCAGCCATTGATGGGTGAGGAAGGAGTTGGGGTTCATGGCCAACGCCTCCTGGTAGGCGGCGATGGAGCGATCCAAGTAGGGCTTGGGATCTCCGCCTCGCCACCGCTCGTACAGCGCCGCCACCTTCAAACTGCCGCCTTCGCTGGCCGGGTGCCCCACCCAGGGACGGAGGTTCATGGCCTCCTGGAAGCAGCGGGTGGCTTCCTCCACAAGGGGCCGGGGATCGCCGCCGTGGTGCAGGGCCCATTCAGCCTGGGCGGTGAGGCAATTGCCGAGGTTGTTGAGGAGGAAATCCTTGATCTGGGGCCGGACGAGCGCACCCCGCAGGCCCTCCACCGCTCGGGCCAGGGTGGGCGTGGGATCCTGCCCCTGATCGGCCTCCCAGCTGGCCCGGGTGCGCAGCAGCGTGCCGAGGTTGTTCCAGAGTTCGTTGTCCTCCGGCTGAAGCTTGAGGCCCGCTTCGGCGGCTTCGGCGGCGGCCTGCAGGGGCGCGCTGGGATCTTGGCCCTGGCGAAGCAGGTGCATGCCCCAGAGCCGGAACAGGGCCGACCGCGCACTCCAGGCCCGGGGGCTTCCGGAATCCACGGCGATGGCGCGGTCCGATGCGGCCAAGGCCTGGTCGTAGGCGGGCTTGGCGTCCCGGGCCAGATCGATGGCGATGGCCAGCTGCAGTTGGCGGGATTGGGCCTGGGACAGGTGCACGCGGGGATTGCTGCGCTGCAGGTTCTCGGCGCGAGCCAGCGCTTCCAACGCCCGGGTGACCCCGGCTTCAGCTTCCCCGTACTGCCCCTTGGACATGGCGGCCCCGGCTTCGGCGCGGTCCAGCTCCGCCTGGAGCAGCCACCCTTCGGGGTTCCAGGCCTGCTGGGTTTGCAATTTGAGCAGGAATTCCCGGGCTTCGCCGGGGCGCCCGGCCACCGAGGCCAGGAGGGCCTTGATTTGGGGGCTGTCCGGGTCCGACGCCTGCCGCAGGAATTCCAACGCCGGTTGGCGCAGCTCCTGCTCCAGCTCTTTCTGCCGATCCTCCCGGGCCTTGCCGCGCAGGCCCTCCAAGGATTGCTGGTAGAGGTGGGCGAGGGTGGTGCCCAGCACGGAGGCCGTTTCGGGGTCTCGCTGGCGCCCGTCTTTCCAGGCCTTCAGCAGCTCCACGCGGGCCTCGTCCCAGAGCCCCAGGGCCGCGTAGCCCCGGCCCAGGGCCACCCGGGCGGGCCCCTGCACCCAGGCCGAGCGGCCATTCAGCTTCGCGCGCAATTGATCCAGATCCTGGCGTACGCGCGCCAGGGCGGGACGCACGTCATGCACCGGGAGGGCCAGCTCCCGGTTCACTTCCAGCTCCAGCCGATCCACGGCCTGGGTGGTGGATTGGGCGAGGCTGCCCTGGATCCGGGTCTGCCGCCAATTCCAGAGGGACGTGGCCAACAGCACCACGGCCAGGGAAGCGCCGAGGGTGAGCAGCAGGCGGGGCCCCTGCTTCCGGGCCCGCTTGCTCAGGCGGTAACCCCAGCTCGCGGGATGGGCGTGGATGGGATCGCCTTCGAGGAAGCGGCGCAGATCCTCTCCGAAGGCCTGGGCGGTGGAATAGCGCCGTCCCGGATCCTTATCCATGGCCTTGAGGATCACGACTTCCAGATCCAGCGGGATGTCGGCCCGCAGGGATCGCGGTGAGGGTGGATCCTCCTCCTGTACGCGACGCAGCAGTTCCCAGGTGGTGGTGGCCTCGAAGGGCAGCTGACCCGTGAGGGCGGTGTAGAGCGTGGCGCCCAGGCCGTAGACGTCGCCCCGGGGATCGGGTTCTTCGCCTCGGAGCACTTCCGGTGCGGAGAAGGCCGGCGTGCCAATGAGGATGCCGGGCAGGGTGGATTCCGTGGACTCCATGTTGCGGGCCAATCCGAAGTCCACCAGGAAGGGGTGCCACGGGCCCTCGCCCTTCCGCTCCAGTAACACGTTGCCGGGCTTTATATCCCGGTGGAGGATGCCGCTGCGATGGCAGGCTTCGAGGGCTTCGGCCACCTGCACCGTGAGCAGCACCGTCTCCCGCAGGCCCAACTCCCCCCGGGCCTGGGCCAGGGTGGGCCCATCGATGTACTGCAGCACCAGGTGGGGGCGCTCCTCGTCTTGGATCACCTCGAAGACACGCCCCACGTAGGGGTGGTTCAGCTGGGCCTGGGAGCGGGCTTCCCGGAGGAAGCGGTTCCAGGTCTCGGGCTCCAGGTGCTTGAGGAACTTCAGGGCCACCGTGCGTTCCAGCCGCCGGTCGTAGGCCTTGAAGACGATGCCCATGCCGCCTTCCCCCAACTTCGAGATGGGCTCGAAGCGATCCTTCAGCCGCTCGGGAAAGGAGGCCAAGTCATCGGGTGTGGAGATGGGGGTGTGGTCGAGGTGGTATTCCTGCAGGAGTTCGCCCAAGGGGCCCGCCGCGAAGAGGCCCTGGGCCCGGAGCACCTCGAAGCGCATGAGCCAATCGCCCTCGGACAGCGTGGGCGAATCCTGAGGACGCGGCCCGAAGATGGCGTCGAAGTTGAGCAGGCCCCGATCCATGGCCGCCCGGAGGAACCTCAGACGTTGGAGGGAGGGAGTGGACTCGGGCACGGTGCCTTTAGCCTAATCCTTCCGCTGGGACCTGGGCACTGAAGACTGGGGAATCAATCGGGCCGGGGCAGGTGACCGGTCTTGAGCAGGCTCTGGAAGGCCTCGAAATCCCGGTCCACTTGGATCGCATAGCTCCGGGCGAAGGCCGCGATGGCCTCATCCAACTTTTCCGACTGGCCCGCATACCCGGCGAGCACCGCGGCATCCCCGGCCCGGGCCTGAGCCTTGGCCAGCACCCTGCCACAGAGGGAGGCGTAGCCCTCCAGGACGGTGCGGAGGTCCTCCAATTCCAAGCTGGCCTTGTGATCCGACCACTGACGGACGAGCACGGGCAGGCCGCTCACCTCGGACCACCCGAGAAATGGATCACTCCAGGTCTGCAGCACCTGGGCGGCCTGGGCCACTACCTGGCCCCGGTGCCCCGGCGTGGGGCGCCAACAGGAGCCGTTCTGTGCCTTCAGCTCCAGGAAGAGCGCATCCTGCGGATCCCGGCCCACCAGCATCACCAGCCAATCCAGCACTCCGAAGGAACCGCAGCCGGAAGCCCGCCGGGCCACTTCCACGGGCCGGTAGGCGGAGAGGAGGTGGCGCCAGGGGGCGGGCAGGCTGGAGGCGTAGGCCGCCAGGGCTGCCACGGCCGGGGCGCCTTCGGCCTCGCTGAGGGGGCGCAGGTTCGGGAGCTTGGCCATGAACCGGGGCCAGCCCTCGGGTCCGGGTGCGGTGGCTTTGGCGAGCAAACGCTCCGGCGTGTCCCGGGCGGCTTTTTCGAACATCGGGGCCAGGTGGATATGCCCGTCTTCCTGCCGCACTTCCACCCGGGCCAGCGCATCGAAGGGCAGCTCGGCGAAGTCCCGCAGCGCTTCACGCCAGGAGCGGACGAGGGTGCGGACGGCCTCCAGGCACGCGGATTCCCCGCAGCCGGCCACACGGCCCCCCACCATGAAGCTGGCGGCCAGCCGCTTGAGGTCCCACTCGAAGGGGCCCGTGCAGGCTTCGTCGAAATCGTTGAGGTCGAAGAGCAAGCGGCGGTCGGGATCCGCATAGGCCCCAAGGTTCAGAAGGTGGGCGTCCCCACAGAGGGTGAGGGCGATTCCCGCGGTGGGCAGGGGGCGCACATCCTCAGCCATGAGCGCTGCCGTGCCCCGGTAGAACCCGAAGGGGGATTCCGCCATGCGGGCCCAACGGTAGGGGAGGAGGGCTTCATCCCGGCCCGCCACCGCGGCCTGCAACTGGGCGAGCAGATCCGGACGTGGGCGCGGCTCGAAGGTCGCCTGCTCCGTGCGCTGGAGCCGGTCCCTGAGCGCCTTGCCCGCAGCGCGGCGTTCATCGGGGCTGGGGGGCGGCGTAAAGGACATGGCACCAGGATGCCCGGGATGAAACGCGGATGGACAGGGTGTGTCGGAGGATCCGCGTTCGCGTCCGACTCACTCTGTCCATCCCCAGGGTGAAACCGAGGGCTAGGGCCGTTCCACCGCCATGGCGATGGCGTTGCCGCCGCCGAGGCAGAGGGCGGCGATGCCGCGCTTCTTGCCGTGGCGCTCCAGGGCGTGGAGCAGGGTGGCCATGACGCGGGCGCCGCTGGCGCCGATGGGGTGGCCCAGGGCCACGGCGCCGCCGTGGACGTTGACGCGGTCCGCGGGGAGCTTCAGTTCATTGACCGTGGCCACCAGCTGCACGGCGAAGGCCTCGTTGATCTCCCAGAGGTCCACGTCATTCACCGACCAGCCCACTTTGGCGAGCAGCTTCTGAATGGCCGGCACGGGGGCCATGGTGACCCACTCGGGATCCAGGCCCGCGGTGGCGGATCCCAGGATGCGCGCCTGGATGGGGAAGCCGTGGGCTTTGGCGTAGCTCTCGGTGGTGATGAGGGCGGCCGCGGCGCCGTCGTTGACACTGGGGGCATTGCCCGCGGTGACGGTGCCATCCTTCTTAAAGGCGGGTTTCAGCTTGGCGAGGGCTTCCATGGACGTTTCGGCGCGGGGGCCTTCATCGGTGTCGACGATGATGTCGCCCTTCTTGCCCGCCACGGTGATCGGGGCGATCTCCGCCTTGAATGCGCCTGATTCCATGGCCTTGAGGGCCTTCTGATGAGAGGCGAGGCTCCAGGCATCCTGCATCTCCCGGGTGACGCCGTATTTCTCGGCCACCAACTCGCCGGTGGTGCCCATGGCCTGATCCGTCATGGCGCAGTGGAGGCCGTCGAACATCATGCTGTCGATGGCCTGGGCGTGGCCCATGCGGGCGCCGGCCCGCAGCTTGGGCATGAGGTAGGGCGCGTTGGACATGCTCTCCATACCGCCCGCGAGGATCACGTCGTGGTCCCCGGCCAGCACGCCCTGGGCGGCCAACTGAATGGCCTTGAGGCCGGAACCGCACACCTTGTTGATGGTGAGGGCGGAGGTGGTGGAGGGCAGGCCACCGCGCAGGGCCGCTTGGCGCGCGGGCGCCTGGCCCACACCCGCGCTAAGCACGTTGCCGAAGATGGCTTCCGTGGGCGCGGCGCCGGGCACGGCCGCCAGCAGCTGCTTGATCACCTGGGCCGCGAGGTCCGGCGCGGCCAGGGAGGCGAGGCCGCCCTGGAACTTGCCGATGGGGCTGCGGAGGGCTTTGACGATGACGGCGTGTTCGGACATGACCTAAAACCTCTTCTTCTTGGGCAATTCGTCGAGGGAGCTGAGATCCAGGGCCTCGAGGTTCAGCGTGGGCGCGGGTTGGGTGTAGAGCTCGGGGGCTTCACTCTGGATGTGGCGGCGGAAGCGGTCCAGCAGGGCATCCACGTCCTGGAGGAGGCGGAGGCGATCCATGCGGAGGTTGCGGAGTTGCACTTCCAGCTCCACCACCTGGTGCTGGGCGTCGCGCATGATCTCTTCGGCTTTGAACTGGGCTTCTCGCAGGAGGAGATCCTTCTCCCGGGTGGCGGATTCGAGCAGATCCTCCTTGGTGCGCTGAGCCTGGAGCAGGGTTTCGCGGAAGATGCGGTCCTGATCCTGGTATTGGCGGAGGCGCTCGCGGTTGTCGAGCACTTCCTCCTTCAGCTTGTTGTTCTCGGCCTGGATCTCTTCCCATTCCGCGGCCAGCTCGTGAAGGAAGGCCCGGACTTCACCTTCATCCAGCCCGCCGAAGGACTTCTTTTCGAATTCACGCCGTTGGATGTCGAGGGGGGTGTACTTCACAGGAGTCCGATCCCGGCCGCGCGGCCGAAAAAGCCCTTGATGAACGAGAGCAGGAGGAAGGCGATCATCCCGGCGAAGCTGATGCCGCCCACGGAGGGGATCAGGGCCTCGATGGGTCGCATGAAGGGATCCACGATGGCGTGGATCAGCTTCACGAAGGGGTTCCGGGGGTCCGGCTGGAACCAGCTCATGATGGCCCAGATGAAGATGGAGACCTGGGCGAGGCTCAGGGCGTAGTAGGCGATCAGAAAGACGTAGGGCATGGGCGCTCCGCCCCCATCATAGCCCTCCTGGCCCCATACTTCGGAGTGCCTACTGGAACATACCCGGGGGTCACGTTATCCCTTTCCCTGGAGGCTCCATGCGCATCGGGATCAGCTGCTATTCCACCTTCGGCGGTTCCGGCGTCGTGGCCACCGAGGTGGGCAAGGCCCTGGCGGCCCGGGGACACGAGGTTCACCTCCTGAGTCCCACGGTGCCGCCCCGCCTGTTGGGGTTCGAAGACCGCATCTTCTTCCACGAGGTGACGGCCTCGCCCTATCCGCTCTTCGAGGCGGCCCCCTTCAGCATCGCTTTGGCTTCGAAAATGGCCGACGTGGCGCAGCACCACAACCTTGAGATCATGCATGCCCACTACGCGATCCCTCACGCCAGCGCGGCCCTGCTCGCGCGCATGGCCGTGGGCAATGGGCTCAAAGTCGTCACCACGCTCCATGGCACGGACATCACCGTGGTGGGCGCCGATCCCAGTTACCTGCCCATGGTGAAGCTCGCCATTCGCGCCTCGGATGGCGTGACCGCCGTGAGCGAATACCTGCGGGATGAGACCTACCGCACCTTCCAGGTGCAGCGCCCCATCGAGGTGATCCCAAACTTCGTAGAGCCGCCCTCCACCGAGCGCCCGGAATGCCGCCAATGGCTGGCTCCGGAGGGTGCGGCGGTGCTCACCCACATCTCCAACTTCCGCCCCGTGAAGAACGTCATGGACGTGATGAAGGTGTTCGAGAAGGTGCGCACCCAGATTCCGGCGAGGCTGGTGATGGTGGGCGATGGTCCGGATCGCGTGGAGGCCGAGAACTACGCTCGGAGCCATGGATTCGCGGACGAGGTGCGTTTCACGGGCAAGCAGCTGGACATCTCCTCCGTGCTGGATTGTTCCGATGTCTTCCTGCTGCCCAGCGCCACGGAAAGCTTTGGTCTGGCCGCTTTGGAGGCCATGGCCCACCGCGTGCCCGTGGTGGCCACCCGAGTGGGCGGCCTTCCCGAGGTGTTCCGGGATGGTGTGGATGGCTTCCTCTGCCCCCTGGGGGACGTGGATGCCATGGCCGCTGCCTGCCTCAAGCTTTTGAAGGATCCGGCCCTGCGCACGGCCTTCGGCGAAAGCGCCCGCACCCGCGCGCTGACTACGTTTGCCGAAGGGCCCATCGTGGATCAGTACGAGGCCCTCTACGAGCGGGTCCTCGCTTCCTGAACGGCCCCTGGAAAACCGCTCAAACCCGCGCTAGAATCACTGATTCCACTGGGGAGTCGCCAAGTGGTAAGGCAGCAGGTTTTGATCCTGCCTATCGAGGGTTCGAATCCTTCCTCCCCAACCACAAGCCCCCGGTGCCCCCGGGGGCTTTGCCGTTCCAAGTGAGCGCTGGCTCTGGGCCGGTTCGAACTTCAAATATCAAAAAATCAACCGCTATTTCGAAAGAATGGTCAGATTGGGCCCACCAGAATTGACCTGCTAATAGCTTAAATATTGAATTCGGAGGGGGGCATGTCCGAATTTTAAATAATAGGATAAAGGTAGTTAATGTTATTTTGATTCAAAGCATGATTTGATCTGACTCGCCAATATATACTTTATACGTGATCTGAATCACGCAGAAAATGCATTGATGAATCGAATTAAGACCTAAAGTTTGACCTCAACAGCCCCTTGAGTAAGGAACCGGCTGAACCTGGGGAACCCGGTGATGAGGACCCTTCAAACCCGCCTGATGTCAGCGCTCCTGGTGCTGGGCGGACTGTGCGCTCCGCTGGCCGCGCAGAAGGCCTCCGGGAAACTGGATGTGAGCAGCCTGGTCTGGCCGCCCCCACCCGCCCCTACGCGGATGAAGTGGGTTTCCGAGTACCGGAACGAATTCGACCTCGGGGCTAAGAAGCGCACCAGCTTTCTCGACCGCCTCGCGGGTAAGGCCCAGGATTCCCTCTGGCTCAAGCAGCCGGTTTCCATCGCGGTGGATGACAACGGCACCGTGTTCGTAGGGGACACCCAGCTGGGCGTGGTGGGCATGGACACCAGCAAGAAGCGCATGTGGCTCTTCTCGAAGCTCTCCCCCGAAGCCCCCACCGCCGCCACGGGCCTCGCGGTGGACTCCAAGTTCGTCTATGCCACCGACAGCGCCCAAAGCCAGCTCTCGGTGTTCGACAAGGAAGGCCGCCGCCTGAAGACCCTGGGGCCCGCCGAGGGGATCCAGCGCCCCGTGGGCGTGGCGGTGGATGAAGCCAAGGATCTGGTGGTGGTGGTCAATGGTGGCGATCACACCATCCTCCTGTTCAATCGCGCCCTCAAACCGCTCAAGAAGATCGGCTCCCGCGGCGACAAGCCCGGCCAGCTGAACTACCCGACCTACTGCTGCATCGTGCCGGGGACCGGGTTCGCCGTGGCCGACACCGCGAACTTCCGGGTGCAGTACTTCACCTATGAGGGCAAGTTCCTCAGCACCTTCGGCAAGCAGGGCGATTACTCGGGCAGCTTCTCCATGCCCAAGGGCATGGCCGTGGATCCCGAGGGCAACCTCTACGTGGTCGACGCGAAGTTCTGCAACTTCCAAGTGTTCCGCAAAGATGGCCAGGTGCTGCTCTTCGTGGGCACCGGCGGCACGGCGCCTGGCACCTTCCAGATCCCCTGCGGCATCGCCTTCGCAAAGGATGGCTTCGTCTACGTGGCCGACACCGTGAATGCCCGCATTCAGCGGTTCCAGTACGTGGCCGCTCCCCCCACCGAATCTCCAGTTCCCCCCCAGAAGGGTCGCGACTAGCGCCCCTTCAGATCTCCCCCCCAACCCTCCTTTTTGGAGATGCACCATGAAACGCCTTCTTCTCTTCCTTGTCGCCGCCGGCCTCGGGCTTTCCGCTCAGACCAGTGTCGTGAACACCAAGCACAACCTCAGCGCCGGTGGCACGGCCTACAGCGCGGGCGCCGCCACGACCTACACCCAGGTCTGCAAGTTCTGCCACTCCCCTCACGGCGCCAACGTGGCCGACAAGCAGCTCGTGCCCCTGTGGGGCCATGCGAACACCACGCAGCTCTTCACCATGTACGCCAGCAACCCCAACCAGACGCTGAAGACCACGGCCATCGATTCCCAGCCCAGCGGCCCCAGCCTCGCCTGCCTCTCCTGCCATGACGGCACCGTGGCCGTGAACGCCCGCTACACCTACGGCGATGCCACCGCTCCGCGCTGGACCTACGGCAACATGAACGACACCAACGCCTCCGTCATCGCCGACTTCGACGTCACCACCGATGCCAAGGGCAACAAGATGGGCACGCTGAAGCACAGCATCGCCGGCGAAACCAAGAACGACCTCTCGACCGTGCACCCCATCGCCATCAAGTACGACACCACCGCCAACACCCAGTTGGTGGCGAACCCCGTCGGCGTGAAGCTCTTCAATGGCAAGGTGCAGTGCGCCTCTTGCCACGATGCCCACGGCACGACCAACAGCATGTTCCTCCGCGTCTCCTCCACGAACTCGGCGCTCTGCCTCGCCTGCCACGTGAAGTAACCGCCTGAACCAACGTAGCGAAGCGGGGGAGGGCTGTTCCTTCCCCCGCTTCTTTGCGGATCCCCACTGAGTTCGAGTCCATGAAACTTCGGGTTCCCATGTTTCTGCTGGCCGTCCCCCTCGCGGTGGGCGCGCAGGAAGTGGCCACCCTGGACCACAGCCTTTCCATGTCCTACTTCGGGAACCAGGCCTCCCTGGGTGGCCTGAATTCCCGCAGCACCTACACCAAGACCGACTACCAGTTCGACCTCGGCATGCCCATCCTGGCCTACCGCCTCGGAGCGTTGAATCTGGGAGGTTCCATCGGCTACGTGCGGCAGAGCTTCGATGGCGAGGCCGACTCCGCCACGGGGTTGAACTCCGTCTCCGTGGCCGGCGCCCTCTTCCCCTACCAGCCCTACCACATCACCTTCGATGTGACCCGATCCACGGCCCCAAGCCTATTTGGAAGCGGCTCCAACACCAGCCAGACCCTGGGTCTGGATTTTCTGTATCGGGGTCGCGCCATCCAGGACATCCGGATCTCCTACCGCCATGGGGACCTTTCGGGCGATGGCGTGAGCGGAGCCTTCGATTCCTGGGTGGTGACGGAGAACGAGCGGTGGGGCCGCACCGACCTTCGTGTTTACGGGGATCACCAGGAGGCCTCCTTCGGCGAAGGATCCAGCTGGAAGAGCTCCACGTTCACCGCCTCCACCCGGACCGCACTTGTCGGCGACTGGACTTGGAACAACAGCGTGTCGGCCTTCGATTTCCAAGGCACCCGGCTCGCCCAGGTGGGGACGAGCCTGCTGGGTTCCCAGGGGCCCTGGACCTCCACCACGATCTTCGATGCCGCCTTCACGGAATCCGCCACGAGCCGGGAGCGCTCCGGTGGATTGAGCCAATCCCTCGCCCGCACCTGGGGCCGCGTCTCCGCCTTCGGCATCGCGGGCGTGACCGGTGGCTCCTCTTCGAGCACGGGCGGAACGGCTTCCACGGAGAACCTGATCCTCGGCGCCAGCTATCGCCTCACGCCGGAATGGACGCTGATGGGGGATGTGAGCGGCGCCTGGAGTCGCTCTGCCGCCACCGGAACGGCCTCGGGGCTGGACACAGGCCCCACGCGATCCACCCACGTGGGCCTCACCTGGGGTGGCTCCATGACGGACACCATCCGGCACGCCTTCTTCTTCTGGAGCGACCTGCGGTTCCAGCGGCGCATCGAAGAGGATTACCCCCCCGACTATTTGCCACCGGAGCTGGCCAAGGCCCAGATGCGGCGGCGCATGGATCAGCAGGGTTCCCTGCAGTTTTCGGCGGACGCCTACCGGCTGGAGAATGGCGGGCCGGGCCACCAACAGTGGTTTCGCATGCAGGGTGGCCTCAACTTCAACAACGGCTTGATGCTCCAAACCATCGGCGATTTGCGCACGGACGACCGCTTTTCCAATCGGGAGCTGGTGTTCCGCAACGAACACCTGATGCTGTTTGGCGCCTACCGCATCGGGCAGGCCTCCCTTCGCTTCAACTATGGGTACTCCAAGGCCACGGTGCGGGATGCGGAAGGGACCACCTTGACTCCGGCAAATCAATCCCTGGTGTCTACGGGCGGTGATCGTTCCGCCACCTACTATGGGGTGGGCGTGAATGCCATGGCCTTCACCATCCCCTACGGCGTGATGGTGCTCCGGAACAATGACGCCATGGGGGTGGGCACCACCTCGGTGTTGACTTACCTCTCCGCGGGGTTCCGCAAGGTCCGCTTCAACCTCAACTACCAGCGCGGCTGGCGCACGGATGGCCTGCGTACCAGCCAGATCTCCCTCCAGCTCGCGCGGTGGTTTGATACCATCCCGGTCTGGGGGCTGGGCGATTGATGGGCCGCGAATCCGAAGGGAACGGGAAGGCCTCCGCCATCCGGGCCTTGGGAACGCGAGGCTGGATTGGTGTGGCGTTGGTCCTGTGCATCGGATCCCTCGGGGCTGCGGATGGGCCGAAGGCCACACCTCAGAAAACCAAAGCCGCCGTGGCCCACGGGGATTGCCGCCTTTGCCATCGCACCCATGCATCGGCCATGAGCGCAGACGGCAAGACCCCGGCCGGGAAGAAGCAGGGGGCCGGCGCCTTCGCGCCCAGCGTGCTGGATCAGGTGTGCTTGGAATGCCATCAGGGCCCCCCGGTGCCTGCGAAGGATTTCGAGGCCAGCAAGCTGGAGCCCTGGTCGGGCTCGGGGTCCAGCCACGTGGATGGTCCCTTCCTGGAGCGGGCGCGCACCTTTTCGCGGATCGTGGATCGGGGCAACGGGCGCAAGCTCGTGCTCAAGGCCCAGTGCGACGGGTGCCACGACGTGCATTCCAAGAACCGCACCTCCAGCTTGCTGCCCCTGGCCTTTGACGCGCAGGGCAAGGTCCAGCGCATCCGCCCCGCCAATGCGAGCCAGGTCTGCTTTGGCTGCCACGCGGGACAGGAGGCCGTGAAATTCTTCCGAGGCGACGGCGATCTCGGGGCCTTGATGGGCCCCACAGCGCAATCGGCGCATCGGCCCGGCGCCACGGCCTCGGCCCGGGCGGATCTGCCCAGCCTGCGCACGGGGTTCTTCACGGGCACCCTTGATTGCATCTCCTGCCACGACAATCCCAATCCTGCCGGGCCCCGAGGGCCGCATACCTCTCCATTCGCCCACCTGCTCAAGGCCAGCTACGGGAGGGAAGGGGAGATCGCCACAGCGGGGCCCCGCGCCAACGAACTCTGCTTCAACTGCCATGACCGCATCTCCATCGAGGGCAATCAGTCCTTCCCCCTCCATGCCCAGCACGTGAGCGGGTTCACGGGGTTGGGCGCCACGAAGGCAGGCAGCCGCGCGCTGCCGGGCAAGCGGCCCGGAGCGGCACCCTTACCGACCTGGAGACCCTTCACGTTCTCCAGCGGCGGTTCCTCCGGGGGCTTCGGTCAACCGGCCAATTGCGCCACCTGCCACGATCCCCACGGATCCGCGCGGAATCCGGCCCTGGTGGCCTTCGATCCGGGGGTGGTTTCGAAATCCTCGGTGGGCACCATCGCCTATCAGCGCACGGGACTGCGGCAGGGCAGCTGCACCCTGTCCTGCCACGGTTACGATCACGTGCAGACCCGCTACTGAAAAGCTCCGACTGTTGACGTGGATCAACGGTTTTCCGGCTGGAAAGCGAGATGCTGAACGGGTACGCCGCGCGCGCGTACTTGCGCAGGATCGGTCCGATGAATCCATCCCGTCCTTCCCTTCGATTCCTCCTCGTGGCCGCGGCGCTTGGAGGCGCAGCGCTCGGCTGCAAGCAGGAGAAGCCCATCGCCCGGGTGGGGGATCATGCGATCAGCCCGGAAGCCTTCAAGCTCGTCCAGTCCCAGGAGCCGACGGGTACCAAGCCCGAAGCCCTCGTCGATCGCCTCGTGCGGTGGGAAGTGGCCTGGCATCAGGCGGAGCAGACGGGCCTGTTGAAGGGCAATGCCTGGCAGGAGGCGGGTCCGCGCATCCGCCGCACGGTGCTGATCAACGCCTACCTGGAATCCGTGCTGGGTCGCCCCATGCCCACGGAAGCGGAAGTGAAGGGGTTCTACCTTTCCCATGGTGAGGAGCGGAACGTCGCCCACATCCTCTGCAAGACCCAGGAAGCCGCCGCCGCCATCGCCGCGCGGTTGAAGAAGGGCGAAGCCTTCGAGCGCTTGGTGTCCGCCTCCATCGATCCCACGGCCGCGAAGAACAAGGGGGATCTCGGTTGGGTCAAGCGCGATGCGGTGGTGCCCGAATTTGCGAAGGAAGTCTTCCAGGCGCAGGATGGCGAAATTAGAGGCCCCTTCCAGACCACCTATGGCTGGCACGTAGCAGTGATGAAGGCCAAGCGCGCGCCCTCGGCCGAAGACTTCGAAAAGAAGAAGGGCATCCTCATGTCCCAGGCTCGGGAGATGGTGCTGGGCCCCAAACGAGAAGATGCGCTGAAGGGGCTCCGCCCGAAATATCCGCTGGTGGCGGATGAAGCCGTGCTAGCCCTGAAGCCCACACCCGAAACCGCCGCCAAGGACGGTGGGCGGATCGCCGGCACCATTGGCGGCGTGGGCGTCACCATCCGTGAATTGGACGCCTTCATCCAGGCGGCCGTGGCTCAGGGCATGCCGGATCACTCCATGGGCATCGCCGCCAAACGGCGCTTCCTCGACATGATGGGCGACGATATCCGCCTCACCCTGGCCGCGGAGAAGGCGGGGCTGCATCAGAAGCCGGGCGTGAAGGCGGCGATCTGGGTGGCCGAGCGTCAGGCCGTGCACCGCGGCTTCGGTATCTCCTACCTCCGCCAATTGAAGCCCACGGACGCGGTGCTCCAGGCCCACCACGCTCAGTTCCCCGATCGGTTCAGGGGCGTGGGTGCCGTTCGCACCCACCTGCTGGTGGCCCGGGATCCCCATGCCGCCACCCTCGCCGCGGCGGATTCCGAGAAGGGCGTGCCCTGGAAGACCCTGGTGCAGAAGTACGGGAACGTGGAATCCACGGGCAATTGGGATCCCGGCTTCCTGGAAGTGGCCGCCCTCAAGAAGATCCTGGTTCCTGAAGCCGTGAAGGCCCTGCAGACCAACCCCTTGGAATCGGTGGTGGGTCCCTTGGAAGGGCCTGAAGGGCCCATGCTCTTCCGCATCCTGGAGCGGAAGCCTGGGGAAATTCAGCCCCTGGATCAGTGCAAGGATCAAGTTCGCGTGGACTACCTGGAGACCCAGGGCCCCGGGCTCATCGAGGCCTACCTGGACGGCGAAGGGAGAAAGGATCTCAAGATCGAGCGCTTCCCACTGCCCGTGGCGCCTTGAGTCGCGAGATGCGATGTGATGAACGTTCCGGACCTTCCTGCCGAAAAGGCCGGAAGGCGGATTCCCGCCCCATTCGGATGCTCGAATGAAGCGCCCCAAGCCCACTTACACGCGCACCAAATTCTGCATGCGGTGGCGCGGTCGGCGCTGGTATGACCCCAATGAGTGGAAGCTCGTCTGGTCCGCGGCCAGCGCCGCGGGGGTCACCTTGGCCATTCGCTCTGCGGTGTTCCTGTTGGCGGGCAGCCAACCAGCGCCGCTGGCAGCCCGCACGCCACCGCCCGTAGGGATCATGGGCACGGCCCACGATCTCAGCGCCTCTGGCATGAACCACGTGACGGGCAGCAGCGAGGTTTGCATTTTTTGCCACACCCCCCATCGCGCCCCCGAGGGCATCCGGCAGAACATCCCGGAATGGAACCACGTCACCACCAGCGTCACCTTCGTGATGTACACCAGCCCCGGCATCAAAGGCGCCATCGACTCTCAACCCGTGGGGCCGAGCCTGGCCTGTCTCTCTTGCCACGATGGCACCGTGGCCATGGGCGCCCTCCACGAGCTTCCCGAAGGCGGCGGACAGGATGACTACGCCAGCGCCCAAGGCGGCGTGAACCGGGCCTCGGGACTGATGGTGGGCCCCAACGTGGTGGGCCGGGACCTCTCCAACGTGCATCCCATTTCCATCGCCTATCGGGACGACCTCAACAAGACCCTGCGGCCCCCCGGTGAGCTGGTGGGCGTGAAGCTCTACCCCTCCAACGTCCGCGGCGCCAAGGTGCAGTGCTCCTCCTGCCACGATCCCCACAACTTCGGCACGGATGGCAGCACGGCCCCCTTCCTGCGGGTAACCAAGCACGGGTCGTCCCTCTGCCTGGCCTGTCACAAGGTCTAAGGGGTTTTGGAACCACCAAGACACCCAGAAAAGCAAAAGAGGAATTCAACCTCAGATGCAATTCTTGGTGTCTTGGTGGTGACCCTTTTTTGAACTCCGCCGAGTCAGACCTCAGGCCTGATTCGGATAGCCAGCCTCGCCCTTCACCAGCACCTTCGAGGTGAAGTAGATGACGGGGAAGGTGCGGTTGAGGGTGGAGCTGTGGAAATTCTCCATGGGCATGTCCGTGGGCACGGCCACCTGGGTTCCCACGCTCACCTTGAAGGGCGTGGCGGCCGCCCAGATTTCTCCGGAGGTCGTTTTCACGCGGACGTAGGTGTAGTTGGCGGCGTCGAAGGTTTCCACCACGGTGCCGAAGGCCATGGCGGCGGCGGGCATGGCCTGGCCGTGGGATGGGGGCGCCACCGGGGGCTGGGCGGCCTCCTTGTGCTTGGAGCAGGCCGTGAGGCCCAGGAGGGCGGCGAGGAGGAGCGGGGCGGTTTTCATGGACACCTCGGGGAGGTTGGGGGGGATCACTTGTGGCAGTCGGCGCAGCCCGAGACCGTGAGGAGTTTGGGCTCTTTGGAAAAGTGCGGTCCGTGGCAGGAGAGGCAACCCAGCGGTTTGCCATTCCGGGGGTCCTTCTTGCCGCTGGTGGGGTGGTTGGTGGAGGGATGGTCCTTCCCCTTGTCCTTGTGGCAGCTCATGCAGGTCTTCTGGATGTCGCCGCGCGGGAAGCCCTTGGCGTCGCCGCCGTGGGAGGTGTGACAGGTGGAGCACTGGCCATCCATCACCGGTTTGTGGCGGGAGGTGGCCTTCTCGGCTTCGGACCGGAGCCCATCGTGGCACTGCAGGCAGAGCTCCTTGGGATTGCCGGCCAGGAGGTTGTTTCGGCTCGAAGCATGGGGCGCATGGCAGGTCATGCACTCGCCCTCCACCACGGGCGGGTGGGGGAAGGCCTTCTTCGCGGCGGCGGCCACGCTGGCATGGCAGGTGAAGCAGAGACCAGGTTGGGCTTCCTTCAGGGCGAAGGGCTTGGCTTCCGTGGGGGCGTGGCAGGTGGCGCAGTTGCCTTCGGCCACGGGGGCATGGGAGCTGGCCTTCAGCATGCCGCCGCGATTGGAACCATGGGGATCGTGGCAGGTGATGCACTGCTTGGCATTCACGGGAAGGCCCTTGTGCTTGGGGGCCAACTCCTTCTCGTCGTGGCAGGAGACGCACAGTTCCTCGGGCGGGCTGACGAGCCCCTTGGCCAACTTGCCTTCGTGGGCCACGTGGCAGGTCATGCACTCACCGTCCCGGGCCGGGGCGTGGGGGTGGGCAGCGCGGGTGGCCTCGGCGATGGCCATGTGGCAGGTGAGGCACAGGGTGGCCGGGGCTTCGCGGAGGAGCTTCTTCTCCGGGGTGAAATGGGGTGCATGGCACTGGCGGCACTGGTTGTCGCCGAAGGGCTTGTGAGTCCACGCTGGCTTGGCGGCACTGGGGGTGTGGCAGGTGGTGCAGGCCCCACTCTGGGGCAGGGTCAGCAGGGCTTCCTGCCGGGAGGCGTGGGGTTTGTGGCAGGCGGTGCATTCGCCGCCCTGGAAGGGGGCGTGGACCGTGGCCTTCTCGGGGGCCACCAGCTTGTCGTGGCAGGCCAGGCAGAGGCCTGGTGTGGGTTCCGTGAGCTCCAGCCCGCCCTTGGTGTTGGGTTTGCCATGGCAGGAATCGCAGCCTTCGAGGAAGGGGGGGTGGGCGTTGAGCTGGATGAGGCCCTTGCGGGTGGAGGTGTGGGGTTCGTGGCAACCGGCGCAATCCACGTTCTTCAGGGAAGCGCCGTGGTGCTTCTCCGTGAAGGTGGCGCTGCCCAGCTCGTGGCAACTGGTGCAGGTCTCCGCGACGGTGGTCGTGGTGAGGAGGGAAGGGCCCTTCTCCGAGTGGGGGCCGTGGCAGGAGGTGCAGGTGCCTTCCTCCACGGGTGTGTGGCCTTGCTGGAAGGTGTCCTTCCGTTCATGGCAGGTGTAGCAGAGGTCCGGCTGCGCGCGTTTCACGAGCTTGGTCTGATCCGAGCCGTGGGGATCGTGGCAATTGAGGCAACCCTGCTTGCTGGTGGCGGCCGCATGGTCTTTGCCTCGGCCCATCACCTGGGTGTGGCAGCTGAGGCAGAGGGCCTTGGCTTCGAGTTTCAGGAATTTCGGTTTGCCGTTGCCGTGGGCCGCGTGACAGGCCGTGCATTTGCCCTCCTTCACCGGAGTGTGGAGGTGCTTGCGTTCCACCAGGGCCTGGTGGCATTCCCCGCAGGCCTTGATCTGGGGGACCTTCAGCAGGCCCTGATGGTCGGAGGCGTGGGGCGTGTGGCAGGCAGTGCAGCGGCCCGATCTCACAGGCGCGTGCGTGGCCTTGTCGGGCGCGATGTCCGTGTGGCAAGTGGTGCAGAGCCCCGGAGTGGTTTCTTTCAGGAGGTGTTCCTCCTGGGACGTGTGGGCGCCGTGGCAGCTGAGGCAGTCGCCATCCTTGGCGGGTGCGTGCTGGACGCTGCCCTTCATCAAGTCCGCGTGGCAGGTGAGGCAGAGTTTTTCGGAGGGGACGGTGAGCAGCTTGCCCTGTGGCGAGGCGTGGGGGAGGTGACAGGCCTTGCAATCTCCGCTCTGGAAGGGCTGGTGGGTGGAGACCGGGTTCGCGGGGGATTCATGGCAGGACTGGCAGAGTACCGGGATGGGCTCCGTGAGCAGGCCCTTGCCATCGGCGGCGTGGGGCGTATGGCAGGTGATGCAGGATCCCTGGGCCACGGGGCCATGGGCCTTGCCCGGGCCAGGCACGGCGTCGTGGCAGCTGGTGCAGAGGGCCGGGGGTTGGTCCACGAGGGCACTCTTCCCTTGGGCGTCCACCGCGTGGCAGGTGGTGCACTCCCGGCCTGCGAAAGGGGCATGCTCCCCATCCCGCACCATCCCCTTGGCCTTGCTGCCGTGGGGGTTGTGGCAGGACAGGCAGGAGCCCGGTGGCACCACCTGGCCGTTGTGGGGCTGCTTGAGGTCGGCGGCGGCGTGGCAGGTGGTGCAAAGCTCCGCGGGTGTCGTGGTGAGGAGGTGTTCCCTGTCGGAAGGGTGGGGAGCGTGGCAGCTCAGGCAATCGTCCGCAGCGGCGTGGGGATGTGCCAGGCCCAGGCGGGCCTTCACGCTTTCGTGGCAGGAGAGGCAGAGGGTGCGGGTTTCCGCGCGCAGCAACTTCTTTCGCCCGGTGTCATGGGCGCCATGG
Source organism: uncultured Solibacteraceae bacterium (assembly GCA_964617215.1). Taxonomy (GTDB): domain Bacteria; phylum Acidobacteriota; class Holophagae; order Holophagales; family Holophagaceae; genus JAFDVN01. The sequence continues at coordinate 115,713 of CAZTVL010000004.1, read as the reverse complement.
CAGGCGAGGCACTCGCCCTTGCCCTCGAAGCGATGGGCGGGGCGCTCCGCCGCGACGGGGCGTTGGGCTTTGTGGCAGATGACGCAGAGGGCCCGGCCGCCCCCTTCGTGGAGCACGTTGACGTTGGCGGTGCCGTGCTCTTTGTGGCACCACTTGCATTTCCCGTCCTGCAGGGGCTTGTGGGCCGTGGGCGAGGTGCGCAGTTTGACGGGGCCCGCATGGCATTCCGCGCAGGATTTCTTCGGGCCATCGCCCGCCTGGGAGCCCCGGCCCGCGAGCAGGAGGCCCACCATCGCGGCGGCCAGCAAGGCCGTGCGCAGAATCCCCACGCCACGCAGCTTCACGGCCTCCGCTCCGCGAGCCGGGGGGTGCCTGAGGGGATGGGGGATTCCATTCGCCGCGCTCCTTGGCTCCGCCGAGGAATCCCCGTGGGGGATGCTTCGCCGGATGAACGGTCGCCGGGGGGATGCGGCCGGAGGATGCCTTGCCTATCCATGCTCCGCCTCGGGTCCATCCCTGTCGGTGATCCGGGGCACTCCGGATCCGCGGATTTCCGGGTTGTGAGCTGCTCGGTATACTCGGCAACACCATGTCCCACCCCGTCTCACGAGCCTCGCTGGCGGAACAGGCGGCCTTCCTGGAAGGCGGCCGCTCCATCAATGTCGGCTCCTGTGATGCGGCAGGCCGCCCCAGCCTCTCCCGCGCCCTGGGGTGCCGGGTCGATCGGGAGGCGGGCCGTGTGACTGTGTTCCTCGCCCGCCCCCAATGCGAGGTCCTGCTGCGGGACCTCGAAGCGCAGGGCTGCATCGCCGTGGTATTCAGCGAACCACCCACCCATCGCACGCTGCAGCTGAAGGGGCGCGATGCCAAGGTGGTGGCCACCGGGGAAGGGGACGCGGCCTGCGTGGAGGCCTATGTCCAGGCCTTCGCCCAGGAGCTGGTGCCCCTGGGCTTCGTTCCCGAGGTGATCCAGGCCATCTTCGCCTGCCCCGCGTCGGACCTGGCCGCGGTGACCTTCACGCCCACCGAGGCCTTCGATCAAACCCCCGGGCCCCAGGCGGGCGCGCGGCTCGAGTGGGGGGCCTGATGTTGCGTGCGGATGGCATCCGCGAGTGCCTGGAGGGGGTGATCCCCGGCATCGTGAGCACCTGCTCCGCCGACGGCATGCCCAACGTGGCCTACATGAGCCAGGGCCTCTACCTGGATCCGGAGCACCTGGCCCTCTCCTATCAGTTCTTCAACAAGACCCGGCAGAACATCCTCGCCAATCCCCGGGCGGCCCTGGGCCTCATCCACCCCCAGACGGGCCGGCAATTCCGGGTGCACCTCGAATACGAGCGCACGGAAACGTCCGGCCCGGTGTTCGAGGCCATGAAGGCGAAGCTCGCGGGCATCGCCTCCCACACGGGCATGGCCGGCGTGTTCGTCTTGCAGGGCTCCGACATCTACCGGGTGCTGGACATCGAGGAACTCCCCGGGAACCCGCTCCCCGCGCCCCCCCGCTCGGGCGGAGGTCTGTCCGCCCTCAAGGCCTGCGCCCAGCGCCTGGCCACCTGCACGGATCCCGACGGGCTGCTCGATGGGCTCCTGGAGGGCCTGCAGGCTCACTTCGGCTTCACCCACATGCTGGTGATGATGCTCGATCCCTCCCGGGCTCGGCTCTACACCTTGGCCAGTCGCGGCTATGAGGCTTCGGGGGTGGGCTCGGAGATCGCCCTCGGCGATGGGGTCATCGGGGTTTCCGCCCGGGAGGGCGTGCCCATCCGCATCAGCCACATGACCACCGAGTACGCCTACGGCCGCGCCATCCGCGAGCAGGCCGTGAAGGGGGGCTTCACCGAATCGCCGGAGCTCACCATCCCCTTTCCGGGCCTCGCCTCGCCGGGCACGCAGCTGGCCGTTCCCATCCAGGCCCTGGGGCAACCCATGGGCGTGATCTTCGTGGAGAGCCCCTGCGAGATGCGCTTCACCTTCGAGGACGAAGACTGCCTCGTGGCCCTGGCCGCCCAGTTCGGGGCCATGTTCCGGCTGCTGCAATCGGAGGTGGAAGGGGCCGAAGAGCCCCTCGCCCCGTCGACCTCAACACCTCCGGCGGTGGGAGCCCCGGTGCGGGTGCGCCACTTCGGAGAGAACGACAGCGTCTTCCTGGACGAGGAATACCTGATCAAGGGGGTCGCGGGGAACATCCTCTGGACGCTGCTGCAGGCCTACCAATCCCAGGGCCGTACGGCTTTCAGCAACCGCGAACTGCGTTTGGATCCAAGCGTGAAACTGCCCGATGTCAGCGACAACCTGGAGGCCCGTCTCGTGCTGCTTCACCGGCGCCTCTCGGAGCGGCAGGCCTGTGTGCAGCTGGAGAAGACGGGTCGCGGGCGGTTCCGCCTGCGGGTGGACCGGCCCCTGGTGCTGGAGGAAGCCCGTTCCTGAAGGGCCCGTCACGGGTTCGACACGGTTTTCTTAAAGCCTTCTTAAAGGCCTGCTATTTCTTTCTTAAAGGTGGAAAAAAGCAATAAACCAATCCCTCCCCCTGCGATAAACGCCTCATGACTGCCGGACGCTCCGGCCCCTTTCTGAGGTGTTTCATGACCCCCTTTTTCAAATCCTCCCTCCTGCTCGCCACCGCGGCTGCAGGCCTCGCCCTCCAGGCCCGCACGGCCCCCGAGTCGATGATCAAGCGGGGCGGCTACCTCATGCAGGTTGCCGGCTGCCACGATTGCCACACGCCCCTGAAAATGGGCCCTAAGGGGCCGGAGCCTGACATGACCCGCATGCTCTCGGGCCACCCCGAAGGCATGGTGATGCCGCCCGCGCCCAAGCTCCCCGAGGGGCCCTGGCTCGTGAACGGCGCCGCCACCCTCACGGCCTGGTCGGGCCCTTGGGGCGTCACCTTCGCCGCGAACCTCACCCCGGACAAGGAGACCGGCCTGTCCGCCGGGAGCCCCGATGAGTTCGTCAAGCGCATCCGCAGCGGCCGCCACCTGGGGAAGGGCCGCCCGGTACTGCCGCCCATGCCCATCCAAAATGTTCAGGCCATGACCGATCAGGACCTGAAAGCCATCTACGCCTACCTCCGCAGCATCCCGGCCGTGAAGAACCGCGTGCCCGACCACATCCCGGCGCAATCGGCACCCGAGGCCGCTTCCGCCAAGTGAGAGAATGAGCCCCATGCGCCCCCTCCTCGCCGCCCTCGCCTTGCTCGGACTCGTCCGCCAGGAGCCCCCCAAGGTTCCGACCCGGCTCTCGCAGACGGGGCTCTACGATGGCGCCGGCAAGGTGGCCGCCGGGAACCTGGCCTATGCGCCCCAGTACCCCCTCTGGTCCGATGGCGCGGCCAAGTCCCGGTGGATCCGCCTTCCGGAGGGGACGCGCATCGACGCTTCGAACGAGGACGCCTGGCGGTTCCCCGTGGGCACCAAGGTCTGGAAGGAATTCGCCTTTGGCAGCCGCAAGGTGGAGACCCGCCTGATCTGGCGGACCACGGAGAAGGACTGGGTCTTCGCCAGCTACCGCTGGAACGAGGCCCAGACCGATGCCGAGCTCGTGCCCGTGAAGGGTCTGGCCGACGTGGCGGAGATCGCCCCTGGCAAGCGCCACAGCATCCCCTCCGTGGCCGATTGCAAGGCCTGCCATGACAACGCAGGCACCGAGCTGCTGGGTGTCTCCGCCCTCCAGCTGAGCCCGGACCGGGATCCCGGCGCCATCCACGCCGAGCCCCTGGCCCCGGGCATGGTGACCCTGGACCACCTGATGGCGAAGGGCCTGCTGCAAGGCGCGCGGAAGGATCTCGTTTCCCGGCCGCCCCGGTTGCCCAGAGATGCCCAGGTGCGCCCGCTGCTCGGCTACCTCGCCGCCAACTGTGGCACCTGCCACCGCGCCGATGCGCCGCTGCCCTACCTGACCCTGGACCTGCACCCCACCGCCAAGGCCACCACGCTCGCCCTGGAACCCACCCACCAGACCGCCCTGGACCAGCGCGGCCAATTCCTGATCCCGGGGGAACGCGGCGAGGGCAGTTACCTGCTGGCTTCCGGCCATCCCGCCGGAAGCTCCGTGATCCACCGGATGGCAAGCCGGGATCCCGACGTGCAGATGCCCCCCCTGGGCACCGTGCTGCCGGACGAGGCCGCCCTCAAGGCCCTTCGCACCTGGATCCAGAGCCTGCCGACCCCCACTCCCAAACCCTAGCGCTGACTGAATCGAATTCAGCGATCCACCCCCATTGCCGGAGGTCTACCTTGACGCGCCCCGATTCCACCCACCCGCCCCTGGATCTGCTGGAGCAGATGCTGCTCGTGCGGGCCTACGAACACAAGATCATCGGCTTTCACGAGGCCGGCCAGTTCCCCAGCGTTTGCACCTCCGTGGGTCAGGAGGCCGCAGCCGTGGGCGTGGTCTCTGCGCTGCGGCCCGAGGACAGGATCCTCACCAACCACCGCAGCGCCGGCCACCTGCTGTCCCGAGGCGCGGATCCCGGCCGCATGCTGGCCGAGGTGATGGGCAAGGCCACGGGCTATTGCAAGGGCAAGAGCGGCACCCTGCACATCTCCGCCAAAGAGCTGGGCGTGGTGCTCACCTCCACCATCGTGGGCGGCGAGCTGAGTCTGGCGCCGGGCGTGGCGCTGGCGAAGACCATGCTTGGCGAGGAAGGCATCGTCGTCTGCTTCTTCGGCGACGGCGCAGCCTGCGAAGGCATCTTCCACGAATCCCTGAACCTCGCCTCCGTGTGGAACCTGCCCATCCTCTACGTCTGCGAGAACAACCAGTGGCAGGCCTTCGTGCGCCGCCGGGAAACCATGGTGGGCGACTTCATCGCCCCCTGGGCCGCCTCCTATTCCATGGAGAGCAGCACCGTAGATGGCAACGACGTGGAGGCCGTGCGCGAGGCCGCCCTGGCAGCGGCCACGCGGGTGCGCGAGACGAAGCGCCCCTACCTGCTGGAGACCTGGACCTTCCGGCAGCGGAGTCACATGGAGCCCCACGATCCCTCCTATCTGGACCCCGAGGAGATGGCCGCCTGGGCGCCCAAGGATCCGATCCTGCGCCTGCGTTTGAAATTGAAGGAGGCGGGAGACCTCGACGACGCCGGCTTCGAGGCGCTGAAGGCCAAGGTGGCTGCGCGCATCGATGAAGCCGCGACCTTCGCCCAGGAGAGTCCCTATCCCGAGTTTGCCGAACTCACCACCGACGTTTACGCCTGAGGAGCCGCCCATGTCCCAGATGAATGCATTCGAAGCCATCAGTCACGCACTCGCGGAGGAGATGGCCCGCGATCCCCGCGTCCTCGTCTTCGGTGAAGGCACGGCCACCAAGCAGAAGCACCTGGTGGAGGCCTTCGGGAAGGAACGTGTCCGCAACACGCCCTTGGCCGAGGGCATCATCGCCGGCACCGCCGCCGGCGCCGCCGCCTCGGGCCTGCGCCCGGTGGTGGATCTGTTGTTCGCCCCGTTCCTCTGCTTCGCCATGGACGAGATCGTGAACAGCGCTGGCAAGCTGCGCTACATGAGCGGCGGCCAGTTCTCCTTCCCCATGGTGGTGATGGCCATGACCGGCGGCGGCTGGACCGTGGGTGCCCAGCACAACCACAACCTGGAGGCCTGGTTCGTCCACGCCCCGGGCCTGAAGGTGGTGATGCCCAGCACCCCCGCGGATTTCAAGGGCCTGCTGAAGGCGGCCATCCGCGAGGACAACCCCGTGCTCTTCTTCACGGACATCGGCCTCACCTACGTCCCCGGCGAGGTGCCCGAAGGCGACGAGCTCGTTCCCTTGGGCCAGGCCGCCGTCCGTCGCGAGGGCCGGGACGTCACCCTCATCTCCTACGCCAAAACCGTACACACGTGCCTGGCCGCCGCGGAGACCTTGGCGGAGCAGGGCATCAGCGCGGAGGTGCTCGACCTGCGCACGCTGAAGCCCTTGGATGAGCAGGCGATCCTCGCCTCCGTGCGGAAGACGGGGCGCCTCATCGTCGTCCATGAGGCCAGTCGCCTCTGCGGCGTGGGCGCCGAGGTCGCCGCCCTCGTGTCCGAGCAGGCCTTCGACGCCCTCCAGGCGCCGATCGTCCGCCTCACGGGCCCCGATGCGCCGCCGCCCTCCAGTTACCCCCTGGAGCAGGCCTTCATTCCCCAGGCCGAAGGCATCGTCCGCGCCGCGTCGAACCTCTTGAATTCCGTGACCGTCTGACCCTGGCGCCGCCGGGGAAAATGCTAGGGGTTCGGCTTCGGCGTGAAGCCGAACTCCTCGACATTGAGCAGGTCGGGCCGCACCTGGCCCACCTCGCCCTTTTCAAGGCGGCTGATGGCCTTGGCACCGGTGGCGGCCTCGTAGGCCAGCAGCACCTTTTCTTCGATGAACTCCCGCGTCGGCGTGTCCAAGGGGAAGCAGATGTCCACAAAGCGGCCATCGCGCTTGCGGCGGCTGGGCATGGAGACGAAGTAGCCGTCCTCCCCTTCCACCACGCGGATATCCCCCACGAGGAAGCAGCCATCGAGCACGATGCTGGCGAAGGCCCGCAGCTTCTCGTCGTGCTCCACCTTCTTGATCTGGACGTCGGTGATGTTCAACATCCCTTGATTCTACCTGAGCCGGACCCAGCCCCACTGTCGGGCCTTCACATCGCCCCGGCGGTAGGACCACAGGAGATCCGGTTGGCAGACGGTGCAGAGGTTCACGCTGCCGTCTTTGAGCGGGTCCAGGCCCAGCTGCCGAGCCTGGGCTCGGATCAATCCCGGCAGATCGAGGTGGGGCTTCCCGGCGGGGCCGGTGCGCACCAGCCCCTCGTGCCAGGCGGCATCGGCCTGGAAGGCGGCGACGACCTCGGGGCCCACTTCGAAGTGACACGCTTGGATGCAGGGGCCCAGGGCCCAGGTCAGCTGGGAGGGATCGCCGCCCAAGGCCCGGTACCGGTCCACACCGATTTCCAGAATGCGGGCCACGGCGCCCTTCCAACCGGCATGCAGGGCGGCTGCGAAGGCCTTGCCCTGGGGCAGGGGACCGGCCAGGAGGATGGGGGTGCAATCGGCGACCCGCACGCCGATGGTGACGCCGGGCGTCGTGGTCCAGATGCCATCCCCTTCCACCACCGCCTCGGAGGCTTCCACCACACCGCAGCCATGGACCTGGGAGAGGCGCACGGGGGGCAGGGCCTCTGGCGCGTCGGCGCGGGTGGAGAAGCCCCATTCCAGGGGCACGGCGGGCTTCACCTGGGGCGTGAGCATGTCAGTGCTTGGGCCAGAGGAGGATGAGGGCGCTGATGTCCGTGACGGCCCAGGCGGCGAGGCCGCGGTACATGCCCGTCTCGGCCTTCTCCGCGCTCCAGGTTTTCCACCCGGCGCGCCAGGGGATGAGCAAGCCGAGCCACGCGGCGAGGCTCAGTACCAGGGGCAGGGGGCTCACGTGGGCCTTGAGGCAGGCCTGGGCAAACCAGAGGTGGGCGGCCAGGGTGGCGAGGATGGCGTAGGTGAGGCTGCGGCCCACGCCCATGCGGATCACGAGGGTCTGGTCGCCGCGGCGGGTGTCCTCTTCCACCTGGTAGATCTGGGTGAGGGGGTAGAGGGCGGCGAAGAGGAGACCGAACCCCACGCAGAGATCGATCAAGACGGGATTGAGGCCCCGGCCCGTGGCCACCCAGCCGGCCATGGGCGTGAAGAATCCGAAGCCCAGGCAGTTGATGAGCAGGTCCCAGCCGGCCCGGGCCTTGAGGCGGATGGGGGGCACGGAGTAGACGATGCTCATGAGGACGCAGGTCATCACGATCTCGAAGAAGTACTTGCCGCCGGGCTTGAGGCGCAGGAACACGGCGCTCCAGGCGAGGCTGGCGAAGAGCAGCACGTAGCCGAAGAGGGCCAGGTGCTTGGGAGGCTTGGGCGGATTGCGCAGGTAGCCGATGTCCCCCTCGTCCTGGTCGAAGGCGCTGTTCAAGGCCAGGGTGCCGCCGTTCATGAGCACCACGAAGATGGCCCAAGCGGCGAAGGTGGTGCGGGGCATGGGCCAGCCCATGGCCAGCAGCGTGCCGAGCAGCATGTGGGCCGTCATGATGGGCCACTCGAGCGGCCGCAGGTGCAGCAGGTAACCCATTACCGTGGGGCCGAGGATCCGTTGGAAGACGTTGCGCAGGGCGAAGCGGCTCATGGGATCAGCAATACCTTTCCAGAGGTGGTTCGGGATTCGAGCAGGCGGTGGGCTTCAGCACCATCGGCCAGGGGCACGCGGGCGGCGATGGTCACCTGGAGCAGGCCCCGGCGCACCCAGTCGAAGAGTTCCTCCGCCCGCTGCCGCCGATCCTCAGGGGTGCGCAGCACGTTCCAGAGGTCGCCGCCGGTGAGGCTCTTGCTCGTGTCCATGAGGTAGCGGGGATCCACGGGCACCGGGTCGCCTCCGGCCATGCCAAAGAACACCACGTGGCCGCCGGTGCGGGCCGCCTCGAGGCTGCGCTGGAGGGTGGATCCCACGCTGTCGTAGACGACATCCACGCCCTCGCTGAGGATCATGCCGGAGTCGTCCACATCACAGCTGAAGTCCCGGGCCGCCTGGGACCAGTCCTCCCCGAAGAGCACCACGTCCTTGGCCCCGGCATCGAGCACGGACTGGACTTTGGCTTCCTTGGAGACGATGCCGAGGACCTGGGCGCCGAGCAGTGTCGCCATCTGCACGAGCAGGAGGCCCACGCCCCCCGCGGCCGCATGGACGAGCACGCTCTCATCCCGCTCGATGGCGTGACTGTCCCGCACCAGGTATTGGGCCGTGAGGCCTTGGAGCAGCAGCGCCGCCGCGGTCTCAAAGGAGATGTCGGCGGGCAGGGGGATGAGCTTGCCCTCGGGCACCACCACGAGTTCTGCATGGGCGAAGGGGCTGTCGGCGAAGCCGACCCGATCTCCGACCTTGAAGGTGGTGACGCCTTCGCCCAGGGCTTCCACCTCGCCCGCGGCTTCGTAGCCTGCGATCCATGGGGCCTCGCCCGTGAGGTGATAGCGCCCCTGGCGGCGGTAGCAATCCGCGAAGTTCATCCCGATGGCGCGGGTGCGCACCAGCACTTCGCCGGGGCCCGGGATTGGATCAGGCATGTCGCGGAATTCGAGCACTTCGGGAGCGCCGAAGCGGCTGAACGTCAATGCCTTCATGGCGTGCTCCTAGGGCCTAAGCCGAGGCCTCGCGGCTGACGGGTTCAAGCCGGGGCTTGGGCTCCACCAGTTCTTCCATGGCGGCCGCCAGCAGCGGCACGCTGAACTGGGTATCCACGCACATGCCGTGGGGTAGGGAGAGGGGCATCACGTAGGCGGGCACGTCGGCCACCTTCACCATGCCCTTGAGCAGGCGATCCGTGCAGCTGACGGCCACGATGAGATCGGGGCGGTAGGCCCGGGCTTCGCGATAGGCCTTGTGGCTGCGGTTCGTAATGCGGCTATCCCAGCGGTGCTCGAGGGTGGCGTGGAGGAAATCCTCCACGGGGCAGAGGCCGCACTCGTAGCAGGAGGAGAGGTCATCCAACACGGGGGCCTTGCACCGGGCCAGCTGGATGCAGTGGGGCAACAGGATCAGGGCCTTGCGGGCCTTGCGGTGGGCCATGGCCTCCCGCACGCGGGCGTTGTGGAAGCCGCAGAAAGCAAGGATCCAGGCATCTTCCATCCCCAAGAATCGCGCCAGGGGGCGGAACACCTTCACCCAGCGGGCATCCCATCGCACGAAGCTGGGGCGGGCCCGGAGGTAGGCTTCCCCGCGCTGGAAGGTGGTCCAGACGAGGGTGAGCCCGATGACCCCCGCCAATACCCACCAGCCCCGGTGCGCGTGATCCGCCAGGGCCAGGAGGAACGCCACCATGGCCGCCGCGAAGGGCACGCCCCGCCGCACCCAAAGGAACAGGGCGAAGCGTTCGGGGGGCAGGGTGGAGGTCATGGGGTGGGCGGGGCCTGATCGATTCTACTTGCTGCCACCAGCCGCGAGGCCGATCAGCTTCTTGAGGTCGTCATCCTTCCAGCGGATGCCACCGCCGAAGGTGAGGGTGCGCAGTTCCTTGTTGGCGAAGTCCTGCAGGCCGGCCTGCACGTACATGCCCTTCCAGAACTGGTAGGTGGTGCTGAAGCGGAGCCGGGGGTTGGGCTTGTCGTCCCGCTTGGTGAAGTCGTAGGCCAGCAGGCCGAAGCGGAAGCGATCCTCGAAGGTGCGGAACTCCAGGCCGGCGCCGCCCTTGCTCTCCACGATGCCGGCGCTGAATACGGCGGGGCCGTAGCGCTTGGCGAACTGGGCGGAGAAGGTGAAGGCCTTGTCCACAGTCACGGTGCGGGTGTTCTCCAGCACGGACGTGGGGAGGCCATTCACGTACACCTGGCGCTGGCTCTCGGTGATCTTGCCATCAGGGGTGGACGCCAGCTCGATGGCGTACCAGTAATCGGGGCGCGGTGCGAGTTCGATGCCCAGGCCGATGCGGCTGTCGTGGCGGTCCACCCACTGGGAGGCGCCCATGTCGAGGCGCAGGTCCATGGCCTTGAAGCCACCCAGCATGCTGTTCACGTTGTCCACGGCCTCGTTGATCTTCTTGATCGTGGTGTCGTCGTTGAGCAGCTTGCCCACGGTGCCTTCGCCGCGGTTGATCTTGTCCGTGAGGGTCTTGAGGTTCTCGGCGGTGCCGTTGAAGCTCTGGGCCAGCTTGCGGGTATCGGTGAGGAGGCCCTTCAGTTCGGGGCGGTTCTCCGCCAGGAGCTCATTCAGCTGCTTGCCTACCTGCTCGAACTGGGCCGTGAGCTTGGGCAGGCGGTCCTTGAGGTCGGTGGTGATGGCTTCCACGTTGGCGGTGGTGGCGGCGATGGCCGGGCGGTTCTCCTGGGCTATGGCCCGCAGTTCGCCGGTGAGCTGGCGGACGTTGTCCACGATCTCATCCAGCTTCTGACGGCCGTTCTCACCGCCGATGCTCTGGTTCAGAGCGTAGGTCACGCCCTTCACGTCCTTGCCGATCTCGCCCAGGGTCTCCATGAGGTTGTCCAGGCCGATGCCCGTCTTGGAGGCGATGGCGGCGCCGGGATCCATGAGGCCCGCGGATTCGTGGCCCTGATCCAACTCGATGTACTTCTCGCCCAGGATGCCGATGGAGACGAGCGAGGCCGTGGCGTCCTTGTAGACCGGCAGATCGGGGCGGATGGCCAGCAGGACCTTGGCCTTGCCGTGATCCAGGGTGATCTTGCGGACGAGGCCGACCTTGACGCCCGCCACGCGCACTTGGCTCTGGGGGTTGAGGCCCGCCACCTGGCTGAAATAGGTTTCGAATTCCGGTTGTCCGCCATTCCCGCCCAGCTGGATCTTCTCCACGCTGAAGATGAGGATCCCGATGACGGCGATGGATCCGGCGAAGAAGGCCCCGACTTTGGTCTCTAGCTTCATGGGTGCTTCCTAGGAATTCAGAGGGGAGTGGCTGACGGTGGATTGGGTGCGCTTGGGGGGCGGTGGATCCAACAGGAAGGGGCCATCGGCATCCCCCCTGAGGAACTGCTGCACCACTGGATTCGGGTTCACTTTGAACTCCGCGGGTTTCTCGCAGGCGATGACCTCGCCCCGGAAGAGCAGGGCGATGCGATCGGCGATCTCGAAGGCGCTCTTGAGGTCGTGGGTGATGGTGATGGTGGTGACGCCCAGCTCGTGCTTGAGATCCAAGATCACGCGCCCGATCACGTCGGTCATCACCGGGTCGAGGCCCGTGGTGGGCTCGTCGAAGAGGAGGATCTTGGGTTTGAGGGCGATGGCGCGGGCGAACCCCACACGGCGCTTCATGCCACCGGAGAGTTCCGCGGGCTTGAGCTGGTCGGTGCCCTTCATGCCCACGAGGCCCAGGCACTCTTCCACCCGCGATTGAATCTCGCCGGAGGTCATGGTGGTGTGGCGACGCAGGGCGAAGGCCACGTTCTCGAAGACCGTCATGGAATCGAAGAGGGCCGCCATCTGGAAGCACATGCCGATGTGCTTGCGCACCTCGAAGAGTTCCTGCCAGGTGAGTTCGTGGATGGTCTTGCCCTCCACGGAGACGTGGCCCTGATCCGGAGTGAGCAGGCCCATGATGGTGCGCAGCAGCACCGTTTTGCCGGTGCCGGAGCCCCCCAGCACGACGAGGCTCTCGCCCTCCTCCACGCTGAGGTTCACGTTGCTGAGGACGACCTTGGGCCCGAAGGCCTTGGAGAGATTGACGACGTCGATGAGCGGCAAGGTCACACCAGCAACAGTTTGGTGAGGAAGAAGTCGGCGATGAGGATCCAGAGACTGGAGGTCACCACGCTGCTGGTGGGCGCGTTGCCCACGCCCTCGGCGCCACCTCGGGTGCGGTAGCCGCGCCAGCATCCCACCAGGGCGATGATCAAGCCGAAGACGAGGGCCTTGGTGAGGGCGATGCGGAGGTCCTTGAAGGCGAGGAGCTTGTAGAACTCGCTCTGGTACACCACGGCGCTTTGGCCCTCGGAGCCCACCAGGAGGAGGTAGCCGCCCCAGTAGCCCACGTAGATGGAGAGGGCGGTGAGCAGGGGCACCATGACGGCCGCCGCCAGGAGGCGGGGCACGAAGAGGTAGTGGATGGGATCCGTGGCCAGGCATTCCAAGGCGTCGATCTGCTCCGTCACCTGCATGGTGCCCAGCTCGGCGGCCATGGCGGAGCCCACGCGGCCCGCGAGCATGAGCCCGGAGATGACGGGCGCCAGCTCACGCACCACGGCGAGCCCCTCCACCTGGGAAGCGAGTCCCTCGGCTTGGAACTGCTTGAAGCCGAAGGCGAGCTGCACCGCGAACACTGCACTCACCGCCAGGGAGGTGAGCACCACCACGGGCACGGAGTTCACGCCCACGGCCTGGAACTGGCGCAGGAGGTTCTCACCATCGAAGGGGCGGCGAAAAATCGCACGGAAGGTGCGGCCGGACAGGACGGCGAAGTCCCCGGCCTGGTCCAGGGCGCCCAGGATGCGGGAGCCCAGGGAGTCTAGAAGGGTCTGGAGCATCCCAACAGTCTACCTTGCCGCCGTGGATTACGCAGGTTTCAGGCCTTCTTCTGCCGGGCCCGAAGCCGGATGGCCGCGCCATCCTTGTTGTCCTGGGGCACCCGGGAGAGGGCCAACGCACCTGCGGGTACGTCCTTGGTGACAGTGCTCCCGGCAGCGATGAGGGCATCATCCCCCAAGGTGACGGGGGCGACGAGTTGGGTATCGGAACCCACGAAGACTCGCTTGCCGATGGTGGTCTTGTGTTTGTTGACACCGTCGTAGTTGCAGGTGATGACGCCGGCGCCGATGTTCGTGCCTTCGCCCACCTCCGCATCGCCCACGTAGGAGAGGTGATTGGCCTTGGCACCCGTGTGGAAGCGGGCCTTCTTGGTTTCCACGAAGTTTCCGATGTGCACCTGGTCCGCCAGATCCGTGCCCTCCCGCAAGCGGGCGAAGGGGCCGATGTGCGCCTCGGCGCCCACGAGGGCCCGGTCGAGGATCGAATAAGGGCGGATCTCGGTGTGGTTTCCGATGCGGCTCTCCACAATCACGCTGCCTTGGCCCAGGCGCACGCCTTCCCCCACGACGACGGAACCTTCGAGCCGGACGCCGGGCTCCACCACCACGTCCCGGGCCAGCGCCACACGGGGACCCACCAGGGCGCTGTCGGGGTGCAGGAAGGTGACGCCTTCGCGCATCCAGAATTCACGGATGGCGTGGGCGGCCAGGGCTTGGAGGTGGGCCTGATCCAGGCGGGAATTCATCCCGATGAGCTCTGCTTCCGGGCGCACGGCGATGGCCACGGGGCTGTCGGCGGCCACGGCCACCACGGCATCCGTGAGGTAGTACTCCTTCTGGGCGTTGTCATTGCGCAGCGCCTGCAGGGCCGCACGCAGGGGCTTCCAGGGCAGCGAGTAGGCGCCGCCATTCACGAGGCGGATCTCCCGCTGCTCGGGGCTGGCGTCCTTCTCCTCCACGAGGCCCGTGAGGTGGCCGCGGCCATCCGTGAGGATGCGGCCGTAGCCGGTGGGACGCTCCAGTTCCATGGCGAGGATGAGGCCTTCGGAGGAGGCGAGTTCGGTGACGGTGCTGGCGGGCAGCAGGGGCACGTCGCCGCTGAGGATGAGCACGCGCTCGGCCTGGAGCCGATCCAGGGCCGCGGTGCAGGCCTTCACGGCATGGCCGGTGCCGAGGGGCTCACCTTGGGGGACGGCTTCCACGGGGCAGGGCAGGAGGCCCGCGGCGGCCCAGGTCTCCAGGGCGGCCATGACCTTCTCCTGGCCGTGGTGGACGACCACGACGGCGGCGCGCAGGCCCGAGGGCAGGGAGCGCAACACCCATAGAAGTGAGGGATCGCCGAGGATCGGGTGCAGCACCTTGGGCAGGGCCGATTTCATCCGGGTTCCCAGTCCTGCTGCCAGGACCACCGCGACTGTGGACATGCTTCCCCCGTGAGGACAGGTCCCGGAATCGGACGGCAGGACGAGGGCCAGGGCCCTCCCCCGGTCCAAGGCCGAGGCCTCGACTTCCTCCTAGTCTGGCACAGTCCCTCAGCTGGTTGGGGCGAGGAGTGCCAGCAAGCTCTGCACGAATTCCTGACTCGGGAAGGGCTTGTCCAGGAAGCCCAGCCGGCGCAGGCCCAGGGAGCCCGGATTGACGGGCAGCGCCTCGCCATTGCCGAGCACCAGTGTGGGCAGGGGATCCCGCTGGAAGCTCCGGAGGGAGCGGTGGAAGCGCATGAGCTGATGGCTCCGCTCCAGTACGAGCAGATCAGGCACCGGCAAGTTGCGGCTGGCCTTGAGCATGTCCTTCAGCTCGGGGAAGGCCTCCGCTTCGCCGCCCTGGCTGTGCACCAGCGCCACGAGCGCGTCCCTGACGCCGGGATCCTGATCCACGATCCAGGCCCTGCGGCCGGCCAAGGGATCCACCTGGACGAGGGTGGGGCCGTCCACCACGGGGAGGTACACCATGGGCCAGAGTCCGCCCTGGGGATCTTGATTCAGTTCGAGCATGCCGCGGCCCGTGCGCACGGCCTCCTGCAACCAGGCGCTGCCCAGCAGCTCCGTGGGGGTGCGCCCGGGAGGGCCGTCCACTTCCACGCCGAGTACCGCCCAGGTGCGGCCGCCCAGCGTGCGGGGCGCAAGGGTGAGCGTGAGGGTGCCCTTGGTGATGGCCTGACGGGCGTGGAGCAGCAGATGGGTGGCGATCTTCTTGAGGGCTTCGGGGCTCGTGCGCAGCAGCACGTCCGGCCCTTGGTGGCCCACCTTGAAGTAGGGCGGCAGCATGCGCTGGAGCCAGGGGATCAGGGCATCCATGGCATCGAGGGCGGGCAGTTCCACCTCGGAGTCCACCTGTTGGGGGCGCACTTTCTGGGCGGCCACGAGGATCCGCTCCGCCGCGGTGCGGGTGCCCGGTTCCTGCGTGGTGGCGAGGATCTGCTCCGCGGCGGGAAGGATGGCGCCCAGGGTGTTGGCCATGCGGCTGGAAGCGCCCTGGGATTCCAAGAGCACCGCACCGCCCCGGCTGCCCCGCAGGGCCAGGGATGCGGGCTCCGGGGAGGCGATCCAGACGAGGGCCAGGTTGCGGTCGAAGGCCACGGCTTCCAGCGTGACGGGGGTCCAGCCGCCTTCAGCATCCGCGAGGGTTCCGCCGGCCTTGCCGCACCCGTGCTGGAGCAGCTGGGTCTGGAGGTCATCCCACACGGGCTGCCCTTCGCCTTGGATGAGTTGATTCAGTCGGTAGCCCCGCAATTGATGGCGAGGCAGGCCCACAGCCCGGGCCACGGGGCCGTTGGCTTCCAGGAGCAGCCCCTTCTCGTTCACGAGCACCATGCCCTGGCGGGCCTCCAGGCTGTAGGCGAGGGTCGGGCCCTCGGGCTTATCGCCCCGTTCGAGGAGGGACAGCGCGGTGCGCAGGGCTTCGCCCCGGCCCTCCACCCAGGTGCCATTGGCCCGCAGCCACAGCAGCTGCTGCAGGGCCACCAGACCCAGGAGGATGCCCGCCAAGGCCGCGGCGGGCCAGGGGAGGCGCGGCAGTTCATCGGGCCAGGGCCGGAGCATGAGGGAACCCACCATGAGGGTGACGCCGCCGACGATGGGGATGCGCAGTTGCAGCCACCGCCCCCGGGTGAGGGCGAAGAGCAGGTCGGAGAAAATGAGCCAGAGGAAGGCCTCCGCCACCGCCGTGACCCAAAAGGCCATGAGGCTCTGGAGGGGCACGTTCAGCTGGAGCATGAGCAGCAGGCTGAACACCGAGGCACCGCCGACCCCCACGCCGAGCCGCCGCAGTCCCTGGCCGCCTTCGCGGTGGGCCTGCAGGAAGAGCGTGAAGCCGAACAGGGCGCCGCCCATGTGCGCTGAAGGAAAGGGCAGCTTCACCAGGTGGGGCCAAGGCAGGGTGAGCAGCGAGAGAATGCCGCCCAGGAAATAGCCGTAGCTCAAGCCCACGCGGCCCTTGCGCCGGAAGATCCAGAACCCCATCCAGGGCGGAAGGGGCAGGATCAGGGCGAACAGGAGGTTGGAGAAGCTCATCTCATCCGTTCATCGGCGGGAGGGGGGTGGAGCTTTCAGCCTGCCACACCCCGCGCACGGCGTTGAGGCACCAGAGGGTTCCACTGGCCGCCGTGGCCAGGTCGAAGGCGCGGATGCCCAGGGGTAGCCCCTGCGCGGCCGCCCAGGCGGGAAGCTCCAAGGATTCAGCGAGGCTGGCCACCCGGCCGCCGGGAGGGGGCACCCAAAGCGCGCCCTCGAGTTGAAGCGCCACGGCGGCAATGGCGGTTTCCGCCACGGTGCCATCGGGCCACAGCAGCAGCGCATCATGGGCACCGGCGGCTCGGGCGGCGGCCAGCATCGCGGGATGCCAGGCGCCATCGGCCCCCTTCATACGCGGCTCGGCAGCAGGATGCAGCGGGTGGGGCAGGGGCAGCAGCCAGTAGGGCGAGGGCGTGGCCGGGAGCGCTTCCCAGACCGTCCATAGGCGCCCACCTGCGCGGTCGAAGCGGAGCCGCACCATGCCGTCCGGTGCGGAGGCGTAGTGGGCTTGGGCGGTCCGGAACGCGGCTTCGAGCCAGGGTGTGGCGGGCGCGCTGGCGGCGAGGCGGGCCAGGTGGGCCTCCGCATGGGTCAATCGGCCGGATTCCAGGCGTGCGGCGGTTCGGGGGCAGGGGCCATCCGGGGGCGCGAGGGCAGGGCCGGGGCCGAAGGGCAGGGGCTCAGAGACCAGGGAGGACCTCGGCCCGCCACGCGGCGCCCTTGGCGCGGCCCGCCAGGCGCACGGCCAAGGCCGTGGCCTCGAGGAAATTGGTGGGATCGGCCACCCATTTGCCGGCCTTGTCGAAAGCCGTGCCGTGATCGGGGCTCGTGCGGATGAAGGGCAGCCCCAGGGTGAGGTTCACGGCCCGGGCGGGTTCCAGCACCTTCATGGGGATGAGCCCTTGATCGTGGTAGAGGGCCACCACGAGATCAAACTCCCCCCGAGCGGCGCGGTGGAAGAGGCTATCGGCAGACAAGGGCCCAAAGAACCGCGGTGCGGGTTTGGCCAGCTCCGCCGGTTCTCCGTGACTCCGGGAGACCACTTCGATGTCCCGCCCCGCGCCAAAGGCCGCGGGGGTGGAGGGGAAGATCTGCCAGCCCTCGGGGAGGGGGCCCGTTTCGAAGGGGGAGGCCACCTGGGAATAGGGGCCCGAGGGATCGCTGTCGAAGTTGAGGAAGGAGGCCTCGGCCTGGACGAGGGCGTCCTGGAGGAGGAGTTCCTCGGAACCGAAGGCCCCGTTCTCACCAGCGTGAGGGTTCAAAGCACAGAGGGCGACCCGGAGATCCTTCTTGCCGGTGAACTGGATGAATCGATCCGCCGCGAAGCTGAGGGTCTCGGCCACGGAATCCGCGTCGAGGTTTTCCACCACGGAGCGCAGGCTCTGATGCACGGTGTGCAGCACCACGGAGAGCCGGGGGCTCACGAAGGCCATGCGGGTGATGGGCGAGCCGGCCAGCTGCTGGAGCAACTCCGTGTGGCCGGGGATGTCGTAGCCCGCCAGATGGGCGGCGGATTTGGCCAGGGGCAGGGTGACGAGGGCATCGGCCTCCCCGGCCATCACGAGGCGGGCGGCGGTCTTCACGGCTTCCACGGCGGCCCGGCCCGAGGCGGCGCTGCCCTGGCCCAGGGTGAGGAGGTCCTGGGTGATGTCCGGGGTGGGATCCAGCCAGAGCGCCTGGCCGGCCATGCGGGGCTCATGGAAGTCCCGGGAAGTGCTGGTCCACAGCCCGTAGGCTTCGCCCCTGAACCCCTCGGGGGCGGGGCCCTGGGGATGGCCCCAGCGCCAGTGCACCCGCTGGTCGGTGGTGCCATCGAGGAGATCCGGGCCCGCCTTGGCGCCCACGACGACCACGTCGGCCCAGACGTGCAGCGCATGCAGCACGCCAAGCAGGATCTCGGGGCCCACCCCGCAGGGATCGCCGAGCGAGATGGCGATCCGGGGACGACGGGGGGACGCGTTTCCAGTCATGGCTATTCGAAGGTCTGCAGATCCAGATCCGGCACGCTGGGCTCATCTTTCTTGGTGGGCCGCCCGCGGCGGATGCGGGGCTCTTCGTCCTGCTTGTAGATGTACTTGATGTTGTGTTTGGGTACGAGGAGGTTGGGCTCCTTGATCCGGTTGATCTTGAGGCAGTGCTTGTCGTACCACTCAATGACGCCACGCAGTTTTTCGTCGTTGTGCAGCACGATCACCATGGGCGTCTTCGTCTGCATCTGCTTGAGGTAGTAAAAGCTCTCGGCGTTCGTCTGCTCCGGGGGTGCAATCTTGCGCCGGGGGCTGCCGAGGCCCTGGGGTGCCGTGGGGGCGCTCAGATCCGTCACGGGATTGGGCGCGCCGCCGGCGGTCACCGGGGAGGGCGTGGGCGTGATGACTTCGGTGCCTCCGCCCGGGCGCGGGACATGGCCCATGCGCTCTTTGATCTCGTTGAAATTGGGGCGGATGAGCTTGCGGTTCATGGCGGATCCTGTGAGGACCTGGTCCGGCAGTGGGAGGCTTTCAAGGTTCTTCGGCATCGGGTTCCCAGGACTGGAGCTTGGGGCCGATGGAGGGTGGGGATTGGATTCAAGGATGCCACCGAGGGGGTGGATGCTCAATGCTCAAGCGAGGTCATGGCAGGGGATCACCAGGGAGACCCGGCTTCCCTGGCCCAGAACGCTCTCCACCCGCAGCGACCAGCCCATGCGCTGCACCATCTGGAACACGAGGCTCATGCCCAGTCCGGCCCCTTCCTCGAACCCGCTCTGGAAGGGCAGGAACAAGCGCCGTTTGCGATCCTCATCCATGCCACAGCCATTGTCCTCCACCCAGAGGGTGAGCTGATCCACTTCCTGTTCCCAGCCCAGGGCGACCCGGGGCTCGGCCACCGAGGCCACGGCCTTGCGGGCGTTGGAGAGGAGGTTGGTGAGGATCCGGTGGGAGGCGGTGGGATCACCTTGGATGGAGAGTGCCGGAGGATGCCCGGGCAGGGAGAGCGGCAGGCCCTGGGTACGCGGATCCATCTCCCAGCTGGCGGCCACGCCCTCGATGAAGGCGGGCAGGGAGATCTCCTGCATCTGGGGCTCCCGGGGGCTCGCGAAATCCAAGAAATGGGTGACGATCTCGTTCACGCGGTCGGATTCCCGAGCCAAGATGCCCAGCACCCGCTCCCGGCTGGGGCCCTCCTTGCCCCCCGCCAGCAGCTGAACGCAGCCCATGATGGAGGCGAGCGGATTCCGCAGCTCGTGGGCGAGGCCAGCGCTGAGCTGGCCCACGGCCGCGAGGCGCTCCGCCGTATGGGTGCGCTCCTCCAGCGTCTTCCATTCGGTGAGGTCCTGGAAGATCAGGATGGAGCCGCCGTTGCCACCTTGAGGACCACGCAAAGGCGCGAGGTGCCCGCCCATGATTCGATTGCCTTCGGGGGATGGGATCGTCAGTTCGAAGCGGGGTTCGCCCTTGGGAGCCCCCAGTGCTTCCGGCGTGAGGGGTAGGTGCTCCGTGATGGCCGTGCCTGGCTCGAGGCGACGTTGGAGGATCGCTTCCGCCGCGGGATTGGCGGAGGTGATGCGCCCCTGGGCGTCAAGGGTGACGAGGCCCGAGGACATGCTTTCCACAACGCGCAAGTGAAGTTCCGCCAGCTCATCCGCTTCGGCCTCTCGGAGGTTGAGGTTCTGCCGAAGGGACTCCAGGTTCCGGCGCAGGAACATCATTACCAGCGTGGCGGTGAAGATCTGGAGGGAGGCCATGGCCACCACCTGGATCCGGTGGGCGCCTTCCAAACCCAGGCCGGAGGCGCCGAAGGGCGGAATCCAGCCGTTGGAGAAGCCAACCACCAAGCCCGCGTAGAGGGAGGCCGAGAAGAGGCCCACGCCCAGGATGTCCTGGGTACCCACGTAAAAGGCCGAGGCCAGCACCGGGAACAGGTAGAAGGTCGCCAGGCGTTCCTGGTCCGTGCCGTGATACGCCACCACGAGGGTCACCAGAGCCACGTCCAGCAGCAGATTCCATCGCACCCCGGTGATGCCTGGAATGGCGAAGAGGCGGCCCTTCGCCTGGCGGTGGAATTCCAGCTCCACGATGGTTTCGATGAAGAAGAACATCAGCATCGTCAGGTAGAGCCATTCGCCTTTGGCCGGCAGGAGCCCCTGGGGGAGCCAGAGGTGGAGCAGCACCAGGCCCAGGGTCGCGGCCAAGCGGAAGGCCAGCGGAAGGAAGGGGGGTGCCGAAGCCGAAGGCGACATCCGGGCGAGCGTGCGTTGGAGCATGGCGCAAGGATGCCAGAGAGTGCGGCCATCGCTGGGCTTGGATCCTGTGGAGCATCAGCCCCCTTTCGCCCGGGTCCGCCCTGAGCGATCCTGGATCCA
The DNA here is from genome assembly GCA_964617215.1 of uncultured Solibacteraceae bacterium. Lineage (GTDB taxonomy): Bacteria > Acidobacteriota > Holophagae > Holophagales > Holophagaceae > JAFDVN01. Next base: position 94,900 of record CAZTVL010000004.1, on the reverse strand, counting down.
TGAGCCATGCGGATTCCGCCTCCCTGCCTTCCCTCCGCGCGGCGGGAATGCGCCAAACCCCCCAGCGGCAGCACATCCTGGAAGTGCTCCAGCAGGGGGACCATCCCCTCACGGTGGAGGAGATCTGGGAGCGCATGCCCAAGGGCCGTTCAGGCCTGCCCACCATCTACCGGAACCTGGAGCGCTTCGTCGCGGAAGGGTGGGTGGAAAGCGTGCTAGGAGAGGATCAGGTGATGCGGTTCGTGCGGTGCCACAGCCCCCATCACCACCACCACATCCAATGCGAACGCTGCGGCCGAGTGGTGGAAGTGGATGGCTGCGCCCTGGGCGATGGGTTGGCCTCCATGGAGCAGCAGAGCGGCTTTCGTATCACGCGTCACAAGCTGATGCTTTTCGGACTCTGTCGCCCTTGCGTGGAAAAAGAACGTTGACGCGGATCCCCGTCGTGGTAGCATTTAGGAACAACGCGGGTGTAACTCAGTGGTAGAGTGCAACCTTGCCAAGGTTGAAGTCGAGGGTTCAAATCCCTTCACCCGCTCCACCGATCGGGCCGCGCAAGCGGCCCGACTCGTTTAAGCTGTTCTTTCACTCAAGGCGCCGTCGCCAAGTGGTAAGGCCCGGGACTGCAAATCCCGTATCCATCGGTTCGAATCCGATCGGCGCCTCCAAGCCAGCCCCCTTCCGAGGGGGCTCTTTTTTTGCTGCGGCTGAGGTTTCGCAACTGGGTCACAAATTTCCGTTTGTAAGGTGTAAATTGCTGGCCAAATGGTAGGTTGACCCTGTCGAGGCGCTTGATTGCCCTGACTTCAGCTTCGCCCTGGTGCCGTAGCCAAGTGGAAGGTCCCCGACCGCAGATCGGGCGTCGTTGGTTCAACTCCAACCGGCACCTCCAGACCCGAACCCCTTTCAAGGGGTTCTCTGGTTTCAAGGCAGAGCTTTGCGTTGCGAGGCTTCGTCGGCGCGGGGTGAATCAGCCCATGAGGCCGGTGCGATCGATCCAGCCACCGCCGAGCACGTCGCCATCCCGATAGAACACCACGGCCTGGCCTGGCGCCGGCGCGCGCTGTGGCTCGGCGAAGCTCACCTTGACTCGGCCATTCCCCAGCGGAATCACGAGGGCCTCCGCTTCCAAGGCGCGGCTGCGGATGCGGGCCTCGCAGGGCAGGGGATCCGTAGGAGCGCCCGCCACCCAGGAGAGATCCTGGGCCTCCAATTGATCCGTCCACAGGGCGGATTCGGGCCCCACCCATACGGTGTTCGTGGCGCGCTCCACGCGAATCACGTAGAGGGGTTCCGAATGGGCCACGCCCAGGCCCTTCCGCTGGCCCACGGTGTAGCGCCAATAGCCGCTGTGCCGCCCGAGTTCCCGTCCATCCAGCATGCGGATGGGGCCTTCCCCGGCGGCCGGAGCCCGGCCCTGGTCTTCCAGGAAAGAGTCGTAGCGCTGTTCACCCACGAAGCAGATCTCCTGGCTCTCGGCCTTTTCGGCGAGGTGCAACCCCAGCTCCCGGCCCAACTCGCGGACCTCAGGCTTGCTCAGGTGGCTCAGCGGAAACAGCGTCCGGGCCAGCGTGGCCTGGGTGTGGTGGAACAGGTAGTAGCTCTGATCCTTGTTGAGGTCCGCGGCCTTCCCCAGATGCCAGCGCTGCTCGGAGCGGTGGATGGAGGCGTAATGCCCGGTGGCCACGAAAGGTGCATCCAGAGCGTCGGCCCGGTCCATCAGCGCGTCGAACTTCAGGTGCTGATTGCAGCGGATGCAGGGGCTTGGCGTTTCTCCCGCTTCGTATCCCTGGATGAAACCTTCGATGACGAAGTCTTTGAATCGCTGCTCGAAATCCAGCACGTAGTGCGGGAAGCCCTGCTCGAAGGCCACCCGGCGGGCATCCTGGAAATCATCCAGGGTGCAGCACCGGCCTTCGGCGCCGGAACCCAAGCCCGTCTTGTCGAAGAGCTGCATGGAGATGCCCATGACGTCGTAGCCAGCCCGGTGGAGCAGGGCGGCCATGACCGAAGAATCCACGCCGCCGCTCATGGCCGCCAGCACGCGATCCCCGGCTTTCAGCGTGGGATGGTTGCGCAGCGGCTCCAGGGCCCGTTCGAGGATGCCGCTCATCGCGCCTTCCCGGAGCGGAAACTGAGGAAGGGATCCTGCTCCTTGTGGGCCTGCACGGTGGCGCAGATGTCCACGCACTCCCCACAGTTGAAGCAACCGCTGCCGAAGCCCAGCTGCAGGTGCTTCTCACGGGGGTCGAGATCCACGAAGCAGGCCTTGAGGCAGGCCTGGCAACCGCCGCAGGCTTCGGTGGAAGCGGGCAGGAATCGGGGGCGGAGCACGGTCTTGGCATCTGCGGTGGAGACCACCATGGCCTGGCCCATGCCGTAGATGCACACGTAGCGGCAGAAATGGAACCGCACGAAGAATCCACCCAGCACCGCGACCAGCCAGTTCAACACCAGCCAGGCCCAGAGGGCCGTCTGCTCCGTGCCGCCCTGGCCCCAGGGCAGGCGCAGGGTGGCGACGATCTTCGCGGGGCTCCAGAGGTAGGCGGCCATGCTGAGGGCCAAGGCCGCCGGCACGAGAATGATGGTGAGCACCGCGAGTCCGCGCAGGGCGATTCGGTGCCCCAGGGATCGGCGCATCCAGCTGGCCACCTTGCGATGGGTCCCCTTCCACAGGGCAGTGCGGAGGCCGTCGAAGAGTTCCACGGCCGTGCCGTAGGGGCAGGCCCAGCCGCAGAAGACCCGGCCCTTCACGTAAGTCAGACCCGCGATGCCCCACACGAGGATCACGAAGGGAATGATGAGCCCCAGGGCCTGGGGCATCTGCAGAGGATAGGTGGTGCCGAAGTAGGTGACCGTCTGATCGCCGATGTCGATGCGCACCCAACCGAGCCAGGGCTGGGCCATCCCCAGGGCGAGGGTGGCGAGCTGCACGATGCGGCGGGGCAGGTGATAGACGGGAGCGGGCGCGGCCATGACCTTCCAGTCTATCGGCGGGAAGGGCTGCGGACTACGTTCGGAGACGCCGCATCTGGAGCAACCAGGTGCTGATCAGCAGCAGGCAGGGCGCGAGAGAGCCCCAGAGGACGGGGATTTCACCGGCTTTGGCGGCTCCGCCGAAAAGGGCCTGCAAGCCCAGGAACAGCAGTCCCATCACCAAGGCGAAGCCCAGGGCCTGGCCCCGCCCATCACGGGGTCCCGGGAAGGCGAAGGCCAGGCTGGCCAGCATAAGGCAGGGCCCGGCCAGCCAACCCAGCAGCCGGCCCCAGAGGAGAAAGGCCTGCTCGGGCGCCGGGGCCCAGGTCTGCCATTGGGCCAGTTCCAAGGTGGGAGCCTCTTCCGGGGAGGCGACGCTCCGGAGGCTCAGGGCCGGGAAGAGCTTTTCAGCCGCAGGGCCTTGAACCATCCGGGCTCCGCCCCAGGCCAGGGCTTCGCTGTAGGGGGCCCCAAGCTTCCAATGCAGAAGAATGGGTGCTTCGCCGGGCTGCTTCAGGGGGAAGCCCCAGCGTTCGGACCCCTCCAACCGCCAGAGTACGCCCGTGGAGCCCAGGTGCAGCCAGGGCTCCACCCGGCCGCTGCTGGAGGGGCGATCCAGGATCCGTTGGTATAGCTCCCGGGATCGCTGGGCGGCCACGGGCCCGATGCCGACGTTTAGGACGAAGGTCGCGGCGAGGACCGAGCCCCAGGCCCAGCGGCTGCTCCGGATGAACTGCACGAGACTGACCCCCCCGGCCCGTAGGGCCACCCACTCCTGAGAGGTGGCGGATTCCGAAAGCGTGAGCACCCACCCCAACAGGAAGGAGATGGGCCCCAGGGTGGGGAGCAAGGTGGGGAGGTTCCAGAGCCAATAGGCCAGGAACACGTGCAATCCGACGTGGTGCTCGGAGAGGTCCCCTGCCAGGTTCGAGTACTCGATGAGGAGGTTCAGCAGGAGGAGGCTACCGAAGGCGGCTCCCCACTGGCGGAGCCAGGCCGAGGCGGCCCACCGGGCAAGCACGTTGCGCTCCACCCCATGGCCGTGAAGCCGATCTTCCAGGTTCTCGATCCCTCGGCCCACGAACCCGACGAGCGGTTCCACGAGGTTGTTGAAGGGGCTGAGCCAGCGCTTCCACCGACCCGACCAGCGGTTGGAGGCATGGGGCCGAAGCCGCTTGCGGAGCAGCCACCAGCCCCAGGCCAGGAACAGGATCGGTTGAATAAAGAGGTAGGCAGAAGATTTAATTTTTTCAGCTAAGTATTGATTATCAACGGTTTTCATCACGAGGTAATAGATCGCGATGACCCCCAGGCTCTTCACGACGGCGCCGCCCTTGTGGAAGCGGGGGTGACCGAAGCTGAGTGCGATGCCCAGGATCAGGAGGGCCGCGGAGGTGATGGGCAGGGTGATCCGGCGGCTCAGCTCGATGAGCGCCTCCCGCCCCCCATCCTTCCAGAGGTTCAGGGTTTCCCAATGGCGGAAGTGGGTGACCTTGAGGATCCGGGTGGGAGCTGGGATGTGGTAATCCAGGGACTGCTTGTCCTGGTGGAGGTGCAGGACGGAAGCCGCCTGGGGGCGATAGACCACGCCGCTCAGATCCGCCATGGCGACCTGCAAATCCCAAGAGTTATCTGTATTGTTTTTCAGTGAGTAAGTGAAATTCTTTGAAACGATGTGTTTGATGCCGCCATCGGCAGTCTCCATCACGTGGAGCTGGCCTTTGGGATCGGCCCAGAGGGAGGTCTGAGGATTCTGGAGGGGGTGCCAGGGAGCGCCGCCAGGCTTCAGGAACCGGGCCTTGGCCTCTTGGATCATCCGTTCGCGAAGGCGAATCTGAAGGCGGCTCGAGGCCGGCACGGCCCAGTGGGCGTTGAGGGTCGCCAAGGCGATCATCACGCCCGCCAAGAGCGCATAGGGGCGGATCCACCCGAAGCGGGTGATCCCCAATCCCTGGGCGGCCACCAGTTCTGAACCCTCCATGAGGTTCTGGGTGCCGAGCAGGCCGCCCAGGACTGCGGCCATGGGCAGCACCATCCCCAGGATTTCCGGAAGGGCCGAGAGCAGCAGCGGGAACAACCAGCGGAGCGGCGCCCCTTGGCGGAAGATCTCCTTGGAGGTCATCACCATCTCCTGGGCCAGGAGCAGGCAGCCGTAGAACAGCAGGGCCCCCAGCAAGGGGAGGCTCCAGCGGCGGAGGAGGTACCGGGTGAAGATGCTAGGTCGGAGGCTCAAAATAGCTTTCGATAATGTATATTATGTAACCTAGTGATTAAACCAACTCAAAGTACCTTGGCGGCCAAAAGATCATGGATGTGAAGGATTCCCGCGGGAATTCCCCCCTTCTCCTCGACCACCAGGAAGGTGATCTTTCGGGCCTCGATTTGGTTGGCGGCTTCCAGGGCCAAGGTGCCGGTACCCACCCGGGCAGGACTCGTGCTCATGAGATCCCCGGCGCAGAGGTCCAAAGGATTCTTCCGGGTCACCTGGGCTTTGGCGATCCCACGTCGGATGTCGCCATCGGTGATGACGCCGTGCATGTGCCGGCCTTCCATGACCGTGCACATCCCCAACCGGCCTTCGGTCATGGCCTGGAGTATGTCCACCAGCGGCGCGGTTTGAGCCACCTGAGGCCAATCTCGATGCATCAGGTCTTCCACTTTCATAAGTTTGGCGCCGAGACTTCCAGCGGGGTGATTGAGGGCGAACCCTTCCCGGGTGAACCCCCGGGCCTTCATGAGGGTGGCGGCCAAGAGGTCGCCCCATACCAACTGGAGGGTGGTGCTGGCCATGGGCGCCAGGTCCAAGGGGCAGCCTTCGCCTTGGGGCAGCTGGTAGTCGAAGCACCAGCGGGCCGCCCGGCCCAGGCTGCTCTCCCGGCGGCTCGTGAGCGCGGCCAGGGGGATGTTCATCCGCAGGAGGCTCGGCAGGAGCCGCACGATCTCTTCGCTTTCCCCGCTGTTGCTCAGGGCGACCACGGAGTCATGCTCCGTGACCATGCCCAGGTCCCCGTGCAGGGCCTCGGCCGGGTGCATGAAAAAGGAGGGGCAACCGGTACTGGCCAGGGTGGCGGCGATCTTCTGGGCGATGAGGCCCGACTTCCCCATTCCCGTCATCACCACCCGGCCCGGGCGGGCCAGGATGGTGGCGCACCAATCTCGTACCAGCACCGAATCCCAGGTGACTGAAAGCTGGGTGAGGGCCTCCTGGGTGGCCTGGAGCACACCGGCTCCGGCTTCCTTCAAGGGGGTGGCATCGAGGGCGCCGAGGGTGTCGGCTGCATTTTCATGAGACACGGGCATTGCTCCGATGGATGAGCTTCAGGCCATGCTACCAGCCATCCTCCCGCTCTTCCCCTTGCCCCAGGTGCTGCTCTTCCCGCACACCTTCCAACCGCTGCACATTTTCGAGCCGCGGTACCGGCAGCTGGTCACCGAGGTCCTGGTCTCCCACCAGCATTTCCTCCTGGCCCTCGCCCGGGACCCTGTGACCACGAATCCCAAGGACAAGCCCGCCGTCTTCGACGTGGCCAGTCTCGCCCGGATCGTGCGCGCCGAGCCCTTGGATGATGGCCGCTGGAACATCCTGGTGGAGGGCATGGGGAGCCACCGGATCATCGAGGAGGTCGGCGGCAAGCCCTATCGCCAGGTACGGACGGAGGCCCTGCCCTTTGATGCCGCCACCCCCCTGCGGAGCGGGGACCGCGAGCGCCTCTTCGCCACGTTGAACTCCTACGCCGGCCGCCACGGCATCGATGGCCAGGTGCGCGAGCTGCTGGAAATGCCCCTGGATCTCGAAGCCCAGCTCTACACCCTGAGTCTGGCGCTGGAGTTCGAGCCCGTGGAGAAGCAGTTCCTGCTGGAGAGCGCCACCCTGCCCCAGCTGGGTGAACGCCTGAACCAGCTGCTGGATTTCGCCCTCTCGGATCGGGGCCTGCACGGCGAAATCCACTGAGGCGTGGCACCGCCTAAGATTGAAGGATGCGACGTCTCAGGACCCCGGCCATCCACCGCTTCCGGGAGAAGGCCTCGGTGTTCCTCACGGAACTCCATCCGGCGCGCACCGCGGCCGAGCGGGATGCCGTGCTGGCGGCCCTGCGCAAGCGGGACTTCGATGCCACCCATCACTGCAGCGCCTGGCGGGAGGGGGTGCCCCTCACCGCGGCGGGGTCCGATGACGACGGGGAACCCGGAGGCACTGCGGGGCCGCCCATGCTCCGGGTGTTGGAAGGCGCTGACGTCTCGGATCTCCTGGCCGTCTGCATCCGCTGGTACGGCGGTACGAAGCTGGGCACGGGCGGGCTCGTGAAGGCCTACACCGAGGGCGTGCAGTGCGCCTTGGCCGTGGCCGAGGCGGAGGGCTCCCTGGTGGAGGTCGTCCCCCTGCTCCACGGGGTCATCCTTTGCGCCCCCGAACAGGCCCACTTGCCGTTCCAGCTGCTGGGCGCCTTCCCGGGCGCCAAGATCCTCGATCAGTCCTTCGAATCCGGCACCTCCACCCTGCGCTTCGCGCTGGCGCCAGAGGAGGGCCCCCGGGTGGAGCATCTCTGGCGGGAGCGCAGTCGGGGGGGCGAAGTTACCTGGGAGGGGGTCTTCGCCGACCCCTGAGCGCCATTCGCCGATCCCGGCCGACCCGGAGCCTCATCGCCCCGTAGGTTGATTACCGGGACATGGAGTCCCCACCACCGACTTCCATGAGCGTGCCCTTCCTCTTCCTACTGACCCTCCTCACCCTTCCCGGCCTAGTCCCGATCTTCGGGGGCCACGCGGGCGCAGGTCGCAGTTCCGGAGTCCGCCGATGACCTCCTCCGACCCCAACCTCTCCTCGAACCCCTCCCGCGGGCGGCTGGTGCTTGGGGTGGGCCTGATCTGCTTCGGGCTGCTCTTCCTTGCGTACCGGCTGCGCCTCCTGCCGGAGCACTTCCCCTTCGAGTTGTTCCCGGTGGATGAGCCCTGGCGCTTCTGGCCCATGATCCTCGTGGTGCTGGGCCTTTCCAAGATCGCCACCCACGGTCTGCTCCACGGCAAAGGCCATTTCCTACTGGGACTCGGTGTCGCCCTCCAGCTCGAGATGCTGGAACATGGCGATCTCGTCTGGACCTGGTGGCCCTTGCTGTTGGTATGGTGGGGTTTCCTCGTGATGCTCCGCGCCCTGAATCGTCCCTCGAAGCCCGAAGCGCCCGCTTCCGTGGAGCCCGACTCCCATGACTGAATCCAACAAGCCCACCTCCACCAGTCCCCAGCTCATCCTGGGCGCCGGCATCGTGATCCTGGGATGCCTGCTATTCCTCTCCAACCTCGGCTTCGTCCGCAGCCACTTCATCTGGAAGCTCTGGCCCCTGGTGCTCGTGGCCCTGGGCGCCGCGCGGCTCATCCAGAAGCCCGAAGGGCGCTCCCCTGTGGGTGGTTTCATCCTGTGCGGCCTGGGCACCCTGCTCCTGCTCAACAATTTCGACCTCGGCCGCTTCGAGGACCTCATCGGGCCGATCATCATCGTGGCGGTGGGCATCCTCCTTGTGAACCACGCCCTGCGCCGCCAGCGGGACGTGCCCCAGCACCTCATGTCCTCCGAGGATTTCCTCAGCGGCTCAGCCATCTTCGGCGGCGTGGAGCGGCGCCTGGCCACCCAGGATTTCCAGGGTGGCGAGCTCACCTCCATGTTCGGGGGCTTTGAAGCGGACCTCAGCCGCGCCCAAATGAAGGGCAGCGCCCGCATCGATGTCTTCGTCCTCTTCGGGGGTGCCGAGCTCAGGGTTCCTGAAGGTTGGGACGTAAGTGTTCGGGCTACGGCGGCCTTGGGTGGCATCGAAGACAAGACCCACCACGGCCCCACGCCGATGGAGGGACAGGAGCCCCGGCCCCGCCTGGTCATCACGGGTCTCGTGCTCTTCGGCGGCCTCGAGATCAAGCCCGCGTGAGGCACCCCATCCTGGCGCGGCGCACGACGCTCGCAGCCTACCTCCTGGCCTGGGTCCCCTTCGGGGGACTCATGGCCGTGCTAGGGCGGAGCCAGGGATGGACTTGGACGGAAGCCGCAACGTTGGCCTTGGCCCAGACCCTCACCGGGGCCTTCCTGGTGCTCTCGGCCTGGTACCTGTGCCGGGCCCTGCCCCTGGAGCGCACCCAATCCTCCGCCCGCTGGGTCGCCTGGGCCGTGGACTCCCTCCTGGTGGGACTGGCCTGGGCGGGACTGGCCACGTTGGAAGCCCGGGCGCTCGCCCTCCTGCCCATTTTCAGCTCCCTGCCCTACAAAGTCGGCAAGGCCTTCCCCGTGCTTTGGTCCTTGGGCGCCCTCTTCCAGGCGGCCGGCATCGCCCTCCATTACCTGCTGCTGGCCCTGGAACGGAGTCGGGAAGCAGAGAAGGCCGGCCAGGCCCTCAAGGCCTTGGCCCAGGAAGCTGAACTCAAAGCCCTGCGGGCCCAGATCAATCCGCACTTTCTCTTCAACAGCCTCAACAGCATCAGTGCCCTGACCAGCTTGGATCCCGCCAAGGCCCGCACCATGTGCGTGCTCCTTTCGGATTTCCTCCGCATCACGCTGGGGCTGGGGGAACGCGCCTCCGTGAGCCTCGGGGAAGAGCTGACCCTCCTGCGCACCTACCTGGAGATCGAACAGGTGCGGTTCGGCAAGCGGCTGCAAGTCACCTGGGAGATCCAGGAGGCCGTCGCCTCCATCCACCTTCCGCCGCTGTTGCTGCAGCCCCTGGTGGAGAATGCTATCAAGCACGGCATCGCCCAGGTGGCGGAAGGCGGCCAGCTCGGCATCCGGGCCTGGGCCGAGGAGGGCCGCGCCTTCATCCAAGTGGAGAACCCCCGAGATCCCGATGAGCCGGTGGCTCCGGGCCTGGGCCTCGGCCTCCGGGCCGTCCGGGAGCGGTTGAAGGGCCGCTTCGGCGAGCGGGCCAGGCTGGACGTGGAATCCGGCCCTACCTTTCACCGGGTCCGCCTGAACATCCCATTGCTTGAATCGAGGGAGTCCCTATGAGCCCATTGCGCGTCCTGATTGTGGATGACGAAGACCTCGGCCGGGCCGTGGTGCGGGAGCACCTGGGCGCCCACCCGGACATGGAGATTGTCGGGGAGGCCTCCAACGGATTCGAGGCTTTAAAGTTGGCTGCGGAATTAAAGCCGGAGCTGCTCTTCCTGGATATCCAGATGCCCAAGCTCGATGGCTTTGAGGTGTTGGAATTGCTGGAAGGCGACCCCGCCGTGGTGTTCGTGACGGCCTTCGATCAGCACGCCCTGAAGGCCTTCGATGCCCATGCCGTGGACTACCTCCTCAAGCCCTTCTCCAAAGACCGCTTCGATGCGGCGGTGGACAAGGCGAGGGCCCAGCATGTCGGCCGCCGGAGCCCGGTGACCCAGGCCCCTGCCCTGAGCGCTTCGGCCCATCCCAAGCTGGAGCGCATCGTCGTGAAGGATGGGGCCAAGGTCACCGTGGTGCCCCTGGACAGGCTGGACTACATCCAGGCCCAGGACGACTACGTGATGCTCCGGTTCGAGGGGCGGAACATCCTCAAACAACAAACGCTCTCGAACCTTGAGACCCAGCTTCCGGCTGATCGTTTCATCCGCATTCACCGCAGTTACATCCTGAACCTAGAACGGCTGTCCAAGATTGAACCCGATGGCAAGGACAGCCGGGACGCCCTCCTAAGGGACGGCACGCGGCTGCCCATCAGCAAGAGCGGCTACACCCGCCTGCGGGAGCTCTGGGAAGGCTGATCAGGCCGTTACGGGCGCCAGGTCCAGGCGATGGCTCAGGGATTCCCAGGCGGGACCGGGGAGCACCGAGGCCACCAGGGCCCGGATGCCTGCGAAGGCTTCCGCTGGGAGCTTCGCCCGCAGGGCCTGCAGCAGTTCCAGCCGCTCGGGCTCGTGGATGGCGGGGAACATGAGGCGGAAGGTGTGGGCCCGTTCCTCCGGACTCAGCGATCCCACGATGCGCCCATGGAGGGCCATGAGCTCGCCATCGGTAAAGCAGGCCTGGAGGGCGGGCATGATCACCTGCTCTTCCAGCTGCATGTGGGCGAGGTCCGAAGCCATGAACGCCGCGGTGGCCAAATAGGCTTCCTGCAGCAGGGCCGACCGGGATGAGGCGACGGCCGCTTCGAGCTCCGCGAAGGCGCGGGTCACCGTGACCAGGCCCGCCTGATGGGCTTCGTGCTCGGCTTCGATGCGCCGGAGGAGGGCTGGGGCCGCCTCCCCCAGGGCCGCGCCGATGTGGGCGTCCTCGTGGTGGGCGTGAGCTCCCATCATCCCCTGCAGGTCCTCCCATCGGCGGCAGGTGGCGGCGATCGCGCCCCGATCTTCGGGGTTCACGGCGCCCAGCTCCGCCAGGAACAGAGCCAGGCTTCGGCGCAGGGTCTTGTGGATGGCACGGTAGAAGTTGGGACGTTCCAGCATGGAAAGGATCTCCAAAGGCCCAATCGGGGCACCCCAACCTACGGATGACCCCCTGAGATGGGTTGCGGAGAATCCCCTAAGAAATCCCTAAATCTTTCTTAAGTACCCAGAAAAAGAAGCGTCACGCCTGGGTCATGATCGAAGACTTCGGATGTCTCCAACACTCAGACGCTGGAGGCCCTCCGCGGTGGTCACCTTCAGTCGGCCATCGGGTTCCCACCCCAGGCAGACCCCCTGCCCCCCTTCCCAGCGGAAGGGCTGGCCTTCGTCGGGCCAACGGAAGGCCCTCGGAGTAATGGTTTCCAAATGCTGCCATTGATCCAGGATGGCTTGCGCAATTTGCAGTCGGTCGAGGGGGACCTCGCACACCTCGGCGAGGCAGGCGGCCGGGAAGGCTCGTTCGGGTAGCTCCGGTGCGGAGGTGAGGTTCACCCCCAAGCCCAGCACGAGTCGGGATCCCACCCGCTCGCCGATGATGCCTCCCACTTTGACTAGATGTTCGCCCTTCCGGGCCACGAGGTCATTGGGCCACTTCAATCCCAACGCCACGCCCGTGAAGCCCAGGGCGGTGACCACGCCTTCCATGGCCTGCTGGAGGAGGATGCCCGGCGGCAGCTCCGGCGGCGCAAGGCTCGCCGAGAGCCAGAGGCCCTGCCCATCCGCGCTTTCCCACCGGTGACCCTGGCGGCCCCGGCCTTCCGTCTGGGCATCGGCCATGACGGCGCAGGGGTGCAACTCCGGGTGGCGGCGCAGGAAGGACTGGGTGGAATCCACCCGGGCGAGCCGGATGAGGGGGATGGGGCCCACGGTCAGCCCTGATTCTTGAGCCAGAGGATCCGGAGCCCCTCCAGGGTCAGGTCCGGCGCGATGTGCTGGATGTACTTGCTGTGCTGGGCGATGACCCGGGCCAGGCCGCCCGTGGCCACCACGGCCGCAGCGGGGTACTCCTCCCGGAGGCGGGCGAGGATGCCATCCACCTGCCCCACGTAGCCGTAGAAAAGGCCGGACTGCATGGCCTGCACGGTGTTGCGGCCCACGAGGCGCTCGGGCTCGGTGATCTCGATGCGCGGCAACCGGGAAGCCCGCTGGAACAGGGCTTCGGCGCTGATCTTGAGGCCGGGGGTGATGAGGCCGCCCAGGTACTCCCGCTTCTCGTTCACCACGTCAAAGGTGGTGGCCGTTCCGAAGTCCACGGCAATGAGGGGGGCCCCGTAGGATTCCAGGCCCGCCACGGCGTTCACGAGGCGATCGGCGCCCAGCTCGGCGGGGTTGTCGATGGCGATCTTGAGGCCCGTCTTGATGCCCGGTTCGATCCAGAAGGGGCTCACGTTGAAGTAAGCCTTGGCCCAGCCTTCCAACACGGGGTGGAGGGGCGGCACCACGGAGGAGATGACCAACCGGCCGACTTCATGGGCTTCGATGTTCTTGTGCCGCAAGAGGGCCAGGGTGGAAAGCCCGTATTCGTCCACCGTGCGCTCCCGGCTCGTGGCCAAGCGCCAGGAGCAGAGGAGGGGCGCCTTCGGCCCTTTGGACAGGTCGAAGATCCCCAGGACGATGTTGGTGTTGCCGACGTCCACGGCCAAGAGCAGGCTCATTCCGCCTCCAGCCTTCCAGCTTCACCTACCGTTGGGACCGTGTCTACGCACCCCTGCCCCATTCAACGGACGCGGGGTGCCTGCCGAAGAAGCCCCCATGCATAGCTCGGGCGGGGATCTCGATGTCACCCATCTCAGGGGGCGCGTGGCGGCCTTGATCCGGGCCAGTGTGTTAGCCACGTTGACGGAGGCCCAGAAAGCGAAGCTGGGGGAGGCCCTGCCCCCTGAGGTCGGGAGCTTCATGGCTCAGGCGCCGGAGGCCGAAGGCTGGGTGCCCACGGCCCTCCTGGCCCGGTTCCTGGCCGAGGCTCAGGCCCTCTCGCAGGTGCGCACCGCCCGCAGCCGGGCTCAGATGCAAGCCGACGTGTTGCTGGAGGGGGTTCCAGGACTCAAGGGGGCCGGGCCGAGGGAGGTGGTGGCCCGGCTACCTTGGTTCTATTCGGAGGTCCACAAGGGGGGGCGAATCTCACTCTCGGATGTGGCCGAAGGAAAGGCGGTGGTCCATGTCCTGGCCCGCTACCCCTATCCGGACTGGTACACCGAAGTGCTGCCCATGTGGTTGCGCCGGGCCCTGGAACGGGCGGGAGGGAAGGAGGTGCACGTTCGGCATCACCCCCCAGTGCCTCCGGCCGAGCCCTGGCTCCATCACTACTTCCTGAGTTGGAAGCCCTGACTTCACGCGAGCAGGAAGTGGCCCTCCAGCACCTTCACGGCGTGGCCGCCGATGCCAACCCGGTCCCCGGCCAACGTGCAGGTCAGATGCCCACCCCGCGCCGAGGCCTGGAAGGCCGTGAGCTTCGTGCGTCCCAAGCGCTCGGCCCAATAGGGAATGAGCGTGCAGTGGGCGCTGCCGGTGACGGGATCCTCGGGTACGCCAGCCCCGGGGAAGAAACACCGGGAGACGAAATCCGTGGCGTGGCCTGGAGCCGTGGCCAGCACGCCGAAGGCCTCCAGGGCTTTCAGGGCTCCGAATTCGGGGCGCAGGGCGCGGAGGGTGGCTTCATCTTCGACCACCGCCATCCAATCCCGCGATTTGCGGACTTCCAGGGGGCGCACCCCCAGCACCGCGGCGATCGGGTCGATGAGCTCCGGCGCAGGGATTCCAGGCCGGATAGGGAAGTCCAGCACCAGCAATTCCCCCTCCCGGTCCACGGCCAAGGGGCCGCTGCGGCTCTGGAAATCCACATGGCTGCCGGGCTCCAGCTCCGTGAGCAGGAGGAAGGCGCTGGCCAACGTGGCGTGACCGCAGAGATCCACTTCCTCTTCGGGTGTGAACCAGCGGATGTGCCAACCGGAGGGTTCCTTCACCAGGAAGGCCGTTTCGGCGAGGTTGTTCTCCGCGGCGATGGCCTGCAGGGTCGAGTCCGGAAGCCAGGCTTCCAGGGGCATCACCGCAGCAGGATTGCCCGTGAAGGGGCGATCTGCGAAGGCATCGATCTGATGGATGGGCAGGCGCATGGCAACTCCTTCCGGAAGCATGCCTTGAGATCCGGCTTGCTGGGCCGAATCTGACGAGGCGTCAGTCCTGGGCTGCTTCCAGCGCCCCTTGGGCTTCTTCCCAGGCGGTCATGGCATAGGCCAATTCCTCTTCGATGGATTTCTGCACATTCAGCTTTTCACTGAAGGGCTGCCAATCGGAGGGGTCCATTTCGGCCAGCTCCTTCTGCACGGCATCCATGCGGGCCTCCAGCTCGGAGACCTTGGTCTCGGCTTCGGACACGTGGCGCTCCAGGCGCTTGAGCTGCTTCTGCTTTTCCTTGTCCACAGCCTTGGGCTTGGCGGCCTCGGCGAGGGGTTCCGGCTTCTTCTCGGGGGCCTTGTCCGCCTTGGCGGCTTTCTTGGGCTCCTTCACGCCGTCGCCAGCCTCATCTTCGCTGCCGAGGTCCAGGTCCACCCAGGCCCGATGGTCTTCATAGCCGCCTTCGCGGGTCTCGGCCTTGCCTTCGTGGATGCGGAGCAAATGATCGGCCACGCGGCCCAGCAGGTAGCGATCGTGGGTCACGAGCATCACGGCGCCCGGGAAGGCGAGGATCGCGTCCTCCACGGCCTCCATGCTGGGGATGTCCATGTGGTTGGTGGGTTCGTCCAGCAGGAGCAGGTTCACGCCTTCGCGGATGAGGGTGGCCAGGCTGAGGCGTGCGCGCTCGCCGCCGCTGAGGCTGCCCACGGCCTTGTCCACGTCGTCGCCGCGGAACTGGAATTTGGCCAGGAAGCCGAGCACGTCCTGTTTCACGGCTTGGGGGTTCACGCCGTGGATCTGCTGGAAGACGTTGTTGCGCTTGTCGAGGTTGCGGTGGTGCTGGTCGAAGTAGCCCACCTTCACCTGGGAGCCCAGCCGCGCCTGCCCCGCGACGAAGGGGATCTCGCCCATGATGGCTTTCAACAGCGTGGATTTGCCTGTGCCGTTGAGGCCCACCACGCCCATCTTCTGGCCGCGCTTCAGCTGCAGCTGATCCAGCGGGCCCCAGAGGGCCTTGCCATCCCAGCCCACGGCGACACCCTCAAGCACGAGGGCCACGTCGCCGCTGCGCAGGGTTTCGGGGAAAGAGAATTTCACCTTGCGGCGATCCGAGAGGGGCTTCTGGATGCGCTGCAGCTTGGAGAGGTGCGTGCGCCGGCCCCGGGCCTGCTTGGTGTTCTGGCCCGCGATGTTGCGGCGGATGTACTCTTCCTGCTTCTTGATGTAGTCCTGCTGGCGTTCGAAGTGGCGTTCCTGAAGCTCCAGCTCCTGCTCCTTCTTGTCCACGAACTCGCTGTAGTTGCCTTCGTAGACGCGGCTCTTGCCGAGTTCGATCTCGAGAATCGATTCGGCGATGCGATCCAGGAAGTATCGATCGTGGCTGATGACGACGACGGTGGCGTTGGTCTCCTGGAGGAAATCCTCCAGCCAGCGCAGGGAGGGCAAATCCAGATGGTTCGTGGGCTCATCCAGCAGCAGCAGGTCCTCGCCTTGGAGGATGGCCTTGGCGAGCATCACGCGGCTCTTCTGACCGCCGCTGAGGCTGTTCACGTCCAGCTCGAACTGGGCCTGGGAGAACCCAAGCGCCTGGAGGATGCTCTCGGCGCGGGCCCGGATGCTGAAGCCATCGAGGCGCTCGAAGGCCTCGGTGACTTTCTGATAGCGCTCCATGATCGCGTCCAGCTCCACGCCGGGTTCGGCCATGCGATGTTCCAGGTCGCGCATTTCGTGCTGCAGTTTCTCCACATCGCCGAAGGCCGCCAGGGTCTCTTCCAACACGGTGCCGCCCGTTTCGGGCACGAGATCTTGGGCGTAGTGGCCGAAGCGCACACCCCGCTCCCGGGAGGGCTTCACCACGGTGCCGCTGTCGGGCTCGAGCTGGCCCAGGAGCAACTTGAACACGGTGCTCTTGCCCGCGCCGTTGCGGCCGATGATGCCCCAGATCTCACCCTCTTCGAGGGCCCAGGTCACATCCTTCAGCACCTCATGGGGGCCGAAGCGGAGGGAGACGTGGTTCAGGGAAGCGAGCATGGTTCCAGCCTACCGAAGGAGCAACCGCGAAAAGGAAAAGGGCCGCCTTGCGGCGGCCCTTTTTTGGTGGAGCTTACCGGGATCGAACCGGTGACCTCTTGCATGCCATGCAAGCGCTCTCCCAGCTGAGCTAAAGCCCCGGGGGAGTAATTAGAATGCCATCCCTTCCCCGTTCATGCAAGCCCTAATTTCATCGGGGATGCAGCCGCAGCCTCGCTCCCAGCTGGACCATGTTTCCCTTTAAGCGGTTCCAGGTCCGGAGTTCCTCCACCGACACGCCGTACTGGCGGGCGATGGAGAAGAGGGTTTCCCCCCGGGCCACGGTGTGGAAGGCCGGCCGGTCTGGCGCCTCGGGCGGAGCCGCTGAAGGCTCGGTCGGCGAAGGGCGGGTCGTGGTTTCCGTTGCGGGAATCGTGGGCAGATTCGGGAGAGGGCGGTCTTCCATGGCCGGACGGCTCTGGAGGTCCTTGTCATCCAACCGCTGAGCGGGAGGAGGAGGGACCTGGATCCGCTTGCCGGGCTTGAAATGCTTGGCGCTAAGATCGTTGGCGTCGAGCAGGTCCTGGGCGCTCATCTTGAATCGCTTGGCCACCTTGGCGGGCGTATCGCCCTTCCGGATGACGTAGGTCTTGAAGTCCAGCCGTTGGCTGCCCTTGAGTCCCGACAGCACGCGGTTCACCTGCATGGCCTTACCGGGCGGTACGCGCAGGGAGTAGCTGCCCGGCGGAGTGGACCCCCGCAGCAACTCTGGATTGAGGTCCTTCAGGGTGGAGACGTCGGTGCCGGAAAGTCGCGAGATCACGGTGAGGCTTGTGGCCTTCTCCACCTGCACGTTCTCGTAAACGTAGGGGGGGAGCTGCGGTACGACGAGGCCGTACTTCTCGGGGTTGCGCCCCACGAGCACTGCGGCGCACATTTCGGGGATGTAGTTCTTCGTCTGGTTGCGCAGCCAACGGCTGCGATAGAGGTCCCAGAAGTTGCGGCTCCCCACATTGAAGATGGCTCGCTCGGTGGTGAGCGGACCCGCGTTGTAGCCGATCAGGGCGAGGTACCAATCCCCACTGAGTTCATGAAGGCGGCGCAGGTAGCGGGCGGCGGCTCGGGTGGCCTTCACGGGATCACGGCGTTCCTCCACCCAGGCGCTGCCCTTGAGGCCGAAGATGCGGCCCGTGCTGCGCATGAACTGCCACATGCCCACCGCTTTGGCGTAGCTGCGGGCATCGTTTTTGTAGCCACTCTCGATGACCGCGAGGTAGGCGAGATCCTCGGGAACGCCCTCTTCATTGAAGACCTGGCGGACCATGGGGAGGTAGCGGCTCGCCCGGGAGAGGGAGCCCTCCATGAACCCCTTCTTCGTGGTGGAGAACAGGTTCACCCAGGTGGCGACTTTGTCGTTCAAATCGATGGGGAAGTCGTAGGTGATGCCCTGTTCCCCGGCCTTGACGCGGGCCAGCTCCGACAGGAGTTCGGAGCCGCTGAGGGAGACCACTTCCTCCTCGGCCTTGAGGCCCAGGTCCGGCTCCTCTTCGCCGAGTTGTTCGGTGACATCCTTCAGCCGTTGGATCAGGGCCTGGGTTTCGAGGGCCTTCAAGAGGTCATCGGGCCAGTCGGCGGTGTAGGCCTCAGCCTCGTCCACGCGGGTGGCGGCGGCATCTTCATCCCCGGCTTCGAGGGCCTTCTCGGCGGCGGCCACGAGGTCGCGGAGCCTGCCCAGGCGAGCATCCTGAGGTGCCACGGCCGGAGTCGGGGAAACAAGGATCGCGGCGGGAGGGGCCTGTCGGGAGGACAGGACCATCCCGCCGCAAAGCAGGGCGGCGAAGAGTTGCAGCCGCATGCCTAGTGAGCCTCGGCGCTCACCAGCTTCTGGTAGGCGGCGGCATCCATGAGGTCGCTGGCCAGATCACCCACCAGTTTGATCTTGATCATCCAACCCTTGCCGTAGGGGTCTTCATTCACGTATTCGGGGTGGGCTTCCAGATCCCCATTCATGTCGAGCACTTCGCACCCGGTGGGCATGTAGAGCTCGCTGACGGTCTTCACGGATTCCACGGTACCGAACTCATCGCCGTGGGCGTATGTTTCGCCCACCTCGGGCATGTCCACGAAGACCACATCACCGAGGGCATCCTGGGCGTAGTGGGTGATGCCCACGAGGGCCGTGCCGTCGGCGGCGATCTTGAGCCACTCGTGGTCCTTGGTGTACTTCAGATCGGCAGGGTACATGGAACCTCCAGCTGGGGATGGGAACAGTCTACTGGGCTTAGGCCGATGCGGCCAAGGTGTTGGGATTGCGCAACCTGGGGATCCGCCGATTCGTGACCGCCGTCGGCGGACCCCGAAGGCGATTCCCTAGGCGCGCTTGTAGAAGGGCGTGGGAATGATCTCGGCTTCGGCCGCTCGGCCTCGGATGTCGATCTGGATGCGGTTACCCACCGCGGACATGGCGGTGGGAACGTAGGCCAGGCCGATGTTGGCGCCCACGGTGGGGCTGGGGGCCGCGGAGGTAACGAAGCCGACTTCGGCGCCATCCTTCAGGACCTTCATGCCATCCCGGGCGATGTCGCGCTTCTCGAAGGTCTTGAAGCCCACGAGCTTGCGGGTGAGGCCCGCGGCCTTGGCGGCCTCCAGTGCGGCCTTGCCGAGGAAGTCGCCCTTCGCGAGCTTCACGATCCAGCCCAGGCCCGCTTCCAGGGCATGGATCTCATCGGTAATCTCGTGGCCGTAGAGGGCCATCTTGCACTCCATGCGCAGCGTGTTGCGGCACCCAAGGCCGGCGGGGCTGAGCCCCTTGCCCTGCCCCGCGGCCATCACGAGGTTCCAGAGCTTCTCGGTGTCTCCGGCGGCGCAGTAGAGCTCGAAACCATCCTCGCCCGTGTAGCCCGTGCGGCTGATGAGGCACTTGATCCCGGAGACTTCGCCGTGGGTGAAGAAGTAGTACTTGATGGCCTTGAGGTCGGTGGCGGTGAGGGGCTGCAGGATGCTTTCGGCGAGGGGCCCCTGAAGGGCGATCTGGCCGGTGGCGTCGCTCTCGTTGGTGACGGTGACGTTGAAGCCCTTGGCCTTGGCGGTGACCCAGGCGAAGTCCTTGTCGATGTTGCCGGCGTTGACCACCAGCAGGCACTCGGTGTCGGATTCGCGGTAGATGAGCAGGTCGTCCACGAAGGTACCCTGCTCGGTGAGGAAGCCGGTGTAGTGGATCTGACCGTCCACGAGGCTCATCACGGCGTTGGGCGTGAGCCAATCGAGGAAGCGGAGGGTATCGGGGCCCTTCACGCGGAACTCGCCCATGTGGCTCACGTCGAAGAGGCCCGCCTTCGTGCGCACCGCTTCGTGTTCGGCGAGGATGCCCGCGGGGTATTGCACGGGCATGTCCCAGCCCCCGAAATCCACCATCTTGGCGTTCAGGCCGCGATGGGCGGCGTTGAGGGGGGTCTTCTTGAGCTCGGCCGTGGCAGACATGTCGACTCCGGGTAGAACCCCTAGTCTAGCTTGGATCAGGGTGCCCGTCTCGCCTTGGAAGGCCGGCACACGCGCCTGTGAACATGGTCACCGGTGGACCCAGGGCAGCAATCCATCCAGGTCCCAGGCGAGGGTCCACGTCCCATCAGCGCCCGGGTTGGCGGCCATCCGGACCTGCAGGGGCAGGACCTGGACGCCGGCCTTTGCGGCCCGATCCAATTCCTCGGCATAGGCCGGATCGATGTCCCGGGCGGCGTCGAACCGATCCACGTCCGTGCGGTGGACGAAGAAGGCGATGGCGGCCACGTGCCCCTGGGCGACCATGCCCTGCAGCTCGCGGAGGTGCTTGGTGCCCCGCTCGGTGACCGCGTCGGGGAAGGTGGCCCAGGGCCCCTCCTTGAGCGTGGTGTTCTTCACTTCGATGTAGACCTCGCGGCCCTGGCCGTCCCGGGCGAACACGTCGATGCGACTGCGCTCGGCGCCGTACTTCACTTCGGCCTTCACCTCTCGGAGGCCGGACAGGCCGGGGACTCGGTCCTGACGGGCGGCTTCGGCCACCACGCGGTTGGGCATGCCCGTTTCCACGCCCACCCACCCACCGGAGCGTTCACAGGCCAGCCAAGTCCATTTGAGCTTTCGGTCAGGATTGGTGGCGGGCTCCAGCAGCACCCGATCGCCGGGTTCCCAGCAGGTCTTCATGGAGCCGGTGTTGGTGGTGTGGGCGGTGACGACGGTGCCATCGGCCAGGGTCACGTCGGCCAGGAAGCGCTTGTAGCGCTCAATGATCCGCCCTTCGACGAGGTTGGACTTGGTGATCAGCGACTGGGCCATGGCCAGCCCGCGAGGATGTGGTCCACTGCGTGGGGGAGGGAATCGGCCACGTGGTCGGCGCCGCTGGGATCATGGGTGGCCCCGTAGCCCGTGCGCACCATGCAGGCCCGGCATCCGGCGCGATGTCCCGCCTGCACATCGATGTCCTTGTCGCCGACCATCCAGGACCGGGGGAGGTCGAGACCGTGTTCCTCGGCGGCGCGTTGCAGCATGCCGGGATTGGGTTTTCGATCCGCGTGGTCGGCCACGGCGTAGTGCCCCTGCCCCTTCTCGTGATGGGGAGAGACATAGACCGCGTCGATGTGCGCGTTCTCCAGGGCCAGCAGCGTGCCCATGCGGCTCATGACGGCGCTGAAATCCCGCCAGTCGTAGTAACCCCGACCGATGCCGCTTTGATTGGTCACCACCACCACGGGTATGCCCGCGGCGTTGAGGCGCGCCACGGCTTCGGCGGCACCCGGGATAAGCACCAGATCCTCGGGCTTGTGGAGGTAATCCACTTCCTCGTTGAGGGTGCCGTCCCGGTCGAGGAAGACGGCGGCCTTCAAGGCTTCCAATCCGCGACGAACACGTTGAACTGGCGGGGACCGTTCATGACGCGGCCACTGACCCACAGGAGCTGCTTTCCATCGGGGCTGAAGCAGGGGAAGGAATTGAAGGTGCCCGTGTGGGTGATCTGTTCCAGGCCCGATCCATCGAGGTTCACGCGGAAGAGGTCGAAGGAGCGGCCTTGGCCGTTGCGATCATGGTGATTGCTGGCGAAGACCACCGCCTTGCCATCCGGGGTGAAGATGGGCGCGAAGGCCGCTCCGGGGAGATGGGTGAGCTGGCGTTTGTTCGAGCCGTCGGCGTCCATCACCCAGATGTCCATCTGCATGGGCTCCACCAGGTGTTGCTTGAGGAGTTCCTTGTATTTGGCGGTGGCCGCCTCGCCCACGGGGTAGTTGGTGCGCCAGGCGATCTTCTTGCCGTCGGGACTGAACACGGCGCCGCCGTCATAGCCCACGCCATCGGTGAGGCGCCGGAGTTCCTTGCCATTCGTCCGCATCTTCCAGAGGTCGATATCGCCGCTGCGCTCGGAGGTGAACACGATCCAGGCCCCATCGGGGCTGCCCGTGGCCTCGGCATCGTAGCCCGGAGCGGCCGCCAGGGGCTTCAGATCCGAGCCATCGGCCCTGCACGTGTAAAGGTCGTAGCCCGGGAACACGGGCCAGCGGTAGGTGCCCGGCGTGAACGGAGGCGCCACGGGACAATCCGGGGCATCGCCGTGGGTGGAGGCGAACACGAGCCGCCCGCCCTTGAGGAACCAGCCACACGTGACTCTCCCCTTCCCGGGGGAGATGCGCTTCTGGTCGCTGCCATCGGGATTCATGGTGTAGAGCTGATCGCAGGGGTATCCGTCCCGCGTGCTCTGGAAGACGATCTTCTTCCCATCGGGGCTCCAGTAGGCCTCGGCGTTAGAACCCACCTGGGTGAGCTGCCGCGGGTTCTGGAGATGGGTCTCCTTGGGGTCCAGGAGGGGGCTGCCCCCCGGAGTGGGGGCCTCGGGCCGCATCTGCGCGACGAGGGGCGCCACGGACATCCCGGTGGCCAGGAACAGGATCGGCAGGAGGACGCGGATCGGTCGGATCATGCCCCAACTATCCCAGAGTTCCGTTCGTCCGGCATGGGCTGTGAGGTTGGTCGGGCCCGGGCGGCATGGCAGACTGGGGGATCGAACGGGGAAAGCCATGATCGACAAGCGGGTTGCCAGCGCCGAGGAAGCCTTGAAGGACGTGTTCGACGGAGCCCACCTGGCCGTCGGCGGATTCGGCCTCTGCGGCATCCCTGAGAACCTCATCGCGGCCCTGGTGAAGATGGGCGTGAAGGGGCTCACTTGCTACTCCAACAACGCGGGCGTGGATGACTTCGGGCTGGGGCTGCTGCTGCAGAACCGCCAGGTCAAGAAGATGGTCAGCTCCTACGTGGGCGAGAACGCCGAATTCGAACGCCAGTACCTCAGCGGCGAATTGGAAGTCGAGCTGGTGCCGCAGGGCACCCTGGCCGAGCGCATGCGGGCGGGCGGCGCGGGAATCCCCGCCTTCTACACGCCCACGGGGGCGGGAACCCTGGTGGCCGAGGGCAAGGACGTGCGGCTCTTCGGGGGGAAGGAATGCATCCTCGAAGCCGGCATCCACGCGGACTTCTCCCTGGTGAAGGCCTGGAAGGCGGATCGCCTGGGCAACCTGATCTACCGGAAGACGGCTCGCAACTTCAATCCCATGGCGGCCACCTGCGGGAAGATCTGCATCGCCGAGGTGGAGGAGATCGTGGAGGTGGGCGAGCTGGATCCCGACCAAGTCCACACCCCCGGCGTGTATGTGCAGCGGCTGATCCTCGCGCCCTC
This sequence comes from uncultured Solibacteraceae bacterium, assembly GCA_964617215.1. Classification (GTDB taxonomy): domain Bacteria; phylum Acidobacteriota; class Holophagae; order Holophagales; family Holophagaceae; genus JAFDVN01. The sequence goes on along the minus strand of CAZTVL010000004.1, from coordinate 71,760 downwards.
TCTGGAGAAGCGCATCGAGAAGGTCGTCACCCGCAAGGGCTGATCAGCCCTCCAGGGGAAGATCCAGGCGCACCCGCGTTCGCCCGGGACCGCTTTCCAGGCTCATCCGTCCCTCGTAGGCACCCATGAGCTGCGCGCACGCCGCGAGGCCCGGGGCGGGCAGTCGGCCCTCCACCGTAGCCGTCTCAGAGAGGCCAGAGAAGGGTTCGAAGGCGACCGCCTGGAGGGCTGGCGTGATGACCGCGCCATCATCCTCGAAGATGAGGGAGAGCCGATGGCCATCCCCTTCGCTCCGGATCACGAGGTTCCGGGCGGGGGGCATGCCCTCCATGGCGTTCTGAACCAGGTAGCCGATCACTTCGGTGAAGTCGGAGGGTACGCCGAAGAGGCGGGCGGAGGCCGCTTCAAGCTTGAAGGCCACCTCCAGCCCCACGGGGATGGTACCCAGCACCCGGAGGATCTCGATCTCCTGGGGCAGCAGCGCGTGGAGGTCGAGGTGCTCGGGCATGGCCGAACCCACCTGGCCGCCCCGGCGGAGCACGGCCTTGATGAGGCTGGCCACCCGGGTGCCCGCGGCAGGATCCCCACTGCTGGCCAAGGCATCGAGATCCGTGAGCATCCGAGGTGCCAGGGCGTTGAGGAGATCCCCCACGGCCACATTGCGGCTGCGTTGCCCCGCGGCGTGCTGGACCTTCTGCAGTTCACCCAGCGAGGTCTCCACCCGCTCATAGCTCTCGGCCAGGGCTTGATGCGCCTGATTGAGGGTGGAGATGAGGCTGGCGTTGGAGGCGCTCACCTGGAGGATGCCGCCGTAGAGACCCATGAGCTCGCGCTCGTGAGCCTGGAAGGGCCCGGATTCCCGGGATGCCGCCAGCAGGCCCCAGAGCCCGGGGACGCCCGTTCGGCTGGCCAGGGGAAGCACGAGGCCTTGGGAGCGGTGGGTCCACCAGCCCAATTCGAGGCCCGGCTCCCAAAGGGGGCTGTGGTTCAGGTCGTCATCGCCGAAGGCCTGATCCCAGGCGAGGCTCTGGAGGCGCGCCACGATGGGGTGATCCACCCCCAGCACCGGCAAGGCGCGGGTGCCCCGGGCATCCCACGATCGGCCCTCCATGTAGCCACCGCTATCGTGCACCCGGTAGGCCGCGATCTGCTGCAGGCCGAGTTCCCGCTGGGCCTGATCCAGCACCCGCTCAAAGATCCGCTCGGGCTCGTGTTCGCCCACCATGGCCTGACTGAGGTTGAAGAGGCTGCTGAGGTTCCGGTTCCGGGCCTCCAGCTCCCGCTGGGCCTCGGTGAGCCGGCGATTGCTCTCCTGGGCCTCCTTGAGCTGGGCTTCCAGGTGTTCCACCACCTGCTGGCTGAACTGGCGCAGGGCGGCTCCTTCCCTGCCCTGCTCGATGCGGTCGCGCCGCCCGGCGAGGTAGCCCTTCACCTGATCCACGAAATGGAAGGGATCGATGGGCTTCGAGATGAAGCCGTCGCAGCCGGTGACGAGGGCCGTCTCCCGGTCGCTGCGCATGGTTTTCGCGGTGAGGGCCACGATGAGGGTGGGATCCAGGTCCCGCTGCTGCCGCAGCTTGGTGGCCACTTCAAAACCGGAGAGGCCCGGCAGGTTGATATCGAGCAGGACGAGGTCCGGCTTCAACTCCATGGCCATTTCAAAGCCGCGCATGCCCTCCTCGGCCCAGTGCATGTCGAACCCGGCCTGACCCAGCAACCGCTGGACCAAGCGCCAGTTCATGGGGTTGTCCTCGATGCAGAGGATCCGACCCAGGGATTCCGCGCCAGCGCTCATGAACCCACCTCATTGAGCAGGGGCATTTCCACGGTGAAGGTGCTGCCCCGGCCCTTCTCGCTTCGGACGAAGATGTGTCCGTGCATGTACCCCATGATCCGCTGGGAGATGGCGAGGCCCAGACCCGTGCCACCGAAGCGGCGTGTGATGCTGCCGTCCACCTGCTGGAAGGGGCGGAACAACCGGGCCATCTCGTCCTCCGTCATGCCGATGCCGGTGTCCTGGATGTGGACCCGGAAGGTATGGCCTTCGGTTTCCGCCAGGATGCGAACTTCGCCAGCCTCCGTGAACTTGACGGCATTGCCCACCAGGTTGTTGAACACCTGCCGGAGTCGTTCGGGGTCGCCCAGCACGCGGTAGGGCCCCTCGGGGCGCTGATAGGCCAGCTTGATGGGGCGTTCCTTCACGAGACCCTGGGCCATGCCCCGCACTTCGTCGAGGATCTGGATGGGATCCATCTCCTGCAGCTCCATTTCCATCTTTCCGGCTTCGATCTTGGAGAGGTCGAGGATCTGATCGATGAGGCCCAGGAGGGTGCGGCCGTTCTGGTAGATGATCTGGATGTCATCCCGCAGCTCCTGGCCCAGGTGATCATCCTGCAGCAGCATGCCCGAGAAGCCGATGATGGAGTTCAACGGGGTGCGCAGCTCGTGGCTCATGTTGGCGCGGAACTCGTCCTTGAGCCGGTCCACTTCCTGGAGCTTCTGGTAGCTGGTGAGGAGGTTCTGGTTGAGGGTCTGGAGTTCCTGGGTCTTCTCCTCGACCTTCTCCTCAAGGGTCTCGGCCCAGGCCTTCAGCTCGCCCCGGCTCTGCTCGAGGCCGCGGGTGCGTTCCTGCACCAGTTGTTCGAGGTTGGCCCGGATCTCCTCCAGTTCCCAGATGGTTTCCATGAGCTGCCGGGTGCGTTCCTGCACGCGGTACTCCAGGAGGCGGTTCTGCCGTTCGATTTCGTCCCGGCTCACCTTCAGGCGGTCGGTCATGAGCTGGAAGGCCTTGGAGAGATCCTCCAGTTCATCCCGGGTGCGCACTTCCACGGGGGGGCTGTCGAGGTTGCCGCTGGCCACGGCCTGGGCGGCCTGGGTGAGCTGCAATACGGGGCGCAGGTAGCGGTTGGAGAGGAAGGCGGCGATGAAGACGCCCAATACCAAGATCACACCACCCACGAAGAGGCTCGCCCGGATGTTCCGGGAGATGGCGGCTTCGGTGTCCTCGGTGGAAAAGCCCATGGTGAGGACGCCCACCTTGGAGGTTTGGGGGTCCTCGTAGAAGATCGGGGCGGTCACCACCAGCAGCTCACCCCGGGTCATGACCTGGGCCACGGTGAGGGGCCCCTTGGGCCGTTCCTGGGCCAGCCAGCCGGGCACGTTGGGGGTGCTGTCGAGGGTCTTGCCCGCAGCGTCATAAACGGCGCTGAACTGGAAGGCCGGGACCTTCTGCTGCACACCCTGGAGGATCTTGGCCACTTCCCGGGTGCGGCCGTGGGTGAGGTTGGGGCCCAGGGCGTAGCTGGCCGTTTCGGCCACCTGCCGGGCGCTCAACTTCGCCTGATCCAGCACCAGTTCCCGGGTCCAGGTGGGGTAGATCACCACGTTGAAGAGGATGAATCCGAGCACGAGCAGGCTGATCACCAGAGTCAGCTTGGTCTTGATGGAGGCCCGGAACATTTGGACAGTCTAGCTACAGGCGCGGTGTCGTGGGTCGGACTCTCTTGGAGATCCCGCCCGTAAGCGCGTCACAGCTTGAACCTGTTCACTTCGCGGTTCAGCAGGTTCACCTGGACATTGAGGCGATCCACGAATTCGGCGCTGGCCGCCACGGCCTCATCCCCCTCCTGGGCCATGCTCAGGATCCGATCCATGGTGCCCCGGAGGCTGAGGATATGGTCCTCATGGTGGGCCAGGATCTGGTGGAGGCTGGCGGCCAGCGCGCGCACCCGTTCCATGGCGCGGGCGATCTCATCGCTGCCGATGCTCTGTTCCTGGGTCGAGTCCCGCACCACGCTGGTGGCTTCCCGCACGTTCATGGCCAGGGAGAGGATGTAGTTGCTGGTGGCCTGCTGCTCTTCCATGACGGTGCGGATGGTCTCCGCCTGGCCATGGATGTTGCGGTTGGCCTCGTGGATCAGGCTGGCGTGACCCGCCTGCTGGCGGGTTTCCGTGAGGATGAGCTCCACCACGCTGTCGTTCTCACTGACGCTTTCCAGGATGGCCTGTAGGGTGCCCTCGCTCTGGGCCACGGAATCCGCGCCCTGTTGGACGGCATCCAGCCCTCGCTCCACCTGTTCATAGGCGGACCGGATGGTGCTCTGGAGGTTCTCGATGATGCGCTGCACCTCGCGGGTACTGCCCGAGGTGCGTTCGGAGAGCCCCTTGATCTCATCGGCCACCACGGAGAACCCCTTGTTCTGGTTCTCCTCGCCCTGGGAGGCCACGATGGCGGCGTTCAGGGCCAGCATGTTGGTCTGCTGGGTGAGGCCTTCGATGGTGTCGACGATCTTGGCCATCTCGGAACCCATGAGGAGCAGGTTCCGGGTGGTGCCCTGGAAATCCTGCACCACGCCCTCGATGATGCGCATCTTTTCCTGGTTGCGACCGGCCAGTTCCATGCCTCGAGCGGCGTTTTCCAGCACCTTCTTGGCGTAGCGGCGGGCGATCTTCACGCTGTCGTCGATGGCGGATGTGCTCTGCTCCAGGCTTTCGGCGAATTCCCGGGTGTGTTCGGCCTGGGCCACCAGCTGGTCCGTGTTCTTGCTGACGCTCTTGATGGCGGTGTCGAAGTCCCGGATGGCGCTGGTGATGCCATCTACCACGAGCATGAGGCTGTCCATGCTCTTGTTGATCTGCTGGATGCTGGCGGCCATCTCGATGATGGTGGCGTTGGTGCTCTCGGCGCTGAGGCTCAGCTCCATGGAGGAGGCGCTGATGCTCACGGAGGTTTCACTCAGCTCATGGACGCCTGCGTTGAACCCCTCGATGAGTTCCCGCTGCCCTTGGGTGGCCTTCCGCACGCCGAGGGCCGATCCCTGGATGGCGCTGGCGGCATGACCGAGATCCCGGCTGGCGCCGCGGATGGAGACCACCATGCTCTGGAGGCTGTGCACCATGCGATCGAAGCCCGCCGAAAGATTCTCCACTTCGTCATCGCAGTAGATGGGGCGGATGCGATCGATGCGGCCTTCACCCACCCGATCCGTGTTGTGGGTCAGCAGGCGGAGGGGGTTCTGGATATCCGAGAGGATGACCAGCATGAGCCATACAAAAAAGGCGATGCCCAGACCCAGGATGAGGAGATTGGGACTGAGGGAGCGCCAGATGGCGCCCGCGTAGGCAGTTTCAGGGACCTGGGCCACCAGCTCCGAGCCATCGGGCAGGGCACTGCGGATGAGGATGTCGCCCGGGCCACCCCCGGGGGGCACGGTGCCGAGGGTCTTCTTTCCCTCGGAGGCGGGGAGGATCAGGTAGACGGACCCCCCGGCCGCGGGTCGGAGCGTCTTGAGGAAGGCCTCCTGGTCATCGATGGGCACGTGCATGTCCCGGACCAGGGTGGTCGCTTCGACGAAGTTCCGCGTTTCATTGCGGACATATCCCTCCACGCTCCGGCGCAGGCTGGCTTGGAGGGTGAGGCCCGAAAAGAGCCCGGTCACGATGAGCGTGCCCGCCATGTTGGCCAGCACACCGATGCCCACCTTGGTGCGGAGGCTCACCCGGAGCCGACCCTGGTGTTCCCGGAATCCGGGGAGGGCCGCCAGCCAGGCGTGCAGGGGCACCATGTTCTGCTTGGTCAGGAAGTATTGGGTGATCGACCCCATGCCCACGAGGGTTGTGAAGAGTACGAAGACGATCAGGCTGTTCCAGGCGCCCTGCCCCAGGCCGATCCGAAGGCCCAGGTAGGACAGCACCGAGAGGCTCACGCCCACGAAGGCCGCCATCAGGGAACTGGTCTGGGGGAATCGGGTCAGGGAGGAATAGAGTTCCGGCCCCAGCTCGCCCCGGGTCTGAAGCAGCTTCATGAGCCGGGCGACCTGAATGCGGCATGCCACCACCAGGATGGCGGTGCCCAGGGCGAAGCCGCCCAGCACCCAGGGTGAATGCCCGATGCCAGGCAGCCCCGCGAGGTAGAAGAGCAGCAGGGAAACCAGGCCAAGGACGATCCAGACCGTGGTGACCCCAGTCCGGAGCCGCCCGCCCATCGGGGCGGTCACCGCGGTCAAATCCTTAGTGGGGACGGAGGAGGTGGAAGCAGGCTGCGCCATAAAGGCGCGTTTCGGCGAGTTCGAGGCCCGTCTGTAATTCCAGTGTCGTGGCCCGGTCGGTTTCCACCACGAGGAGGCCATCCGGGCGCACCCATTCCCGCAGCCTCGGGGCCAGCCGTTCCCAGAGGGAGGCCGCCTGGGCATAGGGTGGATCCAGGAAGACGACGGCCTGAGGCGGGAAATCCCCAGGGGCCAGCTGGCTAACGTCCTTCCGGAGGGCCACCACCGCCGTGCCCTTGAGGTTCGCCTGAAGCGCGCTCCAGCCCGGTTCCCCGGATTCCACGCAGGTCACCGGCGCATACCCCCGGGACCAGGCCTCGAGACCGACGGCCCCGGTTCCCGCGCAGAGATCCAGGAAGGGCCCCTGGGGCCAGCGCTGGAGGATGCTGAACAGGGCTTCCCGGGCCCGATCCGAGGTCGGGCGGACCCGCAGATCTTCGCCGGGAGGGGCGACGAGCTTCCGCCCTTTGATTGAGCCTGCGATGATTCTCATGGAAGCTGCTTTATTCCAATGTTTACGACGCAGTCACGCGCCGATCAGTAGGCCCACCGCAGCAGTGCGCCACCCCAGGTGAATCCGGCGCCGAAGGCGGCCAGGATCACGTTGTCGCCCTTGGCGATGCGGCCCTGCTCGAAGGCCTGGTGCAAGGCCGTGGGGATGGTGGCCGCGGTGGTGTTGGCGTACCGGTCGATGTTCACCATCATTCGCTCCTCGGGGAGCTCGAGCCGCTTGGCGGCGGCATCCATGATTCGGGTGTTGGCCTGGTGGGGCACGAAGAGCTTCAGATCTTCAGGGGCCACATCGTTGCGATCCAGCATGAGGCGGGCGTACTCGGCCATGCGGGGCACGGCGTTTTTGAACACGTCCTTGCCGTGCTGTACGACGAAGTGTTCCTTGTTGGCGATGGTCTCCGCCGTGGGGGGCTTCTTGGAGCCACCCGCGGGCATGAAGAGGAAGCAGCCGCCTCCGCCATCCACCCGGTGCTCGAAGTCGATGATGCCCAGGCCTTCCTCCACGCGCTCCAAGATCACGGCGCCGGCGCCGTCCCCGAAGAGCACGGTGGTGGTGCGGTCTTCCATGTTCAAGATGGAGCTCATAACGTCCACGCCCACCACGGCCACGCGCTGATGGGTGCCGCTGGCCACGAGGGAGGCCCCGGTGGTCAGGGCATAAAGGAAGCCCGAGCAGGCGGCGCTGATGTCGAAGCCATAGGCCTTGGTGGCACCGATGCCGTGTTGCACCAGGCAGGCCGTGGCCGGGAAGGAGTAATCCGGGGTCACGGTGGCCACGAGGATGGCATCCAGGTCATCGGGGCCGATGCCGCGGCGCTCCAGGGCCATCTTCAGGGCCGGGATGGCCAACTCGGAGGCGCCCGTGCCAGGTTCGACCCAGCGGCGCTCGGAGATGCCCGTGCGGCTGCGGATCCACTCGTCGTTGGTTTCCATGGTCTTGGAGAGGTCGTCGTTCGTCACGACGCGCTCGGGATAGAACTGCCCGGTGGCGGTGATACCGACGGGAATGGCCAGACGACGGGTCAAATCGACCTCCAGTTGAAGCTTCCGCCGCCTCAGCGACGCAAACTTCGATTGTGCAGGAGGGCCAGCAGCTTTTCCACATCCAGCACGCCATGGCTATGGCCTGATAAGCGTCGCCTATGTCCCAGCAGTGGATTCCAGGGATCCCCGCGCTTGAGCCCCACCTCGGGAGCCCCTTCCAGATCGCGCACCTCCAGGATCCGGGTCAGGGGGATGCCCAGGCGGCGTTTGAGCACGGCCACAAAGGGGCATTCGGCTTCGCCGGCCCCGTAAACTTCCCAGTCCATCACTGGCAGCGGTTCACCATGGTGGGCCATGATGCCCGCCAGGCCGGGAAGCGCCGAGGGAAAGGGCATGAGGTATTCGAGGGGCACCACTTCATCCACGTCGCCGGCGTGGATCAGCAATTCCCGGTCCCCCACCGAGGCCCGGAGCAGCAGCCTGGAATCAGCCATGGGTCACCCGCCGCACCAGACTCTCCATGCCCAGGCCCACGAGGGCATCGGGATCGAGGCCCCAGAGAACGCCGCCCTCATTGAAGTTCACCCCGAGGATGCCGGCGGGTTGGGCGTGCTCGGGAAGGCCCCGGAGGAGCACTTCGCCGCGTTCCAGGATCGCATCCACCCCCAGGGCCAGTTCCACGCCCGTGGCCGCCGAAGCCGCCTGCAACGCCACCACCACCACCGTGCGCTGCCCCTGGGGCGGATCCGGCCGGCCCATGCAGGCCTGCAGGGATTCGAAGGTCAGTTCCCGGCCCAGCACCGTCACGCGCTCGCCGCCCCGGAGGGCCTTCGGCACGGTCTGGACTCGGACCACGCTGGTGAGGGGGATGCCGTAGAGCACCCCACCGGCCCGCACCTTGAGGCAGGCGAGGATGGCCTTGGCCATGGGGAAGCTCAGCCGGATGAGGCTGCCCCGCTTCCATTCACTGCTGAGGTGCACTTCCCCACCCAGGCGCTCGATCTCCTCGCGAACGGCATCCATGCCCACGCCCCGCCCGCTGATGGCGCCGGCCTCATCCCGGGTGGTGAAGCCGGGCTCGAACACCATGCGGTGGAGCCGCTCCGGCGTGGGGGCTTCCTCCGGGCGCAGGAAGCCGAGGTTCCGCCCCTTCTCTTCGATGCGGGCCAGATCGAACCCCCGGCCGTCATCCCGGATGTCGAAGCGGAGCACGCGGCCCTTTTGCGTGGCTGAGATCCGCAGGGTGCCCTGCTCGGGCTTGCCCTGGCCCCGCCGCTCTTCGGGGGCTTCCAAGCCATGGTCGAAAGCGTTCCGGATGAGGTGGATGAAGGGTTCCACGAGCTTGCCCACGAGGGCCCGCTCCAATTCTAAATCTCCCCCGGTGAAGGTGAGCTTCACGGGTTTGGAGAGTTCTCGGGAAAGGGACTTGATCATGGGATCCAGTCGCTGGAAGAAGGTCTCCACCTTCACCATCCGCATCTGGAGGAGGGTCTGCTGGAGCCCCAGCAGGCGGGCCTCCATGGCGGCCAGGAGGGGAACCGCCTCTTCGGCCTCCCGGCGGCGGGCCCAGTTCGAAAGCTCATCCCGGAGCTGGATGACCTCTTCCAATTCCGACTCCAAGCCCACCACCGTGGTGGCCGGGAGGCGGAGGAATTCCACTTCCGTGGCGGAGGGAGCCGCGACTTCCTCCACGGGGGCCGGGGCCGCAGGTTCCGGCGGAGGGGCTTGGGCGGAGGCCTGGAGGGCCCGGGGCACGCGGGTGGGATCGCCCACGAGCTTCAGGGAGCGGAGGGTGCCCTCCGGCAGGTTCAGGGCCGCCAGATCCAGGCTCTTGGCGGCCACCAGGATCAGGAATCCCAACAATTCCGGGGCATCGGGCAGGTCCACGGGCAGGGTGGAGATGATCTCGCCCTGCTGGTTCATGGCATCGGTCACCAATCGCAGGTGCTCATCGAACACATCGAATCCCAGGCCCAGCTCCAGGCCATGGATGGGGATCTCATCCTGGAGGGTCACCGTCACCCGGGCCCGTTCCTCCTCCGCCAACGACTTCCGCTGGGATTCCGGGAGATCGAGGATGTGGCTCAGGTCGACGCGGCCCTCGCTGCCCAGGCGCCCCAGGGCTTCAAGTTCCCCCAACTGCTTGCGGACCTTGTGGAGATAGTCCTCCGGTTCCGGCCGCCCTTTCCGGAGATCGCGGAAACCCGCTTCCAGGGCGAGAAGGCCGGCTTCCAGAGTCTCCACCAGGCTGTCCGTGGATCGGAGCTTGCCCTTCCGGATGAGGTCGAACAGATCCTCCATGCGGTGGGCGCCCCGGGCGAAGGCCGAGTAGCCCATCATGCCGGCCATGCCCTTGAGGGTGTGGGTCGCCCGGAAGAGGGCCGCAATGGCCTGCTGGACCTGATGGGGCGCCTTGCTCGTTTTCAGCGCCTCGATCTGCACCCTGCCCTGGGAGAACAAGTCCTCCCATTCCGCCCAGATCTCATCGAGGTTTTGATCGGCCAAGCGTGCTCCGTTCGGATCCCATCGGCAGATCGGTCCCGGGGCCAAATCCTGTGCATGGTCTGGCCCTGGGGAGCGATGCGATAGTAGGGGGATGCGAACCTTGGCCGTCCTTCCCTCCCGGTTTTCCGCCACCCGCTTCCCGGGCAAGCCCCTGGCCCTGATCGCGGGCAAGCCCATGATCCGGTGGGTCTACGAGGCCGCCCGCAAAGCCGAAGGGGTGGATCGCGTGGTGGTGGCCACGGATGACGACCGCATCGCGGCCGAGGTGCGAAGCTTCGGGGGTGAAGCCGTCATGACCGACAGCGCCCTGCCCTCGGGCACGGATCGCACCGCCGCGGCTCTGGCCGCCCTGGAAGCCCAGGGGGACCACTTCGAGTGCGTGCTCAACATCCAAGGCGACGAGCCCGCCATGCACCCGGAGACCGTGGCCAGCGTGGTGGCCCTCATGCGGGAAAATCCCGACCTGCCCATGGGAACCGCCGCCTGCCCCTTCGCCAACGCCGATGAGCTCTTCAACCCCAACGCAGTAAAAGTGGTGGTGGATGACCGCCTCCGGGCCCTCTATTTCAGCCGGAGCCCCATTCCCTATATCCGCAACGGCAAGATCTTTGAGCCCGATTTCCGCCCCTGGATGAGCCCCGAGCAGCTGGCCCTCTTCCAGCGCCACCTGGGCCTTTACGCCTACCGACCCGAAACGCTCCGGGCCTTCACCGCCCTGCCCCCCCATCCCCTGGAACTGACCGAGATGCTGGAGCAGCTCCGGGCCCTGGCCGCGGGCATCCCCATCGGCGTGGCCAAGACCCCCCACCTGAGCCTGGGCGTGGACGTCCCTTCGGATGTGGACGCCGCGGAAGCGCTGCTTCGGTCACGCGGCTGGGCTTGATACCATCGAAGGTTCAAGGTCTTTGATCCCCTGACTGGAGTCCATGTGAGCCATCACAAAGTCGTCATTATTGGCACCGGCCCCGCCGGCTACACCGCCGCCCTCTACACGAGCCGCGCGAACCTCGCCCCCTTGGTGTTCGAAGGTGCCCAACCCGGCGGTCAGCTGACCATCACCACCGAGGTGGAGAATTTCCCCGGCTTCCGGCACGGCGTCATGGGGCCCCAGCTCATGGAGGAGATGCGGGAGCAGGTGCTCCGCTTCGGCACCACCATCAAGAGTGAGACGGTGCTGAAGACGAACCTCCAGGTGCGCCCCTTCCAGATCACCACGGACAAGGGCGAATACACCGCCGACGCCATCATCATCGCCACGGGCGCCTCCGCGAAGTGGATGGGCATCCAGAAGGATGAGCAGCTCTCCCGCAGTGGCGGCGGCGTCAGCGCCTGCGCCACCTGCGATGGATTCTTCTTCCGCGGCAAGGAGATCGCCGTGGTGGGCGGGGGCGATACGGCGCTGGAGGAAGCGACCTACCTCACGAAATTCGCCTCCAAGGTGAACCTCATCCACCGCCGCGATCAGTTCCGCGCCTCCAAGCCCATGCAGGAGCGCGCCATCGCCAACGAGAAGATCCAGATCCACTACAACCAAGTGGTGGAAGAAATTGCGACCACCGTGACCGAGACCCCCATGGGCGAGAAGGTGGAGAAGATCCACGGCCTCAAGCTCAAGAACACCGTCACCGGCGCCACCTCCGAGATGCCTGTGCAGGGCCTCTTCGTGGCCATCGGCCACCAGCCCAACACCGGCCTCTTCGAAGGGCAGCTGCCCACGGATGAGAACGGCTACCTCAAGGTGGAGAAGGGATCCACCCAGACGCCCGTGGAAGGCGTCTTCGCCGCGGGCGACGTGCAGGATCACGTCTACCGGCAGGCCATCACCGCCGCGGGCAGCGGCTGCATGGCCGCCATCGATGCGGAGCGTTGGCTCGTGAGCAAGGGCCTGGCGGAGTGAGGGGTCACCGGATGAGCAGGATGGATGCGGTTTTTCATCATGTTCATCCGGTCCATCCTGTTAAATAACTCATGGTTTCAGATCAGGTTCTCACGCCCCTCGTGCCCCAGCCTGAGGGCCGCGCCCTTCGGGCCGAGGTGGATCTGGGCCGCATCCGGCGGAATGCCGAACGCCTGAAGTCCGCGTCGGGCGGCAAGGGGCTTTGGGCCGTGTTGAAGGCCAATGCCTACGGCCACGGCTCGCTGCCCGTGGCCCGGGCCCTCGCGGGCCTGGTCCACGGCTTCGCCATCTCGAGCCTGGAAGAGGCCCTGGAACTGCGGGATGGCGGCATCACCTCAGACATCCTGGTGCTTGGCGGGCTCCGGGCGGAAGCCCTGCCTCGGGCCTCGGCCCTGGGCCTCACCGTGGCCCTGGTGGGCCCCGACAGCCTCGAGGCCTATGGCCGCATCCTGCCCGAGCATCCCGTGAAGCTGCACCTCAAGGTGGACACGGGCATGGGCCGGTTCGGGCTGCTGCCCTCGGAACTCTCGGAATGCCTGCCGGCCCTCCGTGCCCTGGCCCCTTGGATGGGCGGTGTCATGGCCCACTTCGCCACCGCCGATGATCCGGATCGCGGCTTCGCCGACCGTCAGCGCGCCACCTTCGAAGGCGTGCTGCAGGCCCTGGGCGATGCGGGCATCCGGCCTCCGGAGCGGCACCATGGCAACAGCGACGCCCTCCTGCGGGGCCTGCTGGCGGAGGACACCCATGTCCGTCCTGGGCTCGCCCTCTATGGCCTCACCTGCATCCCCGAAGGCCGCGCCCTGGGGCTGGAGCCGGCCCTGAGCCTCGTGGCCGAGGTGGTGCGGGTGAAGGATGTCCCCGCAGGCACCACCGTGGGCTACGGGCGTACCTTCGTGGCCCCGCATCCCCTGCGCATCGCGACCCTGGCCTGTGGCTACGCCGACGGCTATCGCCGGGACCTGGGCAATCGGGCCGTGGTGGGCCATCGGGGCCGCACCTTCCCGGTGGTGGGGCGCGTCTCCATGGACTACCTCACCGTGGCCCTTCCTCGCGATGTCGAGGTCCTCCCCGGCGATCCCATGACGCTTTTCAGCCCGGAGCCGGATGCCCCCCACTCGATTGAGCGGCTGGCCCTGGCCTTGGGCACCATCCCCTACGAGCTGACCTGCGGCTTGCACCGCCGCATCTCCCGGCGATATCTGGATTAGAAGCAGCGATTTTCACACCCGACCTCTGATACTCTGGGCCTTTCCCGCCCAGGTGCCATGAACCTCCTCGTCGCCACGCAGCACGCCGACCTTGTGGAACGCCTGCGCATGGCTTTCGAAGGAAAGGGCCATCGCGTCATCCACGTGCCGGATACGCTGCATGCCTTGGCTGACGAGGCCTGGAATCAGGCCCAGCTGATCCTCGTGGATGCGGAGGGCGATCCCCTCGACGGCTACCGGTTCTGCCAGCTCTTGCGGGGTGAGGTGCGGGATCTCTTCCGCAACCTCCCCATCCTATTGCTCACGGACCACGAGCCGGATTCCATCGCCATCCGGTCCTGTGGCGCCGACGGCTGGCTGCGGCCTGATACCCCCATCCAGCAGCTGCTGGAGACCCTGGGCCCGGTCATGGATTCCTCCCTGGAGGGCGAGTCCGACCACGACGTGAAGGTGCTCGGCGTGGGCCTGAGCCCGGCCATGGGCCGCAAATTGGCCGCCCAGCTGGGGCATTTCCATTTGACGCTCCTGCTCGCCTCCGCGGCCGAAGCCGGGCCCAAGCTTGCCCAGGTGAAGCCCTCCCTGCTGTTGCTGGGCACGGATGTCACGGGCGAGAAGGCCATCCAACTCATGGAAGCCCTCAAAGGGAATGGCCCCCTGCCCCCGGTGCTCGTCCTCGGGCGGGTGCCGGATGAAGCCCACCAGCGCCGCCTATTGCTGTCGGGCATCCATGATTGGCTGGGCCTGCCCATCACCGGGCCTCGCCTCCTCCACGCCTGCCGCCGCGCCTTGGAGTGGGCCCGGGCCCGACGCCTCCGCTCCGAGTACGAAGGCCTCGTCCAGGGCCTGCGCGAGCAGCGCACCATGCTGGAGATCGAGGCCGAGGCCCTGCGCACCGAAGTGCTCACGGATCCATTGACGGGCTTGCTGAACCGCCGGGCTTTCGATCAGAACCTGGAGCACCACCTCAACCAGTGGGGCCGCCACAAACGCCCCTTCGTGCTCGTGCTGGGCGACGTGGACCACTTCAAATTGGTGAATGACCGCTTCGGTCACTCCGTGGGCGACGAAGTGCTCAAGGGCATCGCGGCCCGGGTGCGCAGCGGCCTCCGTCGATCCGACCTCGCGTTCCGGATCGGGGGCGAGGAGTTCGCCGTGATCCTTCCGGAGACCTCCATCGCCGCGGGCTCCGAAGTCGCCGAAAAGCTCCGCCGGCGCGTTGACGAGGATCCCCTCACCCTGGCGGACGGGCGAACCATCATCTCCTCCATCAGCCTCGGCGTGGGCCATCCCGGCGCCGAGTCCGCGCGGGAACTCGTGGATCGCGTGGATGCCGCGCTCTACCGTGCCAAGCAATCCGGCCGGAACCAGGTCTCCATGGCCGAATAGGGCCCGAGTGAAGCAAAGCGTCGGTCAGAACTTGACCAGCTCTCCTAGGGTCTTGAGGCTGATGATGAAGTCCACCTGGTCCTGGCGGCGGCCGGCCATGGGCACCCCGGGCAGCTGGATGTGCGTGTACCGCAGCGTGTAGGCCACGCATGGCTCCACGTAGGCGAGGCCCACCTGGGAGGACGTGAAGTACTTGTTCCGCCAGTCGTAATTGACGGCGAATTCCAGGCGCATCCGGTCGTCCCAGAACCGTTGGAGACCGCCCACCTGCAGGCCCTGCTGCCGGATGAGGAAACGATTCAAGCTGGTGGAGAAGAGGCTGAAGCTGAGGCGGCTGTCCTTGCTGGTAGCCACGTCGGCGGTGAGGCTCTGGTCGGCTCCGCCCTCAGTGAGGTCCGAGGAACGGTGGAAGGAGAGGCGCAGCTTGTCGTTGGGTTCCGCGTCCACGTCGCTGTCCAGGCTCGCCCAGCCCTGCTTGACTCGGCCATCCGAGAGGAGGACGGGCTTCACGTAATACCGAGTGCTGATCTTCCACCGCACGAGGTCGGTGAAGGCGTCGAGGCGATTGGAGCGGCCGAAGAAATGTTGTTTCAGGCCCACTTCGATGCTCTGTTCGCCGCTGGCGCTGTCGTTCGCACCGGGTCGGGCATCCAGGGCGTCAAACCGGGGCACCCGGGCCGCCTCGGAGAAGGGGCCCGTGGTGGTGTAGCCGAAGAAGGGCTCCACCACATGCTTCAGCTCGCCGGTGTAACCGAAGAGGCTGAAGTGCTCGAACACCCGCCCCAGCTGCGGCCCGGAGAAGCGGATGTGCCCGCTGGCCAGGAGGCGACGGGTGCCATCACCTTTGACGCGGAAGGGGTCGAAGGCCGCGCTGGCGTTGGGATCCAGGGCCCCGCCCGTTTCCGGAGTGAACACGGCGCTCTCCAGCGTGGCGCCGTATTGAGTGGCCCGGCCCAGGAACTCCGTATCCACCCGGAAAGGCCCCACCTGCCCCAGCCGACCGTAAAAGCGGAGGTGCGCGTCGCTGCGGGTCCAGGGATAGGTCACGCCCGGGACGGTGTCGGTGCCATCGATCTTGTAAACGAAGCGGCCGGTGCTGAGTCCGCCATCGAAGTAGAACCCGCCGAGGGCGATGGGGTAGAGGCGGATCTGCGCCGTGGGCAGGGTCTGGCGCCGCAGCGAAGCGGGGAAATCGGGGCTGTAGAAGGGATCGCCCTGATCCTTGCTGAGGAAGAAGGTCCGGGTCTCCCCCAGATTCAGGGAGAAGCTGCCCCAGGTGAAGGCGCGGCCCAGGTACACGGAGGAATCGTAGATGGGCACGCCGAGGCCACCCACGCCCTTGCCGAAGTCCACGCCCACGAGGTTGTCCGAGGATTGGTTCACGTCCGCCGTGAGCCACCAGCCATCCTCCCGCTGCCACACTTCCTTGAGCTGGTAACGGTAGCGGCGCTCATCCAAGGAGCGCTGCTGGATGCTCTGCCCCGCGAAGCTGCCGGAGTGGGTGGGATCGGGCCGCCAGCGCATTTCGCCGCCGTTGAGGAGGCCTTCTCGGGTGAACCAGATGGGAGAGAGGGTGAGGTCGGCCCGCTCGCCGAGGGTCTGGAACCAGTTCAGGCCCAGGCCCGGCCCCAGCGCCCCGCCAAAGCGGAGGTCCGGTGGCAGCAGACCCGAGCTGCGTTCCGCCTTGGCGGGATAGAAGCCCCAGGGCAGGTAGATGTGGGTGGGCACGCCGTGGACCAGGACCCGGAGGTTCCGGAAGGTGGCGAAATGATCCAGATCCACGTCCATCTTGGACAGCAGGGCCGTCCACCCCGGCTTCTCCTCCGAGCAGGGGGAGAGCTCCACGCGGTCGAAGGCCCAAGTGCGCAGGCCCTTGAATGTGACGCGATCGGCACGGAGGGTCCACGACGGAGGCAGTTCCATGCGCAGGTCCCGGGCTTCCCCATCCCGATCCCGCCAATCCATTTCCAGGAAACCGCAATGCAGCCGGAGATCCGGCGCTTCCAGGCGGATGTTTCCTTCGGCGCGGATCACCTTCCGAGCGCGATCGTAGGTGATCTTGTCGGCCAGGAGCATGAGGCCCGAGGATTCGATCTTCCCCACTTCGAAGGTCCAGATGTCGCCAAGGGCGGTCACGCGCTCGGCCCGATAGGCGAAGGGGAGCATCGCTTCGGGGCCTTCGTCGAGGTCCCAGGGGCGCAGAGGCAGGAGCAGCGCGGGATCCGGCGCGGTGAACGGCGCGGGCGTCGGGATCCCGGGCAGGCCCTGGGCGAGCACCGGCAGCCCCGCGAGGGATAGCGCGGCCCAGGGACGGTAGCTCATGGGCCGGCCTTAATGCTGGTGGGGCGCCAGCCGGGCGCTCACCAGGAAGAGGGCCAGCCCCGCGAGCAAGGCCAGGGTGCTGCGCATGCCGCTTTCCTTTTGCACTTCGGGCAGCAGGTCGGAGCTGGCGACGTAGAGTGCCAAACCCGCGCTCAGGCCCAACACGGGACCGATGGGCGCATGGAAGAAGCCCAAGCCGGAGGCCCCGATGAGGGAGGCCAGCGCCAGGACGCCCGCCGCACCCACCGCGGCCCTGGAGCCGAAGCCCCGGGCCAGAAAGATGGAAGCGATGGTCGCACCTTCGGGTACGCGATGCAGGAGGATGCCCATGAACATCAGCGCGCCCAGGCCGCTGTGGGTGCTCATGGCGGCGGCGAGCGCCATGCCGTCCATGAGACTGTGGAGGCTGAGCCCCACCAGGGCGAGGATGCCGCCCAAGGGCCCGCCATCGGTGTGGGTTTCCTCACCGTAGTGGAAGTGGAGCGTGATGCCATGTTCCAGCACGTGCACGAGGAGGTAGCCCCCCAGCACCCACCAGGCATTGGATTCGCCTCCCGGCTGTTCCATCGCCTCGGGGATCATGCGCACCAGGGTGAAGGACAGCAGGTATCCCGCCGCGAGGCCGGAAATGAGGCGCATCACCGAGGCCCGGCCCTGCAGCAAGCGAACCACCGCCAGCCCCCCCACCAAGGTGGCGAGGGAGGCGGCGGGGGCAAGCCAAGCGAGGGAAAGGACCACGGGGAGTTAGGCCTTCACCTTGACCTTGGCGGCCGGCTTCTTGGCCTTGGGGGCGGCTTCAGCCACTTTGGCCTTGGCCGGGGCCTTCTTGGCTTTGGGAGCAGGAGCTTCCGCCACGGCCTTGGCCTTGGCGGCCGCTTTCTTGGTCTTGGGAGCCGCGACTTCAGCCTCAGCCTTGGGCGCCTTCTTGGCCTTGGGCGCGGCCACGGCTTCCTCGGCCACCGGTTTAGCGACCGCACCCAGTTTCTTGGGGCGGGCAGCGGGGGTCAGAAGGCTCGCCAGCACATCGCCTGTGAGCTTGGGGGGCTCGGGAGCGGGCGCAGGCTCGGCCTTGGGCCGGGGAGCGGTCTTGGCGGAAGCAGCATGAGCTTCGGGAGCAGCAGCCCCGGCTTCGGTGGGCGCGCCTTCCGTTGCCTCGCCCCGGTCGCGTTCGCCGCCACGCCGACGCCGACGCCGACGCTTGCGCTTGGTGCCATCGCCCTTGGTCTCCTCCTCGGAGCCCTCGGCGCCTTCTTCGCCTTCCTCTTCCAACTCATCGTCTTCGGGTTTCGCGCTTTCGAAGAGGGCCCGCAGGCGCTCGCGTTCGTCGAGGGCGGCCTTCTGGGCATCCCGGCGATCGTATTTGAAGTCCTTGGGCTTCTCCGCAGGGCGATCTTCGTTCAGGGCCTTGTCGAACGAGATGGGGCTGTCGCCGCCGAGGACGACGGTCTCTTCATCCTTGTGGCGCTCGCGGGGCGCGGGCTTGGCCGGCTTCTCGACGGGCTTCTCCCGATCCTCCTCGTGGCGCTCGATTTCCGCGGCCATCTCGCCGTAGGGCGTGGACCAGTCGGCGATCACGAGCACGTGGATGTCATTGCGCTCTTCGAGTTCGGCGATGTCGCGGCGCTTGCCGTTCAGCACGGAGCTGGCGATGTCGGGATGCAGCTTGATCCGCAGTTCCTTCACGTCCCCGCGAGCGGCGATGCCCTTGATGCGGCGAAGGACGGAGAGCACGAGGGCTTCGATGGTCTTCACCTTGCCCGTGCCTTGGCAGGTGGGGCAGCCTTCGTGGTTCACGTGCTGCAAACTGGGGCGGATGCGTTGGCGGGTCATGACCAGCACGCCGAAGCGGTTGATCTTCCCCACTTCCATGCGAGCCTTGTCCTGCTTGAGGTGCTCCACGAGGCGATCCTGCACCGCCTTGATGTGACTCTCCTTGCGCATGTCGATGAAGTCGATGGCCACGAGGCCGGCGAGGTCCCGCAGGCGCAACTGGCGGGCCACTTCTTCCGCGGCTTCCAGGTTCGTCTTGAAGGCGGTGTCCTCCTGGTTGTCGCCGGAGGTCTTGCCGCTGTTCACGTCGATGGCCACGAGGGCCTCGGTCTGATCCAGCACCAGGGCGCCGCCGGAGGGCAGGTTCACCTTGCGGGCGTAAACGCGATCGATCTGCTCTTCGGTCTGGTGGCGGGAGAAGATGGGTTTCTTGCCGATGTAGTGCTTCAACACGGGCAGGTACTGGGGCATCGTGCGCTTCACGAAGCTCTGGGCCGTGTGGAAGGTATCGAGGTCATCGATGCTCACTTCTTCCACGTCGGGGGTGAAGGCGTCGCGGAGGGTGCGGACGACCACGTCGTCCTCCTGCCACACAAGGCCAGCGCCCACGCGGTGCTTGTAGCGGTGCAGCACTTCCTTGTAGCTGTCCAGGAGGTACTCCAGATCGCGCTGGAAGTCCTCCTTGGTGACGCCCAGGGAGGCGGTGCGGACGATCACGCCGATGTTGTCGGGGATCTCCAGGCTATCGATGAGCTGCTTGAAGTGGCGGCGCTCCTCGGTGCCCTCGATTTTGCGGCTGATGCCGTTCACAGGGTTGCCCGGGGTGACCACCAGGTAGCGGCCAGCCAGGCTGATCTGGGCGGTCATCATGGCGCCCTTGGAGCCCAGCTCCTCGCGCACGGCCTGCACCATGATCTCCTGATCTCGGTGGAGGAGATCCTGGATGCGGCCCCGGCGGCCATCGCCGCTGACCATGTCCCGGGGCAGCTCGCCCAGGGGCAGGAAGCCGTTCTTCTGGCCCCCGTAGTGGATGAAGGCGGCCTGGAGGCTCTGATCCACGCGGATCACCTTGGCCTTGTAGATATTGCCCTTGATCTTCTCGTTGTGGACGAACTCCACGTCGTAATCAAAGAGGGTTCCGTCGATCAGCGTGGCGATCCGGATTTCCTCCGGGTCGGTGGCGTTGATCATCATGACTTTCTTGCTGCTCAAGGTTGCTCCTTGGGCTGTGACCTGCCCCTCGAGGCTCGGCCGTAGCGATGGAATGGATGCTGTGGAAGGTGGCCTGCGCCGCGCAACCGGAGGTAGGCGGGCGACCGGGAGATGGTCAGGTCTTTGGAAGGGCCCGGGTCACGCAGGGAATGCCAGGTGAACGACGGGTCTTAATGCAGTTTTCCAGCGTTCGGGGTATCGCGCAAGTCGCACAGGGAATTTCCACACATGATCTTTAATCTTTTCTGTAATTGAATGAATTAATAATGACTTTTATTCCTGGGTCCGGCGTGAAATTAACACCAATGTCACACCCGTGGAGCACCCTTGTACGGTCGCTCCAGGAAGCTAAGGCATCCCACTAGGAGGCTCCCATGCGGACCTATGCCACCCTCGCCCTCACTTTCGCCCTGACCACCACCGGCTTCGCCCAGGCCCTCAAGGTGGATCCCAAGCTCGCCCCCTACCACAAGGTGGCCGGCATCAACGGCAACCTGAACAGCATCGGTTCCGACACCCTGAACAACCTCATGGCCTTCTGGGTGGAATCCTTCAATAAGCAGTACCCGAATGTGAAGATCCAGGTGGAAGGCAAGGGCTCCGCCACCGCCCCCCCGGCCCTCATCGAAGGCACCGCCCAGCTCGGCCCCATGAGCCGCGAGATGAAGGGCGAGGAGATGGACAAGTTCGAAAAGAAGTACGGCTATAAGCCCACCAAGATCGCCGTGGCCATCGACTGCCTGGCCGTCTACGTGAACAAGAACAACCCCATCAAGGAGCTGAGCCTCGAGGAAGTGGACGGCATTTTCTCCTCCACCCGCAAGTGGGGCGGCAAGGATCTGGCGAGCTGGGGCCAGGTGGGCCTCAAGGGTGAGTGGGCCGCCAAGCCCTTCAGCCTCTACGGGCGCAACAGCGCCAGCGGCACTTATGGCTACTTCAAGGAACACGCCCTCAACAAGGGGGATTTCCGCAACACCGTGAAGGAACAGCCCGGCTCCTCCGCCGTGGTGCAGGGCGTCACCAACGATCGCTTCGCCATCGGCTATAGCGGCATCGGTTACATCACCAGCGGCGTGCGCGCCGTGCCCCTCTCCATGAAGGGCCGCTACAACGACCAGGCCTTCGCCCCCACCTACGAGAACGCCCTCAACGGCAAGTACCCCATGGCCCGCTTCCTCTTCGTCTACGTGAACAAGCACCCCAAGAAGGGCCTGGATCCCCTGACGAAGGAATTCATCAAGTTCGTGCTTTCCAAGGAAGGCCAGGAGATCGTCATCAAGGACGGCTACTTCCCCCTCACGGCCGCCACCGGCTCTTCCAACGCCCAGACCGAGATCAAGAAGCTCAACTAGGCTTAGGCCTTACCCGAATCAGAAGGCTTAGCGCCCAGGAGTCCGATGTCCAGCACCTCGACCAGAAACCTGGCCAAGCGCATGGATCGTTTCATGGCCGTCCTCATCACCGGGGGCGGCCTTCTGATCATCCTGGCCGTGCTGGGCATCCTCTTCTTCATTGCCAAGGAAGCCCTGCCCCTCTTCTTCCCGGCCCGCACCCAGGCCCAGGCCATCGTGTCCTTGGAACGGGGACAGGGGCTCTGGGCGGAGGATTCCGCCAAGACGGTCATGATTCCGGACCGCGCCAAGGGCATCCGGGTGCACTTGGCCCAGGACGGCCGCCTGGTGGACACCCTCACCTCCGGGCCCACGCTTCCCTGGAAGCTCAGCACCGCGCCCAATTCCCGTGGCCAGTTTGCCGTAGTGGGCGCCGATGGAAAGCTCTATTCCGCCGACCTCAAGTGGTCCAAACCCGCCGGGGCCCAGGATCCCGCCCAGTGGACGCCCGAGGTTGAATGGACCCCAGGCGCCCAGCTGGCCGAGACGCCCACCGAACTCCTCGATGTGCGGTCCCTCGAAGGCGGGGGGCTCATGGGTGGCAAGACGCTGCGTGTGCTCGCCCGCAACGCCACCGGCCTGATCTGGGGGGAATCTCCCGCCGAGGCCACCACGGCCCTTCAATGGCAGCCCCTGCCCGCCCCTGGCGGCGCCATGGCGCTGCTCAGCCCGGATGGCCTGCACGCTTATGTGGGCACCCGGGATGCCCGGGTGCAGGATTGGGCCCTGGCTAGCGAAGCCACCCTCTCCACGGAGCAGGCCTTCAGCGAACCCGTGACCGCCCTGGGGTTCGCCTTGGGTGGCTCCTCCCTGCTCGTAGGCGGGGCCAAGGGCTCCATCTGGGCTTACCAGCAGGTGCGCGACGAACAGGATGCTAAGGCGCTACAGCCCTTCCACCGGTTTGCGCCCCTGAATGGTCCGGTGTTGGGCTTCCAGCATGGCCTTCGGGACAAGCGGTTCCTGGCCTGGGGCCCCAAGGGGGCCTCCATGCTGCATCTCACGTCCGAGCGCCAGTTGATGCAGGTCGCCGGAGAACGGATCGAGGGCGCCGCCCTCTCCGCCCGGGGAGACCACATCTTGCTGCAGGACGGCAACCGGATCCGCCCCTTCATGCTGGATGCCCCGCATCCCGAGATCAGTTGGAAGACCCTCTGGGGACGGGTGCACTACGAGGGGTACAAATCCCCCGATTACACCTGGCAGTCCACAGGCGGCGGCGATGATTTTGAACCCAAACTGAGCCTCCTCCCCCTGCTCTTCGGCACCTTGAAAGGCACCTTCTACGCCCTTCTTTTTGCTGTGCCCATCGCCATCCTAGGTGCGCTGTACACCAGCCAGTTCGCCGCGCCGGGCCTGAAATCCCGCATCAAGCCCACCATCGAGATCATGGCCGCCTTGCCCTCCGTGGTGCTGGGGTTCCTGGCCGGCCTCGTGATGGCGCCCCTCTTCGAACAGGCCGCGGTTCACGTCCTGGTGTTCCCCGCGGCGGCCGTGCTGCTGGGTCTGGCCATCCTGCCCCTCTGGAGCAGCATTCCCGGCTCCTGGCGCCGCATCTGGGGCGAAGGCCGGGAAGCCCTCTGGATGGTGCCCCTGTTGTTGGCGGCCTTGACCCTGACCTTCGTGA
The DNA here is from genome assembly GCA_964617215.1 of uncultured Solibacteraceae bacterium. GTDB lineage: Bacteria > Acidobacteriota > Holophagae > Holophagales > Holophagaceae > JAFDVN01. Next base: position 48,898 of record CAZTVL010000004.1, on the reverse strand, counting down.
TCGCCCCCTCAGTGGAAAAGGCCTTCATGGGAGGCAACTACCGTACCTGGCTGCAGGAGGCCTGGGGCGTCCGCTATGACCAGCGCAACAGTCTGGTGGTGGGTTTCGCCATGGGCTTCGCGGTCATCCCCATCATCTTCACCATCAGTGAGGATGCCCTCTCCAGCGTGCCCAAGGCCCTCACCTCCGCGAGCCTGGCCTGCGGTGCCAGCCCCTGGCAGACGGCCTGGCGCGTGGTGTTGCCCACGGGTTCGCCAGGCATCTTCAGTGCCGTGATGGTGGGCGTGGGCCGAGCCATCGGCGAAACGATGATCGTCCTCATGGCCACGGGCAACACCCCCATCCTGGATTGGGGCCCCTTCAACGGCATGCGCACCCTCAGCGCCAACATCGCCGTGGAGATCCCCGAGGCGCCCCACCACGGGACCCTCTACCGCATCCTCTTCCTGGCCGCGCTGCTGCTCTTCATCCTCACTTTCTCCCTCAACACCATCGCGGAGCTCGTGCGCCAGCACCTCCGCAAGAAGTACGAGAGCTACTGATGCGCGCCACCGCCTGGCTTCGTCGCGGCAGTCCCTTCGTCTGGGTCAGCGGAGGTCTGCTCGCCTTCGCCCTCCTAATGATCACCACCCTGGTGGGCTACATCGCCGTGAAGGGCCTGGGCTTCTACTGGCCCAAGCCCCTCGTGCAACTCACCACCGCCGCCGGCCCCGTGCTGGGGGAAGTCACGGGGCATGAGGCCGCCACCGCCGAGGATCCCGAGCGGATCCAGATCCGCACCGCCAACCGGGACATTCTCGGTCAGGATTTCCGCTGGGTGCCGGTGTCTGAAATCCAAGGCCAGAGCCTTCCTCCGGAGGCCCTGGTCATCGAGCGCCTGGAGAACGGCACCTTCTTCGGCACCCTCACCCGCATGACCCAGGACGGGAAGACCCTCGTGGAAGGTCCCGAAGCTCCCGCGGAGGCCCTCAATCGGCTGGCGGAGGCGAAAGCCTTGCAGCACCGGATCCAATCCATGGAAAAGGACGAAGTGGGGACGCTGAACCAGAAGCTCGAGGACATCCGCCTTCGCAAGCGGAAGCTGGAAGCCAAGGGGGAAAGCACGGCGGCGTTGGATGCCGCGGAGGCGGAGCAGTTGAACCGGTTCCAACACTTGCAGCAAGAATTGGAAGCCTTCCGCACCCAATCCAACGGCCTCCAGATCACCCTCCGCACCGTCGATGGCCAGGAGAAGGAGCTGAGCCTGGCTGGGGTGATCCGCATCGTGCCTGTGAACACCATCGGCCTGCCACGGAAGGTCAGCGTCTACCTCGCCCGCCTGTGGGAGTTCGTGTGGGATGACCCCCGGGAATCCAATACCGAGGGCGGCGTGTTCCCGGCCATCTTTGGCACCGTGATGATGGTGATGCTCATGTCGGTCATGGTCGTTCCCCTCGGCGTGATGGCGGCCCTCTACCTCCGCGAATACGCCAAGGACGGTCTCGTGGTGCGCCTCGTGCGGGTGGCCGTGAACAACCTGGCGGGCGTGCCCTCCATCGTCTTCGGCGTCTTCGGCCTGGGCTTCTTCGTGTACACCCTGGGCGGCTCCCTGGATGCGATCTTCTTTCCAGAGAAGCTGCCCACGCCCACCTTCGGCACCGGCGGCATCCTTTGGGCCAGCCTCACCCTGGCCCTCCTCACAGTGCCCGTGGTGATCGTGGCCACGGAGGAAGCCATCGCCTCGGTGCCCCGCAGCCTGCGGGAAGCCAGCCTGGCCCTGGGCGCCACCAAGTGGCAGACCATCCGCGAAGTGGTCCTGCCCGGCGCCATGCCCGGCATCCTCACGGGCCTCATCCTGGCCATGGCCCGGGGTGCGGGTGAAGTGGCGCCCCTCATGCTCACGGGCGTGGTGAAACTGGCGCCGAGCCTGCCCTTGGATGCCCAGGCGCCCTTCCTCCACCTGGACCGCAAATTCATGCACCTGGGCTTCCACATCTACGACGTGGGTTTCCAAAGCCCCAACAGCGAAGCCGCCAAGCCCATGGTCTTCATGACCACCCTCCTCCTTCTGGGCATCGTGGTGGCCCTGAACCTCTTCGCCCTCCGGCTCCGGCGCAAGCTGCGGGCCCGCATGGGCGGAAGCACCTTCTGATGCCTCACACTGGATTGCTGGAGCCCTTGAACATGGATCCCGAAACCCGAATGCCACTCCCGGAGCCCGTTGTCCTCGGCGGAGGACGCGAGGATGCCCCGCTGGCCCCACCTCCCTTGGAGGGGAAGGCCGCAAACCTACCCCTCACCGACACGGCCGCCCTCGTGGCGCCTTCCGCCTTGGAAGTCGAGAAGCTCAACCTCTGGTACAGCGCCAAACAGGCCCTGTTCGACATCGATTTGCAGGTGCGAAAGAACACGGTAATGAGCCTCATCGGCCCCTCAGGCTGTGGCAAGAGCACCCTGCTCCGCTCCCTCAACCGCATGAACGACCTCGTGGATGGCGTGCGCATCCAAGGATCGGTGCGCCTGGGCTCCGAAGACCTCTACGCCCCTGGCGTGGACGTCATCGAGCTTCGCAAGCGCATGGGCATGGTGTTCCAGAAGTCCAACCCCTTTCCCAAGTCCATCTTCGAAAACGTGGCCTATGGGCTCCGGGTGCAGGGCGTGCGGGACCGCCTCACCCTCGAAGAGGCCGTGGAGTCCAGCCTTAAGGGCGCCGGCCTTTGGGAGGAGGTCAAGGATCGCCTCAAGGAATCCGCCTTGGGCCTTTCGGGTGGTCAGCAGCAGCGCCTCTGCATCGCCCGGGCGCTGGCAGTTCGACCCGAGGTGCTCCTCATGGACGAACCTTGTTCGGCCTTGGATCCCATCGCCACCGCCCGCATCGAAGAGCTGATCTTCGAGCTGAAGAAGGATTTCACCATCGTCATCGTCACCCACTCCATGCAGCAGGCGGCACGGGTGAGCGATTTCACAGCCTTCTTCTGGCTCGGCAAGGTGGTGGAGACCGATCTCACGGAAAAGATCTTCACCAATCCCACCAACCGCATGACCGAAGACTACATCACGGGGAGGTTCGGCTGATGGCCCGACATTTCGATTCCGAACTCAAGGGACTCAAGGATGGCCTCCTCTCCATGGCGGGGATGGCGGAGCGCATGATCGACCTCACGCGCCGCGCCCTGCTGGAGCGGAACACGGCGCTCGTGGACGAAGTGAACATCCTCGACGAGAAGCTGGACGAGATGGAGCTGCGCCTGGATCAGCTCTGCATCGACTTGCTGGCCTTGCGGGCGCCCATCGCGGCGGACCTCCGCCTCATCGCCTCGGCCATCAAGATCATTCCCGAGGTGGAGCGCATCGGTGATCACTGCGGGAACATCTGCCGCCGGGCCAAGATGCTCAACGATCAGCCTCCCGTGCTCAATGGGGATTACCTCGAGCGGCTGGCCACGGAAACCCAGGGCATGGTGCGCCGCGCCGTGGATGCCTTCGTCACCAGTGATGCGAGCCTCGCCCGGGCCGTCATCAGCGATGACGACAAGGTGGACAACCTCTACCAGGCCATCTACCGGGAGCTGCTCAAGCTCATGCTTTCGGATCCCCTTTGCATCGAGCGCGCCTCCCACCTCATCCTGGTGATCAAGAACTGGGAACGCATTGCCGACCAGGCCACGAACATCGCCGAGGAGGTGCTGTTCATCCTGGAAGGCCGCAGCGCCAAACACAGCTATCTCCAAGGACGGAACTGACCATGGCAAACCTGCTGATCCTCGAGGACGATGCCGACATCCGGCAGGCCCTCGAGCAGCACCTCCGCCGCGAGGGGTTCACCCCCCTCGTGGCCGGCACCGGCCGCGACGCGTTGCGCCTCCTCGAATCCGGCACCCGCATCGACGGCGCCCTGCTGGACCTCAGCCTTCCAGATATGGATGGCCTGGATGTGCTCCGGGCCATCCGCGCCACCCCGAAGATGAAGATGCTGCCCGTGCTCCTCGTCACCGCCCGCGTGGATGAGATCGACCGGGTGCTGGGCCTCGAATTGGGCGCGGACGACTATGTTCCCAAACCCTTCAGCACCCGGGAGCTCATCGCCCGGATCCGGGCCGTGCTAAGGCGCGCCACCTTCTTGGATGCCCAGCCCGAAGGGCAAACGCTGGCCTTCGGCCCCATTTCCGTGGACTTGGACATGCATGTCGCCCGGGTTGAGGGCAAGCCCATCGAGCTCACGCGGCGAGAGTTCGAACTGCTGGCCTATTTCATCAAAAACCCGCGCCGGGTGCTGGGACGGGAGAAGATCCTCCAACAGGTCTGGGGCCTCGAGTACCTCGGGGAGAGCCGCACCATCGACGCCCATGTGCGTCGGGTCCGGGCCAAGCTCGGAGAAGCCGCGAACCTCATCGAGACCATTGTGGGGGTGGGCTACCGCATGGGATCCGTCGACGCCTAGGGATGCGCCCACGGAACCGCAGCCAGGCGGCCATGGCGATGGGCCACCTGTCGGCCAGGGCTCGTTACACGGAAGTTACCTGTTCCGCCTTTCTGTGACGGAATCAGTGCTTCGTTACACCCTTGTCACCGGGCACAATAGTGGGGTTTGAACTCCGGAGATCGCCCATGTCCCTGAACGCCCTGATGCGCTGGCTGAAGCCTCGCGAAACCGTGTTCTTCGAACTGCTGGAAGCCGCCTCGGACAACGCCCACGATGCCGCCATCCTGTTTGATACGGCAGTGCGCACCAATGACCCTTCCCGCTGGGCCGAGTTCCGCCGCGAGATGAAGGCCCTGGAGCACAAGGGCGACCGCATCACCCACGACCTCATCGACCGCCTCAATCAGACCTTCGTGACCCCCCTTGAGCGGGAGGACATCCTCGCCCTCACCCACGCCATCGACGACGTGGCCGACCTCCTGGATGCCACCACCGAGCGCCTCGTGCTTTACCGCATCGGCAAGGTGATGCCCGCCGTGACGGAGCTGAGCTCCATCATCGTGGAGGGTTCCAAGGAACTCACCGTCCTCATCCGCCATCTGCGAAGCATGAGCGATGTGAAGGACATCCGGGCCCGCATCAAGCATTGTCATGCCCTTGAGAACCAGGCCGACAGCATCTATCACACGGCCCTGGCCCAGATCTTCGAGAACCCCACCGATCCCATCGAGCTCATCAAGTGGAAGGAGCTCCTCGCTCAAATCGAGGAAGCCACCGACCAGATCGAATTCGTGGCCCAGGTTATCGGCTCCACCGTGATGCGGAATGCCTAAGCCATGGACATCCCGATTGCACTGGTGTTCATCGTCTTCCTGGCGCTGAGCTTCGATTACATCAACGGGTTCCATGACACCGCCAACGCCATCGCCACGGTGGTGTCCACGGGCGTGCTCTCGGCCCGGAACGCCATCATGATGGCGGGCGTCCTCAACTTCGGCGGTGCCCTCCTCGGCACCCAAGTGGCCACCACCATCGCCAAGGGCATCGCGGCCCATGCCACGGACGTGGTGCCGGCCGTCATCGTCGCCGCCCTGCTGGCGGCCATCGTCTGGAACCTGATCACCTGGTGGTTCGGCATCCCCTCCAGCTCCAGCCATGCCCTCGTGGGCGCTCTGGCCGGCGCCATCTTCGCCCATGCGGGCCGCGGTTCCTTGGAGACCAAGAAGCTGAAGGAAGTCGCCACCTTCTTGGTGGTGTCACCGGTGGTGGGCTTCCTCATCGCCATGGTGCTGATCATCGCGATCCTGTGGATCGTCCGGCATAAGGCCGGCCACAAGGTGAACTTCGCCTTCCGGAAGTTGCAGCTCGTTTCCGCAGGCGCCATGGCCTTCACCCATGGCACCAACGACGCCCAGAAGGCCATGGGCATCATCGCCCTGGCGCTCATCACCTATGGCAAACTCCACGCCCATGGGGCCAAGGTGGACGTTCCCCTATGGGTGAAGCTGGCCTGCGCCACGGCCATGGGCTTGGGCACCATGAGCGGCGGCTGGAAGATCATCCGCACCATGGGCGCCAAGATCGTGAAACTGCGGCCCATCCACGGCTTTGCCGCGGAGACATCAGCCGCCATCGTGTTGTTCACCACGGCCCATTTCGGAATTCCCGTCAGCACCACCCACGTAATCTCCGGCGCCATCATGGGCGTGGGCGCCAGCATGAACGTCAGCGCCGTGCGCTGGGGTGTGGCCGGGAACATCCTTGTGGCCTGGGTGCTCACCATCCCGGTCAGCGCGGGACTGGCGGTGATGTTCCTGAAGCTCGTCAATCCGTACTTCTGAGCTGCCCGATCCCAAACGAAAAGCACCCGGTTCGCCGGGTGCTTTTCGTTTGGGCCGAACCGAGCTCAGCGGCTGTAGCGGCGTAGCATCCGCATGTTCTTGCGGTAAGCCTGTCCGCGGGTGAAGTTGATGGCCACGCCCCGGGGGAACTTGGTGATGTTGCTGGCCAGGGTGATGAAGGTGCGCACGGTCTGCGCGGCCTGGCGGCCCTGACGAGTGGCGTTGTCGTAATAGACCATGAGGGCCGAACGCATGAGGCTCTTGGGCAGGTTGAAGAGGCCATAGGCCTCCAGCACGTCGTGGTTGATGCGACGGGTCCCGTCCTGTTCGGTGACGATCAGGTCCTCGGGGCGAATGTCCTGGGGGTTGCTCATGTAAAGGCCTCGGTCGGGAATGTATCGGCGAATTCCTGAGAAGCCTAAACCATGCCAGTGCCGGGTTACCGGGCCGGATGGGCCAGAAAGGTCAGATCCGGGTTCTTTTCGGCGGTGGTGCGGCGCTGCCAGTCGTTTTCGAACAAGATGGCCGGGTTGGCATCCGCATCTTCCACCAGCTCGCCCCAGAACTTGTTGGCCTCGGGCCAGCCCCCCTCCAGCCACCGGGCCATCTGGAAGCTGCGGGGTTCCAGGACCACCTGGCAGGCATATTCGTCCTTGAGGCGGTGCTGAAGCACCTCGAACTGGAGGCGACCCACTGCGCCCAGGATGGGTAAGGGGGCGCCCCCCTTGGGCCAGAAGACTTGGACCACGCCCTCTTCGGCGATCTGCTGGAGGCCCTTCAGGAAACCCTTGCGGGCTCCGGGGTCCGCCAGGCGCACGGAGACGAATTGTTCGGGGCTGAACCGGGGCACCGCATGGAACGTCACGGGGCCGGCGCTGCTGAGCACATCGCCGATGCGGAACTGCCCGGGGTTGATGAGACCCAGGATATCGCCGGGCCAGGCCTCATCCACGATGGTTCGCTCCCGCCCGAAGAACATGTGGGGGTAGTTCAGCTTCAGGTTCTTCTTTTCGCGGACGTGGAGCGCATCCATGCCCCGCTCGAACTTGCCGCTCACGATGCGGGCGAAGGCCACGCGATCGCGGTGAGCCTTGTTCATGTTGGCCTGCACCTTGAACACGAAGGCGGTGAACCCTTTCTGGTCCGGCTGGATGGCGCCGCCATCCAGGGTGGGGCGCGGGCCCGGGGCCGGGGCCATGTCCACGAACACGTCGAGGAAATCGCCCACGCCGAAGTTGTTCACGGCCGAGCCGAAGAACAGGGGGCTCTGCTCACCGCGCAGGAAGGCCTCCTTGTCGAAGGCGGGCAGCACCGTGTCCATGAGGTCGATGTCCTCTTGGAGCTGCTTCAATTCCTTGGCCGTCAGCAACTCGGCGATCTCGGGATCCTCCAGGGTCCCCTTCCCCACCAGCTGGGCCTTCTGGCCCTTCTTGGCCCGTTCGAAGAGCGCGATCTGGCCCGTGGCGCGGACGTAGACGCCCTTGAAGTCGGGACCGGAGCCGATGGGCCAGGTCATGGGCACGGCATGGAGGCCGAAGAGTTCCTCCACTTCGTCGATGAGGTCGATGGGCTCACGGCCCGGACGGTCCAGCTTATTGACGAAGGTGAAGATGGGGAGCTTGCGCTCCGAGGCCACGCGGAACAGCTTCTTAGTCTGCTCTTCCACGCCCTTGGCGCAATCCAGCAGCATCACCACGGAATCAGCGGCGGTGAGGGCGCGGTAGGTGTCCTCGCTGAAGTCCTGGTGGCCCGGGGTGTCCAGCAGGTTGATGGCGAAGCCTTTGAAGTCGAACTGCATGGCGGCACTGGTGACGCTGATGCCACGCTCCTGTTCGATGCTCATCCAGTCGCTCTGAGCGTGACCCGCCCCTTCCCGGCCCTTCACGGAACCGGCCCGATCGATGGCGCCGCCATAGAGCAGCAGCTTCTCCGTGAGCGTCGTCTTGCCCGCGTCGGGGTGGCTGATGATGGCAAAGGTGCGCCGGCGCTGGATCTCTTCTTGAAGGGACATGCAAAACCTCAACCCTTCAGTCTACCGCGAGCTGGGGCTGGGCCCAGCCGCAGTCTTGGGGAGAGGCCCCGCTTACTTCAGCGACAGCAGCGCCTTGAACCGGCCCAGGGCCTCGGCCTTGGGTGCGGTCTTGGGCAGGTACAGCACCACGTACATGGCGCCGTTGCTGCCGAAAACCCAGGTGCCCGGTTCCCCAAGCCCCACGGAAGGGCCTTCGGCGATCCACCAATCCCCGATGGGATCCTGGATGATGTTCCCGAAATAGCGCCGGGCCTGTTGGGCGAGCCCTTCCTGGGTCGGCTCCAGCATCCAATCCAGAATCTCCTGCACCGATCCCTGCAACAGGGCGCCGCCAGCCACCCACTCCAGGCCCAGCTTGGGAGGGCCATCCCCGGGGGGCATGCGGCGGCCGAGGAAGGCACGGAACCCCTCCTCCAGGCGGAGGCGGGCGGATCCCTCGCCGCTTTCCTGGCTCCACCCCTCCACCGCCATGCGGCCCCACACCACGAAGGCCAGGTCGCACCCTTCCTTGAGGGCTTTGCCGAGATCGACCTTGCCGTGCCCCTTGGGGTTGGAGCATGTCAGCCCATCCCAGGTTCCGGAGCATCGGAATTGCAGACCCCGGGCTTCCCACTCGGTGCCCTGCAAGCGGAGCCAGACGAACTTGGAAAGCATGCCCATGGCATGGGGCTGCGAGGCCTCCCCAAAGGCTTTCACGCCCTCCCGAGCGGTTCCGACGCCCATGGCTTCACCGGCCTGCAGCGCGGGCTTCCAGCCTTTGGGGATCTGGGCCGTGGCGACGGCTGCCCCGATAACGAAGGGCAGCAGCACCCTGCATAGCCTCAGCATCATGGCGCTCCAAAAGAATGCCTGAGCCTAGCATGGGCGTTGGTCCCCAAAAGAAGCGGGGCCCGAAGGCCCCGCACGATGGGAAGGAGGGGGATGGCGCTATCCGCGGGCTTCGGCCAAGCTCCGCTTCCGGGTTTCCACGACCCGGTCGGCCTCGCGGCCTTCCACTTCCTGGAGGTGGCTGAAGGACCAGTTGAAGGTGCCGATGCCCTGAGTGAGGCTGCGGAGCTCGGTGATGAGGTCCTTCAATTCCGATTGGGGCAACTTGGCGGATACGGTGTCCCATCCCAGCCAGTTCTCCCGCTGATCGAAGCCCAGGATCTGGCCATTGCGCCGACCCGTGACCATGCGCTGAACCTTGGCGGTGAATTCCGAAGGGGCGTGCAGGTGAAGGGCCAGGATCGGCTCCAGCAGCACGGGGCTGCACTTGGGCATGCCCTCGCTCATGGCGATGCGGGCGGCTTGCTGGAAGGCGGCGTCGGAGCTGTCCACGGAGTGATAGCTGCCATGGAAGAGCCCCGCGTGGAAGTCCACCACGGGGAAGCCCAAAGGCCCTTGTTTGGCCCATTCGCGGATGCCCTTCTCCACGGAGGAGAAGAACTGCCGGGGGATCACACCGCCCACGATGCGCTCCTCGAAAACAATGCCTTCGCCCCGAGGCCGTGGGCTGATCTCCAGGTGTACGTCGCCAAAGGCGCCATGGCCGCCTGACTGGTGCTTGAAGCGGCCGTGCTGCTGCACGCTCTTCCGGATGGTCTCCCGGTAGGGCACCGTGGGCGCATCCGTCTTCACTTCGAGGCCGAAGCGGCTCTTGAGGCGATCCAGGGCGTTGCGGAGGTGGATGTCCCCTTGGCCCCAGAGGATCTGCTCGTGGGTCTCGGGATTCTGCTCCAACTGCAGGCTGGGATCCTCTTCGTTCAACTTGCCCAGGGCCGCGCCCAGCTTCACTTCGTCGCCGCTCTTGGTGGTGTGGAGGCTGATGGCCGCCAGGGGCTGGAGGGTGTCGACCCAGGGAAGATCCAACACCGCGGTGCCCGTGATGCCCTGCCCCGTGCGCAGCGAATCCAGGTGGCCCAGGGCCACGATCTCGCCGGCCACGGCCTTGGTCTGTTTCTGCTGCTGACTGCCGAAGAGACGGTAGACCCCCGACACCCGCTGGCCATCCAGCGGCGCGCCATCGGCCACTTCACCGCGCCAGATGCGCGAGAAGCTGAGCTTGCCCACGTGAGGGGCATGGAGGGTTTTGAAGGCTTGGGCCAGGAAGGCGCCTTCCTGGGGCAGGCCCAGTCGCTCGGCGGTTTCATGCACCTCCGGAGCCTCCTGGGCCAGGGCGTTGAGCAGCCGTTTGATGCCGTGATCCTGCTCGCCGCTGCCGAAGAAAACTTCCACGAGGAGATCGTCCTTCAGGTCCTTGCGCAGGTTCTCCTGGATCTCATCCGTGGTGGGTTGGACCTCTTCGAGCAACTCTTCCAGCAGGTGATCATCCAGATCCGCGAGGCGCTCCAGCAGCTCGCGGCGGGCTTCGGCCTCCTCGGGCAGCGCGTTGTCGGGCAGCTGCGAAAGCTCCGCATCCTCATGGCCCTTGTAGCCATAGGCGTGCTCACTGACGAGGTCCACGAAGCCGACGATGTTCTCGCCTTCCTTCAGCGGGATCTCACGCATCACCAGGGGCCGCGCGCTCTGGGCCTGGAGGGCCGTCAGCGCATCGCGGAGCCTCGCGGCGGAACCGGGAAGGTCGACCTTGTTGATGAAGACGACGTGCGGGATCTTGCGGGCATCCAGGAATTGGAGGATGGGCCCGGCCGCGATCGCGCGCGCGGGATCCGCATCCACCACCACCACGGCCACGTCGGCCACCAGGAGCGCTTGCAGCGCTTCCTGCTGGAATTCGACAGAGCCGGGGCAATCCAGGAAGGTCCAGGATTCGCCTTCCACCTGGGCCGTGGCCACGGTGGTTTCGGTGGACATGCCACGGGCCTTGGCCTCCATGGATGCATCACCGACAGTGGCGTGGTCCTTCACCGCGCCCTTCTTTGGAAGCGCGCCGGCGGCCAAGAGCAGCGCCTCTAGCAATGAGGTCTTACCGCTCAACGAAGGGCCAACGAGAGCCGCGACGCGGGGTTGGGACAGGGACTTGCCATTCACGGGGCACCCCTTTCTGTCTAAGGTGCCCCAAGCTTGCGCGTCTCGTTCAGGCCCGGCAAGGGGCGAATCGGGTGATCGTAGTCAAACCCGAGTCGGCCCAAGATTTTGCTACACTGACATTGGCCCTATAGCTCAGCGGTCAGAGCTGGCGGCTCATAACCGCTTGGTCCTGGGTTCGAATCCCAGTGGGGCCACCACTGGGATTCGAACCCAGGAATCTGCCCCATCGGGCAGGTAGGGCCAAGGTTGGGACGCGCAAGCGTTCCAACCTGGTCCGGCGCAGCCGGAGGCCCGTGCCCAGATGGGGCGCGGCGGCACGGCGGTTCGAATCCGGGTGGGGCCACCACCCCCCTTGGATCTCGAACTTCAATATAAGAAGGGCCCGCCGAGGCGGGCCCTTCCACGCGAGGCTCGAACCTCTACCGATACGCCGGCAGGCCTGTGACTTCCTGCCCGATAATCAGCGTGTGCATGTCATGGGTTCCCTCGTAGGTGTACACGCTCTCGAGGTTCGCCATGTGCCGCATGACCGGGTACTCGTCCAGGATTCCGTTGGCGCCCAAGATCGTGCGGGCTTTTCGGCAGATCTCGAGGGCCACGTTCACGTTGTTCATCTTCGCCATGGAGACCTGGGCGGGCGTGAACTTCTTGGCATCCTTCAGGCGGCCGAGCTGGAGCACCAGGAGTTGGCCCTTGGTGAGCTCCGTGACCATCCAGGCCAGCTTTTCCTGCTGGAGCTGGTAGGCGGCGATGGGCTTATCGAACTGGATGCGGTTCAAAGCGTAATCCAAGGCGCACTGGTAGGACGCGTCCGCGGCGCCGAGGGCGCCCCAGGCGATGCCGTAGCGGGCCTGGGTGAGGCAGCCAAGGGGGCCCTTGAGGCCCTTCACGTTGGGGAGCAGGCTCTTGGCCTCATCCACGATGACGTCCTCGAGCACGAGCTCGGAGGTGACGGAGGCGCGGAGGCTCCACTTGCCGTGGGTCTCGGGAGCCGAGAATCCGGGGGTGCCCTTCTCCACGAGGAACCCACGGATGCCATCTTCAGTCTGAGCCCAGACAATGGCCACGTCGGCCACGGAGCCGTTGGTGATCCACATCTTGGTGCCGTTAATGCGCCACTTGCCGCCCGGTTCTTTCACCGCCTTGGTGAGCATGCCGCCGGGGTTGGATCCGAAGTCCGGCTCCGTGAGGCCGAAGCAGCCGATCTTGTCGCCCGCCGCAAGCTTGGGCAGCCAGTAGCGCTTCTGCTCTTCGCTACCGTAGGCGTAGATGGGCCACATCACGAGGGAGCCCTGCACGCTGCAGAAGGAGCGGAGGCCGCTATCGCCGCGCTCCAGCTCGTACATGAGGAGGCCATAGGCGACGTTGGAGAGGCCAGCGCAGCCGTATTCCTCGGGCAGGCTGGGGCCGTAGAAACTCAGCTCACCCATCTTTTTGATGAGGTGGTTGGGGAAAGTCTGATCCTGGGCGTGCTTCTCGATGATCGGGAGGACTTCCTTGTTCACGAAGTCGCGGGCCGCTTCACGGACCATCTTCTCTTCGTCGGTCAGCAGGCCCTCGAAGCCCATGTAGTCGGTGATGTGGTTGAAGGTGGCATAGGCGCCGGCCATGTGGAGCTCCTCGGATTGCCCTGCAGCCGCGGGCAGGAGTTTGGGACATACGGATACTGCAGCAGCGCATCCGTGCCGCTCAGTTTAGGACCGCACCTACCGAATACCTAGGGCCCAGATCACGTATCACGCCGATGATTCATCGGCGTGAAGGGCTATTCCTGCCCTTCGGTCGCCGCATCCAAGGTCAACAGGGAGGCGTCATCCTCACGGTGGCAGTGCCGGCACCGGGCCTCATAGAGGTCGGCAGCCCCCACCAGGACTTGGCCACCGCTGCGGACCTTCCGGTAGGTGCGACTGGCGCCGGCTCCGCATTCGGTGCAGATGGCCTGCAGCTTCAGCACATGCTCCGCCCGGGCGAGAACCTGGGGCATGATCCCGAAGGGGCGGCCTTCACTGTCCAAATCCAGGCCTGCAAGGATCACCCGAATGCCTTCATTGGCCATGGCTTCGACGAGGCCCAACAGCCCTTCATCGAAGAACTGGACCTCATCGATGGCCACGACTTCCACATCGGGCGCGAGGTGACGCGCCAACTCCGCGCTATCGGCCACCGGAAGGGCCTCGAACTTGGATTCCGCATGGCTGGCGATGGCCACTGCATCGTAGCGATCATCCAGAGCGGGCTTGAAGGCCTGGAGCCGCTGGCGGGCGATCCGCACCCGGCGCAGGCGCCGGATTAATTCTTCGGACTTCCCGCTGAACATCGGCCCGCAGATCACCTCCAGGGTGCCTGGGCGTTGCCGTTCGACCACCATGTCGGTTCCTATTTCTTCTTGGGGGCCTTGGCGGGTGCCGGTTCCGGAACGGGGGGCGCCGCAGGGGCCTTCATGGGGTCCGGAAGCTTGGTGAAATCCTTGATGGGATTGGCTTGGCCCAAGGGCCTGCCCAGGGCCTTGGCCAGGGCTTCGCCGCCATCGTAGGGAGAGGCCATGCGGAAGGCCCAGTTCTGGCGCGCACGCGTTGTCCCATCCGGCACCACCCACATGTCCACGGGCTGGAGGCTGGCCAGGCCAGCATTAATTGAGCCCCGGGCTCGGGGAACGTAAGTGAGCAGGGGCACCGCCAAGAGGAGAAGCGTCAAAGGCATCAGCAGGTTGCTGGGGCCTTCCCACTCGGGCAGGAGGTCCTGTATGGGCAAATCGCCAACCCAGGGCCGGATGACCTTGGGCGCATCGATCCCCATGGGCTGAAGGAGGCCCTTTTGGATGAGATCAGCGATGGATTTGCAGGTATCCAGCTCTTCGTAGCGGCTGATCTGGATGGCTTCCTGGATGCTCTGGGGCTGGCCGAAATAGCTGAGGACGACTTCCTGCTCATGGGAGAGGCCAGAAGAACCGGTGGTGGCTTCCTGTCCCTCCAGCACATGGCTCAGATCCCGGTGGATATCCAGGTGAAGCGCAGCCGCGGTGGGGGTGAGCCCCAGTGCGACGTTCATGCCGGGCAAGCGCTTTTCGACTTCGGGCCACTCATCCTGGATGCGGGCGGCCTCCATCAACACGGTGTCGACGGGGATGGGCTGGAAATGATCCCGATCCAGATCGGGCGGGAGCATGGAGTCGAAGCGGTAGTCACCTGCCACCCATCGGAAGGACCGGTGCAGGATCGCGGTGGCCTGCTGGAAGAGGGCGTCTTGGAGATCTTGGGGGCTCACCTTCCCGCTCTCAAGCAGCAGGGTGCCCATGCGCTTGAGGGTTTGCCGCTGCATCTGGATCATCTCCAGCAGCTCTTCGCCCGTGAGGCGGCCGAGGCGCACGAGCATGGTGCCGACGCGGTCCTCCATGCGGATCTGGTTGCTGTCGCAGCCCACGATCTCGCCGTTCTCGAAGAAGACCTTCACGAACTCCTGACCCTGGCTCAGCACCAGGGTGCCGTTCTTTCCCTGGATCTTGATCATGTTGAAGAGGGAGAAGAGGTCGAAATCCCTCAGGGAGCCTTCAAGCGCCATGGCCCCTCCTCGGGGTGAGCTTCAACCAGGACCGCAGGTAGAGCAGGAAGAGGAAGGCCATGCCGATGGGCAGCCAAGTGGAGAGCGGATCTGCTAACACCTCGCCCGGGTAACGGACGCTGCGACCCGTGGCCACCACCATGCCCGCCGCGAGGCAGATGAGCACCCACTCCATGAAGCCCTCCCGGGCATCCCCCACGAAGACCAGATCCAGGCCCGGCAGCAGGGCGATGAGCCCCTTGTGGATCCTGCGCGTGGCCGCTTGGTGCTCGCCCACTTCATCAATCTTGCGCTTGCGGCTCTCCTGATGGAGGCCATCCTTGAGCACGAAGAGGTGGTGGCACTTGGAGCACACTTCAGGGTTATTGCTGTCCGTGGTGCGGAAGGGTTCACCACACCGAATGCATTGGGTCGCATGGGCCTGCCGCATGGAGGCCCGAACCCGCAGGACGAAAAGGGCCAGCATTAGCGGGGGGATGATTAGGCTGAGCAGGAATCCGGGCTCGCGCAGGACCGTATGCATGCCCTTTTCGACTTCCACGCCGCCCCCCAGCGCGGAGATGCGCTCAGGACTGTCCGGCAGGGGAATGGGGTACGTCCGCGAGTCCTTTTGCTCGCCAGCGACCGTGATGAGCTTCTTGTAGAGGTCGGGATCCGCATCGCGGGCCTCATTCTGCTTCTGGGCACCCAGTTCCGTGTCCAGCCGGATGTAGGCCAGCACGCTTTGGTTGAGCAAGATCTCCGAGCGCTTACCGTCGATCAGGCTCGCCTCGTCGAAGTCCTTTTGAGCCTGGACCAGGTCCCCCTGATGGAAGTGGGCAACCCCGAGGTTGTTCAACACCCGGCCCTTCTCAGGATGGGTCGCGAGGATCCCCTTGAAGGTGGCCTCGGCCGCATTCCATTGGCCTTGCTGGAGCTCGGACCAGCCTTTCAAATAAGTCTGATCACCGGGAGGAAGTGAAGCGAAGGCCGTGGCGGAGATCGCCTCGGCTTGGGGCTGCACCTGGGTGGTGAGGACGCTGGGGGAAGCGGGCACCTTGGCCAGGGGTTCCATGAGTTCCAGGGCCGGGTGGACCAATTGCATGAGGATGATGAGGGCCGTGGCCCGCACTTCCGGAGCCGTCAGGAAAGGGGAAAGGAGCCAGAGCCAAAGCAGGGCCGCGAACCCCGGATCCAGGCCGAGCAGCACCGGCAGGGAGAGGATCAAGGCCCCAAGGATGGCCGCCAAGGTGAGACTGACCCGCTTGTCCTTGAGTGGCTCCTCCCACAGATACCGCAGCACGTTGCGGTACCTCAGGGCCAAGGCCAGGGCCCAGCCCCAGAGGAGCAGGGTGGCGGCCAGTCGGAGGGCACCCAGATGCTGCAGCAGCCAGAGCCATCGCTCCGCATCGTGCTCCATCCGCAATTTGGTGAGCCGAAGCAGGTCCGGAAGCGAAAGGAACCAGCCTTTCAGCCCTTCCTGCCGGGTGAGTACGACGCGGGTCCCCAGTAAAGTTGTATGCCCTGGAGCCCAGCGCTCGATGGCATCGATGGTCTTCAAGCCGATGTCAGGGCGGCCCGAGAGGCCCTCCTGTCGAGCCCAGAGGGCCATACCTTCAACCAGGGGCAGGACGTCCAGCACGGAGTACTTCAGCCGGACGGCCTCGACTTCCTGCACGGCCGCGTCGATGGCGTCGGGATTGCCCGTGCGGAGGGCCACCTTGAGCCCTTCAGCGCGGTGGCTCAACGCCACGGCAGGGCTGAGGGCCGTCTCTGCGGTGGTGGCAGGTGGAGGGGCCGCGGGCACCGCGGGGGCCTGGGCCTGCAGGAGGCCGACCAGAGTCCATGTGAGAACGCCAGGGAGAAGCGCTCGAAACGGCTTCCTCACGGATTCACCTTCAAGTTTCCGGGGGCAGGTTCGAGATCCAGGATCCGCATCCTGAGTTGGTGAAGGATGTCTTCAATGGCCCGCGTTTCGGGCTCGGTCCGCCGGCCTTCAGTCTTGTCTTTGAGCACCGCGAGAAGGTCCACGTAGAACCTGGCCACCCCGGGGTTGGCCGGTGGAACTTCTTTCAGCATGGGATGGGGCACCCCCAGGGCCAACAGGGCCTGCTCCGCCAATAGATGCGTGAGAGAGGTGAGGGAAGGCTCAGGAGGGGCTGGATTCATGCACTCCCCATAGGGCTGGCGTGGAAGTTTCAGGCAAGGCTAACACATCCCTGATCTTTGTTGTGACCTACGGCGGCTTGCCGACACAACCTTAGGTGTGGACGATAGGGATATCGGAGGTTCTGAACCATGACCCGGACCAACAACTTCATCGTGCCAGCCCTGGTGCTGAGCGCATTCCTTCCCCTGGCCGCCGAAAGCACCGGCCGCATCGCCGGCAAGGTCACCAATAAAGCGGGCCAGCCCATCGCCGGGGCCCGAATCACGGTCAAGCGCCTGGACATCAACTGGACCAAGACTTTCGAAACGGACTCTAAGGGGAACTACTTCTACGCGGGCCTGGCGCCCAAGGAATACGACCTGACCTGCGTCGCCGAAGGCTACGTGAACCACCTCGAAAAGCCCAAGATCCCCCTTGCGGAGACCCTCACCCTCAACATCGAGATGACCCGCCCCGGCGAATTCAAAGGCGGTGCCGGACAGGTCGCCCAGCCGGTGGATGAAGGGGCGAAGCTTGAAAACGAAGGCTTGAACCTCTTCAATGAGAATCTGGAGCTGTACCAGCAGGGGCGTTTCGCGGAAGCCATGGGACCCTTTGAGACCGCCTACGCCTCTCTGAAGAACTCGCTGGAAAAGACCACCGACGAGATGGCTAAAGCTGAGCTGAAGCCCAAGGTGGAACTCGTCGAGCGCATCCTCGGCCTCACCTACTACCAGGTTGGCAAGAAGGATGAAGCGGAGCCCCTCCTCCTGAAGGCGATTGAGCGCAAGGCGGATGATCAAAATGTGATCGTCGGCCTCGTGGAGATCTACGCAGCACGCAAGGACGCCGTCAATGAAGCGAAGTACCGAGCGATGCTGGAAAAGCTGACTGGTCCCAACCCCGACATCACCTACAACCGGGCCGTGGAAGCCTTCAACGCCGGGAAGAACAAGGAAGCCCGCGACCAGGTCGATGCGACCCTGCGCATCAACCCCAAGCACGCCGAAGCCCACTACCTGTTGGCACTGCTGGACTTGGGTGATGGCCACATGGCCCCTGCCCGGGCCGCCCTCCTGAAGTACCTCGAGCTGGCTCCCAACGGCAAAAAGGTCGGTGAGGTGAAGGAAATCCTTAAGGGCATCCCCAAGTAAGGGCAGTCTAAACCACTCACAAAGGGGCCCCCACCGGGGCCCTTTTCCTATCCTTTTCGCTCGAGCACCAACGTCACCGGTCCGTCGTTCACCAGGCTCACGGCCATGTGCTGTTGGAAGAAGCCCGTGCGGACGGTCGCCCCTTCCCCTTCCAGCATGGCCACGAAACGCTGGAAGAGTGCCCGGGC
Organism: uncultured Solibacteraceae bacterium; assembly: GCA_964617215.1. Lineage (GTDB taxonomy): Bacteria > Acidobacteriota > Holophagae > Holophagales > Holophagaceae > JAFDVN01. The sequence continues at coordinate 30,622 of CAZTVL010000004.1, read as the reverse complement.
CGGCTCGGGGGGCATGGCCTGGTCGAAGCTGGGACGGCGGCCCCGCTCCACGGAACCTGCCAGCGTAAATTGGGACACGGCCAGGATCTCTCCGCCCACTTCGGATAAGCCCAGGTTCAGCTTCCCGTCCGCGTCCTCGAACACCCGCAGCCCCGCGATTTTCGTAGCCATCCAGCTGCAGGCTTGCTCCGTATCGCCCACTTCCAGACCCACCAGCAGGAGGAACCCCCGGCCGATGGCCGAGGCGCGATCCTCGGCCGTGACCCGGGCTTCGGAAACCCGCTGGAGGACGACTTTCATTTCAGAACCAAGCTGATGGGGCAGTGATCGGAACCCAGCACATCCGCGTGGATGGCGGTGTCCAGCACCTGGCTCTGGAGGCCTTCACTGATGAGGAAGAGGTCGATCCTCCACCCCACATTCTTTTCGCGGGCTCCACCTCGGGCCGTCCACCAGGTGTAGAGGCCGGGCTTGCCAGGGTTCCGTTCGCGCAGGATGTCGTGGAGACCTGCGCCCAGGTAGAGCTTGAAGTCCTCACGCTCCTCGGGGGTGAATCCAGGGTTCTTAGTATTGTCCTTGGGGCGGGCCAGATCGATCTCCTCCGGCGCCACGTTCATATCGCCCACGAGGATCACCTGCTCACCGGCGGCGTGCCGCTTCTTCACGATTTCCGCCAGATCCCGGGCGAATTGACGTTTGAAGGGCAGGCGCACGAGGCCTGCAGAGGCGTTGGGGAAGTAGCCGGCGATGAAGGTGAGCTTGCCCTTGGTGGAGACGATGATGCGGCCCTCGGCGTCCACCTCTTCCAGCCCCAGGCCGGGCGTGTGCTTCCAGCCCAGTTCTTTCTTCGTGAGGGTGGCCGCGCCGGCGTAGCCCTTCTTCCGGGTGGAGGGGAACCAGCAAATGTCGTAGGCACTCTCCAGCTGCTTGCGCACGGCCAGGTCCACCTCTTCCCACTCGCAGCGGATCTCCTGGAGGTTGAGCACGTCGGGATCGGCGGCCTCCAGCCACTCCATGAAACCCTTCTTGAGCACGGCGCGGAAGCCGTTGACGTTCCAGCTGATGAACTTCATATCAGGCCTTTCCGGCGAGGGCGGCGTAGGCCGCGGCGTCGAACCCGATCACGGTGCCCTTGGGGTGCACCAGGATGGGGCGTTTGAGCAGGTTGTTGTCCTCGACCATCAGCGCGATGGCCTCGGCCTTGGAGAGCTTTCGATCCTTCAACCCCAATTCTTTGTACTTGGGGCTCTTGGTGCCGAGCATCGGAGCAGGGTCGGCCGGCAGTAGCCGCTCTAATTCGTCCGCTTCAAGGGGCTTCTTGAAGTAATCGCGAACTTCCACCTCGATCGCCAGGTCCGCCAAGGCGGCCTTGGCGTTGCGGCACGTGGTGCAGGAGGATTTCATCCACAGCGTGGCTTTCATGGGCACCTCAACGGGACCAGGCCGCTTCGAGCTCGGGGGCATCGAACATGGCCTGGGGACTGATGACGGGCATGCCGATGGGCACGCCCTTGGGATAGCGTTCGGCCATCTTACGCTTGACGGCGGTCGCCGAGAGGTCGAAGTCGCCCAGGGACTGGAGTCGCCCAAGTCTCAGGCCCAAGGCCCGTTCGTAGGCCTTCCACACCAGCTCCGAGCAGTAAACGCGGCGGTCGTCCCACTCAAAGGTGAGGTCGTAGGGCCGCCCCAGGAATCGCTCCCCTTCCCTGCGCACCTTGGATAGGTCGGAGGCGGAAAGGACATGGACGGAGCGCTTCACCCGGCGGGCACTGACGTGCCCCCCTTCCCCACGCCGAATCCAAGCGTCGAGCGGGGTGTACTTCACCGGTTGCACCGCTTCCAGCACCATCCATCGGCCGTGGATGTGGAAGAGCAGACCCATGTGAGACCAATTGGAACGGGTGGCGGCCTGCACGGCCTCGCTCTGGGTGGAGCGGGAGGTCTGGAAAAGCAAATCCCCTTCCCGCCATGGCTCCTCAGCCCAGACCGTCAGGGCCAGGCCGAGGACGCAGCACAGGCGCCTCACAGCTCCTCCACCAACCGTTCTAGCAGCTGATCCGTTTTCCAGCGCAGCAGGCCGAAGGATGCGAAGGAGGACCACCCGCGATGGCGGGCCTCCAAAGTGAGGTGGGCGCCCCGCTCGTGGGGCATGACCTGGATCAGGCCGATTTCCTGGGAGCCCAGCCGTGAACGGCTCCAGTCGAGCTGCAATCCCGCCTCACGTTCCTGGGGGATGCAGTCCACCCCGAGGGCCTGGATGCAGGCGAATGACCCAGGCTCGCGGAGGCGCGCCACCACCACCTCGAAGGGGGCGTCGGTGAGGATCTCCGCCGAGAGGCTGAAAACCGGCGTGGCCAAGGGCTACTTCACCAGGAAGCCGGGCTGGGCGTCGGCGGGAGGCGCCACCAGGTAGGGCTTGGAGGCGTTGTCGCTGGCGGCCAGCAGCATGCCGTGGCTCTCGATGCCCATGAGCTTGCGGGGAGCCAGGTTGGCCACCACCACCACGAGCCGGTTCAGCAGGTCCGCGGGCTCATAGGCTTTGCCGATGCCTCCCACGATGCAGCGCTGTTCCAGGCCGATGTCCACCTTCATCTTGATGAGCTTGTCGCTCTTGGGCACGCGCTCGGCCTCGAGGATCTTGCCCACGCGGAGGTCCACCTTGAAGAAGGTGTCGGCGTCCACCACCTCGCGGATGGCGGGCACGTCCAGGGAAGGCGTAGCTTCGGGAGCAGGCGTGGCGGAGGCTTCCAGTTCGGTCATTTCCTTGTCCTTGTCGATGCGGGCGAAGAGGGGTTTCGGTTCAAGGGCCACGGGGCCGGTGGCGGGGGCATCCCACACCAGGGCATCCAGGCGCAGGTCGGCGGCCTTGCCGGGGAGCCCCAGGTTCTCCCAGAGGAGCTGGGCCAACTCGGGCATCACGGAGGCCAGGCAGGGCGCCGTGGCGCGCAGGGCACGGTAGAGGTTGCAGAGCACGGCGTCGAGCTTGGGGTCGTTGGCGGGATCCTTGGCCAGCTTCCAGGGCTCCGCCTGCACGATATAGGCGTCGAGGCTGCGGAGGTAGATCCAGAGGCCATCCAGGGCGGCGTGGAAGTCGTGGCCCTGGGCCTTGGCGATGAAGTCGGCCACCACGGCGCGACCGGCCTGATCCACGGCGGCATCCGAGGCGTCCAGCGTGGTCGCAACGGGAACGCTGCCATTCCGGTAGCGCTGGATCATGCTGATGCTGCGGGAGGCCAGATTGCCGAGGCCATTGGCCAAGTCGGCGTTGAGACGGTCCATGAAGCCCTCGAAGGAGAAGTCGCGGTCGTAGCCCACCTGCATGTCCCGCAGGAAGAAGAAGCGGATGGCATCGTTGCCGAACTTGAGCAGGGTGTCGGGGCGTACGACGTTCCCTTTGCTCTTGCTCATCTTGTCGTTTCCGCTGAGCCACCAGCCGTGGGCCAGCACGGTCTTGGGCAGGGGCAGACCCATGGCCATGAGAAAGGCGGGCCAATAGATGGTGTGGAAGCGGAGGATGTCCTTGCCCACGATCTGCAGGTCCGCGGGCCAAGCGCCCTCGGCGCCAGTGAGGTAGTTCAGCAGAGCGTCGAACCACACGTACACCACGTGTTTTTCGTCCCCGGGAACGGGGATGCCCCAGTTGATGGTGGTGCGGCTGATGGAGAGGTCCGTGAGGCCGCCCTCTACGAAGCGCTTCACCTCGTTGAAGCGGAAGTCCGGCTGCACGAAATCGGGATGGGCCGCGTAGTACTCCAGCAGCGGCTTCTCGTACTTGCTGAGACGGAAGAAGTAGGTCTCCTCCTTCAACGTGATCAGCTGGTGGGCGAGGCCCTGGGCCTGCAGCTCCTTGGCCTGGGTCTCCGTGACGAAGGCCTCGTCGGACACGCTGTAGAGCCCTTCGTACTCGGACTTGTAAATGTCGCCAGTCTCCAGCAGCTGCTTGAAGCGGGCCTGCACGGTTTCCCGGTGGTCCGCATCGGTGGTGCGGATGAAGCGATCGTGGGTCATGACCATGCGCTGGAAGAGGTCGGTGTAGTTGGCCACCACCTCATCCGCCAGGGCCTTGGGGGCGATGCCCTTGGCGGCCGCGGCCTTCTCGACCTTCTGCCCATGCTCGTCTGTGCCCGTGAGGAAGCGCACGGGCTCCCCCATCTGGCGGCGGAAGCGGGCGATGGCATCCGCGAGCACCGTGGTGTAGGTGTGCCCGATGTGGGGCCGATCGTTGACGTAGTAGATGGGCGTGGTGAGGTAGAAGGGCTTGGACACACTGAACTCCGACCTTCCAGTCTATCAGTCGAGGAGGCCCGGAATCAGGCCTTCTGCCGCTTCCAGCAGGTCGCCACGTGGTCATCCACCATGCCCGTGGCCTGCATGTAGGCATACATGATGGTGGGCCCCACGAAGCGGAAGCCCCGCTTCTTCAGGTCGCGGCTCAGCGCCTCGGCCTCGGGGGTCATGGCGGGGACCTCAGCCATGGAATTCGGTCGGTTCACCCGGGGGGTGCCGCCGATGAAGGGCCAGAGGTAGGCGTCGAAGGACCCGAACTCCGCCTGAACGGCCAGGAAGGCCCGGGCGTTGTCCCGAGCGGAGGTCACCTTCAGGCGGTTCCGGACGATGCCTTCATCTTGAAGCAGGGCCTCCAGCTGGGCATCGCTGAAGGCGGCCACGCGCACCGGATCGAACCCCGCGAAGGCCCGACGATAGGCCTCCCGCTTGCGGAGGATGGTGATCCAGCTGAGGCCCGCCTGGGCGCCCTCCAGCACGAGGAATTCGAAGAGGGCGCGGTCCTCGTGGACGGGCACCCCCCACTCCCCATCGTGGTAGGCCTGGTACAGCGGGTCCTGGGTGCACCACCCACAGCGGGGCCGATCCATGGGTCCTCCGGAATGAAAAGCGGCCCCGGAGGGCCGCTTGAACGGGCGAATCGAGGCTTTAGGCTTCGACGATCTCGGCCTTGCGGATCTGATCGTTGGCGCGGATGGACTGCACCACCTTGATGTCCTCATCTGACACGCACTGGCCGAACACCGTGTGGACGCCGTCCAGGTGCTGCACGTTGCGGCGGTCGCCGTTAACCACGAAGAACTGGCTGCCACCGGTGTTCTTGCCCGCGTGGGCCATGCTCATTGCGCCCAGCTTGTGCTGATGGGGGTTGCCGGCGGTCTCGCACTCGATCTTCCAACCGGGGCCACCGGTACCGGGGATACCCTTGGCACCCTCGCGGGTGTTGGGGCAGCCGCCCTGGATCACGAAATCGGGGATCACGCGGTGGAAGGCCAGTCCGTCGTAGAAGCCTTCGGAAATCAATTTCACGAAATTCGCGACCGTCTTCGGCGCTTCCTTGGGGAACAGCTCCAGATTGATATCGCCCTTATCGGTCACCAAACGCACTCGGGTCATGACATCTCCTTGCAGGCCCATCAGAATACGAAGTTGCATGCGAAACGTCACTCACCATTTCCGGACCTTATGGCTCCCTGCCCTCCTGGGAATGCCGCTTTTGGCCCAGGCCATGGGGCTTCAAACCGAGGGTGGAGGCGGGTTGACCGTGGCCGGGCGCCGCCTGGAGTTCAAGCCCACGGAGGCTCAGGTAGGCCCTCCCCAAGGGGGCCTGAAGGTCAAAGTGCTGCGTTTGAAGGGCACCCTCCGGAGCCCCCAAGGCGAGCAGCTGGAATGGGAGCTGCAGTTCGCGGAGGGCGGCCAGATCTATCGGATGAACCTCTTCCGCAAATCTGGAGATCAGGAAGTGGAGCGCTGGGCCGCCACCCTCAAGACCCAGGTCAAGGTGCTGCAGCTGGAAGGCCGTGTGGGAGGAACGGTCCGCTTGAAGCTCTCGGGGCCCCTTTCCGGGATCGTGGAAGGAATCGGCCGCCAGGATGCCTGGGAGGGCGAGATCTGGTACACCCTTCAAAGCTGGCCGGAGCGTTGATGCTGCGGAACCTATCCATCCCTTGGGGTAGCCTAGTGGATGGAGGCTCCATGTTCCGTCGTTCCGCCCTGGTCGCCCTGGCCCTGTTTTCCTTCATCGCCTGCAAGGGGATCCCGCTCAAGCCCGCCAAGCCCCTGCCCCCGGGCATGGTGATGCTCCGGTTCACCAAATCCGTGGCGGGGCCTCTCGACCTCTCCATCGATGGCATCCGCGTTCCCGTCGCCCAGTCCAAGAAGGGCGGCAAGGTGCTGCGCATCGAAGGCCTCCAGGCCGGCAAGCACAAGCTGTTCATCTCCAGCCCCCGGGATGCCTTCAGCCCCGATCAGACCGAGATCTCGCTGCCCGATGATGGCGGCCTCTACGATGTCGTCTTCGCGCAGCGATTCAACGCGGTGCTCTACGGCAAGCCCGCGGAGACCCCAGCTGCCGAAGGCATTCCTGGCGTCAAGGCCAGCCTCCAGAAGAAGTAGTTTCATGGGGCTCCTGGCCCGCACGCGCTCCGGCGACCTTGAGCTTCGGGGGAATGGCTCCCTTATGGCGCAGGCTCTGGCTGCGGGTCTGCCCGTGGCCTCCAGTTGCTCCGGGCGCGGCGCGTGCGGGCGCTGCATGGTCGCCATCCTGGAGGGGGAAGTTGCGCTCACGGCGATGGATGCCCACGAGTGCGAGGTGCTCCACCGCAACGGCGCCTCCCCTGCGGTGCGATTGGCCTGCCAAACCCGGCTCTTGAACCCGGAGGCCCCGGTCTCCATCACCACGGGGTATTGGTGAAGGCCCGCACCTGGTCCCTGGCCATGCTCCCCCTGGCGGGCCTCATCGCCTTCTCGGTGTGGAAGGCAAAGTCCGTGGCTTTCGAGCTGACGGATCCGCCCTTCTACCAGCCCCAGCCCCTCGCCCGCGTCGAGGCCACCTACGCGGGCCTTGCCCGGGGTGAGGATGGCGACGCCGGTGGAACCTGGGCATCCCAGGAGGTGGCGGGCCTCCAGCTCTGGACCCTCACCCGGCCGACGCCTTCGTCTGGGATCGTGCTCATGCTCCATGGCTTCGGTGATGATCGCTGGGGCACCAGCCCGGCCCTCAAGTGGTTTCCGGGCCTGGACGCCGCTATCTTCACTTACCTGCGCCGAGATGATGCCTTGCGTCGGGGGGGCCGGGAGCCCTACATCACCTTCGGGGCTCGGGAATCCGAAGAAGTGGTTCGTGTGGTCCATGCCCTTGAAGCTCAAGGGTGGAGCCGAGACCGGATCCACCTTATGGGCCGGAGCCTGGGCGCCAGCGTGGGATTGCTCGCCCTGGGAAAGCTTGAGGCCGAAGGCCGCGGCCCCCTCGGGGGCTTCGTCTGGGAGGGGGCGCCTCTGGGCTCCAGGGACTTCGCGGAACGCCTCATCCGAGGCCCCGAGGACCGCGCGTGGCACATCCTGGCTCCCCCCATCGGCGCCTTGGCCGCCCGCTGGGCGGCTTCCCGAGGGCAATACCGGCTCGAAGATACCGATCCCCGGCGCGCCTTGCAGGGCCACCGCTTGGCCACGCCCACCCTCTGCTTCCTGGCCACCCAGGATCGCCTTGCCCCCCCCTCGGGTCAGCGGGTGTTGCTGAGCTCCTTCGCATCCACCCAGGTAATCGAAGTGCCCACCTGGCACCTGAACTGCGCCAAGGTGCTCGGCCCGGCCTACGCCGAGGCCATCCATCGGTTCACCGAGGCTCACCTGCCGTCAAAAAGGGGCCCGAAGGCCCCTTGATGTTCCGGACTTCGGGAACGATTCAATCTTCGGATTCTGCCGCAGCCTGCCCGGTGGCCCGGAGGAGCTTGGGCGTGATGCGCTGGACGATGGGCTCGAAGACCTTGTTCACCAGCTCTTCGTCATAGCTGATCTCGGCGCCGGTGCCCGCCACCTTCACGGACGTATCGGAGGTCTTGTCCTCCTCTTTCCAGGCACCCAGGATCTCGCCCGTCTCCACTTCGATGAGACGAATGTCAAGGCGGCCCGTGAAGGAAGCCTTCTTCACGTTCACGCTGCCGGCCACGGCCCCGGCTTCGTAGTTGCCGGTGACCTTGCCCACGAGGGCCCCCACGCCCCAACCGGTGCCGAAGCCCGATTCCTTGTAGGCGAAGCGAGTGACCTTGCCCGTCATCACGTACTTCACGCCCAGGAGCTTGCCGATCTTCTGGACGGTGTTCACGTCCACTTCGCCGCTCTGCTGGAAGTTCAGTTCACCGCGGATCTCCTCGAGGCGCTCGCGCTCGATGAGCCGGATTTTGCCCTTGCCCTTCTCCATGATCTCCGTGGTGAAGAGGTCGCGGAGCTGGTTGGAGATGGTGCCCATCTGGTTGCCCCAGCCACCGTGGCGCCAGCCGTGCCAGGCATCGGGAGCGGCCTTGAATTCAAGGATGGCGAGGCGGGGAAGCTTCAGCTTCTCTTCCTTCGACATCTTCTTCTGAGCGAAGGCGGGGGCGGCCAGCAGCACCAGGGCCGCGCAGGTAGATAAGAACTTCCGCAGTCGCATGGAGGTCTCCGTAGAAGGGATATGAATCCCGTTAGGAAAATCTACTCTTCAATGAGCTTGCTGCGAAGCTCTTTTCCAAGCTTGAAGTAGACCACCCGCTTGGGGGGCACTTGGATGTTCTCGCCACTGCGGGGATTGCGCCCCTGACGGGCCTTGCGATCCCGCAGACGGAAGCTACCGAATCCCCTCAGCTCCACGCCCTCACCCACGCGCAGGCTCTGGACCACGGACTCCAGGAAGGTGTTCACCAGGAGGTCCGCGTCCTTCTTCCCCAGCTGGAGGCGATCCATGAGGTGCTGGGCGAGATCAGCCTTGGTCAGGGTCTCCATCGCGGTCATGGGCGCTCCGGGGGAATCGGTTGGGGGGTGACCTCCCATCATCCACTTCCCCTGGAACGGGTCAAGGGGCCTTGTATCAAAAATTGCGGAGGGCCAAAGCCCTCCGCAACAGTTCACGGATTCTTCCCGGCGAGGTCAGTCGGCCAACCACTCCAGCAGGAAGCGGGGGCCCTCGCCGCTGGGGCCATAGGGGCGGTAGTCCCGCTCCTTACCGCTCCAGGCGCCGGCCAGGTCCACGTGGGCCCAGCTTTGGCCGGTTCCCACGAACTCCTGAAGGAACATGCCAGCGGTGATGGTGCCGCCCCAGCGGATGCCGGTGATGTTCTTCAGATCGGCCAAGGGGCTCTTCAGGAGGTCCCGGTACTCCTCGACGATAGGCAGCTGCCAGAGGTGCTCGCCGGCGGCACCGCCGGCATCCCGGAGGCTCTCCACCAGCTTCTGGTCGGTGCCCATGATGACGTTCACGCCATCGCCCACCGCGATCAGGGCCGCGCCGGTGAGGGTGGCCAGGTCCACGATGTGGTCGGCCCCCAGCTCGGAGGCGTAGTGGAGCAGGTCCGCCAGGACGAGGCGGCCTTCCGCATCGGTGTTGAGCACTTCGATGGTCTTCCCGGAGCGGGAGCGGAGCACGTCGCCGGGCTTGTAGGCCCCGCCGTCATTCATGTTCTCCACGAGGCCGCAGAGGCCCGTAATGTGCACGGGCAGCTCCAGCTGGGCGGCGGCCATGATCGTGGCCAGCACGATGGCGGCGCCGGTCATGTCGTCCTTCATGGTCTCCATGCTCGCGGCGTCCTTGAGGCTCAGACCGCCGCTGTCGAAGGTGACGCCCTTGCCCACGAGCACCACATGGCGCTTGGCCTTCTCCTTGGGCTTGTATTCCAGCTTCACAACCCGGGGGGCCCGGGTGCTGCCCTGGCCCACGGCCAGCACGCAGTTGAAGTTGCCCTTCTTGAGGGCCTCCACATCCATCACCTCACAGCCCACCTTGTGCTGCTTGGCAAGCTTCTGGGCCTGCTCCGCGAAGGACTCGGGGAAAAGGTCCATGGCGGGAGTGGCCGCCAGATCGCGAACCCGGTGGCAGGCCGCAACCCCAGCCTCGATGAGGGGGAGCCGGCGGCGGGTTTTACGGGTGTCATCGCCGTTGCTGAAGATCTCGACCTTGGAGAACTGCTTTCCTTCAGCTTTTGACTTGAAAGAAACGAAGTCGTAGTTGGCGAGAAGCACACCTTCGATCACCGCGCTCTGCACTGCATCGTGATCCAGGGTGGAAGTGCTGGGGCTGACGACGCCGACGGACTTCCAATTCCGCTTCAACGCGTAGCGCGAAGCGGTGCCAAGCCCTTTGCGGATTCGATTCAGGCTGACAGTCTCCTCTTCGCCGAGCCCCACCAGGAGCATCCAGCGCGTGCCCTTCACCCCGTTCGGATGATGGAGGGGAACCATTTCCCCAAAGTCCGCCTTGAAATCATTTTCGTCCATGACTTGGCGAGCCACCTTGCTGATCGCCAATGGAAGCCGATGCCGCTCCCGCCCGCTGAATACCGGAACGATGAGCACATCGCCTTCGAAATCCTTCCCGGTTTGACTGCTGATCTCCACGTTCAACATGGACTCCTCCTGCATTTTCGAGGCTAGTCTCGGCATTTAAAAAGGCAAATGCTTTTTTTTTATCCTTATTGATTCAAAAAAATTCGGACCCTAGCATTGATTTTTTTGAAAGAACCGCTAGGCCCGATGGGGATGGCATCATGACCGGATGGATTGGAAACCACCCTTCCGGAGGCCCCTGGACCTCCCGCGCCCCTGGCCCGCAGCGGCCCAGGGCTGGCTCCGAGCGGGCGCCTCCTGGCTTCATTCGGGATTGGTGAGGGCCGGCGATCCCGGGGGCGACGTGCTGGCCCTACCTGGTTCAGAAGTGCTGGAAACCCACTGGGATGGTCATCAATGGATCTCCACTTGGCAAGGCACGCCCCTGCCCCTTCCCCCCTGGGAGGCCTTGGCCTGGGCATCCCGCCAGGGACTGCCCCTCGTAGGAGCCCTTACCTATGAACTCGCCTGCGCGGAGGCGGGTCACGCCAGCCAGGCGCCCCTCCCGGGCAGCCTGGGCCAGCGTTGGCAGGGCGTCCGCCAGGCCATCAGCTTCCAGGGAGGTGAAGCCGAGCTGTGGTCCTGGGGCCCACCCCCCGACCTCGCGGAGGTGTTGGCCCCCTTCCACTCCGCCTGCAGCTTGAAGCGCCTGGCCTTCACCTTGGAACCCCGCTGGAACCAGGCGCGGCACACGCACGCGGTCCAGGAGGCCCAGCACCTCATCCACGAGGGCGGCTTCTATGTCGCCAATCTCTGCGTCCCCTTTGAAAGCACGTTCTCGGGGGATCCCATCACCCTGGCCCTCGCCGCTTTCAAACGGGCCCAGCCCCCCTATGGCGCCTATCTGCCCTGGGGGTCCCCTTCCCTCCTCTGCCTTTCCATGGAGCGGATCCTGGCCCGCCGGGGAAACCGGCTTTGGACGGAACCCATCAAAGGCAGCATCGCTTTGGACACCCCCGCGGGCCAGCTGGCCGCGGATCCCAAGGAGCGGGCAGAACACACGATGATCGTGGATCTGCAGCGCAATGATCTGGGCCGGGTGTCCCAGATCGGGTCCGTGCGTGTGGATCAGCTCATGGGGGAGGAGGACTTCCCCACCGTGCGCCACCTGGTTTCCCGGGTCGAAAGCCTCGCCAGGCCCGGGCTCCAGCTCCCCGAACTGCTGCGCGCCCTGCTTCCAGGCGGCAGCATCACCGGCGCGCCCAAGCACGCCGTCTGTGAGTGGCTCGCGCGCACCGAGGCCGGCCCCCGGGGCTTTTATTGCGGCGCCTTGGGCTGGATCCTTCCCGATGGGGATTTGGATCTCGCCATGCCCATCCGCACCGCCCAGCTCCAGGACGACCGCATCACTTACTGGGCCGGTGGCGGCATCACGCGGCGCAGCCTCGCGGCACGGGAGTGGGCCGAGTTGCATCTGAAAATCAAGGCGATCACCCAGGCCCTCTCGACCCCGGATTCCCTGGACCTCGAAGCTCGCGCTTAGGGCCACCGCCCGGCTGGATCGAACCACCACCCTTCGGAGGAAGGGGGCGACCTCAGGTCAGACTCTGGTCCGAGTATTTGGGAAAATTTTGATAATCTCAAAAAATACAAGCACACATCGTCAGGGGTTCCCTCATGTCTTCACTATCCAGTCGGCTGTTGAGGGAAATCGCGCTGCCCGCGGTGGCGCTACTGCTCCTACTATCCGCACTCGCCTGGGGGGGCGCGAGAATCGTGCACCGTCGTCAGGTCGAAAGCGCGGCGACGGAGCAAATCCAATCCGCCAAGCGAAGGTTGCGATCCCAAACCCGCGAACTGGAGACCATGGGCGCGGGGCTGGCCAAGACCTGGTCCAGCCTGGAGGCCCACGGCCTCGACCGGGAAGCCATGCTCCAGGCCGCCCTTCCGCTGCTCCGGCGTCCGACCCTCCTCACCAACCTCCTCTTCTGCACCACCGATGGCCAGTCCATCACGCTGATCCGCGAGGGGAATGGATGGGGCCTCCTCCAACAAGGCCCTGAGGGATCCCGCTTCACGCCTGCCTTCCCCACCGGGCTTGTGAAGGCCTTCCCCACTCCCGCCGAGCCGGGCTTTCCCCACACCCGCCCTTGGTTCATCCAAGGCATGAAGGCATCCCAGCCCCAATGGACACCTTCGCCCTATGTCTTCGCAGGGGGGCAAGCGGAGGGGTACACCTACCTCGTTCCCGTGTTCAATGCGAATGGCGAGCGAAGGGGTCTCATCTGCCTCAACATCACCACGGATCGGCTGTACCAGACTTTGAAGCGGTATTTAAAGCCCCTGGAGGGGCAGGCGATGGTGACCTCCACTACGCACGAAGTGATCATGCTCCCGGGCGAGGATGCGCACCCTTTCCCCATCCAATTCCAAGAGGGGGTTCTTCCCACCGATCAGGACTTCCACCCCCGAGGCATCGTACCCACGGCTTGGACATCTGGCCCGGCCTTCCCTCGCCGCATTCGGGAGGGATCCCAGCTATTTCGGGTGGGGCGCGACAACCTCACCCTCGCCGAAGGCGTCGACGTGATTCTCTGGACCGCCATCCCCCTTCGCGGAATGCCCCCCATCCTCCGGGGCATCACGCTGGCCTTCACGGCCCTGCTGGTGCTCGTCACCCTGGCCTGGGTGCTCTATGGGATGCGCATCACCCGACGCTATGGCCTCCCGATCATGAACCTCGTGGATTCAGCGGAGCGGGCCCGGCAAGGGCATGAGGTCCATGACGTGGCATCCGACATCTGGGAGATCCAGAAAGTCGGCGAGCAACTCCAACTCGTGGGCCAAACCGTGAGGGCCAAGCGAGTGCTGGAAGACCAGCTCGTCCGGGCCCAGCGATTCGAAGTGATGTCGGCGCTCTCGGGTGGCGTCATCCACGATCTCAATAACCTCATGACGACGATCCACCTACGCGTCGAGCGGGCTTTGGATCCAACCGCGCCTCAATCCGGAACCGACGTCTTCGAGCAGATCCATCACACGACCCGGCAAGGCTGCCTCATGAGCCGAAAGCTCCTGGATCTGGGCCGGGGCGAGCCCACCATTGAACGCTTGGATTTGAACGACTGCGTGACCGAGGCCACCCTCCTGCTCCAACCCGCCCTGCAGGGCACCCAGTTGAGGATCTCACCGGCAGATTCCGAACTCCCCTTCAAGGGCGATCCTGCGGAGATCGCGCAAGTGATCCTCAACCTCGCCCTCAATGCGAGGGATGCCATGGAAGGCCGCGGTGAGCTTCACCTGCAGACCGTGCGGGATGACCAAGGCTGGCCCACCCTGATCGTGAAGGACACAGGACCCGGCATCCCCGAGGCGCTTAGGGGACGGATTTTTGAGCCCTACCTCACCACCAAGGCGAAGGGGAAGGGCACCGGTCTGGGCTTGGCCGTGGTACGGCGCGTGGTTGAACGGCACCGGGGGAAAGTGCATCTAGACCCCGACCAAGGCCATGGAGCCTGCTTCCGGATTTCATTCCCACCCTTCGGCAGCACCGACTAAGCCGCGCTGGCTTCCTTCAACAGCGCCTCGAAGCGTTCGAACAGGTGGGCCCGGGGCCCCTTGGGCTGGGCCTTCAACCTCATGCCCGCCTGCTCCGGCGTGCGGCCGCCCTTGTACTGGTTGCAGGCGAGGCAGCAGGCCACCAGGTTCTGCCAGGTGTTCGGGCCCCCCTGACAGACGGGAATGACGTGATCCACGGTGGTGGCCTTGTGGCCACAGCCCTCGTACTGGCAATGGAAATGATCCCGCTTCATCACGCGGCGTTCGAGGCGTCCCAGAAGGAGCTTGGCGTCGGGGCAGGCGGCGGCGTGGGGAAAGATCACCAGCTGGATGCGGCCCACCATGGTGCGATGGCGGGCGAAGTCGGCGGGATTGAGGATTTCGGCCCGTCCCGCGGCCACGGCACGGATGGCTTTTCGACGGCTCATCTCCTGCATCGGGACATAGTTCCGGTCCACGGCGATCACCTCGCCGGGCCCGTTTCGATCCCGTCCCCTATGCATGGGTAACCCTCTCGAGTTGCCCGAATCCTAGTGCACTTCCAAGAATTGAAAAGGGAAAAACAGCCTCGATTCAATCTTCCAAGACCCCAAGGGTGGGCAAGATCGCCCCATCCACCGCTTCGTGGGAGGCCTCCACCTTCCCCAGGGCCTTCTCCATCAGCTCCTTGCGGCGAGCCACGTCCGACAACTTGTTGCTGGCGGCCTCCAGTTGCTTTTGGACCGATTCCAGCACCGTACCGAACTTTCCGAATTCGTATTTCACGTTGCCCAGCACCTTCCAGACCTCGGAGCTCTGCTTGCTGATGGCCAGGGTCTTGAACCCCACCTGCAGGCTGTTGAGGAAGGCCGTGAGGGTGGTGGGGCCCACCAGCGTGACCTTGCACTCCCGCTGCAGCTTCTCAAACAGCCCCGGGCGGCGCAGCGCCTCTGCATAGAGCCCCTCGAAGGGCAGGAACAGCAGCGCGAAATCCGTGGAATAAGGCACGGCAATGTACTTGTCCCGGATGTCCCGGGCCTGGCTCCACAGCCGGTCCTCCAGGGCCTTGCCATGGGTGGCGATGCCCTCCACATCCACGATTTCGTAAGCGTCCAGCAGACGCTGGTAATCCTCGATGGGGAACTTGGCATCGATGGGCAGCCAGACGCTCTGCCCTTCCTCAGTGCCGGGTAGTTTGACGGCGAACTCCACCACCTCGGAGCTACGGGGGCGGATCTTCACGTTGGCTTGGTACTGCCGGGAATCCAGGAACTGCTCCAGGATCATGGCCAGCTGGGCCTCGCCCATGACGCCTCGGGATTTCACGTTGGTGAGGGCGCGCTTGAGGCCACCCACGTCGTTGGCCAGGTTCTGCATCTCGCCGAGGCCCTTCTGCACGGCCTCCAGGCGCTCCGCCACCAGGGAGAAGCTCTCGCCCAGGCGCTTTTCCAGGGTGGACTGCAACTTCTCGTCCACGGTCTGGCGCATTCGCTCCAGCCGCTCCTCGTTGGATTTCTGGATCTGCACGAGGCGTTCCTGCACTTGCACCTGCATGCCCTCCAACCGCTCGCCCAGTTCCTTCCGGGATTGGGCCAGCGCGGCATCCATGGACTTCCGGAGTTCCTCAAGGCGGTCCCCCTGCTCTTTCCGACCACTTTGCAGCCCCTCGCCCAATTGCTTCAGCACATCCTGGAAGAGGCGCAGCAGGTTGGCTTCCTGTTCGGCCTTCTGGGTCGCCAGATCGCGGTTCATGCGGGAGAGTTCCGCCTGCAGCGGTTGCAGGGCCGTGCCTTGATCGCTTCTGGCCCGCTGCTGTTGTTCCTCCAGCAGGCGACGGAAATCATCCAAAGGAAGCGGCGCCTTGCGCCACGCACCGAGGGCCGCCACCAGGGCCAGAAGCCCCACCAGGATGAGCAAGATCGTTTCGAAGGTCATGGGACTAGTGTGCGGTCAATCAGGCGACAGGAAATGTCCATTCGGCGCGGCGCCCCTGCCCTTCGGGAGAAAGCCTCAGGTGCCCCACCCAGGGCGTGGGCCAAGGCCCCTCGGAGCCCGCCCATTCCACCACCATGCGGTCGGTGGCGTTCACCTGCTCCTCAAGGCCGAGGCTCCAGGCACCGGCCTCGCCCAGACGATAGAGGTCCAAGTGAAAGACCCGCCCCACGGGGCTGTCGTAGCGGTGCAGCACCGCGTAGGTGGGCGAGGCTACCTGATCGGGGTCACCCCCCAGGCCCTGCACGAAGCCCCGGGTCCAGGTGGTCTTGCCGGCACCCAGCTCCCCTCGAAGCAACCAGGTGCCCCCTGCCGGCGTCAGGCGCGCCAGCTCCATACCCAGGGCCTCAGTGGCCAGGTCATCGTCCAGAAAGCGGTCGCCAGTCCCCATCCCATTCCCTGAAGTGATCTCGCAGTTCATCGGCCACGGCGGCGCCCAGCTCCCGCACGAGGATGGGCCCCGGGCCCAGACGGTCCGCGGCGGCGCCGTGGAACCAGGCGGCGCCTGACACCTGCCGCCTCACGAAGCCCGCATCGTGATCCGCCCAATCCTTGAAACGCCCCAACCAGCCGGCGATCATCCCCGCCAACAGATCGCCCGTGCCGCCGGTGCTGAGGCCGCTGTGCCCCGAAGGGTTGGCGATGACGTCGGATTCGCCGCCCCCGGCGATGAAGGAGGGGTGTCCCTTCAGCAGCAGCACGCCGGGCCCCGTGGCCACCTCGCGCACCTGGGCCAGGCGGGCGTCCGTGTCTTCCGGTTCGGGCTTCGGCAGCTCAAAGAGTCGCGCGAATTCTCCCGCATGGGGGGTGATGACCGTTCGGGGTCGTGCCATCCAGCGGTGGCCCTCACCGGCCCGAAGGGCCGAGGCATCCAACACCAGCAGGCCGCCCCAGGCGGGGATCTCAGAAGCGCCCCCGGGCCCCACCAGCAGCACGTCCGTATCTTCGGGGAGGGTGCCTTCCCAAAGCTTGACCATGGCCTCAGGTACCTGGGCCGCGATCTCCGCGCGCACCTCGGCATCCGTGAGGACCGTAACCAGTCCCGCGCCCATCCGCAGGGCGCCCAGGGCCGCCAGCACCGCCGCGCCGCTCATACCCATGGACCCGGCCCGGATTACCACGTGGCCGTGTTCCCGCTTATGACTGGCCCACTCGCCCTGCCACCAGAAGCCCGGAGCCTGGTTGAGCCACAGCGTGGGTTCCGGTTCCGGAACAGGCAATTCGATGAGGTGGAGGTCGCCGCAGAGATCCCGGGCGGGACGAAGGCCATGGCACACCTTGCGGAAGCCGAAGCAAGCCGTGACATCCGCCGCGAGGGCTTCGCCCGCTTCCGCGCGGCTGGGATCGAGGCCCGTGGGTAGATCCAACGCCAGCACGCCGAAGCGCCCCTCACTGCGTCCGAGGGCGCTGATCCAGGTTTGGGCGGCCTCCGGCAGCGGAAGCCGCACACCCAGCCCGAATAGGCCATCCACCACCCAACCTGAGAAAGACGCCAGGGCTTCGTCGGGGTCTTCGGTGGAATGGTAGCTCCCGCCCCGTTCTTCCCAGCGTTGGGCCTGGATCGCCGCGTCGCCCTTCCAGGTGGGATCGGGGCTCAAGGTCCAAACCGCCACGTCCCTGCCTTCGGCCCGCCCCAGGCGCGCCAGGGCCAAGGCATCGCCGCCGTTGTTGCCGGGGCCCGCCAGCACGAGGAGCGGTTCGCCCTCGGGAATCAGCGCCAGGGCGCCCGCCGCCGCAATCTCCTGCAGCTCCAAGCTGGGCACACCGCCAGCGATGGCCCGGCGCTCCAGCGCCCGCATCTCGTCGGCGGTGAGTAGGGGAATCATCGAGGTTCCAGTTTCGGAAAGGCGCGAAGCACCTGAAGGGGCCAGCGCTTTGGTGGCGCGCTGGATCACTGGAAGCCAGTCTAGCGGGCCTGCGCAACCGCCTGGAACTGAGATGGATTCAATCCGGCAGAGGGCAATCCATGAAGAGCCGCCACTGGCCGTCCTTGCCCTTCTTCAGCACCTGGACGTAGCGAGCCTTTTCGGTGGTCACCTTGCCCTCGGCTTCGGTGGTCATCTCGTAATGGCCCATGTCGAGGATGGCATCGCCCATGGGGTGGCATTCATCGGAGATGATCTTCATGTCCGTCACCTTCATGCCCTTGAACATGCCGGCCATCATGTCCTGAATGGCCGGTCGGCCCTTCACGGTCGCGCCTTTGAAGAAGAGCAGCCGCGCATCTTCGGTGTAGTAGCCAGACACCGCCACGGCGTCACCCTTCATCATGGCGGCACAGAAGGCGGTGTTGAGGGCGTCCACTTTGGCTTTGAGGCCGGGGCCCGCGAGCATGGGAACGGATACGAGGGCGGCGAGGATCAGGGATCGCATGGTGCCTCCTGGGGATGGGGCGTCAGCATAGTCCCCTTTTCCCTGCGGCGGCCACGCTCCCTTAAGGCTTTGTAACCCCCGGGCCTCCGCAGCGCTTTTGCACCAGGGCGGCCCGAGCGTGGTCCAGGGGCTAGCCCAGCAGGCTTCGCAACCGGGGCAGCATGCCCTCGATGTCCGCCATGGAGGCGGCGCCCACGGAGATGCGGAACCAGCCGCTGTCCTCCTTCAGCCCGAAGGCCTGGAAGGGCACGATGGCGAGGCCCGCCTCCTGCAGCAGCAACTGGCGGATGTCCTCGTTGCGGGCGAAGGTGCGGCCCTTGATGGTGCGGCCGAAGAGGTTGAAGCGGACGCTGAGGTAGATGGCCCCTTGGGGTGCCACGGCCTCCACCGGCAGGCCCTCAGCGGCCAGCTTCATGAAACCCGCGTGAAGGGCATCCAGCCGCTTTTGCAACTCCGTTTTGAGGTGCCCCTGGTAGCGCCGGATCGTCTCGGGATCCCGCAGCAGCGAAGCCGTGGCCATCTGCTCGGCCTTGGGGGCCCAGGCGCCCACGTGACCCAGGATGTCGCTCATGCGGTTGCGCACGGCCGGGGGCATCACGCCCCAGCCCACGCGCATGCCCGTGGCGCAGAAGGCCTTGGAGAGGGCGTCGATGAAGATCACGTAGGGGGCGCTCTCGGGCACCAGCTGCACGGGAGTGACATGCTCCGTGCCCCCGAAGGTGAGCGTCCAATACACCTGGTCGTAGACGAAGAAGAGGATGCGGCGTCCCTCGGCGCGGCGCTTCACGTTCTCGGCCACCACGGCCTCGGTGATGGCCTTCAGCGACTCACGGCTGATGGCCGTGCCCGTGGGGTTCAGGGGGCTGTTCAACACCAGCATCCGGGCCGTGCCCAGGTGGGGTCGGATCTGCGCCAACGTGGGAAAGAAGTTGGACTCGGCGCTGACGGGCAGTTCCACCGCCTTCGCCCCACTGAGGTAGGCGTAGTGGTTGTTGTTCCAGCTCGGCACGGGGTAGACCACCGTCTCCCCCGGATCCACCAAGGTGCGGTAGGCGCCGTAGAGCAGTGGCCGTGCGCCGCCTGTGACGAGCACCGATTCCACGGGATAACTGAGCCCCAATTCCCGTTCGTAAAAGGCCGCCACGGCCTCCCGCAGGGGCAGCACGCCATCGGAGGGCGGATAGTTGGTATGGCCTTCGGCCAGGGCCTTGCGGGTGCCCTCCAGCAGCTCCGCCGGAATGGGGAAGTAGGCCGGATCGAAGTCGCCCACCGTGAGGTTGCACACCTCCGCGCCCTGAGCCTTCAAGGCCCTCACCTCTCCGGCGATCTTGAGGATTTCGCTCCCCACCACGCCCCGGGCGAGGCCCGACAGGTCTTCGATTGAAACAGAGTGAAGGTCCAGCATGGATCCCGCCTCCCAAAGGTGCATTCAGAGTAGCGGCCTCCGGATACGCGGCGTCATCGGGAGGTAAAGCGAAAAGGGCGAACCACGAATGAAGCGAATGCACGCGAATGAATATCAACGTAGGAATCGGCCATTATCTTTATTCGCGTCCATTCGCGTCATTCGCGGTTCCGATATTTTTCTCTGCCTAACCGGGGTACCCCCCCGCGAACCACAGCCCGGCCTTCTCGCTGAGGCCCAGGGCCAAGTTCATGTTCTGCACCGCCTGGCCCGCCATGCCTTTGAGCAGGTTGTCCAAGGCCACGAAGATGGCGGCTTCGCGGCCTTCCACGGCGCAGCCGATGTCCACGAAGTTGGAGCCGGTGGCCGCGGCCACCTTGGGGGAGCCCTCCACGAGGCGCACGAAGGCGCGGCCCGCGTAGGCCGCCTGAATCCGCTGCTTGAGCGCTGCGCCCTCCACGCCCTCGGGCAGTTGGAACTGCAAGGTGGCGAAGATGCCCCGCACGAGGGGCGCGCTGTGGGGGATGAAGGCGACGGTGGTGTCCATGCCCAGTTGGGCGCAGAGCTGCGCCACTTCGCCCTGGTGCTGGTGGGCCAGTGCCTTGTAGGCCCGGAAGTCCGTGGCTCGGGTGGGGTGGTGGGTGGTGTCGCTGGGGTTCATGCCCGAGCCCGAGGAGCCGGTGATGGCGAAGGCGGACACGTGGGGGATGGCGAGGCCCGCCAGGGGCCGCAGCCCCAGCTGCAGGGCCGTGGCGAAGCAGCCTGGGTTGGCGATGCGCCGCTGCCCCTTCACGGCCTCGGGGAAGGCGTCCGCGAGGCCGTAGGCGAAAGTACCCAGGCCGGCGGGGTTCGGGTGAACTTGGCCGTAGTGCTTTGTGAAGGCTTCGGCATCGGCCAACCGGAAATCACCACTCAGGTCGATGAGGGTGAGGCGTTCCGCGAGGCCCTCCTCGGCCCAAGCCGCTTCCAGTGCGGGCAGCTGCTTGGCCAGTTCACCATGGGGCATGGCCGCGAAGCAGACGGGGTGCGCCGACTGGGCGAGCCAGGCCCAATCGGGAACACCGTCGAAAGCCCCCTCCAGCAGCCCCCGCAAGTTGGGATGGGCGGCGTGGAAGGGCTTTCCCGCGTGGTTGCGGGAGACGCCTCGAAGGCCCACCACGTCGGGATGGCTCGCCAAGAGCCTCAGGAGTTCGCCGCCACCATAACCGGAGGCGCCGAGCACGAGGGCGTGGATCATGCCTGCACCTGGAGCTTCGCCTGCACCCGTTCCAGCGCGAAGGCACCAAGGGCGGGCCCGTGCGTCCGGGCGTTGAGGGCGGGCAAGCCCAGGTTGGCTTCCACGAAGCGCACGCCCACGGCGTTGTCCGTGGCGGGGCCCGTGAGCACGTCCACGGTGAGGCCGTAAATCTCGCGCAGGGCCTGCACGCCGCCCGCGGCGCCCACGGGATCATTGGCGCAGAAGAGGAAGGCCGCGGCCTGCCCCATGAGTTCCGCGTCGCCCAGGATGGCCTGCACGCCGTAGTCGCCCATGATGCCATCGCCAGTCTCAGCCACGATCACCTCGGCGCCCATGGCCGCCAGCTCCGCGAAGATGGTGCGGGCCGAGCCCTGGGCGGTCTCGGGGGACGAGGTGGTGACGCCGGTGTCCGTGAAGTCCAGGGCCCACTCGGCCCCGTAATCCTTCATGCCCAGGATGTCCTTCTGCAGGCTCACGCCCGTGAGCTTGGCGCCAGCCACCTTCAGCCCCGCCTGGGACAGCACGCGAATGACGGCGCAGGCCGCGGCGGTCTTGCCCGCGTTCATGCAGGTGCCCGCCACGTAGACCACGGGCACTTTGGGTGCGGATTCCCGGATCTGCAGGGCCCTCATGCCGATGTGGGCACGCTGGCCCTGGCGGCTCTGAAACTCGGGATAGACGAGCACCTGCCCCAGCACCTCCACGTCGAAGGGCGCGCCCACGTCGGGGTTGTGGGAGACGCAGCGACCCATCACGCCACCCAGGTTCAGGATGTTGATGCGATCGCCCACCTGCACCCGCTCGGGCATCACGCCCTCGTAGCCATGCAGCGCGTTGCGGTGCCCCAGGGCGCCCACCACGATGTCCCCGGCGTGCACCACGGACATGCGGCCGTGCACATCCTCCAGGGTGTTGTAGCGGCTCTTGTCATTGAGCACCCGCGCCGCGAGCACCGTGCCGGGGCGCACCTCGATGTCCGCCGTGAGCGTGAGGGTCTTGGCCAGCTGGAGCCGCCGGGTGACGGAGGCGATCTTGTCGACGGTGATTCGCATGAGGGATCCGGAAAAATGGGTTAACCGCGAATGACGCGAATGCTCGCGAATGAAAAGCAAGAGACGAATAGGCGTTTCAATTCGCGTCCATTCGCGTCATTCGCGGTTCAAAGGGCGTTGGCTTGAGTGAGCGAGCTGATCCGCTGCGCCACGCCGAAGACCTTGGCAAAGCCGGCGGCTTCAGCGCCGGTCCAGAGCTTGGTGCCTTCGCCATAGGCGGCGAGGTCGTTCATGAGGGCGAAGGGGGAACGGGCGCCCACGGTGTGGAAGGCGTGGGGCCGCAGCATCAGGCGCACGTCGCCGGTGACCACCGCCTGGCTGCGCTCCAGGAAGGCCTCCAGATCCCGAGCCAGGGGATCGAAGAAGTGGCCTTCGTGGAGGAGGCCGCCGTAGACGTTGCCGAGGCTCTCCTTCCAGAAGAGCTGCTTGCCGCTGAGCACGAGCTTTTCCAGTTCCCGGTGGGCCTGAATGAGCAGCAATGCCGCCGGAGCCTCGAAGCCGATGCGGCCCTTGATCCCCAGGATGGTGTCGCCCAGGTGGTAGGCCCGGCCCAGGCCATAGGCGTGCCCGAGGTCATTCAGCCGAGCGATGAGCTCCACCGGGGCCAGCGCTTCGCCGTTGAGGGCCGAGGGCACGCCTTCCGTGAAGGACACCACCAGTTCCTGAGTCGGCAAGCCGCTGTCCACGGGCCCACCGGGCCAGGCCTCCTCGGGCAGTGCATCCCAGGGATTGAGGGTTTCCCGGCCCCCGATGCTGGTCCCCCACATGCCTTCGTTGACGGAGTAGATGGCGGTCTTCGCCGGGAGGGTGAAGCCCTTCTCCTCCAGCCAGCTGATCTCCTGGGCCCGGCTAAGGGCCAGCTCCCGGATGGGCGTGCGCACGATCATCTGCGGGGCGAGGGCCGCGAAGGCCACGTCGAAGCGCACCTGATCGTTGCCCGCACCGGTGCTGCCATGGGCCAGGGCCGTGGCGCCCAGCTCCGTGGCCACCTGCACGGCCAGCTCCGCCTGACACACCCGCTCCGCGCTCACGGAGAGCGGATAGGCCTGCCCCCGGAGCACGTTGCCGTAGACGAGGAAGCGCAGGTAGCGGTCCCAAAGCCGCTGTCGGCCATCCACGGTGCGATGGGAGGCTACGCCCAACTTCGCGGCCTGGGCCTCGATGCGGGCCAATTCCGCGGTACTGAAGCCGCCCGTATCGATGGTGGCGGTGTGAACCTCATAGCCCTGATCCTGCAACCAGAGGGCGCAAAAGGAGGTGTCCAGGCCACCGCTGAAGGCGAGGAGCAGCTTGTTCATGGGAGATCTCCGAGAGTGTCCAGATTCCAAGTGGTGGCTTCCGCGGCGGCGAGGTGGATGCGGCGGGAGCGGATCCAGACTTCGCACTCCCGGAGATCCCGCTTCAGCCCCGCCAGATCCAGCGAACCGGGGGACCCTGCGGCCTGGGCCTGGGGCGGCTCCGCAGGGCGCTGGAAGATGCCTTCAGCGACTTCCTTGGCCACCGCCCCGTAGGCTTCCCGGAAGGGCTGGCCAGCCAGGGCCCGCTCGCAGGCGGCCTGGGTGGCGTGGAGTTCCGGAGCCTCCGCCACCCGGGCCGCGGGGGCTTGGGGCTCCAGCGAGGGGAGGATGTGGGTGAGCACCTGGAGGAGCTCCAAGGTGCTGGCGGTGCCTTCCATCAAGGGTGCCTTCAGCAGCTGGAAGTCCCGGTGGTAGCCGCCGCTCAGCCCCGCGGACAGGGCATCCAGCCGTGCCGCCTGGCCCCGCAATTCCCGAGCCCGGGCCCGGGCCAGCTCCAGCACATCGGGGTTCCGCTTCTGGGGCATGAGGCTGCTGCCCGTGGTGAAGGCGTCGGGCAGGCGGAGGAAACCGAACTCCTCGGTGCTGAAGAGCAGCGCGTCTTGGCAAAGCCGCTCTAAGGCGAGGCCCAGGTTGGCGAGGGTATGCAGGAAGGCACCCTCGGTGCGGCCCCGGGTGAGCTGCACTTCCGCGGCATTGCGATGGATCCGGGAGAAGCCCAGCAGGGAGGCCGAGTGGGCCCGATCCAGGGGAAGGGGCACCCCGTAGCCTGCGCCACTTCCCAAGGGGCACCGGTCCAGCCGGTACCACAGGGATTCCACCGATTCGAGCTCCTCATGCAGCGCCTCGGCATGGGCCGAAGCCCACTGGGCCCAGGAGCTGGGCATGGCCCGCCGCAGGTGCGTGTAGCCGGGCAGTGGGCCGGGATTCGCTTCGGCGAACGTGAGTAGGGCCTGGGCCAGCGCCAAGGCCTCCGTTTCCACGGCGAGGAGCTGCTCCCGCATCCACAGGCGCAGGGCCGTGGCCACTTGATCATTCCGGGATCGGCCCGCGTGGATGCGCCGGCCGGGTTCCCCCAATCGCGCGGTGAGCTCCGCTTCCAGCAGGGTGTGGCCGTCTTCCTGCTCCGGCAGGATGACCAGTTCCCGGGCCTGCGCTTGCGTCTGGAGCCGCTTCAGCTCCCCCACGAGGGCCCGGGCGTCCTCCGTGGACAGCAACCCGGCCCGATGGAGGGTCCGCGCATGGGCGGCGCTGCCCCAGGCGTCGTAGGCCAGGAGTTGGAGATCCAGCTCGGGATCCCGCCCCACGGTGAAAGCGTGCACGAACTGATCCAGGGGCAGGTCCTTGGCCCACAGCTGCGCCTTAGCCATGCACCACCTCCTGGGCCGCCAGGGCCAGGTAGGCGGGAATCACGGATTGGTAGAAGGCCACGCCAGCATTCAACTCCGACTTGGAGATCCACTCATCGGGCCGGTGGCTGCGATGGGTGTCGCCGGGTCCCACCTTCACGGCGGGGATGCTGCCGAGGAAAGCCCAGTCACTGGTGGTGGCGCTGCCCACGGGCGAGGCCTTGCCTGCCGCCTTCAACGCCGCCTTCACGATGGGATGCGTGGGATCCGTGGCCTTGGGGTGGTACCGGGCGCTGTGCACCTTCACCTCGCCCTCCAGCTCCGCCGCGAAGGATTGCGCCAGTTCAGCGTGATCGAGGTTGGGCGTGGTGCGCAGGTCCACGAAGAGCGTGCAGGCGTCGGGCACCTGATTCCGGGCGAGACCGCCTTCCACCTGCGTCACTTGGGCCCGGGTCTCGCCCAGGAGGGGATGGGGCTCGAAGCGCAGCTGCGCGAGCTTGCTGATGTCCTTGGCTGCCTTGTGGATGGCGTTATCGCCCAGGTGGGCATGGGCCACATGGGCTCCTTCGCCGTGGGCGATCACCTTGAGCAGCAGCATGCCCCGCTGGGCGGCGCAGACCTGCAGGCCCGTGGGCTCGCCCACGATGGCCGCATCCAGGGGACCCAGCTGATCGAGGATGGTGGCGATGCCCTGCCCACCCGTTTCTTCTTCGGCCGTGAGAGCGAGAACCACGGTGCCTTCGGTGGGAGGCGTCTTCAGCAGCTTCCGGAAGGCCAGCAGCATCGCGGTAACGCAGCCCTTGGCGTCGTTGGCGCCGAGGCCCACAAGGCGCTCGCCCTGCCACACGGGGACCTGGGGATCGCTGGACCACCCCGCGCAAGGGGGCACCGTATCGAGGTGGGAATTCAGCAGAAGGCGCGGCGCCCCCTGCCCCACTTCGGCCCAGAGGTTGTGGCCCTGGCGCTGCACGGTGGCGCCCCAGGATTCCAGGAGGGCCTGCACCGTGTTCGCGATGGCGGATTCGTTGCCCGAGACGCTGGGCAGCGCTACGAGTTCATGTAGGAGTTCCGCGGGCGTCATGGGGCCACGCCTGCGGCTGCGGCGGGAGCCGCCTGGATCATGGTGCCGCTGCCCTCGTTGGTGAAGACTTCCACGAGCAGCGCCTCGGGGGTGAAGCCCGATACGAGGTGCACACTGTGCACACCCGCCGCGAGGGCGGCCTTCACAGCGGCCAGCTTGGGCTTCATGCCGCCGCCGATGGCGCCGGCTTCCTCCAGCTCCGTGAGTTCTTGGGGGGTGGCGAAGGGCACCAGGGAGCTGGGCTGATCCACCTTCCGCAACAGCCCGGGAACTCCCAGCAGGAAGACGAGCTTCTCCGCGCCGAGCGCCGCGGCCAGCGCCGAGGCCACGATGTCGGCATTGGTGTTGTAGACCTGGCCCGCATCATCGGCGCTGAGGGGCGCCACCACGGGCAGGAAGCCGCCCTCCAGCAGGTGCTGGATGACCTTGGGATCCACAGCATCCAGATCGCCCACGAAGCCGTAATCCACGGCTTCGCCTTCGACCGTTTGCGGCGCCCGCTTGTGGGCCTTGAGCAGGCCCGCGTCCACGCCGCTCAGTCCCACGGGTGAGAGCCCAGCCTTGCCGAGCGCCGCTAGGAAAGTGGTGTGGGCCTCACCCGCGAAGGCCATGATGGCCGCCCGCAGCGTGGCGGCATCCGTCACCCGCCGTCCCGCCACTTTCGTCACGGGCAGGCCCAGCTGGGCGCTGAGTCGATCCAGGCCCTGGCCGCCCCCGTGCACCAGCACCAGCCGGATGCCGAGGTTCCAGAGCAGCGCCAATTGCTCGCACACCGACGCGCAAGCGGCGGCATCCTCCAGCACTTCGCCCCCGACCTTCACGACGAAAGTCTGGTTGCGGAACTGGCGGAGGTAGGGGGCGGCGGCGCGAAGGGACATGAGGGCGTTCATTTCGGATCCTTAAAGAAGCTGGTCACAGAGGGCACAGAGCAAGCACAGGGGACACAGAGGAAAAGCAGGAGGAAAGCCGAGGTGCACAGCAGGATTCTTTCTCTGTGTCCTCTGTGGATTTCTGTGTCCTCTGTGACCAGCGCTTTTCGTTCGATGCATCACGACTGCCCAATGAGCTGATGCAGCAAAGCCCGCTGCACGTGGAAGCGGTTCTCCGCTTCATCCACGACACGGCTCCGGGGCCCGTCGAGGATGGCGTCGGCCACTTCGAGGTTCCGGCGCGTGGGCAGGCAATGGAGGAAGATGCCGTCCTTGTCCAGGAGGTCCATCTGCGTCGCGCCGGGCATCCAGGCTTCCTGCCGAACGTCACCCCCAGGGCCGTCCGTGGCGGGTCCCCATGCCTTGGCGTAGAGCACGGCGGAGCCTTCCAGGGCGGCATTCTGATCATCCGTGTACTCAACGCTTCCGCCCGTGGCCTTGGCGAAGGCCTCGGCCTCGGCCCGCACTTCGGGACGCAGTTCAAAGCCCTTAGGGTGGGCCACGCGCACGTGGCAGCCGGCGGCGGCGGCGGTGAGGAGAAAGGAATTGGGCACGGCCTTGGGCAGGGGCTTCACGTGGGGAGCCCAGGTGAGGGTGACGGGCAGGCCCTTCGTCTTCTGGAAGGTCTCCTGCACGGTGAGCAGATCCGCGAGGCCCTGGCAGGGGTGCTCCCGGGCGCTCTCCATGGAGATCACGGGCACCGTGGCGTACTTCCGGAAGGCGCTCATGACGGGATCCAGGTGATCCAAGGCATCTTCCTTGCCCTCTGCGAAGGTCCGCACGGCCAGGGCATCCACGTAGCGGCTGAGCACGGGCACGGCCTCCCTCACGTGCTCGGCCCGGTCGCCATCCATGATCACGCCATCCCTATCCTCGAGCTTCCACACGCCGTTGCCCACCTCGAGCACCACGGCATTGCCGCCTCCCCGGGCCATGACGGCTTCGAAGCTGGCGCGGGTCCGCAGGGAGGGATTGAAGAAGACCATCCCCAAGAGCTGATCGGCCAGGTGCTTGCCGGGGCTGGCACGCTTCCAGGCCTCGGCCAGGTTGAGGATCCGGGCGACGCCCTCGGGGCCGAGGTCCTGGATGGACGTGAAGTGCTGCATGGTCAAACTCCGACGGCGAGGGGGGAGAAGGCGTGGACGGCTTCGAGGAAGGTTTCCACCGAGCCATCGCTCAAGGTGAGGGGCGGCATCAGGCGCAACACGGCCGGATCGTGGGAACTCCCCACGAGGATGTGGCGCGCGAAGAGGTGATCCTTCAGGGCCTTGGCGACGGAGCCCACCTGCAGGCCCAGCAGGAGCCCCTGTCCGGTGACCGCCTGGACCACGCTGCCCTGCAGGCCCGTGCGCACCTTCATTTCCAGGGCTCCCGCACGCTGGCAGAGCTGTTCCTCTGCGATGACCTTCAGGGTGGCCAACAGGGCCGCGCAGGCCAGCGGGCCACCCCCGAAAGTGCTGCCGAGCATGCCCGGCCGCACCTGCTCGGCTACGGATTCGGACATCAACAGGGCGCCCATGGGCACGCCGCTGGCGATGCCCTTGGCACAGGTCACCAGGTCCGGCTTCACACCGAAGGCGTGGAAGGCGAAGGGGTGGCCCAGCCGGCCAAAGCCCGTCTGAACTTCATCGAAGATGAGCAGGGTGCCGGCGGCGGTGCACTTTTCCCGCAACTTCCGCAGCCAGCCCATCGGGTGCACCCGGCAGCCGGCCATGCTCTGGATGGGCTCCAGGATCACGGCCGCCAACTCCGAGAAGTCCACGGTCTCCAGCTCGGCCTGATCTCCGAAGGGCAGCATCCGTGCGTGGTGAAGCACGGACTCGAGGCCTTGGTGCAGTGGCGCATCATCGGTCACCGAAAGAGCTAAGAGGCTGCGGCCATGCCAGCCCCCCTGCACCGCCGCCAGCCGCTTCCGCCCCGTGAGCTGCAGGGCAAGCTTGAGGGCGCTCTCGTTGGCCTCGGCTCCGGTATTGCAGAAAAAGACGGAAGCCATGCCCGCCGCGAAGGCCACGAGGGCCTCGGCCGCCTGCTCCCGGATGCCGAGCTTTCCTGCGGTGGAGTAGAAGAGCAGCTGGCCCGCCTGAGCCTGGATCGCCGCCACCACCGCGGGATGGCAATGACCCGTGGAGGCGACGCAGTGCCCGCCGTAGAAGTCGAGCCAGGCCTGGCCCTCGGTGTCCTGGATGAAGTCCCCGGAAGCGGAGGCCATCTCGAAGGCGAAGGGCGCGTAGGTGGGTTGGAGGGCGGGGAGGGTCATGGGGATCCTTGCATGTCCGTGCATGCTATTCGTACATTTCTGCATTTTTGAGAATATTATGCAAATTGTTTTTCAGAACTCGCATGAAAGATGGACTCTCGGCCCATTCACTTGAATGCATATGCACGACCATGCATGCTGATCCCATGACCTTGGATGCCGACATCCTCCGCTTGCTGGCCCAGTTCGAAGTGGCCGACCAGGCCCACCTCCTCGAGCTCCTTCAGCGTGATGGCCATGAGCTGACCCAGCCCACCCTGAGCCGGCACCTCAAAAAACTCTCGGTGCAGAAACGGGACGGCCGCTATCAACGCGTGGAGGCGGGCCCCACAG
Source organism: uncultured Solibacteraceae bacterium (assembly GCA_964617215.1). Lineage (GTDB taxonomy): Bacteria > Acidobacteriota > Holophagae > Holophagales > Holophagaceae > JAFDVN01. The sequence continues at coordinate 1,486 of CAZTVL010000004.1, read as the reverse complement.
GGATGCCCTCCTTCCAGGTGGTCGCCGCGCCCCCCAACCTCCTCGTGCTCCGCACCCTCCCAGGCTTCGCCCAGGCCTTGGCCTACACCTTGGATCAGCGGCAGCTGGAAGGCCTGGCGGGGACAGTGGCGGGCGACGACACGATCTTCATGGCCGTCTCTGATCCGGCCCTGCTCGACGACCTAAAGCGCACCCTGGAGCGCCTGGCACGGCCCAACCCGGCGGGCTAATCACCCGGCGACGCGGGTCTCCAGGAGGGCCCTCAGGGCCTGGGGAAGCGCAGCACCGAACTTCACCAGCGTGTGTTCCACTCCCTCGGGACTGCCAGATTCCAAAGCGGCCTCCACGGCCGCGGCGCAGGCGGAGAGTTCCCGCAATCCCAGGGCCGCCGCATTGGATTTGAGGTTGTGGGCCAAGCGGATGGCCTGCTCCATGGATCGGAGCGCTGCGGCCCGCTCCATTTCCGCGAGTTGCATGGGCGCGTCCTGGACGAAGGACTGCACCAACTCCTCCACGAGATCGGCCCCCACCCGCTGGGCCAGCCGATCCAGGCCACTCTTGAGATCCCCGGAATCGTCGGCTTCCGTCGGCGGGATCACGCCCCGTTCCAACTGGGCGAGGAGCGGTTCCAGACGCAGGGGCTTGGAGAGGTAGCCATCCATGCCGGCTTCCCGGCACTTCTCCTTCACATCGCCGCCATAGTGCGCCGTGAGGGCGATGATCCCCTTCACCCGGCCCGCCAAGTCCTGCCGAAGCCGACGCGTGGTCTCAAAGCCATCCATCCCGGGCATGTCGCAATCCATCAGCACCCAGTCGAAGGCTTCCCGACCCACCAGCTCCAGGCACTTGGGACCGCTGTCCACGGCCACCACCGCGCACCCCAGCTGCTGGAGCATGCCCACCGCCACTTGCCGGTTCATGGGGTCATCATCCACCACCAGAACCCTGGCTCGGGGCGCTTCCAAATGGACGGCTTCCCGGGGCCCTTCCTCGTTCGCCACGCCCGCCAAAGCGGCCCGCAGACGCTCCCTCCGCAGGGGCGTGGTGAGGTACTGGGCCAATCCTTGGGTTCGCGCGGATTCCGCGATCGGCAGCTGATCCAGCTGCGCCACCAGGAGGATCGGCAGATGCCGCGAGGCGGGGACGGCCCGGATGCGTTCCATCAACTGGAAGGTGGCCTCGGGCCGATGGTGGATGTCAACGAGGAGGGCTCCGAAAGCCCTCGGGGACGTCTCCAATTGGGCCATCAGTTGGGCTTCGTTTTCAGTCACCACCACTTCCGCGCCCAGGGCCTTGAGGTGCAGCCGGAGCGCTTCCGCCGCGAGGGGGTGATCCTCCAAGGCCAGCACCATGAACCCCGGAGGCAAGTCCGCACCGGCAGCGGGTCGCTCGTGGGCAGGCCGGCGCAGGGTCACCTGGAAACGGAAGCAGCTGCCCTCCCCCGGGGTGCTCTCCACCTGGATTTCACTGCCCATGAGAGTCGTCA
>CAZTVL010000003.1:0-517967 GCA_964617215.1 uncultured Solibacteraceae bacterium | reverse complement strand
CCAGCAAGGAGAGCCGCGCGGCGCGATGCGGTGACATCGTGCAAGCGGCTCGACACGGCTGGGGGCGCGAAGAGGGACCCACCCAGAGGGCGAGGGGCGGCGGCTGTCGCAACCCTGCGTTGGCCTCCCCTACGTGTATTACCAATACACCTCCGGTCGGCCGCCTTGCTTTGCTCGGCCGGCGCCCCTCGCAAATGGCAAGATTTTGCGTGAACTGGCCCTAGACTGTTCCTTTGCGAAAGGGCTCTGCCATGGCCAATCCCCTCGTCGGCGTCATTATGGGTTCCAAATCCGACTGGGAAACCATGGAGCACGCCGCCGCCACCCTGCGTGAGCTGGGCGTGCCCTTCGAAGCCGAGGTGGTGAGCGCCCACCGCACCCCGGACAAGCTCTTCCGCTACTGCGAACAGGCCGCGGAGCGTGGGATCCAGGTGATCATCGCAGGCGCTGGCGGGGCCGCCCACCTGCCCGGCATGGCCGCCGCCAAGACGCACCTGCCCGTGCTCGGCGTGCCCGTGCAGAGCAAGGCCCTCAACGGCATGGACAGCCTACTCAGCATCGTGCAAATGCCCGCGGGCATCCCCGTGGGCACCCTGGCCATCGGCAAGGCCGGCGCCATCAACGCCGCCCTCATGGCCGCGGCCATCCTCGCGCTGAACGATGCGACCCTTCGTGGCCAGCTCCAGGCCTTCCGCGCCACCCAGACCGACAAGGTGCTGGCGGACGACAAGCTCAGCTAGAAGCTCCGGCTCGCCCTCAATCCTTCTTGAAGAGGTCCTTGAGGAGCTTGCGGATCTTGCTGGGCTCTTCGGGCTTGTCAGCCTTCTTGTCCGTTTTCTTATCGGCCTTTTTTTTGGCGGCGGCCTTGTGGGGAGCCGCCTTGTCGGCTTTCTTGGGCTCGGGCAGGTCGATCTTCTGGAGGCGGATGGGATCTTCCAGGGCCTCGCCCCGTTTCAGGGCCTCGGTCCAGGTTTCGTAACCTTCAAGGCGAAGCTCCATGAGCTGCCGCCCTTCGCCGGACACCTCCAGCTTCGCCACGGGAGTGGTGCCCTCGGGATGCCCGTTGACGAAGATCTGAGCTCCGGGTGGATCGCTCTTTACGGAGACGAAAAAAGAGGCCGGGTGCAGTTGGACCTCGATGGTGTTTTCGGTGGGGCCGATCTCGTGGGTTTCGGAGACGTAATCCGGCTTCTCCACCAGGAGGGAGCGCGGCGTTCCCTTGACCAGGAACTCCCGGAGCGGAGTCTTCCCCAATTTCTGTCCATCCAGCGTCACCTCCGCACCCGCGGGTTGGCTGGTGATGGTGAGCTTGCGGATGGGCTCACGGCGATTCCAGACCTGCTGGACGATCAGCAGGGTGAGCAGGCCCGTGGCCGCCAGGGCCAGCACCTTCCAGCGCCGGGATTCGGGGTGCTCCGCCTTGGAGGGGGCTGACCAGGCACCCGAGGCCGAGAGGCCCGAAAGGGTGCCCTCGAGCCGGCGCTCCAGCAGGTTGCGGTGGTCCGCGGGCAGGTCCACGGCCCCCACCAGTTCCTGGAGGAAGGATTTCAGGTCCGGGTGCCGGTCCTCGGGCCGCTTGGCGAGGGCCCGGTCGAAGAGGGCCAGGAATTCCGCGCTCACGCCATCGGGATAGACCGGCGGCTGGTGAACGATGGCGTAGACGATGGAGCCCACGCTCTCGCCAGGGAAAGGCAGTTTTCCGGTGAGCATCTCGAAGGCGGACACCGCGAAGGACCAGCGATCGCTGGCGGGGCTCGCCTGCCCGCCGCTGAGGACTTCCGGCGCGGCATAGGCCGGAGTGCCCAGGAAGTCCGACGTCTTGGTGACCCGGGCCCCATCGCCCCGGGCGATACCGAAATCCATGAGCTTGAGGTGGCGGTCCTTGGAGACCATGAAGTTCTCGGGCTTCAAGTCCCGGTGCACGATACCCGCGCGGTGGGCCGCTTCCAGCGCCTCCCGGGCCTGCAGCAGCAGCTCCAACGCATCCGTGGGAGGCATGGCGCCCGCCTTCAGAATGGCGGAGAGGCTTTCCCCATCCACGAATTCCATGGCGAGAAAGGGTCCCACGCCGGGCTCCTCGCCCACGTCGTAGATGGTGATCACATTCGGGTGATGCAGCTTCGCGCTGATCTCCGCCTCGCGTTGGAACCGGGCCAGCACTTCGGGATCCCCGAGGCCGGCCCGCACCACCTTGATGGCGACGCCCCGATTCAGCCTCGGATCCTCGGCGAGGTACACCGTTCCCATGGACCCCTGTCCGAGGGTGCCAAGAATGCGGTAACGGCCGATATGGGAGGGATCCAGGGACATGAGGCCCCAGTGTGCCAGAGGACCCCCTTGGGAGCAGTGACAAGTCGCATCCATTGGAGGATTGCTCGCTCTCCGTCAATCTAGCGGGATGAGTGGCATCGGATTCCAGCGTTCCAAGGCGGCCCAGATCCGCCGATTCGGGCGGGTGTTCTACCCGGCGGGGCTCCGGATGCAGAAGGCTTTGTCCACCTACGTGCAGGAGGAGGGGAGGCCGGATCAGATCGTGATCCTGGAGCACAACCCCGTGTTCACCCTGGGCCGCAACGCCACCCGCGCCGACATCCTCGTCACCCCCGAATTCCTGGACCAGCAGGGCGTTGAAGTGGCCGAGACGGACCGGGGAGGCGAGGTGACCTATCACGGTCCTGGCCAGATCGTCGTCTACCCCATCTGCAACCTCCGCGAAGGCCGGCAGGACGTGGGTCGGCTCGTGCGCGGCCTGGAGGAGGCCATGATCCGCACCGCTGCCGATTACGGGGTGGTGGCCGACCGGCTCAAGGGCTTCCCGGGCATCTGGGTGGACACCCCCCGGGGCCTGGAGAAGCTGGGTGCCATCGGGCTCCACCTCAGCCGCTGGATCAGCACCCATGGCCTCGCCTTCAACGTGGATCCCTTCCTGCCTCACTTCAAATGGATCCTGCCCTGTGGCATCACCGACAAGGGCGTCTGCAGCCTACGCAGCCTGCTGGGCGAAGCCTGCCCCACCTGGGAGGAGGCCGCCGACCGCCTCCAAGCCCACCTGTGCCAGGTGCTCGCCCTGGAGGTGCAGCCCACCCGGGAACCCAGCCGCAGCGTGAACGCGCTCACCTGGCGACAGGGAGCCTCGCACCCCGAGGTCCTCATGATGCTGCGCACCCCTCACACCGGCCTCTGGTGGCAGAGCGTCACCGGCATGCTGGAACCCGGCGAAAGCCTGGAGGCCGCCGCCCATCGGGAGCTCCAGGAGGAGACCGGACTCTCGGCCATCGGCTTCCGAGCCCTGGACCTCCGCCACAGCTTCTGGGTGGATCCTTCCGTGGTCCGCTTTCCCGACGCGGAGCCTCGCTTCAACACCGAGACCTGCTTCGCCCTCGAAGTGGATCCCCGTCAACCGGTGCAGCTCCACCCGGATGAGCACACCGAGTTCCGATGGTGTGGCTTCGAGGAAGCCCACGCCCTCATGAAGTGGGAAGGCAGCAAAGCCGCGCTCCGCAAACTTCAACGCTCATTGGAAAATTCCGCCACATAATTCAAGGAAAGCCCCTTTCGCTCCGTAGAGCATGTTGACGATGATGAATTCCGCTTCGGGTATCCGCGCGCGCATGCCGGCCAGTTCCTGGGCGGTGGCGTTGGGCTACCTGGCGGCGGGTTGCCTGAGCCTTACCTTCCTCCCGCCGGGACTGAGGTTGGCGAACGCCCTGAACCTCCTGAACTTCCTTGTGTTCTTCCAGGCCGCCCTCGCGGCTTGGCGGAGGTCTTCCCTCCAGCCCGCCTCCCGCACGGAGTGGCGGTTCATCGCCACCTGCTTCCTGGCCCAGACCCTCTGCCAGGCCTATCCGCTCCTGGTGGCCTTCCGAACGAACCGACTGCCCGAGTTCCCCTCCCCGGGGGATGGCCTCGCGCTGCTCGCGTTGCTCCTCATGGGCCTGGCCCTCGCCGCCTGGCCCCGAATGTCCCGGGAAGGTTCGGAGCATCTGCAGAAGGGCCTGGATGCCCTGGGCCTCGGGTTGGCCGTCCTCTTCCTGGGCTGGGCCGTGGCCCTCGAACCACTGTGCCAGCCTCCCGAAATCCCCTTCCTCGTGAAGGCCACCAGCCTGCTATTCCTGGTGGGGAACGCCTCCATCCTCGGGCTCATCTTCTACCTGGCCTACGGCCAGTGGGGGCGGCTCAAGGGCACCCTCGGCTGGATCGGCGCCGGATTCCTCATCTCGTTCATCCAGACCCTCGCCCAAGTTCCCTTGGGTCTCGCGGGGAAGTACTACCTGGGGCATCCCCTGGATCTGCTGGTGCTGGGTGCCGGCGTGGCCCTCCTGCTGGCCACCCTGGATCCGGCGGACCCCGCCGACCATGCGGATTCCGGCGTATCGCGGCTCCTCAACGAACGGATCCTGGACATGCTGGGGCCCATCCTCCCCACCCTCATCTGCCTCCCCGTGGGCCTGGGCTTCCTCTTCTTCGCCCCCACCCGGTGGGATCGCACCCTCATCGGGCTCGGCATCGGCATGACCATGCTGGTGGTGCTCCGCATGGTCCTCGCCCTGCGGGACCTCCGGTCCTTCACGCTGGACTTGGACCAGAGGGTCCAGGCCCGCACGAGGGATCTGGAGGAAGCCCAAGGGCTCCTGCTGAGGACTGAGCGCATCAACGCCCTGGCCAGCCTCGGCGCGGGCCTCGCCCACGATCTCAAGAACCTGCTTGGCGTGATGAAGAACTATGCCCTGCTCGTGGGGCAGGACCTGGCCGAAGGGCGCCCCATCCAACCCGGGGATTTGGAGGCCATCCAGCAGGCCTCGGATCAGGCCGGCACCCTCGCCAATCAGCTCATGGCCTTTGGTCGGGAAGAGGTGGCTTCCGACGCGAGCTTCGACCTGCCGGCGAAGTTGAAGCAGCTCATCTCCATGCTCCGGGCCGCCCTCCCCGCCTACGTCTCCCTGGTGGTGCGGGTGCCTGGCGAACCCATGCTCCTCCCCGGGGACCCCACCCGCCTCGATCAGATCATCATCAACCTGGTGCTGAACGCCAAGGACGCCATCGAAGGCTCTGGCCGCATCCTCGTGGAAGTTCAGGCCTGCAACCTGAAGGATGGACGGGCCGGCGCGCTGCTCATCGTCTCCGACAGCGGCATCGGCATGTCCGAGGACGTCCAGGCCAAGATCTTCGAGCCCTTCTTCACCACCAAATCCATCGGCTCCGGCACGGGCCTGGGCCTTGCCTCCGTGAAATCCCTCGTGGATCTCATGAGTGCCGAAATCGAGGTCCACAGCGTGGTGGGCCGAGGAACCACCTTCCTGCTCCGCTTCCCCCTGGCTGAAAACACGCCGGAGCCCGCCTCCGGTCTGTGACCCGGAAGACAAGGGCTTCGGACCCTCCGCAACCCGGGGTATCCTGGGCTGTTTTGGAGCGACCCATGTTTCCTGCCCTATCCGAAGATCAGCTCGCCATCCAGGAAGCCGCTCGCGAATTCGCCACGGCCGAGATCGAACCCGGGGCCATGGCCCGGGATCACACCGCCGAATTCCCCAAGGCCATCATCGGCCAGCTCGGCGAGATGGGCTTCATGGGCATGATGGTGCCCGAGGCCTACGGTGGCTCTGGTGTGGACGCCCTCAGCTACATCCTCGCCCTGGAACAGATCGCCTACGCGGACGCCTCCGTGGCGGTGACCATGAGCGTGAACAACTCCGTGGCCTGCGCCCCCATCGCGGCCTTCGGCACCGAGGCGCAGAAGCAGAAGTACCTCAAACCCCTGGCCTCCGGACAGGTACTGGGCGGCTTCATGCTCACGGAACCCGATGCCGGCAGCGACGCCGCGGCCCTCAAGTGCAAGGCCACCAAGGTGGAGGGCGGCTGGAAGCTGAACGGCGCCAAGGCCTGGATCACCAACGGCGGCGTGGGCCGCTACTTCGTCACCATGGCCATCACCCACCCCGAACTTGGCAAGAAGGGCATCAGCGCCTTCGTGCTCGACGCCGATCAGCCCGGGGTGATCATGTCCAAGCCCGAAGAGAAGATGGGGCTCCGTTCCTCCAAGACCGTGATGGTCACCCTGGAAGACGCCTTCGTGGCCGACGACGACATGCTGGGTCAGCCCGGCGACGGCCTCAAGGTGGCTTTTGGCGGCCTCGACGGCGGCCGCATCGGCATCGCCGCCCAGGCCCTGGGCATCATGCAGCGCGCTCTGGACGAGAGCGTGCAGTACGCCAAGACCCGCCACTCCTTCGGCAAGCCCATCGGCGAACACCAGGCCATCCAGATCTACCTGGCCGAGATGCACGCCAAGGTGGAGGCCTCCCGCCTGCTCATCTACAAGGCCGCCATGCTCAAGGACGCCGGAAAGCCCTGCACCCTGGAAGCCGCCACCGCCAAGCTGTTCGCCACCGAGAGCGCCGTGTGGGTGTGCGACCGCGCCGTCCAGATTTTCGGCGGGTACGGCTATTCCCGCGAATACGTGGTGGAGCGCCTCTACCGTGACGTCCGCGTGACGACCGTCTACGAAGGCACATCCGAGATCCAGCGGATGGTCATCGCCCGCAGCCTCACCAAGTAGGCCCTGGAGGCCGGGGTCACCCCGGCCCCATTCCGGCTCGCCCCCTGGCTGCTTCCGCTCGGCGGGTATTTCAACAGATGATGAATCCCGGCCTTCCGGCATCGCCGGATCCAGGCATCCTGCTTCCAGGCCCTAAACGCCTCCCCCCCTGACTTCGTAGGTTGCCTGTTCACCACTGGTTCTTTCACTCCGGAGTACCGATGAAGCGAGTCCTCACCCTCCCTGCCCTGCTCTTGGCCTTTCCGCTCGTCGCTCAGGAGGGCCCCAAGGCCCTGAGCCTGCAGGAAGCCATCGAGACCTCCCTTAAGAACAATCTCCAGGTGGGCATCGCCGCCAGCACCCGCGATTACTCCAAGGCCAACGTGCTCATCGAGGGGGGTGCCTTCGATTGGAACCTCGGCGCCTCCGCGAATATCTCGAAGAAGAAGGATTACAGCCTCTCCACCGCGGGCGAGATGACGACCTTCAGTCGCACCGCCACGGCGAGCGTGCTCAAGCCCTTCGAGTGGGGCGGCACCTTCAGCGCCACCTACGCGCCGAGCTACTTCGTCTCCGAAACGAACGGTGGCCCCCTGGGCGGCCCCACCGCCTACGACGGCACCTTCAGCGCTTCCTACACCCAGAGCCTCCTGCGAGGCTTCGGCCGTGAAGCCACCGCCACACGCCTGATCGTGGCCCAGAACGGTTCCAAGGTCGCCGACCTGTCCTACCAGAAGGCCATCATCGACCTGGTGGCCACCACCGAATCACTCTACTGGGACGTGGTGTTCGCCAAAGTGAACCTGGACAACAAGCAGCAGTCCCTGGCTCTGGCCCAGAAGCAGCTCAAGGAAAACGAAATCCGCGTGCAGGTCGGCACCCTCGCTCCCATCGAGGTCACCAGCGCCCAGGCCACCGTGGCCCAGCGTGAGCAGGACATCATCAGCGCCGAGGCCCAGCTCCTCAACGCCAAGGATGCCCTCATCCGCGCCCTCTACCCCGACCGCAAGCCCACCGCCATCGATACCGCCGACATGCCCACCGTGGCCCCCATCGCCGTGGAGGAGCCCACCTCCGAGCGCATGGCCATCGAGAAGCGCGTGGAGTTGAAGGCTGCGAAGCTGAACGTGGATTCCACCCTCATCCAGGAACACGCCGCCAACAACCGGCTCCTCCCCCAGCTGGATGCCACCATCGGCTACACGGGAAACGCCGCCAACGCCGACAAGCTCTCCCCCGTGAACAGCGATCTCACCGGTGGAAAGTACCCCGGCTACAACGTGGGCCTCACCTTCTCCATCCCGATCTTCAACAAGGCCGCCCGGGGCGTTCAGGCCCAGGCTCGGGCCAACCGCCGCCAGACGGAACTGACTTACAAGGATCAGGAGCTGAGCATCATCCTCGAAGTGCGCACCGCCTACCGCAATCTGGAGGCCGCCAGCAAAGGCGTGGCCGCGGCGGAGAAGACACGCATCTTCCGGGAGAAGGATCTCGAAGCTGAGCAGAAGAAGTTCGAGAACGGCATGAGCACCAACTTCCTCGTGCTCTCCAAGCAGAACGATCTCGACGCCTCCAAGAGCAACGAACTCCAGTCCCGCATCGGGTACGCCAAGGCCGTCACGGCCCTGGAAAAGGCCCAGGGCAGCCTGCTCGAGGCCCGCAAGCTCTCCCTCTGAGATCGGTTCAAGTCTGAAAAAGGCCCCGCCTCGCGGGGCCTTTTTCATGGCTAGAATCCAGGAACCCCCGAGGTTCCATGCCGCCCCTGGCCCTGCTCTCCGCGGACCCCTTCGCCCACACCCTGATGATCCTCGCCTTCGCCTGGATCGTGGCCAAGCTCGCCGGCGAGCTGTTCCAGCGCCTCCAGCTCCCCGTGGTGGCCGGAGAGCTGGCGGCCGGCGTGGCCCTGGCCGCCCTCCATCGGAAGCTCCCCTGGATCCCGGATCTCGCCGCATCTGAAGGCGCTGGCGTCCTCGCCAACCTCGGCGTGGTGGTGCTGATGTTCGCCGTGGGCCTCGAAAGCTCCGTGCCCCAGATGGTGCGAGTGGGCCTGCCCAGCCTGCGGGTCGCCCTCATCGGCGTGGTCGCACCCATGGCCATGGGCCTCGCGGGCGCCTGGTTCCTCCTGCCCCAGGGCACCCCCTTCGCCGTGGATCTCTTCATCGGCGCGTGCATGTGCGCCACCTCCATCGGCATCAGCGCCCAGGTGCTCCGAGAGCAGGGCGCCAGCGACAGTCTGGAAGGCCGCGTCATCGTGGGAGCCGCCGTCATCGATGACGTCCTGGGCCTTCTGGTGCTCACCCTCGTGAGCGGCCTCGTCGCCGCCAGCGCCACGGGCGGCCCCCTGCCCCTCGGCCCCCTGGCGCGCACGCTGGGCCTAGCCTTGGGCTTCCTCGCCCTCGCGCTCACTGCCGGGCGGTTCCTCACCCCGCGCCTCTTCGCCCTGGCGAACCGGTTGCGCTCCGAGAGCCTGCTCCTCCCCCTGGGCCTCGCCTTCGCCTTCCTGCTCGCCTACCTCGGCAACCTCGCCGGGCTCGCCACCATCGTGGGTGCTTACGCCGCCGGCCTCATCCTGGAGCCCGCCCACCTGGTGGACCTCGAACACCGGGAGCGGCACAGCCTGGAGGAGTTGATCCATCCCCTGGTAGCCGTGATGAGCCCCCTCTTCTTCTTGCTGATGGGTGCCAAGGTGGATCCGGAAGCGCTCTTCACCCCGGCGACGTTGGGATTCGCGGCCGTGCTGGCCGCCCTTGGCCTCGTGGGGAAGTGGGTCGCGGGTTTCGGCGCCGGCAAGGGCCTCCGCAGCTCCGTGGTGGGCTGGGGCATGGTGCCGCGCGGCGAGGTGGGGCTCATCTTCGTGGCCGCGGGAGCCCAGCTGCAGCTGGGGGGCCAACCATTGCTCAGCGCGGGGATCCAAGCCGGGGTCGTGGGGGCGCTGCTGCTGACGACGATCGTGGGGCCGGTGGGATTGGGGTGGGTGCTTCGGGGGAAAGCTGAATAGGGTCTCGAAAACTGGAAAATCGGGACTCGAACCGCGCGCGTGGCTGGCCACGCCCACAGCCGCTGCGCAGGCCCCACTGGGGCCTTGCTCGCTGTGGGCTACCTGGCCGGCCCCTGCTTCTCGGCGGTTCGAGTCCGCCTCATCCGTACCCCGGCAAGAAAAAAGGAGGGCGGGTCAACCGTCCTCCTTCTGTCTTGGTGGCTGGAGGCGGACTCGAACCGCCGACCTAGGGATTATGAGACCCTCGCTCTAACCACCTGAGCTACCCAGCCATGGGGGAACAGTTTATCGCGGAAGGGGCTCAGCGTCCACGGGGATTCCCGGGAATCAGAGCTGGAACTTGATGGCCTTGTCGCCGCCAATGTTCTCGGTGACGGACTTGGAGCCCTTGGGACCCTTCACGGTGATGGTGTGGGTGCCGTGGACGACGCTCACGGAGGACTGGTCGCTTTCGATGCCGGCGTCGGCGCCATCGATGAAGACGCGACCGGTTCCCGGGAAGGTTTCCACGGTGATGCTGGCGAGGCCTGGGAGGCTGAGGGCGCTGGCCTGGCCGGGAGTCACGGTGATGGTGCGGCTTTCCTTGAAGAAAACCTTGCCGCTGGTGAGGTCCACCTTGTGGGAGCCGGGGGCCAACTCCACCTTGCCGCCGGGAGCCACCTGGCCATGATCCGCGCCATCGACTTTGAGGGCGACGGAGAAACTGCCCTTCAGCGTGAGGAAGCCCTTCGCGTTGGGGTCCAGGGGCGGTTCCGCTGTGGCGGCGCTGACGCGCCGTTCCAACTTCAGCGTGGTTTCGCCGGGAGCTTCACCCACCGAGAAACGGCGGGTGTACATGAGGTCGCCCTTGGTCAGCGTGAGGTCATGGGCGACGCCCTGGTTCCAGGCTTCGATCACCAGGGGCGTGACGCCAGCTTCCTTGCCTTCGAGCACCACGGAGGCGCCTTCGGGATCGGACTTCAGCTCCACCCGCGTGATGATGGGGGCGAGCGGGATTTCGGGTGGGAAGGGCTCCGTCTTCGTGTAGCGAATGTCCTTGGAAGGCTGATATCCCCGGGCTTCGAGTCGAACCAGATCGCCTTCCTTCAAATTGAAATTGAAGGAGGTTTGCTGATCCTGCTTCAGGGAATTGATGTAGACGGTGGCGCCATCGGGATTGCTCTTGATGAGCACCGGCTTGGATCCGCCGCTGAGGAACACCCAGGCCGCGATGGCCGCCGCGGCGACCAGGCCGCCGCCGATGTAAAGGCCCTTGCCCTTGGCGCCTTCAGCCTGGGGCACCAGCAACGTCTCGTCGTGGGCCCGGCTCACGATCTGGGGCAGCGGCCCCTCCCCGCCCTGCTTGAGGATGCCCAGCAGCTCGTGGCGGTCGATCTTCTCGCCTTCGGCCACCGCGTCCACCAGATCCCGAACGAAGGTGGTGCAGGAAGGGTGGCGGTCCTGGGGCTTTTTGGAGAGCACGCGATCGAAGACCCGCTTCCAGCCTTCGGGCAGGATGCCCGTCACCGGGGGCTGCACCTCGACGGGGGGCTCGTTCACGATCTTGTAGAGGATCGTGTTGATGCTGCTGCCCGGGAAGGGCGATTGGCCGCTCATCAGTTCGAAGACGAGCACACCAAAGGAGAAGATGTCGGAGCGGTTGTCCACCGTTCCGTCCTTGATCTGCTCGGGACTGGCGTAGCTGGGGGTGCCCAGGAAGGTACCAGTCTGGGTGAGGCTGGCATCTTCGCGTTTGGCGATGCCGAAGTCCATGAGCTTGGGCTTCAGATCCTCGGAAACCATGATATTGCCGGGCTTGACATCGCGATGGACGATGCCGCGGGCATGAGCGTGATCCAGAGCCTCGGCCACGGCGGCGGCGATCTTCAGGCGCTGCCCCAGGGTGAGGGGCGTCTGGGCCTTGATGAGGGCGTCCAGGGGCTTGCCCGCCACGTATTCCATGGCCAAGAAGGGACCCTGCTCGCTCTCGCCCACGTCGTAAATGGCCACGATGCCGGGGTGGTTCAGGAGGCCGCTGACCTCAGCCTCGCGCTGGAAGCGGGCCATGAACTCATGGCGATCCTGTTCGTTGCGGATGGCGTCCATCTTCACGGTTTTGACGGCCACCTTGCGTTTGATGCGGGGATCCTCCGCTAGGACGACGCTGCCCATCGCCCCCGCACCGAGGACCCGGAGGACCTCATAGCGGCCGATGGTCTGTGGAAGCTTGTCTTGCTCGCCCATTGGGTTCCCGAATCGTAAGTGCCAATCCTATCGGAAGGTGCATGCCTCCGACATGAAAAAATCCAATTAAACCGTTGGTATTCCAAAGATTCTTTGGCAAAATAAAGGCGACGGCCTAGCCGCCTTGGGGAGCCCTGCTTGGACATCCTGAAGAACCTGGTTCTTGGAACCTACTTCGCCATTCTGACCGTCCTCAGCGTCTACGGTGCGCATCGCCTGTGGATGCTGGTGCTCTATTTCCGCCACAAGAAGGACGTGCCCCAGCCCAAGGGCGACGCCAACTACCTGCCGCACGTCACCGTGCAGCTGGCGATCTTCAACGAGATCAACGTGGTCGAGCGCCTCGTGGATTCCGTGATTCGCATGGATTGGCCCAAGGAGAAGCTCGAGATCCAGCTCCTGGACGACAGCACCGACGAGACCATGGGCTTCGCCAAGGCCGTCTGCGATCGCTACCGCGCCCTGGGCTACGACATCCAGCACCTGCACCGCACCGACCGCACCGGCTTCAAGGCCGGCGCCCTCCACGAGGGCCTGAAGGTCGCCAAGGGCGAGCTGGTGGCGATGTTCGATGCCGACTTCATCCCCACCGAGGATTTCCTCCGCAACGCCGTGCCCCACTTCGCCGACACCAAGGTCGCCTTCGTACAGGGCTGCTGGGCGCACATCAACCGCGACTTCAGCCTGCTCACCCAGGTGCAGGCCATCCTGCTCGACGGTCACTTCGTCTTCGAGCACACGGCCCGTAACCGCTCCAACGCCTTCTTCAACTTCTCCGGCACCGCGGGCATGTGGCGCGTGGCCGCCATCGCCGATGCCGGCGGTTGGCAGCACGACACCATCACCGAGGACGCGGATCTCTCCTACCGCGCGCAGCTCAAGGGCTGGACGGGCGTCTACCTCAAGGATCTCGTCGTCCCCGCCGAGCTCCCCGTGGAAGTGAACGCCTTCAAGAGCCAGCAGCACCGCTGGGCCAAGGGCAACGCCCAGGTCATCCGCAAGCTCATGAAGACCATCTGGACCAGCAAGGAGAGCCTGCATACCAAGCTCGAGTGCTGGTTCCACCTCACGGCCAACTGCAACTACATGCTCATGGTCATCCTGGCCGTGCTCATGGTGCCCTGCATGATCCTCCGCGCCGGCACCCCCTGGTACGTGCTGCTCGCCACCGATGGCCCCTTCTTCCTTCTGAACGCCGTGAGCGTGGGCCTCTACTTCGGCCTCTCCCAGCGCGAGCTCACCGATAACCGCGGTTGGGCCCGGCGCATCAAGTACATCCCCGCCCTCATGGGCCTCGGCATCGGCCTCGCCCTGAACCAGGCCAAGGCCGTGCTGGAAGGCTTCTTCACCGACGACAAGGAATTCAAGCGCACCCCCAAGCTGGGCGTCGAAGCCGGCGGCAAATCCGTTCAGCGCCGCGCCTACAAGGTGCCCAAGAGCCTCGTCACCTACCTCGAAGCCCTCTTCGCCGTGTACTACTTCGGCGCCCTGGTGGTTTCCATCTACATCCGCAAGTGGGCCTCCGTGCCTTTCCTGTGGCTGTTCTTCAGCGGCTTTGCCTACATGAGCCTGTGGAGCCTCTCCGACGTGCCCCTCTTCCGCCGCCTCACCACCGAGGAACTGCCGGACGAGGTGGACGAGAACTCCTTCGTCCAGTAGTCCCTGCCCTTCCTGAAAATGCCCCGGCTCCAGCCGGGGCATTTTTGTGCCGATCAGAACCCCATGTCGCGCATCCAACGGCCCCGGGCCGCCGCCCTGCGGTACCGCCCCGAAGCTCCTTACCAGGACTCGGCTCCGCGTCTGGTGGCCCGGGGCGAGGGGAAGCTCGCCGATCGCATCCTGGAGGAGGCCCGCAAGGCGGGCATTCCCGTGGAGCGGGACCCCGCCCTCATGGCGGCCCTCGAGCCCCTTGAAATCGACCGACTCATCCCGCCGGAGCTCTTCCAGGCGGTGGCGGTGCTGCTGGCGGCCATCTATCGGGCGAACGGCCGCATGGAAAAGGGGTGATCCCCCCCATCGGTGAGAGAATGGAGGTTCCATGATCGACTTCCACTTCCACTCCCTCTACAGCGATGGCACCGATGCCCCGGAAACCCTGGCCCTCATGGCCGAGGAGGCGGGGCTCACCGCGGCCTGCCTGACCGACCACGACACCTTGGACGGCATCCCCCGTTTCCTGGCCATGCAGCCCCACGTGAAGGTGAAGCTGCTCGCGGGCACGGAGCTCAGCTGCAAGTTCCTGGACCGCAGCCTGCACATGCTGGGCCTCCTGGTGGATCCCACCGATGCCACCTTTCAGACCCGGCTTAAAGAACTCCGGGAGCGCCGTGACGATCGCAACGGCCGCATGGTGAAGCGCCTGAAGGAAGTGGGCTGCCCCATCGAGCTGGAAGACGTTCAGGCCCACGCCGACAGCCCCCTCATCTCCCGCATGCACTTCGCCTTGGCCCTGAAGGCCAAGGGGTACGTCACCAAGGCCCAGGAGGCCTTCGACCGCCTCATCGGCGACAACGGGCCCGCCTTCGTGGAGCGGGAAGAGTTGGAACCCGCCGAGGCCGCCCGCTGGATCCGCGAGGCCGGGGGCATCCCCATCGTGGCCCACCCGGGTCGGTTCTACCGGGGTGAGTTCGACTGGCGGGAACCCATGGCCGAGCTCCAACGCCAGGGCGTGGAGGGCTTCGAAGCCTACTACGGCGAGTACCAGCCCGCCCAGCAGCACCACTTCCTGCGGCTGTCTGAGAAGCTCCGCATGGCCGTCAGCGGCGGCAGCGATTACCACGGCACTAACAAGCCCGGCCTGCGCCTGGGCGTGGGCCGTGGAAGCCTCCGGGTGCCCGACGCTGTGCTCGAGGATCTGGAATATCGGAAGCAGCGCGGCGCCTGAGCTGGGCTCTGGGCTATGGGCTCTCGGCTTTTGCTGAGTACGGCTAGTCACGGCGGTTCGGCCGGGGCGAATTCGGCCAGAGCCTATAGCCAAGAGCCCAGAGCCCTTTTCCGATAGACTATCTACGGAGTCACCGTCCATGTCCAATCGCATCCTCCTGGTGGAGGACGACCCCATCAACGTGAAGTTCATCAAGGTCGTCCTGGCGAAAAAGGGCGGCTATGAGGTGATCCACACGGAGGACGTGCCCGAGATCCTGCAACTGGCCCGGGAAGGCGATCTGCTGGCCATCGTCATGGACGTGAGCCTCACGCGCAGCACCTGGGAGGGTAAGAAGGTGGATGGCCTGGCCATCACCAAGTTGCTCAAGGCCGATGCGGCCTGTCGGCACATCCCCGTGCTCCTCGCCACGGCCCACGCCATGTACGGTGACAAGGAGAAGTTCCTCGCCGAGACCGGCGCCGAAGGCTACTACCCCAAGCCCATCCACGATCCCGATGCCTTCGTGGCCGCGGTGCGCGCCGTCATCGAGGGCGTGTGAGCCGGCCCACCTCCCGCCCCGGGGCCCCCGGTCCTCGGCCCGGCTCCCGCATCCGCCCCGCCAAGCCCCTGGGCCTCGTGACGGCCTACCGGCTGGTACTGGAATACGAAGGCGGTAAATTCCAGGGCTGGCAGCGCCAGGGTGAACGCCAGTCTGCTGAGGGCGTGCGCACCGTCGCCGGCAGCATCGAGCACGCGGTTCGCCAGGCCGGACTCCGCCTCGTGACCCTCATGGGCAGTGGCCGCACCGATGCGGGCGTGCACGCCCTCGGCCAGGTGGCCCACTTGCATCTGGAGCCCACGGGCGCCCCCAACCATCGGGATCTGCCTCGCCTGCTGGAACCCCACCTCCCCGGCGATATCGGATTGCGCGCGGCCTATGCCTGCTCCCCGGATTTCCACGCCCGGCACGACGCCATGTCCCGCAGCTACCTCTACCAGATCTCCCTGCGCCGCTCGGGCCTCGCCAAACCCTTCATCTGGTGGGTCAAGCAGCGCCTGGATCTAGTTGCCTTGGAACGCGCCTGGAAGGCCTTCCAGGGCACCTTCGACATGAGCGCCTTCGCCGATCTCGACGCGCAGGATGATCCCCGGTGCAAGATCGAAGCCTGCGAGATGACCCAGTCCGGCAGCCTCATCCTGCTCCGCGTCACCGCCTCCCATTTCAAGCGCAGCCAGGTCCGCCGCATGGTGGGCGCCGCCGTGGCCTGCGCCCGGGGCGAGGCCGGTGCAGATGCCGCGCGCATCGCCCGGGATCTCTCGCGCCCCCGGCCCGAGGCCGCCCTCTTCTGGTCCGCCCTGGCCGCGCCCGCTTCTGGGCTCTTCCTGGAGCACGTGCGCTATCAGGGCGACGCGGGCCCCGGCGAGCTGAAGCCCATGATCCTGGTGCCCTGAGCCGGGTTCAGCCCAGCTCGGCCCGGATCTCCTTCAGGATCATCAGCGCTTCGCCATCCTCGGGGCGCTGCTCCGGCTTCTTGTCCGTGAGGCGCTGCACCAGGCGCACCAGGCGAGGGGGCAGCCCCGGGCGGAGCGCATCGAGATCCGGCAGGGGCGACGACAGGTGCATCTGGAGGGTGGCGAAGGTGCTGGGCCCCAGAAAGGGGGGCTTGCCTGTGAGGAATTCGAAGAGGATGCATCCCATGGCGTAGCGATCGGCCCCAGGGCCCACCTTGCTGTGGGACACGCTCTCGGGCGAGGCGTACAGGGGCGTGCCGATGAACACCTGCGTGGCGGTCATGCCCACGCCTTCCGTGAGGCGGGCGATGCCGAAATCCAGCACCTGGGCGCCTTGGGGGCTCACCATGATGTTGGCGGGCTTCAGATCCCGATGCACCACGCCCTTGGCATGGGCATAGGCCATGGCCTCGGTAATATCGATGGCCAGATCCAAGGTGCGGAGCAGCGAAAAGGGGGCTTCCCGTTTCACGAGGGTGTCGAGGGTCTCCCCCTTGACCAGTTCCATGGCCAGCCAGGGCGTACCTTCCGGCGGTCCGGGATCGATGATGCGCACGATCTTCGGATGCACGAGGCGCGCGCCCAGCTCCGCCTCCAGGCGGAAGCGGGCCATGAATTCCCCATCTTCCAGCATGTGCGGATGGGGCACCTTGATGGCCACCTCCAAGCCGTTCTCATCCTTCACGCCCATGTAGGTGGTGCCGCAGGCACCTTTCCCCAGCACCCGCTGCAGGGTGTACCGCCCCACCTTCAACTGCCCCTGCTGGGTCACCTCGGAGGAATTGCCGCCCGTGATCCCCTGCCCGCTCTGAGTGCGCGGAAGGGCTACGGTTTGATCGGGCCCAGGGGATGGGACCACCGCGGCGGGACCCTTCTTGCGACGGGCCAGGAGGAATCCTCCCAGCACTAAGACCGCACCACCCGCCAATCCCCCCACCAGGGGAAGCTTGGAGGATGGCTTCGGGACTTCCGCCGAAGCCGTTGGTGCTTGGGTGGGAGGAGCCGCTTGCGCTTGGGTGACCGGAGCCGGGGCTGGCTGCGCCTGGACGGGCTGCACCGTGGGGTGTGGTTCAGCCTGGGGCTTCGGCGCAGAGGGCGCTGGACTCATCGACGACTTGGCCGGGGCAACCTGCAGCGGGGCCGTGGAGGGCTGGGCCTGCGCGGGAGGCGCCGGCACAGGTTGCGGTGGCACCTGGACCGGGGCCGGAGCCGGTTGGGAAGGCTGGGGCTCCGGCTTCGGAGCCGCCACGGGTGGAGCTGCAGGCCGTTGCGCGGCCTTGAGCGCGGCCAACTGCTGCGCTAGGCGTTCTCGCTCCGCCGCAGGTTCCTTCGCGAATTGGGCGCTCCGCTTCAGGGCATCCTCCGCCACGTCCGCCAAGCCGAGTGCCAGCGCGCTCTGCGCCGAGCGGAGGTAGGGATGGTAGGTGTCCAGGGAGTTCAGGCCATAGGTGAGGATGCGGTTCCCCGGTTGGGGCTTGAGCCCAGCCGCGCGCTGAAAGGCGGCCAGGGCCTGGGCGTGCTGCCCCTTGGCCTGGGCGGCCAGCCCGGCCTCGTAGGCGTCGTACCACGTGCCCATGGACTGCCCAGCCAAAGGCAGCGCCGCGGCCAAAGCCGCAGCGACGAAGGCAACCGGGTGAACCAGGCGCGCCACGCTTACTCGCCGCCGCCAACCACCAACCAGCGGGTGGCATTGCGGATCCACTCGCCCTTGAACTGGTAGATCACGGAGAACACCATCTCGCGGGTCTTCAGCTTCTCTTCTTCAACCCCGACGGAATCCCCGAACACGGTGGTTTCCGCCGCCGAGAGGGTGGTGTTCAAGTTGCTGACGTTGCGCGTGCTCTTGCCCATCTTGTAGGCCATGTCGAAGAGCACGGGGCCCACCTTCACCCCGGCGCCCAGCGTGAACCCCTTCAAGACGCGGTTCTCGCCCGTTTTCTGGTTCCGCATGGGCTGGGGCTCCTTGAAATACCCGGCTCGCAGGGGCACGATCACCCGGCCGACCATCATGAGGTATTCCACGCCCCCCCGAAGGGCCTCGGTATCCGCGGGAATGCCGGGCTTCATCAGGCCGCCGGTCCCATTGGTGGAAGGCGAGGCCGGATCCAGGAAATTCTGCCCGTCGAAGACGGTTCCCGGGGCGCTCATCTTCGCCTTGCTCCAGGGGGTCCGACTCCAATCCAAGGCGACCTGGAACTGGGGATGGGGGCGATAGCTGATCCCCGCGGAGAAGGTCTCCGGCCAGTGCACGTCATAGGTGGCGCCGGCCGTCTCCAGATCAAAGTCCACGACCTTCAGGAGGGTGAAACTGGTGACGCCCGTGTAGTGTCCGGAGTACCGGTACTTGGCCGTGAACGGGTTCTGGTAGGAAACCCCTACCCGCACGGTCTCCCCACGCCAGAGCATCCCCAGCGTGAAGTTCTCCCCATGGAGATGGTTGTCCTGATCGAGGACGGCGGTGGCTTCGATGGGGCCGCGGAACCGCGGCGTCGGCACCTGGACCGCCAGGCCTTCACCATGGAAGGTCCAATGGCCGCCCCAGGAATTCCAGGCCAAACCCACCATGAGGCGGGGGGTCAGATCGATAGCCCCGGCCACACTCCAACGCTCCACGGAACCTTCCTGCGCAACCTGCTCGTGGAGCTGCCGGGATGCCGTCGGATCCACGGCATCCTGCGCGAACCATTCGCGGCCGTAATCCATGTTCATGGTGAACAGCCGCTGGCGGCTCACCTGGATCACCGCGTTGCGCTCCCCGATCATGAACGGGGCCGTGAAGCTCATGAACTGGGGCTCCGTCTTGCTGCTGCCGTGATAGGTGTCGTACATGGGATTGAACCCCGTGGCTTTGGGATCCCGCTCCGCACCCAGCTCCATGTCAAAGGTGCTGCGGCGGCCCACCAACGAAACCTCGAAGGTCCGCAATTGCGCGAGGCCCGCGGGATTGAACGAGGCGGCGGTGGCATCATCTGCCACGGCGACGAAGGCGCCGCCCATGCCCGTGGCGCGGGCCCCCGCACCCGTCACCGAAAAGCCCAGGCGGAAAGCCTCGCTGACGGAGAGGGCGAGCGGAGAAGGCGGTGGCGTCTGTGCCACCACCGGTGCGGCACCCAGAGCCACAAGGCCAAATCCAACCCGCTTGATCGCACTTCGCATGCAGTCTCCGTCCAAATAAAAAATCGGCAAACCTGAGCCGATCCTCTGATTTTAGGGTAACGGAGTGATTCTGTGACACAGGACTCGAGGCCCGCCCCACGCGATTTCGCCGGGCGCTGGGGTATCCTGCAAGCAAAGTCGCGAGGGTTATATGCTTAGCCGAGAACAGGCGTGGGAACTCCTATCTGAATGGACTCCCTCCCCCAAACTTCGGGTCCACGCCCGGGCCGTGGAATTGGTGATGCGGGACCTCGCGGTGAAGGTGGGCGGCGACGTGGAGCGCTTCGGCCTCGCGGGCCTGCTGCACGATGCGGATTACGACCAGTGGCCCACGGAGCACCCCAAGCGCATCGTCGCCTGGCTGCGGGAGCGCGGCGATGAAGATCTCGCCCACGCCATCAGCGCGCACTTCACCCAGTGGGGCGTGAGCTACGACTCCCTGTTGGACAAGGCGCTGCTCGCCTCGGATGAGATCACCGGATTCTGCATGGCCGTGGCCCTGGTGCGGCCCGAGCGGACCGAAGGCATCAAGCCCTCCTCCGTGAAGAAGAAGCTCAAGGACAAGGCCTTCGCCGCAGGCGTAGACCGCTTCGAAGTGGCCGAGGGATTCCGTCTGCTCATGGACGCCGTCGGAGGCACGGAGGAGGAGCACTTGGCCCGCATCCTCGCCGTGCTCCACGAGCACCGCGAGGAACTGGGCCTGCTTCCACTCCCGGCTTGACCTAGGCCTGCTCGGGGGTTTCCCGGGGTGTGAAGAACATTGTCCAAGCGAACAGGATGCCCCCGCAGACGATAAAACTGTCCGCCACGTTGAAGGTCCAGTAGTGCCAGCCGCGGATGATGACGTCGATGAAATCCACCACGTGACCGTGGCGAAGGCGATCGAGGCCGTTGCCCAGGGCGCCGCCCAGGATGAGGCCCAGGGCGATGCGCTCCAGGCGGGGCGTGGCTTCGGCCAGGAAGGCCCGGCCGAAGAAGATCAGGGCGATCAGCCCCGCCACCCCGAAGATCACCGTGCGAACCACGGGTGAGAGCCCCTGGAAGCTGCCGAAGATGGCGCCGGTGTTGTAGCCCAGGGTGAAGTGGAAGATGCCCGGAATCACCGCGAGGCTATCGCCCTCGTAGTGGAGGCGCTTCATGATGGCGGCCTTGGAGGCCCAATCCAACAGCAGCGCGACGGCGGGAAGGGTCAGCCAGGAAATGCGGCGATCGATCAAGCAAGGCCTCCGATCACCTCGGCGCAGCGGACGCAGAGGTTGGCATCCTCACCCGTGCCATGACCTCCCTTGTGGTTCCAGCAGCGGGGGCACTTGGTGCCCGCGTGGGCGGTGATCTCCAAGTTCAGCTCCAGGGAATCCACCAACTCCAGCCCACTCACCACCAGCAGCTCTTCCAAGGGTTCGCCGATGCGGTGCAGCTCGGCGCGGTTGGCCTCGGGCAGGCCCACCTTCACGTGGGCATCCAGGCTGGTGCCCACCACCTTGGTGGCCCGCAAGGGCTCCAAGGCCGCGGCGAGGGCATCCTTCACCACCCACAGGGCCGCCCAGCTCTCGGGCAGGGTGCGGGTCGTGAGGCCCTCGGGGAAGCGCTGCTCGAGCACGGAGCCCTCGACACCGGGGATGTGGCCCCAGGCTTCGTCGGCGGTGAAGCTCATGATGGGGGCCAGCAGGACGCAGAGCCCCTTGGCCAATTCCCAACAGGCGGTCTGGGCGCCGCGGCGGCGGGAGGATTCGGCCGCATCGCAGTAGAGGCGATCCTTGAGCACTTCGAAGTAGCGGCCGCTCAGCTCCAGCTGGCAGAAGCCGTGGAGGGCCTGGGTGGCCTCGTGGAATTCGAAGCGGCGGTAGTGCTCGCGCACCTTGACGGAGAGGCGGCCCAGTTCCTCCAGCACCCACACATCCACCGGAGCCATGTCGGCCACGGCAACGGCGGTGGAAGGTTCGAAGCCCGAGAGCGCGCCCAGAAGGAACCGCAGGGTGTTGCGGATCTTCCGATAGGCGTCGGCACTGCGTTCCAGGATCTCCTTGCCGATGCGCACGTCCTCGCTGTAGTCCACGCTGGCGGCCCAGAGGCGGAGGATGTCGGCGCCGTAGGTCTTCATGACCTCGTCGGGAGCCACGACGTTGCCCAGGCTCTTGCTCATCTTCTGGCCCTTGGCATCCAGCACGAAGCCGTGGGTGACGACCTCGGTGTAGGGCTTGCGCCCGCTGGCTGCCAGGTTGAAGAGGAGACTGGAGTGGAACCAGCCACGGTGCTGGTCGCTGCCTTCGAGGTAGATGAACTTGCCGTAGTCAGCGGGGCTCAGCTCGGGATGGATGTCGCAGACGATGGTGGCCGACACGCCAGAGTCGATCCACACGTCGAGGATGTCCGTTTCCTTCTGGTACTGGCTCGCGTCGATGCCCAGGCCCTCGGCGAGGACGGCCACATCAGCATCTGCCCAGGCTTCGATGCCGCCCTTTTCGATGATCTGGGCGGCGCGCTCGAAGAGTTTCGGGTGCACGAAGGGTTCACCCGTCTCCACGTGGCGGAGCACGGTGATGGGGGTGCCCCAGGCGCGCTGGCGGCTGATGCACCAATCGGGGCGGCCCGCGATCATGGCGTGGATGCGGTTGCGGCCTACGGCGGGCACCCAGGTGGTGGCGTCCACGCCCTCAAGGCCGGCCTCGCGCAGGCTCTTGCCTTCGCTGGGCCCGCCCTGGATCACATCGTCCATGGTGATGAACCACTGCTCCGTGGCGCGGAACAGGATGGGGGTCTTGGTGCGCCAGCAGTGGGGGTAGCTGTGCACCATGCTGTCTTCGCGCAGGAGCAGGCCCGCGGCCTTCAGCTTCTCGATGACGATGGGGTTCGTCTCGAAGATGTTCTTCCCGACGAGATCAACATCCTCCGCCACAGGCAGGAACTTGCCATCGGGGCCCACGAGCTGGAAGAGGCCCAGGTGGTGGGCGACGTTGAAGTCGTCCACGCCGTGATCCGGCGCCGTGTGCACGAGGCCGGTGCCGGCGTCAGCGGTTACGTGATCGCCCAGCAGCACGGGGCTTTCGCGGTCGATCCAGGGATGTCGGGCGGCCAGGGTCTGGAAGTCTTTGCCCTTGCGGGTTTGCAGGGTGTGGAGCTCAACGCCCAGCTGCTTTTGGAAGTCCTCCACCAGGGGCACGGCCACCACGAAATTCCGATCACCCGCCTTCACCACGGCGTATTCCAGATCCGGATGCATGGAGATGGCGCGGTTGCTCGGCAGGGTCCAGGGCGTGGTCGTCCAGATGGGAAGGTAGAGGTTCGTGGGCAGCTCGAGGCGGCGCGCATCCTCGTCCTTCACGGGGAAGGCCACGGTGATGGCGGGGCTCGTCTTGTCGGCGTACTCCACCTCCGCCTCGGCCAGGGCGGTGCGGGCGCCATAGCTCCAGTGCACGACCTTCAGCTTGCGGGTGACGCAGCCATGCTCGAAGAGTTTGCCCAACTGGCGCACGATGGCGCCTTCGTAGGCGGGATCCATGGTGACGTAGGGGTGCTCCCAGGCGCCCAGCACACCCAGGCGCTGGAAGGCCGTGCGCTGGGTGTCGATCCACTTCTGGGCGTAGGCGCGGCAGTGGGTGAGGAAGTCGGCGCGGCTCATCTCTCGGCGCTTGGGGCCGAGGTCCTTTTCCACCGCGTGCTCGATGGGCAAGCCGTGGCAATCCCAACCGGGAACGTAGGGGCTTTCAAAGCCCTCCAACCAGCTGGTCTTGACCACGAAATCCTTGAGGATCTTGTTCAGGGCGTGGCCGATGTGGATGCCGCCATTGGCGTAGGGCGGGCCATCGTGCAACACGCGGCGCCCCCTGCCCTTGCAGGCGGCGTTGTCGGCGCGGCGGCGGGCTTCGATGCGGGCGTAGAGGCCTTCGGCCTTCCATTGCTCCATGCGCTTGGGTTCGCGCTGCGGCAGGTCGGCCTTCATGGAGAAGTCCGTCTTGGGAAGGAAGACGGGGTATTTCTTGGCCTGGGCCTGCTCGCTCATCGGCGCCCTCGTGCGTCGGCGGGGGCACTCGATCCCCCGGAGGTTGATCCTCCAGTTGACCATAGGGACCCTGATCAGGCCAGGGCTTCGATGACCTTTTGGGGGTCCCCGGGCTCCGGGATTCGCACCACGATGCAGAGGATGGACCGTATGGGGCCCGGCCGGACGATGAGGCCCCCAAGCTCGGCCACACCGGCATCGGCCTCCGCCAACAGCCGGGGCCACTGATCCTGGGGAACCCGGGCGAGGCGCTCGGCGAAGGCCCAGGCCCCATCCCGGGTGGCCCCCATGCTGAAGCGGGCCAAGGCCTCATCCAGGCGGCCACCCGCGAAGTCCAGCACGCCCATCCAGGGGCTCAGCCGATCCAACGCGCCCTGCACGCCCTCGGTCAGCTCCGTGAGGACATCGTTGATGGCCATGAAATCCGCCTTCAGGGCCTGCAGGTCCCCACCAGCGGCCACGGTGGCGGCCGCGATGCCCAGATCGAATTGGATGTGCGCGGCCATCCCCGCCAACAGGTGGTGGAGGATCGTCAGTCGCCACCGCCGGGTCCCTTCAAAGGCCTCTCGCCAGCAAGCGCTGCAGGGCTCGCCAGCCTGCCATGCGGCGATGGCCTCCAGATACCGATTGGCGAACACGGTATCCAGGCGGGCCATGCGGGGCCCATCCTGGAACCGGCCCGCGGCGATGCCATCCCGCACCGCGAGGGTGACCTTCCGGTAGAGCGCGGGAAAATAGCCCAGACGCGAGCCACCCGACTGGAAACCCACAATGAGGGCATCCAGCCGGGCGATCACTTCATCGATGTCGGCCGCGGGGACGAACCCCATCAGCTCAATTCGCTCGTGCAGTGCTTGCAGCGGGTGGCCTTGAGGGGCACCGGCTCCAGGCAGCGGGGGCAGTCCTTCGTCGTGGGAGCGAGCAAGGGCGTCTCCTCATGCTTCTTGAGCTTAGAGAGGCCCTTCACGAACACGAGGAACACCACCAGGGCGATGCAGAGGAAATCGACGATGGCGCCGGCCACACTGCCCACCTTGAAGGCGTTCTGAGGCCCCACCACGATGCTGCGCCAGTCCCCGCCGGGCACGGCCATGCCCACCAGGGGCATGATCACGCCTTCCACCAGGGCCGTGACGATCTTGCCGAAGGCGCCGCCGATGACCACGGCCACGGCCAGATCCACCACGTTGCCCTTCATCACGAAGGACTTGAATTCTTCCTTTAAGCTCATCGCGCGTTCTCCCATTCAGCGGAGGGCCCGAAGGCCCCCCGGCAGGTTACCCGACTACTGCTTGATGTCGGTCTCCGTCTTTCGGACTTCGACATTCTCGCCTTCGGCCTTCACGTCGATCTCCACCCGGCGGTTCTTCGCCTGGCCCGCTTTGGTCTTATTCTCGGCCAGGGGCTTGTCGGGGCCCGCGCCCTCGGCGGTCACGGCAGAAGCGGGCACTCCGGAATCCACGAGGACCTTGGCCACGGCTTCAGCCCGCTTCTTGGAAAGGGCCTTGTTGAAGGCCTTCCCGCCCACGGCGGAGGTGTGGCCCGTGACAACCACGGTGTACTTGCCGGTGAAGCCTTTGAGGGAATCGGCCACCTTCCGGATGGCGGCGGTACCGCCTTCATCCAAATCGGCCTTGCCGTTAGCGAAGTGCAGGCTCGCCTCATCCAACACGAACTTCTGCGGGGGCGGCGGGACCGGCTTGACCTCCTCCTTCGGGGGCTCGGGGGCCGGCGCTGGAGCCGGTGGGGGCGGAGGTGGCGGTGGAGGCTCCGGCTTGATCTCCTCCTTCGGGGCCGGCGGGGGTAGCGGCGCGGGCGCTGGCATCGGGGCGGCCTTCCGTCCCGAGGAGAACCGCCAGCCCACCCCTACCGTGAAGAGGTTGTCGGCGAATTTCTGGCCTTCGGAGGAGCGCACGGCCTTCCAGTCCATGCCCCACATGAACGTATCCCCAATGGGGGCATGGAACCCCAGGCCCGCATGGAGGGCGAGCTTCGTGGTGGCTTCAGTCTTCCCGCTGAAGGGATCGCCGGTCTGGACCCCACCGAGACCGAAGGCCACATAGGGCCACCAGGTACCGCCCGGATTGAGATTGAGGTTCACGCTGGTGAGCAAGTAGCGGCGCTTCGCTGAAAGGGGATCCAGCGTGCCGCTGCCATTCATCGTGGACGTCAGGAGGCGAAGATCGACGCCCCATTCATCCTTGTACCAGTGCCCCATTCCGAGGCCGAAATGGGCGCCATCATCGATGGAACCTCCCATGGCTTCGAAGGGCTTCTTGTCGAACTTGGTCCAGCCCGCGTGGATCATGCCGTAGCTGGTGCCTTCCTGGGCGCACAACCCCAGGCCGCCAGCGGCCAAGAGCAGGGCGAGGGTCCGGCGGAATCGCATGGCCTCCTCCTTGTTGGATGAAACAGGTGGCCAGGCTAGTCCCGAAGGGTTGTCCACGCAACCAAACCGCACCTGGGAACCGTGACAGGCGACACGAGTCCCCAGCCCCAAAAACTCAAGGCCCACCCGGACGCGCGCGTCCGGGTGGGCCTTGAACCGGGTGAGATCCGGCTACTGCTTGACTTCGGTTTCCGTCTTGCGGACTTCGACGTTGGCGCCTTCCGCCTTCACGTCGATTTCCACGCGGCGGTTCTTGGCCTGGCCTTCCTTGGTCTTGTTATCGGCCAGGGGCTTCTCGGGGCCCGCGCCTTCGGAGGTCACGGCGGCGGCGGGGACACCGGCATCCACCAGGACCTTCGCGACGGCCTCGGCGCGCTTCTTGGACAGGGCCTTGTTGAAGGCCTTGCCACCCACGGCGGAGGTGTACCCGGTGACCACCACGGTGTACTTGCCCGTGAAGGCCTTCAGGGAATCGGCCACCTTCTGGATCGCGGCGGTGCCGGCGGCATCGAGGTCGGCCTTGCCATTGCCGAAGTGGAGGCTCGCCTCATCCAGGATGAACTTCTGGGGGGCGGGAGGCAGAACGGGCTTGGCCTCTTCCTTCACGGGCTCGGGCGCAGGCGCGGGCGCCGGGGCGGGAGCGGGTTCGGGGGCCGGAGCAGGCGTTTCCACCTTGGGCTCGGGCGCAGGGGCGGGAGCCGGCGCGGGAGCCGGGGGAGGAACGGGCGCGGGCGCGGGGGCGGCCGCAGGCGCAGCGGCCTTCTTGCCAAAGCCGAACTTCCAGCCCACACCCAGGGTGAAGAGCTGATCGTTGACGCGAACCTCGTTGAAGGTCCGGACCATCTTCCAATCGGCGCTCACCATCAGGTTTTCGCTGAGCAGACCCTGGATGCCCAGGCCCACGTTGAGATTGGCGTGGGTGGTGGCGTCCGTCTTCCCGCTGAAGGGATCGCCGGTCTTGGTGGCACCGATGCCGGCCGCCACGTAGGGCCACCAGTTGGCGGCACCGGGATCCAGGTTGAAGTTCGCGCTCGTGAGCAGGTAGGTGCGCTTGGCGGAGATGCCGTTGTTCTTGGTGAACTCCATGGGGGAGCTCAGCAAGCGGGCTTCCACGCCGAACCAGTTCTTGTACCAGTGACCCGCGCCAATGCCGTAGTGGGTCCCCGCATCAGAAGGCTGCTTTTCATAGGTGGTGCGGCCGATGTAACCCATGCCGTAAAGGGTGCCCTCCTGGGCCGAGAGGCCGAGGCTCGCTCCAGCGAGGAGCAGGATCAGGGCGGCGCGTTGACGCATGGTGCCTCCAAAAAAGGTAGGTAGGGAATTCATGCTAGACCCGCTGCCCACTCGGCTGCAATGAGGGATGAGCGCGCCCAACCTCGACTTTCCCCACCCCTGCCTGGGTTTACGGCCGGTAGGTACCTCCATTAACCCCTGTCCGGATACGGCAAGGCCCGCCGAAAATGGGCGGGCCTTGGTGACTTCGCTGGATTCAATGCGTCAATTCGCCTCCAGCGGCCCCAGCGTCACCATGGCCTGGGCGGTTTCCACCGTGCCTCCCTCGGCCACTTGAAGCTTGAGTACGACCCCCGAGGAAGGGCTCTTGAACTCGTTCTGCATTTTCATCGCTTCGAGGATGAGGAGGGATTGGCCCTCTTCGACCTTGTCGCCTTCCTTCACGAGCAGCTTCACCACCTTGCCCGGCATGGGGGCGGTGAGGATGCCGCCGGCAGCGCCCGCTCCCCCTGCGGCGGCCAGCAGGGCCTTGCGGGGGTCCTGCAGTGCGAATTCGTAGGCCCCGTCATAGAGGCTGGCGCGGAAGGCGTGAAGGTCGGGATCGGGGTGCTTGGCCGCATCGAGGCGCACATCGATGCTGCGCCCTCCCATGAGGACGGAATAACAGCCCGGCTCTACTTCGAGGATGTCCACGGGGGTGGCCTCCCCATTCCAGATGAGGGTGTCCACCCCATCCAGGTGGGTCAGTTCCACTTCAACCTGCTCTTTACCGATGATCAGCGTGCGCTTCATGCTCAGATCCTGTCGACTCTACAACCGGTTGAACTTGCCCCAGGCCTTCCAGGCGCTGGAGGTGCCCTCGGTGCCCGCGGGCTGCATGGCCCGGCGCTCCTCCGCTTCCATCTCCTGCAGGAGGGCGGCGGCCACGGCGAACTTGAGGCTGGGGCCCACGTCCTTCTTCTTCCAGAAAGGCTTGTCCAGCATGCCCGTGTGGATGGCACCGCTGCGGAAGGGTTCATGATCCATGAGAACCTTGTGGAACTCCACGTTGTGGCGGATGCCCCCGATGCGGTACTCGCCGAGCGCCATCTTCATCTTGTCGATGGCCTCGAGGCGGGTGGGGC
Source organism: uncultured Solibacteraceae bacterium (assembly GCA_964617215.1). Taxonomy (GTDB): domain Bacteria; phylum Acidobacteriota; class Holophagae; order Holophagales; family Holophagaceae; genus JAFDVN01. The sequence goes on along the minus strand of CAZTVL010000003.1, from coordinate 489,931 downwards.
CCCAGGTGCTCAGCTTGCTGATCATGGGGTCGTAGAACATGGGCACCTCGGAGCCCTCGTACACGCCGGAGTCATCGCGCACGCTGGGGCCTGCGGGGGTGCGCAGGAAGGTCACCTTGCCCGGGGAGGGCATGAAGTTTTTGTCGGGGTCTTCGGCGTAGATGCGGCACTCCATGGCCCAGCCATTGAGCTGGATCTGCTCCTGGGTGAGGGGCAGCTTCTCGCCGCGGGCCACCAGGATCTGCCACTTCACCAGATCGAGGCCCGTGATCCATTCGGTGACGGGGTGCTCCACCTGCAGGCGGGTGTTCATCTCCAGGAAGTAGAAATTGCGGTCGGCATCGGCCAGGAATTCCACGGTGCCCGCGCCCACGTAGTTCACGGCCCGGGCCACCTTGAGGGCGGCCTCGCCCATGGCCTTGCGCATCTCGGGGGTGACGTGGGGGCTGGGGGCCTCTTCGATCACCTTCTGGTGGCGGCGCTGCACGCTGCACTCGCGTTCCCAGAGGTAGACGTAGTTGCCGTGGGTGTCACCGAAGACCTGGATCTCGATGTGGCGGGGCTGGATGATGGCCTTTTCCACGTACACCGAGTCATCGCCAAAGCTGCTCAGGGCCTCGCCCCGGGCCCGGGCCAAGGAGGAGGTGAACTCCTCGGGCTTGGTGACGAGGCGCATGCCCTTGCCACCGCCGCCCATGGCCGCCTTGAGCATCACGGGGAAGCCCATCTTCTGGGACTCCACCAGCAGCTCATCCTCCGTCATGGTCTTCTGGATGCCGGGCACCACGGGGCAGCCCGCTTCGATGGCCACGTTCCGGGCCGCGGTCTTGGAGCCCATGCTCACGATGGAATCCGGCCGGGGGCCGATGAAAGTGATGCCGTGCTCCGTGAAAAGCTTGGCCGCCTCGGCGTTCTCACTCAGGAAGCCATAGCCCGGATGGATGGCGTCGGCGCCGCTCCGCTTGGCCACCTCGAGGATCTTCTCCACCACCAGGTAGCTCTCCCGGGCAGCGGCGGGGCCGATGAAGTAGGCCTCGTCGGCCATGCGGACATGCAGGGCGCCGCGGTCCGCCTCGGAATAGACGGCCACCGTGGAGATGCCCATCTCCCGGCAGGTGCGAATCACGCGGCAGGCGATTTCCCCGCGGTTTGCAATCAGGACTTTGGTAACGGGCATGGGACGGCCTCAGAATGGATGCGATGCGACCCTCCAGCCTACCAAAGGCCCTCCTGGCTCTGAACCTATTGGTCTGCGCTTCCACCCTCGGGTGTGGGCGCAAGGGGGATCCCATCCCCCGCCTCCGCCGCCCCGCCAAGGCCCCCGGGGCCCGCTGGAAGGCCCTCCGCCAGCTCGAGGTGGCCCTTCCCTCCCAGGATTCTGGAGAGGATTCGCTGGTGGGCATCGAGCAGGTGCGCCTGCTCTGGATGCCCCTGGGCCTCTCCCGACCTTCTCCCCAGGAAGTCTTCAGCCGGGGCGAAGTGGTGTTGGAGCGGCGGCGGCCGGACCTGCCCTCGCCCGGCAACAGCCTCGTAATGGACCTTTCGAACCTCAAACGCCCGGCGGGCTGGATCGTCGTCGTCGCCGTCCGGGGCGGTGAGATCCCAGGCGCCCCCAGTGAAGTCCTACCCTGGGTGGACTCGGGGCTCTAAAGCCAAAAAGGCTATTAACCGCGAATGACGCGAATGGACGCGAATGGGAATGCGAACTTCCTTTCGCGTTCATTCGCCCCATTCGCGGTTCCAAATCATTGTTCGACCGCCTCACCCCAGCTTGAGGATGCTCGATCCGTCCGCGTAATCCTCGAGCTTCATCTCGCGCATCTTCTGGAGCACCTGGACGAGGCCCCGGATCCGATCCACCATCTCGCCGATCTTCACCAGTTTGGGCTCCTCCGGATACTTCCGCTGAAGCATCTCTACCTGCATGGAGATCACGGCCAGGGGGTTGTTGATCTCGTGCTTGAGGGTGCCCGCCATCTGGCGGAAGGTATCGAGGCGGCCGGCTTCCAGCGCCTTCTCCTGCAAGGCCTGGTGGCCTCGGAGCACCTGGAGGCGGTGGTGCAGCGCCTCCCAGCGGAAGCCTTCATTGAGCCAGTCCGTGGCCCCGGCCTGGATGAGATCGGCGCTGAGATCCTCCCGGGTGCGCACCGCCAGGATGGGCGTGGTGGTGAAGCTCGGGTGTTGGCGATAGGACCGGATGCAGCCCACGGGATCCTTCACGCCCTGCACATCCACCACCAGCATGCGGAAGCGCGGCAGGGGCGGCACCGGAGGCTCCTCTTCCAGGGGAAAGAGGCCCAGCTCCCCCGCCTCGGCGGCGCTCTGGAAGAGGCCGAGCAGGCCCAGCTCTTCCGTCACCAAGCCCAGCAGGGGCCGAAGCGGCTCCTCCGGCAGGGAATCGGGGCCTTCAGGGAAATGGAGGTAGAGGGTTTGATCCGCCCAGCGCCAGCGGAGGCCCGCCACATCGAGGATGCGCCGGGTCCAGGGGTCCGGGAGCGGCCCCTGCACGTTGGCGGGGAACCCCATGCGAAGCACGATGAAGCCCCGGTCGGACATCCAAGTGGGACGGAACTCGCTGCCCGGCGAGAGTTGGAGCAGCAGGGGTTCCACGAGACCGCCGAGGGCAGGTGACACGGGCCCCGCCCCCACCCAGATGGAGCCGGGAGGCGGCGTCGGCCAGGCGACGTTGACCCCGGCCACCCCCAGAAGGTCGTTCCAGCGTTCCCCCAGTTCTTCCTGCAGCGCCTCCACTTTCCAGGGATGGCCGGCGGCGGGCGAGGCGGCCAGATCTCCCAGGCCGAGGCCGTGCTCGATGAGTTCGCTCAGCCGCTCGAGCTGCTGGCGCATGGCCTGGGCCCCTTCCAAGGGGAGATCCCGGGAGAAGGCCTGAACCCAGTGGAGGGGGCGCTCCATGGCGAGCATGAGTTGGGCCCGTTCCTCCCGCTCCCGCTGGTGAGTACTGCGCAGGCGCAACAGCTCCCCCTGTAGCTCCGCCTGCCCCAGGGCGCGGCGGCTGAGCAAGGTGTGGCGCATGGCCAGCACGCCCTGCCTCACGAAGGTCTGGAACAGCGCGAGATCGAATCGGGTGAAGGGCCTGCGCTCTTCCTCCCGGTCCAGGTAGAGGAAGCCCTGGAGGTGATCGTCCATGGACAGCGGCGCGCAGAGCAGGCCGCCGCGGTGCATCTCCACGAGGCTCATGCCCCCGAACCGAGGATCCGCCAGGGGGCTGTTGGAGAGGACCGCCACCCGCTCCTGGGCCACGTAATCCAGCACGGAACGGCTCAGCCCCAAGGATTCATTCACGTCCCCCACCCGGTGCGCCGTGCGCCGAGTGCCATCGGGCAAGAGCATCACCAGGAAGGCCCGATCCGCCAGCAGCAGATGCATGGCTTCTTCCACGAGGGCTTTGAGGAGCTGATCGGATTCCGTTTCGCGGAGCAACCGCTCCGTGCCGCGGTAGAGAAGTTCCAGGCCCCGCAGGAGCAGGAGGGTTTGGGTGGGATCCGGCCGGATCTCCTCGGCCAGTTCCCCCACCCGCTCCGCGAACACCTCGCCATCCAGGCCCGGATAGCCCGCGGTGAAGTGGATGACCCAGCCCGCCAGATCCAGCTCATCGCCGGGCTGGAGGCGGCTTCCGGAGCTGCTCAGGGGCAGGCCGTTGAGGGAGCAGCCCTGGCTGCTCAGATCCTTCACCCACCATTCCCCGCGCTGCTCGGAGATCACGGCGTGGAGGCGGCTCACGGATTCCATCCCCGCGGGGGCCACGCCCTGGCATTGGGCGCTGTCCCGGCCGAGGTGGCATTCGCCGGCCATCCGGTGGCGGATCAGGATCGGACCATCATTCCAGGAGAGCCAGGGCATGGCCTTCCCATCGGACGAAAGGCCCTCCCCGTTGAATTGGGGAAGGTCGGGCCAGCCTGGTCTACTCGGCGGCCTTCGCAGGGGGCAGCGGGTACTTGGTGGGCCTGTTCCGGCTGGCCCGGAAGACCAGCACGGTATGACCGATCGTCCACACGTGCTCGAGCCCTTCCACCCTGGACTTGAGGGCCTCCACGACGCCCTCCTCATCCTCGAAGGTGTTCTGGTTCAGCTTGATCTTTATGAGCTCCAGATTCTCGAGCATCTGATCCAGCTCGGCGGCCAGCCCCGGGGTCACTCCGCCCTTCCCGATGTGGACGGTGGGCTTGAGGGGATGGGCCTGGGCCTTGAGGAACTGGCGCTGCTTCGGGGTGAGCATGGGAGACTCCGAGCCTTCCAGTGTGCCCTGATCAGGGCTTCCGGCGAAGCAGCAAGAACGTCTGATCGTCCTTGGCCCCCGCGCCTTGGGCATGGTCGGCCAGGGCCGCCACCAGGGCATCCTTGAGGGCCGGCAGGGGCATGCCCCCGATTTCCCCCAGCAGGGCCTGCAATTGCTCCATGCCGTACTCCTCACCGGCCGGGGACTCCGCTTCCGTGAGCCCATCGGTGTAGAGCAGGAGGACATCCCCCGGTTCGAGATCCGTCTCTCCGCCCTGGTAGGGCACCTGGCCCGGCAGCATGGCCAGGGGGAGCCCTTCCCCCTGCAAAACCTCCACCCGCCCATCCCCCCGCCGCAGGAGGCCCGGCAGGTGCCCGGCGCTGGCGTAGCGCAGCCGGCCGGATTCCGGATCCACGTGCACGAGGAAGGCCGTGATGTAGCGGTTGGCTTCCGTGTGGCGGGCCAGGGCCCGGGAGAGGCGGTCCAGCAGCACCGGTGGCAGGGCCGACCAGTCCGCCCAGGCATCCATGTAGGCCTGGAAGGTGACCATGAGCAGGCCCGGACCCATGCCCTTGCCGCTGACATCCGCCACAGCGGCGCAGAAGGCGCCATCCTCCAGCACCCAGGACCCGAACAGGTCGCCTGAGACGCGCCAGGCCGGGGCGTTGTAGCCCAGCACCTCGAAGCCGTCCACGCAGGCGGGTTCCGCCGGCAGGAAGCCTTGTTGGATGCGACGGGCGTGCACCATCTCCCGTTCCAGATCCCGGTGTTTCTGGGCTTCCGCCTCCAGCCGCGCCGAGCGCAGCCGGGAGGCCGCCAAGTGGGCGATGAGGGTGGCCAGGCGCAGGTCCTCCCGGTCGAAGTGGCGGGAGGGGTTCACGGCGTCGAGGTAGAGCAAGCCGAGGATGGTGCCCTCGGCTTCCAGGGGCGTCACCAAGGCCGAACGGATGCCCGAGTGCACGATGGAGGCCGAGATCAGTTCCGGCTTCATGCTGTCTACGTCGGACATGAGGATGGCCTGCCCCCTCTGCAGGGAGGCCTCCACGAGGGTGCCGGGCAGGTGGATGGCCGAGCCATCCCGTTCGGATCCCCGGCTCACGATCGTGCCCCAGCCCTTGTCTTCGGATTGCACCAGAATGGCGCCGCGATCCGCCTGCATGTGGTGCTGAAGCCCTTCCAGCAGCCGTTCCAGCTGTTCGGTGGTCTCCCCTTCCCGCACCAGATCCAGGGCCACGGTCTCCAGGAAGGTCAGGGCCGCCACGGCTCGAGCGCCTTCGGAGGCCTGGACGGTGGCCGCCCGCAGCTCCTGGGCCTTCATGATCAGGGAGGGAGCCCAGGGACCCGTTTCCCGGGCCTCGATGATCACGTTGGGGCCCGTCTCATCGGGGGCCTTCACCTGGATGCGCAGGTTGCCGGGCGCCAGCTCATCGCCGGGCCCCATGCGGGCGGCCGTCTCCAGCTTGAGGCCGTTCAGGGAAGTCCCGTTCTTGGATTGGAGGTCTTCCACAAGCCAATGGCCATCGGCCCAACGGAACTTCGCGTGGTGGCGACTGAGGCTCAGGTCCTCGATGACCACGTCGTTATCGGAGCTGCGCCCCAGCGTGTACTCACCCCGCTCCGGCTCTAAGGTCCAGGGCGCACGGCCGGGTGCATGGAGACGAAGCGATTGGGACATGGGGGGTACCCCGAGGCGGGTAGTTTGTTACGAGGTTCAACCCGGCACAAGTCTTTAGATGTGAAAACATCGGCTTTTCGCGTTACCCAGCTAAGAAATTCTACCTATCGGGGATCCACGGGCCCGGAGACCAGGGCCAGGGGGCTTTCCCCTGGGGCCATCAGCCGCTCCCTGCGGAGCCGGTGGACGCGGTCCCGCAGCTGGGCCGCCTCCTCGAATTCCATCTTGGAGGCGTGGTCCCGCATCTTCTTCTCGAGCTTGACCATCTCCTTTTCGAAGGCGGCGTCCTCCAGGTAGAGGATCGGATCCTCGGCGGCCTGATCCACCTTGGGCACGCCCACGAATTCCCGGGCCAGGGCCTCTCCCAGCACGTCGTCCAGGTTTCGCTTCACACTCTCCGGCGTGATGCCGTGGGCTTCGTTGTAGGCCAACTGTTTGGTGCGGCGCCGACCCGTCTCATCCAGGGCCGCCTTGATGGAACCCGTCATGCGGTCGGCGTAGAGGATGGCCCGGCCATTCACGTGGCGGGCGGCGCGCCCGATGGTCTGGATCAGCGAGCGGGTGTTGCGGAGGAAGCCTTCCTTGTCCGCATCGAGGATGGCCACGAGGCTCACCTCGGGAAGATCCAGGCCTTCCCGCAGCAGGTTGATGCCGATGAGCACGTCGAAGTCGCCCCGACGCAGGCCCCGCAGCAGTTCCACGCGCTCCACCGTATCGATCTCGCTGTGGAGGTACTCCGCCTTCACGCCCACCTCGCGGTAGTAGGAGGTGAGCTGCTCCGCCAGCTTCTTGGTGAGCACGGTAACGAGCACCCGCTCGTTCTTGGCCACGGTCTGGCGGATCTCCTCCAGCAGATCATCCACCTGGGTGCCCACGGGCTTGATGGCCACCTGCGGATCCACGAGGCCCGTGGGCCGCACCACCTGTTCGGCGATGACGCCCCCGCTTTGCTCCAGCTCATAGCTGCCCGGCGTGGCGCTCACGAACACCACCTGGTTCACCCGCTTTTCGAATTCCTCGAATTGCAGGGGGCGGTTGTCCAGGGCCGAGGGCAGGCGGAAGCCATAGTCCACCAGCGTGGTCTTGCGGCTGCGATCGCCGTTGTACATGCCATGGAGCTGGCCCGTGGCCACGTGGCTCTCATCCATGAAAAGGAGAAAGTCATCGGGGAAGTAGTCCAGCAGGGTATGCGGCGGTTCCCCGGGCTGGCGGCCATCCAGGAAGCGGCTGTAATTCTCGATGCCCGAGCAGGTGCCCATCTCCTTGAGCATCTCGATGTCGTAGATGGTGCGCTGGTGGAGGCGCTGCAGTTCCACGATCTTGTTCTGGGCCCGGTATTCGTTCTCCCGCGCTTCCAGCTCCGCCTTGATCTCGCGGATGGCGATCTTGAGCTTGTCCTCGGGGGTCACGTAGTGGGTCTTGGGCCAGATGGTGAGCTGATCCAGCTTCTCCACCACGATGCCGCGCAGGGGGTCGATCTTGGAGAGCCGCTCCACCTCGTCCCCGAAGAGTTCGATGCGGTAGGCCACGTCCTCATAGGCCGGGTAGACCTCCACCACGTCGCCCCGCACCCGGAAGGTGCCCGGCTCGAAGCTCACCTGATTGCGCGTGTACTGGATCGCCACGAGATCCCGCAACAGCACGCTGCGCTCCACGCTGCCGCCCGCCTGGAGCTGGAGACTCAGCCCCAGGTAGGAGCTGGGATCACCCAGGCCGTAGATGCAGGAGACCGAAGCCACCACGATGGTGTCCCGCCGCTCGAAGAGGTTGCGGGTGGCCGAGAGCCGCAGCTTCTCCAGCTCCTCGTTGATCTTGCTGTCCTTGTCGATGAACAAGTCCCGCTCGGGCACGTAGGCCTCGGGCTGGTAGTAGTCGTAATAGCTGACGAAATATTCCACCGCGTTGTCGGGGAAGAACTGTTTGAACTCCGAGAACAGCTGCGCCGCGAGCGTCTTGTTGGGAGCGAAGATCAGCGCGGGCCGCTGCAGCTTCTCGATGACGCTGGCCATGGTGAACGTCTTCCCGGAACCCGTGACGCCCAGCAAAGTTTGGAACCGGTCGCCGGCCTCGATTCCGGCCACCAATTGGGCGATGGCCTCCGGCTGATCGCCGGCGGCTTGGTAGGGAGCGTGGAGTTGAAAGGGAATGGCTTTGGGCATGGGGCGACCTGGGAGGGACAGCATAGCCGTTCCGGACCCTCCGGATCCCGTGCTCCGGATACGGCCCGTCGTCACCGATTCCCATCCTTCACTTGGCACGCGGGTTCAGGGTCCTAACCTTCGGAGTGGACCCCAAGGAGGACCCCATGGGTGAACTCACCTGGATCCTTGTGGCCGACACCGGTCGGGCACGCCTTTTTCTGAATCACGGCGGTGAGCTGGAGGAGTTGGTCGACACGGTTCACACCGAAGGTCGCCAGCACGTCGGAGATCTGGTCTCCGACAGCTCCGGACGGCGCTCCCAGGGCGGCCAACCCCACCGGCCCACCATGGGCTCCGATCGCGATCCCAAGGAGGTGGAGGCCCGGCGCTTCGCGAAGCACCTGGCCGTGGAACTCAAGCGGGGACTGGACCGCCACGCCTGCGACAGTTTCGTCCTGGTGGCCCCGCCCCACTTCCTGGGCCTGCTGCGGCAGACCCTGGATCCTCAGGTGGCCCGGCGGGTGCTCACCACCCTAGATCAGGACCTCACGCACCTCCGGGCCGACGATCTGTTCGAGCGCCTCCACGTCCGGAAGGAGCGGTAGGTGACGGGGGCCTTGGCGGCCCCCGCACAGCTCCCGGCCTCCACGGCGGGATCAGGCCCCATGTTCCGGGCGCGGAATCTGTGCAAGACCTATCGCGTGGGCGACGTGGAGGTTCCCGCCCTGCGGGGGGTGGACCTGGATATTGCGCCGGGTGAGTTCGTCGTGCTGCTGGGCCCCTCCGGCAGCGGGAAGTCCACCCTCCTCAACATCCTCGGCGGCCTCGACGCGCCCAGCTCCGGCGAGGCCACGTTCCGGGATCACGACCTCGTGTTGGCTCCTGAAGCGGAACTCACCCGCTACCGCCGTGAGCATGTGGGCTTCGTGTTCCAGCACTACAACCTCATCCCCAGCCTCACGGTGTTGGAGAACGTGGCCCTGGTGACGGAGATCGCCGAACGGCCCATGGCTCCGGAACTGGCCCTGAACCTCGTGGGCTTGGCCCACCGCCTGGATCACTTTCCCGCCCAGCTCTCCGGCGGCGAGCAGCAGCGCACCGCCATCGCCCGCGCCATCGTGAAGCAGCCCGACGTGCTGCTCTGCGACGAGCCCACCGGGGCCCTGGACTACGACACCGGCCGCCTGGTGCTGGAAGTGCTGACCAAGGTGAACGAGGAGCTGGGCACCACCCTCGTGGTCATCACCCACAATGTCGCCATCGCGGGCATGGCGGATCGCGTGCTGCACTTGGCCAGCGGCCGCATCGCCTCCGTGGAGGCCAACGCCCGCAAACGGACGGCCGGGGAGCTGAGCTGGTGAGTCTCCTGGATCTCAAACTCCAGCGGGATCTCCGCCGCCTCCGCGGCCCCATGGTCACCATCGGCCTCGTGATGGCCTGCGGCATGGCGGCCTTCGTGGCCTTCCTGGGCACCCATGCGTCCCTGGTGGAGAACCACCTCGCCTACTACCACGGGGCCCGCTTCGCCCACGTCTTCGCTCCCCTCCGGCGGGCGCCGGAGCGCCTGGGGCCGCGCCTCGCGTCCCTGCCAGGGGTGGCAGCCCTGGAAACCCGCATCGTGGCCGAAGCGCCCCTCACCCTGCCCCACATGGTGGAACCCGCCACCGCCCACCTGGTGAGCCTGCCCTTCCAGGGCGAACCCGCCATCAACCGGCTCCACCTGAGAAGCGGCCAGCTCCCGAGTCGGGAGGCCACCCAGGAGGCCCTGGTCAGCGAGGGCTTCGCCTTGGCCCACGGCCTCAGGCCCGGCGCCACCCTCACGGTGCTGCTCAACGGGAAGCAGGCCCGGGTGCGGGTGGTCGGCGTGGCCCTCTCCCCGGAGTTCCTCTTCGCCATGCCCGGGGGCGGCCCCATTCCCGACGACCGCCACTACGCCATCCTCTGGATGCCGCGCCGGGGACTGGAGGTGGCCTACGATCTGACCGGAGCCTTCAACGACGTGGTGCTCACCCTGGCGCCCGGCGCCACGGAGGCCTCGGTGATCACCGAGGTGGACCGTGTGCTGGAACCCTACGGTGGCCTGGGCGCCTACGGCCGGGAGGACCAGTCATCCCATAAGTTCGTGCGGGACGAGATCAATCAGATGCGCACCATGGCCACCTGGCTGCCCGCCATCTTCATGGGCGTGGCGGCCTTTCTCATCCACGTGGTCATGGCCCGCCTCATCGCCACCCAGCGGGAACAGATCGCGGCCCTGAAGGCCCTGGGGTTCCCCGATGGCCCCATCGTCCGTCACTACCTGAAGCTCGCGGCCCTCGTGGGCGCCTTCGGCATCGCCCTCGGGGTTCTGCTGGGCATCTGGATGGGCGATCGGATGACGGCCATTTACGTCGACTACATGCGCTTCCCCGTCATCGAGTACCGCCTCCACGCCTGGCACGTGGCAGTGGCGGCCGCCGTGAGCCTCGCGGCAATCGGAGGCGGAGCCTGGGGGGCCCTCCGGCAGGTGCTGGACCTCCGGCCCGCCGAAGCCCTGCGGCCGCCGGTGCCTCCGCGCTTCCAGGCGGGCCGCCTGGACGCCTGGCTGGGGAGCTTCATCCACTCCCCGAGGACGCGCATGGTGACCCGGAATCTCTTGCGTCGGCCCGCGCGCAACGGCCTCTCGGTGCTGGGCATCGCGATGGGTGTGGCCATCCTCGTGGTGGGCTTCTTCTGGTGGGATGGCCTGGATGAGCTCGTGCGTATCCACTTCGGCCTGGCCCAGCGGCAGCACCTCACGGTGGCCTTCACCCAGCCCCTGCGACGCAGCGCCCCGGCCGAGCTGGCCCGCCTCCCCGGAGTGCTGGCGGTGGAATCCGTCCGGGCCGTGCCAGTGCGCCTCCGGGCTGGCCACCACACTTTGCTCACGGCCCTGTTCGGCCTCGCCCCCGAGGCGGGCCTGAGGCGGGTCCTGGATTCGGCGAACCGCCCCCTGGTGCCGCCCCCCTCGGGCCTGCTGCTCTCCGAGCCCCTGGCGAAGCGCCTCCAAGTCCATCCGGGGGAGGACGTGGAGGTGGAAGTGCTGGAAGGCGAGCGCCGTCGGGGGCGGATCCCCGTGGCATCGCTCACCCAGGAGAACATCGGCACCGCCGCCTACCTCCACCTGGAGGCACTGGAGGCCTTCCTCGACGACGGCCGCGCCGTGAGCGCTTGCGATCTCCGGGTGGATGCCGCCCGTGCGGACGCGCTCTACACCCACCTGAAGGGCCTGCCCAAGGTTGCCTCGGTCACCGCCAAGGCCGAGGCGCTGAAGACCTTCCTGGCCACCTCCGCCGCGTGGATCCGGGTGTTCTCCCTCTTCCTCACGGGCTTCGCCGCCGTCATCGCCGTGGGCGTGGTCTACAACAACATCCGCATCGCGCTGGCGGAGCGGGCCTGGGAACTGGCAAGCCTGCGGGTGCTGGGCTTCACCAAGGGCGAGGTGGCCGGCATCCTCCTGGGCGAATTCGCGGTGCAGCTCATCCTCGCCCTGCCCCTCGGCTGCTTGCTGGGCCTGGGGCTGGCCCACCTCCTCCTGTGGGCCATGGCCACGGACGCCTTCCGGATCCCCCTGATCGTGTCGGCGCCCACCTACCTGTTCGCCACCGGAGTGGTGCTCGTCTCGGGCGTCCTCAGCGCCCTGGGGGCCCGCCGCCGCTTGGATCGCATGGACATGGTGTCCGTTTTGAAGACGAGGGAGTGAAATGAAATCCAAGGGATTGCTCGGCCTCGCCGCCCTCCTCGTCGCCGGCATCAGCGGCGCCTTCGCCTTCCGGCCGGCTCCCGTGGGGGTGGAACTCCACGTCGTCCGACGAGGCCCCTTCGAGCTGGAACTCGTGGGTGACGGGAAGACCCGTGTGCGCGAGCGCCACGTGGCCACCGCTCCGCAATCCGGGCGCCTCCTGCGGCCCACCCTGAAGGCCGGTGACACCGTCGCCCGGGGCCAAATCATTGCCGAAATCCTGCCGGCGGACCCCGCCCTGCTGGACCCCCGCACCGCCGAGGAACTGCGGGAGCGCCTGGGCGCCGCCGAGGCCGCCCGGGATCGCGCCCGCGCGGCGCTGGCCCAGGCGGATGTGGCCCTCGCCCACGCCCGCACCGAGGAGGGGCGCATCCGGCGGCTGGCCGACAAGCGCGCCGTTCCCATCCAGGAATTGGAGCGGGCCGAGACCACCACCCAGCTCGCCGCCCGCGAACAAGAAGGGGCGCTGCATCAATCCCATGCGGCCGAGCACGACCTCTCCCTGGCCACCGCCGCCCTGAAACGCTCCGGGGGGGCAGACGCTTCCAAGCCCTGGGCCCTGCGCGCCCCGATGGCCGGTCAGGTGCTGCGGGTGCTGCATGAGAGCGGGGGCCCCATCGCCCTGGGGGCGCCCATCCTCGAGCTGGGGGATCCCCGGGCCCTGGAGGTGGTGGTGGATCTCCCCACCGAAGCCGCGGCCCTCGTGCCCGCAGGCGCTCCAGGGCGCCTGGAGCGCTGGGGCGGCCCCGAGGTGCTGACCCTGCGCGTCCGGCGCGTGGAACCCTCCGCCTTCACCAAGGTGTCTCCCTTGGGCGTGGAGGAGCAGCGGGTGAACGTCATCCTCGACGTGGACAGGCCTCCCCCGGCCCTGGGTGACGCGTTCCAAGTGGAGGTCCACCTGCGGGTCGAGCGGCGGGAGGAGGTGCTGGTCCTGCCCACCGCCGCCCTCTTCCGGCGGGGCAATGACTGGTGCGTATTCCAGGAGCATGAAGGCCGCGCCCGACTCCGCACCGTCACCCTGGGGCGCCGGGGCGACCGGGAAAGTTGGATTTCCGCCGGACTCGCCGCCGGCGACCGCGTTATCGCCTATCCTTCCGATGCCCTCGATGAGGGCGTCCGAGTCCGATCCCACTGACCTCCACATTGCCCATCCAGGAGTTCCCATGCCCCCCCTTCTCACCTACGTGATCGCAGCGGCCATCGTGGCCCTCACCGTGGCCCTCATCCCCCTGCTGGGTCAGCTCCAACGCACGGCCGCCAGCGCGGAGCGATTCCTCGACAGCGCCAAGGAGGATGTGCACCGCATCCAGGAGGACATCCGCGCCACCCGCGAACACATCGATGCCCTGGCCAGCAGCGCCCAGGGTGCCGTGGATCAGCTCAACGGCCTCGCCCGGAACATGGCGGACCTGGGCGCGGGCTTCAAACACAGCGTGGACGGCCTCATGGGCCGCTTCAGCGGTGGGTTCAATTTCGCCGGGATCCTGAGCGCCATCGGCGCCATCATCGCCCTGTTCCGCCGCCCCAAGGCCGCGGAAGGCGAGGCATGAGCGCTTAGGCGCGAGTCAACACCGGCAGGTAGTCCACCCAGGGGCCCACGTCCGCCTTGTAGCGCTTGGCCATCACACGGGCGATCTGGGCGATATGCCCCAGGTCGTGGACGACCCAGGTGGACAGCAGTTGCCTCAAGGTGACGACGCCCAAGGCCGGGTGGGTGCCCCGCCGGGCGAACGCCACTTCGTCCAGCTTCAGGGAGGCCAACGCCGCCAGATTCGCGGCACGGAGGCGCTCGAATTCCTGAAGCAGGTCCTTAAGCGCCCAGGTCTTCGCCTCCGCGAGGAAGCCATGTCGGTCGAAGGGATCGAAGGGCCGGGCCTCGCCATGCTCTAGGATGATGCGCACCCGGGTCAGCCAATCCGACCGCTCCCCGGAAATGAGGTGGGCCAGCACATCCCGGGGGCTGAAGGTATCCGGTCCTTCGTCGGCCACCAGCCAAGCTTCCGGCTGATCCCCCAGCCAGGCGCGGAGCACCGCGGGGGTGCACCGGAGGTGGGCCATGGCCTCGTCGAGCTGCATCGTCATGTCGGGTCTCCCAGAGGAACAGGAGCAGGATGCGCCCGGTCCTCGCCCGCGGTAGGTCCAAAGGCCCTCAAGGCGGGCGAAAGCGGCGACCGGCAAGCGAGGACCGCTCCCATTCATACGGTGTGCGGCGATCCACAGACCTCTTGCGGAGCACCTAAGGCCGTCGCATTGAGAGGCGGAGTAGGAACTCCACGTTCCCCTCGCCGCCCTTGATGGGGCTCTCGGCGATGGCCATGGGCTTGAGGGGCGTGCCTTCGAAGAAGGCCCAGATCTCATCGCACACCCGCTGATGGATGGCCGGATCCCGCACGATGCCGCCTTCGCCCACGTCGCCCCGCCCCGCCTCGAACTGGGGCTTCACGAGCAGCACCGCATCGGCGTCCTCGGTGAGGCTGGCGAGCACGGGCGGGATGGCGAGCCGGAGGGAGATGAAGCTCAGGTCCGCCACCAGGAGACTGCATTTCTCCGGGATCATGGCGGGTTCCCAGGTGCGCAGATTCGTCTGCTCCATGCTCACCACGCGGGGGTCGCTCCGGAGCTTCCAATGGAGCTGATTGGTGCCCACGTCCACGGCGTAGACTTTGACGGCCCCGCGCTGCAGCAGGCAATCCGTGAACCCCCCCGTGCTGCTGCCCGCATCGAAGCAGGTGCGACCCGCGGGATCGATGGGCCAGCGATCCAGGGCCCCGGCCAGCTTGAGGCCCGCCCGACTCACGTAGGGCATGGCTTCGCCCCGCAGGCGGATGTCGGCTTCCTCGGGCACACCATGGCCGGCCTTGGTGATGGGGTGCCCTTCCACCAACACGTCGCCCGCGAGGATGCGCGCCTGGGCCCGGGCCCGGGTTTCGCAGAAGCCGCGCTGCACGAGGAGTTGGTCGAGCCGGACTTTGGCCATTAGCGCCCCGCCGCCGCGGCCTGCTTCTGCCGCTTCAGTTCCTTGCGGTAGGCGTTGATGTTCTTGTTGTGCTGGCCCAGGGAGGCGCCGAAGGCATGACCCCCCTTCCCCGTGGCCACGAAGAAGAGATCCTTGCCGATGTCCGGGTTGAGCGCCCCCTCGATGGAGGCGGGGCTGGGAATGGCGATGGGGGTGGGGGGCAACCCCTTGGTGGTGTAGGTGTTGAAGGGGTGGGGCGCCACGATGTCTTCGTGCAGGGGAGCCGTGAAGCGCAGGTCCCCCTTCATCCAGCGGGCGTACTGGCTGGTGGGATCTGCCTGTAGGAGCATGCCTTTCTTCAATCGCAGGGCGTAGACGCCGGCCACCTTGGCCTTTTCCTCGGGCAACCGCGTCTCCCGTTCCACGATGCTGGCGAGCTTCAGGGTGTCGTAGGGATCCAGCAGGCCGCCGTCGAGCTTGGGCCGCACCTGCTCGCGGAAGGCCTCCACCAACATGAGCATCACTTCCTCGGGTTCGAGGGCGTGGTTCAAGCGATAGGTGGCCGGAGCCACGAGGCCCTCCAGGCTGGGCGCCTCGGGGAAGCCCGCCGCCTTGGCGAGCCGGGGGCTCTTCCAGAGCTGCCAGAAGATCTCCTCAGGCACCCAATCCTTGAGGCGCTTCTGCAGGGACCAGGCATGCATGCCCTCGACGACGACCACGTTGGTCCAATGCACTTCGCCCCGCTTCAGCTTGCGGGTGACTTCGGCCATGGACGTGCCGGGCTGGAAGGCGTACTCGCCACGGATCAATTGCAGCTTGCGGGCCCGGGCCCAGAGTTTGAAGAGACCCGCGCTGCGCACGACCCCATCCTTCTCCAGCTGGTTGGCCATCTCATCCAGGGTGGCCCCCCGCTTCACGAGCACCGTGGCCTCGGAGGTCAACGGCCCCTGCCCCTTCACCGCCCACCACCCCCAGATGGGAGGGACGAGGAGGATGAGGGTGGCCACGAGGAGCCGGACGGAGGTACGGGACTTCGCCATCACCTCAGGTTATCAGGGCCTTCGCGAAGGTATTCGGCCACGAGCCCGTGGAAGTGGTGAACCCCATTCTCCCGCTGCGGGCTGAAGCGGCCCTGGCGGTAGTGGTCGCTGTGCAAGTGCTTCTGCACCGTCTCGCACAGGAGGATGTCCTCGTCCTGCACTTCCCTGCTGAAAGCGAAGTTCTCCAGCCACTCCGCTTCCAGGCCGGGCTTCCCGGGGTCTGGATAGAACCACAGAAAGCGGGTGATGCAGGCTTCGGGACCATCTGGAAGGATCACGTTCACCTGCACGTGATCGGGATAGATGTTGAGCATGAGGTTCGGAAACACCCAGTAATACAGGGCCTCCGGGGCCTGGCCAACGGCGAGGCCGCGCTCATAGAGGGGGCTCGCGCCTTGAATGGGGGCGAATTGCTGGCTGTGCCAGCGCGCCGTCTCGGTGCGATACCCCTTGTAGTCGATCTGCCCGAAGAGTCCTGGATGGGCGATGGGGATGTGATAGCCCTCGAGGTAGTTGTCCACATAGACCTTCCAATTGCAGGCCACGTGGAAATCATGGGTCTTGTAGGGCCTCATGTGCTCCAGCCCCCGAGGAGCCGTTTCCTGCGGAATGGCCCCGAGCCACTCCGCGAGGGAGGGACCCTCCGCGGTCAGATTCACGAAGACCCAAGCCCCCCAGCGCTCCACCCGGTAGGCGGGCAAGCGGCACTGGTCCACCGCGAACGCCTGGACCCCTTCGAATTCCGGGGCCTTCAAGAGCCTGCCTTCCAGGTCATAGAGCCAGCCGTGGTACTGGCATTGGAACTTCTTGCGATGCCCGCACCCCAGGGCCACGGCGCCCGCGCGATGGCGGCAGACGTTGGAAAAAGCCCTCAACGCCCCGTCTTCGGCGCGCACCACCACCACATCCTCCGCGCCGATGAAGGTCGTGAGGTAGTCACCGGTCTTCGCCAGCTGATCCGTGTGCCCCACGAACTGCCAAGTTCGACCGAAAATGCCGCGGAGATCCAGGCGGTGGGCCTCTTCCCCGTGGTACCAAGAGGCGGGAAGCGTCGCCGCCCGGGCCAGGTCGGGCTCGAAGGCATAGGGTTCCATCAGGGCTCCTGGTTCAAGGCGATTTGAACAGTCTCGGGGGAATGAGGTGGGCGGTGGATCCCATGGTCCCCCCCAGAGGCCAAAAGTCAACGTGGGCCAGGCCTTGAGGAAAAGGCCAGCCCCCGCCTTGGGGTATGCTGGCTCCACTTCCCAAGGTATCCATGAGCGCACCCGGCTATCGCCGAGACATCGGCCTGTTCTCCGCCACCATGCTCGTGGCGGGCTCCATGATCGGCAGCGGCATCTTCCTCGTCTCCGCGGAGATCATGCGCACCGGCCACACCTCCGGATTCCTCATGCTCTCCTGGGCCCTGGCGGGCCTGCTGTCCATCAGCGGCGCCCTGAGCTTCGCCGAATTGGGTTCGGTCCACGCGAAGGCCGGCGGTTATTACGTCTACCTGCGGGAGGCCTTCGGCCCGCTGGCGGGCTTCCTCTGCGGGTGGACGAGCTTTCTCGTCATCGAATGCGGTTCCATCGCCGCCGTGGCCGTGGGCTTCGGTCGCTACCTGGGCACCTTCGTGCCCGCCGTGAACGACACCGTTTGGTGGGTGGGCCCTCTCCGGATGACGGCCTGGCACCCTTTCCCCCAGGGCGCCCCCGACTTCGCATTGGGGCCTTACGAACTCGGTCTGACCCCCGCGCGGGCCGCCGGGATCGCCCTGATCCTGCTATTCATGGGCATCCACGCCCACGGCGTGAAATTGGGCGCCTGGGTGCAGAACATCTTCTCCATGGGCAAGCTCGTGGCCCTGGGGGCCCTCATCGTACTGGGCCTCACCCTGAAGCCCCACGTCGCCCCATCCATGGCCCCCGTAGTGGCCGAAGCAGGCAGCCTGCCCTTCCTGGTCGCCCTGCTGGTGGCCCAGGTGGGCTGCCTGTTCAGCGGAGATGGCTGGCAGTACCTCGCCATGGTCGGTGGGGAGATCAAGGAACCGCGCCGCACCCTGCCCCGGGCCATGTTCCTGGGCACCGCCCTGGTGTTTGGCCTCTACCTGCTCGCGAACCTCGGCTATTTGAGGGTGCTCGGCCCCGCGGGCATCGCCCACGCGCCCGGTGACCGGGTGGCTTCCACCGCTCTGGGCGCTCTTCTCGGAGGCAGCGCCGAACTGCTCATGGCGGGAGCCATCCTCATGTCCATGGTGGGCTGGATGAATGGGGGCACGCTCACCTCGGCTCGGGTCTACCAGGCCATGGCCGAAGATAGCCTCTTTTTCCAGGGCGCCGCGAAGCTCAATGACCACGGCGTACCCATGAGTTCCATGCGAATCATGGCCGCCTGGGCCTGCGTGCTGACCCTGACCGGTTCCTACAGTCAGCTGCTGGACTACATCATCTTCAGCGCCCTGCTCTTCTACGCCGCCACCGCGGCCGGCTCCCTGGTGCTCCGCCGAAAGGCCACGGCCACCGAGGGCTACCGCGCCCCGACCCTACTGACGCTCATTTATGTGGCGGGCAGCGGCGCCATCCTCATCTCGCTGCTCATCCACCGCCCCTCGTTCTCCATTCCGGGCCTCGTTCTGGTGCTCCTCGGCATTCCCGCCTACCTCCTGCAACGGCGCCGCGTCGTGGTAGCTTGATCCATTCCTAATTCATCGCATTCCGGGGCACCCATGAACAGCGGCTACCAGCGCCACGTCGGCCTTTTCTCGGCCATCATGCTCATCGCCGGGTCCATGATCGGCAGCGGCGTCTTCATCGTCGCCGCGGATATGATCCGCTCGGGCCATACGGGCTCCTTCCTGCTCTGGGGCTGGGCCCTCACGGGCGTGCTGACAGTGCTCGGGGCCCTCAGCTACGGTGAGCTGGCGGGCATGTTCCCCCATGCGGGCGGCCAGTACACCTACCTCCGCGAAATCTACGGCCCCCTCACGGGCTTCCTCTATGGGTGGACTTTTTTCGCCATCATCGAGTGCGGCACCATCGCCGCCGTGGCCGTGGGCTTCGGCAAGTACCTGGGGACCTTCTTCCCCGCGGTGAACGACGCCACCTGGATCGGCCCCCATCTGGATTTGGCTGCCTGGAAGATCACCGAGGCCATCACCGTGGGCCCCTACCATCTGGGCCTCACGCCCAGCCGCCTGTCGGGCATCGCCATCGTGGTGCTCCTCTCCGCCGTGAACCTCTATGGCGTGAAGTTGGGCGCCCGCATCCAGAACCTCTTCACCGTGGCTAAGATCGGCGCCCTGGCGGCCCTCATCCTCCTGGGCCTCTTCATGACGCCCCACGCCCCTGTGGACGCCTCCGCCTACGTGCCGCCCCCGAGCGTGCCCCAGCTGGGCTTCCTGGCCGCCCTGCTCGTGGTTCAGACCGGCAGCCTCTTCAGCGCCGACGCCTGGAACAGCATCACCTTCATCGCCGCCGAAGTAGAGGAGCCCAAGCGGGTGATCCCCCTCTCACTGCTCGTGGGCACGGGCACCGTGTGCGGGCTCTACTTCCTGGCGAACTTCATCTACATCAAGGTGCTGGGCCCCACCGCCATCGCCAACGCTCCCGCGGATCGCGTGGGCAGCGCCGCGCTGCAGGCCATCCTGGGCCCCCGCGGCGGCCTCCTCATGGCCAGTGCCATCCTCGTGTCCATGTTCGGCTGCGTGAACGGCCTCGTGCTGGCCGGCGCCCGCGTTTACCAGACCATGGCCGCGGACGGCCTCTTCCTCCCCCAGGCCGCCAACCTCAACGGCAACGGCGTGCCCGCCTTCGGCATCGGCATCCAGGCCATCTGGACCTGCCTCCTCACCCTCACGGGCACCTACGGGCAGCTCCTGGACTTCGTGATCTTCGCGGCCCTGCTCTTCTACGTCCTCACCGTGGCCGGCGTCATCATCCTCCGCTTCCGCCAGCCCGAAGCCGAGCGCCCCGTGAAGGTCTTCGCCTATCCCCTCGTGCCCATCCTCTACCTCATCGGCGCCCTGGCCATCATGATCGCCCTCTTTATCTACAAGCCGAGCTACACCTGGCCGGGGCTGGCCTTGGTGGCCATGGGTCTACCGCTCTACGCGCTGACCGGGCGCAAGACCGAGACTGCACCCTAGGCCCGATCCAGCGCAGAACGCGGAGGGAGCCAAGAGCTTCCCTTCGCACCCTGCGCAGCGACATCGCTACTTCGGATGCACGTCCTGCTCCCGGTGCCGCACCGTGAGGTTCGGGAAGTCGTGCTTCAGGCGTTTGCCCAGGATTTCCGCCAGGGCCACGCTGCGGTGCTGGCCACCGGTGCAGCCGATAGCGATGGTGTGGTAGGCGCGGCCCTCCTGTTGGACCAGGGGCAGGCTCCAGCGCAGCCAGTCCTCGGTCTTGTCGAGGAATGCTTTGAAATCGTCGGAGGCCAGAAGGAAGGTCTGCACGGGTTCGTCGCGACCATTCAGGGGCTTCAATTCCGGCACATAGTGGGGGTTGGGCAGGAAGCGGGCATCGAGGACCACGTCCGCCTCCAGCGGCACCCCGAATTTGAAGCCGAAGGAGACGAGCCGCACCTTCGTGTCCCGCCCCGGGAGGCCCGGCAGCAGGTCGTGGATGCGCTGGCGCATTTCAGAGAGGGTGAGGCGCGAGGTGTTGAGCACCGCCGTGGCCCGGGCGCGGATGGACCCCAGCAGCTGCCGTTCCCGGCGGATGGCCTCGGATACGGAGCCACCCTCTCCGGCCAGGTGGTGGACGCGACGCGTCTCGGAGAAGCGGCGCAGCAGGACTTCGTCGTCCGCCTCCACGAAGATCACGTGCACGGGCTGGCTGCGATCCTCAAAACTGCGGAGCATGGGCTCGAATTCGCCGGCGAAATCCTCGTGGCGGCTGTCCATTCCCACCGCGAGCCGGGTGCGGCCGGGATAGAGGCGATCCTCCAGCTCGATGAGGGGCTCCAGCAGGCGCGCGGGGACGTTGTCCAGTGCCGTGAAGCCACTGTCTTCCAGGGCGCCCAGCACCGATCGGCGACCTGCCCCTGAAAGCCCTGTGACGACCACGAGTTCCATGGAAGAAGGCTAACGAAGTATCGGCCGGGGCTCTAGCTTTGAATCTGGAACCCGAAGGCTCAGGGGCGATTCAACTGCTCCAGGTACCCATGCAGGATCTCGGCCTGCCGATCCATCCCCGCGAAGAACCGGAATGTCGGCAGCACGGTGCCATCCCGTTTCACGATCTGGAGATCCCACAGGCCCATCAACCGAGCAGCCAGGCTGGCTTCCAGGCGCAATTCCGCGATGTCGGCGGGCAGCAGCTCCACGGAACCCAGCCGGGTGCCGAAGGGCGTCTTGAGGCACCAGCTCAACCCCCGGTGGGCGCTGACGCGCACCCAGGAACCTGCGACATATCGAAGGGCGAAGCCCAGCACGGGCAGCGCAGCCACCCAGGCCACCAAGGCCCAGCGGCCCAGGGCACCCCAGAGACCAGTGGTGACCAGGGAGGCCAGCAGCGCCACCCCCACCAGAAGGCGGGGGCTGGGCTTCAGGTGGGAGTCCTCCAGGAGGATTCGGACGGCCATGGAATCCTTCGGGGCCTAGCGGCGGTAGATGCTTTCGCCTTCGTCGTCCAAGCCGCCCGCCGTGAAGCGGAGGACCCGCTGCACAGGCTCGCCGCCATCGCCGACCAGGTTCCCCTGTTCATCGGGACCCAACTCCATGATGTGGGCGGGCTCCCGGAAGAACTCCTCGTCGGGCACATAGGTGCTGACCTGAGGTTCCACGCGATAGAGGTAGGACACGATCTCGTCCTCATACCCGAAGCGCATCTGCTCGAAGTACTCGTAGCTCTCGCGCTTGTACTCCACGAGGGGATCCTTCTGGCCGTAGCCGCGGAAGCCGATGGCCTCCTTCAGGTGATCCATCACGAGGAGGTGGCGCTTCCATGCGGCATCGATGATCTGGAGGATGGCGACGCGCTCGTGCCAGCGGAGGATGTCGGGGGAGCCGAGGCGCTCCTCCTTGTCCTGGTAGGAAGCCTGCACCAGCGCAGTGAGGGCGTTCCCGCAGGCTTCGCCGTGAAGCTGGGTAACGGCTTCCACCTTGTCGCCGGAGAGGGCGTACAGCTGCTCGACGCGCTCCTTGAAGGCGGCCTCATCCCGCTCGCCCTTCACGGGGAGGAAATCGTTGCAGAGGCCATCGGCGATCTCGCCCGCCACCTGCAGCACGTAATCCTTGGTGTTGCCCTTCAGGATCTCGGTGCGCAGGTTGTAGAAGAAGATGCGCTGCTTGTTCATCACGTCGTCGTACTCAAGCAGGTGCTTGCGCACTTCGAAGTGGTGGGTTTCCACGCGCTTCTGGCTCTTCTCGATGGACTTGCTGACCATGCCGCTCTCGATGGGCTCCTCGTCGTTCATGCCCATCATGGACATGAGGCCCTTGATCCGGTCGCCACCGAAAACGCGCATGAGGTCGTCTTCGAGGCTCAGGAAGAAGCGGCTGGAACCGGGATCACCTTGACGGCCCGCGCGGCCGCGCAGCTGGTTGTCGATGCGGCGGCTCTCGTGGCGTTCGGTACCGAGGATGTGGAGACCGCCAGCGGCGATGACTTCCTGCTTCTCGGCTTCGGTGGCGCGCTTCATCTCCTCGATGAGGGCGATGTACTCGGGGGTCTCGATGCCATCTTCGGTGAAGACGGCGACGTCGCGCTTGGCGGCTTCATGGCGGGCCATCCCCTCGGGGTTGCCGCCCAGAAGGATGTCCGTGCCGCGACCGGCCATGTTGGTGGCGATGGTCACGGAACCCTTGCGGCCCGCCTGGGCCACGATGTCGGCTTCCTTCTCGTGGTGCTTGGCGTTGAGGACGACGTGGCGGATGCCAGCCTTCTTCAGCTCCTCGCTCAGCTTCTCGCTGCTGTCGATGCTGGCGGTGCCCACGAGGATGGGCTGACCCTTGGCATGGAGATCCTTGATCTCGGCCACGATCGCTTTGGTCTTGCCCTTCTGAGTGGCGTAGACAGTGTCGGCGAAATCCTTGCGGATCATGGGCCGGTTGGTGGGGATGATCACCACGTCCAGCTTGTAGATCTCCCAGAGTTCCTTGGCTTCCGTCTCGGCGGTGCCCGTCATGCCGCCCAGCTTCTTGTACATGCGGAAGAAGTTCTGGAAGGTGACGGTGGCGAGGGTCTGGTTCTCGGCGTTGACTTCCACGCCTTCCTTGGCCTCGATGGCCTGGTGCAGGCCGTTGGACCAGCGGCGACCGGGCATGAGGCGGCCCGTGAATTCGTCGACGATGACCACTTCGCGGCCGCGGCCATCCTCCTTGTCGCGGGCCATGTAGTCCACGTCCAGCTTGTAGAGGTGATGGGCCAGCAGGGCCTGGCTGAGGCCATGCAGGGTCTCGATGGCGGAGGGATCGTAGAGGTTGGGCACGCCCAGCAGCTCTTCAGCGTGGGCGATGCCCGCGTCGGTGAGCATGATCTGGCGATCCTTCTCCTCGATCTTGAAGTGGGTCTCCACCTCGAGGCGGGGCACGATCTGATCGATGCGGAAGTACTTGGAGGTGTCCTCTTCCGAGGAGCCGGCGATGATCAGCGGGGTGCGGGCCTCATCGATGAGGATGCTGTCGACTTCGTCCACGATGGCGAAGTGGAAGCCGCGCTGAGTGAAATCCTGGAGATCCCACTTCATGTTGTCGCGCAGGTAGTCGAAGCCCAGCTCGTTGTTGGTGGCGTAGGTGATGTCGCAGCCATAGGCCTCGCGACGTTGCTCATCGTCCAGGCCGTGCTGGATGATGCCCACGCTGAGGCCGAGCCAGGTGTAGAGGCGACCCATCCACTCCGCGTCGCGGCGGGCGAGGTAGTCGTTCACGGTGACGAGGTGGGCGCCCTGACCCGCCAGGGCGTTCAGGTAGAGGGGCAGCGTGGCGGTGAGGGTCTTGCCTTCACCGGTGCGCATCTCGGAGACCTTGCCCTCGTGGAGCACCATGCCGCCCACGAGCTGCACGTCGAAGTGCCGCATGCGGAGCACGCGCTTGCTGGCCTCGCGGCACACGGCGAAGGCCTCAGGCAGGATGTCGTCCAGGGTGGCCCCGCTCGCCAACTTCTCCTTCAGCGCGGGCGTCATCGCCTTGAGCGCTTCATCGGAGAGGGCCGAGATCCGGGGTTCGAGGGCGTTGATGGTCTGGACCTTGGCCCAGAGCCGCTTCAGCTCGCGCTCGTTCTTGGAACCGAAGACTTTCTTGAGGAGATCGTCGAGCATTGGGGGCTTCCAGTCGCGTAAACCCTTGATTGTAGCTGGCCCGGCGTGGATTTCCCAGCGGAGTCCCCTCACCACGCGACTGTTACAACCCTTTTCCTTGCTGGGAATGGCTCTCTGCGGCACACTGGAACATTGATCTTTTGGAGGATTTCATGGCCGTTGAACGTACCTTTGCCATCGCCAAGCCCGATTCCGTGAAGGACGGCCACCTCGGCGAGATCATCACCGCCATCGAGCAGAGCGGCCTCAAGATCGTGGGCCTCAAGATGACCCAGCTGACCCCCGCCATCTGCAAGGGCTTCTATCACGAGCACGTGACCAAGGGCTTCTACAAGGAGCTCGAGGACTTCATGACCGAGGGCCCCGTGGCCATCATGGTGCTCGAGGGCGAAGGCGCCATCCTGCGCTGGCGCGAGCTGATGGGCGCCACCAACCCCGAGAAGGCCGACGCCGGCACCCTCCGCAAGCGGTTCGGTGCCAACATCGGCCGCAACGCCACCCACGGCTCCGATGCCCCCGAGAGCGCCAAGTTCGAAGTGAGCTACTTCTTCAACGCCTTCGAGCAGATGTAATTCGAATCGGTTTCAACGAAAAGCGGCGCCCTCGGGCGCCGCTTTTCGTTGGGGGGAAAACCTTAGGACTCCCGTACCTGCTTCAACGCCGCCTCGCAGAGGCGCCGGACCCCGGGCAGCACGTCGATGCTGGCCAGAGCCTTTTCGCTGACCCACTGCCCGCCCGGAGGCGGAGGGGGCAGTTCATCATCCGGCGCCTTGGTGCGCAGGAGGTGGGTGAGGTAGAGGCGCTGCTGCCCCTCCAGCCCTTCCAGCCTCAGGAGCCAGGGGGTGGAAAGGCGGCTGGTGCGTTCATCGAAGACCACGGGCAGGGTGCTGGGGTCCACGAAGCGGAACTTGATGCCCCAGGCGGCGTCGATCTGCGCGTTAAGCAGGGACGTGGGCAGGAAGCCAGGGGCCCAGGGGATCTGGGCGGGCATCAGCAGCCCCCGGTGGGGACTGTGAGGGGTGGGGACGAGCAGGACGAAGGGCATCTCCTTCCCATGGACGAGAACGCCCTCGATGAAGGTGGTGAGATGAACCCGTCCTTCCGCCATCAGCGACCTCCCGCGGTCTCGAGCCCTTCGAAGATCCGGTCTTTTGCCGTGCGCACGGCACCGAGCACGGCATCCGGAGCCACCTTGGTGACCTGCTTGGTGCGGCGGTCCCGCAGCTCCACGACGCCTTCCTTGAGGCCCTTGGTGCCCACCATGAGGCGGAGGGGGAAGCCCAGCAGGTCCGCATCCTTGAACTTGGCCCCGGGGCTCATGCCTTCGCGATCATCGTGCAGCACTTCGAATCCGGCGGCTTCCAGTTCCGTTTCCAGGCGGTTGGCCACCAGGTTCACGTCGGGATTGGCGGGATCCAGGTTCAGCAGGTGCACCTGGTAGGGGGCCACCGGCCAGGGCCAGATTATGCCGTCCTCATCGAAGTTCTGCTCGATGACGGCGGCCACGGTGCGTGTCACGCCGATGCCGTAGCAGCCCATGATCATGGGCTGATCCTTGCCGTTCTCATCCAGGAAGGTGCAGCCCATGGCCTTGGAGTACTTGATACCGAGCTTGAAGACCTGGCCCACCTCGATGCCACGGTAGGCCTGGTACTTGCCCTTGCCGCAGCGGGTGCAGGTATCCAGTTCCAGGGCGAGGCGGATGTCGGCGAAGGTGGCGCCGGGCAAGTCACGCTGGGGATCCAGGCCGAAGTGGTGGTAGTCGGTTTTGTTGGCGCCGCAGGTGAGGTTCACCGCCCCCTTGAGGGAGAGATCCACCACCATCTGCACGTCCTTCAGGCCCACAGGGCCCATGAAGCCGGACTTGGCACCGGTGAAGGCCTCGGCCTCCTCCAGGGGGAACAGCTCGATGTCCAAGGCGCCCACGAGGTTCTTCACCTTCACAGGGTTCACTTCATGGTCGCCGCGCAGGACGGCGCCCACCAGCTTCGTCGTCTCATCCGCGAACATGGCGCGGAAGAGGTAGAACTTGCTGGTTTGGGTGAGGGGCATGCCGTTGTGGTCGGCGTCCTTCATTCCGGCGGCCTGCTCCACCTGGCCCACCACGCCGGGGGTGGCGAAGTGGTCGCGCTTCAGAGGGAAGGCCGCACCGTGGTCGGAGATCGCCAACGCGGGCGCCTCGGTCTTCTCGAGGTTGGAGGTGTAATCGCAGCTGTCGCAGCTGAGGATGGCATCCTCGCCGCTGCCGGCGAGCACATGGAACTCATGGGTGAAGGAGCCGCCGATGGCGCCGCTGTCGGCTTCCACGGGGCGGAACTTCACGCCCAGGCGACTGAAGATCCGCTTGTAGGCGTTGAACATGGCCCAGTACTCGCGGTCGCAGTCGGCGTCCGTGGCGTGGAAGGAGTAGCCGTCCTTCATGATGAACTCTCGGCCGCGCATGAGGCCGAAGCGGGGGCGGATCTCATCGCGGAACTTGCTCTGCACCTGGAAGAGGTTCATGGGCAGCTGTTTGTAACTGCGCACCGTGCGGCGCACCATGTCGGTGATGACTTCCTCGTGGGTGGGGCCCAGGCAAAAGCCCGCTTCCTTGCGATCCTTGAAGCGGAGCAGTTCCTTGCCGTAAAAGGTCCAGCGGCCGCTCTCCTGCCAGAGCTCGGCGGGCTGCACCATGGGCATGAGCACTTCCTGGCAGCCGTCCTTGGCCAGTTCCTCGCGGACGATGGTCTCGAACTTGCGGATGCTCCGCAGGGCCAGGGGGAAGTAGGAATAGATGCCCGCGGCCTGCTTCTGGATCATGCCGGCCCGCATCATCAGCTGCTGGCTGACGACGTCGGCATCCTTGGGGGTCTCGCGGAGGGTCTGGATGAGCTGTTTGGACTGTTTCATGTTTTGGGCTCTAGGCTTTGGACTCTAGGCTCCAGCTGGGTCGGAGTGGGCAAGCGCCCCGTGCCGACAGCCAAGAGCCTAATTGAGGAGGGAATTGACGAGGGCGCTGGCGGCCTTGCCGTCGAAGGAGGCGCCGTGGGCGGCCTGGAGGGCCTTCATGACCTGGCCCATGTCCTTCTTGGAGGCGGCGCCCGTCGCCGCAATGGCTTCGCGAACGGCGGTTTCGAGCTGGACTCCCTCCAGCATGGCAGGCAGGTAGGCCTTGAGGATGGCGATCTCCGCTTGCTCGGAGGCGGCGCGATCGGCATAGCCGGCCTTGGTGTACTGGTCCACGCTATCTTCGCGGGATTTAACAAGTCGCTTGATGACCGTCAGGGCATCCGCGTCCGCCAGCGCCCCTTGAGGACCCAAGCCTTTGGCCACGGCCTCGTTCTTGTAAGCGGCCAAAGCCATGCGGAGCACGCCCGTGCGGGCGGCATCCTTGGCGAGCATGGAGGTCTTGAGGTCGGCTTGAAGGCGATCGAGCATGGGTTCACCAGGGGCCAAATCCAGCAGGAGATGGTCTTCCATCCTGACGGATCCGCCCCCTTCACTCAATCTTCCATGCAAAAAGTCATGCCGGGGCAGGCCTTGCCGATGCGGGGCTATCTCCCGGGACCCCCATGAACGTCGCCTACATCAACCCATTCATCGAAAGCACGCTGCGCAGCCTCGACATGATGGCGGGCATCGCGGCTGAAAAGACGGGCCTCTCCGTGAAGGAAGACCTGATCACCACCTTCGATATCAGTTCGATCATCGGCATCACGGGCGAAGTGTCGGGATCCATCATCATTAGCGTGCCCACCAACCTCGCCTGCAAGATCGCCGCGAACATGTTGATGGAAGAGATCACCGTCATGGATCAGCGGGTGGAAGACGCCATCGGCGAGATCGGCAATATCGTGGTGGGCGATGCCCGTCGCATCCTGATCCAGGAGGGCCACCAGCTCAACATCAGCGTGCCCACCGTCGTCATGGGCACCGGCCACAAGATCAGCCGCAGCGGCCACATTCCCTGCATCGCCATCCCCTTCAAGACCCCTTACGGGGACTTTGAAGTGAACGTGGGGTTGAAGGAGTAGGCTCTGGGCTCTGGGCTCTAGCCAATGAAAAGCGCCGACCCACTTTGAGTGGGTCGGCGCTTGCTAGAGCCTAAAGCCGAGAGCCGAAAGCCCTCTACGCCTGCTCGTACTTGATGACTTCCACGGGGCAACCGGCGGCGGCAGCGATGATGCTGTCGGCCAGGGAGGTCTGCACGTCGTCGTTGAGCTCGCTCATCTCGTCGCGGTTCTCGGTCTCGAGGCCGTCCTTGCGCACGCCGTCGCGGATGGTGCAGGTGGTGTCCGTGACGTGGAAGACGTCGGGGCACTCCGCCTCGCAGGCGTTGCACACGATGCAGCCTTCTTCGATCCAAACCTTCGTGATGGCCATGGTTGTCTCCTTCAATCCTGGCGCCGTCTCGGCAAGCCCTTTGAACCTACCATCGGGCGGCGGTCGGACCAAGTGGAGATCCGTGCGAGGATCGAAGGGATGGGACTCAAGGAACTGGACATCCTGGCGCGGATCCGGGCACGGATGCCTGGAGGATCGGCCCTTTCCGATGACTGCGGCGCCCTGCCCACCCCGGCTCAGGGCGAGACCCTGCTTGTGACCACTGACACCTTGGAGGAAGGCACCCATTTCCGCCGGGCCTGGCACCCCCCCCGCCTCCTGGGCCGGAAGTTGGTGCGGGTGAACCTCTCGGATCTGGACGCCAGCGGTGCCCGCCCCCTGGGCTGCACGCTCTCCCTGGCCCTGCCTCCGGATCTGGAAATGGAGTGGCTCCAGGAACTCATCGAAGGCATCGCCGAAGCCTGCGAAGCCGCGGGGATCCCCGTCATCGGTGGGGATACCGTGGGCCGCCCCCAGGGCATCGGCCTCAGCCTCACGGCCTTCGGCACGGCCAAGCGCTGGCTGCGCCGGGATGGACTGAAGGTGGGCGATCGCATCTACGTAGACCAACCCCTGGGCGCCAGCCTCCGGGGGCTGGAGAAGCTGAGCGCCGGTTCCACCCCAGACCTCCGGGACCCCGACATCCTCGCCCACCTCGACCCCGCGCCGAATTTGGGCTTGGGCCTGAAATTGTCGCAATGGCCCGAAGTCCACGCCTGCATGGACATCTCCGATGGCCTCTCCCGGGACCTCCGGAACCTCGCGGAGGCCTCGCGCCTCACCATTCGGGTCACCCGCCCCCTCGCCCCCGGGGAGCTCCAGGGCGGGGAGGATTTCGCCCGCTGCTTTGGCGCCTCCCTGGATCGAGCCTCGCTGGAAGCCCGGTTGGGCCTCCCCCTGATCGAGCTCGGCATCGTCGTGGCCCAGGGTCCGGAGCCCGTGGTCCTCTATGATGGACATTCCGAACTCCCCCTTCCCGACCTCGGCTTCGACCACTTCGCCCCCTGAGCGCCCTTGTCCGACACCCCGAATCCCAACACCGGCCGCGGCTTCTGGGCCTCCCTCAAGGGACACATCCTCCACCCCGAACTCACCCCCAAGCAGGTGGCCTGGAGTTTCGGGATCGGGTTCTCCATCGCCTGGAATCCCTTCCTGGGCCTGCACACGGGCATGATCCTGCTCCTCTGCCTCGTCGCGCGGCACCTGCACCGGCCGCTGATCTTCCTGGCCTGCTTCATCAACAACCCCTGGACGATGGTGCCCATGGCCACTGCTTCCACCATGCTCGGCAGCGGGCTCCTGGGCCGGGGCTGGAAGGTGGACCTGTCCACCATCCATTGGGGGGAGATCGGCTGGCGCAGCTTCGCCTCCCGAGAGGGCTTCGCCCAGCTCACCACCATGTTCAAACCCATCATGGCGCCCTACCTGTTGGGGGGAATGGTCCTGAGCATCCTCGCCCTTCCTCTGGGATACTGGGTGATGCACCAGGTGGCCCTGAAGCTGCGGGCCCGCCACTTGTTCGAATCCGGAGAGTAGTCATGGACATGCGTTTCCTCATGAAGCAGGCCCAGGCCATGCAGGCCAAGCTCGCCGAGGCCCAGGCCAACCTGCGCGCCGAAGGCACCGCCGGCGGCGGCACCGTGAAGGTGGTCCTCAACGGCAGCCGCGAGCTGCAGTCCATCCAGATCGCCAAGGACGCCATGGACCCCGAGGATCCCAGCATGCTGGAGGATCTCATCCAGGCCGCCTTCAAGGATGCCTCTGCCAAGGTGGATGAAGCCTTGAAGCAGGCCACGGGCGGCATGGGCATTCCCGGCATGAATCTGCCCGGCCTGAAGGGCCTGTAAATGAGTCATCTTGCCTATTGCGAGGGGCGTCGGCGGAGCAAGCCAAGGCGGCCGACCGGAGATGTATCGGGAATACACGGAGGGAGGCCAACGCAGGATTGCGACAGCCGCCGCCCTTCGCCCGGAGGGTTGGCCCCTCTTCGCGCCCCCAGCTGCGTCGAGTCGCTTGCACGATGGACACCCATCGCGCTGCGCGCCTCTCCTTGCTGGATGGCGCGAATAGGGGCCAACAATAGGCAAGATGGCTCATTTACAGGCCCTTCGCTATGAAGTTACCCGCCCCCCTGGAGTCGGTGGTCGAGAGCCTCCAGAGCCTCCCGGGCGTGGGCCAGAAGAGCGCCCAGCGCATGGCCTTGCACCTCCTCAAGGAGGGGCCGGAAGCGATGGCCCACCTCGCACGCCTGCTCCAGGATGCTGCCGACAAGGTGGGCTTTTGCGGCCAGTGCGGCGCCTTCACCGACCAGCCCCTCTGCCCCATCTGCAAGGATCCCCACCGCGATCCCCACCTGCTTGTGGTGGTGGCCGAGGCCAGCAACGTGCTCAGCTTCGAGCGGGCCGGCTCCTTTAAGGGCCGCTACCACGTGCTCGGTGGCCTGATCTCGCCGCTTCGGGGCGTGGGCCCCGACCAGCTCCGAGTGCGGGAACTGCTCCGACGCCTGGAGGATCACGCCATCACCGAAGTCATCCTCGCCACCAACCCCACCCTGGACGGCGAAGCCACCGCCAGCTGGCTGGCGCGCATGCTCGAGCCCTTGGGCATCAAGGCCACCCGCATCGGCCTCGGCCTGCCCATCGGCAGCGACATCGAATACGCCGACCAACTCACGCTGGGACGGGCGCTCGAGGGCCGACGACCGGTTTAACTTCGGATCGCGAATAGCGCGAATGGGGCGAATGACGCGAATAGGCAACACGACCAGTTATTCGCGTCATTCGCCCCATTCGCGCTATTCGCGATCCGTCTTTTCCTCGCCCCAGGGGCTCGGCTCGTTGAGGCCCCAGCGGGCTTCGTACCAGACCTTTTCCATGCAGAGGCCGTGGGCGGGGGCCGTTTCGCCCGCCTGGGTGCGGTCGCGGTCGGCAAGGATGCGGGGGGCATCCGCCACGAGGATCTTGCCTTTGCCCACCTGCACGAGGCTGCCGCTCATGATCCGCACCTGGTGCATCAGAAAGGCGCTGCCTTCGAACACCAGATCCAGGCCCAAGCGGTGTGGCTCGAGGCGGATGGCGTGGATGGTGCGGACGGGGTCTTCGGCCTCGCACTCCTGGTGGCGGAAGGCGCTGTAGTCGTGGGTGCCGATCCAGAGGGCGGCTGCGGCGGCCATGGCCTCCTGATCCAGCGGCTCCTTGCGGAACAGCTGCCAGCGGATGGCCCGCTCCAAGGGGTGGGCGGTGGGGCCCATGCCCAGGCGATACCGATAGCGCTTGGCCACGGCGTGGCGTCGGGGGTAGAAGGCCTCGGGCACCGGCACAGCTTCCATCACGCGGACGGTGGGCGGAAGATGGGCGTTCAGGGCGGCCAGGAGGCGGTAGGGATCCCACTCCCGAATCATCTTCACCACGGTGCCCTGGGCTTCGGCGTGGACGCCGGAATCCGTGCGGCCGGTGCCCTGGGGCATGGGGGCCTCGGCATCCAGGGCCCGAAGGGCCCGCCAGAGCTCCCCTTGCACCGTGGGCAAGGAGGTCTGGATCTGCCAGCCGTGGAACGTCGCCCCGTCGTAGGCCAGGCGCAGGTAGAAGGAATGCCGCATTTCCCAATGATACCGGGGCGCCGGATCTCAAGACGGCCGCCCCTGGCGGCCGATAGGTGAAGCATCCAATTGAGGTGGCTATGTCCGAACACGAGGAAGGCGGGGGCGGCAAGAAAAAGCTCATCATCATCGCGGTGGCGGCCCTGCTGCTGCTGGGGGGCGGTGGCTTCGCCGTGAAGGTGCTCGTGCTCGACAAGCGGAAGGCCGCCGCCGAGGCCAAGAAGAAGGCCGACGACGAAGCGAAGAAGAAAGCCGAAGGTGGCGAGGCCGCCGAGGGCTCAGCCGCCGGGGCCGATGGCCACGAAGCCAAGAAGGACGAAGACGAGGAAGAGGAGGAGCAGCCCAAAGGGGGCGGCGGCCATGGCGGCGCGGAAGCCGCGCCCGTGATGGTGATCCAGAAGATCGTCAACTTGCAGGGCGCCCAGCGCCGCAATGCCTTCCTGCGCGCGGAACTGCACATCCTGTTCCGGGACGCGGAACTGGGCAAGACCGTGGCGGGCGAGAAACCCTCCCCCGAGAAGAGCCAGATCCTCGCCATGATCCAGGACATGCTCTCCGGGAAGACCGTGGACGAGGCGGGCGACAGCGAAGCCAAGGAATCCCTGCGCCTGGAGATCAAGGACAAGCTGAACGACAAGTTCAAGCCCCATCCCCCCAAGCCCGGGGAAAAGGAAGACAAGGAGCACAAGAAGCCGAAGAAGCCCATCAAGGACGTCCTCATCATCGATTGGGCCATTCAGCAATAAATTCCAGCCACCCCAAAGGCTGGCACTCCTGTTGCTTTTCAAGCCCCAGGGGTCGATCCTTTGATTCCCGGGAGGGCAACCTTGGCCAAGCGCCTGGACCGCACAGCAGATGACAAAGCCGTTTCCTTCGAAACGGTCATCGCTGGCGTGATGCCCTTCATCGATACCTCCATGCACCTGGAAGTGCAGCTGGGATCAGCCCGCATGAGCATCCGGGACCTGCTGGATCTGGAGACGGGCAGCCTGGTGGAGCTCAAGAAGAGCGCCGGCGAACCCATGGACGTGCTCTCCAAGAGCCGGGTGCTGATGCGGGGTGAGGTCACTGTCCTGGAGGACAACCTCGGCCTGCGCATCACCGAGATCGTGGACCCGTCCCGGAAGGTCTAACCCCACGGTTCCCAGGTGTAAACAGGGTTCCTCATGGCATTCTGGAGGGCCATGTCGTTCCCTGCCCCCATCGCCGTGAGCCTCGCCGGATTCGACCCCTCCGGGGGGGCCGGCCTGCTTATGGATGCCCAAGTGCTGGCCGGACTGGGCGTGCTTCCCATGGGTGTGCCCCTGGCGGACACCCTTCAAAACGGCATGGCCTGCATGGGCATCGCGGCCCCCGGCATGGACCCCCAGACCCGCCTGGAGGCCCTGGGCCCCCACCTGGTCGGCCCCTGGGGCGTGAAGCTGGGCCTCTGCGCCTTGGACCTGCCCGCCCTGCGCCGCCTCGTGGGCACCGTGAACCAGCTGGGCCCGAAGGTGCGCATCTGGGACCCCATCCTCGCCCCCAGCGCCGGAGTGGGCCTCCACGACCCCGAGGGCCTACAGGAGATGGCGAAAGTCGTGCTTCGGTCGGGCACCTGGGTGGCCTGCCCCAACCGGGGTGAAGCCGCGGCCATCGCCGGCCTGCCCCCGGATCAGATCCGCACGGCCTCCCTGGAGGCCCTTTCGAAGCCTCTCCTGGACCTGGGCGCCCGGGCCGTCTGGCTCAAGGGCGGCCATGCACCCGGGGACGAGGTGGAGGATTTCTGGATCACGGTGGAGGGCCTCGAATCCCTGGGCCGCTCCCCCCGCCTGGCCGGTGAGCGTCGCGGTACGGGCTGCTTCCTCAGCGCCGCCTGGCTGGGCCTTCGCCTGAAGGGCCTCGAAGATCGCGAGGCCGCTCGGCAGGCCGCCGCCCTGCTCCGGTCCCGCTGGGACCACGCCTGGGCCCCCGGGGCCGTGGGCCGGCCCGCCTTCCTGCCGGTGGAAGCCTGATGTTGGAAGGCCGCGGCTTCGTCGTCCTCCACGCCCCGGATGCCCCCTGGGCGGGCTGGGTGGGCTCTCGCTTTCTCGAGGAGGGCCTCGCCTCCAAGCACGCGGCCCCAGGCCGTGCCCTGCACCGCCTCATGGGCGCCCTGGCCCCTTGCCCCGGCGGCTTCGCGCTCATCTGGGATCACGTTCCCTCGTGGATGGAAGCCCTCCATTCCGAGGAGCGCGGTGGCTGGTGGGAGGCCCTCTCCGCTATCCCCGGGCTCACCCTCCATGTGAAATCGGCTGCCGCGGAGCCCATCCCCGGAGGCGCCTTCCGGGCCTGGGTGCACCAACCTGATGCCCCCGTGGATGCCCTGGGCGAAGCCTGGCGCTCGGGCTTCCTGGGCTGGGTGCCCGAGCCCGCAGGCCAGTGGTCCCTCCCGGGGCTGGCCAGCCTCAAACCCGGCCGGGGCGAGGAATCCGGGGCCGGCTGGATCTGGGGTGAAGCCGTGGTGCCCCTGGGTGCCCTGTCCGCGCTGCTGGAAAGCGGGGATTTGGGCCGCGCCCTGGGAGACCTGCAGGGTCGCCTGGAGCAGGCCATGGCCCTGCGCCTCAATGCCGGAGCCTGGCCCGAGCTGCCCTTCCTGCGCCGCAGCGTGGGCTGGCGCCTGGCCCTCTGCGGCGGCGCCGAGTTCCAGCGGGCCTCCGGCGATTGGGAGAAAGCCGCGGGCCTCGTCGCCGACCTGAAGGCCCGCCTCGCCCAGCACCTGCGCGCGCCCATCCACCTGGGCACCTGCGAGGACCTGGCCCCCTGCGCCGCCCTGGGCCAACAGGCCATGCGCGAAGGTCTGCCCTGGCGCGCCTCCCTGGCCCTGCCCCCGTCGCCCTCCGCCTTCACGCCGGGCCTCAGCGGGGACCCCCGCACCTCCCAGCCCCTCACCACCCGCGCCACCCTGCCCGCTGCCTTCGCCGCCCTGCTGGATCACGCCGCCGTGGCCCAGCTCCGGGTGCCCGCCATCCCCAGCGAAGGCGCCGTGGCCCACCTCCTCAAATCCGCCTCTCCCGAGATGGCGATCCGCTTCATTCCCCCGGACCTCGTGCCCCCGGGCCCCTTCGATCCCGACCATCCCTGGCCCCCGGCCAGCGAATTCCCGCAGCCCATGGATCCCAAGGCCGGGGTGCAGCAGACGTTGTTCGACTTGGGGTGAGGAGGCTCTGGGCTATGGGCTCTGGCTACCGCCGACCCATTCCTGTGGTTCCGATGGGTCTCAATCAGCCAGAGCCTAAAGCCCATAGCCCAGAGCCGTTCTCACGCCGCCTGCTGCGCCCGCAGATCTTCCAGGATGTCGATGAGCACCTGAGCGTCGTTGCAGGCGTGGAGGTTCTGCCGGAAGTGGCTGCCGCCGGGGATGCCCTTGGTGAACCAGCCGCCGATCTTCTTGATCTTGTGCAGGGCCTCGCGGGGCTCCAGCAATTCCAGCAGGATCCCAAAGAAGCGCAGCGTGGCGTCGATGCGCATGGTGGCGGTGACCATAAGTTCGGGTTCGAGGATCTGCCGGAAGATGAAGGGATTGTAGAGGGCGCCCCGACCGATCATCACGGCGGCGCAGCCCGTTTCCTCCTTCATGCGGAAGGCGTCCACGGGCTCCACCACGTCGCCATTGCCGATGATGGGGTAGCTGGTGCCTGCCTCCACGGCCCGAGCGATGATGGCCCAATCCGCGTGGCCCTCGTAGCCCTGGGCCCGGGTGCGGGGGTGGATGGCGAGGCTCTTCACGCCCACGGCATCGAACATCTTGAGGAAGTCCAGGAACTCGCCCCGCTCCTTCTGGCTGGCGTCCCAGCCCGCGCGCATCTTCACGGTGACGGGCACGTTCACTGCCTTCACCATGGCGCTCACGCAGGATTCGGCCAGGCGTAGATCGCGCAGCAGCGCCGAGCCCGCGCCGCCCTTGGTGACGTTGGAGGCGGGGCAGCCCATGTTGAGGTCCACCATGTCCGCGCCGGCGGCTTCGCAGAGGCGGGCGCCTTCGGCCAGGCTCTGGGGGTTGCCGCCGTTGAGCTGCATGGAGAAGGGATGCTCCCCGGTGGTGGCCATCATCTGCTCGGCCTTGCGGGCATGGCGGATCAGGGCCTCGCTGCTGATCATCTCCGACACCACGAGCCCCGGCCCACCGATCTCCCGGATGAACTTCCGGAAGGGCTGGTCGGTGATCTCATGCAGCGGCGCCATCACCAGACCATTGGCGATCTGATGGGGGCCGATGCGGAAGGGATCGAAGGGGAAGGCCATGGAACTCCTGAGCCTTTCAGTTTAACCCGTGGCCTCGGATCTGGCTTGCCGGGATCGGAGCCCCCAGCCCAGCCCGCACGCCACCAGCGCAGGCATTCCGATCCACACCGCCTCGCTGGCCAGCACCCGCAGCCCCCGGGCCGTGAAGAAGGGACCGATGCCGATGGGCGAAACCCGGATGGGCCGGTGGGGCCAGAACCAGCGGACTTTGGACAGGGGCCAGGCCAGGGCCACGCCCAGCCCGCCCGTGGTGGCCATGTCCAACAGGCCGTGACTCAGCGCCGCCACCACGAAATAAATCCCCAGCCGTCGGCGTTCCCCCTCGGGAGGCCTCAGAAGCCAGAGGGCCACCCACCCCAGGACCAGGGCCATCGCCACACTGTGGGTGGCGCCCCGGTGCCCCCAGGCGTCGGCGTAGGGGATGCCCAGGGGGAAGCCCAGCACATCGAGGTCCGCCACGTTGGCGAGAATCACCCCGGCGATCCAGGGGCGAGCGCCATCGCCCTTGCGAAGGACGAGCGCACCCAGGCCGACCGCCGCCACTGCATGTCCGAAGCAGGAAGCCATGGCGCCTCAGCCCGCCAAGGGCAGCAGGAAGAAGAACGTGGTAGCCGTAGGGCTGCTCTCGAATCCGATGCGCCCCCCATGGGCCTCGACGATGGCCTTGCTGAGGCTCAGGCCCAGGCCGCTGGTTCCGGCTTGGGGTTCAAGCTGGTGGAAGGTGTGGAAGATCCGCTCCTGGAAGGAATCCGGAATGGGATCCCCCGGATTGGTGACGCCCACCCAGGCCCCTTCCGGGCGGGACTCCAGCCGAACCCTCACGGGACCCACGCCCTTGGCGTGCTTCAGCGCATTCGACAAAAGGTTCAGGCAAACCTGCTCCAGGCGAGGCCCGTCGCCCACCACCGCCAGAGGCGCATCCGGCACGTGCAGTTCGCACGCGATGCCCCTTTGCTCCGCTAGGCTCCGGATTCCCTCGAAGGCCAGGCGCACCGGTTCTTTGAGATCGAGCGGTTCCTTCCGCACGCGGAACAGACCGGCGCCGGCCTTCTCTAGATCCAGCAATTCATTGGTGAGGTTGAGCAGCCGCACCGAATTGCGATCGGCGATGTCCACCAAAGCGCGGGCCTCGGCATCCAGGTCCTTGCGATGGGCCAGCAATCCCAAGCTCGCGCGGACGGAAGTGAGGGGCGTGCGCAGCTCGTGGCTCACCAGGGCCAGGAACCGCGATTGGGCCTCTCGGGCCGCATTCAACTCCGAGGCCTGAACCTCCAATTCCGCCACGGTGCGGGCCAGTTCTTCGGTGCGCTCGGCCACCTTGTGTTCCAGTTCCGCCTGAGCCGATTGCAGGTCCGCTTCGGCCCGCTTCCGCGTAGCCAGCTCCTCTCCGGCGTAGGCCAGCGCCACCTCAAGGGTGC
The DNA here is from genome assembly GCA_964617215.1 of uncultured Solibacteraceae bacterium. Classification (GTDB taxonomy): domain Bacteria; phylum Acidobacteriota; class Holophagae; order Holophagales; family Holophagaceae; genus JAFDVN01. The sequence goes on along the minus strand of CAZTVL010000003.1, from coordinate 452,246 downwards.
GCATCGCCAACCCCAGGAACACTGCCACCATGCCCGCGTAGACCAAGACCAACCAGGCCCGGGACCAGATCGTGTGCTGCACCCAGGAAACCGGCAATTGGCCCCGATCCTGAGCCAACGCCAGGGCGAACACCAAGATCCCCACGGCCCCGGCGGTCACATATCCCGCACGGGGTCCCAGCATCAGCGCCGCCAGGATCACCAGCACCAGAAAGGCCTGGATCGCCGGAGCGAGAAGCCCCCCTGCGGTCCACGCGGCGAAGCTGAAGAGCCCCAGGAAGGTCAGGATGAACATCCAGGCCGCAAGCTGGTAGCCCGTGCGCCGGACCAGCCTTCGGATGAGCAAGGCTGCGATGGCGACGAAGGCGCTCAGAATCAGCTGACGCATGCGGGCGGCCGGGCTCAGGAGGACCAGGATGAGTCCCACGAGCCCTGCCACGGCGCTCGTCGCCCCCAGGGTGGACTCGACGATGCGAGCCCGTACCTCCTGGATCTCCGGAACGTGCTTGCGCCCCGTCCCAGACACCATCAGCGTCGGCCTGCGTCCTGCAGGTTCGCCAGGAATTCGTCGTTGGTCTTGGCCTTGCCCAGGCGCTCGGTGAGGAGCTCCATGCTTTCGGCGGGGCCACTGGCGCTCAGGATCTTACGCAGCACCCACACCTTGGCGAGCTTGGGCGGATCGATGAGGAGATCTTCCTTACGGGTGCCGCTCTTGAAGATGTCCATGGCGGGGAAGATGCGCTTATCGCTGAGCTTGCGATCCAGCACGATCTCGCTGTTGCCGGTGCCCTTGAACTCTTCGAAGATCACGTCGTCCATGCGGCTGCCCGTTTCGATGAGGGCCGTGGCGATGATGGTGAGGCTGCCGCCCTCTTCGATGTTGCGGGCCGCGCCGAAGAAGCGCTTGGGCCGCTGCAGGGCGTTGGAGTCCACGCCGCCGCTGAGCACCTTACCGCTGGCGGGCACCACCGTGTTGTAGGCGCGGGCGAGGCGGGTGATGGAATCCAGCAGGATCACCACGTCCTTGCCGTGCTCCACGAGGCGTTTGGCCTTCTCGATGACCATCTCGGCCACCTGAACGTGGCGCGTGGCGGCCTCATCGAAGGTGGAGGAGATGACCTCGCCCTTCACGTTGCGCTCCATGTCCGTCACTTCCTCGGGGCGCTCGTCGATGAGCAGCACGATGAGGAAGACTTCGGGATGGTTGGCCGTGATGGAGTTGGCGATGTTCTGCAGCAGCACCGTCTTGCCCGTGCGGGGCGGCGCCACGATGAGGGCGCGTTGGCCCTTGCCCAAGGGCGTCATGAGGTCCATCACGCGGGTGCTGAGCTCCGCGGGATCCCGCTCCATTTTCAGGTGGTGCTTGGGGTAGAGGGGCACCAGATCATCGAAGTGCACACGATCCTTGGCCGCAGCCGGAGGATCGAAGTTGACGGCGTCCACGCGCAGCATGGCGAAGAACTTCTCGCCTTCCTTGGGGGGCCGCACCATGCCGGACAGCGTGTCGCCCGTGCGCAGGCTGAACTTCCGGATCTGGCTGGGGCTGATGTAGATGTCATCGGGGCCCGCCACGTAATTCTGATCGGGGCTGCGCAGGAAGCCGAAGCCCTCGGGCAGCACCTCCAGCACGCCTTCCGCGAAGAACCCACCTTCCGCCTCCGCCTGCTTCTGGAGGACGTTGAACACCAGCTCCTGCTTGCGCATCCCCAAGGGGTTCTCGACGCCCAGCTCCTTCGCCATCTCCGCGAGGCGGCCGATGGAGAGCTCCTTGAGCTCTTGGAGGCTTTGGACGGCCGGAACCGCGGTCTTGCTAACCATGGGAACCCCGAGAAGGGTGAGTCAAAGCACTGAATGGGATGCTTTGGATTGTAATTTGGATTCCCTAATCGGCCAAGAACTCCCAAGCCTCAAGTAATGAAGGCGTTCACCCGGGCCACAAAGCCTTTGGGGTCTTCAACTGGGTAGGCATGACCCATTCCCGGAATCACCTCGAATCGGGAATTTACAATCAATCGAGCTGTTTCCAGACACTTCCAGGGTGGCGTCAGGAGGTCTTCAGCCCCGACCATCAGGAGCAGAGGTCCCGCCACGGCGCTCAGCCGGTCCCGGATGTCCCAGGTCACCATGCCTCGGATCTGATGCAGGGCTCCGTGGTGGTGGGTGGCCTGGCCCGTCACCGCCTGGTGGTAGGCCCGCAGCACGCCGTGCCGGGCCTCCAGGAAGCGATCGCCCCACAGGTAGGGGGCCACGGCATCGAATTGCAGCAGGGGTCCGCCGATCTCCAAGCAGCGGGCCCAGTGTTCGGCTTTAAGAGCCATGGCGAAGTCGATGTGGCTCACGCTGGAGGTGAGGATGCCCCCCGCGAAGGCTCCGGGGTGCGACGCCATCAACTCCAGGCTCATGGCGGAGCCATTGCTCAGCCCCACGAGCCAGGGGCGGTCGATGTTCAGCGCCCGGAACAACTCCCAGGCATCCGCCGCCAACTGCGCGGTGGCATAGGGACCGGCCTCCGGCGCGTCGCTCTTCCCCTGCCCCCGGCTGTCGAAGGTGAGCACCCGGAAGCGCTGGGTGAGCCCCGGCAGCACGCCGGCCCACATGGTGGTGTCCGAGAGCAGCCCGTTGAGCAGCACCATCCAGGGCGCGTCCACGGACCCTTGCACGCGGTAGTGGAGCTTCACCCCATCGGCCAAGGTGACGTAGGTGGGCTCCGGCCGACCCGGCCGCATCATTCGCCCCTCAGCTGTGACGGCGTGTAGTGGTTCTTGTAACGCCACCCGCTGCCCATCCATTCCACCACGGTGCAGCTGGCCTTGCGGATCTCCAGATCCCGGCCCGTGAGATGCGCGATGAGGAGGGAGAGGAAGGGCTGGTGGCTCGTGATGGCGATGCGCTCATCCTCGCCCGCACCCTTCACGAGAATGCGCAGCCAGGCCTCCGCCGCGTGGACATCGCCTTCGGGCGTGAAACCATCCCACACGCCCACGGGGAAGCCCGTGTCCGCGGCCTCCTTCAGGCATGCCATGGTCTCCATGGCGCGACGGTAGGGGCTGCTGATCCCGCGGCTCGGCACGTGGCCCAGCGAGATCAAGCCCCGCATGGCGGCGCGGGTCTTCTCCCAGCCTTCGGCGGTGAGGGCACGTTCGGAATCCGGGTGACCTGGAACCCAGTCCTCTGCGATGCCATGGCGGATGAGTAACAAAGTCGTCATGGCATAGAGAGTATCAAATCCAGAAAATCGCTAGGTTTTTCAAGGCCTCCATGGGACACTCACTGTTTGGGCTCACCCCGGGAAGCATGTGGCTTCGTTAGCGGGACACGCCCCGGGAGACATCGTGAACACCCCTACCTTCGCCGAGCTCGGTCTCGACGCGCATCTGCTCACGGCCCTTGAAGGCCGTGGCTTCATCAGCCCCACGCCCGTTCAGGCCGCCACCTTCGCCCCTGGGCGTGAAGGCCGCGACCTCCTCGTGCAGAGCCGCACCGGCTCGGGCAAGACCCTGGCCTTCGGCCTGCCTCTGCTGCATCGGCTTGAAGCCGGCGCCCATCCCCAGGCCATCATCCTGGCCCCCACCCGGGAGCTGGCCCAGCAGGTCGCCACGGAGCTGCGCTCCATGCAGCGCTTGGACCTGGCCCTCCTCGTGGGCGGCATGGCCTATGGCCCGCAGCTCACCGCGCTGTCCCGCGGGGCCCAGATCGTGGTCGGCACCCCCGGCCGTGTGATGGATCACCTGGATCGCGGCAGCCTGGACCTCTCCAAGGTGCGCATGGTCGTGCTCGATGAGTGCGACGAGATGCTCAACATGGGCTTCCTGGAAGACGTGGAGACGGTGCTCGCCAAGGTTCCCAAGAACCCCCAGACCTACCTCTTCAGCGCCACCCTGCCCGCCCCCATCGCCAAGCTGGCCCAGCGTTTCCTCAAGGATCCCGTGAAGCTCCAGCTGAACGAGGTCGGTGAGGCCGCCGCCCACCAGGACATCGCCCACACCCCCGTGATCGTGGCCGACAACTTCCACGTGAAGGCCCTGGTGAACCTGCTGCTGCACGACGAGCCCAGCTCCGCCCTGATCTTCACCAAGACCAAGGCGCAAACGGAAGAAGTGGCGGAAGAACTCACCGCTTCCGGCCTGCCCGCGGGCTTCCTGCACGGCGACCTGGCCCAGGCCACCCGCGCCCGCATCTTGGAGCAGTTCAAGAAGGGTCGCCTCCGCTACATGGTGGCCACCGACGTGGCCGCCCGCGGCATCGACATCTCCGGCCTGCCCCTCGTGGTGCACCTCGCCATCCCCACCCAGATGGAGAGCTACATCCACCGCAGCGGCCGCACCGGCCGCGCCGGCGCCAAGGGCACCAGCCTCGCCCTCGTGAACCTCAAGGAATCCCGCATCCTCAGCGCCTGGGCCCGCCGCGGCGGCCTGGAGCTGACCTGGCGTACCGTGCCCGGCCCCGAGGAATTGCGAGCCGCCAAGGAAACCCACCTGCGTGAGCGCGTGGCCAAGGCTGCCGATGACGCCCACCGCAAGGAGGCCAAGCGCTTGATCGGTGACACCGATGCCGTCGAGCTCGTGGCCGGCCTCCTGGCCCTCCTCCGCGAGGACGAGCCCGAAGGCTACGTGGTGCCCCCCGTGAACAGCACCACCGCGCGCAAGCCCTACGCCTCCGCCGGCGCCAAGCGCCCTTACGGTTCCGAGGATCGTCCCAACCGCCCCTGGATTCCCGAGGAAGAGTTCCGCGCCAAGCGCGCCGCCGAAGGTGGCGAGGATCGCCCCCGCCGCCCCTGGGTGCCCGAGGAGGAGTGGAAGGCCAAGCGCGCCAGCGAAGGCCGCCCCGACCGCAACGAAGGTCCCCGGCGCCCCTGGATCCCCGACGAGGAGTGGCAGGCCAAGAAGGCCGCCGGCGAACTGCCCCCCCGCCCCGCCAAGCCGGGTTTCAAGTCGGGCCCCAAGCCCGGTCCCAAGCCGGGTCCCCGGGCCTCCGCCAAGCCCTTCGCGCCCAAGAAGCGGGATAAGTAAACCGCTTACTTGCACCGATTGAAAGCGCCGACCCCTCACCCGGGTCGGCGCTTTTCCGTTGAAGACCGCGCTTCGCTGTTCCAGGCAACCCCACGCGCACCGTCACAGTCCCTCAACGCAAGGCACCCAAGTCAAGTCGCCCGTCTTCGCGTGGCCCGTTGGGAGCATCTGCCTCACATGATCCAGCGCGTTGGAGCCCCACCCGCCTATGGAATCCCCGATCCGGGGCCCACGCCCGGCGTGCTCCAAGCTCAGCTCACCAAAGTGGAAGGCCAACTGCGGGACTGCGTGAATTGCGACTCCGCCCGAACCCCCGAAGGAAAGGCCAAGATCCAGGCCCTCACCAACCAAGCCCAGTCCATCCGGGCAAAGCTGGAGGCGGCCCAGCGGGTTCGCCCGAGCGAACAAGCCCAGCCAAAGGAAGCGGCTCCATCAGCCACCCCTAGCCCAGGGGTGGAAGGTCGATTGGACCTCCTGGCTTGAAGGCTGGATGCACCCGTGGGTTCAGGCCGCCTCAGAGGGCGCGTTCGGCGTTCCAAACGACCACATCGATTTGGCGCGCGAAATGGAGCAGCGCTGGAGGCCCACCGATGTTCAGGCCGTGTTCGGCGAGGTAGGAATTCTCGGTGATCTCGGCTTCCGCCTTTTGAAGCGGCCAGGGAACATGGTGCACGTCATTGCGCAGGATCGAGCCATCCGGAGCCTGGGCATACAGACAGTAGCGTTCGGTCAGCCAATGTTCGAGCGTCCCCGGTTGGCTCTCGTAGGGATCGGAAACGGGGCGGTAGCTGGCTTCGAAGACTGAGCCCCCGGTCGCTCGTCGTGCCGCGTACTGGATGCCTCCCTCCGTGTTGCGGAGGGAGATCCGCGCCGAGTGATACGGCAGGTGGAAGTAGCGCCGAGCCGCCCATACGGCAAGGGGATTGGTCGCGTCCAAGCTCAGGAACCACACGCCCGGTTTACCGTCGAGTTCCACGTACAGGCGAACATTCAACTCAGGAAAGGCCGAGATCCAGGGTAGGTCCGGCAGCGGCCGTCGCATGACGCCCGCCATGCGAAAAGGAACCAGACCAATCCAAGAGGTGCCCTCGAATTCCTGAACTCGAACCTGCGGGGGAACGAATCTTTGGAGGATGCTGGCCTCCACAGGCCAGTGCGCGAACAGAAGGTCATGCCAGCTCTGGCGCCATGCCCAAGGTGACGTGGGCAAGGCCCAAGGGCGATGATCAAGGCGTCTGAAGGATGGGTGGGCCATCTGCGTTGCCTAACTTTCGAAATCAGAAGTGATGCCGCCCAGCGGTGACGTCCTCTGCATCGAGTTGTTAGGTCGAACGGCCGACAAGCTCAACCGATGCTCCTAATGATTCGAGGCGGTTTTGGATCCCCAGAGCAACAGATAGGTTCTCGACAACCAACTCACTGACTTCATGGTTGAGAAGAGATCGAATGAGTCGCTTTGCCTCTGTTCGCTGAATTGAACTTGATTCACGGAGCATCGCCACCATTGAATCTCGGGCGAAGCCTCGATTTGGGGGACACCCATTCGTATTTCCCCAACTCAACACTTTGATCGTCACGGGTGACATGTTCCGTTTGACCTAACCCTGAATATGCGACCGGGCAGATCCATTCAACTCAATTGGCATTCGGATCAGTCGCGTTCATATCCGGCTTCTTCGGCTCCTCCACCACCTTCGTGGCGCCGAAGATGCGGATTTCCTGGGGCTGGGCTCCGGCCTTGGCGCGGGCTTCCCTGATCTTCTGGATGCTTTCCGCGTCGCTGCCGCTCTTGGGGGCGGTGCCGGGTTTGAAGGCGAGTTTGAGGGTGCGCTCGGTGGTGGCTGAGGTGGCTTGGAGGCCGGTGTAGTTGTCGATCTCGGCCCAGTCCATGCCCTCGGGGGCTTGGAATTCCTCCTTGTCCCCGGTGGTGGGGAGGGCGGTCTTCATGAAGTCCACCCAGATGGGCACAGCCACCTTGCCGCCATCCGCGCCACGGTAGATGGTCTTCTTCTCATCCAAGCCCACCCACACGCCGCAGGCCACTTTGGTGGAGAAGCCCAGGAACCAGGCGTCGGTGTGCTCATCCGTGGTGCCCGTCTTGCCCGCCACGGGCCATTGCAGCTCGTTGGTGCGGGAGCCCGTGCCCGCCTGGGCCACGCCCTGGAGGCATTGGATCAGTTGATAGCAGGTCTGTCGGTCGAGCACCTGCTCCGTGGCAGCGCCCTCGTGCTTTTCCAGCACCTTGCCGTTGCGGTCCACGATCTTCCGGATGAGGAAGGGGGCGGGGCACTGGAGGCCCAGGTTCGAGATGGTGGCGTAGGCGCGCACCATGTCCTTCAGGAACAGGTCGGCACTGCCCAGGGCCATGCTCGGATAGGGCGGGATTTTGCCCGTGACGCCCGCCTTCTTGGCGAAGTCCATGACGTTGACGACGCCCGCATCATCCAGGGTGCGCACGGCGGCCACGTTGCGGCTGTCCCGGAGGGCCTCCCAGATGGTGATGGGGCCCCAGAAATCCCGCTCGTAGTTCTTGGGTTCGTAGGGCTTCACATCCCGGCGCAGGGGTTTGTAGTCCTTGGTGCCATCGGCCTTGGTGATCACGGCGTAATCGGAGGGATCCAGGAAGCGCGTGGGCACGTCCTCCACGATGGACGCGGGGGTCATGCCACGGTCGATGGCTGCGCCGTAGACGAAGGCCTTCATGGTGGAACCCACCTGCCGTTCCGCCTGCCAGGCCCGGTTGTACTTGGAGCGGTTGTAATCCCAGCCGCCCACCATGGCCCGCACTTCGCCCGATTTGGGATCCAGGGCCAGCAGGGCGCCCTCCACGGAGGGCTCCTGATCCAGCTCCAGTTCCTTGGGCACGCCATCCTCCGCGACCTTCACGGAGAACCAGGGCGCCGCGCCGCGCACGAGGGTTTTGAGGCCCTCCTTACCCGCCCAGGCGAAGGCGGATTCAGGCACGGTCAGTTCAGTCTTCCCGATGCGCACCTTGGCCTTGCCCCCGGACCAGCCGAGGATCACGCCGCGCACCATGTCGCCCGCTTCGAAGTAGCGGTTCCAGCCGGGCAGCTTGGCCTCATCGGCGTTCTCCAGGAACTGCACGTTGTCCTTGCGGAAGCCGCGGCGGCGATCCACTGTCTTCAACCCCTGACGCACGGCCTCGTTGGCGGCCTCCTGCCAGGTGGAATCGATGGTGGTGGTTACTTCCAGGCCGCCGTTGAGCACGGCTTCCCGGCCGTACTTCTCATAGAGGTACTTGCGCACTTCCTCCACGGCATAGGGCGCCACATCGGCTTCCCGGGCATTCTCGCGGGCGAGGCGGATGGGCTTGTCCAGGAGGAGTTCAGCCTCCTTGGCCTTGAGGAAGCCCTCCTTGGCCATGCGCACCAGCACATGGTTGCGGCGGGCCTTGGCGGCGACGCGGGCCTTGGGATCTGGGTTGTAGGGGTTGTACCAGTTGGGGTTCTGGACGAGGCCCGCCAACAGGGCGCACTCCTCCACGTTCAACTGGGGCGCGCTCTTGCCAAAGTAGAACTGCGCCGCGGCTTCGATGCCGTAGCGGCCGCCACCGAAGTAGACCTCATTGGCATACATCTCGAGGATCTGCTTCTTGCTGTAGGCCTTCTCCAGCTTGCGGGCGACGATGATCTCCTTGAGCTTGCGCCCGATCTGCCGCTGCCGCTTGTTGGTGACGGTGCGCACCAGCTGCATGGTGAGCGTGGAGGCGCCCTCCTTGCGGCGGCCCATGCTGGACACGAACACCCAGCTCGCCCGCATGAAGCCCCGCATGGTCACGCCGCCATGGCTCCAGAACTCCGTATCCTCCGTGGCCACGAGGGCGTTCACGAAGGCCTTAGGGATATCGCCATAAGGAATCACCACCCGGTGTTCCTCGGCGAAGACGCCGATGATGTTGCCGTCCTGATCCAGCACCTTGGTGATGGTCTTGGGCACCCGTAGGGCGAAGATGGTGAGGTAGCTGTCCGCGTCCCGACTCATCACCGACCAGGTGATCGCGAAAATCGTGGAGCCCACGAGGGTCGCACCGAGCAGGGTCCACCCGAGCCAGCGCAGCCAGGGGCGTTTGGAGGTTCCAGTCTTGGCCATCGGACGAGTGTAGCCGTTCCGCCCCCTTCCCTCGCCGGGTCCGATTACCTGATAGCCTTCCTGGATGCCAGCCCTTGCCCTCGTGACCAAGGCCAAGTCCCCCCTGTTGCGGGAGACCCTGCGGAACGCCATCCCCCCCTTCCTGGATCGCGGCTGGACCATCCACGCCGAGCCCGGCCTGGCCCTCACTTGGCAGGAAGCGGCGTTGGGCGCTGAACTCCACTTCCACGAAGACCTGGCCCATTTGAACGACCTTCCCACCCTCTGCCTGGTCCTGGGGGGTGATGGCACCCTCCTGGCCGGAGCCAGGAAACTGGGCCGCCGGGGTGTACCTCTGCTCGGCGTGAACCTCGGCTCCCTGGGCTTCCTCACCGCCCACCCCGCCCCGGAGGCCCGCACCATGGTGGAGGCCTACTTGGCCGGATCCCTGGTGGAGGACCGCCGCGAGCTGCTCACCGCCGAACTCTGGCGAGAAGGCCACTGCCTGCTGCGCCAGGACGTGCTCAACGACGCGGTGCTCGCCAAGGGCGCCCTGGCCCGCATCATGGATCTGACACTGAAGGTGGGCAGCGAAGATGCAGGCCCCCTGAAGGCCGACGGCCTCATCGTGGCCACGCCCACGGGCTCCACGGCCTACGCCCTCAGCGCCGGCGGCCCCATCCTGCACCCCAGCCTGGATGCCTTCGTCATCGCCCCCATCTGTCCCCACAGCCTCACCCACCGCCCCAGCGTGGTGCCCGGTGATCGCCCCATCGAAATCACCGTGGGCACCGCCGAGGATGCCCACCTCACCCTGGATGGCCAAGTGGGCCACCCCGTGAAACCTGGGGACCGCGTGCGACTCCGCCGGGCCGAAGCGCAGGTGACCCTGCTCCAGAACCGCGGCTACGACTTCTTCGGGCTCCTGCAGCAGAAGCTGCATTGGGGCGATCGATAGCGGTCGTTCTCCACGGACCAACCTCCGCTAGAGCCCGCCCCGCAGATTGGCCACGGTGCGGAGGCTGCCCTCTTCGACCCGCAGCAAGGCCACGACCTTCCCCCCGTGAAGACCGCGAATGGGCGCTTCCGGATCCGGAAATCCCTCAGGCAACGCCCAGGAACCGGGCTCGATGGCACCGATGCTGATGCGGCGGCCGTGCAGGAGGTGATCCAGCTCGATGTCGTCCAGGCGTCGCGTAGGACACCAGGGGATCAGATCCTCACCTTGGATCAGGACGCTGCGGTCGAGCCCCGGATCGCTCCAAGGGCCGATGGCGGTGCGCAGCAACGTCGTCAGGTGGGCGCCGCAGCCCAGGGCGCGGCCCAGATCCCGGGCGAGGCTGCGGACGTAGTAGCCACCACGGCAGGTGATGCGCAGGCGGGACGTGCGGGGCAGGTCATGCTCCAGCCACTGGGCGGTGTGGAGGTAGACGCGGCTGGGCGGCAGCACCACCTCTTCGCCACGATGGGCCTTGGCATAGGCCCGCTCGCCATCGATGCGCTTGGCGCTGGTGGCAGGCGGCACTTGATCCTGCCAGCCCAGGAAGGTGGCCAGGGCCGCTTCCAGGGCGGACTCCGTCAGCGTCGAGGCATCACCTTCGAACACCGGTTTGCCCTGGAGGTCGCAGGTGTCCGTTTCCACGCCCCAGGTGACCAGGGCCTCGTAGGTCTTGGGCAGCGGATGCATGAGGTCCATGAGCCGGGTGGCTTGGCCCTGCAGCAGCAGGAGCAGGCCTTCGGCGAAGGGATCCAAGGTACCGCCGTGGCCCACGGCGAATTTCTTCTGCCCCGCCTGGCGGGACTCCCACATGCGGTGCCGCACCATCTGGAACGAAGTTCCCCCCACGGGCTTGTGGGCGAGGAGGATGCCCGGCTGGAGGGGCTCCGCCTGAGCTTCGTCCATCAGTCCTGGATCTCGCCAGGCTCGCTCGCCTCTGGAGTTTCCTCGGGGCGGGGATGCGCTTCGCGCTCCTTCTGGAGCTCATGGAAGATCGCATCCATCTTGTTGCCCTGCTCCAGCGTGGTGTCCGGGAAGAAGGTCAATTCAGGGATGCGCTTCATGTGCAGACGGGGCGCGATGGCACTTCGCAGGAAACCCGCGGCACGGCCCAGGGCCTTACGGGCGAGGGCCGTCTGCTGCTCGTCGGAGCGGCCTTCGGTGCCCATGGCCGTGAAATACACCTTGGCCAGACTGCGATCGGGCGTGAGGCGCACGGCGGTGAGCGTGAGGAAGCCCAGATCCGGATCCCGGAGGTCCCGCTGGATCAGCGTGCTGAGCATGAAATGGAGCTGGTCTTCGAGGCGTTCAGGGCGATTCATCCCTTCCAGTGTACCCGGCCAAAGCCCTTTCACCTTCTGCTAAAACCCGCGCCCATCCCCGTTTTAGGCCCATCCCCGTGCCATCATTTCGCCATGGCCGAATGGTTTGAACGTTGGTTCGACGAGGATTACGCCCTGCTTTACGCCCACCGGGACGAGGCCGAGGCCCGGGAAGCCGTAGCCACGGCCCTGCGGGCGGCTCCGGAGATGGCGGCAGGCCCGGTGCTGGATCTGGCCTGTGGTGCGGGCCGACACCTGGCCGTCCTCCGGGAAACGAATGCCCAGGCCCTGGGCCTGGACCTCTCCGGAGCCCTCCTGGCCCAGGCCGCCGAAGCTTCCCCCGGTCACCTCCTGCGCGGCGACATGCGCACCCTGCCCTTCCGCCCCGGCACGTTCTCAGGCATCGCCCTCTGGTTCACCCCCTTCGGGTATTTCGACGAGGCCCGCAATCAGCAGCTGTTGGTGGAACTGGCGGCCCTTCTGCGGCCCGGGGGCGTGCTCCTCATGGACTACCTCCACGCCGCCCAGGTTCGCGCCACCCTCGTGCCCGAGGATGTGACCAGCCGGGCCGGCATCCAGGTGGTGAGCCGCCGGCGCATCGAGGGCAGCCGTGTGATCAAGGAGATGGAACTCATCCGGGAAGGCACGGGGGAGAACCGCAAAGCCCTGGAGAGCGTTCGACTCTACGAGCCCGAGGAGATCACCGCCATGGGATCCAAGGCGGGCCTGGCCCTGCGCTCGGTGCTGGGAGATTACGCCGGGCATGCATTCGGGTCCGAAAGCCCCCGCTGGATCGGAATCTTCCAGAAGGGCTGAGGCCTTGTCAGAATGGGGGGTTGTTCTTTGGAGGCTCCCATGGGTTTCACCTCGGTGCGCGATCTCGACGTCAAAGGCCTGCGGGTCTTCCTCCGGGCGGATCTGAACGTGCCGTTGAAGGAAGGCCGGATCACCGATGCCACCCGCATCAAGGAGACGCTCCCCACCCTGCGGGCCCTGCTCGACAAGGGCGCTTCCGTGGTGATGGCCTCCCACCTGGGCCGCCCCAAAGGCGAAGGGTTTGAAGAGGCCTACAGCGCCCGTCCCGTGGCCGAATGGCTGAAGGTGGAGGGCTTCGACGTTCGCCTCGCCTCCGGCGTCATCGGCGCCGAGGTCGAAGCCGAGGCCGCCGCCCTGAAGCCCGGTCAGATCTTGCTGCTGGAGAACCTGCGCTTCGACAAGGGTGAAACCAAGAACAAGCCCGAGTTTGCCGAGGCCCTCGCCAAGCTGGCCCAGGCCTATGTGAACGATGCCTTCGGCGCCGCCCACCGCGCCCACGCCTCGGTCTCAGGCATGGTCTCGCACTTCCCCAAGGACAAGGTGGCCGCGGGTTTCCTCATGGAGAAGGAACTCACCGCCCTGGGCCGCATCATGCACCACCCCGAACAGCCCCTCGTCGTGATCTTCGGCGGCGCCAAGGTGAGCGACAAGATCGAGCTCATCCAGAACTTCCTCGGCAAGGCCCAGGCCATCCTCATCGGCGGTGGCATGAGCTTCACCTTCCTCAAGGCCCAGGGCATCGAAATCGGCAAGAGCCTGTGTGAGGAAGACAAGCTGGACCTGGCGAAGGAACTGCTCGTGCAGGCCCAGGCCAAGGGCACCAAGCTCATGCTCCCCGTGGATCACGTGGTCGCCGCTGAGTTCAAGGCCGACGCCGAAGCCTCCATCACCGACGATGTGGCCGTACCCGCCGACAAGATGGGCCTCGACATCGGCCCCGAGAGCGTGGCCCTCTACGCGGAGACCATCCGCAGTGCCAAGACCCTGCTGTGGAACGGCCCCATGGGCGTGTTCGAAATGTCGGCCTTCGCCAGCGGCACCCTGAGCGTGGCCGAGGAACTGGCCGCCGCCGTGAAGGGTGGTGCCTACGTGCTCGTGGGCGGCGGCGATAGCGTGGCCGCCGTGAACCAGGCCGGGGTGGCTGCCCAGATGAGCCACGTCAGCACCGGTGGAGGCGCATCCCTGGAGTTCCTGTCCGGCATCGAATTGCCCGGCGTGGCCGCGCTGAGCCGCTGATCCAACCAACTCGACAAGGGCCGCGCACAGGCGCGGCCCTTGTCGTTCACGGGGCCGAGGGGAGCGTGTAGTCAAACACGTAGCTGTGCTTCCCGGCCTCCATGAGGATCTGGAACCGGCCGGCGAGGCCGCTCAGTTCGCCCGTGCCGGACCCGGGTACCACGGTGATGACCATCTCCGGATGGCGGGCCACCAGCGTGCCCGTGTGCATCAGCACGAAGGTGCCCGCGCGACCCCCGAGGGTACCCGTCACCCGTTCCAGGGCCACGTAGCCACCGGATTCGCCCTTGCCATCCCCTTCCGCCAGCATCTGGCCGCGGCTCGTGCCCTCCAACTGCCCATGGAAGGCCTTATCGATGGAGAGCCGACCGAAGGCCCCCCAGTCGGCGTTGTCGGCGGTGAGGGGTTTCACCTTCACCTCGAAGGTTCCGGTGGCGTGAGTGGTCATGAGGGTCTCCTTCGGAGGAACGGGATCGGCGGGCCTGGCAGGAACGGGGGTCTGAGCCATGGCCAAGGCGAGAAGGACGGGGATCATGGGAACTCCTGGACGGATCCCCAGGATGGTCCAGCCCGGGTTGCCCGTATTGTAGAAACGCGACGAATCCGGAGGTACTTGGTATGGCTCAGCCCATCGAATGGACGCCCCGGGGGGTCCTCCATGCGGAGGCCATCCGGCGCGAATCCCCGGTGAGGCGCTATCAGCCGGATCCCCGCTTGGCCGAGCTCGTCCAGCATTTCTGGCCCGTGGCCTGGGAACTCGAATCGCCCGTGACCCGGGAGACCCTGCCCCACCCCACGGTGCACCTGGTGATCGAGGCGGGGCGCTCGGGCTTGGCCGGCCCCACCACTCGCCGCTTCGTCCGCACCCTGGAAGGCCGCGGCCGGGCCCTGGGCGCCAAATTCCACCCGGGGGGATTCCGCCCCTTTTGGCGCGGCCCCATCTCGGAGCTGGCGGATCGAGTGCTCCCTTTGGACGAAGCCTTCGGCCCCGAAGGCGTGGCCTTGGAGGCCGACGTGCTGGCCCTCGGCGAGGACGAGGCCGCCGGCGTGGCCTGCCTGGAAGCCTTCCTCCTCCAACGCCTGCCGCCGCCGGATCCCCAAGCCCGCCTCGCCCGGGAGCTCGTGAAGCAGATCCTAGAGGACCCGGGACTCCAGCGAGTGGAGGCCCTGGCGGCGACGTCGGGCCTCGGCCTGCGCCGCCTGCAGCGCCTATTCAGCGAGTACGTGGGGGTAAGCCCCAAGTGGGTGATCCAGCGCTACCGCCTTCATGAAGCCGTGGTCCGCCTCGATGCGGGCGAGACTCCGGATCTGGCGGCCCTGGCCCTGGATCTCGGTTACTACGATCAGGCCCACTTCATCCGCGACTTCAAGGCCCTGCTGGGCCGCACCCCCGCCGCCTACGCCCGGGAAGGCGACAGCTGCTAGCCTTTCCCCATGCGCTGCATCGTCGCCAACTGGAAAATGAACCTCCTCACCCGCGAAGTGGATGGCTTCTGCGAAGCCTTCATGGGCGGCTTCACCCCCAGCGAGGGCGTGCAGGTGGCCATCGCCCCGCCCTTCCCCTGGCTCGTCTCCACGTTCCAGGAAGTGCGGAGCAAGGGCGTGCGCGTGTTCGCCCAGAACGCCCACTTCGAGGAGAAGGGCGCTTTCACGGGCGAAGTGAGCATGGCCATGCTTCGCGATGCGGGCTGCACCGGCGTCATCCTGGGCCACAGCGAGCGCCGCACCCTCTTCGGAGAGACCGATGAAGCCTTGGCCAAGAAGCTCGCCGCGGCGCGCGCCCACGGCCTCCTACCCCTTCTCTGCGTGGGGGAGACGCTCCACGAGCGGGATACGGAACAGACCTTCGCGGTGCTGAAGCGCCAGCTGGGCATCCTCGCCGACACCAACGTCGGCCCGCTCTGGGTGGCCTATGAGCCCGTGTGGGCCATCGGTACCGGCCGCCGGGCGGACGTGAACCAGATCCGGGAAGCCCACCATTTCATCCGCGAGGAACTGCGCGTCCACATGGGCGAAGCCGCGGAGCAGACACCCATCCTCTACGGCGGAAGCGTGACCCCGGAGACCTTCGGAGAACTGCTGGAGATTCCGGACGTGGCCGGCGGCCTCGTGGGAGGCGCCAGCCTGGATCCGGACAAGTTCCTCTCCCTGGTGCAGACCGCTCAGGGCTGAGTGGCAGCGGGCTCCGGGGCGCGCTGAACTCGCGGCCAGTGATGGACCTTCTCCAGCTGCTCCACTACGACGGTGGCCAGCGCCTCGGCCTCTTCCCGCTGCACGGCGCCGGGAACCTTGGCTTCGGCTTCGGTCATGGGGCGCATGGCCTTGATCACGTCCCATCCGGTGGTTTCCAGGATGACGACCCCGGGCCCTGAGTCCTTCCAGAAGGTGACCTTGCAGACGAGGTGGCGGGGTTTATACCCCAGGCGGGCGTTGTGGTAGAGCGCGCGCCCCTCGGTGCCGACCACGGCCACGGGTGCCGCCACGACTCCCACCAGGGCGCCCAGAGCGCCGCCCACCAGGATTTCCGAGGGGCTGGCGGCACCGTTGCCGATGAGATCGACCCCTCCGGCGACACTGCCCACGAAGGCATCTCCCGCAGCGTGTTTGACCACGTCCCCCCGCGGGGCCACGGCCTTGACCTCCACTTTGAGTTCCGAATCCGAGGCCTCGTCCGGAGCGCCCCCGGGGCGCACGGTGCCCAGGTGGGCCAGGCGATCGCGCAGGGCCTCAGCCCAGCGTTGCTCAAGGACTTCCCGATCGGGGCGATTCTCGGTGAAGGCCACCGTCACTTTCAGGGGCGTTGCGGGCGGTGGTGCCAGACGGGGTTTGGCGCAAGCCAGGGTCAAGGCGGCCGTGGCCGCGATCAGGATCGAGGTCTTCATCAGTGGCTCTCGGTCTCGGGGGTGGTTGGTTTCGCGTCGCCTTCGGGGGAAGTCTCCGGCTGGGGCGCAGGCTTGGGGGCTGGTGCGTCCTCGTCGCGGTCGGCAGGGCGGGCACCCCCGTACCAGCGGGCCTCGCGGGGCTTCAGCTCCAGCAGATCATCCAGGGCGCGGATCACCACGCGAGCCAGGCCTCGGGCTTCGGATTCCCGGATGGCGGCCGGATCATCCTCCTCGCTGCGGCGGATGGGATCCATGGCATCCATGACCTCCCTCGGTTCCAGATCCATGTCCATCACGGGATCCTGCAGGCCGGGCTGGGTGAGCAACACGCGGGCTTCCATGCGCATGGGACGGAACCCCAGGCGATCTTCGTAGCGCTGCGCGTGGGCCGCGTGATGCCCCGCGAACATGCCCCACCAGAAACCATTCCACACCGGGTGCCGACTGCCCAGGGCGCCACTGACGACGCCCACCGTGACCCCCGTGGCCAATCCCACTTCACCCGGCGTGGGGCTCGGCTGGCCGGCCTTCATGGAGGAGATGACCACGCTGAGCTGGGCCGCTCCGGCAGGAGCCTCCACCCCCTCGGGCACCACCACGAGCCGGGTGGCCAGACGCTGCCGCAGGACGGCCGCGTATTCCTTGGCCACAGCCTCCCGATCCGGCACTTCTTCAGGCACCTGGAAACGCACCACCACGGGCTTGGGGGCCTGCCGGAAGGCATCCACCTCCGCCCGTCGGCACGCGAGGCCGGTGAGCAACGCGGGAAAGACCAGGATCAAGGCAGGTCGCATGGGAAACTCCGTGGGGTAAGGATCAGTCCATGCAATTTCCGTGTCCAGATCCCTCTGGAGGTGCCGGGGCACTAGAATTGATTTGGGAGCATTGCCGATGCTGATTCTCATGGAACCTGCCGCAGGGCCCGGCCTGATCGCGGAAGTGGTGGCATTGCTGGAAGCTGCGGGCATCCGGCCCCAGATCCAGGAATCCGCCGAGGCTACGAGCATCCTCGCGCCCCATGCCTCCAAAGCCCTCAAACCCGATCGCTTGGAAGGCCTCCCGGGCGTGCGAAGGGTGGTGCCCATCACAAGTCCCTTCAAGCTGGCCAGCGCCGAAGGCAGCCTCACCCCCACGGTGGTGGAGGTTCGCGGCGTGAAGTTCGGCGGCGGCGAGCTGGCCCTGGTGGCGGGTCCCTGCGGCGTGGAGACCCGGGAACAGCTCTTCGCCACGGCCCGGTACGTGGCCGAGGCCGGTCTGAAGCTGCTCCGCGCCGGGGCCTTCAAGCCCCGCACCAGCCCCTACAGCTTCCAGGGCCTGGGCCTGGAGGGCCTGCGCCTGCTGGAGGAGGCCCGGCGGGAATTCGACCTGGGCATCGTCACCGAAGCCACCGAGGCTGAATCCTTCGACGCCGTGGCCGACACCGCGGACCTCGTGCAGATCGGCGCCCGCAACATGCAGAACTTCGCCCTCTTGAAGCTCGCGGGCCGATGCGGCAAGCCGGTCCTCCTCAAGCGAGGTCCCGCGGCCACCTTGGAAGAGTGGCTTTATGCAGCGGAGTACGTGCTCTCCGAGGGAAATCGCAGCGTCATCCTCTGCGAGCGGGGCATCCGCACCTGGTCCGACCACGCCCGCAACACCCTGGATGTGTCCGTGGTGCCCGCCGCCAAGGCGCTCACCCATCTGCCCGTGGTGGTGGACCCCAGCCATGCCACCGGGCGGCGCGACCTCGTGATCCCCTGCGCCCGGGCCGGAGTCGCCGCTGGCGCCGACGGCCTGCTCGTGGAAACCCACTGCAATCCGGAAAAGGCGCTCAGTGACGGCCCCCAGGCCCTCCTGCCGTCGGACTTCTTCCAAATGGTGGAGCAGTGCCGAGAGATCCACCGGGTCATCTCGGGGCGTTCCGCGGGTGTTGGATTGGCGTTCTAGCGCGAGGGCTGTTGGCTCTGGGCTATCGGCTCTTGCTGGCCCCGACCCATTCCAGGCGTCGGTTTGGGTCGAGCCCAGCGGGAGTCCAAAGCCCAGAGCCCGTGAGTCCCATGCTGACAGTCCCCGGGATTGGCCTTAAACTAATCCGTTCGGAGCCCTCATGACCTTGCTCTATACCCTTTTCGTGATCGTGAGCGTGTTGCTCATTGGCGCCATCCTGCTCCAGCCCGGTAGCAAGGGCGGCGGCCTTGGCGCTTCCTTCGGGGGCGGCGGCGCGAACAGCGCCTTCGGCGCCCAGGGCGCCACGCCCTTCCTGGCCAAGGCCACTTACTGGCTGGCGGGTCTGTTCCTCTTCGCCTGCATCCTCATCGAAGTGATGATCGTGCGCGCGGATCGCTCCGTCGTGGACAAGTTCACCAGCCCCACGGCCCCTGTCACTCAAAAGTGAGCGTTGACGCCGTGCCGCAAGCACGGCACAATGATTCTTCCGCGTTGCCCGCGTGGTGAAATTGGTAGACACGCCATCTTGAGGGGGTGGTGACCACAAGTCGTAGCAGTTCGAGTCTGCTCGCGGGCACCAACATTGAAGAGCGCCGCAAGGCGCTCTTTTTTGTTCAACTGGTGGGGCATGGCACACGCTGATTCCAGAGAACTCCTCGCCCCACTCGCGCCCTGGTTCGACGCGAACCGGCGCGCCATGCCCTGGCGGGCCGAAAACTTGGATGCCCCCCATCCGGATCCTTACGCCGTGCTCGTGAGCGAAGCCATGCTGCAGCAGACGCAGGTGGCCACGGTGATCCCTTTTTTCGAGCGGTGGATGCGGCGCTTCCCGGATGTCGCAACGCTGGCGCAGGCCGATGGCGATGAGATCCACAAAGCCTGGGAGGGGCTTGGCTACTACCGCCGCGCCCGCCTCCTGCAATCCGCCGCCCAGGCCCTGCAGCTCCAGGGCTGGCCCGGGGATTTAGAGGGTCTCCTGGCCCTCCCCGGCCTCGGCCCCTACACCGCAGGCGCCGTGGGTTCCATCGCCTTCCAGTGGCCTGTGGCGGCCTTGGATGGCAACGCCTTCCGCGTGCTGGCCCGGCTGCTCCGCATCGAAGGCGATCCCAAGCTCCATGCGGCGGAACTGAGGGCCTGGCTCGCGCCTGCCCTGGCTGCGCACGGTCCCTCCCGCATCACCCAGGCGGTGATGGAGTTGGGCGCCACCCACTGCGGCCCGCAGCCGAGCTGTGAGGCCTGCCCGCTGCACCTGCAGTGCAAGGCCAAAGCCGCGGGCCTCCAATCGGTGATCCCCCCTCCCACCAAGCGCGCCGCGCCCAAGGAATCCGATCTGTGGCTCCTCGCCATCGAGCATCAGGGCGAGTTCCTCTTGCACGCGCCGGGCGGCAAGGGGCTGCTGGCGGGCCTGTGGCGCTGGCCCATCCGGCCCTTTGCGGAGGGTGCCGCGGAGGGCCCCCTTCCCTACGGCCTCATCGCAAGGGCCTTCCCAGGCTGGACCCAGGTCTACACCCACCGCCGCGAGCGGGTGAGCCCCCTGCACCTGCAACCGCTGGAGCGGCCCACAACCGCCGAGGACCAGCATTGGATCCCGGCGGCGCGTCTCCAGGAGCTGGCCATGGGCAAGCGCGACGCCCGCCTGAGGGACCTGCTGCAGGGCCCGGGCGAGCGTCCGCTCAGCCTCCCGATGGACTTGCTATAGGCCGAGGTCGGCCAGTTCCTGCTGGGCCGTGCGGGCCTCAGGCGTGCCCTGGAACCCCTCCACCAGTTCCTTGAAGGCCTTGGCGGCCGCGGGCTTCAGCCCCTGCTTCAGGAGGCACTGGGCGCGCTTGAGCTTGGCGGGCAGGAATTGGGTGGAGCCGGCGTGCTCCCGCAGCACCTGCTCGAAGGCGGCCTGGGCCTTGTCGTAGGCCCGCTGGTTGTAGTGGGAGAGCCCCAGGAAGTAGAGGGCCTCGGGGCGCCGTGCGGAGGTGGGGGAATTCTTCAGGAAGAGCTGGAACCCTTCGGCCGCGAGTCCATAGCTGCCCTTGTTGTAGTCGAGGGTGGCGGCCTGGAAGGCCTTCTCCTCGTCCGAGGCTGGAACGCTGGTGGCTGGAACAGCCGGCGCTGCGGCCGTGGTGTTGGTGGGCCGACCCGAAGCGCCGAGGCGGTTGTTCATGACCCGCACGGTCTCCTGAACCTGCCGCATGCTTTCCTGGGAATCAGCCTGGAAGCGGCGATCCTGGGCGCGGGCTTCCGCCGCGGCCTTCTGTTCGGCCTCGGCCTTCTTCGCGGCCTCCTCGGCCTGTTGCCGCAGGCGGAAGACCTCCACCTTGAGGTCGCCGACTTCCTGCTCCACCTTTTTCAACTGCTCGTCGGAGGAGCAGCCGATGGTCAGCAGGGCCGCGGTCACGGGAACGGCGAGGGTACGGATCATGCGCATGGGAACCCCGGAAGATGCTTCAATCCTAATCCAATATCAGCCCGGGAACGGAAAGCGGGGGCCGAAGCCCCCGCTCACATTCCGGATGGATCACTTTAGCCCTTGAGCTTGAACTCGGCACGGCGGTTCTGGCTCCAGCACTTTTCGTTGCCCTCGGTGCAGAGGGGCTTTTCCTTGCCGAAGGAGATGGTCTCGAAACGGGACTCATCCACGCCCAAGGTCTTCAGATAGGCCAGGGCGGCGGCGGCGCGGCGGTTGCCCAGCGCGAGGTTGTACTCGTTGGTGCCGCGTTCATCGCAGTGGCCTTCGATGGAGATCCTCACGTTGGCATTGGCCTTCATGAAGTCCGCGATGCCCTGCAAGGTGGCGCGATCGCCAGCCTTGATATCGGACTTGTCGTAATCGTAGTGAATGTTGACGAGCACCTTCTCGGCAGCGGCCTTGAACGCGGCGGCCTTCTCGGCAGCGGCCTTCTCGGCAGCGGCCTTCTCGGCGGCGGCCTTCTCGGCGGCGGCCTTCTCGGCAGCGGCCTTCTCGGCGGCCAGGCGGGCGGCTTCCTCAGCGGCGGCCTTCTCGGCGGCAGCCTTCTTCGCAGCATCCTCAGCAGCGGTATCGACCTTAGGAGCGGGCTCCGGCTTCTTGCAAGCCAGGCCAGCGCCCAGCGTCAGAACCGCGGCAAGGGAAATGATCTTGGTGGTCTTCATGATCTCAGCCTCCGAGTGGCTAGGTTATCAGGGAAAAAGCGGCCTAGGGGCCAGTAAAGGGAACTTAACGTGACCGGGTCCACTTGGGACTC
This sequence comes from uncultured Solibacteraceae bacterium, assembly GCA_964617215.1. Classification (GTDB taxonomy): domain Bacteria; phylum Acidobacteriota; class Holophagae; order Holophagales; family Holophagaceae; genus JAFDVN01. Next base: position 430,754 of record CAZTVL010000003.1, on the reverse strand, counting down.
TGACAGTTGCCGAGCTCCGAGAGGCGTTGAACAGACTTGCCCGAGAGGTCCGTGGTGAAGAGCTGCATGCTGCCGAAGCGGTTGCTGGTGAAGATCAGGCGCCGTTCGTCGGGGCTCCAGGCGGGGGACTCCGAAGAGGAGACACCGGTGGTGATCTGGTAGGCCTTGCCCTCGCCGAGCTTGTAGACGAAGAGGTCGAACTTCCCCTCGAAGCGGCTCACGTAGGCGATCTGGGCGCCGCTGGGACTCCAGGCGGGGCTCTCGTTGTAGGCGCCCTCCTTGGTGAGGGGCCGGAGGTTGGAGCCGTCATCTTGCATCAGGTAGATCTGGGGGCCGCCCTCGCGATCAGAGGTGAAGGCGATCTGGGTGCCGCTGGGGTTCCAGCAGGGGGAGGTGTTGATGCCCGCCCCATCCGTGAGGCGCCGGGCGCGGCCGGAATCCAAGTCGAGGACCATGACGTCGGCGTTGCCGCGGCGATCCCCCTGCACGAAGGCCAAGCGCTTGCCGTCGGGACTCCAAGCGGGACTGAAGCAAAGGCCCTCCTGCTTGGCGTTGGGATAGAGCCGCTCGAAGGGGCCGTTCACCTTGCGCTGGCCCCAGATTTCAGGGGTGCCGCCCTTGTAGGTGACGAAGGCCAAGCGGCCATCCGGCGCCACGGTGGGAGCCAAGGTGAGACTGCCGAAGGACGTCAGCTGCACGAGGTTCGCGCCGTCACGGTCCACCTGGAAGAGTTCCTTAACCCCCGGGGAGACCTGTCGGATAAAGACCATGCGGGTCGAGGCCACGCCCCGCTCCCCCGTGAGGGTCTTCACGAGATCATCGGCCACCAAGTGCGCCGTGCGGCGCAACATGGGACCGGGCGTGCGGAAGGCCTCGGCCGGGGCGCTGTAGTTCTTACTGAAGACGCCTTTGTCCGCGCGGGTATCAAGCACCTGCAGGGCCAGGGAAAAGGTTCCGTTGGCGGCCCGAGCGGGCTTCGCGATCACGAGCCAATCCGCGCCGGCCAGGCTCCAAGCCTTGGCATCCGCCGAGGCGGGGGTGCGCTCCCGGAGCATGCCGAACACGCCGCTTTCATCCAAATCCTTCATGAGGACGGACGTGAAATCCTGCCCGACGATTGAATCCTCGAGGCCAGTGGAAGCGACCGGGGCCATACCCACCACGACTTTGGCGCCGCTGGTCGCGCTGATCACCACCTCGGAAGGCTGTTGGGCGAACAGCCCGACGGTCGAGCAGAGCAGGAGGATTCGCGCGGCGAGGCCTTTCATCATGCAGACTCCGGAATGGGTTCTCAGATTATCAGGTGCGGTGGCGAACCCACAGGTTCACAAGGTTCAACCGGATCCGAGTCACGTCGAATGGTTCATTCCGACGGGCGGGCGACCAGCCGCTCCACCAGGGGTCCGTTGGCCGCAGGGATCGGCAGGCGGTGGATCTCCCGGGCCGCGAACCAGCCCCAGGCCAGCCCCGTGCGGGGCTCCTGTGTCACGAGGACCTGAAAGGGATGCAGGCGGACGGTCCGGTCGCCATAGGCATGGAGGATGGGATCCAGGGGCCTGATTTCACAATCGGTGAGACTCAGCTCCTCAGCGAGCTCCCGGAGGCAGGCCGCTGCGGGGGGTTCACCGGGCTCCACCTTCCCTCCCGGGAACTCCCACAGGCCCGGAAGCACCTTCGCCAGCGGGTCCCGCCGCTGCAGGAACCACCGGCCCTCCCGCTCGATGAGCCCAAGGGCGACCTCAATCACCCAGGCCCTCCTGATAGGCGAGCTGCGCGAGGCGATCCGCGTAGCGCCGACGCATGGTCTCCACCCACACCAGTTTCAGCCGGCCGTAGTTGGGACGGAGGTCCGTCTCCACCCAGGTCTGAAGATCCTTCACTGAACGACAGCCCCCAAGGGTTTCCAGGAGAATGGCACGGATGGCCTCGTCGGGCTGCTGGGCCGCCGCCACGGGCGCGTAGCTGAGGCGGTGCACACAGGAAGCGCCCAGCTCCTGGAGCCGCTCCTGGTGATCCTTGGTGCCGTAGCCTTTGTGTTGCTTGAACCCATACCCGGGCACCACCTCATCCAACTCCACCATCAGGGCATCCCGATGGGCCTTGGCGAGGATGCTGGCCGCGGCCACGGCGCAGCTGGTGGCATCGCCTTCCACGATCAACCGCTCGGGCAGGCCCGTCTTCGGCGCCTTGTCCCCGTCGATGAAGAGCAGCCGGGGACGCACGGCAACCTCCTGAACGGCCTTGCGCATGGCCCCCAAGGTGGCCTCGAGGATGTTCTCCCGATCGATGGTGAGCACGTCCGATTCCGCCACGGCCCAGGCGGTGAGGGATCCCTTCAATTCCGTGGCCAGGACGGCGCGTCGTTGGGGGCTCAGTTGCTTGCTGTCGCGAGCTCCGCGGAGGATGTGGCCCCATCGCTTCACCGCATCGGGGTCCAATACGGCGCAAGCGGCCACCACCGGCCCGGCCCAGGCTCCCCGCCCGGCCTCGTCCACACCCCCCCAGGCCACACCAGGGGGCACGTTCCCGAGATCCCAATCGAGTGGATTTACGCGCATGCCCCCTCCCGAAGGGTGGGAACGAACTTCAATAGCGCCTCAGCGTAAGCAACCATACAACCCAGGTTAGCCTCATCCGCCTCCCCACGAATTTCGCGGGTTCTCTCCAAGGATCGGATCGAGGGCACCACCCGGCCAGGACGTTGCGATAACATGACTTCCGAATCCCTCGGCCCCTCCACCGACGTTCAGCCGTGAATCACGGCCCGTCTCTCTTCCCCTTTTTCCTTCATAGATCGCCCGCATGAAACCACTTCTCCTTGCACTCCTGGCTGCCTTCACGCTCCAAGCCCAGGAGCCCTCGCTTCCCTCCTCGACGAAACAGAAGGTGGCTTCGGCCTGTTTTGAAGTCGTCATCCGGCGCCAGGATGAATCCAAGGACCCCGTGACTTACGAGAAGCCCCTCCCCTGGGATCTCGTCCCCTTCAACATCCGGAATGATCCCTATTTTTCGATCGGAACCGCCTTCGCGGTCTCCGCGAACGAACTGATCACGGCCCACCATGTATTCCAGTCCCTCCATGCTTCGAGGACCTTCCAAACCTGCTACATCCGGGATGCCGACCAGAAGGTGTTCGAAGTCGATCAGATTTTGGCCCTGGATGAGCAGCGGGACGTGGTCCGTTTCACGGTGAAGGGCAAGACCTTCGCGAACTGGCTGGACCTCCGCTCCAACTTCGTGCTGAACGAACCCGTGTTCACCGTGGGCAACGCCTATGGTGAAGGGCTCATCATCCGCCCTGGCGAGGTCATCGGCACCTTCCCCGAGCCCCTGGACGGGGCCTGGAACCTCCTGAAAAGCAGCGCGGGCGTGAATCCCGGTAATTCCGGTGGCCCGCTCGTGGATCCCACAGGGAAGGTTGTCGGCATCGTCCTCCAGAAGAAGGACAACCTCTGCTATTCACTCCCCGCCTCCGAATTGAAGGCCATGAAGCCCTCCACCGCCCGGTTCTTCAACAAGGTCACTTACTCCTTCGCGCTGCTGCCCGAGAAGACCGACGCTTTGAAGCGGGAATTCGACATCCCCCTTCCCCTCCCCTACCCGGCGCTCCGGGAGAAGATCACTGAGCACCACAAGGAGATCTATCTCAAGTCCATGGATAGCCTCTTCACCAAGGTCGGCGGTGATTTGTTCCCCGGAGGAGAGGCCAGCGACGAGGCCATCCAGGACATCCCCACCAGCAGTGATGCCGAACTGATCTTCCGCGATAACACCACCAAAAAGTGGGCCCTGTCCGGCCTTGAATACAAATCGGCAGACCTGGGCAAGAACGGCGCCCTGCGATACGCCAACGCCAATGGCGTGTATTTCTTCCGCATTCGCCGACCCGATGACGTGGCTGCCATTGACCTCGTTCGGAACCCCAAACAGATGATGGATCTGGTCCTCAAGGGTGCGCCCGTCTCCCGCACCCTCGGAGGTCAAGAGATCCGGATCCTATCCTTCGGTGAACCCTACCTCAAGGATTCACACCAGGACCGATTCGCCCGCCCCTGGTCGAAGTCGATCTGGTACACCCCCTACGACGATGGACTCGTCCTCAGTTACACCGCCTTAGTCCCCTCGGGTGTGGTGGTCGCGTTGAAGTTCCTCAACTCGGCCCAGCTCACCGAATGGGAGTACGACCTCCCGAAGATCCTCGACTACACCTACCTCCCTTACAACGCGCGGTTCAAGGACTGGAAGGAATTCTTCAAGCATCCGGACCTCCTCCCCCAGGCCTTCAGGGCCATCAAGTTCGATTTTCAGGAAGGGCGATCCCTCCAACTGGAAGCGATCTGGGCGAAGGTGAATCTCGATGCCAAGGCCATGGAACTCGCTCCCAACGCCTACCTCGGCATGTGCATGGGGTTCTCCCGCAAGGGGAAGGACATCGCCTGGGACCTGCGCCGGATCTCCTTCGACGAAGACGAGGAGGACAACTACTTCGTCCTGCTCAAGCACCTCCATCCCACGGCTGCCATGAACGATTCCAGCCAGAAGGCCTGGAAAGAAGTCGCCAAACAGAAGCATCCCTACACCCAGCGCCCCTTCGAAGAGGATGGCCACAGCCGCATCGCGGGCCTGCATCCGGCCCACCTCAAGGCTGGGGTCAACAGCCTGGAGAGCCCGGAACTCGTCACTATCTACCTGGCCCGGTCGGGCAAGGTGGCCGATGGGGAGATGGCCGATCGCCTCAAGCGCATCATGGGTTCCATCGCCCTCGCAACACCCGCTCCCGAAGCCATGGGCCCCGTGATCCAACCCGCCATTCCCACTGCGGTCGGCAGCGCGCCCTGAACCACGGAAGGGGAGTGGAGCCTAGGGCTCCACTCCCCTTCAGCACTGCAATGAGAACCAGGCGATGAGCCAGGTGTCCATGACGCCACGGAAGTGGCTCTTGTGCGGGCCTGGGTGGTAGATGGCCCGGATGGGGATGTGGGCCCAATGCAGGTTCCAATCCGCCGCCTTCATGGCCATTTCCATTTCGATGGCGAAGCCTTCGGAACGGAGATCCAGCTTGTCCACGATCCGTTTTTGGATCATGCGGAAGCCGCTCTGGCTGTCCTCCCACTTCACACCCGCGATGCGGCCCAGGGTCCAGCTGCCCAGGGCATTGGTGCGCCAGCGTTTGGGGGGGATCCGATGGCGGTCCTGGAAGCGGCTGCCGATGAGGAACTCGCCCTCTGGATGTTCCTTGAGGTAATCCAGGAACTTCTGGAAATCCAAGGGGTCGTGCTGACCGTCCCCATCAATGAAGAGGTACCAGTCGAAGTCATCGGCAGCCACGTGGCGGATGCCGGCCCGGAGCACCTGCCCCTTGCCGCCGCCCTGCCCCGGCTCAAGGCGCAACACCTCGGCGCCTTCGGCCCGGGCGATCTCGCCGGTGCCATCCGTGGAGGCATCGTCCACCACCAGGATGCGGTGGAGGCCAAAGGCCTGGAGGCCGCGGACCACGGCGCCGATGTGGGTGGATTCATCGTGGGCCGCGATGATGGCGATGACCTTCATGCCCCACCTCGGGACATGGGACCTTTGGGAACGGTGCGCGACCGCAAGGTGGGAGCGCTCACTTGGCCTTCGCCGTCACGGGCGGGAGGGGCGGCAAGGGCTGACCCGTCCAGGCCTGAAAGGCGGCCTTCTGGGCCTCGCTCGCCAAGGGATTGGACACGATGCGGAGGCTGCGGCGAGGATCCTCCACCACCTTCAGCTTCACCGACTGCACCCGCCCGCGATCCACGTAGGTCACTTCGGCGCGACCTCCCACGCCGGCATCCGCGAAGCGCTTGCGCACGTCCGTAGCACTGATGGTGCGCCAACCATTCACGGCCAGGATTTCGTGGCCAAAGCTGAGGCCCGCCTCGGCCGCCGGGGTGCCCGGCAGGACGTTCCAGACCACGGGAGGTTCGGGCGCGCCCGGGGCCGCCGGCGCGAACAATAGGCCCGTGAAGGCCTTGGCCCGGGCCACGGCGTCGGCATCCTTCTGATCCTCCGGGGAGAGCAGCTCCCAGGGGGCCTTGAGCTCCAGCTTCAGGCCGAAAGCTTGCTCCACCACCTTGGGGTCCAGGGGTGCTCGGCCTCGGATGAAGGCATCCCAGAAGGGCTTCGGATCCTGCCCGGAGAGCGTCTTGAAAGCGGCCTGCACGTCCGCATCGGTGACGCCCCGGGTACCCCGCGTCTTCCACAGGTGCGCGAAGAGATCGTCCAATCCCCGGGCTCCGGCCGTGGCGCTGCGGATCGTGGCATCCATGAGCCAGCCCACGACTTCCCCCTTGTCGTAGTAGCCCACCGTGCTGTTGGGCGTGAACTCGTGGGGCTTGTACTGGCGGATCCAGCTGTCGAAGCTGCTCTCCTCCAGGGACTGCTCACTCCAACCCGGGCGCTGGATCTGGTTCGTCCATTCCGTGGCCAGGGCCTTGGATTCATGGCTCCAGGGCACTACGCCGGACCGGAGCACGATGGCATGCTCCATGTAGCTGGTGAAGCCCTCGTGGAACCAGAGGAGGCGTGAGTAGTTCTCCTGGCCGTACTCGAAGGGGCCCAGCACGGGATCGTGCATGCCCTTCACGTTCCACACGTGGAAGAACTCGTGGGCCACGAGGTTGAAGAGCCCGTAGTAGCCGTCCGCCTTCTCGAAGCGGAAGGGATCGCTCAGCAGGCTGGTGCTGGTCTTGTGCTCCAGGCCCCCGCCCGTTTTGGGGGAGAAGTGAAGGAAGAAGACGTAGCGCTTGAAGGGGAAGCCGCCGAAGAGCTTGCCCGCTTCGGCCACGATGGCCCGGGTGCCCTCCACGATGCGGGCCTCGTCGCCGTTGTGGGAACCGCTGAGCGCCATCTCGAACCGCGCGCCCCTTGATTGAAGGCATGGAGGCGGAAGGTGCCTACTTCAAAGGGACTGTCCACCAGCTCATCGAAATCCGAAGCCAGGTAGGTGCCATCGCGCTCATCCAACCCCGTGGCCACGGACCAACCCTTGGGAAAGCCCTCAAAGCGGATCTTCCAGGGCCGAGCCTTGTGCCCTTCCGGCACCATGAACGTGGCTGCGGGGATCACCTGCGCGTGGGTGGCATCGATGTGGTTCGTGCGGACGGTGAGTTCATTGCCATAGACCCGGTAACGGAGCACCAGCCCGCTCTTGGAGGCCGGCAGGGGCCACCGCTGCTTGTCCAGTTTCTCGAGCAGGGGTTCTTCGGTCTTCCCCCGCACCAGCCGGACCCGATCCACCAGCCGGGCATAGTCGCGGATCAGGTAGGAGCCGGGAGTCCAGGCGGGCAGCTCGATGGAGCCCGCCTTCGCCGTGACCTGGGGGGGGAGGTGGAGTTCAACCTCCAGCTGATGTTGGGCCAGATCCAGGGGCCGGATCACGGCCTCGATGGCGGAGACTGGCTTGTTCGTCTGGGCCATGGCGAGCCCTCCCAGGAGCGATGCTAAAACGAGGCAGAGCGTCTTGCGCAAGACCGCTTCTCCATTTGCAGTGGGTGGTCCTGCTCAGCCCTGGAGGCCCCGCAGCCAACGGCGCACGGCCCAACGGAGCTCCGCATCATCGATGACGTATTCGGGGTGGCGGATGCGCTCTTCCATCAGGGCGCCGAAGATCCCCGTGAAGATCATCATCTCCTTGCGGGCCTGCTCGAAATCGATGCCATAGGCCTGGTGGATGAACCGACCCACGGGGGCGATGGTGCGCTCCACGAGGGGCATGAGGTCTCGGAACCCGCTGTCGGGGCTGGGCACGGCGATGGAGCGCAGCACGAAGCCCGTGAACTCGGGCGTTTCCATGAGCAGGTCCACGTAGCCCCGGGCGATGAGGAAGGCCGCCTCTTCGATGGCTTCGGCACCCTTCACCTCCTGGGCGAGGACGCGGGCGACCACGGCTTCCATCCGGTGCTCCAACACGGAATGGGCCACCAGGCAGAGCTGCCGAAAAAGGCCTTCCTTGCTTCCGAAGTGATAGTAAAGGGTGGGCTTGGAAACGCCGGCTTCCTCCGCCACCTCGCGCACCTGCACGCCGTCATAGCCCCGGGAAGCGAAGTGCGTGAGGGCCACCAAGAGCAACGTGGCCTTGAGGTCGCCCCCCTTGGCCAGGCGATCCAGCGCCTCGCGGAACCCCATCCCCTCATGGACCCACAGGGCCTCCGGGCTGAAGACGGGGGTCATCTCATGGGGATTGTGGGGGCTGTAACTGGCCATTCGCGGACTCGCAGGGGTGACGTAACACCCATGTTACATGGGAATGAGCCCCATTCTGCCCCTTAGTGGACAGCCGATCTCCAAGCCAATCCCGACACCACCTCCGCCTCCCGGTCCAGCCACCACGCCATGCGGGCATCGGCCTCCGGGAATCGCTCCTGGGCCAGCCGGTAGTAGGTCAGGGCATGCCCGGCCTCACAGCGCTCCAGCTCCACCAGGAAGGCCAGCCACTGGGGATCCCCCAGCTCGGGATGGGCCTGGGCGGATTGTTCGATGAGCCAGAGGCGTTCGCAGCTCCGGGCCTCGATGAGGCTCCCGATGAGGAGGCGATCCAACAGCGGATCCGCCCCCCGATCCTTGTCCTTGATGGCCAACAACCCCTGGGCGTGCCGGTTGCCGCGATCCGGGCGGAGCTTCCAGCCGAAGGCATCCAGGGCCTCCAGCACCTTCCGGAAATGCTGGGCCTCCTCCTCCGCCAAACGGCTGAGGAGGATGGCGGGCCGGTTGTCGTCTGAAAACGCGTGCACCAAGGAGAGGGCCGTGAGCGTGGCCTTCTTCTCGTTGTGGGCGTGATCCGAGAGCAGGCCCTCGGGATCCCGCAGGGCGGACTCCGCCCATTCCGGGGGCGTCCAGGCCCGGAGCGGCAGGGGCGGTTTGAAGCTCACAGGGCCCCCAGCTTGAGGAAGAGTTCCCGCCATTCGGGGGGCAGGGCTTCCGCATCCGCGGCGATGGTCTCCGCGTCGCCCCGCACGAAGGGGCCCGTGCGGCCCGCCTCGCCCCGGGCGGCCACGTTGCGGAGCGTGGCTTCCGCCAAGGGCATGAAGCCCCGCCCGGGCAGGGTCACCCCGCGATTCGACAGCAGGGTTTGGGCTCCAAGCCACAGGGTGGCCGCGTGGCCCGAGGTGAGCACGGCACAGGCGTGGTAGAGGGCCCTGAGGTGGGGATCCAAGGCGAAGGGCAGGAACCCCAGCTCCATGAACGCCGCCGATAGCCAAGCGGGAACCTCTCCATCCAGGGCCAGGGGCGTGCCTTCCCAGTTCTCCACGATGCCGTTGAAGCTCGTGAGGGGGTGCAAGCCCGGCACCTCCGGCAGGTGCAGACTCCCACTGAGGTGGGCGCAGCGGCCTGGGAAGGCCTGGGCCAGCTCCGCCACGGCCCGGTCCGGCACCGCCAGCAGCACGAAGCCCGCGGGCCTGGCGTCGTGGGGCAGGAGTTCCACCTGCCCGCCCCAGGCGGCGGCCAGGGCGCGTCCGGCCCTGCCACGGCCGAGGATGGAGAAGGGATGGCTCACGGTTCCAGCATGGGGCAAGCGGGCTTAAGGCTAAAGTGTCGGAATGGAATGGGCCCTCCCTCCCGCGGTGTCTTGGCCGCGCTTTCTCCGTCTTCTCCGGAAGACGGATCCGCCCCGTGGCTGGTTGGAGGATGCCGCCGCGATCCCTGAATTGAAAAAACGCCCGCTGCTGTTGCGGTGGATCGCCCAGCACCCCCGGGCCTCGGCCCACCTGCGGGCCACCCTCATGGGCCGATTGCCCTGGCGCGCCTTGGCCGCCATCGCCCAGGATCCCGCCGCCCACCCCCAGGCCCGGACCATGGCCGTGGAGAAACTGCAAAACCTGTGGCAAGGGCTGACCATGGGGGAACGCCGCAGCTTGGCGCCCCAGGCGCCGCGGCAGATGTGGCCCCTGGTCTGGCGCATCCGCGATGAAGGGGTGCTCACGGCCTTCCTCGGCCACCCCCGGCTGTCCTTGGAACACCTGCTCGGCCTCGTACAGCCGCCCCTCCATGCCCCCCATTTCGAAGCCCTGGCAGCTTCCCGCTGGCTGGAAGTGGAGCCGCTCGCGGTGCAGGTCCTGGTCACCCTGGACGTGGCCTTGGTGAATGGTCTGGAGGGCCTCGCCTTGGGCCACGGCGCCCCCTGGATCAAGGCCCTGCCCCCCGAATCCCGGCTGCTGGCGGCCAGTCGCCTGGTGCATCCCCCGCTTCGCCGGGCGTGCAGGACTTGGGCCATTCCCGCAGCACCCGAAGAATACTAGCGATGAGATCACCGCTCGGCCCCTCCCCCGAATCTCGGCTTCAGGCCGAGATGGAGGCATTGCGCGACACCCTGGAGCGCTTGGCCTGTGGCACCCCTCTGCCGCGCTTCCTCGAGGAGCTCTGCCTCACCCTGGAAGGCCTGCTGGAGGAAGGGCGATGCTCCGTGCTCCGGTTGGGTGCGGATGGGATACACATCCAGCACGGCGCGGGGCCGAGCCTCGATCCTGGTTACATCGCATTGATCGATGGCGCTCCCATCGGGCCCAAAGCAGGCTCTTGTGGCACGGCCATGCACCGCCGGCAATCCGTGATCGTGGAGGACATCGCTCGGGATCCCCTCTGGGAGAACTACCGGGACGCCGCCCTGCCCTATGGGCTGAGGGCCTGCGCCTCCATCCCCATCATGGATCCCACGGGGCATCCCTTGGGTGCCTTCGCCATCTACCACCTGGAGCCGGGCCCCTTCAGTCCGGCGGATCTGGCGCTGCTCCAGCGCTTCACCGACATCGCCTCCCTCGCCATCCGCATCAACCAGCGGGACGAGCGGCTCCGAACGGAAGAGCTTCGCCATCGGGCCCTGGTGGAACATTCGGGCGATGGGATCTTCTACTTCGACGCGGAGTCAGGCGTCATCCTCGAAGCCAATCCCGCCTTCCACGCCATCCTGGGCTATGCACCTGGTGAGCTGGCCGGGCGCACCCTCCTGGAGATCGTGGGTCACGATCCCGCCAGCGTGAAAGCCAACATCCAGGCCACCCTGGCCAAGGGTTCCCATTCCCTCGGCGAGCGCAACTACCGGCGCAAGGATGGAACCCTCCTACCCGTGGAGGTTTCCGCCGCGGCGCTGGACCTGGGCACCCACACCATTTTCTCCGTGATCGCCCGGGATGTGCGGGAACGGAACCGAGCCCAAGAAGCGCTCCGGGTGAGCGAGGCCAGATTGAAGGAAGCCCATCGCCTGGGGCGCCTGGGGCACTGGGCTTTCGACTTCGCTTCGGGCCAGATCACGTGGTCGGAAACCATCTACGAGATCTTCGACCGGGACCCCGCCTTGGGACCTCCCTCCTACGCCGATTACCTCGCCATGCTCCATCCGGAGGACCGGGCGGACCACGAAGCCCGCGTGGCCCTGGCCATGGCTGGCGAAGGGCATCCCAGCTTCGACCTGCGTACCATCACCCGCGATGGGCAGATCCGCTGGCACCGGGGGCAAATCCATCCCGTCCTGGTCGATGGAAGGGTCACCGGCCTCTATGGCGTGGCCCAGGACATCACCGATCAGAAGGAGGCCGAGGCCCGGCTCCAGCTGGCCGCCCAGAACCTCAAGGCCATCATGGACCAGGCCTCCGATGGCATCTTCGTGGCGGATCCCAGCACCCGCTACATCGACGCCAACCGGAGCGCCCTGGAGATGGTGGGCTACGACCTGGAAGAACTCACCCAGCTGTACATCCGGGACCTGGTCCCACCCGAGGAGCGGGACCAGATCCCCCAACGGATCCGGAGCCTGGAGACCGGCCGCCCCTACCTCGTCGAGCGGACCCTGGTGCGAAAGGATGGCAGCCGATTCTGCGCCGAGATCAGCGCGCGCTTGCTGCAGGATGGCCGCTTCCTCTCCATCTGCCGGGATGTCACGGAACGCCGGAATACCGAGGCCCGAATCCGTCAGGCCGCCCAGGATCTCCAGGAAGCCCAGGCCCTGGGCCGCATCGGCAGCTGGACGCTGGACCTGCCTTCGGGCGAAGTCCGATGGTCCCCCACCATGTTCCAGATTCTCGACCGAGCTCCGGAGCTCGGTCCGCTCAGCCCTGAAGGCGGGGAGCACTTCTTCGACCCGGATGGAACCCATCAGTTCAAGGCCCGGCTTGAGAAGCTGATCCAGGAGGGCGGAGGCGAGGACATCATCATCAGCATCAACCTTCCCCGCCAGGGAAACCGGATCTTCCGCAGCACCATCCGTGCCGTGCGGGAAGGCGCCCGCGTGACCAGCCTCAAAGGGGTGCTCCAGGACATCACCGAGCAGGAAGAGGCCCAGCGCCGCCAAGCCCGCAGCGAAAAATCCTTCCGCCACCTCTTCGATCTGAACCCCGCCCCCATGGTGCTCAGCCGCCCCTCGGACGGCACCATCCTGCTGGCCAACGCGGCGGCCTACCGCCTGTTCCAGCTCACGCCGGATCAGGTGGTGCACAAGCGCACCGTGGATTTCTTCGCGCATCCGGAGGATCGCCAACGCCTCCTCGCCGAGTTGAGCGAGAAGGGCTTCGCACAGGATTTCAATCTGGAGATGGTGGTACACGGCGAGCACCGCCAGATCCTGCTCTCCGCCGCCATCCCCGACTACCTGGGTGAAAAGGCCATCCTCGTGGCCCTCACCGACATCACCGACCGGGCCAGGGAGGAGGAGGCTCAGCGCCAGACCCAGAAGCTCGAGAGCCTGGGCCTGCTCGCCGGTGGCATCGCCCACGATTTCAACAACCTCCTCACCTCCCTGCTGGGCAACCTCGGGCTCGCCCAGTTGCACCTGCCGGAGGACAGCAACTGCGCGTCCTACTTGGCCGACATGGAGATCGTGATCCAGCGGGCCGCGGATCTAGCCCGCCAGATGCTGGCGTACAGCGGCCGGGGCAGGTTCCGCAAGGAACCCGTGGATGTGAATCACCTGGTGCGGGAAATGACCCACCTCCTCTCCGTGGGCATCCCGAAGCGCATCCAATTGAACCTGGATCTGGATTCCGGTCTGCCCCGCGTTCAGGGCGATCCCGTGCAGCTCCAGCAGGTGGTCATGAACCTGGTGACCAACGCCGCCGAGGCCATCGGCGATCAAAATGGATCCATCCGCATCCGCACTGAAATTCGCCACCTGAATGCCCAGGCCCGGTCCCACTTCGCCGTGGGCAAGGACCTGCCCGATGGCGCCTACCTCTGCATGGAGGTGGAAGATTCCGGAGTCGGCATGTCCGCCGAAGTGCTGGCCCGCATCTTCGATCCCTTCTTCACCACCAAATCCGCCGGCCGGGGGCTCGGGATGTCCGCCCTTCTGGGCATCCTCAACGGCCATAAAGCAGGACTCTCCATCGAAACCGCCCTGCACCAGGGCACCATGTTCCGGGTCTGGTTCAGTCCCCTGCAGGAGGACGATGGACAGCCCGTGATCTCGGTGCCGGTGTCCTCCGCCACCGCCTATCGGGGCCGGGTGCTGGTGGTCGATGACGAGGAATCTGTGAGGGCCAGCGCCGGGGCCCTGCTACGCCACTTCGGCTTCGAAGTGGAAGAGGCGCAGGATGGCCAAGTGGCCGTGGATCGCCTCGTCGAGCTGGATGGCGCCTGCGACCTGATCCTGCTCGACCTGACCATGCCCCGCATGGACGGCCGGGAGGCCCTCGGCCACATCCGGGCCCGGTGGCCCCGGATTCCCGTCATCCTCTCCAGCGGTTATTCCGAGCAGGCCGGCAACCTGGACCTCGGTGGCCCCGGCGCCTACCTCCCCAAGCCCTACCGCGTGGCGGAGCTGAAGGAAGCCCTCGCCAAGGCCATGGGGCGCAAGCACTAGGTCAAGCGCCCACGGGAACCTTCACCCGCCGCACCACCTCGGCCATGGCCCGTTCGATGCCCACAAAGATGTCCGAGAGTCGGGCCTCATCGAACATGTAGGCGGGCGTGGTGACGAGGTTCAGGGCCTCATCCACGGCGATCTCCCGAGGCGAGTCATGGCGCTCATGGGTGCTGCCCAGGGATTCGAGGGCGGCGGCGCAGCCCGCGTCATTGCCGATGGTCAGCTTGCCCTTGCGGCCCTGGGCCGCCAGGCTGAGGGCCAGGAGGGCCGGGGCGATGCAGATGGCCCCCACGGGCTTGCCCGCGTCGAAGAAGCCCTTGAGGAAGGCGGCCACATCGGGCCTCACCTCGGCCTTCGCCCCCTGAAACGCGAAGCTGCAGAGGTTCTTGGCCACTCCGAAGCCGCCGGGGATCACGAGGGCATCGAAATCCCCGACCCTGGCCTTCGCCAAATCCAGCACCTTGCCACGGGCGATGCGCCCAGCCTCGTGCATCATGTTCCGCCGCAGCCCGGCTTCTTCTTGACCCGTGAGGTGGTCCACCACGTGGTGCTGATCCGCGTTGGGGGCCACGCACTGCACCTTGGCCCCGTGTTGATCAAGGGCCAGCAAGGCGAGCACGGCTTCGCGGATCTCGGAGCCATCCAGGTGTCCGCTGCCAGCGAGGAGAACGGCGACGCGAGGGTGGGCAGCCATGGGAACCTCCGGGAACGTGGACCCCCATGATGGGTCCGCGGCCCAGGCTTGTCATGGGGTGGGCCCGACCTTCCCGCCTCGATGCGATAGTGGATCCCATGCGTCTCCAGCCCGGCCAGCCCAATGCCCTCGCCCTTCAACGGGCGCAGCTGCACCAAGCGGGCACGCCGATCCTGGATCTCACCCTCAGCAATCCCACCCGCGCGGGTTTCGACTACCCGGTGGAGGCCATCCGTTCGGCCCTGTCCGACCCAGCGGTGATCACCTACCAGCCCGAAGCCCTGGGCCCCCGCAGCGCCCGGGAGGCCGTGGCCGCTCTCCACGGTGTGGACCCCGGAACCGTGATCCTGAGCGCCTCCACTAGCGAAGCCTATGGGTGGCTCTTCAAGCTATTGACGGAACCCGGGGACGACCTCCTGGTGCCCAGCCCCAGCTATCCCCTCTTCGACCACCTCGCGGCGCTCGAAGGGGTGACGACCCGGGCGGTTCCCTCCTTCCTCACGGATCGCTGGCAGCTGGACCTGGGGGCCTTGGAGGCCGCCGTGACGCCCCGCACCCGCGCCGTCATCGTGGTGAGCCCCAACAATCCCACGGGGGCCTGCCTCGATCGCCCTGAATGGACGGCCCTCACCGAAACCTGCGCCCGCCTCGGCCTCGCCCTCATCGTGGACGAGGTGTTCGCCGACTACCTGCTGGAGCCCGGGCCCGAAGCCCTGCGCACCTCCTTGGCCCTGCCGGAACCTCCCTGCGAAACCTACGTCCTGTCGGGGCTCTCCAAGGTGGCCCTCCTGCCCCAGCTCAAGGTGGGGTGGACGGTGCTGCGCGGCCCCGGCGTTCCGGCCCGACGTGAGGCGCTGGAGTTCATCGCGGACCAGTACCTCAGCGTCAGCGCCCCCGCCGCCCTGGCCCTGCCGACCCTGCTGCACCTGGCCCCGGGGATCCGGACGCAGGCCCTGGCGCGCCTCCGCTCGAACCTGGCGGAGTTGGATCGATTGTTGGCGACCCATCCCCACCTCTCCCGCCTGCCCGTGGAGGGCGGGTGGTCCGTGCTGCTGCGCCTTCCGGCCATCGAGGAGGACGAGGCCGTGGCCCTGCGCCTGCTCGAAGCAGGGGTGGCCGTGCACCCGGGCCACTTCTTCGACCTCCCCTCCCGAGGGTTTCTCGTGCTGAGCCTGCTGACGCCCCCGGAAACCTGGCGCGAAGGATTGACACGAGCCTTGCCGCTCCTTGGGTCATAATCCCCCCAACATGGCCTCCAACTGTCCCTCCTGCGCAGCCCCCCTCGCCTTCCGGCCTGGCACCATGGTGTCTGTCTGCAAGGCCTGCGGCTCCATCTGCGCCCGCACGGATCGCGACCCCCAGCTCATCGGAAAGGTGGCCGCGCTCCTCGAAACGGGATCACCCCTGTCCGTGGGCGCCACGGGCCGCTTCGCGGGCCGGGCCTTCACCGTCGCCGGCCGCATCCAGATGGCCCATCCCCTCGGCGGTGTTTGGGACGAGTGGTACCTGGCCCTGGAAGATGGGCGCTGGGGCTGGCTGGCCGAGGCCCAGGGCCGCTTCCTCCTCACCTTCCCCACGGCCACCAAAGCCGCGGTGCCGCCCTATGAGGCCCTGCAACCGGGGCAGCAGGTGGATCTGGGCGAGCAGGGCCGCTTCGCCATCCAGGAGGCCAGCGAGGCCCGGGTGGCCGGGGCCGAGGGCGAGATCCCCTGGCGCGTGACCCTCGATGAAACCTTCCGGTTCGCGGACCTCGGCGGTCCCAACGGGGCCTTCGCCACCTTGGATTACTCGGAGCAGCCGCCTCTACTCTACCTGGGCCGGGACGTGCCCTTCGCGGATCTGCACTTGCACGGCGTGGACGCCCCACCCCCCTCCGCCACGCGGCGAGATCTGGCCCTGAACTGCCCCAACTGCGCCAGCCCCCTGAAACTGCGGGCTCCGGATCAGGCCGAGCGCGTGGCCTGTCCCAGCTGCAATGCCCTGCTCGATTGCTCCGCCGGCAAGCTCACCTTCCTGCGCAGCCTCAAGCAGGGGCATCCCGAGATGCGGATCCCGCTCGGCCAGGAGGGCACGCTGCGGGGCCAGAAGGTGGTCTGCGCGGGACACATGGTGCGTTCGTGCACCGTGGATGGAGTGGAATACCCCTGGGGCGAGTACCTGCTGCTCACCAAATCCCACGGCATCCTCTGGCTTGTGGAGAGCGAAGGCCACTGGAGCCTCGCCGAAGCCATCAACGTGGGGGATGCCCCGGCGGGGGGCTCCTACGCGCGCAGCTTCACCTGGAAAGGCGGCTCCTATCGCCGATTCCAGGATGTCACCGCCCGGGTGCGGGGCGTCTGGGGCGAGTTCACCTGGAAGGTGGAACTGGGGGAGCAATCCGACATCGCCGAGTGGGTGTCCGCCCCCACGAGCCTCAGCATGGAGGTTCAAAAACATGCTGGAGGTGGGTCCGAGGTCAACTGGACCCTCAGCACCTACCTGGAACCCGCCGAGGTGCAGGCCGCCTTCGGGTTGAAGGATCACCTTCCCGCTCCCCGCGGCGTGGGCTCCTTCCAGCCCAACCCCCACAAGGGTCGGCTGCGGGAGATCGGAACCTGGATGGCCCTCGCCCTCGTGGCGCTGCTGGCGCTGATCACGGTCCAGAGCATCACCCACAAGAACGCCCTGGTCTGGGGTCAGGAGGTCAACCTCGAGGAGGCCTTCCCCGGGGTGAAGCCCGCCGGGGCCACCCCCGGGGCCCGCAAGGCCGTCCGCCCGCCCGTGGTCACCGATCCAGCGGCCCCCGCCCCGGAACCCCAGGAACCCGTGCTGGTGGTGGGTCCCCTCGACATCAAGGAGGGCCGGAAGAACATGGCCTTCACCCTCGCCTCGCCCGTGAACAACCAGTGGATCGGCGTCGAAGGCGCCCTCGTGAATGAGGAGACGGGCCTCGTGGAGGCCTTCGAGGTGGCCTCCAGCTACTACCACGGCGTGGATGATGGCGAGAGCTGGAGCGAGGGCAGCCAACGGGAAACCGTGTACCTCTCCGCCCTGCCCGAAGGCCGCTACATGCTGCGCCTGGCCCTGCAGTGGGACGGGCCCCGGCCCCCGGTGCGCACCGTCTCCATGGAGCTGCGCAGCGGCGTCATGCACCTGCCCTACATCGGCCTCGCTTTCGCGGCCATCCTGCTGGGCCCCCTGCTCCTGCTCTTCAAGGTGATGGCCTTCGAGGGCCGCCGCTGGCAGGAGAGCATGTACGCAACTTCTTCTTCGGATTCATCTGGATCGGATGACTGATGCGCACGTTATACGCCCTCTTCCTGCTCGGAGGCTTCGGCCTCGCTGGTTCCAACGCCTTCTTCGGCCATGAGTTCTTCGGGTCGAGGCGACGCATGGAGCTGCCCCCCAACGTGCGCCAAACCCCCGGCGCCTGGCGCACCTTCCTTCACAACAATGGCTTCAGAGGAGGCAAGTGATGAACGGCTACGACCTCATGGGACACGTCAAGACGGCGGTGGTCTTCGCTGGCCTCGGCCTCGTGCTCTTCGCCATCATGTGGCTTCTCATCGTGAAGCTCACCCCCTTCTCCATCCGCAAGGAGATCGAGGAGGACCAGAACACGAGCCTGGCCGTGCTCATCGGATCCGTGTTCCTCAGCATCGCCATCATCCTCGCCGCGGCCATTCATGGCTGAGGCAGCACCCGGCCCGAGCGCCGCATCCCCCGCTGGGCCCCAGGCACCAACCCATCTCAAGGCCGCTCCGCTCTTCCTGAGCGTGCTGCTCATCGCCGCGTGCGGACTGATCTACGAGCTGGTGGCGGGCACCCTCAGCAGCTACCTGCTCGGCGACAGCGTGCTGCAGTTCAGCACCGTCATCGGCGTGTACCTCTCCGCGATGGGCCTGGGCAGCTGGCTCAGCAAGTACGTGCACCGCAACCTGGCGCGACGCTTCGTGGAAATCGAGCTGGCAGTGGCCCTCGTAGGTGGCACGTCGGCCCCCATCCTCTTTCTGGCCTTCGCCCGTACCCACGCCTTCCGTCCCCTGCTCTACGGCGAGGTCATCGCCATTGGCACCCTGGTGGGCCTGGAGATCCCCATCCTGATGCGGATCCTCAAGGATCAGGTGCGCTTCCGGGACCTCGTGGCCCACGTGCTGACGTTGGACTACATCGGCGCCCTCTTCGCCAGCCTGCTCTTCCCCCTGCTCTTCATGCCCAAGCTGGGCCTCGTGCGCACCTCCCTGCTCTTCGGCCTGCTCAATGGCATCGTGGGCCTCTGGGGCACCTACCTGCTGCGGCACCAGATCGGCGAAGTCTTCTGGCTCCGACTGAAGGGCCTGCTGGCCTGCGCCCTGCTGCTCTTCGGCGTGGTGGAGGCCAAGCGGTTCACGTTGGCGGTGGAAGAAGAAGTCTTTGCCGATGAAATCGTCTACGCCAAGGAAAGTCCCTATCAGCGCATCGTCCTTACCCGGGGCCGGGGTAGCTTCCAGCTCTTCCTGAACGGCAACCTGCAATTCTCCTCGGCGGATGAGTACCGTTACCACGAGGCCCTCGTGCATCCCGCCTTCGCGGCGCGACCCCACGCCCAGCGCGTGCTCGTCTGCGGCGGCGGCGACGGCCTCGCCGTGCGGGAGATCCTCAAGCATCCCGAGGTGAAGGAAGTGGTGCTGGTGGACCTGGATCCCGCCATGACCATCATGGCCCGCACCCAACCCCTGCTCCGCTCCCTGAATGGTGGATCCTTGGATGACCCCCGGGTGAAGGTCATCAACGCCGACGCCTTCGTGTGGCTCTCCGAGGAGAAGAGCGAGGCCTTCGACGTGGCCTTCGTGGACTTCCCGGATCCCAACAGCTTCGCCCTGGGAAAGCTCTACACCACGCGGTTCTACCGGCTCCTGAAGGGGCGCCTCAAACCCGACGGCATCGTCTCCGTGCAGAGCACGAGCCCCCTCATGGCCCGCCAAAGCTACTGGTGCGTGGCCACCACCATGGAAGCCAGCGGCTTCAAGGTGCGGCCCTACCACCTCGCCGTGCCCTCCTTCGGCGTGTGGGGGTACATGCTCGCCAGCCCCGCCGATTTCGAAGTGCCCACCCACACCCTCGGCGGCCTGCGCCACCTCACGGATGAGGCCATGGTGGCCATGTTCGCCTTTCCCGCCGACATGAGCCGAGTCCCTTCCGACGTGAATCGCCTGGACAACCAGGTGCTCGTGCAGGCCTACACCCGCGAGTGGAAGCGGTGGAGCTGACGTGAAGCGCCGCACCTTTCTGGCCACCGCTGCGGCGGCAGCCGCCTTGGCCTGTCGCCGTAAGCCCACCCTGGAGGCGGCCCTGGTGGCGCCGGACATGGCCACGGGTCATCGCCTGCGGCAAGGCGGTCTACCGGAACCGGAGCGCTGGGAGGAAACCCCCATCCTCATCGTCGGCGGCGGCATCGCCGGGCTCTCCGCGGCCTGGCAACTGGATCGCCTGGGCCTCAAGGAGTTCGTCGTCCTCGAGTTGGAGGCCGCCGCCGGTGGCACGGCTCGGGGCAGTCGCAACGGCATCAGCCCCTTCCCCCTGGGCGCCCATTACCTGCCCGCTCCGCCCAAGGAGCACGCGCCGCTGGTGGAACTGCTCCAGGAAACGGGCGCGGTCGAATCCCTGGGCCCCGATGGTGAACCCCGTTATGCGGAACACATGCTGGTGCGGGAACCTGAGGAACGGATCTTCGCGGGCGGTCAGTGGTGGGAGGGCCTCTACTTCCAGGCTGGGGCCAACCCCGAAGATCTGCGGCAGCTCAAAGTGTTCCAGGCCGAGGTGGATCGCCTCGCCGGTTGGCGTGATGCCAAGGGCCACCCGGCCTTCGCCCTCCCCCGCGCCCATGGCAGCGACGCGCCGGAGATCCGGGCCCTGGATCGCACCACCCTGGCCGACTGGTGCAATGACCACGGCCTCACCAGCCCGCGCCTGCGTTGGATGCTCGACTATGGTTGCCGCGACGATTACGGGCTCCGCATGGATGAGACATCGGCTTGGGCCGGGCTCTTCTACTTCGCCGCGCGTCAGCAGGGGCCCCGGGATCGCAGTCGGCCGTTGCTAGCGTGGCCCCAGGGCAATGGGTTCCTCGTGGAGCACCTCGCCCGGAAGGCCGGCTCCCGGCTCCGAACGGGCCAGGCCGTGGGTTCCCTTCGCGCCACACCCCAGGGCGTGGAAGCGCGGATCCTGGATGTGGCCAGTGGTCGCATGGTGGGCTTGCGGGCCCAGCGCGCCATCTTCGCGGGGCCGCTGCACGTGGCGGGCGCCGTCGTCGAAGGCCTAAAGGCGAACCGGGGCCCGGCCCTGGCGGCCTTCCAGCGGAGCCCCTGGCTCGTGGTGAACCTCACGCTCCGAACACGGCCCAAGGAAGTGGGCTTCCCCATGGCTTGGGACAACGTGCTGCGGGATTCTCCCTCCCTGGGCTACGTGGTGGCCACCCACCAGCGGGGGCTGGATGCGGGCCCCACGGTGTGGACCTGGTACCACCCCTTCACCGGCGAGGAGAAGGCCGACCGCGCCAGGCTCTTCGCCATGGATGCTCAGGCCTGCGCCGAGATGGCCTTGGCGGATCTGGAACGGGCCCACCCCGAAATCCGCCAGCTCGTGGCGCGGGCCGACGTGGCTCGCTGGGGCCACGCCATGGTGCGCCCGCGGCCCGGTTTCTGCTGGAGCGAGGATCTGGTGGCGGCCCGCCAGCCCTTCGGCCCCATCCACTTCGCCCACACGGAACTCAGTGGCCTCGCCCTCTTCGAGGAAGCCTTCGATCATGGGCTGCGGGCGGCGGGTGAGGTGAAAGCCGCGTTGAATTACCGCTCGGGCTCCAGAAGGACGTAGCCCCGTCCGCCCTCATTCCAAGCCTTCGCCTGGAGCTGGCCTTCCACGTGCTGAGCGGCCCCCGGCGCGGTTCCGCAGCCCTCCAGGGGCCCCGAGAACACGTAGAGCGCCCGCCCGTCGCGGAAGGCGTAATGGGCCACCTTGCGGCCCTGAACGGCGCAGGAGCGCCCGCCCACCATGCCGGCCTCGCTCACGCAGGCGGGAACCGGGGCCGTGAAGCCCACATGATGGAGGGCCCAGAGCCCGCAGGCCTTGTCCGTGCAATCCCGGCCCGCGAAATCGAAGCCCTTGATGGTGCGGAAGTTCTGCGAGGTGGCCTGCAGCAGGTCCGGAAGGGCGGCGGCCGCCACCGGCGGACCTTGGCGGAACCCCCGGCCCAGGAACACGCCCGTGCCCACGGTGATCAGCATCGCGGCGGCGACCAGGAGGGGACGGAAGGAGAAGGTGCGGCCCTGGTCCCGCTTGCGGGCTTCGGCCATCAGGCGTTGGCGCAGGTCCATGGGAGCCTTCTCGCCGCGCAGGGCCTCGCGGAGGGCATCGTCGAGCTTGCGGGGTGCGGTCATGCGACGCCTCCCTTCAGCTGAAGCTGGGGTTCCAGCAGGGTCTTCAAGGCCAGCTTGGCCCGGTGCAGGCGGCTCTGAACGGTCCCCAAGGGAAGGCCGAGCACCTGCATGATGTCGTCGTAACTCAGCTCCTGCTGGAACCGCAGCAGCAGGATTTCCCGGGCGTTCTCCGGCAATTGGGCCAGCGCACCGGGCAATCCTTCCAACAGGGCGGGATCCAAGGCGGGCTCCTCGGGCTCGTCGCCCGGCAGCTCATCCCACTCGCCACCCTCCAGGGCCACGATGCGGGCCCGGGAACGGAATTCGGCGGTGATCTCATTGCGCAGGATGGTCAGCAACCATCCCCGGGCGGCGCCGGGATCCCGCAGTTGATGCAACCGCTCGAAGGCCTTCAGGAAGGCCCTTTGCACCGCGTCCTCAGCCACGTCCCGTTGGCGGGTCCAGGCCAGGGCGAAGCCATGCAGGGCGTCGAGATGCCCCTCCACCAGGGCTTCACAGGTGAGGGTCATGGGCCTCCGGAACTCTGATTCAACCATAGCCCGGGCGGGCCCCCCCATTGGCATCTCCAATGCGCCCACCCGGGTGGTCATGGCCGAACTCCTACTGCTTCTTGGCGTCGGCCTTGGCGTCCTTGCAGGCGGCCTTGTCCTTGCAGCAATCCTTGTCCTTGCACTCGGCCTTGGCCTTCTCGCCCTTGGCGGGGGCATCCACGGCGGCCATCATGGCGGCGGAACCCATCAGCAGGGCGGCGGCAAATGCGGTGAGCTTCTTCATGGGGATCTCCTTGCGGCGCTTGGCCGTTCACAAGGATGGATGCGGGGGCCGGTGATTTGTTCCACCATGGCTGCATGACCCCCCAGCCCTGGCTGTTCTCGGCCCGAACGGACCTCCTGGCCTTTGGCGGAAGCTTCCTGTTGGCAATGCTTTTCGTGGCGATGGGGGCGGCTACGGGCCGCCTGGAAGCGCCCATGCCCCTGGGGGTCTGGCTGGTGCTGGTGGTGGGGGTGGACGTGGCCCATGTCCATGCCACCTGGCTGCGGACCTACCTGGACCCCCGGGAGGTGAAGGCGCACCCCTGGCGCTACCTCCTGGTGCCCGCGGGGGCCTACCTGGTGGGGGTAGGGGTCCACGCCTTCGGTGCCCTGCCCTTCTGGCGGGTGCTGGCCTACCTGGCCGTCTTCCACTTCGTCCGCCAACAGGCGGGCTGGGTGGCCCTCTACCAGCGGGAGGAGGCCCGCAGCTCCGAGTGGGACCGCCGCCTGGATTTGGCCGCCATCTACGCGGCCACCCTTTGGCCTCTGGTCTGGTGGCATGCCCACCTGCCTCGCCCCTTCAGCTGGTTCATGGCCGGGGACTTCGCCGGGCGCCTTCCGGCCTGGAGCGTGGATCTGCTCTTCCCGATCTATGCCGGCCTCCTGGCAGCCTATGGGCTTCGACAGGTCTGGCTCGCCGCGCGGGAGCGCACCTTCCGGGCGGGCAAGAGCCTCGTCATCCTCACCACCGCCCTGAGCTGGTACCTGGGCATCGTGGTTTACCAAAGCGATTGGGCCTTCACCGCTTTGAACGTGCTGCCCCACGGCATCCCCTACGCCGTGCTGGTGTGGCAGCGCAGCGCCCGGGAAGGCGCCGCCACGGGGCCCGCTGCTGCGCTCATCAAGGCGGGGCCGGCCCTCTTCGCAGTGCTTCTTCTGGGCCTGGCCTTCGGCGAGGAATGGCTTTGGGACCTGGGGATCTGGCATGACCATCCCGCCTTGTTCGGCGACGGCTGGACCCTGGGCGCCTCAGCCCAGATGTGGCTCGTCCCCCTGCTGGCCCTGCCCCAGGCCACGCACTACGTGCTGGATGGCTTCATCTGGCGCCGCCCGTCCCGGGGCTGAGCTACCAGGTGATCTGGTAGGTGCAGCTCGCCCCACCCCGGCGGCGGCAGGGAGTCCCCAGTTCATGGATGACCGTGGGATAGCTGCCCGGTGCCCGAAATCCTTGGATCAGCGCGTCTAGGATCCCCAGATCGAAGGCGCAGCCGTAGGGGGTATCGCACACCAGTTCCAGGGCCCGGGGCCCCAGGGGCACGCAGGCGTAATGGCCAATGCGGCCGCCCCGGTGATTCAGCTGGTAGGCGATGTCCAAGCCTTGGAACGCTTGTTCCAGCGATTTGATGCCCGGCGGGAATTTCGACGTGTCCGGCACCTGCCGCGCCATGGCCCGCAGGGCCTCCTGCCCATAGCGGCCTTCGATGGTTTTGAACATGTCCAGGTAGGGCTGCTGGGGGTACCAACCTTCGGGGAGGATTTCCCTGACTCCGCCCTGGGCCAGGAGCTGCAGCGCCTCCTCACGAGGTAAACCCGCCTTCGCCAATCCGGCGAGGCACCCGAGGATGCTCGCGCCCCACACCTCCACCGAGGGAGAGAACGCCTGGTACTCGAACAGGGAAACCTCCCGGACCGGCCAGCTTCCCTCCAGAATGGAGGTCCGCCCCCCATTCCTCGGCCGGACGTTTCGAACCATTTAATACGAGCCTCGTGTCCACTCCCCGCACCAACGTCGACAAATCGCCTTTCCTCCAGCGCAAGTTGGGGGACCTGCCCACCCGGCCGGGGGTCTACCTCTACCGGGACAAGGAGGAGAACCTCCTCTACGTGGGCAAGGCCAAGGTGCTCCGGAACCGGGTGAAGTCCTACTTCCAGAACAAGCACCATGACGCCAAGACCCGCCGCCTCGTGGCCCGCATCTGGGACCTGGAGCTCATCGTCTGCGAGTCGGAACTGGAGGCCCTCGTCCTCGAGAACAACCTCATCAATGCCCACCTCCCGCCCTACAACATCCTGCTGCGGGACGACAAAACCTACCCTTACGTGAAGCTCACCCGGGAGCCCTTCCCGAAGGTGTTCGTCACCCGCAAGGTGCGGAAAGACAAAGCCTGGTACTTCGGCCCCTTCTTCCCCGCCTCCACCGCCTATCGCACGGCGGAGCTGGTGCAGCGCTTCTTCCAGCTCCGGGACTGCGACATCGATATTGATGGCAAACGCGCCCGGGCCTGCCTCAAGCACCAGCTCCACCTCTGCACCGCGCCCTGCATCGGCGCCGTGAGCCAGGAAACCTACGCCGAGCAGACCAAGGAAGCGCGCCTCTTCCTCGAAGGCAAGCGCGATGAACTGAAAGCCCGCCTGGAAGCCGCCATGTGGAAGGCCGCCGAAGCCGCCGCCTTCGAGCAGGCCGCCCAGCATCGGGACGCCCTCCAGCAGCTGGATCAATGGTTCAGCAAACAGAAGGCCGCCAGCGCGGACCAGGAGGACACGGACGTCTACGGCGCGGCGATGCTGGATGGCAGAGCCTGTGTGCATCGCCTCATGATGCGCGAAGGCAAGATCATGGGCCGCAATGAGTACCTCTTCGAGGAAGTCGAAACCGTGGATGGCCCCTTCCTCAGCCAAGTCCTCCAGCGCGTCTATGGGCAGGAGGCTGTGCCCGGCCGCATCATCCTGGAAGCCGATCCCGAGGATCCCGAATTGCTCCGCGAGTGGATGGGCGGCATGCGGGGCTCCAAGCCCACCCTCCTCGTGCCCAAACAAGGACAGAAATTCGACCTTCTGGCCATGGCCCAGGAAAACGCCCGCCTCGCCCTGGAGCGGAAATTCGAGCCCCAGCGCCTCAATGAGGCCGTGCTCGAAGGGCTGCAGGCTTTCCTGGGCCTCGTGCGCCTGCCCCGCCGCATCGAGTGCTTCGACATCAGCCACGGCCAAGGCCGCGAGGTCGTCGCGTCCATGGTGAGTTTCAAGGAGGGCGTGCCCGACAAGCAGGGCTACCGCCGCTTCAAGATGTCCGTGCAGCAAAACGACGACTTCTTCAACATGCGGGAGGCCGTGTTCCGGCGCTACAAGCGCATCCAGGAGGAGGGAGGCGACTTCCCGGATCTCGTGCTCATCGATGGCGGCCTGGGTCAGCTCCATGCAGCCGAAGACGCGCTGCGGGAGCTGGGCCTGGAGAACCTGGAGCGTGCCAGCCTCGCCAAGAAGGAGGAACTCGTCTTCCGCCCGAATTCCTCGGAGCCGCTGCGCATCCCCAAGAGCAGCCCCGTGCTGCAGCTGCTCCAACGCATCCGGGATGAGGCCCATCGCTTCGCCATCACCTACCATCGGAAGCTGCGCGCGGCGCGCACCCTACAGACGGAGCTCACGGCCATCCCCGGCGTGGGCGAAGCCACGGCCAAGAAACTGCTTCAGGCCTTCGGCTCAGCCCTGAAAGTGCGCATCGCGACGGAGACGGCCCTGGTGCAGGTGGTGGGCAAGAGCGCGGCAGCGAAAGTCATGAGTTGGCAGCAGGGATCATCGGGCGAAAAAACCGAACCCGGCCTTCCCGGAGGGGACGCGGAGTAACGGGAAAGGCAATCGCCCTCCCTACTCCACGACCTCCGCGTTCAGCCCTTCCAACTGGGGGCTTAGCGCTGCTGCCCCGATTCAATCTGCGCCAGTTCCTGGCGGGCGGCGGCGCTGCCGGCGGCGGCGGCCTTCCGGTACCACTCCAGGCCCCGATCGTGATCCTTGGGGACGTTCAACCCGTAGTAGTACCAAAGGGCCAGGGTGCGCATGGCGTGGACGTTGCCGCCTTCGGCTTCCTTCACCAAGGCACGCACTTCGGGGCTCATGGATTCGAGGGCGGCCGGGGGGCTGGGCAGGGCCACCACTTCCTGGGTGGCTTCCGGCGAACGGGCGCTCCAGACCCAGACCCCTACGGCGATCCCTGCGGCCACCACCCCACCGATCACCCACGGCAGCCAAGGGCGGCGGCTGGCGGGGGGGGTTCCGGGCAGGTCCAGACCCGCGGCCGGCGCGCCCATGCGCACGGTGCCGAAGGGGTCCTGGGGCAGTCCCGTCTTGAGTGACACGGTGGCCAGGGGATCCAGATTGGGGTCGATGGGGGTCGGAGCGTCCTGCATGGAACCTCGGTGTCCCAAGGCTAAGCCTGGGAGGGGGCCGTGGAAAGGGTCATTCCCCGGCTCCTTCGGAGGCTTGGGCCCAATCATTAAGTCCTGGCACGAAAAGGAAGTACATGATCGGCGTCAGGGCCATGAAGGTCAGCACATGGTGGAAGGCATTCCGGCCCACGAATATCCAGTAGATGAGCCCGTAGAGGCAAGACAGTTCGAAGATGGCCGAATAGAGCAAGATCTCCCGGAAGGCCACCCGGGGACGTTCGGCTTCGCTCAGGTTACGGAAGCCGCCCAGCACGCGGTTGGTGCGCCAGGTGACCCAACCACCCGCCAGCAGGCTCAAGCCCATGAAGACATAGGCCGTGATGCGGAAGGGCCCCGCCGGCGCCAGGGTGCCGGCCCGAACGGCGCCGCCGCCGATCATGGCCATGAGGATCAGGGGCCAGGCCAGGCAAAGCACCAAGCCCAGGACCCGGGCCCGCGTCACCGCCTTCCGCAGGGCGGTATCCGAAGCGCTGGAGGGTTCCATCACGCGGCCTTCACCCGGATTTCGCCGAAGACGCCCACCTGGGAAAGGTTGATCTTGCCGAGGCGCACCAGTTCCAACAGGGCCAGGAAGGTGAGCACCACGTCATCCCGGTTGATGACCTGGGCCAGGAGCGCATCGAAGGGGTGCCAATCCTGATCCCGCAGGGTGGCCAGCAACTCGTTGATGCGCTGCTCGATGGTCTTGGGCTGGGTCCGCACTTCCACGGGGGGCGGCGGCAACAAGCGCTTCAGGGCGTCTCGGTAGGCGCCCAGCAAATCAAACAGCGTGGCGCGGATGGGCTCTTCCTCCACCCGGGCGTGCTCCTTGATGTCGAGGCCGCGGACGTAGGCCACCTTGGCCTGCTCCTGCTCGCAGGCGGCCAGCTTCGAGGCGGCCTCCTTCACGGATTGGTAATCCAGCAGCTTCTGGATCAGCTCCTCGCGGGGATCCTCGATGCCCTCGTCCGCCGGGGG
Source organism: uncultured Solibacteraceae bacterium (assembly GCA_964617215.1). Classification (GTDB taxonomy): domain Bacteria; phylum Acidobacteriota; class Holophagae; order Holophagales; family Holophagaceae; genus JAFDVN01. Next base: position 402,924 of record CAZTVL010000003.1, on the reverse strand, counting down.
ACGGGGCAGCATGAGGCGGCTCTTGATCTGCAGCAGGTGCGCGGCCATGGCCACGAACTCCGCCGCGATCTCCAGATTCAATTCCTCCATGAGGTGGAGGTATTCCATGTACTGCCGGGTGACCTCGGCCATGGGGAGGTCGAGGATGTCGAGTTTGGCCTCGCGAATGAGGTGGAGCAGGAGGTCCAGGGGGCCATCGAAAGCGCTCAGGTGCAGGTCCATCTTCCGGAACTTGCTCTCGAACCCCTTGGGGGTTTCGAAGCGGTGCTCCGGCGCGACCGCCGCGACGATTTCGGGCGCGGTTTCGGGGGTGGCATCCACGTTCATGTCAGCCACGGAGGCATCCTGGGGCTCTTGGGTATCCATAGCTCCGATTCTAGCCTCTTCCGGCGGTACAATGACCCTTCCGCACAAGTGCTGTAAGGATCACCTTTGGCCCGTCCTCCCGTCCTCCCCGGCCCCCGTCCCGAGTGGTTGAAGATCAAGATTCCGGCTCCGGAAGTCGTGGACGAAGTCCAGGCCCTTATGCGGGACAAGAAGCTGGTGACGGTCTGCGAGGAAGCCCGCTGCCCCAACCTGAACGAGTGCTGGGGCGTGCACCGCACCGCCACCTTCATGCTCATGGGCGAGATCTGCACCCGGCATTGCGGTTTCTGCTCCGTGGGCAAGGGCAAGCCGGGAGATCTCGACCCCGAAGAGCCCCAGCGCGTGGCCGAGGCCGTGGCCTCCCTCAAGCTAAAATTCGCCGTGGTCACCTCCGTGAACCGGGATGACCTCCCAGATGGTGGCGCCGCCCACTTCGCCCAGACCATCCGCTGGATCCGCAGCCTCAACACCGGATGCGGCATCGAAGTGCTCATCCCGGATTTCCGGGGCAATGAGCGCGCCTTGGATGCGGTGCTCGAAGCGCGCCCCGAGGTGCTCAATCACAACGTGGAAACGGTACCCCACCTGTACAAGCGCGTGCGGCCCGACGCCGAATACCACCAGAGCATGGAAGTGCTCAGCCGCGCCGCCGCCTTCCGTGATGCCCACGCCCCCACGATGCGCACCAAGAGCGGCATCATGGTGGGCCTGGGGGAAACGCCGGAGCAGGTGCTCGAACTCATGGCCGATTGGCGCAAGGCCTCCGTGGACATCGCCACCCTGGGCCAGTACCTCCCCCCCACGAACGTGCACCTGCCCCTGCAACGCTTCGTGGAACCCGCGGAGTTCGACATGTACCGCGCCAAGGGCCTGGAAATGGGCTTCCGGCGCGTGGAGAGCGGCCCCCTCGTGCGCAGCTCCTACCACGCCAAGGAAAGCTTCGAGCCCGTGGAGGCCTGATGCCGCGCCCCCGCAAGCACCTTCGCCCCCTGCCTGATCAAGCTGCCCAGGAATTGAAGACCGCCATCCTCCAGGGCCGCCTCAAGGAGGGCGATCGCCTGCATCAGGTGGCCCTGGCCAAGCAGTTGGGCCTGAGTCCCATCCCGCTTCGGGAGGCCCTGCGCCAATTGGAAAACGAAGGCTTCGTCACCCTGGAGCCCTACCACGGCGCCGTGGTGCGGAAGACGACGCCCGAGGAGTTGGTGGATCTCACGGAGACCCGCCTCGTGCTGGAGGCCCTTGCCCTCCGTTCGGCCATGCCCAACCTCACCCCCGGCATGGTGGATGAAGCCATCGCCCAGCGGGATCGCATGGTCGCCGCGAAGGATCCCCATGAGGTCCACGAGGCCCACCTCACGCTGCTGGATTTCCTCTACGCCCCCGCGGAACGCCCCCACCTGCTGCACCTGCTCAGGGACGTGGTGAGCCGGGCCCAGCGCTATTACCCCATTTACAAGCAGGTGCTCGGCACCCTGCCCGAGGAATTGCCCACCCTCCTGGAATACCTCCAGGCCTGCCGGGACCGAGACCTGGACAAGGCCCATCACCTGTTGGAGACCCGCATGAGGGCCACCACCGAGGCCTGTTGCGTCTGGCTCCGGGCCCGGGCCTCCGAGGCATGAAAAGGGCGGCCTGAGCCGCCCTTCTCGCGAATCGCTGAAAGCTCAGCCCTTCTTTTCGGGGGCCTTCTTGCCGCAATCCTTGCAATCCTTGCACTCGGCCTTGTTCTTCTTGCAGCACTCCATCTTGCAGGAGGGCTCGGCGGCCTTCTTCTCGTCAGCAAACATGACGGTGGCGAAACCGGCGACCATGGCCAGGGCGATGAGCTTCTTCATGAGGACCTCTCCTTTGAAAAGTAGGCCTGCCCACACTACCCACAGCCATGGATGATGACAATCAAGTCTTGGGGAACGCATGCGCAAGCTCGCCGTCATTCATCACCGCCACATGGATTGGGTGCCCACCCTCGCCGCCGCCGAACCCCGGCTGGAGATCCGGGGCTGGCATCCCCGGGATCTCGAGCAAGCAGACGCCGAGTGGCTCGCCGAAGCCGAAGGTCTCTTCTGCTGGAAACTGCCCCAGGGCCTCGTGGCCCGCATGCCCAAGCTGGCATGGGTCCAAAACAGCGGCGCTGGCGTGGATCACTTGGTGAGCCACCCGGAACTGCCTGCCACCGTCCCCATCACCCGCGCCGACGGCTCTTTCGGACTCTGGATGGCCCGCTACGTCTGCGGGCACCTGCTCCACGAGGCCCAGCGCATCGACGCCTGCCGTGAGGCGCAAGCCGAGGCCAAGTGGAAGCCCGCGCTCCTTCCCGAGGACCTGACGGGTCAACCCGCGTTGGTGCTCGGCTTCGGGCGCATCGGCCGCGTGATCGCTCACGCCTTGCGCGCATTGGGCATGGAGGTGACGGGACTCGCCACCCGGGCCCGCACCGAGGATGGATTCCAGGTGCTCCCTTGGGCCGAAGGCCCCCGTCTCCTGCCCGCGGCCCGCCTGTTGGTGCTCTGCGCCCCGCTGACCGCCGGATCGCGCAACCTGGTGGACGCCACCTTCCTCGCCCAAGGACACGGGCGCCTGACCCTCATCAACGTGGGCCGCGGGGAATTGCTCGATCTGGGCGCGCTGAGCGCGGCCCTAGAAAGTGATCGCCTGGGGCGGGCCGTGCTCGATGTCTTTCCCGAAGAGCCCCTCCCTCCCGATCACTGGCTCTGGGCCCATCCCAAGGTCACCGTGACCCCCCACCACAGCGGACCCAGCACCCCGGCCCACCTTATCCCCGACATCCGGGAAAACCTGATCCGCTACGCCGAGGGCCGCGCCATCGTGAATGCCGTGGATCGCGCCCGGGGCTATTGATCGCGGGTCCCGGCGAACCAGGCAGACTGCCCATTCAGAAGGGTCGGCACCCCTATTGGCGGAGGCGGGAATCCACCTCCGTAACCCACACCCCCCCTGTGGCACCCTGAGGACATGGACCCCCTCGCCAGATTCGCCTCGCTCGAAGGGCCCGCAGCCCTCGAAGGCATCCTGCGCCTGGTCATGGATCTGCCGCCAGGGCCCGGCCGCACTGTCCGCGTGCAGCAGATCGCCAAGGCCTTGGAGGCGGATCCCGCCTTCGCCGGCAAACTGCGCGAGGCTTGGTCTCATGCCTCCGCCATCCGCCTCCTGGCTGAAACGGGGCTTCCGGATCACCCGGGCCTCCTGGCGGAAGGGCTCCAGCGTTTTCTCGATGGCTGCATTCCACGGCTGGATGCCGAGGGAGACCTATACAGCCTGCTCAATCGCCTGGAACTGACCGAGGCGGATGCGGCCTGGCTATCCGCGTTGAATCCGACGGAACTAGGTCCCCTTGCGGAGCTGCTCCGCCCCACGCCGGAAGCCTTGACCCACGCGGCGCGACTGCTGGCCCACCGAGCCGCCGCCCTGGGCCTCTCCCGGGAACTCCTGGATCTCATCCCAGAGGCCAATGATCGGGACAGCGCCTTCTTCGAGCTGGCCCATGCCGTGCGGCAGCACGCGGCTCAACCGAGGGATCACGAAGCGCTCGATCATTTCCGCCGGATCCTGACCGCGTGCCGGATGGAGGAATCCCGAGCCCTGACCTATCTGGAACGACGCGGCGTGAGCACCGAACTCGTCTTCCGGCTGGATGCCCTCCACGCGCAGCTGGATCGGCTTGAGATCCTGCTCGCCTTCCATCGGGGTGAGCCCCTGGGCCAGGTCCTGGCTACGGATCTGGTCCTGGGCGCAGCCTCCCAGAGGAGCCTCAGGGCCCTGGGCCGCTCCACCCTCAAACGGCTCGCCCGCAAAGTGGTGGAGCATACGGGGGCCCAGGGCGAGCACTACATCGCTTCGGATCGCAGGGGCTGGAAGCACATGGCCTGGGCCGCGGCAGGCGGGGGCCTGCTCACGGTGGGCACAGCGGTGGCCAAATACGCCATGATGGCCATGCCCCTGGCGCCCCTGGTGCTTGGAGTGGCCCACACCGCCAATTACGCGATTTCCTTCGGCGTGATGCACCTGCTGGGCCTCGCACTGGCCTCCAAGCAACCGGCCCTCACCGCGGCGGCCCTCGCGCGCACCCTGGAGGCCAAGGAAGGGTTGGACGCGGAGGTGGACCTGGTGGCCGCCATCGCCCGCACGCAGACCATCGCCGCCCTGGGCAACGTGTTGGTCGCCATCCCCCTGTCCTTCGGCTTCGCCTGGGGGTGGGGCCTGCTCGTGGGGCACCCCCTCCTCGCTCCGGAAACCGCCCACCACGGGCTCCACGAGATGCACCCCCTCACGTCCTGGACCCTGCCCTTCGCGGCCCTCACCGGCGTGTTCCTGTGGTTCAGCAGCCTTGCCGCCGGGTGGGCCGCCAACTGGAGCGCCTTCCGGCAGCTACCCGAAGCCGTGGCCCTCAGCCCACGCCTGCGCCGCGCCTTCGGATCCCAGGGTGCCAAAACCCTGGGGGAATTCCTTGGCCGGAACTTCGATGGCCTCTTCGGATATACCGTGCTGGGCTTCCTGCTGGGCTTCGTGCCCGTGCTCATGTCCAAGTTCGCAGGCATCGGCCTGGGGGTGCGCCACATCACCCTGCAATCCGCCGCCTGGGCCTTGGATCTCGCCAGCCTCCTCCAGGCCGGGGAAGCCCCGGGTCACGAGGTCCTCTGGAGCCTCGCCGCCATCCCGCTCATCGGCCTGCTCAACTTCGGCGTGTCCTTCGCCCTGGCCCTGCGCACGGCCACCCGCGCCCGGGGCTTGGGCACCCTGGAACGCAGGGCCCTTTGGGCCGCCATCCGCCAAGCCTTCGTCCGGAATCCCTGGCGGTTCATTGGCCCGCCACCGCGCTAACCTGTCCCTCCACATCCTCCGGAGTCGCCATGCGCCTCATGTTGCCCGCCCTCCTTGCCATGACCCTCGTCGCCCAGGACAAGCCTGCGCCCGTACGCCTCACCCCCTTGCGCGTGAGCCCCGCGGCCACGTTGACCCAGGACTTGGGGCTCAGCCAGATCAAGCTCAGCTTCGCCCGCCCCGCGGTGAAGGGCCGGAAGATCTGGGGGGATGTGGTGCCCTTCGACAAGGTCTGGCGCACGGGCGCCAACGCGGCCACCACCCTCACCCTCACCCACCCCTGCAAGGTGGCCGGCAAGGATGTGGCGGCCGGGACCTACGCCTTGTTCGCCATCCCCACCGCGAAGGCCTGGACCCTGATCCTCAGCAAGCAGGCCCAGATCTGGGGAGCCTACGACTACAAGGCCGATCAGGATGTGCTGCGCTTCGAAGTGCAGCCCGAAGCGGCCCCCCATCAGGAGTACCTGGAATACCGGGTGCAGGTGCAGGACCTGGATCACGCCCGGGTGGAGCTCGCCTGGGAACGCCTGAAGGTTTCCTTCCCCGTTGAATTCGATGGCAAGGCCATCTACTGGAAACACCTGGAGGACACCCTCGCCAAGGCCCCGGACACGGACCTCGTGCCCTGGTACCAGGCCGCCCAGTACTGCTTCCAGATGCAGATCCACCTGGATAAGGCCCTGGCCTGGAGCGAGAAGAGCGTGAAGATAGGCGAGAGCATGTGGAACTTCGAAAACCGCGGCCGGGTGCTCCACTGGGCGGGCCGCACCGCCGAAGCCATCCCCTTCATGGAGAAGGCCGCGGAGCTGAGCCGGGGCAAGGCGCCCAAGGAATGGACCGAGAACGTCGAGAAGGACATCACCGCCTGGAAGGCGACCCTGAAGGCCAAATGAGGTTTCCGCTCGCCCTCTTCGCCACCTCCGCCCTCCTCGCCCAGGGCGGCCTCTTCCCACCCAAGAGCCCCCACGCCACGGTGTCCCAGTGGGTGGGGCCCACGGGCGTCGCGGTGGCGTACAACCGCCCCGCCGTGCGGGGCCGGGCCATCTGGGGGGCCCTCGTCCCCTACGGGCAGGTGTGGCGACTGGGGGCCAACGAGGCCACCACCATCACCTTCGATGATTCCGTGAAGGTGGAGGGGCACCCCATCCCCAAGGGATCCTACGCCCTGTTCGCCATCCCCGGCCCCGAGCGGTGGACCTTCATCCTGAACCGCCGCGCCAAACAGCAGGGCGCCTGGGAATACGACCCCCGCCTCGACGTGCTCCGTTTCGATGTGAAGCCCAAAGCCGCGCCGCAGACGGAATGGCTCACCTTCGAGGTGTACCCCGCCAGCGCCGATGGCGCCTACGTGGACCTCTACTGGGAGAAGCTCCGCGTGAGCTTCCTCGTGGAGGTGGACGTGGATGACATCGTGCAGGGGCGCATGAAGCGCGCACTCGCCGGCAACGGCCACGACTGGAAGCTCCTCTGCGACGCCGCCGAATACTGCCTCGAGCGTGAGCGCCAAATGGCCCAGGCCCGGGAGTGGATCGAATCCTCCATCCGCATCCAGAAGAACCCTCGGAACCTGCTCGTGAAGGCCCGGATCCTCAACGAGCTCGGGCAGGCCGATCAGGCCATGGCCACCCTCCAGGAGGCTTTACAGGTGGGTCAGAAGACCAAGGCCAGCCGCGCCCTCATGGGGCCCGTGGAGCAAACGCTGGCGGAATGGAAAGCCCAGAGCTCCCGGCGCTGAAACTCAAACCCCTTTGGTTTCGGCGCCCCATACGATCTTGTGCAGCTGCACCTGGAAGCGCACGGGCAGGCCATCGGCGACGATGGCCTCCGCCAACCAGGCGGTATCGAGCTTGCCCCACACGGGGCTGAAGAGCACCACGAACCGCTCCCAAACCCGCCGCTCCTCGCACCAAGCCTTGGCCCAGCGGTAGTCGGCTTCATCGGTGAGCACGAATTTCAGCTCATCCTGGCCAGGTACCATGTGCTCCAAATTGGACTCCAGCCAGCGGTCCACTTCGCCGCTTCCGGGCGTCTTGCGATCCACGATCTTCACCACATCCCGGGGAACGGGCGCGAGATCGTGGCTGCCCGCCGTCTCAAGGGCCACTTCGTAGCCCTGGTCGAGCAGGGCCTGCAACAAGGTCGGCGCGTTCGGATGGGCCAGAGGCTCGCCCCCCGTGAGTTCCACGAAGGGAGCGTTGGGGCCGTGGGTGGGCGGGCCCAGGCGGCGCTTCACCTCGTCGAGGAGTTCCTCCAGCTCGCGGAATCCCCCTTCGTAAAAAGCGTATTCCGTATCGCAGTAAGTGCAGCGCAGGGGGCAACCGGTCAGGCGGATGAAGAGGCAGGGCCTCCCCGCCCGGAGGCCCTCGCCCTGGATGCTGTGGAAGACCTCATTGACCTTGAAGCGCATAAACTCCCGAAACCGGTTCCCGTACCGATTCTACCGTCCCGCCCCTGGCCTGCCCGCATAAGCCTTGCGGTGCTGGGACCATCAAGTCATCTGAGGCACCCCATGATCCGAGCCCTTCCCCTCGCCTGCATCGCCCTGGTGGCCCAACAGCCCGCTGCCACCCCCGTCGGGAAATGGGGCGGAATGGTGAAAGTTCCCGGTGGGCAGAACCTCGGCCTCCAGGTCGTCATTCAGGGGGGCCCCTCGGCTTGGACCGGTGGCTTCTCCGTACCTGATCAGGGGCTTCAAGATTTGCCACTCAGCGACATCAAACTCGTGGGAAGGACCCTCACCTTCAGCGTTCCCGGCATCCCCGGGAACCTCTCCTTCGAGGGCGAGCTCTCGGAAGATGGCAAGACCTACACGGGGAAAACCACCCAGAACAGCCTCGCCATTCCCTTCCAGCTGGAGCGGGACAAGGGCATCACCGTGGCTCCCAACCCCGTCCAGGAGCGCTACACCAAGCGGGAAGTGATGATCCCCATGCGGGATGGCGTGAAGCTCTTCACGTCCATTTACGAGCCCAAAGACACCACTAAACCCCACCCCATCCTCCTCCAGCGCACGCCCTACAGCGTGGCGCCCTATGGGGCAGACAAGTACACCCGCCGCCTGGGCCCCTCCCCCCTCTTCCTCAACGAGGACTACATCGTCGTCTACCAGGACGTGCGCGGGCGCTGGATGAGCGAGGGTGAGTTCGAAGACATGCGCCCCGTGAATTCGAAGAAGCAGGGCAAGGACATCGACGAGGGCAGCGACACCTTCGACACCATCGATTGGCTCATGAAGAACCTCCCCGCCAACAACGGCAAGGTGGGCCAGTGGGGCATCAGCTACCCGGGCCACTACACCATCCAGGGCATGCTCAGCGGCCACCCCGCCCTGGTCGCCGTGAGCCCTCAGGCACCCATGATCGACCTCTGGCAGGGGGATGACACCTACCACAACGGCGCCTTCCAGCTGGCGGCCACCTTCTCCTTCTTCACCTTCTTCCAAAGCAAGCGGGATCAGCCCTCCGCTGAGGCACCCAAGGGCATCGGTCTCCACGTCACCGATGGCTACCGCTGGTTCCTGGAACAGGGATCTTTGGCCAACTTCGACAAGGTGCTCAAGGGCAACGAGCCCATCTGGACGGACTACGTCAAACACACCACCTTCGACGCGTACTGGCAGGCGCGCAACCTGCGGCCCCACCTCAAGCACGTGAAGCCCGCGGTGATGACCGTGGGCGGTTGGTTCGATGCCGAGGACCTCTATGGCCCCCTCGCCACCTACCGCTCCCTTGCCGCCCAAAGCCCTGCCACGGAACAGATGCTCGTGATGGGGCCCTGGACCCACGGCCAGTGGGCCCGCGGCGATGGCAGCCGGATCGGCAATGCCGTCTTCGGCTCCAACACTTCGGATTGGTATCAGAAAGAGCTGGAGCTGAAGTTCTTCAACCACCACCTCAAGGGCACGGAGGATCCCAAGCTCGCCAAGGTGACCATGTTCGAGACCGGGGCCAACCGCTGGCGCCAGTTCGAAACCTGGCCTCCCAAGGAAGCGGCCAAGAAGACGCTCTACTTCGAGGCCAAGGGCCGGGTCAGCTTCGACAAACCAAAGGCCAAGGCCGGTTTCGACGAGTTCGTGTCCGACCCCAACAAACCCGTGCCCTACACCCAGGACGTGACCTTCGGTTACACCCGCACCTACATGACCGAGGATCAGCGCTTCGCCAGCAGCCGCCCCGACGTGATGGTCTACGAAACGGAACCGCTCACGGAGGACCTCACCCTTGCCGGCCCCCTGAACGCCGTGCTCAACGTCAGCACCACGGGCACCGACAGCGATTTCGTGGTGAAGCTCGTGGATGTCTTCCCCGATGACGCCAAGGACATCGAGAACAGCCCCCGGGGTTGGCGCGCGGGCGGGTACGAAATGCTCGTGCGCGGCGAGACCATCCGCGGCAAGTACCGCGGCAACCACTGGTCCGCGCCCGTGGCCTTCACACCGGGCAAGGCCGAGGAAGTGGCCTTCGCGCTGCCTGACGTCCTCCACACCTTCCAGAAAGGCCACCGGCTCATGATCCAGGTGCAGTGCAGCTGGTTCCCCCTCGTGGACCGGAATCCCCAGACCTTCACGGACATCCCCACCGCGAAGCCCGAGCAGTTCCGGAAGGCCACCCAGCGCATCTTCCGCAGCGTGGACAAGCCCTCCCGGATCGAGGTCCTGACCCTCAAATAGCCGCAGGGTTAAGCCAGCCGCCAGCCCCCATCCAGGGTCAGGATCTCGCCCGTCAGGTGGGGGCTGTCCGCCGCGTAGCGAACGGCCCGGGCCAGATCCTGGGCCGTGCCGTTGCGCTGCACCAGGCTCCGGGCGGCCAATGCGCCCGGGTCGCTGCCCGCATCGGGCATCAGGGTGCCGAGGGCATGCCCGACCACCCGGATGTCCGGAGCCAGGGCCCGCGCCAGGCCCGCCACCAGGGTGGATTGCCCCAGCTTCGCCGCGGAATAGGGCAGGCGCTTCAGCAACGGCTTGTGGATGGCCGCATCCAGGATGAACTGCAGGCAGGAGCCCGGGGCCAGGTGGGAGGCCAGCGCCTGCGTCACGAGGAAGGGGAAGGTCAGGTGCATCCGCCACACGCTTTCGAGGTCTTCCTCGGACCAGGTGCCCAGGGGCATCTCAGGGAAATCCCCGGCCATGAGAATGGCGCCCGACAACCCCATCCCCCGGCGCTCCAAGTCCTCCAGATCTGCCATCATGCGGGAACCCATCCGGGGATCCCGGGCATTCCACTCCAAGGCGTCCACCCCGGTGGTTTTTCTAAGTCCTTCCAGCCAGGCATCGCCTTCCCAAGACCGGGAGCTCGTCAGTACCAGCGCGTGATCCCGCGCCAGATCCTCCGCCAGGGCCGCACCCAACCGTCGGCGCCCCCCCACTACGATCCACCTGGGCCGCTCCATCCTTCCCCCCGCACGATCCAAGCCCCCACTCTCCCATGAATCCAGCCCTCAAACGCATCCGCAGCCGCCTGATCTGGATGAGCCTCCTGGGGCTCATCATGGCCATCGGCTCCTTCATCGTGGGCCAGTGGCTCTACGCCCGCACCGATGACCAGTGCACGTGGCGGGTCCGCAACGACAAGGTGATCATCCTTGAGATCCTGCCCGATGGCGTGGCCGAGGAGGCGGGCCTCCTCGAAGGCGATGAACTCCTGAAGATCCAGGGCCGGAAGGTGGCCCCCACCCCGGCCGGGTTGAAGGCGGCCCAGGCCCTCATCGATTCCAAGCCCGAAGGCACCGTCCTCAGCTACGTCATCAAGCGGGGAGGTGAGGAACTCTCCGTGCCCGTGCGGCTGGTGAAGCCCTTCAACAGCTACCAGTTCAGCATCCTGCTCAACGCCATCATCTTCTGGTTCGTGAGCTTCCTCGTCGTCATCAGCACCCCGGAGCGGAAGAGTTCCCGCCATTTCTTCTACCTGGGGTGCACGGGGCTGCTCCTGGCCGCTGGCGCCCGGGGCACCACCGCGGTGTGGCCTCCGCCCTTGGCCGTCCTGGCGACCCTGTGCGCCCTTGCGGCGGTCACCCTGGGGCCTCCTCTCTGCCTCCACTTCTTCCTGCGCTTCCCCCATCCCTTTGAATTGCGCAAGAACCGGAAGTTCCTGGGTGCCCTCTACGGAGGCTTCATCCTCCTAGGCCTCTGGTTGGTCGTGTCCCCCGCCGTGGCCAATGCGGTGGGCCTGAAGCCCAACGAGATCCAGATCCCGACTGGGATCGTGATCACGATCTGCATGACCGCCGTGGGTGCCGGGGTGGGTTTCTTCACCCGGGGATGGCGCCTGAGCCCGCCCGTCCAACGCCAAGTGATGGCCCTTCCCTTGGCCTTCACCTACGCCATCCTCGTGGACCTGGCCATTCTGTGGTTCCTGGGCCAGGTCACCTTCAAGGACAGCCTGATCTTCGGCCGCCGCCAGTGGATTTTCATGGCCCCCATGGCCGTGCTGCCCCTGAGCTTCGGATGGGCCATCGTGCGGCACGGTCTTTTCGAGGTTCGGAAGGCCCTGGTCCGTTGGCTGGGCTACTTCCTCGTGCTCGGTACCGCCCTGACCCTCTACCTGGTGGGCCTCACCTTCCTCTTCGGCCAAGGCCTCTCCCTGATTCCATCGGCCTGGGCCGGCGCCCTCGTGGGGGTGCTCGCCCTGCCCCTGGGGTGGGCGCTCCGGGCCCTCCTCCGCACCATCCGCCGCCGGTTCAAACGCGACATCTCCTCCACCCGGGAGATCCTTCTGGGGAGCCTCCGGGAAAGCAAGCAGCGCCTCTCAGACCGGGGTTTGCTCAAGAACATCGAAGAAGCGGTGCGGGAGGCCTTCCGCCCGCAGACGCTCATCCTGCAACGGGTGGAAGGCGCCGCCCTCGCCCTTCCCGCCCTGGACACCCAGGATGAGGATGGTCAGCCCGTCCGCCTAGGCCCTGCCGTCCTCATCATTCCCTCCAGCCTCTTGCGCCACGCCCGGGACAACCGGGAGCTGGTGCTGGGCCTCGGTAGCGAGGAAGCGGATTGGATCCGAGAGCAGGGGCCAGAAGTGCGCGCCCTGGTGGATGCCCTGGGCCTCCAGCTGCTGGTGCTCTTCCTCGCCCACGACGCGCCCCACTCGGCGCTTCTCATCGGTGGGAAATACGCCGATCTCGGCTATGGCCGCGAGGACCGGGAACTCCTGCGGGAGCTGGCCCTGGCCACCGGAGCCATGCTGGAAACGGCCCTCCTCCACCACAAGGTCATCGCCCAGGAACGCATCGAGCAGGAACTGGCCACGGCCCGCCGCATCCAGGAAGGCCTGCTGCCGAAGGTGCCCCAGATCCCAGGATTCCAGGTGGCGCTGCGCCTGGAGCCCGCCATGGAAACCGGCGGCGATCTGCTCTTCGTGAAGCGGCGCCCCAGCGGCAAGTGGATCGCTGCCGTGGGGGACATCAGCGGCAAGGGCCTCGCCGCGGCGCTCTACATGGCCCAGGCCACCGCCCTGCTGGAGCTGGCCTCCTGCCGGGAGGACCAGAGCCTGGAGGAAATGCTCGAAGCCCTGGATCAGACCCTGCGGGTGCTCCTCGGCCAGCGCGGCTTCCTCACCCTCGCGGTGCTGGAATGGGATGAAAGCGGCCACTACAGCCTCGCCCGGGCGGGTCACCCCGGCGCCCTGCTCATGGCATCCAAGGAATCCTTCGAGGAACTCAATCCCCATGGCCGCGGGCTGGGGCTCCGTCCCGCGGGACCCGGCGACTGGGCCGTCCAGCGCGGGCAGCTCCCTCCCGGCGGGTGGCTCGTGCTCTACAGCGACGGCCTCACTGAAGCCATGGATCGCAAGGGCGACCTCTATGGCCTCGACCGCATGCGCAGCCAGCTGCAGCGCCTGTGGGCCACCGGCAGCGTGCGGGCCGCCTGCGAGGCCATCTTCACCGACGTGGCCCACTACGAGACCCAGAACCGCGACGATCGCACGCTGTTCATCCTCGGGCGCGAGTGCGACGCCGATCTGGCTGAGGAGGCCGCTTCATGAAGCTCCGCACCCTCCTCTTCGTGCTCGCTGTCGTCTCCATCCTCCAGCTGGGCCTGCTATGGATCCAGGGCGCCCAGCTCTACCGCCAGCAGGAGACACTCCAGGCCCTCCGCCTGGACATCCAGGAATTGGCGGAGATCATCGACTCCGCCAATCCCCAGTCCGGGGACGAGGGCCATTGGTCCCCCAGCGCCCATCGCGGGCGCCATGGACGCCTCCGCCTTGTAACCCAAGAGGAAGATGAGGGCGTCAAGGAAACCCGGCAATCCAGGGAAGCCGCACAAAAGGCAATCAAGGATGCCAACGAGGCCCAACGTAAGCTCTCCATCACCGAGGCCGCCAAGAAGGCCGAAGAGAAGGAGAAGATCCAGGCCGTGGAAACCGCGTGGACGCGCTGGGTATGGATCGCGCTGGCCCTCGTAGCCCTCGCCCTCATGCTGCGGGCCTGGCTGCGGCGGCGGTGAGCCTCCACGAGTTCCTCTCCCAGGATCCCTCCTGCAGGGGGCTCGCCGAAGGCGCCATCCGCGCGACCTCTCCCCTCTTGGATGATGAGGATCCGGAGGCGGTCCTTACGCAAATCAACGAGTGGGCGACGCACCTGGCGGGCCGCATGCCCCTGCCCTGGAACTTCCACAGCGCGCTGGACGAGCTGAACCGGTTCCTCTTCCTGGAACTGGGTTTCCGGGGGGATCGGGAAACCTACGACGATCCCCGCAACGCCCTGCTTCCCATCGTGCTCCGGCGGCACCGGGGCTTGCCCATCGCCCTCTCCATCCTCTGGATCGAGCTGGCCCGGCGGTTGGGCTTCGATGCCGTGGGCGTGGCCTTGCCCGGCCACTTCATCTGCGGGGTTCGCCACGATCTGGGCCTGCTCTGTTTCGATCCCTTCAACCAAGGCATTCCCGTGGGAATCGAAGGGGCCGCGGACCTCGTCCACCGCGCGACCCAGGGCCGCATCCCCTTCCGGTTGGAGATGCTCTCCGCGTGTTCGGACCGGGCGATCCTCGCTCGCCTCGTGCGCAACCTCCACTCCCGCTTCCTCAAAGCCGAAGCCTGGGACGAAGTGCTCTGGACGAGCACCCACCTGATCCTCCTGGAACCCGACGACCCCGACCACTGGCGCACCCGGGCCCAGGTTCACGCCGAGCGCGGCGAAGTGGATGCCGCCAAGGCGGACCTGCGGGAGGCGGCGATGCGTACCCCGGATGCACCTGCGCCGAAGCCCACAGTGGCCAAAAAAACGAAGGGGCGCTAGGCGCCCCTTCCATCCATCGGGTGTTCAATCAGCTCCGCTGCTGGGCCTCCACCACCGTGAGGGCGGTGAGGTGGAGGATGTCGTTCAGATCGCTGTGCCGCTGCAGGACGTGGACGGGAGCGGCCATGCCACAGGTGATGGGACCGATGACTTCGGCGCCCGCTAACCGCTGGATGAGCTTGTAGGCGATGTTGCCGCTGTCCAGGTTGGGGAAGATCAGGACGTTGGCACCACCCTGCACGTCGGCGAAGGGGTAGGTCTCCGCGAGGATGTCGCCGCTCAAGGCGGTATCGGCCTGGAGTTCGCCGTCGCAGTGGAGATCAGGGCGCCGTTCCTTCACGAGCTGGGCCGCCCGCTGCATCTTGCGGGGGCTGCCATGGGGCGCGCTCCCGAAGTTGGAGTAGGAGAGCATGGCCACCCGGGGTTCGATGGAGAAGCGATCCTTCACCATGTCCGCCACGAGGATCGCGATCTCCGACAGTTCCTCGGCGCTGGGATCCACGTTCATGGTGGTGTCCGCGAAGAAGAGCGTGCGGTTCTCCAGCACGAGGGTGTACACGCCGCAGACGCGGTTTACACCAGGGCGGGTGCCGATCACTTCGAGGCAGGGCCCGATGGTTTCGGGATAGTAGCTGGTGAGGCCCGCCACCAGGCCGTCGGCCTTGCCCAGGCGGCACATCATGGCCCCGAAGACGATGCGGCGGCGGGTCTGCCGCTCCGCCTCGAACTGCGTGACGCCCTTGCGGAGGCGCAGTTCGTGGTAGGCCTTGATCATTTCCTCGCGGCAGTCGGCCTCTTCGGGATCCAGGATCTGCGGGTTGTGCAGATCGAGGTGGAGGTCTTTGATGAGCTGTTGGATGCGATCCACCCGGCCCAGGAGGATGGGCTTGCAGATGCCTTCATCCACCATGGCCTGGCAGGCGCGGAGGATCTGGGGGTTATCGCCTTCGGGGAAGACGATGCGCTTGGGATCCGCCTTGGCGCGGTTGATGACGTTGCGCACCACGTCCTTGCTGCGGCCCTGCAGGCTCTCCAGCTGTTCCTTGTACTTCTGGAAGTCCTGGATGGGCAGCTTGGCCACGCCCGTGTCCATGGCCGCCTTGGCCACGGCGGGAGCCACCCAGAGGAGCACACGGGGATCGAAGGGCTTGGGGATGATGTAGTCGCGACCGAAGCTGAATTTCTCGCCCTTGTAGGCCTTGGAAACGCTGTCGGGCACGTCCTCCCGGGCCAGGGCCGCCAGGGCCTTGGCGGCGGCAAGCTTCATGGCCTCGTTGATCTCCGTGGCGCGCACATCCAGAGCACCCCGGAAGATGAAGGGGAATCCGAGGACGTTATTCACCTGGTTGGGGTAGTCGCTGCGCCCCGTGGCCATGATGATGTCATCGCGGGTGGCCTTGGCCGTGGGGTAGTCGATCTCGGGCTCGGGGTTGGCAAGGGCGAAGACGATGGGATCCTTCGACATGCTGAGGATCATCTCGGGCGTGAGCACGCCCTTGCTGGAGCAGCCCACGAAGCAATCGGCGCCCTTGATGATGTCGGCCAGGGTGCGGCATTCGCTGGGTTTCGCGAACATGGCCTTGTACTCATTCATGCCCTCGGTGCGGCCCGTGTACACGAGGCCCTTCGTGTCACACAGCCAGAGGTTTTCGAGCTTCACACCCGCCACGAGGAACATCCGCGCAGTGGCAATGGCCGAGGCGCCTGCGCCGCTGAAGACCACCTTCATGTCGGCCAACTGCTTGCCCATGAGCTCGGAGGCATTCATGAGCGCGGCGGAGGCGATGATCGCCGTGCCGTGCTGATCGTCGTGGAAGACGGGGATCTTCATTTCCTTCTTCAGGCGGGCTTCCAGCTCGAAGCACTCGGGAGCCTTGAAATCCTCGAGGTTGATGCCGCCGAAGGTGGGCTCCAGGCTCTTGATGATCTGCACGAGCTTGTCCGTGTCGTGCTCGTCGATTTCGATGTCGAACACGTCGATGTCGGCGAATCGCTTGAAGAGCACGCCCTTGCCCTCCATCACGGGCTTGCCGGCGAGGGCGCCGATGTTGCCGAGGCCCAGCACGGCGGTGCCATTGCTGATGACGGCGACGAGGTTGCCCTTGGCGGTGTACTGGTAGGCGTCGTCGGGATTCTTCTCGATTTCCAAGCAGGGCTCAGCTACGCCGGGGCTGTAGGCCAGTGCGAGATCCCTCGCGGTGCTGGTGGGCTTGGTGGGGACGACTTCGATCTTCCCCTTCCGTCCCATCGAGTGATAGTCCAGAGCCTCCTGCTTCCGAATCATTGGAACTCCTGCGGCACCTAAAAGCGCCGAATGTTTGAGCTTACTCCAAGTCAAGCGCTCCGTCCGTCCTCACGATTCACGGGGACGAAGGAGTCGTGACGCCTCAGTGGAATCCCTTCCGTCTGTGGCCAGGGTCACTGATTGGGCTGCTGCGCCATTCAAGTTTCTGATGCCTCCATAGATGGATGCATCCAAGCCTCGGCGTGAGCCGCACTTCGGAAGGGCCTATTCGCCCTCTTGCACGAGCGCCGCGAGGCGCTGGGCTCGCTGGGTGGCGAGGAAACCCCAGAGTGCCCCGAGGGCGCCCGTGGCGGCGCCGACGCTGGCCAGGATCGCGATGCTGGCCGGGGAGAAGAACCCCGTGCGGGCCACTTCCACCAGCAGGGGCGAGAGGCCGCCCATGCCGCGGCTGAGGGGCAGCCAAAGGGCCCAGAGCCCTGCGAGGGCGAGGGCGCTGCCCATGAGGCCCAAGGCGCCGCCTTCCACCAGGAGCGGGGTGCGGATGAAGGCTTCGCTGGCCCCCACCAGGCGCATGATGGCGATTTCCTCTTCCCGGGCCAGGATGCTCATGCGGATGACGTTGCCCGTGGCGAAACCCGCCGCCAGGAGCAGCAACACGCCCAAGGTCGAAAGGGCGTTCCGCACCAGCTGAGCGCCCTTCTGCAGGGCATCCAGGCGCTCGTGATCGACGATCACATCACCGACGCCAGGCAGCCCCTTCAGGCTCTGCCCCGCTTCCACGGGACGGTGCCCTTCACGCAGATCCGAACGGAGCGAAAGCTCCAAACTCTCCGGCAGCGCATCGGGGCCCGCGCTTTCCAGCAACACGCCCGCTTCCCGGGTCAGCTCCTTGAAGCGGGATTGATTCTCCTGGGCGCTGACGCGGCGGATGGCGATGAAGCGGGGATCCCGCTTCAGGGTGGCTTCGGCCTGATCCAGCTGGGCGCCTTCTGCGGCGAAGACGACGACCTTCGCCATGGATTCCATCTTGGAGACCATGCGGCCGAGCCCTTCCACCATCAACAAGCCCCCGCCTGCCAGCAGGAGGCCGGACGCAAGGGTGAGGACCGCCAGCAGATTCTGGCCCCGGTGCCGGAGGAGATCCGCCGCCACATCCTTGAGCAGGAGGCCCAGGAGCCGCAGGGCATTCATCAGGGGGTTCCGTCCAGGGCGGCCCCACGCAACTGGGAGCCAGAGGGGGCCACCAACGATTTGAAGGTGGCGCTGGAGGGCGTGCTGGGGTTCTTCCAGATCCACAATGTGGTGCTGCCCGAGGCACTGAGCCCCACGAGCCAATCCTTGTTACCGGAGTGGGCGAGGACCCGCAGATCGCTGACCACGGCCTTATCCCCCAGCGTGCCATCGGGGGCTTGATTGTTGCTGCCGCCGAACTGGCCCGTGCGGAAGACCAGCACCGGACTCGTGGTGCCGCTGAACGCCGCGGCATCCACCCCGGTGTAGAGGATGCTGTTGGATTGATCCAGGGCCAGGGTTCCGAAGGAGCCCAGCCCCGTGAGGTCCCCGAGGATCACCTTGGCGGGATCGAAGGCCGAGCTGGTGCCCTTGCGAAGCCGGTAGCCCGTGAGCACGGGATTGCCTACGTCGTCGCCGTTGGTGAAGGAGCCGTAGACTTCCCCCGCGTACCCGGCCACGCCATAGCCCCCGGTGTCGTTGGTCTGGGCGAGCTTCTGCAGGGGGATCGTGGCCCCATTGAGTCGGCCGCTGGCCGCCGACACCACCCAAATGCGGGTGCCATTGTCGCCGTTCTCCGTGACGTAGAGGGTGTCGTTGCTCGGATCCAGGGCCGCCTGGCCGAACTTGCTATTCGTGAAGCGCTCGCTGGAATCCAGTTTGAAGGCCACCACGTTGGTGCTGGACACGCTGCCGTTGAGGCTGCGCACCGAATCCAACCGCACCACGTCGCCGCCCTCGCCCACGAGGTACATGCGGTTCCGGGTCTGGTCCATGGCCATGCCGCCCCAGGCCAGCGGCGTCACCTTGTCGAAGTTGCTCGTGGTGAGGGTGGCCGTGGGGGTGGTGAAGGAGTCGGCGGTGTAGCCCGCGGAGACATCCCCCCAAAAGAGCACCCGTTTGTTCGCGTTGTCGTAGGCGTAAAGGGTCGTGTCCCCCGTGGCGCCCGAGGCGGAGCTTGGATCCACGCAGGCCACGAGGCCCAGGAGGGCCGTGCAACAGAACAATCGCTTCAGCATGGGAGGCCCTATTTGGAGAAGATGGCCTTCAGCTGTGCGTTGAGGTTGCGTACAAGTTCCGCATCGCAGCCGGAATCCACCGCGCCCTTGGAGATGGCCAGGGCGAGATTCTTCACGGCCTCCGGCCCCTCGCCGGAGATGATCGCCTGCGTGGCGCGGGCCTGGAGGCGGTTCACCATCTCGTGGTGGGCCTCGGGCAGGACGCCCTTGGCCGCCTGGGCGATGCGCTGGGTGAAAGCCGTCAGCTTGGCCATGCGGACGGGATCCATGGGCTGGGCGGCCGCGGCCGGGGCGGGGGAGGGCACGAACGGGCCGGCGCTGGCTACGCCGCCGCCCACCGTCTCGATCATGGGTTCATCGGCCAAGGGGAAGCCGGGCACCGGGCGCGGTGGCGGCGCCTGCAGCCTCACGATGGCCGTCTGCTCCAGGGGATCGTGGTGTGCGGCCGCCCCAGGGGCGCTCGGGATGATGGAAAGGGGCGCCGGAGCGGGAGTGGGCGCTGGTACAGGCGCCGCGGGAGCCTCGACCTTGGGGGCGCGGCCCGTGCGAACGCCCTTGAGCACCACGTGGCCAGCCATCACGAGGCCGTAGAGGTCCTTAGCGACCTGGAGCACGGGGCGCTGCAGCACCTCCGCCAGTTCCGCCACGGAATACCAGCCGGTGATCAGGCCGAAGAGCTTGGCCTCGCGGGGGTTGACGCCCTGGGGCGTCTCGCCGGGCAGGAGGTTGCTGTTGGGATAGAGCTCGAGGCTTGGCACCTTCTGACTGATGACCTTCCACTCGTTCATCCGCTGGCCCATCTCCATGAGCACGGCGGGCAACGACTTGGTGATCGTGGTGGGCACCTCCTGGGGGCCCTCCTCGAAGCGGTAGGAACCATCCAGCCACAGGGCCACGTCCAGCAAGGCTTCCCAGCCCTCGCCCTTGTGGGTGACGGCGTGGACGAGGCGACCGTCCTTGAGGTGGATCTTGGCCCGGTGATCGTCCATCTGGACGTGGAAGACGCCGGACTTGTTGCCCTGGGACACCAACTGGATGATGTCGGGCAGCGGCGCTTCGCGCATGGACCCTTGGATGACGCCGGACATGGGACTTCCTTTGGGAAAAGATGCTAAAGGGAATTGGGGAATCCTAGCATGATCCAAGGCCGATCGAGGCCCTACCCCAGGAAAGCCGGGGCGCCTTCCGGGGGCCCCCACCGCTGGAAAGGTGGCCCCTGGACGGGTTCCGTGACCCCGGACGCCCGGGAGGATGCAATAGTTGGGGCATGAGCGCCCGCCCCTTCGCCCCCATCGAAGACGCCATTGAGGCCATCCGGCAGGGCCGGATGGTGGTCGTCGTGGACGACGAGGACCGCGAAAACGAAGGCGACCTCACCATGGCCGCCTCGGCGGTGACCCCCGAAGCCATCGCCTTCATGGCCACCCACGGCCGGGGCCTCATCTGCGTCTCCCTGGAAGGTTCGCTCCTGGACAAGCTGCAGATCCCCATGATGGTCCGGGACAACTCCAGCCCCTTCGAAACGGCCTTCTGCATCTCCGTGGAGGCCCGGGAGGGCACCACCACAGGCATCAGCGCCGGAGACCGGGCCCGCACCATCCAGGCCCTCATCGATCCGGCCTCCAAGCCCTACGACTTCGTAAAGCCCGGCCACATGTTCCCCCTGCGGGCCCGCCAGGGCGGCGTGCTCACCCGCACGGGCCAGACCGAGGCCTCCGTGGACCTGGCCCGCCTAGCGGGCCTGCATCCCAGCGGCGTCATCTGCGAAATCATGAAGGAGGATGGCACCATGGCCCGGGTACCCGACCTCGTGCCCTTTTGCCAGCAGCACGGCCTCCTCATGGTCACCGTGGCGGATCTGGTGGATTACCGCCTCCGCAAGGAGCGCCTGGTGGAAGAAGAGGAAGTCCGGGAACTCCAGACCAGCTGGGGCCTCGTCAAGGCCCACCGCTTCCGCAGCCTCCTGGATGGCGGCAGCCACCTGGCCTTCGTGCTCGGCGACCTCACCGGTGAGCCCCCCCTCGTGCGGGTGCACCTGGAAACCCTGCCCGAGGATCTCGATGGCTTCGGCGAGGGCCCCTTCCACAAGGCCATGGACTTGCTAGCCAAGGAGGGCCGCGGCGCCATGGTCTACCTCCGCCGCCACGGCCGCACTCAGGGCGTGGTGGGCGAGCAGAGCCCCACCCCCGCGTCCATGAGCGATCGGGATTTCGGCGTGGGCGCCCAGATCCTGCGGCACCTGGGAGTGGGAAAAATGCGTCTGCTCTCCCGCCATGAAACCAAGTACATTGGCCTCAGCGGGTTCGGGTTGGACATCGTCCAGAACGTCCCCCTCCCCCAAGCCTGATCCCCCCGGACGACCCAAGGCCCGTGATCGATACCTCCTTCCTCACAAAATCCCCCCTTTTCCAGAACCTGGATGAGACGGAGCGCGCCCAGATCCTGATCATCGGTCAGGTGAAGAAGGTGGGCGATGGCACCGTGATCTTCCGGGAAGGCGATGCTGGGGATGGCCTCTACATCGTCCTCAAAGGCAGCATCCGCATCAGCAAGCGCAGCGCCACAGGCGAAGAGGCCTTGGCCGTGCTGGAGCCCCACTCCTACTTTGGCGAGATGGCCCTCATCGACAGCACCCCGAGGGCGGCGGACGCCATCGCCTTCGAAGGCACCGAAGTCTTCTTCATCCCCCTCAAGGAACTGCGGAACCTCATCGAGGGCCACCACCAACTGGCCCTGAAGATCCTCTACAGCCTCTGCGAAGTGCTGGCCCAGCGCCTCCGCGAGACCAACGAGCGCTACATGAGCATCTTCACCATCGCCCAATGGGGTGGTTCCAACCCGGAGAACCCCCTGCCCTTGCCCTGAGTTAACTGAAGTCCGAACGAAAAGGGACCCGCCGAAGCGGGTCCCTTTTCGTTCGGGGCGGATCAGTGGGATTCGCCCTCGGGTTCCTCGTCCTTCACTTCATCCTGGGCTTCCTGCTTGGCCTTCAGGGCCGCGTAGTAGGCGGGACGGGTTTCCCGGAGGTGATCGCCGGAGGTGTCGCCCGTGAGCCAGGCGGTATCCATGGGATAGACGTCTGGATCGAAGATCACCAGGTACCAGTGCCAGACCAGGATGCTGAGGGTGGCCAGGATGGCCTCGTACCAGTGGGCGGCGGTGGCGGCGTCCAGCACCCACTTGGGGTAATGGCTCAGGCTCCAGTTCTCGGCCCAGAGCAGGAGGCCCGTCACGGCCATGACCACGGTGCCCCACATGAAGGCCCAGTACTCCATCTTCTCGGCATAGCCGAACATCCCGAAGGTGGGCCGCTCCACCTTGAAGCCGAGGTTGTACTTGAACATGTTCAGGATGTCCTTGGCGTCCTGCCAGTTGGGCATCAGTTCCCAGATGATCACGCGGTCGCGCTTGAAGAAGGCCAGGTGGATCAGGTGGAAGCCCGTGGCCAGGAGCATGATCACGGCGGCGACACGGTGGGCCCAGGCCCGGAAGATGGTGTTGGCCACGAAGGTCTTCACCCACCATGTATCGGGATATTTCAAGGCGAAGCCCGTGATCACCAGGGTGACGAAGCTGAGCACCACCATGCCGTGGGCGATGCGGAACTTCATGTTCATGCGGGGCATGCGCTCGCCCGTGTGGTGGCCGTGCTTGTTCCGGCGGGTCTTGGCCAGCCAGTCGAGGCCGTTGTGGACCAGCATGAATCCGATGGTCATGGGGATGAGGAAGAGGTAGACGATGCGGATCCACTTCACGGAGGGGTGTTCGCCCACGCCCGCGTAGCGCACGTGCACGGGCCCCGCGACGAAGGTCTTGCCGATGCCCGCGTGGCACTTGCCGCACGTGTTCCCGAGGTTCGCCGGGTTCACCATGGACTGGGGGTCGGAGGCGGAGCGGATGTTGTGCACGCCGTGGCAGGAGGCGCAATTGGCCACGGTCTTCTGGCCACCCCGCATGGCCAGGCCATGGAAGCTGTCTTCGAAGGCGGTGACCTTGTCGCCGGAGAGG
Organism: uncultured Solibacteraceae bacterium; assembly: GCA_964617215.1. Taxonomy (GTDB): domain Bacteria; phylum Acidobacteriota; class Holophagae; order Holophagales; family Holophagaceae; genus JAFDVN01. The sequence continues at coordinate 379,989 of CAZTVL010000003.1, read as the reverse complement.
GCATAGCGCGCGGAGATACGTTCGTCGCTGTGGCAGCGGCCGCAGGTGGCCACGGACACGCGGGAGGCATTCACGAGACTGCCCGCTTCCGCCGGCGCCAAGATGTTGTGCTCGCCGTGGCAGTCGGTGCAGACGGGGGCACCCTTAAAGCCGGCCGCCACCGCCTTGCCGTGCACGCTTTCGTCGTAGGCCGTCTTCACGTCGCTGTGGCAGTTGCCGCAGGTGCCGGCTACGTTCTCCCGATTCACCGCCGCCTTAGGATCCCGGGAGGCGAGGATGTCGTGATAACCATGGCAGTCGGAGCAGGAGGGAGCGGATTCCTCACCCCGGGCCACGGCCTTGCCGTGGACGCTGTGCTTGTAGGCTTCCACCGGCTTTGCGAAGGGGATCTTGTGCTTGGCGAGGAATTCCGGGTTGGAATGGCAGGTGCCGCAGGTATCCGCGAGGTTCTTCTTCGCGATCTTGGAATCCGCTTCGGACTTGGGTGTCACTTCATGGGCGGGGCCGTGGCAGGAGGCGCAGGTGGCCGCATCCGTCATGCCCTTCTTCTTGGCGATGCCGTGGACGCTGCCCGCATAGGCTTTGGCCTGGCCCGCATGGCAGGTGGCGCATTTCACCGGCGCCGGTTTGTCGGCGTGGGGCAGCTTGGTGATGTCGCTGTGGCATTGGACGCAGGACAGCGAAAGGTGGACGGCCTTGGGCCGCTTGCTCAGGTCCACCTCATGACAGCCTGCGCAGTCCTGAGGGGTCGGCTGCCCAGCCGACAGCACCAGCGAGAAAAGTGCGGCAAAGAGGAAACGCATGGAACCCTCGATCGAAAGAACTGCCCCCATCAGAGTCGGTACGGATCGGGTTGACCGGAGTCACGAGTCCGATATCTCAAAAGGTGTCGCAACCTCAAGAAATCAAGCAACCTACCCACAAGCCAGCGACTCCCTCATTCGGAGGTCGATCCGAGGGGGCGGGTCCGCGCTAGACTGGTCCTTCCCGTTGAACCGAACCCATCAAGGAGTCCCATGTCCAACCTCGTGGCCCACATTTCCGACGCCGAATTCCCCGCTGCCGTCGCCCAGGGCGTGACCCTCGTGGATTTCTGGGCCCCCTGGTGCGGCCCCTGCAAGATGATCGCCCCCGTGCTGGACGAGCTGGCCGGCGAATTGGGCGGCAAGGCCAAGATCGTGAAGATCAACGTGGATGACAACCCGGAAGTGGCCGGCCAGTTCGGCATCATGAGCATCCCCACCCTGATCCTGTTCAAGGACGGCAAGCCCCTGAACAAGCTCGTGGGCGGTCAGCCCAAGCCCCAGCTGAAGTCCTTCATCGAGAGCGCGCTCTAAGCGAATCCTCGTTGAAACGAAAAGCGCCGCCCCGAGGGCGGCGCTTTTCGTTTGGAGCGGGCTACTTCTTGACCAACACCATGCGGACCTGATTGCCCTTGTCGTTGAAGCGCACCTCGTCCAGCACCGTCTGAATGAGGGGTAGGCCCCGGCCGCAGGTGCGCACGAGATCGCTGGCGGAGCGGGGGTCCAGTTTGCGCACGTCGAAGCCGTTGCCTTCGTCTTCGATCTGCACTTCGTAGCGGTTGCCCTCCACCCGGGTGCGGACCTGCACCAGGCGCGAGGCGAACTTCTCATCCCGGATCCGCTCCCGCCGGAGCGAGGTGTAGGGATCCTCCTCCGCGAAGAGGTCACCCTTGAGGTTGCTATGCAGCTCCAGGTTCCCGTGCTCCAGCGCGTTCACCAGGGCCTCGTGGTAGGCCATGGCGATGACGTCCAGGTTCGCGGCCTGGGCGAACCCCATGGGCACGAGCCGATCCGTGAGGTGGAGGATGAGGCTGGGGATGTCCAGCTCATCGCTGCGGAAGCAGAAGGAGCGCTCCTCGGCCACGAGCCCCTTGAGGCCCGCCTGGGCGAGGCGGAATTCCCGATGCAGCTCCACGAGGTGGAAGACGCTCTTCACGAGATCCCGCAGGGCCAATGGCTTCATGAACAGGTTACTGGCGCCCATGCGCAGGGCCCGGATCGTGTATTCCACCGAAGCGGCGCCGGTCATCAGCACCACGGGGAGGTTCGGCTTCATGGCCTTCACGCGGTGGATGACGTCGAAGCCATCCATTCCATCCATGTTGATGTCGGAGAGCACCAGGTCGAAGGTGGGGGCCATGGGATCCGCCAGGAACTTCATGGCCTCTTCCCCCTCGGAGAAGGGGTGCACCTTCATCCCGTGGGTGGTCAGGGCCTCCACCACGAGTTCAAGCACGGCCGCATCATCATCGATGACGAGTACATGCGGTGGCTGTGCAGTGATCACCCGGGCTCCTGAATGTTGATCGAGGTTACGACATTCTGAAGGGCGCCGGAAGCAGGGGATCCAGCATCGCCATGGCCCGATCCGTGGCGCCCATGAGCCTCACCAGCGCGGGGTCGGCCGCCCCCGCGCCCCGGCGAGGGACTTCCGCGAGGAGATTTCCGGTTTCCGAAGCCAGCTGCGCTGCTTCCACCACCCTTAAGCCACTGGCTCCAAGCAGGGGCTCCACCAGATCCTCGAAATTCCGGTAGCCGGGACCCACGAGGGTGGGCACCCCGAACCGGAGCGGTTCCAACGGGTTGTGGCCGCCATCCCAAGCCCAGCCTCCGCCCACCAGCGCGACGGTGGCCTCCCCATAGACCCGGCTCAGCTCGCCCAGGGTGTCCAGGAGCAGGATCGCCGTGTCCTTCCATGGGCCCGATTCCTCTGGCCAGGGCTCCGAAGCGCGGCGGAAGGCCTGGCCCTCCAGAAGCGAGGCCACTTCGCCGAAGCGGCGGGGCTGGCGGGGCGCGAGGATCAGGCGCAATCCAGGATGGCGCTCCCGCAGCACCTGCCAGAGATCCACCAGGAGGGTTTCCTCCCCCTCCACCGTGTTGCCCGCCACGAGGATCGGTTCCTCCGCCCAGGCCGCGAGAAGGTGCTTCCACCCCTCGTGCAGGGGCGGCGGTGGGGGCAGGTCCGCTTTGAGGTTGCCCGCCACCTGCACCCGGGGCGCACCCAAGCTCTGGAGGGCTTCGGCGCTTTCAGCGTCCCGGGCCGCGATCACCTCGAAGCGGCGGGCGGCCGCGGGGGCAAAGGGATTCCGGAGGCTTTTGGAGGTCAGGCGCCCGTTCACCAGGGCCCGGGGCACGCCATCCTCGGCCAGGGCCCGCATTAACCCCGGCCACAATTCCGTTTCCAGGGCGAGGAACAACCCGGGCCGGGCCTGGCGCCAGGCCCGGAGGCCCTCCAGATCATCGAAGGGGAAGGCCCCGCCGCTCAGGAGGCCCGTGCCTCCATCCAGGATGGGAAGGCGACGCGCCATCAGTTCGAGGCCCGCCGGGGTGCCGGTGGTGAGGTGGAGGCGATGCCCCCGGTCCCGTAGGCGGGCAATGAGCCCTTCCGCCACCAGCAGTTCGCCCACGCTCACCGCATGCACCCAAATCCACTGACCTGCGGGGAGATCTTCGGCGGGCTGGGCTTCGAGCCGCATCCGCCAGCCGGGAGGCAACCCGCCCCGAAGCCCCCGGGCCACACCGCCGGCCACGGCGGACAGGCCCAGGTAGGTCGCATCCATGAAATCCATGTCTCCCAGTCTGGCCTGTCCGCTCCCCCTGCGACAATGAGGGTCTATGAACGCACTCGAGATCCTCATCGTCACCGGCCCCCTGGGCAGCGGGAAAACCACCACCGTGAATGCGCTCCTGCGGTCGGCGCTCACCGAGGGGCGCAGCGTGGCCGTGCTCATCAACGAGTTCGGCGCCGTGGATGTGGATGGCACCCTCGTGGCGGCGGAGCGCCCGGAGGTGGCGGGCATCGCCAGCTTGGTGAATGGCTGTGTCTGCTGCAGCCTGCGAGATGACGTGGTGGCGACCCTGGCCGCCTGGGCGGACGCACCCGCCGCTCAGCGCCCAGATCGCGTGGTGCTTGAAACCACGGGTCTCGCGGATCCCACCGACCTGCTGGATCTGGAGCTGGAGCCGGCCCTTCAGGGGCGCATCCGCATCAACGGCATCCTCACGGTGCTCAGCTGCCTGAGCCCCCTGCACCACCTCCAGCAGCGGGACCTCCTGAAGCGCCAGGTGGGCCTAGCGAGCCTGCTCTACCTCAGCAAGGCGGACCTCGATCCCTCCGCCGCCCTCGCGTGGGAGAGCCAGCTTCGAACCGCGCTGCCCTCGCTCCCCATCGCCCATTCCCGGCATGGCCTGCCCCCCGCAGGCACCCCTGATCCCTGGGCGGGAGATCCCGTGCGGCCCGAAGGCTGGGCGGACAGCCCTGATTTCAGCTTCGCCGACACCCGCAGCTTCAGCCTGGCCTTCGATCACCCCGTGGATCCCGCGGCCCTGGAGGCACTCTTCCTGCCGCCCTTCCAGGAGGCCCTGGCCGGGGGTGAACTGTTGCGGGCCAAGGGGGTCTGCGCCTTCGCCGGGTGGGCGCCCCGGGCGGATGGTTCGGATCGGTGGGCCTTCCAGGTGGCCGATGGCCGCATCGAGATCAGCCCCCTGCCCCTTCAGCCCGATGGCCAGGCCCCGGCCATGCTCGCCGTGCTCATCGGAACTGGACTGGATCAGGCCGCCTGGAAGGCGGCCCTGCGGGGCCTGGAGCAGGCTCCGGAAGGCACCCGCCGGAAGGTGGTCATCCCCACCCCTGGGAATCCTTGAGCGGGAAGGATTGCCGGGGCGTTCCTGCCGGAGCGCGTGACGGCTTCCACAAATTCAGGACGCGGAAAACCAGGAGTTGACTTCCCTGGGGATTGGCCGATTCATACAGTCCCGGCTTAAAGGCCGCGTTGAGAGATTCCCATGCGTCTAGTCTGCCCCACCGCCTTCAAAGGGACGTTGAGCCCCGCGGAAGCGGCGCGCCTGCTCATGGAGCCGGGGGATCTCCTCCTTCCGCTCTCCGATGGCGGCGACGGGTTCCTGGATTGCATCCACGCGGACCTCGGCGGCACCTTCCGGAGCCTGCCCGCGGCAGATGCCTTCGGCCGAGTGCGCGAAGTGCCCGTGCTGGAACTCACCGACGGCACCATCGTGATCGAAAGCGCCAAGGTCATCGGCATGGCGGGCCTCGATCACCTGGATCCCTTCCTCGCCAGCTCCAAGGGCCTGGGCGATCTCCTCGCCCAGCTCCAGGGCGCTCCGCGCCTCTGGATCGGCCTCGGGGGCACCGCCACCATGGACGGCGGTTCCGAGTGGCCCGCCCTGAAGTTGCCCCCCACCATCGCCTTCTGCGACGTGGACGCCGACCTCCTGGAAGCGCCCCGCCTCTTCGGTCCCCAAAAGGGCGCTCAGCTGCCGGACATTCCGATTCTCGTGGACCGCCTCAAGGCCTTGGGCCTGCCCCGCGGTCCCCACACCGGCGCCGCCGGTGGCCTGGGCGCCAAGCTCAAGCAGTTGGGCGCGCGGCTCGTGGATGGCGCAGAGGAGCTCATGCGCGTCGTGCATTTCGACGAAGCCTGCCATGACGCCGACGCCGTGATCACCGGCGAAGGGCAGCTGGATGCCACCACCCTCCGGGGCAAGCTACCTTGGCGCGTGGCGGGCCGGGCCCACGTCCACGGCCTCCCCGTCATCGGCCACTTCGGCGGTTACGGCCCCGGGTGGGAAGCCGCCGCCGAGGCCTTCGACGAACTGCACTTCGGCGATCCGAGGCACGAGGAGCGGCTGCTCCCCATGATCTAGTTCCGACGGGGTCTGACCGGCTCGGCCGGGCCCTGGGGCTTCAGGGTGATGGGGTCCAGCTCCTTCCCCTGTTCCAGGGAGCCGATGTAGGAGATGAAGCCCTCCTTCTCCAGCTGCAAGATGGCCTTGGGCTTCATGAGGCGGAAATCCCGGAGGGGCGTGACCCCCACCAGCTCCCGGTCCACATAAACTTTGGCGCCCTCGGGGGTGCTCAGGATGGCCTTGGCCACACCCTCGGCCTCCAGGCGGATCTCCGTGGCCTTCTCGCCCTCGGGCATCGGGCCCTGATAGGGACGGTGCCCGGGGAGGCGCAGTTCCAGTGCTTTGGCCCCCGAGGCCACGGGGCCCTGGAAAGGCGTGCGACCCACGACGGCCCCATCCACCAGGACCTCCGCCCCCGTGGGCGTGCTCAACACATGGAGGGCGCGGTGCCGGGGCCGCATGGCCACGTACAGCCCGCCCGCGACCAGCACCAAGGCGGCGATTCCGCCCAGAACGACGCGCAGGTTCGCAGGTCCCCCAGTAGCCGCCTTCTCCGGGCCCTTGTCTCGAGCCTCGGGCACCCGCTCGAGCTTGCGGCCGATGTGGGTCTGATCCAGCCCATCCGTGGGCGCCAGGGGGAGCACGGGCCTGGCCTCAGGCACCTGCGCGAGCTGACCCGCCTGGGTGGATTCCAGATCCACCGTGGGGCCCTGGGCGGGCCCCACCGGTTCGAAGTCGAGGAAGGCCAGGGGGTTCTCGTCCGCGGCCGCCTTGGAACCCACCACGGGCAACGCGCCCGCGGAACTCATGGCCTGGGTGGGCAGCAAGGGAATGGGCACCTTCGGAGTGAGCTGGGAAGCCGGAAGGGCTTCCAGGGCCTGGGTGCCATCATCCTGGGGCGCATCCTTCCGCTGCAGCGGAAGGCCGGGGTGGCTGCCGAGACCCGGCAGGGTCATGGGGCCACTGCCGAGGCCAGAGAGGGTGCCCTCGCCATCCAGGGCGGTCTGAAGGCGGCTCTGGGTTGCCGCGGGAAGCTGCGTGGCCTCCAGCAGCGCATTCAGGAACGAATGCAGATCCGGGTACCGCTGCATTGGATCCTTCATCAGCGCGATGTGGAAGACCTCCTTCAAGGCCTCGCTCAGGCTGTCGGGCATGTGGGGTGGCTCGTTCACCACCTTCAGCAGGGTGGCGCCCACGGTCTCCCCCACGAAGGGCAGCGTGCCCGTGAAGCATTCGTAGGCGGTCACCATCAGGGCGTAGCGGTCCGTGGCGGCGGTGGCATCCCCGCCCATGAGCAGTTCGGGCGCGGTGTAGGAGGGGGTACCCACCACGGTGCCAAGGGCCGTCAGCCGCGTTTGGTCGGCTTGATTGGCGATGCCGAAATCCATGAGCTTCAGGCGACCGTCCTGGGACACGAGGATGTTCTCGGGCTTCACATCCCGGTGGACGATGTCGGCCTTGGCCGCCGCGGTGAGGGCGTGAGCGGCCTGCAGCAGGAGCCGCATGATGGTCTCCCCGTCCAGGCGCCGCTCCCGGATGAGCTTGGCGAGGCTCACCCCATCTACGAATTCCATGGCCAGAAAGGGGCCCCCCGCCTCGTCCTCGCCCACGTCGTAGACCGTGATGATGTTCGGGTGATTCAGGCGGGCGCTGATCTCGGCCTCCCGCTGGAAGCGCTCCAGGGCATGCTCCTGGTCGGACCCCCCTTCCACTACGACCTTGATGGCCACCCTGCGTTTCAGCAGGGGGTCCTGGGCGAGGTACACGCGGCCCATGGCTCCCTGGCCCAGCAGGGAGACGACCTGGTAACGACCGATGGTGGTGGGATCGGGCTTCATTTGGGTCCGGGGTGGCGTCGTTCAGCTTGGCATAAAACGGCCTATCGGGCATCCCCCGCCATTCAATGACTTCGAGGAATGGCCTCCGGCCGCTATCATGAAAGGTTGGGGAGAATCGATGCTCGCGGTCCAAAACGTCACCATGCGCTACGGCGCCAAGGTCCTCTTCGAGGACGTCACCACCACCTTCAACCCCGGGCGCCGCTACGGCCTGACGGGTCCGAACGGGGCGGGCAAATCCACGTTCATGAAGATCCTCGCCGGGGAAATGGAGCAGCAGACGGGCACCGTCCAGCGCCCCCGCAAGATGGGCATCCTGCGCCAGGACCAGTTCGCCTTCGATCAGTTCCGGGTCATCGACACCGTAATCATGGGCAACAAGCCCCTTTGGGCCGCCCTCGAAGAGCGGGACCGGATCTACGAGAAGGCCGAGATGACCGACGAGGACGGCATGCGCCTCGGCGAGCTCGAGGGCATCGTCGGCGATGAAGACGGTTACACCGCCGAGGCGGACGCCGCCATCCTGCTGGACGGCCTCGACATCCCCGAGGAACTCCACGAGCGCAAGATGAGCGAACTCCAGGGCGGCCAAAAGGTGCGCGTGCTGCTGGCCCAGGCCCTCTTCGGCCACCCCCAGGCCCTGCTGCTGGACGAGCCCACGAACCACTTGGATCTCGAATCGATCCATTGGCTCAAGGAGTTCCTAAACAACTACGACGGCACCGTGATCGTGATCTCCCACGACCGCCACTTCCTGAATGCCGTCTGCACCCACATCGCCGACATCGACTACCGCACGATCATCCAGTACACGGGCGGCTACGACGACATGGTCATGGCCAAGACCCAGCTGCGCTCCCGCATCGAGAGCGAGAACGAGCAGCGCGAGAAGAAGATCGCCCAGCTCAACGAGTTCATCGCCCGCTTCGCCGCCGGCACCCGCTCCAGCCAGGTGAACAGCCGCCGCAAGGAAGTGGAGCGCCTGGCCCCCGGCGACCTGGCCCGCAGCAACATCCAGCGTCCCTTCATCAAGTTCGAAATGCGCAAGCCCGGCGGGCGCCATGCCGTGGAATTCGAGCACGTCGTAAAGGGCTACGACGTGGAGGGCAAGCGCCTGGACGTGATCAAGGGCTTCACCGCTTCCGTGTCCCGCGGCGAGAAAATCGCCATCATGGGCCGCAACGGCGTGGGCAAGACCACGCTCCTCAACGCCCTACTGGCCAACGCGCCCGGCGTCACCGAGCCCAACCTGAGCCTGGAATCCGGCACTGTGAAGTGGGGCCACGAAGTCTCCGTGGGCTACTTCGCCCAGGACTTCAAGGAGAGCATCCCCAAGGGCTACACCATGGTGGATTGGCTCCGCCAGTTCGATCCCGATGCCACCATCGAGCAGATCCGCGGCGTGCTGGGTCAGATGCTCTTCCGGGGCGAAGAGGGCACCAAGAAGACGGAAGTCCTTTCCGGCGGTGAAGCCTGCCGCCTCATGTTCTGCAAGCTCATGCTGCAAAAGCCCAACGTCCTCGTCTTCGACGAACCCACCAACCACTTGGATCTGGAAGCCGTGATCGCGGTGAACACGGCTCTCCAGACCTACCCCGGCACCCTCCTGCTCGTGACCCACGATGAGGACCTCATCGATGAGGTGGCCACCCGCATCTGGAACTTCGACCACGGCAAGATCGAGGATTTCCAGGGCACCTACGACGAGTTCCTCACCAAGGCCTGATCAGGAATTGGTCAGCGTGAAAGTGGCTGGGGTGGACGCCCCGGCCACCGTCGCGGTGACGGTGAATACCCCGGTCGTGCCATTGGCCGTGATCACCGGGGCCACCGCCACGCCCGCCATATCGGTGACTGCCGTCGCGGTGGTGGCGGCGGCGGGGAAGGTGCCGGAGGCTCCTCCCGCACCGGCCACGATGGTGAAGGTCACCGTCGCGCTGGCGATGGGCGTGGTCACGTGGGTGCTCCCGCCGTATCCGTCCCCATTGCTGACCGTATCCACCCGATCCACGGTGACTTTGAGGTCCGTGGCGAAGGGGGTTCCGTTCACCGTGGTTTGGGGGGTTCCCGCCGTCGTATGGATCTGATTGCCGGAGGCCAGCACCGTTCCCGCCGCGGGGCCGCCCGAAGGCGAGCTGTACCCACCGCTACAACCGATGCACATTAGCGCCGCGAATCCGACGGCGGGTTTCAGAAGCTGATTCATGGGGGACTCCGGGGATGAGGTTGCCTAAAGTTGGACTTTCGTGACAGGCCCTCCCAGATCCGGTCGCGAAATACCGACCCATCCGGGCCCGGAACGTTCTTGACGGCGGCAATGCGGTTCCACAAGGTGAAAAGGACACCCCCTACAGGAGTACCGAGTGGCGCAGTGGTCCCCGACCCTCGAGTTGGATCGCACCCAGGGTGAACCGCTCTACCTGCAGATCGTGGGTGCCGTGGTCGCCGACATCCGCCGGGGCCGGCTGCAACCTGGGGATGCGCTACCCGGAACCCGCAGCCTGGCCGAAACCCTGGGCGTGAACCGCAACACCACCCTGGCCGCCTATCAGGAACTGGAGGCCGAGGGCTGGATCGTCTGCGAGCCGGATCGCGGGTCCTTCGTGGCCGAGCAGCGGCCCATCGGGGCCTTGGAAGTGGAAGAATCCATCGCGGCTTCCGACTCCGGGTCCTGGACTTCCCCCACCCCCATGTCGGAGCCCTTCTTCCAGCCCCAGGCCACGGATCGGGAGGGGTTCAGGCTCATCCCGGATCTGCCGGATGTGCGCTTGGCCCCCGTCTCGGCCATCCACCGGGCCAATGGACGGGTGCTCAACCTCCAGCAGCAGCGGATCCTCCAGCCTGGCTGGGATCCCCGGGGGTTGCTGGACCTCCGCATCTCCCTCTGCCGCTTCCTGCGGGAACTGCGTGGGTTGGCGCTGGAGCCCGGCAACGTGGTGCTCACCCGGGGCCTCATGAGCACCCTGAACCTCATCTCCCGGACCCTGTTCAGCCCCGGGGAGTTGGTGGCCGTGGAAACGCCCGCGGCCTTCCGCGTGCTGGAGGCCTTCCGCGCCGCCGGGGCCCGCCTCGTCCCGATCCCCGTGGATGCGGAGGGGCTGGACGTGGATACCCTGGAGGCGCTGCTGGCTCGGGAACCCATCCGGCTCCTCTACACCACCACGGCGCCCCAGCACCCCACCCACGCCGTCCTGAGCGCATCCCGCCGCGCCCGCCTGCTGGCCCTCGCCGAGGCCCACCGATTCCGCATCCTCGAAGGGGACCTCACCCTCGGATTCCAGCGGGAGCAGAACCCCGCCCTGCCCTTGGCCAGCGAGGATCGCACCGGCTCCGTGGTCTATTTCAGCGCCCTGGAGCAGATCCTCGCTCCAGGATTGCAGGTGGGCTTCCTCGCGGGCTTCGCCCCACTCATCAAGGCCATGGCCAAGGAACGGCAGCTCATTGATTGGCCCGGCAACCAGGTGCAGGAAGCCACCATCGAGGAACTCTTCAGGGATGGCGAGATGCACCGTCACCTGGCTCGCATCCGGAAGGTGAACGAGGATCGGCGCGCGAGCCTCGTGGACCGGCTGCTCTTCCACCTTCACCCCCACGTGCGCATCGAGGACCCCAAGGAGGGCCTGTCCCTGTGGGTGGAGGTGGCCGAGGGCATCTCCGTGGATGCCTGGACGGAGCGCTGCGCCGCCAAGGGCGTGATCTTCTATCCGGGCCGCCTCTACGATTTCCATCGGCAGCCGCTGCAACGCCTCTGCCTGGGCTTCGCCGCCCATGACGTGGAGGAACAGAACGAGGCCTGCGAACGGATGGCCGAAGCCCTGCAGACCCTTCTCTGAACCGCTGGGCAGGGCCGGCCAACCGCTCAGCCGACACCCTGAATTCGGGGCGCCGCCCAGCCGATGATGGGGGCATGCGACAGCTCATCTCCCTCATCTGGGCCCTCCTGTTCGGCTGACGGCTTCCCACCGCTGGGGCCCTCCCGAAGACCGCTGGGCAATGGTCCCTTCCGGCCCCCGGGAACCGCTTCATCCTGGATCCATGCGCGCCCTGAGCCCTGCCCTCCTCCTCGGTCTGTCCCTCGCCTGTGGCGGAGGCGGGAGTGGTTCAGGCACCTCGGCCCCCGGCGCCCCCGCGAAGCCCAGCATCACGAGCTTCACGGCCACGCCCTCCATCATCACCGCTGGCCAGGGTTCCACCTTGGCCTGGGTGGTCTCCGGGGCCACCTCCCTCAAATTGCAGGGCGCCACCACCACCGCGGCCTCGGCCCCGGTGGCACCCTCGGCCTCCACCACCTACACCCTGGTGGCCGAAGGCCCCGGCGGCCAGGCCTCCGCCTCCGTCACGGTCACCGTCGGCACTCAGTCGCCCACCTACGGGGACTTCCACGGCGCCGACCTCGGAGTGGGCGCCAACCTGAACGGCGCCATCCCGTTCACCGCCGCCAATGCCTGGAACCAGGACATCTCCGCGGCCCCGGTGGATCCCAACAGCGCCAACCTCATCGCCACCATCGGCCTCACCAGGGGATTGCATCCGGATTTCGGCTCCGGCCTCTACGAGGGTGCGCCCATCGGCATTCCCTACGTGGTCGTGGCCGGCACCCAGCCCAAGGTCCCCATCGCCCTGGGCGCCTACGCGGATGAGAGCGACCCTGGCCCCTACCCTGTTCCCGCCAATGCCCCCATCGAGGGCCAGAAGCCCGACGGCAGCGCCTTCACTGGCGATCGGCACGTGCTCGTCATCGATCGGGATGCCAACCGCCTCTACGAATTGGGCAACGCCTATCCCCAAGCCGGCGGCAGTTGGCAGGCCAGCGGCGGCTCCATCTTCACCCTGGATGGCCTGGTGGCCCGGCCCACGGCCCAGCCGGGCTGGACCAGCACCGATGCCGCCGGCCTGCCCATCTTCCCCGGCCTCGCCCGCTATGAAGAGGCCGCCAGTGGCGCCATCCGCCATGCCCTGCGCTTCACGGTGAACCTGAGCCGGCGAGCCTACGTGCCCCCCGCCACCCACTGGGCCTCCAGCAGCACCGACGTGAACCGGCCCCCCATGGGCATGCGCGTTCGCCTGAAGGCTTCCTTCGTGATCCCCCCGACCTACACCACGGAATCCAAGGCCCTGCTCCAGGCCATGAAGACCTTCGGCATGCTGGTGGCCGACAATGGCAGTGACTGGTACGTGAGCGGCGCCCCGGATCCCCGCTGGAACAACAGCAAGCTCCTCTCGGAGCTGGGCGCCGTCAAAGGCAGCGATTTCGAGGTGGTGCGCATGGATGGGCTCGTCACCCCCTGAGGGCCCGGCCTCGGCCCCTGAGAGGTAAGACATGCGTGCAAAACCCGACCGGGTTCGCATGCATGTCTTACCTCGCATACAGTGGTTAGTTAAAAAAAGATCTTTGATCTTGCGATTCATTCAATTTGACCTACCTTAAGGCGAATCGTCCCTCGAGATGGGAGTGAGGTGAGCCCGGTTGAAGGGGGCTCGGCCTTGCCCCGGCTCCACCCCCTTTTGGAAAGGTGCTCCATGACCGCCTGTACCCGCCGCGACATCTTCCTCCAGATCGAGCCCCTGGAGGGCTACAGCCCCCTCGCGCCCCTGCTCTGCGCTCGGCGCTACGGGCGGGATTGCCAGCTGAACGAGGGCCATGATCTGGGACGCATCCCCTCCGACGAGATCCTGCAGGCCCGCGTGGACGCCCTCGTGTACCGGGAATACCTGGACCCCAATTATGCGGTGCCGAATACCGCCCCCATCGCGCCCTCCGATTCCACCGAGCCCCCCTGGGATCACCGGGTCCCCGGCACGGTGATCTGGGCCAAGCCCGGCGAGCGGCTCTACATCCACGTGCGGAACGCGGATCCGGAGGAATGCCACAGCCTCCATGTGCATGGCCTGCGCTATGGCATCGAATCCGATGGCGCGTGGCCCCGTGGCGTCGCCACCAAGGACGGGCGCCGGAGCGATGAGATCCTCCCGGGCCAGAGCTGGACCTATGTCTTCGACATCACCGAAGAAATGATCGGCGCCTGGCCCTTCCATGACCATGTGCGGATGGTCGGAGCCAGCATCAATCGCGGCCTCTTCGGCGGCCTCATCGTGCGGGATCCCAAGGCCCCACGGGCGGATCACGAAGTTCCCCTCTTTATTCACGCCATGGCCGACGTGATGAACCACTGCAAATTCGAGAGCCCCATGCTCTCCACCGGCCAGACCTACAGCACCACCTTCCCCGACGCGGGCGAGATCTGCGATTACATCTGCCGCATCCACGGCGCCAGCATGCACGGCCGAGTGCGGGTGGTGGCCGGCAGCCCCGGCGCCCCCGTCACCATTAGCATCGTGGACAACGCCTTCACTCCGGCCGATGTCACCGTCACCGCCGGCACCCAGGTGGTCTGGAAGAACAATGGGGCCAATCAGCACATCGTCTTCGCTGGGGGCGGCGGTAACCAAACTTACTGCCTCAACGGCCGCGCCTACGTCGGCAACACACCCATCATCACCGGCCAGCCCGGGGATCGCATCCGGTGGTACCTCTTCAACCTCGACGTGGGCAGCGTGTGGCACAACTTCCACCCGCACTCTGCGCGGTGGCAGTTCCCAACGCCCCCCACCGGCGCCAGTGACGTGCATGGATTGAGTCCCGTCGAGACTTTCGTGCTCGACACTGAGATCCCCCTCGCGCTACGTCTGCCCTGCGAGCTGGAAGCGCTCCAGTGCTGCACGCCGCCCCCCGATGCCTGCCTCATCACCCTCTGCGGGGACTTCCTGTTCCACTGCCACATCGAGGAACACATGATGGCCGGGCTCGCGGGCCTGGTGCGATCGAAGCAGAAAGTGTGGATCACGGATGAGGTGCTCAAGCAGATCGACCTCGTGCTTCCCACCTGCGGGTGCGGCACCGAATGCGGCTGGGTGGATCTGCGTCGCTGCCTCAAGGCGCACCAGCGCCCTGGCTCCATGGGCGGCGGTTCGCACACCCACGGCATGGAAACGGGCCCCATGAACGGAATGGGGCCGATGATCGACGGCATTCCCGAAAACATCATGATGGTGGAAGAGCACGTGCATGGCGTGGGCCATCCCCATGACCCCATGCCGGAACCCAAACCCATGCCGATGAAAGTTCCCGCTCAACCCGCCTTCAACCCGCTGGAGGCGGCGAAACTGGGTTACTGGGAGCTGCTGCCCTGCGAAACCCCCATCCTCACCGTGCACGCGGCCCTCATGCACACCGGGAAGGTGCTGTTCTTCGCCGGGTCGGGCAACGATGAGCTCTACACCACGGGCCTGCGCAGCGCTGTGTACGACTACGAGAACGGCGGCTTCACCCTGCCGCCCACGCCCACGGACGTCTTCTGCGCCGGTCAATGCTTCCTCCCCGATGGCCGCGTCTTCGTGGCCGGCGGCACCGAGCGCTACGACCCCTTCGTGGGGCTCAAATCCTCCCTGATCTTCGATCCCATCAGCGAGCAGTGGACCTTCGTCCAACCGATGAAGCATGGGCGCTGGTACCCCACGCTCATCGGCTTGGGGAACGGTCATCCCATGGCCACCTCCGGTGGAGGAGCGCCCGAGAACGAGATCTATGACGCCCCCACCGGATGGAGCGTCGCGGGGCCGGGCATCGGCTGGCCTCTCTATCCCCACCTCCACCTTCTGAAGGATGGGCGCGTCTTCCATTCGGGCATGCGCCTGGGCGGTTCGGGCATGGCCCCGGGCTACCTCAATCCAGGCACGGGCGCCTACACCCCATTGCCCGCGGCGGCGGTCCCTGCGAGCTTCGATTTCGGCGCCCGGGATCAGGGGGCCACCGTGCTGCTTCCCCCTGCCCAGGCCCAGAAAATCATGGTGATGGGTGGCGGGAGCCCGAGCATCAATAAGGTGCACGTCATCGACACCGACGCGCCTTCTCCCAACTATGTCCAGGTCCCCTCCATGTTGCGCAACCGCATCCACGTAAACGCGGTGATCCTCCCAGATCGCACGGTGGTGGCCACCGGCGGAAGCGGCATCGCCGAGGACGCCCTGACGGCCTCCACCGAGGCGGAGATCTATGACCCCGCGACGAACACCTGGCACACGGGCGCCCGAGCCCGCGTGCCCCGGATGTACCACTCCATCGCCCTGCTGATGCCCGATGGCCGCGTGTTGACCTCCGGCTCCAATCCCAGCCGCCGCAATGATGAGAAGCGCATCGAGATCTACCACCCGCCCTACCTGTTCAAGGGCCCCCGTCCCTGCCTGGAACGGGCGCCGGAGAAGGTCGCCCTGGGCGCGGCGTTCGCCGTGCACTCCCCCGATGCCTCCAGGATCAAGTGGATCAGCCTCGTGAAACCCATGGCCACCACCCACTCATACGACAGCGAGCAGCGCCTCATCGACCTCCCCTTCCGCCGCCACGCCTGCCACCTCCACACGGAGATGCCCGCCAACCCGAACCTCGTCCCACCCGGTTACTACATGCTCTTCATCGTGAGCGACCAGGGCGTGCCCTCCGTGGCAAAGTGGGTGCAGGTGGTGGCCCCTTCCAAGGAATCACCCACGCCCCACGGCCATTAGCCAAGGTGCATCCTTGAATCGCCCAGGGGCCCCAACTCATACCGGGGCCCCGGGGCATCGCAGGTAAGGGCCGCGCTGGAATCAGGGGCGTTGCAGCAGGTGTCGAAGCACCTCTTCGGCCACCCTGAGCCCAAAGATCGCGGGCATGTAGGAGATGGTGCCCAGGGGTCGCCGCTCTCGGCCTGGGCCCACGTGGGGCACGTAGTCCAAGGGGTTAGGCTCCCGCTTGTTGTCGGCGGGCTCCAAGCTGTAGACGCAACGGATGCCCTTATGGAGGCCGAGTTTTCGGAGGTTTTTGCGGATGACGGCGGCGAGCGGGCACATGCGGGTCTGGCTGAGGTCCGCCACGTGCGCGTTGGCGGCGTCGAGCCGACCGCCGGCCCCCATGCTGGAGACGGTGAAGATGCCGCGCTCACTGGCGGCGTGCAGGAGCGCCACCTTGCAGCTCACAGAATCGATGGCATCCACCACCACATCAAAGCCACCTTCTCCAGGGCCACCCGGATGGGGCCCTGGATCTATGGACAACAATTCAGGAAGGGATTCCGCGTTGATGAAGGCCCTGCGGGCATCCACCTGGCAGTCGGGATTGATGTCCAGCACCCGCGCCTTGGCCACATCCACTTTGGCCTGCCCCAACGTGCTGCGCAGGGCGTAGATCTGGCGGTTCATGTTGGAGCCGCTCACCACGTCGTGATCCACAAGCCGCAACGCCCCCACGCCCGCACGGGCCAGGGCCTCCACCGCAAAGCCCCCGACGCCGCCCAAGCCAAAGACGGCCACCTTCGCGCCCCGCAGGCGGTCCAGGGATTCCTCCCCCAGCAGCAGCTCCGTGCGCGAGTACCACCTCATGCGATCCATCCCTTGAACAATCGAACCCCGTTGGTGAAGGCGAGTTCCATGACCCGGGCTTCGGATTCCTCCCGGAACCGGGCCACGGCCTGGACCACCGAGATGATCCGCGCCGGTTCGTTGAGGCTCACGCCCCCCACGGCCTGATCGGGGGCATCGGATTCCAGAAGCAGGTTCTCCGGGCGCACCACGGGCAACGTGAGCGGCGCCTTCCGGTTCCCCGGCCGGGTCACCGTGGCCGCGAAAGAGAGGTGGAGGCCGAGGTCTTGCAGGATCACAGCCATCTCGGCGCTGCCGGAATAGGAGTGCACAAGGCCACCCGCCTCGGGAAGGCCCTCCTCCTGAAGCACCGTCACGAACCGCTCCCAGGCCTTCACGCAGTGGAGCGCCACCGGTCGGTTCAATTCCCGCGCCAGGCGCAGATGCTGGCGGAAGGTCTCTTCCTGGGCCTCGCGATCCCCCGGGATGGCGAAATCAAGTCCGCACTCGCCGATGCCCACGTGGTGGGCCCTGGCCAGCTGCTTGAGCAGGACCAGCCAGCCGGAGGGCGCCGCGGCCGCCCGCCAGGGATGCAACCCGAGCATGGGGATCACCTGCGGGAAACGCTTGGCCAAGTGCAGCACCCGTGTCCAATCCGCCGGCTCCGTGCCGCAGCAGACCAGGTGTTCCACCCCCACGGCCTTGGCCCGGCGGATCATGCCATCGGCTTCCCCACCGATGCGGGGGTCCTGGAGGTGGCAATGGGCGTCGAAGAGAGCGGGCATGCCTCCAGTCTGGCAGAGCCCGGGACCGGGAAGGCCCCAGCCCCGATTTTCATCGGAACCGGGGCCTTGATTCCCCTGGGTTCAGTTCAATTCTTGGGCAGTGGCAGGATCTTGCTGCGCCAGAGGTGCGGCGGCGTGAAGCCCGCCACCACCATGACGATCACTTCGATGAGCACGAAGGTCGACAGGGCCGTGAAGGTCTTGTCCGTGAACCCATAGGAGTGGAGGCCGATGCCCAGCATGTTCACCCCGAACCAGGAGAGGCTCGTGATGATGCTGCCGAAGACCGCCATGATCATCAGGCCGCGCTCGCGCACATAGCCCGCCCAACGGGCGTGGAGGATGAGGGCGTTCCAGAGCACGATCAGCAGGGCGCCATTCTCCTTGGGATCCCAGCCCCAGAAGCGGCCCCAGCTCTGATCGGCCCAGATGCCGCCCAACACGGTGCCCACGAAGCTGAAGAAGAGGGCGAAGCAGATCACACCGTAGGCGGACTTCACCAGGACGCTCGCCTCCTCCTTCGAGAAGTTGGAGGAGAGCAGGCCCCGGAGGACGTAGATGTGGGCCAGCAGGCCCGCCAGGAAGGTGGCGCTGTAGCCGATGGTGATGGTGGTGACGTGGGTGGCCAGCCAGAAATTGCTGTCCAGCACCGCCACCATCACGCCCATGGTGTCGCCATTTCCCGTGAGGCTCTGGGCGATCACCAGGGTGGCGGCGCCCACCACGCAGCCCGCCAGGGCCGCGAAGCCCCGCTTGCTGTAGCGCTCGAAGGGCACGGCCAGAAGCACCGCGAACCAGCCGATGAACACGGCCGAGGAATAGAGGTTGGTGACGGGGGGACGACCCTCCAGGTACATGCGGGTGACCATGCCGAAGGTGTGCAGTACCAGGGTGCCCAGCATGATCCACCAGGCAGCCTTCTGCAGGGGCTTCTCATAGGCCAGCCAGGAGATGCAGTACATGACGAAGGCCAACAGGTAGAGGAGGGTGGCCTTGTAGAAGGGCTCCAGGGAATTGAAGGTCACTTCCAGGCCGGCCTTGCTGAGGGTCTGCGCGGGCACGCGATCCTTCAAGATGGCCTGCAGGCCTTCGGTCGCCTTGTCGAAGGCGGCCTTGTCGCCCACCTTCCAGGCGTGGGAGGCCTCGGCCAGGGGCAGGATCGAGGGATGGGGCACACCGGTCTTGGCGGACTCCAGGAGGGAGTTGCCCACAGTGACCCAGTCATGTTCGGTGCCACCCTTCACGGGGGGCAGGAAGGCGAAGGGAGCGGCTTCGGCGATGAACTGGTAGCGCTGTATGAAGGGCATCACGCGGTCCAGTGCACCCTGATCGAAGGGCTGGTTCTTGGATTTCGCCGCGAAGGCCTTGGCCCCTTCCGAGAGGGCCGTGCCGAAGGCAGAGAGCTCCATGCGCAGATCGGCGGTGTCCTCCACTTGGAGGGCGTTCTTGATCCGCTGGTAGGCGTTGATGCTTTCGCCCAGGCTCGCGATGGCGCGCTGGAAGCGGTCCCGCGAGGGGTTCTCGACCTGGTGGGCCTTTTCAGCCTGCGCCATGATCTCGCTGATCTTGGGCTTGAGATCGTTCATGGAGAAGAAGCGCTGCTCATCGGGGCGCTTGCCCAGCATGGCCACGACATCCGCGTCGTTGATCATGAAGACCTGATATTGATCCGCCAGATCGGGATTGAACATCAGATCGAGCATCCAGGCGTTGGCCTCGATGGTCTTGCCCTCATGCCGCACGGTCTGCTTGCCGCGGATCATCAGCAGCGTGCTGCGACCCACGGTATCCAGGGGCTTCACACGGCCGTTGTGGAGGATGGGAAGGGCGCCGAAGGCCTTGGCATCGGGCTTGGGGCCCTGGGCCTGAAGGCCAGTGACGACCAGGACGAGGAGGAGGAGCTTGGTGAACCAGGCGCGGATCATGCGGACCTCTTGGCGGGAAGCATGCGGGCGATGAAGTGCCAGGCGAGGCCCAGGCTCACGATGACGCAGGCCAGGTAGGGAATCTGCCAACCGGGGTTCTCCACCACTTGGAACACGGAGAGGGTGTCGCCCTTGCCGAAGGAGGCCTGGAAGAAGGTACGGCCCCGGTAGCGCAGGGGATGGTTCATGTAGATGAGGACGTCACGGTCCTCCTTGGTCTGGGGATCCTGCAGCCGCACGAGGCTGGCGAAATTCTTGGCGATCTCGGTGCCCGCGTATTTGTCGTGGCGGAACTCCTTCAGCGTGAGGCTGAAGGGCATGTAGTTGCGCCACAGGCGCAGGGCCACGCGGTAGGGCTTGCCATCGATCTGGAGGCCCTGGGGCTCCAGCGCGGTGGACACCAGGTAGGTGCCGAGGTTCTCACCCTTGCGGGACTTGAGCTCCACGTAGGCGGCGGGGATGTTCTGTTCCTCCGACGGCGCGGGCTCGGCGGGCTGGGCCACCACTTCCCGACCGAAACCGGCGGTGGCCTTGCTCTTGGCCGCCAGGAAGGGAGCCGTCATCACCTTGGTGTTGCGGTGGTATTCGAGGATGTTCACCGAGGCGGGCAGCGCCGCGTCCTGGATGAGGCCACCCTGCACCACCCGGGAGGGGGAGATGGAGGTGACGGTGTCTTCGGTGGCGCCTTCCTCGATAAAGACGAGCTCCGCGCGGCGGTTGGATTCCGCGTAGTTCATGGTCTGCCCGACTTCCACGGGCATCATCGTTTCCACCTGGAAGCCCCCGGCCACGAACTCGCCGCAGAACAGCACGATGAGGCCGATGTGGGAGAGCCAGAGGCCGCCCTTCCGCCAGGAGGCCTCGAGGCGCACGAACATGGCGGCAGTGAGGTTCACCAGCAGCAGGAAGCCCACGAGGGCGCCGCCGGGGAACACGGGGATCTCCCACGTGGCGGAGGCGGGCCCCCACCAGACGAGGAAGCTGCGCATGTACACTTCCACGGCGCGGAAGATGCCCAGGTTCACCTGGGCCAGGGTGCAGGCCACCACCAGTCCCATGAGGAGGGCCAGCAGCACGATGGTGAGCTGGAGGGAGGCCAGCGGCTTGAGATAGGGCTTGAGTGTGTTAAGCACGGCGCAACGTCCCCAACAGTTGGACGAGGCCGGGCTTGGCTTTGTCCACGGCCCCGGCGGGACCGGTCAACTTGAAGAACCAGCTCGTGGAACCATCCACGAGGATCACTCCCACCATCCGACGGCCCTTCTGAGCGCCGCCGCCATCGAACTCCACGAGGGTCGCGGGGCCGAGGGAGGTCTTCACGGGCTTGGCCAGGCCCTCGAGGGACATCACATCCCCGAGGCCCATCTGACCGCGCCAGCGGTTCACGTTGGCCAGGTCCCCACCCGCGGTGCCTGAGAGGGAAACCACCGAGCACTCCGCGCCGCCGGAGAGGTTGAAGCTGGCTACCCGGAAGCCCGAGCCCGCCTCCCGCTTCCACCCCGCGGGGTCCTTCCAATCCATGGCCGTGGAGGCCGGGGCCTGGCTGGGATCCGGTGCCATGGCCCCCGGCGCCGGGGCGTCGTGGCCCTCCCCAGGAGCATGGTTGTGCCCCTCGTGGGAATCCGCGGCGGCGCTTTTAGGAGCTTCCTTGGGCACCTTGTAGGTGCTCACATCCGAAGACTTAGAGCATCCAACTATGAGGAGGGGGAGGAGCCAGAGGGTTCGCATGGTCTGAATTGTAGGGGGATTCCTCCTAAATCCCAGCACTCATGGGGAGGATCGAGGATTCCGTCACGTTGGCGCGTGACCTGGAACAAATCCCATCTGTGTGCATCGGGCCGGGGATTGGATCCACCCCCGGCCGCCGGAATGGTGGCCCCGATGCGATTCGAACGCATGACCCCGTCCTTAGGAGGGACGTGCTCTATCCAGCTGAGCTACGGGACCCGATAGAGCAGTTTCGCACAGTCGCCGCGCATTGAATGCCTCTGGGCCTGGATCTCGTGGCCCCGCGCCCTCGTCGCGTTGGGAACCCCATACCCAAAGTTGGCCTAAAACCGGCATCCCTAAATATCGTTCATTTTTTAATTGAAAGTGTTTTGGACTTTACCGGCATGAACGCATTGTGTATGGTTCTTTCAAACAAGGCGAAAGCCTTCCATTCCTTTGGAGCAACCATGCACCTCAATCGCCCCATCCTCTGCGGGTTCCTTGCCGCCTTTACCTTCCCCGCCCTGGCCCAGGACAGTGGGTTCTACCTGGGGGCCACCCTGGGTTCCGGCAAGGCCAAGTCGGAAGCCTCTGTGGCCCTGACCGGCAATTGGTCCGGGGAGAGCGCCGCCTTCCGGAACGATGTCACCACCGCGTGGTCGAAGGACCTCGACAAGACGAGCGCCATCGTGGGCATCCAGGCGGGTTACCGCCAGGCCTTCTCCAGCGGCTTTGTGATCGGAGGAGAACTGAACCTGAGCAGCTTCAGCGCCAAAAAGGACCTGGCTACCGGCCCGGTCCCCACGCCCTCCGCTCCTGCCGTGACCTATGACCTGACCACCGCGGTGGAGCTGAAGCAGCCCATGTCCTTCGATGTGAAGCTGGGCTACGCCAATGGCCCTCACATGCCCTTCATCTCCCTCGGCTACGCCCGGGCCAAGGCCGAGGCAGCCCAGATGATTCTCAGCAACGGGGGCTACATGAAGGCCGGCACCGGTTCCAAGAACGTGGGTGGGTTCCAGTGGGGCGTGGGCTATGAATTCAAGTTCAACAAGCAATGGTCTGGGAACGCGGCCTTCACTTCCGCGAACCTGGGCGACTTCCACTACGACACCGCCTACCTGCCGGGGAGCACCTTCACCTCTCCCGCCTACGGTGAGACCTTCACCCACAAGATGAGCCTCACCGCCTTCAAGGTGGCGGTGAACTACCACTTCTAGGACACCCTTTGGACCCATGAATAAGGCCGGGGTCGCCCCGGCCTTATTCATTGAGACCGCTTGCCTCAGGCCAGGACGGCCGCGGCCTTCTCGGCGGCCACCAGAGCCTGATTCAGATCCGCCCACAGATCCTCGGGGTGCTCGAGGCCCACGCTGAGGCGGATGAGGCCCATGGAGATGTGCCCCTGCTTCTTACCCGCCTCGCTGACCACGCGGTGCGTGAGGGCGGCGGGGTGCTGGATCAGGGTGTCGGTGCTGCCGAGGCTGACCGCCGGCGTCATGAGCTTCACGGAGGCCATGAGGGCCTTGGCAGCCTCGAAGCCGCCCTTCAGCTCGAAGGCCAGCACGGAGCCGGGGCCCGACATCTGCTTCTTCGCGATGCCCGTGGTATCGAAGCCGGGCCAGTGGATCTCGCCCACTTCGGGGTGGCTCTTCAGGCGTTCGGCGATGATCGCGGCGCCCTCCTGGGCGGCCTTCACGCGGAGGGACAACGTCGGCAGCCCGCGGTGCAGCAGGTAGGCGGCCAGGGGGTGCAAGATGTTGCCGGTGATCACGCGCACCTTGCGTAGCTCGATGGCCCATTCGCCGTTGGTGGCCACGATGCCGGCGATGACGTCGCCATGGCCACCCAGGAACTTGGTGCCGCTGTGCAGGACGAGGGTGGCGCCCTGTTCGAGGGGGCGCTGCAGCACGGGGGTGGCGAAGGTGTTGTCCACCATGACGGGCACTTTCCCCGCCTGAGCCACCACGTCGGCGATGTCCACCAACTGCAGGGTAGGATTGGCGGGGGTCTCCACGAGCACCAGGCTCGTGTCGGGGCGGATGGCCTGTTTGATCTCGTGGGGCTCGGCGAAGGTCACGTCCAGGCCCAGCAGGCCCGAGGCGAGCAGGTGGTCCGTGCCGCCGTAGAGGGGACGCACGGCAACCACATGCTTGCCCTTCTGGGCGGCGGCCATGAGGATCGCGGTGACAGCCGCCATGCCGCTGGCGAAGGCCACGGCTTCCTCGGCGCCTTCGAGCTGGGCCAGGGCGCCTTCGTAGCGGGCCACGGTGGGGTTGTGGAGGCGGGCGTAAACGCTGGAGCCCTGGGGCAGGCCGCCGAGGGCCATGGCCTCCAGGGAGGCGCCCCCGGCCTCCAGATCGCGAATGGGGTAGGTGCTGGAGAGGTCGAGGGGAGAGGCGTGCACCCCCAGGGCCTCGAAGTCCTCCCGGCCGGCGTGGACGGCGAGCGTCTCGAAACGGGTGTCCTGGTTCATGGCAACCTCCTTCGTCATCTAAAGGTGGATTCAGATTGAAGTTCGGTCCATGCTTTCAAAACCGAATTGTCTTCGGAGATTGCCCATGAAACCCGCTCTAGACCGAACTGATCGCGCCATCCTGGCCAAGTTGCAGAAGGATGCTCGCCTCTCCAATAAGGAACTAGCTGTAGCGGTAGGACTTGCACCATCGTCCTGCCTGGTGCGCGTGCAGCGCCTGCAGCGGGAGGGAATCCTCCGGGGTTTCCACGCCTTCGTGAACCCGGCGGCCCTGGGCGTCGGCCTTCAGGCCCTCATCGGCGTGCAGCTCAAGCAGCACTCCCGGGCCAAGGTGAAGGCCTTCACCCAGCACCTCCTCGGACTGCGGGAGGTGGTGGCCCTCTACCACGTCACCGGCGCCTTCGATTTCCAGGTGCACGTCGCCGTGCGCGGCCCCGAGCATCTGCGGGACCTGGCCTTGGACGCCTTCACCTCCCGCCCCGAAGTCCAGAGCCTTCAAACGGCCATGCTCTTCGACACGGTCTGGAAGGATCAGTGGCCGGATTACGGAGAAGCCTAGGACGCGTCCACGCGGTTGGGGTTCTTCGTCAGCCGGAAGGCCATGCGCCGCGGGGCCTTTCCTTCGGCGGCGATGGCCAAGTGGAGCCAGACGGAGCCCCGGTGGTTCGTCTCCAGGATGAGCTGATCGAAGGGGAGCTTCTGCAGCGGGGCCTCGCAGAGTTTGTGAAAGGCCTCTTCGATGGACAAGCCCACGGGCACCACGTCCGCGGCGCGGCCCGAGAGGTGGGCGCTGGTTTTCATGCCGCCCACCGCCGCATTCAATTCGGGGCAACGGAAGCCGGAGTTCACGTGCAGCCCCACCTTCAGGAGCGCCCGGGCCGGCTCCAGCAGCGTGGTGCAGAGCCGCTTCAGATCCCTTTGGATGACCGCGTCGGGTTTGTTCGCGATGCGGCGGGCCTTGGCCGTGTCGCTGGCCACCAGTTCTTCGAGACTGAAGTGCTCGCTCAGCTGCATGGCGGCTCCGGGGTCCCCGCAAGGATGGGCTCCCGTGGGCTGGGGTCAAGCCAAGGCGCGATCCGCGAGGCGGGAGAGATCCGAGGAACCCTGCGAATTCGCCAGGCTCTTGGCCATGGCGCCGAGCATGTCGGCCTGGAGTGCGGCGGGAAGCACGGGCACCAGATCCGCGGCGGCCGCCACGAGCATCGTCTGATGGGCATGGTTGAAGGCGGGATCGTTGGCGCTGGCGGCTTCAGCTAGCGCGCGCAGCACAGCTTCGGGACCCTGGGATTCAAATAGCGCCAAGGCGATTCCAAAGGCTTCGGGCGGTTCCACGTCGAGGATGGCGTCCGTGAGCGAAGCTTCAGACACCTCGCCCTTGGGCGAGATGGGCTGCAGGCGATCCTCGGGTTCCTCCGTGGGAAAGAGGTTCACCAAGGCCGCAGCCTGGCAGGCCAGCCGGGGATCTCCGCCCTGCCGGAAGAGCTGCGTGGCGAGGAAGACGAAATTCCAGCCCGTCTTGCCCTCCAGATCCCGGCGGGCATCCATGAGCTTTTCCGAAGCGGCGCGCACCAGGGCCAGGTTCAGATCCGCGCGGGTGAGCCCTTCCCGAGATCGGGCCGCGAGTCGATTGAGCAGCTCCACCAACCCGCAATCGCAGATCTCGCGCATGAGTTCGGTTTGTCCCTCGGGACTCAGGACTGCGGGTCCTTCGGCCAGGGGGCCTTGAAAACCTTCGAGCCGCTTGGAGGCCCGCTGATGCCAGAAGCGATCTTCGGGCGTGGCCGCCAGCCAGGCGGTGATGCCCAGGAGGCGCCGGCCCGTGGCCTTGGGTCGGTCCAGGGCTTCCTGCAATTCACCGAGTTGGTGCGCGAACACGGCCTTGTGCCCGATGTTCGCCATGTCGGTTTCCACGAGCCGCCCCAGGCGGGCAAAATCCTCGGGGCCGGGCTGCTCGAAGGAAGCAGCCTCCATCCAGGCCAGGCCGGGCTTGCGCGCCTGAATGAAGCTCTCCAGGTTGCGCCAGCTGCCCGCGCCCTGGGCCGGGGTGGCGGGCTTCACCCTGCGGCCCTCATGGGCGAAGGCGTGGATCTGCGTGGCCAGGAGGCGATTGAACGATTGCTCCGCAAGAAAAGGGCGCAAGCGATAGGCAGCCCGCAATCCCAGCAGTGCGTGGGGCACATGGGGTTGATAGGACTCCCAATCCACCCAGGGCGTGAGCACCTTCACCGCTTCGCGAACCGCTTCCCGCAGCCCATCCTCCTCCCGGATCCGGGCGGCGAAGGCAGGGAAGAAGCCCGCGTCCGGGCGCTCCA
This sequence comes from uncultured Solibacteraceae bacterium, assembly GCA_964617215.1. Lineage (GTDB taxonomy): Bacteria > Acidobacteriota > Holophagae > Holophagales > Holophagaceae > JAFDVN01. The sequence goes on along the minus strand of CAZTVL010000003.1, from coordinate 353,884 downwards.
GCTGGGCAGTCCAGGTCATGCCTGGCTCTTTCGGAAGGGCCAGGCTTGTTGGCCCAGGTAGGTCTTGGGCAGGGTTTCGCCCACGACACCCAGTTCTTTGGGCCAGTAACCGGGCATGTGGGCGGTGCCGAAGAGCGTGTCCCAGATGGGGCAGAGCACTGCGAAGTTCTTATCGATGCCCTCGGCATCCTTGGCGTGGTGCCAGTGGTGGAACTCAGGGGTGGCGAGGATCCAGCGCAGGCCCGGGAAGGTCCACCGAACGTTGGCGTGGATGAACACCGCCTGGAATGAGATCAGACTCACCCACACGAGGAAGGGGCCCGGCGCGAAACCCAGGATGAAGATGGGGATGTAGCCCGCGGCGCGATTCGCGAGGGTGTCCACCAGGTGGCTGCGGGAGCCCGCCAGCCAATCCAGGTGCTCGGGGCTGTGGTGCACGGCATGGAAGCGCCAGAGGGCCGGCACCATGTGGAAAGCGCGGTGGGTCCAGTAGCTGAAGAGATCCACCACAAGGATGATCTCCGCGACCTGGATCCAGAAGGGCTGGGCCGCCACCTTGGATTGCAGGGAAGCGCTCACCGCCCAGCCGAAGAAGGCCTTGGCGGGAAAGTAGGAGAGGAAGCTCAGGATCTGGATGCCTATATGGGCCAGGAAGAAATGCTTCATATCCAGCCACCACTCGTCGCGCAACACGCGCTGGGTGGGGATGCGGGCGAACATGCGCTCCAGCGGGATGAACACGAGCGTGAGGGCCAGCAGCTCCAGCAGGAAGTAGTCGAGTCCTGCGAATACGGCGCGCCCTTCCGTGGACCCCACCCGGGCCTGGATGCCACCCATCAGGGCAGCGGCCACGGCGACTGTGACTCCGGCCAAGCCCATCCGCTTGGACCGGCTCAGCACCACGCTGGTGGCGGCGAGGGCGAAGCCCAAGGCCAGCAGGGCATGCAGCAGGCCGCGAAACAGGCCGAGGTGCGCGGCATAGAAGGCGCGCGTCTCGGGCATGGTGAGCATGGCGGGATAACGGAAGCACAGGGCCCCACCCAGGGCCAGGCCGGCGAAAAGAAGGCCCAGGGCACCGCTCACGCGGCCCTCGCCCAGACGCAACTCGGAAAGGGATTCGTTCATCTCAGGCCTCGACGGGAATGTTCCAGTGTTCCAGCACGGCACGGCCCCAGTGATGGCGCCAGGCTCGGTTCCAAACCGCCCCGCCCTCTTTGAGCTGGGCCTCCAATAGGCGTGTGCGCAGGGCTTCCTTCAAAGGTTCCGCTGCCGAACTCAGAGCGGCCTCCGCCCCTTCCACCAAGGTGGCGAAGGCTTGGCGTTCTTCATCGAAGCGCGCCAGGTAACCCGGATCTTCGGGGCTGGGCAGTGCCGCCCGGGCCCGCATCCAGGCTTCGAAGGCCAGGCGCCCAGTGGGGCTCGATGCGAAGGGTTCCCGCACACCCTCCCAGCCCTTCACGGGCACCAGCTCCGGGCCCGCCCGCCGCAGGGCCTCCCGCAGCTTCATGGCCTTCTGCACATCCTTCTCGATTTGTTTCAGGGCCACGAAGGAGCGCGGCTTGCTGCGCTTGTCGCGGCGATCGAAGAACGCGTTGAGGGAAGCCACCACGGCATCCATGGGCACGCCCTCGGCCTCCCACACCTTCCAGGCGCGGTAGTCCTCGGGGCTCATGAAGCCGGCGCGGCCATAGGCCCGGTAGGCCCACTCCCGCTCCAGCCACTCGATCTCCTCGGGGGAGTAAGACATCAGCGGGATCGCTCCAGCCAGCCGCCATTGCGCAGCAGGATCTTGTGTCCGTCCCAGCCCGTGGCGTCCTGGGCCTTCACTTCATCCAGGGGGGCGCCCTTCATGCTGAAGCGGCCGGATTCCAGGGGGGCGCCGGTAGCATCGTTGTACAACTCCACCTGCCACTCGGTGGCTCCGGCGGGGCGAATGCGCAGGAAGGCCCCGGCCTCTGAACCGCCCACCCAGACGGCATCCGGCGGCACCGTGGCGGGCCGCTCCGGCGCCTGCACCTCGCCATGACAGGCGATGAGCAGCAGAAGGGGCAAGGCGCGCAGGGTTCGCAAGGGGAGCTCCAGACCACCATTCTAGCCGCCAATGCCCCCCGTCCAGGCTAGACTGGGAGCCCATGGTGCTGCTCCGCGAACAGATCCGATACAAGTCCCGCAAGGAAGTCGACAAGCTGCGGGAGGCGGGACGTCTGGCCGCCAACGCCTTGCGGCTCACCGCCAAGTCCGTGAAGCCCGGCATCAGCCTGCTGGAGCTGGACAAGATCGCCGAGACCTACATCCGCAAGAACGGCGGCACGCCCAATTTCAAGGGCTACCACGGCTTCCCCGGCACCCTCTGCACCAGCGTGAACGACAAGGTAGTTCACGGCATCCCCACCCACTACGTGCTGCAGGAGGGCGACATCATCGCCATCGATTGTGGCGCCAAGCTGGACGGGTACCACGGCGACACCTGCCTCACCGTGGGCGTGGGCCAGATCAGCGAACCCGCGAAGATGCTCATCCAGACGGCCCAGCTGGCCATGTACCTCGGCATCGAGCACAGCCGTCCCGGCAACCGCCTGGGCGACATGAGCACCGCCGTCCAGAAGTTCGCGGAGGAGCGGGGCTACTCCGTGGTGCGCGAGTACATCGGCCACGGCATCGGCCGGGACCTGCACGAGGATCCCCAGGTGGTCTTCGCCGAGCAGCGCCCCGGCACCGGCTTCCGCTTCGAGCCCGGCATGACCCTCACCATCGAGCCCATCCTCAACATCGGCACGCATAAATGCATCGTCGAGGCCGATGGCTGGACCGTGCGCACCAAGGACGGCAGCCTCTCCGCCCAGTTCGAGCACGACATCCACATCACCAAGGACGGCCCCGAGATCCTCAGCATCCCGGATCCCGAGTTCGAGCTCGAAGACGGGCTGTGAGCCGCGTCCGACTTTGCTTTGAAGCAGCCGAAGCCGCCGCGTCGCTGTTGCGCGACATGCGCGGCAAGGTACGGGCGGATTACAAGGATTTGGCCCTGGGTTCAACCCTGGATCCCGTCACCCAAGCGGACAAGGACGCTGAGACCCTGCTCCGCCGCGAGCTGTTGGGGCACTTCCCGGCCGATGGCTTCCTCGGCGAGGAGGGCGCGCCGGAATCCAGTCGCAGCGGCTGGTTGTGGGTGGCAGACCCCCTCGATGGCACCCTGAACTATGCCCATGGGGGCGGCCATGCGGCCGTGAGTTTAGCCTTGTTGAAGGATGGCGAACCCGTGGCCGCAGCCATCGTGCCCGTGGTGGGCGACGCCACCCACGCCGAGCGCGGCGGGGGCTCCTACCGGGCCGGCAAACGCCTGGCCACTTCCTCCGTCCGCCATCTGGGCGAAGCCCTGGGGGCCACGGACCTCCCCTACGATCTGAAGGTTCGCCACGGCTCCGCCCGGGCCCGCTTCATCGCCCTCAGCGAGGCTTGCCAAAGCGTGCGCATCCTCGGCTCCGCCGCCCTGGAACTGGTGGCCGTGGCCGCCGGCGAGCTGGATCTCTATGCCAACGAAGGCTGCAAAGCTTGGGACCTCTGCGCCGGGGCCCTCATTCTCACGGAGGCCGGCGGACGGCTTACCGCCGAAGATGGCGGGCGGCTGGATCTTCTGGCGCCAGGTGCATTCCTTGGAACCAATGGGGTTTTGCATTCATCGGCACTGAATTGTTTGGCGTAGTGACCAGGGACTGATCGTGCCCAATGTCATTGGCCTTTCAAATGACTTGTTTTAGACTGAGGCAATCCCAGCCAGCCATTCCGTTCCTATAGGAGCCTCAGTGAAGTTCTCGTCCCGCTTGGCCTTCGCCTCATCTTCCCTCGCCCTCACCCTGGTTCTGGCCTGCGGGGGCGGTGGAGGTGGCAATTCCCAACCACCCGTTTCCGGGCCTGCTGGCTCCTGGGAAGGTCCTCAGCAGACGGAAGTCAGCGCCTTTTTCGATGCGTGGTACCCCTCCGTGGCCATGGATGGAACCGGACGGGCCCTGACCACCTGGCACCAGGACAGCGGGGGCAACTCCGCAATCTGGGCCAGGGCCTACGCCCCCGCCTCAGGCGGCTGGCAGGGCTATGGAACCCTTGATCCTGCGATCTACGCGGCCTTTAGCCCCGATGTCGCCATCAATCCCAGCGGCACGGGAATGATCGTCTGGCAGCAGAGCGATGGCACCACCAGCCGGATCTACGGAATGCCCTATCAGACGGGCGTGGCCGGTACCTATGGCAGCAAGGATCTGGTGAGCACCACCGCCACCGCGGCGGAAGCGCCCAGCGTCGCCATTAATGCCAGCGGGAAAGGTGTGGTTACCTGGGTGCAATCCGACGGAACCCACTACGAGGCCTGGGCCTGTACCTTTGATCAGACCAATGGTTGGGGCACCCCCACCCAACTGGAAGCCAGTACGGGAGAAGAGTCCATCACGCCCTCCGCCGCCATCGACGATGCGGGCAATGCCATCGTCGTCTGGCAGCGGGCCGCTGACCTTTCCACGGGCCCCTACTCCGTGTGGGCCTCGCGGTTCATGAGCAATGCGTGGGCAGCTAACCCCACCCAGTTGCACGCCTCCAGCGGAGACGCCGGCAACCCCAGCGTGGCCATGGGGCCCGCAGGCGCCATCGCAAGTTGGACTGAAACCTTGGACGCGGGCAATTCCTACCAGATCCACATCAGCCGATGGACCGTCGGCACCGATGCCTGGACCGCACCCACCCGCGTCAGCCCCACAACCGAAATGGCGGACATGCCCTCCGTCGCCGTCGATGCCCTGGGGAATGCCCTCATGGTTTGGCAGCAGACCTTCGGTGGTCTGAGTGTGACTCACGCGAGCGTCGCATCCGCTCAGTACACCGCCGCCGGTGGCTGGTCGAGCGTGCGTCGACTGGATTCGATCCCCAGCAACGTGGGCATTCCCGCCTTGGCCATGAACGCGACGGGCTCCGCAAACGTGGTGTGGCAGCAATTGGATGGAGCCGTTTACAGCATCGTGGGCATTCGCTATGCGCCCGTGGGCGGCTGGGGGGCTCCCACCCTGCTCGAATCCAGCCAGGCCGGCAGCGCCTACGCTCCCAAAGTGTGTGTGGGTGCCAATGGGCAGGCCATGGCCACCTGGTATCAGAAGGACGCCAACGGACTCCGCAGCGTCTTCACCAACCGGTTCCGCTGATGGATCCGAACGGGATTGGGCCCTTCCCGGGGCCCAATCCCGCTCAGTCCAGAATCGGCGCGGGGTTCGGCGATTCCGCAGGCAGGCCCAAGGCTTGACCCACCTCCGCGGTGGGTACGCTGCCCCCGGGGCCCAGGAAGATCGCCTTCACCATGGCCTCGGCATGCACTTCGCCATTCCGGATGAAGCGCTGTTCCAGGTAGACCCACTTCGCATCCCACGCGTGCAGCCGGGTGTGCAGTTCATAGCGCTGGAAGGGATCCAGGCTTCGGCGATAGCGGATCTTCGCGGCCCCCACCACGGGCCGCCAGCGCTTCTTGAAGAGCAGCATGCCCAGGTCCGTGCGGAAGGTGAGGTCGAAGCGGCCCAGGTCCATCACGGTGAGGTAGCGGCCGTTGTTCATGTGGAGATTCAGGTCCAGATCGTTGGGCCACACGATGAAGCGACGGATGGAGTCGTCCAGGATCCCCAGCCGGGATCGGAACCGCACCGTGAGCAGGAGCCAAACCAGGCGAAAGAGCAGGTTCATGGGGCCCCGCCGTACACGTCTTTGCGGAGCAACTGCATGAAGGGCTTCGGATCTGTCACGGGTTCCCAGCCCAGCTTTTCGTACACGCCGTGGGCATCCCGGGTGGCCAGCATGAGCCGCCGGAAACCCTGCACTTCGGGCAGCGCCATGAGGGCTTGGACCATGGCCGTGGAGAGCCCGAGTCCTCGATGGTCCTCCAACACGAACACGTCCGCCAGGTAGCCGAAGGTCGCGTGGTCCGTGGCGATGCGGGCGAAGCCGACCTGAGCGCCCGCGGGCCCGTACACCCCGGCCACGAGGCTGTGCTGAGCGGCCTTTTCGACCACTTCCCGGGGGATGCCCGGGCTCCAGTAACTGCGCGTGAGGTAACCGTGGATCACCTCGAACTGGAGGTCCGCGGGGTCCAGGGAAAGTCGGTATCCGGAAGGAAGGGCCATCCCTCCATACTAAATGGATGTCCTTTTCCGTCTCCGCCCCCGCCAAGCTGAACCGCTACCTGGGTGTCCTGGGTCGCAGGCCCGATGGCTTCCACGAAGTCGAACTGGTGACGACGGTGCTGGCCCACGTGCCGGAGCTCTGCGACACCCTGACCTGGGAACCCCATCACCGCCTGGAGCTGCGCCTGGAGGGCCCCACCTCGGAAGGGTTGGTGGCCGACGAATCCAACCTAGTCCTGAAGGCCTGGCGCCTCGTGGAATCCTACGTGGGCCGCCCCTGCCCCGCCCGGCTCATCTTGCACAAGCGCATCCCGCACGGAGCCGGGTTGGGCGGTGGCAGCAGCGATGCGGCCGCGGCCTTGAAGCTGGCCAATCAGTGCCTGGCCCTGGAACTGCCCGAGGAGGTGCTCCTGGCCTTCGCGGCGGAACTGGGCTCCGACGTGCCCCTCTTCCTGCTGGGTGGCACCGTGCATGGCACCGGGCGCGGCGAGAAGGTGCGGGCGATCCAGGCCCCGGCCCTTCCGCCCCTCCTGCTCGTGCACCCCCGCCTCCACCAGCCCACGGCGGGCGTCTACGGCGCCCTGGCCCGTACGGGGCTGCCGGGAACCCTGGCCCTGGCCGATCCCACCCAGGCCCCCTGGCGCAATGACCTTGAAGCTCCGGCCCTCGAGGTGAATCCGGCCTTGGCCGAAGTTCGCGAGGCCCTCAGTGCCACCGGCGGGGAACCCCTCCTCTGCGGCAGCGGCAGCGCCTGGGCGGCGCGGTTCGCCACCGTGGAAGCCCGCGATGCAGCGATTGCATCGCTTGGCCAGCACCATCCCGAGTGGGGCTGCTGGGCCGTTTGATTCCGCCCCTGGCGCACCTTCCTCCGGGAACCCACCTTGGGTGCGGAGGTCTTCCATGGACCGCACGCTTTTGGTTTTTCTGGCCCTCGAAGCCCCGGCCCTCTTCGTGTTCGCGGCCTCCACCCAATTGCTGCGGCGACGGCCCCCGGCGGATCGCCTGCCGAAGTTCCTCGCCCTGGCCTTTCCCACCTTGATCGTGGGCGGCGTGGGGCTTCCACTCTGGGCCGCATTTCAGATCCTCGGGTCCCGGTAATCGCCGTCCGTCGGCGGAGATCCGCCGTTCGCCGCTTTCCCCTTCCCCTGCGGGGGCCCGGTCGTTGATCCTGGGTTCCCGAGGTCAACATGAATGAACTGGCGATCCGCATCCGCGGCTTGAGAAAGCAATTCCCAGGCGTGCTCGCGGTGGATGGATTGGATCTGGACGTGCGGCGGGGTGAGGTCTTCGGCCTCCTGGGCCCCAACGGCGCCGGTAAAACCACCACCTTGGAAATCATCGAAGGCCTGCAGACTGCCGACGCTGGCGAGATCGAGATCCTGGGCATGCCCTGGAAGACCAAGGCCCAGGAGATCCGCGCCCGCATCGGCGTGCAGCTCCAGAGCACCAGCCTCTTCAACAAGATCACGCCCCGGGAGGCCATCGAACTCTTCGGCGGCTACTACCCCAAAGCGCGGCCCACCCAGGAACTGCTGGACCTGGTGCAGCTCAACGAGAAGGCCGACGCCTATCACGTGGGCCTCAGCGGCGGGCAGCAGCAACGCCTGGCCCTGGCCCTCGCCCTGGTCAACGATCCCGAGCTCGTCTTCCTGGATGAACCCACCACAGGCCTCGATCCCCAGGCCCGCCGAGGCCTCTGGGAAGTGGTGCGCCGCATGAAGGCCGAAGGCCGCACGGTGCTCCTCACCACCCACTACATGGATGAAGCCGAAGTGCTCTGCGATCGCATCGCCATCGTGGATCACGGCAAGGTGCTGCAGGTGGGCACGCCCCGTCAACTCATTGCCGAGCTGGGCCTCCCCAGCGTCGCCGAGCTAGCCTTCGACACCACCCCGCCGGATCCCAGCGCCTTCGCCGGCGCCATCGGCCGCCCCGTGGAAGTCGTGGAAGATCGATGGGACATGCACCTCGAAGATCCCAAGGGCCAGCTCCCCGCCATCCTCGAAGCCGCCGACCGCCTCGCCGTCCCCTACGCCCAACTGCACCTTCGCCGCCCCACGCTGGAAGACGTCTTCCTCCAGCTCACGGGCCGCAGCCTTCGGGATTGACCTTCATGGACCCACTTGGCACGGACACTCATCCTCCCTTCTTTCCTCTGCGCCTCTGCGCCTCCGCGCCTCTGCGTCATGCAGTTCCAGCGCCTGGCGCCTACAGGTGGGTGCATAGGATAGGCCGTCCGGTCTTCAGCTCTCGAAAAGCCAATCGCAGAGGCGCAGAGACGCAGAGATGCAGAGGGGTCTATCCCTTGGGCGTAGCCACATTCTGCCGCCGTTCTTTCCGCAATCTATTCATGAAGTGGTGGTGAACATGCTTCTCTGGCGCCAATTTTTGATGGAATGGAAGCTCTACTCCCGCGACAAGGGAGCGATGTTCTGGACCTTCGCCTTCCCTGTGCTGATGCTCCTGGGCTTCGGCACCATCTTCCGGGATGGCAACGGGCCCAAGGTCACCATCGTGCGCGTTCAATCCGGTGCGGAATCCGCGAAGGATGCGGCGCTGCGCGAAGCCATCGAGGCTCAGCACGTGACGGTGGAGCGGCTCTCGCCGGAAGCCGCCGATGCCAAGTGGAAGGAAGGCAAAGTCGCGGTCATGGTGGAAGGCTCCGATGAGCTACCTCGCCTGCGGGTGAACGCCTACCTCGTGGCCCAAGGCATGCAAGGGGCCAGCCTCGTGCAACAGGCGAGCCTCATCGCCCAGGCCAAGCTGGCGGGCCAGCCGGAACCGCGCCGACTCCCCATGAGCGTGGAGAGCCCCGGCAAGGCCAAAGCTACCAATTACGCGGCCTTCCTGCTGCCGGGTCTGCTCGGCATGAACCTCATGAGCATGGGGCTCTTCGCCGTGGGCATGGTGAACGTGGCCTATCGCGAGAAGGGGAAGTTCAAGCGCCTGGGCGTGACGCCGCTTCCCAAGAGCATCTTCCTGGGCGGCCAGATCCTGCACCGGCTCACGGTGGCGGCGCTCTCGGTGATCTTCGTGCTCATCGCGGGCAAGCTCGCCTTCGGCATCAGCAACCAGGGCAGCTACCTGCTGTTGACGCTCCTCATCTTCCTGGGCACGGCCACCTTCATGGCCCTGGGCTTCGCGCTGTCCAGCTATGCCGATACCTCCGAAACCTACGCGGCCATCAGCAACCTGCTGTTCTTCCCCATGATGTTCCTCGGGGGCGTGTACTTCAGCCTCGAGGGCGCGCCCAAGTGGCTGCAGGACAGCGTGCAGGTGATGCCGCTGGGGCCCTACCTCAAGGCCCTGCGCGCGGTCTTCAACGATGGGGCGGGGCTCCAGGGCCACGGGTTGGGGCTGACCGTAGTCGCCGCCTGGGCTGTCCTCTCCTTCCTCATCGCGGTGAAGCGCTTCCGCTTCGCCTGAGGGCTCTCACTCAAAGCTGGTAGGAGAACCCGATCACCACCCCCTGGCTGCGAGGCCGCACCACCAGGGGGCTGTGCCGGGCGGCGCCCTGAACTTCCTGCTGCAGGCACGTGAGGCCGAGCCGCCAGTGATCCGTCACCGCGTAGCCCACGGCAAGGCTGCATTGCAGCAAGGCCCAGCCCCCGGTGGGCGTGAAGGCCCGGTCTTCACCGGCCTTCAGTCTGGGGTCCCCCTGGAGGACCAGCTGGTGCCGGCGCTCGGCCTGGTCCGTCGTGATCCCGTATTCGTAGACCATCTCGGTGAGGTCGTAGGCGCTGGCGGCCACCCGGGATTCGATGAGCCAGCGGCGCCCCAGAGGCAGGGTGAAGCTGGCCCGCATCACGGCCCCTCCCCCCACTTCCGACCGGAATCCCCGCCGGAAGCCCGCCACCAGCTCCAGGGGCCCCGCGCGCCAGGCCAGGCCTGCGGAGGCAAAGGCCGTGGCCGGCCGCGAGCCCATCCCCGCCAGGGCATCCGCCGTGTGCTCATCGCGGGACTCAACACCTTCCAACCCCAGGTTGGCGGTCCAGCCATCCTCCTTCACCAGGGTGTAGCCGATGCTTCCACCCACACCGAAGCGGCTGGCCCCGAAGTGGATCTTGTCCCGCCACTCTCCATTGAGGATGGGGAAGGGCACGGACCTCGATTGGTTGCTGCCCGGGTAGGCCGGGAGGTACAGCACCATGGCGCCGCTGTGGAGCACGAGGCCAGGTTCGGAGGAGGGCTGAAGCCAGAGGCTTTCGGGGGCCTGGGCCTGCGCGGTTGCCCCCACGGAGCCCGCCAGAGCCACGCATCGCCACACTCCCCTCATCCACTCCTCCAAAGAACGGCTTGGCCTATCACGATCCCGGGAGTGGCCGAACCCGCCCGAAGTGCGCAATCCTTTAATCCTACCGGAGGGCAGGACCCGCCTGAAGTCCCATTCACAGGCCCATCCCCCCGTATGCTTGGAGACTGGTGCCCAACATGTCCGATCCCAAAAAAGCCCGCCTCGCCATCTTCCTCACGGTATTCGTGGATCTGCTTGGCTTCGGCATCGTCATCCCCCTTCTGCCCCTTTACGCCCACCACGTGGCGGAAAATCCCAGTGGATGGATGACCCACATCAACGTGGCCTTCGGCTTGCGGGATCCCGGGGCCTTCTGGGCCGGTGTGGCCTTCGTCAGCTTCTCCGTGATGCAGTTCATCGCCTCGCCGCTGCTGGGCCGTCTCAGTGACCTCGTGGGCCGCCGCCCCGTGCTCTGGATGAGCCTCCTGGGCAGCGCCCTGGGCTACCTGATGCTGGGCCTCACCATGCGCTTTGAGTGGGTACTCCTGGCCCGCGTTCTGGATGGCGTCACCGGCGGCAACATCGCCGTGGCCCAGGCGGCCATGGCCGACAGCTCCGCTCCCGAGGAGCGCAGCAAGGCCCTCGGCATGATCGGTGCCGCCTTCGGCCTCGGCTTCGTGGTGGGCCCCGCCCTCGCCGGTATCCTCAGCGGCAGCCACTACGGCATGGACCTCGCCGCCCGCCACATCCAGCTGCCCTTCCTCGTGGCGGCGGCCCTCAGCTTCATCGCCTCGCTGCTCGTCATCGCGTGGCTGCCCGAGACGCTGACCCCCGAGGCCCGGGAGCGCGCGCGCACCCAGGAGAGCCGCGGCCACGCCCTCAAGCGCGCCTTCGCCCGCCCCGGCATGCCCGCCCTGCTGCTCATCGCCCTGCTCGCCATGAGCGGCTTCGCCATGATGGAGGGCACCTTCAGCCTCATGGCCCAGGCCCGATTCGGCTTCGGCCCCAAGCAGGTGGGCTGGCTCTTCGCCTTCATCGGCATCTGCATCGTCATCTACCAGGGCGGCCTTGTGCGGGTCGTGGCCAAGCGCATCCCCGAGCGCGTCGCCATGGGCCTGGGCCTTGCCGCCATGGCCACGGCCCTCTACACCCTGCCCCGGGCCCCCTGGGCCGCGCCCTTCCTCCTCCTGCTCGTGCCCCTGGCCTGGGGCAGCGGCATGAACGGCACCGCCACCCTCGCCCTTGCCAGTCAGCTCACGCCCATGGAAGAGCAAGGCGGCGTGTTCGGCGTCATGAACGCCATGCAGGGCCTCGGCCGCATCGTCGGCCCCTTCATCGGCACCCTGTGCCTCGCCAAGTGGGGCTACTTCTCCCCTTACAACGTTGCCACGGGCTGCGTGCTGGTGGCGCTGGTGCTGGCCATGGGCCCCGTGGGGAAGCGCGCCACGGCCTGAGCGAGGTCCTGCACCTCGAACGGAAAAGGCCCCGGTGAACCCGGGGCCTTTTCCTTGCGAAATGCCGCGTCCTCAGGGCGCTTCGCTGGTCGCCCACACCGTGGGCACGTTGGTCTTCGCCCCAAAGCCCTCGGGCGGGTAGATGTAATCGAGGTCGAAGCAGGCGGTGCAGAAGTCCTGGCGGCGGCCCGGCAGCAGGCCTTCGAAGTCGGAGACTTCCAGCCACTCCAGGCTGTCGGCGCCGAGGTAGGCCCGGATCTCCTCGCCGGTCATGCGGTTGGCGATGAGCTCATCCTTCGTGGGGGTATCGATGCCGTAGTAGCAGGGACCGATGACCTTCGGGGAGCCGATGCGGAGGTGGATTTCCTTGGCCCCGGCGCCGCGCACCATGGAGACGATCTTCTTCAGGCTGGTGCCGCGCACGATGGAATCGTCGATGAGCACCACCCGCTTGCCGGGAAAGAAATCCGGCAGGGGATTGAACTTCTGCTTCACGCCCTCATCGCGGCTGGCCTGGGTGGGTTTGATGAAGGTGCGGCCCACGTAGTGGTTGCGCAGCAGGCCCATGCCGAACTCGGCCTTCTTGGCCTTGGCGTAGCCCAGGGCGATGAAGTTGGAGCTGTCGGGCACGGGCATCACCACCAGATCATCCCCGTTGGGCAGGTGATCATCCTTGGCGGCCAGGCAGGCGCCGATGCGCTCGCGAGTCTGGTACACGGTCTCGCCGAACTCCTGGCTATCGGGGCGGGAGAAGTAGATGAGCTCGAACACGCAGTGCTTGGGCTCCAGGGGCGCGTGGCTCACGGAGATGACGGGCTTGCCGGCCTCCAGGCGCAGGATCTCGCCGGGATTCACTTCGCGCAGCAGGCGGGCGCCGATGATGCCGAGGCCGCAGGATTCCGACGAGAACACCGTCCCCTCGCTGGTGGGTTCCCCGCTCCCGGTGCGCGGGATGTGGCCCATGACCAGGGGACGGAAGCCATGGGGATCCCGGAAGGCATAGAGCAGATCCCGGTACATCACCACCGTGGAGAAGGCCCCCTTGAGCTCGCGCTGGGTTCGCGCGATGGCGTCCTCCATGCTGAGGCCGTCGCGCACGTGGTAGAGGGCGATGATGCGGCCGATGAGCTCGGCGTCGTTGTCGCTCTTGAACACCACGCCGTCGCCCTCCAGGCGCTGGCGCAGCTCGCCGTAGTTGATGAGGTCGCCGTTGGACGCGATGGCCATGATGGGCCCATGGTCCAATTCGATGATGTGGGGCTGGGAATTCAGCTCGTCGCTGCAACCCGCCGTGGGGTAGCGCACGTGCCCGATGCTCGTGGAGCCCGATAGCCGCGCCTGCACATCCTCATTGAGCACCTGCTTCACCAGCCCCATGCCCTTGTGACCCACCATGCGGCCCTTGGCATCCCGCGCCACCGCCCCGCAGCTCTCCTGGCCCCGATGCTGGATGGCAAACAGGATGGACGCCACGTGGCTCGAGGCCCCCTCGATCCCAAAGACTCCGGCTACGCCACACATGCTGGCCTCCTGCGAACTCGCCGGATCAGCTCCCAAGGCAGGCCTGAAGCGGGCGGAATCCTTAGAATACCAAGGAAAACTCCCGCCTGACAGGCTCACCTTATTTCAGGGCCGAAGCGGGCCAAAGGCCTCAACTGCCCCATGCCTTCTCAACGTGATCCACACCGAATGCATCCATTGGAAAGCGTCGAAATCAAATCCGCTTGGAGCATTCGGTGGCCGCGCGGAGATAGGATGGTGTCTGAAATGCTCGAACTCATATCCATGGTTGATTGACGGGATATCCTTCAATAACTAGCTCATTCGTCGATTTCAAAGTTAGGCCCAGATTTAGATTTCTCTCAACCGGAGTTGCAAAATGGAAATGAACTCGAAACTCAATTGGAAGCAAGTCGTGGGAGTCATCGTTGCCCTCTTCCTGTTTCAAATGTTCTTCGAGCCAATTCAACGATACGTACTCACCCATCCCACGGCTGGAGTCGGCATCCTTGTCGCTATCGGGATTTGTTGGTTTGGCTACTCTCGCCTCAAGCGAAGGGCCGTCCAGGCCTAACCACTCAATGCACTCGGACCCAGCCGCTACGCGGCCGGGCCGGTGATTTCGAAAGTTAGCTCGCCCAATGCTCATCACAACATTCGACCAGATTGACGCTTCGGCCAGGGATGGCCATTACATGGTGGCGCTAATGGCGGCGCTGTCGATTCCCGATATTTGCGGAGCGCTCGAATCGCCCAATGGGCAGGCTTCTAGATCCAATTTTTCAAAGTGGTTTGATCAATGGGTTGGCCCCAAGTATGTGAATGGGGTCGATCTGATCTTTGATGGTGAGACTTGCTATTACTATCGCTGCGCTGCTCTTCACCAAGCTCGAGCCTCTCATCCCAAATTGGGGTATTCACGAGTGCTGTTCGTTGAACCTGGCCTCGGTGGATCCCTGCACAAAAATGTCTTAATGGATGCACTCAATATTGATGTTCAAAGGTTTTGCCTCGATATTACCGAGAGCGGGCGAAATTGGTGGGATGCCAGATCACCAGCAGCCATTGTCCGAAACAACCTCGCCCAATGCATGCAACGCTACCCTCAAGGCCTCGCTCCATACATCGGAGGTATTCCTGTTATCGGCTAGGCGAGCTAACCACTCATTGCATCTGATGTTGCCGCTACGCGGCATCGCATTTGATTTCAAAAGTTAGGGCTCATCACATTCGTCGCAAAACGCCTTCGATATGAGATGTAAGTCTCAAACTACGGGACTAACTTTATGGGAAGGACTGCTTTCAGGAGCCGCTACAACATGCTTTCAGATCCCTCCAAAGTTGCCCTTAGAGTCGTCAACCATATTCCGGCGATGGTTGCTTACTGGGACGCCAATCAGAGATGCGTGTTTTCGAATGATGCTTACCTAAATTGGTTTGGTAAGACACCTGAACAAATGGTGGGCATGTCCTTGAAAGATCTGTTGGGAGCCCTGTATGAGAAAAACCTCCCCTATATCCTTGAAGCACTGAAGGGTCATAAACAGGTCTTCGAGCGACGAATCCCACTTCCAACGGGTGGGTTCAGGGATTCGATTGCCACCTATACGCCTGAAATTGTTGATGGGCATGTCCTCGGTTTTTCGGTTCACGTGGCAGATGTAACACCGCTTCGAGAGCGTGAGGCGGCATTGGAGAAAGCCTTAAATGAACTCGCGGAACTCCATACTAAAATCAATGAGCTAAGTGGTCTTTTGCCCATTTGCGCCTGGTGCAAGAAGATCCGCGATGACGATGGGTATTGGAAGGGGGTTGAGATCTACCTCCGAGAACACTCAAAAGCTGATTTCACACATGGCATCTGCCCAGAATGCAAATCGAAAATCGACCTCCAATAATTTTGAAGGCGTGTCAAACAAGCCCTAACCACTCAATGCACCGGACGCTGCCGCTGCGCAACATCACAGGTGATCTCGAGCGTTGAGGGCGTCCCTACCCCGCCATGGGCTGTGATCCCACCTTGAACCGCGTGCCCAGCCGGTAGCGCTGGCCGGGGTGGATGCAGCGCACCCAGGTGACGGGGCGGTTGCGGCTCCAGGTGCGGCGGGTGAGGACGAGGCAGGGGTCGCCTTCGGGGATCTGAAGCCACTCGGCTTCGGTGGCTGAGGCCGGGACGGCGTCGACGATGTGTTCCACCTCGTCCAGGGGCACGGCGCGGAGAAGCTGCTCGCCCGGTGGAGAGGCTTGGAAATCCCAAGTGAGGAAATCGGGCACGGCCTCGGGGTTCACCCAGCGATCTTCGAGCTGCATGGGGATGCCTTCTTCGAGGTGGATGCAGACCACGTGGAAAACGGAATCGCCGGGCTGCAAATCCAACTGGGCGGCCAGTTCGGCGGTGGCGGGCTCCCGGGTGGCGGCCACGAGGCGGCACTCATAGCGATGCCCCCGGGCGCGCACTTCGTCGGCGAGGTTGGCCACCTGCGTGAGGCCGGACTGGGCCTTGGGTTCGGCCACGAAGGTGCCGACGCCCGCCACGCGGGTGAGGGCGCCCTGCTCCGCCAGCTCCCGCAGGGCGCGGTGCACGGTCATGCGAGACACCTTGAGCGAGGCCACCAGCTCATGCTCGGAGGGGATGCGATCCCCCACCTTCCAGGTGCCATCCTGGATGCGCGCGCGGATGTGCTCCTTCACGGCGAGGTAAAGGGCCGAGCCGGGTTTCAGCGGCGAGGGGCTCACGCGAGGGGCTCCGGCGCGGTGCGCTCGGCGATGCGGCCGATGAGGCGGGCGCCCACCTTGGCGGTGCGGCCGTCCTCATCCAACAGCGGGTTCAGCTCGGCCACATCGGCCATGCGCACCTTGCCCGAGGCGCAGGCGGCATCGATGATGCGCTCCAGGATTTCCAGGGCCACGCCCCGGGCCGCGGGGGCGCTGACGCCCGGTGCGCTGGCCGCGGGCAACACGTCCAGGCAGCAGGTGAGGTACACGTGATCCACGGTGGCGAGGAAGGCTTCCACGTCCGCCAGGGCGGCGGGCAGGTCCACCGAGGTCATCTCCTCGTCCAGGCGGAAGCGCACGCCCCAATTGCGGGCGCGTTCGAAGAGCGCTTCGGTGTTGGCGAAGGGACTGATGCCCAACACGCAGTAGTGGAAGGGCCAGTCGCGGCGGAAACATTCCTCGGCGATCTGGCGGAAGGGCGTTCCGGAGGTGGCCTCCTCGGCCACGCGCAGGTCGAAGTGCGCGTCGAGGTTCAGGATGCCGATGCGCGGCTTCAGTTCGCGCTGTGCCAGATGCTCGGCGAGGCCCAGGAAGGCGCCCCAGGCAATCTCATGGCCGCCGCCGAGGCCCAGGGGCAGAAGCCCCAGATCCAGCACCTCCGTGATGCGACGGGCGTAGGCGGATTGGGCCCCTTCCAGATCCTCACCTTCAAGGCGGATCGTGCCCGCATCGAATAGATCGCGGCAGCGGCGCACGGGCAGGTTGGAGAGGGCGCGGCGCAGGGCCTCCGGGGCCTCGGCGGCGCCGGGGCGGCCCTGGTTGCGGCGCACGCCTTCATCACAGGCGAAGCCCACGATGGCGGCGCCCCGGGCCCGCTCCTTGGGCAGGGCATGGACCACCTGGTGCCAGCGAAGGGCCAGTTCCCCCTCCGCCGCATCCACGCGGCCCTCCCAGGCCTGAAGCCCCGTCTCCAGCCGGACCCCATCCATTAGCGCAGCATGGGCATCTTGAGCCCCTTCGCTTTGGCCGTGGCCTGGGCGAGGGGATAGCCTGCATCGGCATGGCGCATGACGCCGGTGCCGCAGTCGTTCCAGAGCACGCGCTCGAGGCGCTTCGCCGCCGCATCGGTGCCATCGGCCACGATGACGACGCCGCTGTGCTGGCTGTAGCCCATGCCCACGCCGCCGCCGTGGTGGAGGCTCACCCAGGTGGCGCCGCCGGCGGTGTTGAGCATGGCGTTGAGCAGCGGCCAGTCGGACACGGCATCGGTGCCATCCATCATCCCCTCTGTCTCGCGGTTGGGGCTGGCCACGGAGCCCGTGTCCAAATGATCGCGGCCGATGACGATGGGGGCCTTCAGCTCGCCGTTCTTCACCATCTCGTTGAAGGCGAGGCCCGCGAGGTGGCGCTCTCCCAAGCCCAGCCAGCAAATGCGGGCGGGCAGGCCCTGGAAGGCGATGCGCTCGCCGGCCATGTCGAGCCAACGGTGCACGTGCTTGTTGGCAGGGAAGAGCTCCTTGATCTTGGCGTCGGTCTTCCGGATGTCCTCGGGATCGCCCGAGAGCGCCACCCAGCGGAAGGGGCCCTTGCCTTCGCAGAAGAGGGGGCGGATGTAGGCGGGTACGAAGCCGGGGAAGTCGAAGGCGTTGTGCACGCCGTTGTCCTTGGCCACCTGCCGGATGTTATTGCCGTAGTCCACGGTGGGGATGCCCATCTGGTGGAAGTCGAGCATGGCCTGGACGTGCACGGCGCAGCTCTTCCCAGCGGCGGTCTTCAGCTCCAGGTGCTTGGATTCATCCAACTGCGCGGCCTTCCACTGATCCACGGTCCACCCGAGGGGCAGGTAGCCGTTGATGAGGTCGTGGGCGCTGGTCTGATCCGTGACGAGGTCCGGGCGCAGGCCGCCCTGCTTGGCGCGCTTCACCAGCTCCGGCAGCACCTCGGCGGCATTGCCCAACAGCGCGATGGAGATGGCTTCCTTCTTGGCGGTGTGTTCCTGGATCAGCTCAAGCGCGTGGTCCAGGTCCCGGGCCTGCTTGTCCACGTAGCGGGTGCGGAGGCGGAAGTCGATGGAGGCCTGCTGGCACTCAATGTTGAGGCTCACGGCCCCGGCGAAGGTAGCGGCCAGGGGCTGGGCGCCGCCCATGCCGCCCAAGCCCGCGGTGAGGATCCACTTGCCCGCGAGGTCGCCCCCGTAATGCTTGCGGCCGGCCTCGGCGAAGGTCTCGTAGGTGCCCTGCACGATGCCCTGGGTGCCGATGTAGATCCAGCTGCCCGCCGTCATCTGGCCGTACATGAAGAGGCCCTTCCGATCGAGCTCGTGGAAGTGCTCCCACGTCGCCCACTTGGGCACGAGGTTGGAGTTGGCCAGCAGGACGCGGGGGCTGTCGGGAGTGCTCTTCCACACGCCCACGGGCTTGCCGGATTGGATGAGGAGGGTTTCGTCCTCGTTCAGTTCGCGCAGCGAGGCGAGGATCTGGTCGTAGCAGGCCCAATCGCGGGCGGCGCGGCCGATGCCGCCGTAGACCACGAGGCTCTTGGGGTTCTCGGCGACTTCGGGATCCAGGTTGTTCTGGATCATCCGGTAGGCGGCCTCCGTGAGCCAGTTCTTGCAGCTGAGCTCCGTGCCCCGGGGGGCGCGGATCACGCGGGTCTCATCGCGGCGGGGGTCGATGCGGGTTTCGGCCAGGGCCATGGGTGCCTCCCAAACAAGTTGATCATACCTGTCTATACAACTTAGAAGCCGTGTGCAACCCTATTCCGACCGGAAGGCTCTGGGCTTTAGGCTCTGGCTGAGGCCGACCCAGCCGGACCCCGCGAATGGGTCGGCGCAAGCCAGAGCCAAAAGCCCAGAGCCCAAAGCCCCCCACCCCCAGCGAGCTCCCATGATCCAACTCAATGGTTCCTCCCTCAGTGCCGCCCGCCTGACGGCCATCGCCGCGGGCGAGTCGGTGTCCTTGGACGAGCAGGCCCTGGCCGCCGTCACCGCCAACCGGGGCGTCATCGACCGCATCTTGGCCGAGGGCCGCACGGTCTATGGCATCAACACGGGCTTCGGCCAGTTCGCCACCGTCGTCATCCCGCCGGACCAACTCCGCCAGCTCCAGCTGAACCTCGTGCGCAGCCACGCGGCGGGCGTGGGCGAGCCGCTGACGAAGCCCCAGACCCGGGCCCTCATGGCCGCCCGCATCAACTGCCTGCTCAAGGCCCACAGCGGCATCCGCGTGGAGCCCATCCAGCTGCTCATGAACTGCCTCAATCAGAGCGTGCTGCCCGTCATCCCCAGCCAGGGCAGCGTGGGCGCCAGCGGCGACCTGGCCCCCTTGGCCCACATGGCCCTGCTCCTCGTGGGCGAAGGCCTGGCCTGGGACGGGGACAAGCACATCCCCGGCGGCGAGGCCCTGGCCAAGGCCGGGTTGAAGCCCATCGAGCTGGAAGCCAAGGAGGGCTTGGCCCTCATCAACGGCACGCAGCTCATCACATCCCTGGGCAACCTGGCCCTGCACAAGCTGCAGGCGCTCATGGGTCTCAGCGAGGAGATCGCGGCCCTGAGCCTCGAGGCGCTGCAGGGGACTCGCGCCGCCTTCGATCCTCGCATCCACGCCGTGCGCCCCCATCCCGGCCAGATCGCCGTGGCGGAGCGCATGCGCGAGCTCCTGGGCGAGACCAGCGAGATCGCCGAGAGCCACAGGGACTGCAATCGCGTACAGGACGCCTATAGCCTCCGCTGCATCCCCCAGGTGCACGGCGTGGGCCGCGACGCCCTGCGCTTCGCCGGCGACATCCTCGAGCGCGAGCTGAACAGCGCCACGGACAACCCCATGATCTTCACGGACACCGAGGAGAGCCGCAGCGGCGGCAACTTCCATGGCCAGTACCCGGCCTTCGCCTGCGATGTGCTCTGCATCGCCGTGGCCGACCTGGCCTCCATCAGCGAGCGCCGCCAGGAGCGCTTGGTGAACCCGGCCTACTCCGACCTGCCCGCCTTCCTCACCCAGCAGGGCGGCCTGGAATCGGGCTTCATGATGGCCCACGTGACGTCCGCCGCCCTCGTGAGCGAACTCAAGGGCCTCGCCCACCCCGCCTGCGTGGACACCATCCCCACCAGCGCCGGCAAGGAGGATCACGTGAGCATGGGCCCCATCGCCGCCCGCAAGCTGCTGCGCGCCGTGGACGCCTTTGAGCAGGTGCTCGCCATCGAGGCCCGCATGGCCCTGGAGGGCATCCGCATCCTGGGCAAGGCTCCTGCCGCCGGATTGAAGTCCCTGATGGACCGCCTCGCCGCGGCCTGCGCCCCTTGGCACGACCGGGCCATGTATGCGGAGATCGAGGCCACCACGGCGGCCCTGCGAGCTCATTCGGATCTTTAAATCCGATTAGTGTCGGGCATCACAGCCCCTTGCCTTGACGGGGGGTGGTCTGGGACCTGAACTGGGCTGAGTCCTTCCACTCATGCCTCGGAGCGTGCCCCATGGCCAAAGACGAGGTCCCTCCCGTCGAACCGCAAGCCTCGCCCGAGGCCCGCATCCAAGCTCTGGAAGCGACCTTGGCGGACCTTCAGCGCCGCATGGGGCAGATGGAGGTGGCCGTCTTCGGGGTGGAAAACGTGAAGCGGGATCCCGGGGCCGCCGCGGCGCTCCCCGCACCCGATCACGCCCCGACCACCGTAAACGTGCTCGGTCTCGCGGGACGGACCTTCCTCATCCTGGGTGGCGCCTTCCTCATCCGGGCCCTCACTGAGGGTGGCACCCTGCCCAAGGAGCTGGGCGTGCTGCTCGGCATTCTCTACGCCACCGCCTGGGCCGTGGCGGCCTTCCGCAGCCAGGGTGCCGTGGCCAGCCTGTACACGGTGCTCTCGGCCTTCCTCATCTATCCGCTGCTCTTCGAGGCCACCACCCGGTTCAAGGTGATGTCGCCCCTGCAGTCCACGCTCTGGATCGGCGCCTTCACCACCGGCCTGCTCTGGATCTCCTGGCGAAGGGATCTGCGCACCGCGGCCTGGGCTTCATTGTTGGCCGCCCTGGCCACCGGCTTCGTACTGATGGCCGGCACCAACGCGCCCATCCCCTACACGGCCCTCTTCCTCGCCACGGGCGGCGGCATCCTTTGGCTCACCTACGGCCGGAAGTGGCACGGCCTGCGGTGGCCCGCGGCCCTCATGGCGGATCTCGCAGTGCTGGTGCTCACCAGCATCGCAGCGACCCCCGGTGGCCTGCCCGAGGCCTACCGGGACCTCTCCATCGGCGGCGCCCTGACCCTGGCGCTGGGGCTCGTGGTCGTCTACGTGGGCAGCATCGCGGCGCGCACCATCCAGAAAAACCGCAAGGTGAACGTCTTCGAGATCACCCAGAGCACCTTCGCCGTGGTGGTGGGCTTCGGCGGCGCAATCCGCATCGCCCTGGCTTCAGGCTCCACCCTGGTGCCCTTCGGCATCGCGGCACTGGCCACGGGCATGGCCTGCTACGCAGTGGCTTTCGCCTTCCTGGAGAAGCAGGAGGAGGCTGTTGTGAACTTCTTCTTCTTCACCACCCTGGCCCTGGTCTTCACCCTCTTGGGGGGGATCCTCGTGGTGCCCCGGCCCGCCTTGGTGCCCACCCTCGCGGCGCTAGGCACGCTCTCCCTGATCCTGGGCGTGCGGCAGAATCGCTGGATCTTGCGCACCCATGGCGTCGTGTACTACTCCTCCATGGCGATCCTCCTGGGGATCCCCGCGTTGATCGGCGAGGGTTTCTGGGGCACGGCGCCCCTGGCGCCCCCCCAGGAACCCTGGGTGTTGGCAGGCTTCGGGAGTGGGATGGCCCTCGCCCACGTCTACACCGCCACCCAGCGGCCCCGCACCGCCCTGGTGTGGTGGCGGAAGCTGCCCTCCTTCGTCCTCGCCCTCTGGGCCGGCCTGGGCCTGGCCACGCTGGTGGTGCTGGAAACGTGGCGGGTGGTCCCGGAGGCCGCGGCCTTGGCCGCCCTCAGGACCCTGATCCTCTCGGCGGTCATCATCGGCGCAGCCGTCCTGCCCCGCTGGGTTCCCACGTCCGAAACGGGATGGCTGGTCTACCCCCTCCTGGGGCTCACGGCCCTCAAGGTGCTGCTGCAGGACCTCCCCGCCGGGAAACCCCTCCCCCTCGCCATCGCGTTCGCCTGCCTGGGCGTGGCGTTGGTAGTGGCCCCCCGGTTGTTGAAGGGTTCCAAAAGCCTCAAGCCCGATCCCACTGACCCCACCTAAACGTAACCGTCATCAACCTTCGCGAAGAGTGGAACCTAGCCCAACCCCACGCCTCCGTGTAGGTTGGAGGGGTGAACCCACCCACTCCCTGGCGCCAAGCGTGTGAAGCGGCCCTCCGTTCCTTTTCGGACGCGGACGCCCTTCGATTCTGGCGCGTGGGCCATGACACGCCTGCGGGACCGAAGCCCATCTTCAACTACCGCTTCGAGCACACCTTCGCCGCCGTGAAACTCTCCCGTTGGCTCTGCCCCCTCGTGGGCGCGGATCTGGACGTGGTGGAGTGCGCCGCCTGGCTCCACGACGTGCGCAAGCGGTTGAAGGATCCCCTCAGCAAGGACACCCACGCCCAGGATGCCAGCGCCGCCGTGGCGGAGATCCTCGCGGGCACCGACTTCCCCGCCGCGAAGATCCCCGCGGTGCAGCACGCCATCGAACATCACGTGGGATTGCGGCTCACCAAAAAGCTGGAGCCCCTGGAGACCGCCTGCCTCTGGGACTGTGACAAATTGAGCAAGATCGGCGCCGCGAGCCTCATCCACTTCGGCTGCGTCAGCGGGGCCTTCCAGCCCATCGACACCGAGGAGATCCTCCACCGCGGCACTGCCTGGCTGCCGCTGGCCGAAGGCATCGTCGCCAGCTTCAACACGGAACCCGCCCGCCTCGAAGGCGCCCGCCGACTCGACTTCATCAAGGCCCACTACGCGCAGTTGCAACGCGAATGGAGTGAACCCATGGAAGCCATGCCTAAGGTGAGCCAATGAGCGATTTCCTTCCGCTCGCCCAGGCCCTTTCCATGGGGCTCAAGGGCATCCAGATGTACACGGCCGCGCACCCGCGCAGCCAGGATGCGCTCAAGGCCGCCCAGGCCGCGCTCTCAGCCTGGCTGCAGGAGTCCGCGCAATTGCAGTTGGTGGTGGGCGCCGGCAAGGCCTTCGTCAACGGCCAGCCCGTGGAAGTGCAGGGCCCGCACATGATGAACCTCATCAAGACCATCGGCGATCGCCACGTGAGCGGCTTCGTGTTCGAGCGCGGCGTCACCCCCCGGGACATCCAGGCCTTCCTGGAAATCCTCCTGCTCAAGCCCCAGCGCCTCGAAGAGCTGGGCGGCGTGCAGGCGCAGCTGGATCAACAGGGCATCACCGCCATCCGCGTGAGCCAGGTGCAGTACCGCGAAGTCCGCGAGGGCGATGCCGGCGCGGGCGAAGGCTCCGAAGGGAGGGCCCCGGCCGTGGTGAGCGCTCCCGCCCCCGCCGCCGCTCAACCCGCCGTACCGCCCCCCGTGCGGGCCCCGCAGCCCCTGGTGACGGGCGATAGCGGCGGGTGGGCCGTGCCGGTCTCATCCTCCGGGGAACACCGGGCCTTCGGGCCCCCCGAGCAGCTCATCAACCTCGTCCGGCAGGCCCTCCTGCGCACCCTCCCCCCGCCGCCCGTGCGGGACCGGCTCACGGGCATCGGGGCCTCCATCATGGATGCCTTCGAGCCTGCGGACCTCAGCGGCCTCGCCACCATGGGCCAGACCCTCGGTCTCACAGACAAGATGCCCTCCGCCGCTCAGATGGGGGTGCTGCGCCAGGTGCTCATGGACCTGCCCTCAGAGCGGCAATTGAGCATCCTCGCGGGCATCGGCTCCCTGCCTGAGAAGCCCCAGGGGCTCGGCCTCGGCATCAAGGCCCTGGCGCCGGAGATCCTGTCCGTGGCCGTCAGCACCCTCCTGAGCCAGAACACCAACTGGGAGGAATTGCAGGGCCCGCTCATGTCCATCCTGAGCCCCCTGCCCGAGCGCTCGGCCTTGCTGAAGAGCCTCTCCGGCCACCTGCGCAGCATGAACGTGGACGCCGCCCCGGCGGAGGTGCTCCAACGCCGCCTTGAGTGGGAGGCCCTGAGCCCCGAGGCCAAGCTCGTGAAGGTGCTGGATGAGGGCGCCCTGTTCAGGCTGAGCCTGGAACAGCGCCTGGCCCTGCTCCGTGAACTGCTGGATGGCAAGCGCACCGAAGCCATGGTCCGCTGCCTGGAGCGCATTCTGGAAACCCTCCAATCCGAGAACCCCGCCCTGCGTGGGCAGGCGGCCCAGACCCTCGCGGGCATGGCCCTCTGGGCGGCCGATCCCGGCCTGCCCCTCGAAGTGGAAAATCAACTGGATCAGGGGCTGCGATCCCACTTCGGATGGGAGCCGGATCCCCTCGTGCACCGCCACACCGCCGAAGGGTTGGAACGTCTGCTCGTGGCCCCCCTGGAGCGGGGACAGCTGGTGTTGATCCTGGAGGAGATCCAGGAACTCCAGAACCACGCCGCCATGCTCAACGAGGCGCACCCCTGGCGCACCGAGGCCCTGGGCCAGCTGAAGGGGAGCCTGCAGCAGCCCGAGGCCCTGGATAAGGCCCTGGCCTGCCTCTTCCGATACGACAAGGAACAATCCATCGTCGCCACCGCGAGCTACTTCGAGTTCATCGGCGGGCCCATGGTGCGCCACCTGATCCAGGCCCTGGGCAAGGAACCCGATCGGGGCCGCCGCGGCCGCCTGATGGATGCCATCCGCACCTTCGGCCCCCTCTCCCTCCAGCACCTCCGGGAGAGCCTGACGAGCCCCATCCCCTGGTTCCTGGCCCGGAACCTCCTCACGCTGCTCTCTGAGGCCGGCGATGCGGGTGCCCTGCCCGAGGTGCTGCCCCTGCTCCGGGCCAAGGAGGTGCGCGTTCGCCGCGCCGCCGTGCGCGCTGCCTGGAAACTGGGCGGCCCCACCGCCGAGCCTCACCTGCTGGCGATGCTCAAGGAAGCGGATCCCGAAACCCAGCTGGAGATCATCTTTGGCCTGGGGCAGATGCGTTCCGAAACCGCCGTGCCCACGCTGCTGGATCTGCTTCAGGACAAGCGCACCACGGAGGCCCTCCGGATCAAGGCCCTGGAAACCCTCGCCTTCATCCAGAGCCCACGCTGCGTGCAGTCGCTCATGGAACTGATCAAGAAGAAGGGCTTCTTCTCGGGATCGGAATCCCCGGCCATCCGCCTGGGCGCCGCCCGAGCCCTGGCCGTGATCTTCCCCTCCGGAAGGCAGGGGCTCCAACAGATCGCCGAGGCCGAGCCCAAGGGTGAGATGAAGGATGCCTTCCTGAACCTGCTGCGCTGATATGGACACCCAAAAGCTCCTGGAAGCCTTCCAGGCGTTCACGGCGGCCAGCGATCAGTTGCAGGCCCGGTACACGGCCCTCCAGGGCCAGCTGGGCCTCCTCCAGGGCGAGCTGCAGGCGGTGCTGGAGAGCGTGCCCTTCGCCATTTGGGTGCTGGGCGAGGATGGGGAGCTGCGCTTCACGAACCGTCCCGAGGGCCTGGCCGGCACCTTTCAGGATGGGGCAGAACCCTGGCTGCTCGAATCCAAGCCCGGCCTGCGCCGCCTGGAATCCCACGAAGGCTCCGAGCGCTTCCTGGAAGAGGAGCATCGCTCCGTGCCCGGCGGCGGCCGCATCGTCATCCTCCGAGATATCACCGAGGAAGTGCTGCGACGCCAGCAGGACACCCGCGAGGAACGCCTGGAGGCCATGGGCCGCATGGCCGCGGAGCTGGCCCATGAGATCCGTAACCCCCTGGGCGCCTTGAACCTCTACGTGGGCATGCTCAAGCAAGACCTGGTCGGGCAAGAAGGCCCCATGGAACTCACCCGCAAACTCCAGGAGGATATCCAGCGCCTGAACCGCGTGGTGGCCAACACCCTCACCTTCAGCCGGGACCTCAGCCCGAAGCCCGCCGTTCTGGACCTCCACGCCTTCTGGGAGGAGGCCTTGGGCAGCGCCACCTTGGCGGAAGGCGCCGCCTGGGACAACAAGGTGCCCAAAAAGGCCCGCTGGTGGGGGGATCCCGACCTGCTGCGCCAAGTGGCCCTGAACCTGCTCCAGAACGCCTGGCGGGCCACGCAGGATCAGCCCCGCCCCAAGATCGTGCTCCGGGCCGCCCCGGAAGAGCTGGAGGGGCGCACCTATTGGCACCTGACCCTGCAGGACAACGGCTGCGGCATCCCTCCGGAGGATCTGACCCGGGTGTTCGACCCCTTCTTCACCACGTTCGGGGGCGGCACGGGCCTGGGATTGGCCGTCTGCCATCGCATCGTGGTGGCCCATGGGGGGTTGCTCTTCCTGGAGAGCGAGGCCGGCAAGGGCACCACGGTGCACCTGCGGCTGCCCGCCCCAGTGGGATTGTGAATTCAATCACTTGAATCTCAGTCTCAATATCCTCAAAATGGGTTCTGGAGCTGGAACCCATGTATGTCTGCATCTGCAACGCCCTCACCGAGAAGATGGTCCAACGGGTCATCTCGGAGGGCGCTGAAACCCCGGATCAGGTGTTCCAGGCTTGCGGATCCCAGCGCGAATGCGGCCGCTGCGTACCCCAGATGGAGCAGATGATCGCCGGCTTCAAGGTGCTGCAGGGCTGTGGCACCTGCCCCTTCCGTACCCTGGACGACATGGCCCCCAAGGTGGCCGCGGCCTCCTAGACGCTCCCAACCTCACGCCTTGCCCTGGCCGCGCTTGACGCCTAGCCTGGGGTCCCACCCCTCCCGGAGTCCCCATGCAAGGTGATCGCCGCGTCATCCAACTGCTGAACCGCGTGCTCGCCAACGAGCTCACGGCCATCAACCAGTACTTCCTCCACAGCCGGATGCTGAAGAACTGGGGCATGAAGCGCCTGGGCGACTACGAATACAAGGAATCCATCGATGAGATGAAGCACGCCGATCGCATCATCGAGCGCGTCCTCTTCCTGGAAGGCCTACCCAACCTGCAAGACCTGAACAAGCTGCGCATCGGCGAAAACGTGCAGGAGATCCTGCAGGGCGATCTGGCCCTGGAGATGGACGCCCTGCCCCCCCTCAAGGAGGGCATCCGCCTCTGCGAGGAGGTGGGTGATTTCGTCACCCGGGACCTGTTCAAGGACATCCTCCACAGCGAAGAGGAACATGTCGACTTCCTGGAGACGCAGCTGGAACTCGTCCAAAAAATGGGCCTCCAGAACTACATCCAGAGCGCCACGGGCGAGATCGGCAGCTGACTTGTGACCCAAGCCATGGGAATATGGATGTCCTAGGTTCTTTGAGGAGTATCCATGTCCCCGCTCAAGCTCGAGCCCGGCAATAACGCGCCTGAGATCGTCAACGCGATCATCGAGATCCCCGCCGGATCGCGCATCAAGTACGAGATCGACAAGGACACCGGCCTGGTGACCGTGGATCGGGTGCTCTACAGCCCCTTTCACTACCCCGCCGAGTATGGCTACATCCCCAAGACCCTGGCCCCCGACGGCGATCCCGCCGACGTGCTCGTGCTCATCAACGGCAGCACCTACCCCGGTGTCGTCATCCGCGCCCGGCCCATCGGCCTGCTGAAGATGCACGATGACAAGGGCGGCGACGACAAGATCCTCTGCGTGGCCCACGACGATCCGAACTACGCCCACGTGGAAACCCTCGCCGACCTGCCTCCCCACTTCATGAAGGAAGTGGAGCACTTCTTCGTGACCTACAAGGATCTCGAAGAGAAGGACGTTCACAGCGACGGTTGGGTGGGCAAGGAAGAGGCCCACGCCTTCATCCAGAAGTGCATCGCTGCCTACCAGGACTAGCCCCGTCCCACGCTTCGAACCGCGCGATGGCCCCCCGGCCGCCGCGCGGTTCTTCTGCAAAGGGGGACCCAATACCGCCTGACTCGCTTCCCCCTCCCAGCCCTGAGAGACTGAACGCATGTCCGGACTGATCTGTTTCGACCTTGATGGCACCTTGGTGGATCCCCTGTTAGGGGTCAAGAACTGCGTGGCCAAGGTCTGCCGCCAGATGGACCTGCCCTGCCCTGATGAAGCCACCATCCGGAACTGGATCGGATTCGGCATGCGCGAGAGCCTGGGCCAGATCCCGGGACTGGAAGATCCCGCCCGCCGGGAGGAGGCCCTGGAGCGCTACTGGGAGGCCTACCGCGAAGATGGCGTCTTTGAGCACGAGCTCTATCCGGGCGTGGTGCACATCCTCCACCGCCTCAAACGCCAAGGCCACCGCATCTACATCGTGAGCGCCAAGCCCGGCATCTTCGCCCGCCGCATCGCCTACCAATTCGACCTCAACCTCATCTTCGACGACATCTTTGGCTCCACCCTCAAGGGCAAGTGGCAAGAGAAGGTGGACGTCATGAACGGCCTGCGCCAAGCCGGCACCATCGAACCCGGTGGCGTCATGGTGGGCGATCGCAACCAGGACATGATCGCCGCCAAGGCCCATGGCCTCACGGCCATCGGCGTCACCTGGGGCTACGGCAGCCGGGAGGAACTCCTGTCCACCGGCGCGGACATCCTCGTGGACACCATGGCGGAGCTCGATGCCGAACTCGCCCGGCTGCTGCCCGGCGACGAAGTGCACGACGCGTTCACCCGGTCGGAGTGAACGCGCCGTACCTCGCCATTACTGGTAGACGACGGATCCTACAGGGATGCCCGCACCGTTGTTGGCATCACCCACAATGAGCACGCCGCCGGTGTAGAGCAGCATGCAGCGGCCCGTGAGCTGGTCCGCGCCCACGGGGGGCGTGTTGTTCCCGAACACGGGAAAGGCCGTCGTGGCGGGGTTGTAGACGTCGAAGGTCCCTGAAGTGGCCGTACCGGCCACATCCCCCGTGGCGCCCAGATCCGTGCTGCCCCCGAAGACCAGGGCCCTCCCATCCGCCAAGAGGGACATGAGGGGCCGGTTGCGCGGGGCCGACATGGAGGAGGTCAGGGAGGAGAAGGTCCCGGTGACAGGATCGAAGCGCTGCCCGCCCTGATTCACCAGCGGCACCGAGGGAGTGAAGACGCCTCCCAGGAGCGAAAGGAGGCCGTTGGGCGCGAGGGCCGCCCCCATGTTCCGCCGGCCGGCGTTCATGAGCCCCGCCGCCGTGGTCAACGTTCCCGTAAAGGGATTGAAGAGGCTGGCGGTGTTGCTGAGGTTGGAATCCGTGCCGTCTTTGCTGCCGCCGCCCAGGAAGACCCGGCCGTCCAACAGCACCTCGGCCGTGTGCCCCACGCGGGCATCCACCATGGCCGTGCCGAAGGGCGTAAAGGCCCCCGTGGCCGGGTTAAAGATCTCCAGGGAATTCAGGATGCCCGTGGCACCCCGGCCCCCGGCGATGAGCACCCGGCCATCCTGCATGAGCGTGGCCGTGTGATCTTCCCGGGCCGTGGTGAGGGTGCTCGCCACGGGGGTGATGGTGTCGAAGTAGGGATTGTAGATCTCGGCACTGGCCAGGGGCGTACCCGAAGCACTGCGGCCCCCCGCGATGAGGATCTGCCCCGTGGGCAGCAGCGTAGCCGTGTGGCGGGATCGCGCCGTGGCCAGGCTGACGCCGGATTGGCTCCAGAACTGGCCCGAGGGATTGAAGGTCTCCAGCTTGTTGGAGGCCACGCCGGCACTGAGGCCGCCGCTGGCCAGCACGAGATCCCCATAGGTGCGGGTGAGGGCGTGGTCGATGCGCCGAGTGGTCATCTCATTGCCCGCGGACGGGGGGACGAAGGTGTTGGCATAGGCGAACCCACCCGAGACCGTCACGAAGGCCTGCCCCACGATGGGGGGCGTGGTCGCCGTGCTCGCCGTCACGGTGAAGAAGCCTGTGCTTCCATCAGAAGTGAACACGCCGTCGGCGGACATGGAGCCCCCGGCGTTCACGGACCACGTTACGACGGGGTTGGGAAGGCCCAGGCACACCGCCCGGAAGGGGAAGGTGGCCCCGGGGGCAACGGTCTGACTCTGGGGAAGCACCATGGTGGGCACGGTCACGTCGATCACCGCAGTCACGGTGGGATCTTCCACGCTCTGCAACGTGATGGTGCCGGTGCCTACCCGCAGCGGCGCGGTGTACACGCCGCCTGCTGAGATGGATCCGAAGGTTGAGCTGAAGGCCACGGCGGGATTGGTGGCGTTGAAGATGGTGTAGAGCACCGTCATCGATTCGCCGGGCCGCAGTGAGGCGGTGGGTCCCGGAGATTCGATGCTGAGGAAGATGGGCGCCCGCGTGACGGTGACGAAGGCCTTGGCGCAGAGGGTGGGATCCTCCACGCTGGTGGCGCTCACCCAGTAGCTGGTGGACCGGTTCGGGCTCGTGTGGAGCCCCGTGTCATCGATGGTGCCCTGCTCCGCGAACCACTTGACCCGGGTATCCGAGAGGCCCGTGGTGACCGCCGTGAAGGTCGTGGTCTGAGCTCCCGTGAGGGTCACCTGCGCCGGCGTGATATCCAGGGATCGGGCCCCCACCGTCACCGTGGCCTTGGCGAGGGCGATGTCGCCCTTGGAGCCCACGAGGGTGAGGGTGTAGGTGGTGGTTTCCGTGGGCGACACCGTGACGGGCACCCCGCTGGTGATGGGGCCCACGCCCTGATCCACGGTGGCCGTGCCGCCGAGGAAATTCGCCACCAGCAGCGTGGAGCCGCCGGGATTCACGTGGGCCCGGGAGGGCAGGAACTCCACGATGATGGGGACGCTGCCGCCATCTTCGGATTTGCTGCACCCGAGCACGGCGAGAAGGGTCAGGAAAACGAGCAGGAGGCGGGATCGCACGGTTACTCCTGGTACCGGTAACGGGCTTCGAACGAATAGCTGGGGCGGGCCGCGGGGTAGCCGTACACCATGTAGGCGTCGCTCTTGGAGTCCTTGGCCCCGGCCACCCACTCGGCCACGCTCACCTTGGGCTGAAGCAGGTGTTCCCCGCGCCAGATCAAGGTCCAGCGCTTGCCCGCCTTCACCGTGGTGGTCATGCCCACGTCCTTGAAGGTGACGTTCATGGGCCGGATGGTGGGCACAGGCACCGCGCAATTGCAGTCACCGATGGAGGCGAACTGATGGCCGACATTGGTGTAGTGGAGATCCACTTGCACGCGCTCGGTGCCGAACTTGGTCTTCAGCCCATGGGTGGAGAAGGGGCGGCGCTGCACCACCGGCGTGGAGAACTCCTGGCCCTCCGGCGCGTTGAGATCCCGGGCTTCTTGGGCCCGCACGAAGGCTTCCAGCCCGAAGCCGCGGATGGGCGTCCAGCCCAGGGCCGTCTCCACGCCCCGGGTACGGAAGCGATCCTGGTTCACGTACTTCGAATCCGGGGGCACGTTCACGGCCCCCGCCGCGTTCAGCACATAGGGGGCCGTGGCCAAGGCCTCGACCCCGATGCCGCCGCTGATCTCTATCTGCTGGGCCTCCGCCCGGGCGTAAGCCTTGCCCGTGCCCCAGGCCAGTCCGATCTGGGTGAATGTCATCCGCTCGTTCTTCAGGGGAGCCGCGCCTTGCACTTCCGCATTGCGGAGCTGCTGGATGAGGTGCGGCGCGAGGTCCGCGGAGCCGACGCCCGCGTAGGCCCGGAAGCCCCATCCCAGCTCCTGGTTAAGCGCCAGCCGCAACACCGCGCCGGAATCCTTCAGCACCTCTCGGCTCTGGCCAGCTTCTTCGATGGATTGCCGGGTCCAGGCGTAGCGGGCCTGCCCGATCACCCGGAACCGGGGCACGGGATCGAAGCGCCACTCCACGCCCGCGCCCAGGGTGCGCCCCTTGGCGGTGCCGGACACCGCGGGATCATCCGTTCCCATCTGCTTGGATTCACTGCCATCGAGGCGGAAGGAGAAGCCCGTGCGGGCCGTGGCCTGGAGGTTGAGCCCCACCTGCAGCCGCCCTTCCCGCCCTTCATAATGCTGGAGCTCCACCTGGCCCTCAGCGGGCGTTTCATGACGAAAGCGGGTGAGCGAGAACGTGGTGTCCAGGCTGGTTTTCGGCGAGAGGCCCAATTCGAACTTCAGCAATCCGCTATCGCTGCGCTGGCGGCTTTCCCGGCCCGGGGAGAACACGCGGGTAGAATCCGTGACCTCCTGGAAGGGCACGGGCACCCCGAAGGACGTGCTGCGCAGGCCCAGGGTCCAGGAGGCATCTCCGGATTTCTGCCCCAGGGAGAGGAAGTTCGTGACCTGACGGTAGGGGCGCACCGTCTTTATGGTCTGCTGCTCCTCCCCACTGAAATTGCCGCCTTTGAAGTAACCGCCATCCCAGGCATAGCCCGGGGCCACGGTGGCGCCGCCCTTGCCGTTGCCGCCGCCCAGGCCGCTCACATCCCCGGACATGCCCTCTTTCTCGGGCCGACCCGTGAAGAGCGCGATGGTGCCCCCGGCGCCCCCCAGCCCCATGCCCGGAGAGCCGGTGATCACCTCGATGCGCGTGACGCCCAAGAGGGGAATCTCATTCAGGTCCGTACCCAGCTGGCCCGGATCCGTGATGGGGATGCCATCGAACACCACCACGGAATCCTGGGGCCGGGTGCCCCCCATGTAGCTGCGGGAAGGCAACCCGGGGCCGCCTTCGTTCTGCACCTGCCCAGGGACTTCCCGCACGAGGAATTCGCCCAGGGTGCGGGCCCCACTGCGAAGGATGTCGTCTTCGTTGAACACCCGCACCTGGGACGGCGTGCGGGTCAGGGCCACGGGCCTGGATTCCGCGGCCCAGCTCTCCGGCGGGGCGGGCTTGGTGTCGGTGGACCCCCCTTGAGGTGGCACGGGCCCTGGAGTTGCCTCCTGGGCCACCAACGTGGTTGCGAGTAGACCCAACAGGATGGATCGGTGCAGGAGCACCGCCCGATGGCAGGGGTTCATGAAGACTCCGATGGCCTTGAAGACTATGAAGACCATTGAACCATGTTGGAAACAAACGGCCAACGTGCCCTCCCCGACCTGGGAAAGACGGGCTTGACGCTCATGGCCCCCCGCCCCGACCCTGAGCCCACCCCCCGGGAGCCGACATGCGCCACCTTCTCGTTGCAGCCCTCGCCTGCCTCTCCCTCACTGGCCAGGAGACCTCCCAGGGGTGGACTCCAGAGGCCATGCTCCAGTTGAAGCGCCTGGAGGCGCCCCGCCCCAGCCCCGATGGCCAATGGGTGGCCTACACCGTGAGGACCGCCCTGCTGGGCCTGGAGCAGAGCGAGTTCCGCACGCAGATCCACTTGGTCGGCACCACCGGCAGCACGCGTCGTGTCCTCACCCAGTCGGAGAAGTCGAGCCTGGACCCCCAGTGGAGCCCCGATGGCAAGCAGCTCGCCTTCCGCAGCGCCCGCACGGGCAAGCTGCAGATTTACGTGCTCCGCATGGATGGCGGAGAGGCGGAGATGATCACCACGGGCAAGGGCGACGTCACCGAATTCGCCTGGTCCCCGGATGGCCGCCAGCTGGCCTACACCATGATGGATGCCAAGACGGAGGACGAGGAGAAGCGGGACCGCGCCAAGGATGACGCCCGCTGGCACGAGGAGCAGCCCAAGGTGGCGCGCCTCTACCTCACCAGCGTGACCCCCGACGCGTCCGGTCCCCGCAGCGCCCGCCTGCTCACGCCGGAGCCGCGCCACGTGCTCTCCTTCGATTGGGCGCCGGATGGCACCGCCATCGCCTATGCCCACGCCCTCAGCGCCAAGGCCGACCACTGGCCCACCGCGGACCTGGCCCTGGTCACCCTCGAAGGCGGCAAACAGCGCGTCCTCGCCGCCACGTCCGCCGCGGAATCCACCCCCCTGTTCAGCCGCGACGGCAAGACCGTGGCGTTCACGCTCAGCGATTCCAAACCCCGGTGGGCCGGCTCCCACCGCATCTCGCTGCTGGATCTGGCCTCGGGCGCGATCCGCACCCTGCCCGCCACACCCGATGCTCGCGCCCAGCTCCTGGGCTGGTCCGGGGATGGCAAGCATCTGCTCTTCACCGAACCCACGACCACCCGGGGCGGTGTCTATTCCATGAAAACCGACGATGGCACCCTGCTCCGCTTGGATACCGGCACCTGGACCGTGGCCAATGGCGCCATGGTGGGCGCGGGCGACTTCGTGGACCTGGATCCCACCGGGCGCTACCTGGGCCTCGTGGTGCAGACCTCCAACGAGCCCCCCGCGCTGGCCTTCAGCCCCATCTCCCAGTTCTCCCCCAAGGTCATCGCACGCCCCAATGAGGACCTGCCCCGCCACCCCCTGCCCCGCACCGAGGTCATCCGGTGGAAGGGCGCGAAGGGCCTGGAAATCGAGGGGATCCTCACCCATCCGCTCCAGGGGAAACCCGGCGTGAAGGCCCCGCTGCTCGTGTTCCCCCACGGCGGCCCCACCCAGGTGTACGGGGAAACCTACACCGCCACCCCCTCCCAGTACCCGGTGGCGGCCCTGGCCGCCAAGGGCTTCGCGGTACTGCGGCCCAACATCCGCGGCTCCTCGGGTTATGGCCGCGACTTCCGTTTCGCCAACGAGGGGGATTGGGGAGGTCTCGACTTCCAAGACCTCATGGCCGGGGTGGATCACGTCATCACCCTGGGCGTGGCGGACCCGCAGCGCCTGGGCATCGCCGGTTGGAGCTACGGCGGCTTCATGACCAGCTGGACGATCACGCAGACCAAGCGGTTCAAGGCGGCCAGCGTGGGCGCCGGCGTCACCAACCTCATGAGCTTCAACGGCACCACGGACATCCCCGGCTTCGTCCCCGACTATTTCGGCGGCGAGAGCTGGGAGCAACTGGACCGCTACCGAGCCCACTCGGCCCTTTTCCAGATCAAGGGAGCTACCACCCCCACCCTCATCCAGCACTGCGAAGGGGATCAGCGCGTGCCCATCGGCCAGGGCTATGAGCTCTACAACGCCCTCAAACGGCAGGGCGTGGAGTGCCGCATGCAGGTGGTGCCCCGCCAGGCCCACGGCCCCACGGAGCCCCGCGCCCTCCTGCGACTGGCCGAGGCCAACGTCGAGTGGTTCTCGCGCTGGCTGAAATAACCCAAGGGGCGGACGGACCGCCCCCTGGGCCTTTCGCTCAAGATCAGCTCAGGCCGATCACCTTGCCCGTGACCAGATCCACGTCCACGTCGTAGAACCCAGGCCGGGCCGGGAGGCCCGGCATGGTGCTCATCTGGCCCACGAGGGGATAGAGGAACCCGGCCCCCACGCTGGCGCGGATGTCGCGGATGGGCAGGCGGAAGCCCGTGGGCACGCCCTTGGCCGTGGGATCGGGGCCCAGGCTGAGGTGGGTCTTGGCCATGCAGATGGGCATCTTGTCGTAGCCCAGCCGCGTGAACTCCTCGATGCGGGCTTCGGCTTCCGGGGAGTAGTCCACCCCGTCCGCCCCATAGATTTCCTTGGCGATGGTCTCGATCTTCCGGCGGATGGGCCAATCCAACGGGTAGAGGAAGCGGAAGGAACCAGGTTCCTCCGTCACGCGCAACACGGCCTTGGCCAGCTCCTCGCAACCAGCGCCCCCTTCGGACCAGGGGTGGCTGATCACGGCATCCGCCGCGCCCCCTTGGACCATGGCGGCGTTGCGCACGAACTCCAGCTCCGCGGGGCTGTCCGTGGCGAAGGCGTTCACGGCGACCACCACCGGCACACCGAATTTGCGCGCGATGGAGATGTGGTGGAGGAGGTTGGGCAAACCCTTCTCCAGGAGGGCCAGATCCTCTTGCACATAGGCGGGTGCCAGGGGCTTGCCGGCCACCACCTTGGGGCCACCGCCATGCATCTTGAGGGCGCGCACCGTGGCCACCAGCACCACCGCGTCGGGCACCAGGCCCGAGGTGCGGCACTTGATGTTGAAGAATTTCTCCATGCCGAGGTCGGCGCCGAAGCCGCTCTCGGTGACGACCACGTCCGCCAGCTTGAGGGCGATGCGGTCCGCCAGCACGGAGCTGTTGCCGTGGGCGATGTTCGCGAAGGGGCCCGCATGCACCATCACGGGATTGCCTTCCAGGCTCTGCATGAGCGTGGGTTTGAGGGTGTCCTTCATGAGCACCGTCATGGCGCCGGCGACGCCCAGATCCTCACAGGTCACCGGGAGGCCCGACTTGTCCAGGGCCACCACCACCCGGCCGATGCGGTGGCGCAGATCTTCGAGCCCCGAGGCCAGGGCCAGGATGGCCATGAGTTCACTGGCCACCGCGATATCGAAGCCGGTCAGACGTTCGTGCCCGGCCTCTTCGGAGCCCATGCCCACCTTCACACCGCGGAGGAAGCGATCGCTGGTATCCAGCACGCGGCGCCACTGGATGGCTTCGGGATTGATGTCCAGGCGGGCGAAGCGGCGCTTCTCATGGGTGGTGAGGGAATCAGGATCTTCCATGCCGATCCCGAGCCGCTTGAGGCGGAACTTCATGGTCTGGGTGAAACGCCGCTTGCCGTCGGACTTCTTCGGGCAAAGGCGATCGAAGAGCGTTTCGTCGTCCAACTTGGATTCGTGGAGCATGCGGGCTTCCAGGGCCGAGGCGCAGAGGTTGTGCGCGGCGGAGATGGCGTGGATGTCGCCCGTGAGGTGGAGGTTGAAGGCCTCCATGGGAATCACCTGGCTGTAGCCCCCGCCAGCGGCGCCGCCCTTGATCCCGAAGGTGGGGCCCTGGCTGGGTTGGCGGATGCAGGTGACGGCCTTGAGACCCAGACGCGCCCCCAGGGCCTGACCCAGGCCCACGGTCACGGTGGTCTTGCCTTCGCCCAAGGGGGTGGGCGTGATGGCGGTGACATCGATGTAGCGGCCCAGGGCCTGATAGCCAAGGCGATCCAGCGCCTCCAGGCTCACCTTGGCCATGTGAGGGCCGTGCAGCTCCAGTTCGCTCTCCAGGAGGCCCAATTTCAGGGCGATCTCCTGGATCGGACGCAGTTCGGCCGCCTGGGCGATGTCCAGATCACTGCCCACAGACCTGGGTTTGGCGATGGCGGTTTCGACGCCGGGAAGGATCGTTGGGTTCATGGAGGCCCCCTTGCGGCATGTCGCCACTCCTCACGATAGGTTCGCCTTGAAATTCGTGGCATCCGCGAGCCGTGGGTCTTGATGGTCATCACAGGGACGGATGTGACACGTCAAAGCAATTATTTTCGCTTTTTGTTCGTACAGGCCTAGAATGGGCCCATGGCCAAAATCAGCCCCCTCTTCGAATGCACCGCCTGCGGCGCCCGCTACCCCAAGCCCCTCGGCAAATGCGGCGAATGCGGCGCCTTCGCCACCATCGAGGAGGTGAAGGGCAGCCTGCGCAAGGATCTGCAGCGCAGCGGCTATTCCGTCAGCCATCACAACGGCCCCATCGCGTTGCCCGACGTGGAACTGAGCGAGACCCAGCGCACCCCCACGGGCCTGGATGAGTTGGATCGCGTGCTGGGCGGCGGCGTGGTGCCTGGCATGGTGGTGCTGCTCGGCGGTGAACCCGGCATTGGCAAGAGTACGCTGGTGCTGCAGTGGGCGGCCCAGGTGCAGGGCACCGTGCTATACGCCAGCGGTGAGGAAAGTGAGCGGCAGATCAAGCTCCGCGCCCAGCGCCTGGGCACCGAGAGCCCCGGCATCCACCTCCTGGCAGAGACGGACGTGCGCGAGATCCTCGCCCACGCCGAGCGCATGAAGCCCAGCCTCCTGCTGGTGGACAGCATCC
Organism: uncultured Solibacteraceae bacterium; assembly: GCA_964617215.1. Taxonomy (GTDB): domain Bacteria; phylum Acidobacteriota; class Holophagae; order Holophagales; family Holophagaceae; genus JAFDVN01. The sequence continues at coordinate 316,215 of CAZTVL010000003.1, read as the reverse complement.
AGACCCTCTTCGACCCGGAGTTCGAGAGCAGCGCCGGCAGCGTGAGCCAAGTGCGCGGCTGCGCCCAGCAGCTGGCGCGCTGGTCCAAGACCACCGGCACGCCCCTGGTGCTCGTGGGCCACGTCACCAAAGATGGCAACCTCGCGGGGCCCAAGGTGCTCGAGCACCTGGTGGATACGGTGCTGAGCTTCGAGGGCGACCGCCACCACCACCATCGCCTCCTCCGCGCCCTCAAGAACCGCTTCGGCGCGGCCTTCGAGCTGGGGGTCTTCGCCATGACCGAGCGCGGCCTCGTGCCCGCAGAGGGCAATCCCTTCTTCCTGGATGCCGAGCCCCGGCCCGGTTGCGCCGCCACGGTGGTGCTCTCGGGCACCCGCCCCATGGTGGTGGAGATCCAGGCCCTGGTGGCCTCCGCGGGCCTCGGCATCCCCCGTCGTACCGCGCTCGGCATCGATGGTCAGCGCCTGGGCATGCTCTGCGCCGTGGCCGAGCGGCGCGGCGGCGTGCAGCTCCATGATCGCGACGTATACGTGAACGTGGCCGGGGGCCTGGAAGTGGAGGATCCCGCGGCGGACCTCGCCGTCATCGCCGCCCTGGTGAGCAGCGCCACGGGCCGCATCCTGCAGCCCAAGTGCCTCTTCATGGGCGAAGTGGGGCTCACCGGGGAGGTACGGCCCGTAAGCCAGCTCCCCCTGCGTTTGCAGGAAGGCAGCCGCCTGGGCTTCTCCGCCGCTGCCGCCCCCCGCATGGGCTTCGAGGGCAGCAGCCCCCTGGAGCTGCATCTGGAACGCAGCGTGGAGCGCATTCGGATGAAGCCGTGGCTGCGGGAAGTGCTGGAGCAGGAGCCTGCGTAGGCAAACGATAAAGAAGGAGCCGGTGAGAAACGGTGAGAAAAGCAGATGGGCCCTTGTGCTCCCCTCTCTTTTCCTCACCGTTTCTCACCGGCAATTGTTTTCCATCAATTTCCGGCTCAGTGCTCTCCGAAGTTCTTCTCACCGGCCTTGATGGCGAGCTTCATGACGTTCTGGGGCGGCGGCAGGGGGCAGGTGGCGAAGCGGGTGAAAGCGCAGGGCGGGTTGTAGGACTGGTTGAAATCGAGGACCACCTTGCCGTCCTTGGGCGGCTCCGCGTAAACGAAGCGACCGGCGGGATAGGTGGTCTTTCCGCTGGTGGCGTCGCGGAAGATGATGAAGAGGCGACCGTCGCCTTCATCTACGGGTTCCAGGGTGAATTTCTTCCCCTTGAGGGTGAAGTGGATGCGACCCCACACCTTCATGGGGTCCGCCACGCCGATCACCGTGGGGATCTGCACGATCTTGGGTTCGGGATAGGCCTCGAAGGTGGCCACCACCCGGAAGGCGGGATCGAAGGGATACATCTCGATGCCCTTGAATTCCGTGCGCACGGGGCTCTTCGGATCCTTCACCCGCACGCCGATCTTCTCCCCCTTCTCGCCTCGGCGGATCAGAAAGAAGCTGCGTCCGGCCAACTGCAGCACGTCGGGTTTGCCATCTGCATCCATGCGCAGGGGCATGTCCGTGGCGGCGGCGCCGTTCACCAGGAGTGGGCTCCCTTCCACGGCCTTGAGGCGCGCCTTCCCGCCTTCCAGGATGAGCACCCCGGCCTTCTCGGGTCCCAGGCCTGCGGGGAAGGGCACCTTGGCCGTGGGATCCGTGCCGATGAGATTTTCCCCTTCGGAAAGCCAATGCAGGCCCACCAGAGTCAGCCAACCATCCTCGGATTGAAGGCGCTCGATCCGTCGGGTCCGCCAGGCCTCGAAAGCGGCCTTGGGGCTGAGCTGGGGAGTCTGAGCGAGCAGGGGTAGGGCCATGAGTCCGAGCAGAAAGCGCATCACCATCTCCGTGAGGCCTCCAGTCTAGTCCGGAAGTGCCTCCGATTCCCTTCGATCCGGACGCACAGCCGGGTCACAATTCGGGCATGCGCTCCATGACCGCCTATGCCGAAGTGATCCATCCCCTGGGAACCGGGCGCCTGCGCCTGGCGCTCCGCAGCGTGAACGGAAAGGGGCTCGACCTCTCCGTGCGCCTCCACCCAGCCCTGGCCTCCCTGGAGCCGGCGGTGCGGTCCCAGGTCCGGGGCGCGGCCCAGCGGGGAAAACTGGATCTCACCCTCGAGCTGCAGGAGGATTCCCGCCTTGAACCTCGCCTCAACCGCCCCATGCTCCGCGCCCTCGCCAAGGCCTGGGCCGAGGAAGCCGAGTGGCTCCACCTGCCCGCCTTCAGCCCCGAGGCCTTCCTGCGGCTGCCCGGCGCCTTCCTCGCCGCCGAGGGCGACGTGGCCCAGTCCTGGGAAGGGGACGTGCAGGAGGCCCTGGCGCTGCTGCTCACCCAGTGGAACGAGGGACGCGAGAAGGAAGCGGAGCGGCTGACGCCCTTCTTCGAGGACTCCCTGGGGCGCTTGCAGGCGCTGCGCCTGGCCCTCATCGCCGAGGCCGAAGCCCAGGCCCTGGAACTGCCCGCCCTCTTCAAGGCCCGCATTGAACAGGTGCTCCAGGAAGCTCAGATGGCGGGCAAGGTCGCCGAGGACCGGCTGCTGGCGGAGGCTGGCGTGCTGGCGGAGCGTCTGGATGTGCGGGAGGAGATGACCCGCCTCTCCGCCCACTTCGATTATTTCGCCGAGCGCCTCCGCAAGGGCAAGCTCGAGGGCCGGGCCGTGGATGTGTGGTGCCAGGAGGTGCTGCGCGAACTGAACACCACCGGTTCCAAGTGCAAGCGCCTCGCCATGACCCGGGCGGTCATGGAAGCCAAGGGCGTGCTGGATCAGATCCGGGAACAGGCCGCGAATCTGGAATAGGGTCGATCCCCCTCAGGGCTCTTCCTTCCGCTGCAGCTCGTAATCCGCCCGCCATACGCCGAAGAGACGGGTGCGGGCCCAGTCGGCTTTCACGGGGCGCAGGCGACGCAGGCGGCGGCTGATGAACCAGACGCTGCCATCGGCCATGCGGAGATCGTCGTAGGCGCCCAAGCGCACTTGGGCCATGGCTTCGCCCGGCACCTTGCCCGGGTACTGGGCGATGGCCCAGCGCTTGGCGAGGAGGCTGGCGGCCCAGGCGGAACCCTCCAGGGCGGCGGGATCCGTGATGAGCTTCAGGGATTGGAACCCGGCGCGGCCATGGCGGAAGAAGTCCGAGCGTTCCAGCGAGGTGCCATCCGGAGACAGGCGATAGGGCCCCGTGCCCAGGCCCGTGAGCGCGTCCCGCACCGGGGCCGCCGCGAAGGCCTCCGCGGCCCCGGGCTGGGGGTGCTGGAACCGGAATTCCGCGACGCCATCCTCCACTTGCGACTTCTTCAAATCCGCCTTGAGGGAGGGTGGAGCCCAGGCGGGAAAGGTGGCCACCAAGGCCGCGGCATCCAAGGCGCGGCCATCCTGGAAACGGAGGCCCGGCCGGGGCTTGAAGCGCCAGCGCTTCTCATGACGGCTGTGCCACGCAGCTTCGGCCAGGATGCCCGTCCAGCGCCCCTCCACCTTCTCAAGCAGCGGCTCGAAGCTCTGGTGCTTCAGCAGGGCCGCGGCTTCAGGGCTGGCGTTGAGCAGGATTTCCAACTGCGCCATGTCCTGTTCGCCTTCGGGGTTGGGCTTCTCCCAGAGGTCGGCTTCGGGCGCCAGCGTCAGGGGCTCCAGCTGTTCCTGCCACCACCACCAACCCAGGGCTCCCAGGCCCAGCACACCCACGACTACGCCCGCGATCAATCCCTTGCGCATCACGCCGCTCCCTTCAGAATGGACTCCGCCACCGGGGCGATGCGCGCCAGCGCGCCGCGCACGTCGGCTTCGGAAAGATCCCGGTGGGGAATGAAGCGCACCCGGTTCCCCACGGGCACCGCCATCACGCCCACCTTCGCCAACAGGTCCAAGGCGAGGGGCGCCTGGGGCACGTCCACCAGCAGGATGTTCGTCTCCGGCAGCGCCAGGCGGAAACCCATGCCGCGCAGGCCTTCCGCCAGCAGCCGGGCCTTGGCGTGGTCCTCGCCGAGCCGGGGCAGGTAATCGAGGGCCACCAGGCCCGCGGCCCCCACCACGCCCCCTTGGCGGACGCCGCCACCCAACATCTTCCGGATGCGCCGCGCCTCTTCCATGGCCCCTCGGGAGCCGCAGAGGAGGCTGCCCATGGGGGCTCCGAGGCCCTTGGAAAGGCAGACCTGCACCGTATCCACGCCCCGGGTGAGGGCCTTCACCTCGCAGCCCAGGGCCGTCGCCGCATGCCAGAGGCGGGCGCCATCCACGTGCACCTTCAAACCGGCGGCCTTGGCGGCGGCCACCAGAGCTTCCTGCTCCGCCACGGGCGTGACGGCACCCCCGGCGAAATTGTGGGTGTTCTCCAGGCAGAGCAGCGTGGTGCGCAAATTGAAGTAGGGGCCAGGGCGACCCGCCGCGGCGGTCACCGTCTCCGGCGTGGGGCGGCCCGGGCCGCCATCCCAGGGCAGCGCCTGGGGCATGCCCCCGGCCAGCCAGGCGGCGGTGCCCAATTCGGAGCCCAGCACGTGGGCCTGCTCCGGCGCCAGGAACCGATCCCCCCGCTGGAGGTGGAGCATCAGCGCGATGAGGTTGGCCATGCAGCCCGTGGGTGTCCAGAGCGCGCCCTCCATGCCCGTCAGTTCCGCGACGCGGGCCTCCAACCTGGCCAGGGTGGGATCGTGCTCCAGGACGTCATCGCCCACCTCCGCGTCCGCCATGGCGCGGCGCATTTCGGGGGACGGCTGGGTGACCGTGTCGGATCGAAAATCGATGCTGGGAGTCATGGATAGAAGCATGGCCGAATCCCCCAAAAGGGAGGGGTTGACAATAACGGTTTGTATTGCAAACTTGTCTGCATTCCTGGAGTTCTCATGCCTACTTCGCCGGATCACCTGGATCGCCTGGCCGATCTCACCCGCCGCTACGGGGCCTGGGGTCGGGGTGGCGAGGAAGGGGGCCTGCCCCTGGCCTGGGGTGGACTCACCCTCATGCTGCTGGTGTGCGGGTGGACTCTGATGGGAGTCGCGGCCGATTCCGTGCTGGCCCGCATGGGCGTCCCGCCGGGCAGCACCCAGCCTCGGGACATGCAAGCCTGGAACCGCGCCTACGCCTTTCTGGACCGGATCCGCCCCCTGGTCGTGGTGCTGCTGCCCCTCGCCTGGGTGCTGGGCAAGGAGGCCTTCCGGGCCTGGCTCTATCAGCCCCACGGCCGGGTGGAACCCTCTCTGCCGAATCATGCATCCCGCGTGCAGCTCGCCTCCCGCACCCTCCTCATCCTCGCGGGTGTGGGCTTCCCCGTGGCCATGGCCTGGCTCGCCACCGGCGATCCCCGCGCGGAACGCATGTCGCCGACGACCCTCACCCTTGCCCTCACCGCGGGCTGGGCCCTGCCCTGGCTGGGCTGGGATCGGGTGCGGGGCACCTTCGAGAGTCTGTTGTGGACGACCATGGGGCTCCTCACCCTGCTGTGGTTGTGGCTGCCCCTCACGTCCACCTGGCTCGGCCCCCTAGTCTTCCTCCCCAGCCTGCTCGTGGGCCCCATCGTGTTCGCCTCGGGGCTCGTGCAGCACCTGCGCTTCCGCCGCCTGGGCCAGGAGCTGCGGGCCCTGGGGGCGCCATGAGTCGCCGCCAGGAAGCCCAGCTGCAATCTATCCTCGAGGTGGATCGCCTGGTGCATGAGCCCGCCCGGCTCGCCATCCTCACGGTGCTCGCATCCGCCGACGAAGTGGATTTCCTCTTCCTGCAGAAGGTGCTGGGGCTGAGCAAGGGCAACCTCTCCAGCCACACCCAAAAGCTGGAGGGTGCGGGCTACCTCGAAACCCTGAAAACCTTCCGGGGCCGCCTGCCCGCCACCAGCTTCCGCATCACCCCCGAGGGCAAGCAGGCGCTGGAGACCTATCAAGCCCAGCTTCGGAAGGCCTTGGGTCCCTAAGCAGGTACCTGGGAATTCCCGAGATCATGGCAAACTGGAACTTCGTCTTCCGGAGCCTTCATGCAGTTGTGGCACGCCATCCTCCTGGGTCTCGTCCAGGGCCTCACCGAGTTCCTGCCCGTCTCCAGCACGGCCCACCTCACCCTCACCGAGCACCTGCTCCTGGGCCGGGGCATGCCCCTGGCGTTCGACGTGCTGCTCCACGTGGGTACATTGGTGGCCCTTTGTGTGTATTTCCGACTGGAACTGGGCCGCATCCTCAAAGGGCTCCTGGGCCGCGATGCCGAAGGGCGCCAGCTGGCCTACCTGCTCTTCCTGGCCATGATCCCCACCATCGCCTTCGGGCTGCTCACCCGGCACCTCAAGGAGTGGTCCAAGCAGCACCTCTGGGTCTACGGCGTCTTCCTCCTCGTCACCGCCTGGATGCTCTACCGGGCCAACGTGAAGGCCCAGGCCGGCGGCCCCGCCCGGGATCTGGAGGCCGCCACCCCCATTGACGCACTCAAGGTGGGCAGCATCCAGGGCCTCGGGGGCGGCTTCGGCCTGTCCCGCTCGGGCTCCACCATCTCCATGGGCGTCTTCTCCGGCATGCGCCTGCCGGCCTCCGCCCGGTTCAGTTTCCTGCTGGGCATCCCTACGATCCTCGGGGCGGCCGTCTTCGAGACCAAGAGCCTGCTGAAGGCCCTGATCACCCATCAACCCCTGGCCGCGGACATGGCCTTCCCCCAGCTCACCGGCGGCGTGAGTCCCGCCGTGGCCTGCATCGTGGGCGTGGTGGTGTCCGCCGTGTCCGGCTACCTGGCCATCGGCATGCTGGACCGCTTCACCCGCTCCCCGCGCCTCAACGGCTTCGCCTTCTATTGCCTCTGCGTGGGCACCCTGATGCTCATCCTCGGCACCGTGGGGATCGATGGGCTCTACGCCTTCGGCGGCATCGCCCACCGTTGAGCCAATCCCGCCCCACCGTTCACCGGTGGGGCCGTGCCGTTCACCGAGGGCCCCGCATCCGGGGCCTTCGGCCTTTCTAGACTGGAACTCGGAGGAAGCCCCAATGATCGAGCTTCAGAACGTCCACAAAGCGTTCACCGTCAAGGACAAGAAAAGCCGCAAGCCCAAGCGCATCGAAGCCGTGCGGGGGATCTCCTTCTCCGTGAAGCCCGGCGAGATCTACGGCCTCCTGGGGCCCAACGGCGCGGGCAAGAGCACCACCCTCCGCATGATCGCCTCCCTCATGATCCCGGATCAGGGCAGCGTTCAGGTCTGCGGTTTGGATACCCAGGCCGAGCCCGAAGCCGTGCGCGGCAAGCTGGCCTTCCTCTCCACCGATATGAGCGTCTACGAGCGCTTCACCCCCCGGGAGATCCTGCGCCTCTTCGGCGAATTCCAGGGCGTGGAGCCCCTCACCGCCGAGCGCCGAGGCCTGCACCTGCTGGATCGCTTCGGCATGGGCGACTTCGCCGATGTGAAGGTGGATGGATTCTCCTCCGGCCAGAAGCAAAAGCTCAGCATCGCCCGGGCCCTCCTGCACGATCCCAAGGTGGTGATCTTCGATGAGCCCACCACGGGCTTGGACGTGCTCACGGCCAAGACCGTGCTCGACCTCCTGCGCATCATGCGCGACGAGGGCCGCACCGTCATCGTCTCCACCCACGTGATGCCCATGGTCGAGCAGATCTGCGATCGCGTCGGCATCATCTTCGACGGCCAGCTGCACGGCGATGCCCCGCCCCGGGAGCTGCTGAAGCGCTACAACGTCGCGACCCTGGATGAAGTCTTCTTCCAGCTCGCTAATGGCAAGGAGTCCTAAGATGCGCGGTACCTGGCTCGTCTTCCGCAAGGAAATACTCGAGTTCTTCAAGGACCGGAAGACGGTGTTCTTCACCCTCGTCCTTCCCCTGATCCTCTACCCTGCCATCTTCACCATGATGTCGAAGCTCGCGAAAGGCGACTCCGACAAGCGCAAGGGCCGCCCCAGTCGCATCGTGCTGATCGATCCCAGCAATGCCTTTAAGCAAGCTCTCGTTAGTAACCCCAAGGATTTTGAGCTTGTGGAATCACCAGAAAAGGACCTCAAGAAGGCTTTGCTCGACCAGAAACTTGATCTCGTGTTGGAAGTCGAACCTTCTGCGGCCGAGAAATTGGCTCACCAGGAGACTCTCACCCTCACTGCCCAGGTTGACAAGAGCGAGCCTGCCTCGGAACTAGCCCTCAAACGGGTCAAAGCAACCCTCCTCGATCAGAACAAGGCCTGGGTGAAGACTCGCCTCGAAGCCGCCAAGGCATCGGTCATGCTGGCTGAGCCCGCCAAACTCGAGGAGAAGAAAGCCAGCGATGACGCGCTTGAATTCGGTAAGGGCTTCGGAGCCTTCCTCCCCTATCTCCTAATCATCGTGATGTACGCCGGGGCCATGCAGCACGCGGCCTATGTCACCGCCGGCGAAAAGGAACGGGGCACTTTGCTGAGCCTGCTTTCCACCCGCCTCAGCCGCAAATCGATCATCTATGGAAAGCTCCTCATGGTCTTCACCGTGGGCCTAGGTAGCGCTATCGCGTCCTTGGGGGGCTGGTTCCTGGGCTTCGCGGCCCTGGGACGGGAGATCGCCAGTTCGGCGCCCGCCGCCACCGCGGCCGCGGCTTCTGTGCCCTCCTCCGCTCTCGCGAACCTGGCCAACCCCCTCAACCTGGTGTTGACCCTCGTCCTTGTGATCCCGCTGGGCTTGCTATTTTCCTCGCTCCTCATCCTCCTCGGCACCCAGGCCCGGAATACCCGCGAGGCTTCCTTGGCCATGACGCCCGGCATCTTCATCGTGATGATGCTCGGCATGTTCTCCTCTGCTCCTGGGGTCGATAAGATGGCCGCCCTCCCTTGGGTGCCTGTCCTCAACGTTTCCCTGGCCATCCGGAAGATTTTCGGCGCGCAGATGGTCCCTTGGGAGTACCTGCTGGCCCTCGTAATGACGATGTTCTTGGCCGCCGCGGCCCTGCTCCTGGCCACGCATTTGTTGGACCGGGAAGAAGCACTCTTCAAGGTCTGAGGCCCCGATGCCGACGTGAAAAGTCCCGCTCCCGCGGGACTTTTTCGTACCTGCCCGCCTCCCGTGGCGCGCCCCCAACGGGGTAATGCGACAGCGTTCCGGCGGAGTTGCTATAGTGACAAGACGATCCAACGAGGTATCCATGGTCACCAAGGCCAAAGCCAAGCAAGACGCTGCTCCCCAGGCCGCTCCCAAAGGAGCGGGACCTAACCCCCTGGCTGAAGATTTCGCCAAGGCCATCAAGCAGCTGGAAGCTGGCAAGGGCACCGAGGCTGCGAAGGCCTTCGAAGCCCTCGCTGCCAAGGCTCAGGAACAGGGCCAGTGGCACCTGAAGCGGAGCGCCCAGAGCTATCTGAACCTCGCCCTCCGCCAGACCTCCACGCCCAAAGAAACGAAGCTCACGCCCGAAGCCGAGGCTCAGCTCGATCTGAACCGCAAGGACCCCAAGGCCGCCCTGGCGATCCTGGAAAAGGCCCTGAAGACCCATCCCAAGGAAGCCAAGCTCCACTACCTCAAGGCCGTGGCCCTGGCCCAGCTGGAGCAGGATGAACCCTGCGCCGCGAGCCTCAAGGCCGCGCTGGAACTGGATGCCGATCTGACCTACCTCTTCCGCATGGAGCCCGATTTCGAGGACATGCGCGATCATCCGGCCTTCGGTTTCGCCCTCGGCCGCTAGGCCCACGCCCCGAAGAGACGTGGCGCGGGAATCCCGACTCCACCCTGATCAGCCCCTGAGGGTCGTCACCCTCGGGGGCGGTACCGGCATGGCCGCCCTCCTGCGCGCCCTCAAGCGCGAGGGGGCCCGCCCCCGGGACCCCTGGAGCCTTACGGCCATCGTCACCGTCTCCGACGACGGCGGCTCCAGCGGGCGCTTGCGCACGGAAATGGGCGGCATCCCCCCGGGGGACATCCGCAACTGCCTCTCAGCCCTGGCCAAGGAGGAAAGCCTCCTCACGGAGATGCTGAACTACCGGTTCAAGGGCACGGGCACCTTGGCGGGCCACTCCCTGGGCAACCTGATGCTCTTCGCCCTGGCCGACCTCACGGGCAACTGGGTGCGGGCCATCCGTCAGTTGGGCTCCGTCATCGTCACCGCCGGCCGCCTCTACCCCTCCACCCTGCAGCCGGTCACGCTGTGCGCCGAGGATCTCGAAGGCCGGTCGTACCGGGGAGAAACCAACGTCAACGAGAGCCACCCGCCCCTGGCGCGGCTCTGGCTGGAGCCCCAGGACGCGGAGCCCCTGCCCGAGGCCCTCCTGGCCATCCTGAGGGCCGACCTCATCATCCTGAGCCCGGGCAGCCTCTACACTTCCACCATCCCCAACCTCCTGATACCGGAGATCCGGGAGAGCATCGCGGCCTCCAAGGCCCCCCTGCTCTACATCGCCAACCTCATGACCGAGCCGGGCGAAAGCCAGGGCCTCACCCTCATGGATCACGTGGCCAGCATCCAGGCCTTCGGCGAAGTGGCCCTCAGCGCCGTGCTGGCCAATTCCACCCCCTTCCCCGGCCCCGTCCTCTCCCGGTACCTGGAAGAGGGCGCCGAACCGGTGCTCCCGGCCCTGACCCATGACCTGGGCGTGCCCGTCCATGCCCATCCCCTGCTGGATCCGGAGGCCCCCATCGCCCGCCATCACCCGGATCTGTTGAATCAAGCCGTTAGAGAAGTCATACAAGTCCTTTAGGATTCCGTTCAGCCTGCCGAGAGGACCATTCAGGGGACGGTGTGCCCGCCCGCCTTTTTTGTAAGGATCCGATGTCTGGTTGGTATAAATTAGGTGTTCTACCGGAGCAGTTCCAATGGCGTTGAACGGCGATCTCGCCACGATGGGGCTGGAAGACATCTTCCAGTGGCTCGCCGTAGGCAAGAAGACCGGCGTCCTGGAGCTCCGTGGACCCCTGCATACCAAGCGCGTGGGCTTCCATGAGGGCCGCGTCACCTCCATCTGGTCCTCGGATCCCCGGGAATACCTGGGCCAGTACCTGCTCGCCTTCAACCGCATCACCGAAGAGCAGCTCCGCGAGGCCCTGGCCACGCAGGAGGATGAAAATCAGCTCCTGGGCCGCATCCTCATCAACCGCCAGCTGGTAACGGAGGCGGAGATCCGCCGCATCGTGCAGCTCAAGGTGGAAGAGGGAATCTTCGACTGCTTCCTGTGGCAGGCCGGCGGCTTCGAATTCCACGACGGCGCCTCCCTGGGCCAGAAATCCATGCTCATCAGCCTCGATGTCACCGGCATCGTGCTCGAAGGCGCGCGGCGCCTGGATGAGTGGAAGCGCATTCGGGAATTCATCAAGGGCGGCGACGCCGTGCCCGCGGCCGTGCCCGAAGCCATCGCCGATCAGCTTCCCCTCGCCTCCGAAGACGCGGACGTGCTCGCCCGCGTGGATGGCGTGAAGACCCTCGATCAGCTCGTCATCGAGATGCGCGCGCCGGAGTTCAAGGTGCACAAGCTCATCTTCGACCTGAAAGAGCGGGGCATGATCCGCCTCGTCCTGTCCGGCGGCAACCTCGGCGACAACGCCAGCCTGCAGTTGCAGCGCGCCCGGGCCCTGGTGGAAAAGCAGAAGCTCCAGGAGGCCCAGGAGGAGCTCAAGCGTGTGCTCCAGGATCAGCCCCTGCACCAGGACGCCAGCAAGATGATGATGGTCGTCAAGGACATGCTCGAGGAGAAGAAGGTCGACCTCGACATGATCCCTGAGCTGGCCATGAGCCTCGAAGAGCTCATGCACGTGAACCTCGGCCCCAATGAAGCCTTCCTCGCTACGCGCGTGAATGGCCTCTGGACCGTGCGGGACATCCTCACCATCGCGCCCTTCGATCAGGATGAGTGCCTTGGGATCTTCTCGAAATTGCTGAAGCGCGGCGTCCTCAAGGACACCAAGGCCGGTGGCCCCGAAGCGGGCGCAGGCCAGGGCTACGGCCTCAGGTAACACCCGGCCCCGCGCGGCGGCGCGGTGAAGGGTAGACTGGAGCATCCCCATTTGGAGGCTCCATGCGCGCCCTGTTCATCCCGGCCCCGCTTGCCCTGCTCCTCGCCATTACGCCCGCTAGCGCCCAGGGCAAGAAGCCCAAGGCGCCCAGCGCCGCCCAGCTCAAAGCGGAGCTGAAGAAGGTCGAAGCCGACCGCGATGAACTGAAGGCCCGCCTCACCGTGGCCGAGGGCCTTCAATCGGAACTGGCCTCGGCCCAGAAGGCCCGGGACCTCGCGAAATCCGATGCCCGGGATGCCCGCGCCGAACTGGACTCCCTAAAGGCCACGCTCAAGGAGAACCAGGCCGGCTTCGAGCCCCTGCTCAAGGATCTGAAGGCCGCCAAGGCCGCCACCGCCGAGTGCGTCACCCAGCGCGAGCGCCTGAAGCTGGAATTGGAAGCCCTCCAGACCCGCCTGGGCCCGCCGGAAGAAGGCGCGCTGGTGGCCGGAGGCGACCAGGTGACCCCCGCCCGCGTCATCAACCTCAACCGCGTCACCCCGCGCCTGGAAGGCTGGTCCAAACCCCGGGGCGTGGTGGTGGTGAACGTGCTGGTGGACCAGAAGGGGGAAGTCGTGGGCTCCCGATTGCTCCAGGGCCTGCCCGGCGACGGAGAGAAGCTCCGCGATGCGGAGATCGCCTGCGTCGAAGCCGCCAAGAAGCTGGTCTTCGAGCCCGCCCGCACCGCGGAAGGCACCAAGGTCAAGGTCTGGCAGGGCGTCGGGTTCTGGCTGGAGTAGCTTAGGCCTTCGCTTCGCAGCTCACGTCACCCTTGGCCCAGGCCTGGCACGCCAGGCGCTGATCGGGGGTGGCTTTCAGGATGGTGAGGATCCGCTTTTCGGAGGCCAAGGGCTCCGAGAGTTGATCGGCCCCCGAGAGCACCGTCACCACGCAGGTACCGCAGCGGGCATGGCCCCCACAACGGTGGGTTAGTTCCACCCCGGCGGTGGTGGAAGCGGCCAGCAGGGCCACCTCGCGCTCGCATTGGGTCTCAGCTTCTTGCTTCTTGGTCTTGAATCGCAGGGTGAACATCGGGACTCGCTGAACGAATGGGACGAAGGAAAGGGGCCCAGCCACCTTGTTCGGCCGGCTGGACCCTGACCCATTCTAGCGGAGGAATGGCTTCATTCCTCGCTTTCGGCCGCATCCGCAGGCCCGCCAAGGTAGCGCTTGGCCACGGCCAGGAATCGGGCCCGGCCCTCCGAAAGATCCACCACCGGCTCCGGATAGCCCAGGCTCCGCCTGCGGGCACCCTCCAGCTTCCAGGGTTCGTGGATCTGTGACGTGGGAAGGCCCGCCAATTCCGGGACCCAACGCCGCACATAAGCCCCATCGGCATCGAAGCGCTTCCCCTGGGTCACGGGATTGAAGATGCGGAACCAGGGCTGGGCATCCACGCCGCAGCCTGCGCTCCATTGCCAGCCCAGGCTGTTCTGGGCCCAGTCGCCATCGGTGAGGTAGCGCAGGTAGTGGGCCTCCCCCTTCCGCCAATCCAACAACAGGTGTTTGGTGAGGAAGCTGGCGGCGATCATCCGGGCGCGGTTGTGCACGTAGCCCGTGGCCAGCAGCTCCCGGGCCGCCGCATCGATGACGGGAAAGCCCGTGCGTCCTTCGACCCAGGCCGCCCAGTGCGCGGGGTGGTCCTCATAGGGGAAGTGCTCCCACTCCGGCCGGAAGGGCGCGTGCAGCAGGTGGGGCCAGGTCCAGAGCAGGTGGTGGCTGAACTCCCGCCAGAGCAGTTCGTTCAAGTAACGTCGCCGCCCTTCGCTGGGTACCTCCGCCGCCACCGTCGACCATACGGTGCGGATGCTCAGGGTGCCGAATTTCAGATCCGCGCTGAGGCGCGAGGTGCCCTCCACACCCATCTGATCGCGCCCCTCGTGATAGTCCTCGAGCCGGGGCAGGAAGGCCTTGAGGCGGGCGCGCCCTTCTCGCTCTCCGCCGGGTTGCAGCCCCGGATTGCGCACGAGGCCCAGCTCCGTCAGGGTCGGCAACCCCTCACCCAACGCCGCCACGCCCGGCGGCAGCGGCGGCAAGCTGCGCGGCGCCGGCAGGGGCAGCCCCGCATCCCGGGCCCCGCAGGCGCGGCCGAAGGGGGTGAACACCTTGAACATGCCGCCCTGCCCCGTGCGCAAGGTGCCCGGTTCGAAGAGCGTCTCTCCTTCAAAACACCGCAGCGGGACCTTGCCCAAGGCGGAGGCCACCCGCGCATCCCGCTCCCGGCCGAAGGGTTCCGTCCACCGGTGGGCGAGCACCTGATCCACTTGCCACTGCTGGGCCAATCGCGGAATCACCTCCGTGCTGCGCCCCCGCACCAGGATCAAGCGGGAGCCCAGCTGGCCGAGGTTGGCCGCAAGGCTTTCTAGGCTCTCCACCAGGAACTGCATGCGATGGGGTGCCACCGCAGCCCGCTCCGGCGCGAAGAAATAGGGATCCACTACGAAGACGGGGATCACATCACCGGCCTCGGCGGCTTCCCGCAAGGGGGCGTGGTCGGCGACCCTCAGATCCTTGCCCCGGAACCACACCAGTGACCGCATGGCTTGAGCCTAGCGGAGGCCAGCCTCGCCCTTCGGCCCCAAAACCTCGACTACTCCTCCATGGCCATGGCCACTTGCCACAGCCCGCTGGGATCGGGGTGCATCAACCATTCGCTGTGGATGGGTCGGCGGGTCCAAGCTCCTTGGGCCATCTCGCCATCCAGTTGCCCCGGCCCCCAGCCCGCGTAGCCCAGGAAAAGGCGATAGCGCGCGTCGGGATCCGAGAGCAGGTGCTCCAGCAGATCCTTCCGGTGGCTCACGAAGTGGGTGAGATCCAGCACGGTGTCTTCATCCTCCGGAAGCCCGCCTTGCACGAGGAGGATGCCGCGCTGGGGATCCACGGGGCCACCCCGCCAGGCCGTGGCCGAGGGGGAGCCGCTGTATTGGAAATCCCCCTCCTCACTCACCTTCTCCAAGGTCAGCGGGAGGGGCCGGTTGAGGATCACTCCCAAGGCCCCTTCCTCGTCGTGCTCGACGATGAGCACCACCGTGTGGAGGAAAGTGGGATCCATGAGGCCCGGATGGGCGACAAGGAGGCAGGGCGCGACGTAATCCATGGGAAGCCAGTTTACCCCCAGCGGGGGACAGCCTCCTGATCGACCGAAGGCGGCGTGATCTGAAACATTCCGGATTCACCCGGGGGGCCCTTCCCGCCGAAACCCAGGGCATGGTTGAACCCGAGTCTGACTTCTGGGTGCGGGGGAAGCTGGTGCTCCTCTGGAGGGACTTCGCCAAGGCCCAGTTTCCGGAGGATCAGTGGGAGGACTTCCTGCTGACCTTGCCCCCGGATTCGTCCTGGCGTGCCCTGCCGGATCCCCAAGCCTGGGTACCCTACGCGCAGTTGTGGAACGCGTTGGATACCCTGGCGGGCGCCCGGACCTGGGATACCTACGGCGCGCGCAGCATCGCTGGCGCCCAGATGATGTTCCGGGAAGGTTTTTTGGAGACCTCCGTACCCCGCACACCCGAGGGCTTCCTCGAACGGCTGCCCGATATCTGGGATGAGATGTACCGGGGCGGCAGCCTCATCCTGGAGGCGTTGCTGCCGGGCCACGCGAGGATCCGGGTGGTCTTTCCCCATCCCGATCCCACGCTCTACCTGCTCATGTTCTCCGGCTGGATCCGCGAATGCCTCACCCTCTTCGGGGCCCGGGAGGCGGAGGTCTCGCTGGTCCCTGAACCCCAGGGCGGGCGCCTCATGGTGGGATGGGCCCCTCAGGCTTCGTCCAGATAGCCCGGGTCTTCCACCGGAGCCACTTCCCCCCGCTCCAGGGCTTTGCGGGTTTCCGGAGGCAGGTTCGGCCAAGCCTCCTGCCAGCGCGGATCGATGCGCCCATTGAAGAAGTGCACCGAAGGCTCGCCCTCATCGAAGGCTTCCCGGGTGGGCCACAGGTGGACCCAGCCCACGCGGTTGATGCGAACGAAGACGGTGCTCATGTGCAGGAGGAAGAAGGCTCAGGGCGTTTGCGCAGGGTGGCCACCGCATGCCGGAGCAGGGGCCAAGCCAGCTGAAGTTGCTCCAGGGCCCCGGCGGGCCTTCCGGAGAGATTCAGGATCACGGTGCGGCCCGCCGTGCCGCACACGGCCCGGCTCACGAAGGCCATGGGATGGCCCCCCTTGGCGCGGATGAATTCGGCAATCCCGGGCGCTTCGCGCGCCAGCACCCGGCGGGTGGCCTCGGGGGTGAGGTCCCGGGGGCCGAAGCCCGTGCCCCCGCAGGTGAGAACGAGGTCCGCATCCTCAGCCACGGCCAATCGCAGTGCCGCTTCCAGAGCAGATGGATCATCGGGCATCAGCGTAGCCGTCACCGCCTTCACGCCCTGCTCCAACAACCACGCCTTCAGGATCGGCGTGCTCTCGTCCTCATAGACCCCGGCCGAAGCGCGGTCCGAGAGGGTGATGAGATGCACGCGATCCAAGGAGGCTCCGGTCGATCAGAAATAGTAACGAAGGATCACGGAAGATACGGTGGATGCTTGCGTCGACTTCACCGACTGGTTGCCCGTGAAGTCGGATCGGTCACCCGTGGCATGCCCATAGGAAGCCCCGATCTCCCCACCGATGGAGATGTTGCGGAGGGGGAAGTACTCCACCCCCAGGGTCGGCGCCACGGTCCATCCCTTGCTGTCGGCGCGCTGTTCCGGAGTGGCCCCATACACCGTCGATGCCTTCCCGTAGCTCACGCGGGGGCCGGCATACAGGCGCGTCGACTCCCCGAGGGACTTCAGCCAGAAGAACCCCGCGCCGACCTCCGTGGAGGTCGTTCGATAGGACGAAAGATTGCCCACCCCCGCGTCGTTCTTGAAATGCAGGTAGCTCAGGGTTCCTTCGATCATGAAGGCGTCGTTCACCTTCACCGGCACGTAGAGCGTCGAGCCCACATCACCATTAATGCGCACGCCAAGGCCGGGCGCTTGGGCTTGGGCGGCCAGGGGCAAGCCCAGGGCCACCGCGAGGGTCGCGGTCATTCGATTCATCTGTTCCTCCATGGGACCCCTGCACGAGAGGGCGGGTCCTGCCCTGTGGCGTGGTTCCGCCCTAGGAATATCCCCATTCGGGAAATGGTTCCAGCGCTCCATGGCCTTCTCGCGGCGGGGCTATGGGAGAATGATCGTTTTGGGGGAAGCATGTCCGCAGCCGTCATCCGTCCCGGTGCCACCCTCGGCCTCCTGGGTGGAGGTCAGCTGGGTCGCATGTTCGCCCTGGAAGCCCGGCGCATGGGCTATCGCGTGCACGCCCTGGACCCGGGCCACGACTGCCCCGCGGGCCAGGTGGCGGATCTGGAGATCCGGGCCAACTACGACGACGTCTATGCCGCCGAAGTGATGGCGCGGAACGTGGACGTGATGACCGTGGAGTTTGAGAACATCTCCGCCGAAACGCTGGAAGCCGTGGCCAAGATCTGCCCCATGCGCCCCGGAGCGGCGGTGCTCCACACGGTGCAGCACCGCCTGCGCGAGAAGCGCTTCCTCGCCGAGAAGGGCTTCCCCGTGACGCCCTTTCGCGAAGTGAATACCGCCGCCGATCTCAAGGCTGCTGCCGCGGAGCTGGGTCTGCCCGCCATCCTGAAAACCGCCTCCTTCGGCTACGACGGCAAGGGCCAGCAGAAGCTCACCCCGGGCGCCGACCTGGACGCCGCCTTCGAGGCCCTTAAGGGCCAGCAGGGGATCCTGGAAGCCTTCGCACCCTTCGAGCGGGAAGTCAGTGTCGTCGCCGCCCGCAGCGCCACCGGCGAGACCGCCGCCTTCGACGTGGCCGAGAACGATCACGTGAACCACATCCTCGACACCACGATCCTGCCCGCCCGCATCACCTGGGATGTGGCCCGGGAGGCCCGGGCCATGGCCGAGGGCATTGCCCAGGCCCTGGGCATGGTGGGCGTGCTCTGCGTGGAATTCTTCCTCCTGCCCGAGGGCAAGCTGCTCGTCAATGAAGTGGCGCCCCGGCCCCACAACAGCGGCCATGCCACCCTCGACGCCTGCGTCACCAGCCAGTTCGAGCAGCAGGTGCGCGCGGTCTGCGGCCTGCCCCTGGGGGATACCACCCTGCTCCGCCCCGCCGCCATGGCCCAGCTCCTGGGCGACCTCTGGGAGCACGGTGAACCCGCCTGGGAGCGCTTGCTGGCCTTCCCGGACGTGAAGCTGCACCTCTACGGGAAGATGGATCCCCGCAAGGGCCGGAAGATGGGGCACCTCACGGTGATGGGCGACAGCCCCGAAGCCGCCCTTCAGCGCGTCCTGGAAGCGCGGAGCGCGCTCATCGCCTGATCCACTGCAACACCCAGAGCAGGCCGACGGCCGTGAGCCATTCCCGCTCCTCATCCGCCAGCCCATCCATCCGAGGGCGGGCGAGATCGGGTTCATCCCACACCACGATTCGGTGGATCTCGCCTTCGGGGTCCTTCAGCAGCACCCAGATGGGCGCCGTCCGGGGCACCACCCCGATTCCCCTCCTGCCCCCGTCCTTCCACAGCACCTCGAGGGGACGCCAGGCGCCGGCATCCATGTAGGCCCAGGCCCCCTCGGCGGGAATGCGTTGCAGTCGCAGCTCTCCATCCTGATCCAGGAAGTGGAGGGTCAGCCGCGCCACCGGAGGCGGCGGCAAGGGCTCCGCTGGCCGGCATCCCGGCAGGAACAGCAGGAGGAGCAACAGGATCCACCGCATGCCCCAAGCATCGGTCCGAAGGGCTATTTGCGGTAGTAGGCCTTGATGGAGGCGACCACCGCGGTGGCGTACCGCTCGCGGAAATCAGGATCCCTCAGGTTGGCCGCATCCTGCTCATTGGTGAGGTTGGCCACTTCGACCAGCACCTTGGCCGAAGCGCGGTTGTAACAGATCACCGCGGGCACGAATTTTCGGCCATCCCGGTGGATCACATTGCGGATGGGCCGGTTGGGGTGCACGGAGATGCGCGCCTTCTGCAGGTTGCGCATCAGCACCTCCGCGAACTGGCGGCTGCGGGCCTCGCCCTGGAGTTTCTCCCGGGCTGTGAATGCCACCTGCCCCCCATGCTTCATTTCCTTAACCCGGGCCGTGCGGCGGGCCGGCAACGCGAAGCGGCTCGGAACCTGGATGGCGCCCGGCACGTAGACCATGGACCCCTTGGCGCTGGGGTGGAGGCTATCCGCGTGGAAGCTGATGAAAAGGGTCTTGTTGAAGTCCCCCTTCCGTTTCACGAAATCCGAGAACAGCTCGTTGGAAAGCACCCAGCGGAGGTGCACGGACACCGCGGTGGGGCTGTCCCCATCATTGGGGAAGGGCGGCGTGGTGAGGATCTCCGCCTCTCGGACCGGCCGCCGAATGAGCTCCCGGGATTTGAAGCCGAGCGTGGGGTAGCGGATGGTGCTGCTCACGGAGGCTTCCGTCTCCTGCTCCAACAGCCGCCGCACGCGGATCATGATGTCGTAGACGAAATCCGCTTCCCAGATGTCATTGGCCATGGCGCCGTTATCCACGCCACCGTGCCCTGCATCGAGGACGATCCGCACGCCGCCCAGACGGGGGCCCGCCTCGGTCCGCACCGTGCGCCGCACCTCGGCCCGAACTTCCCGTTCCTCCTCCAACGCCTTGGTGCCCTCCGGCTGGAAGGGATCCGCCAGGGCTTCAAGAGGGATCTTCACGAGGGTGCCCGGCTGGATGGAGCGCACGTCGGCGATGCCGCTCCGGGCCGCGATGGCCAACGCCAGATCATTCACATCCTTCGGATCCACGCGATCCGTGTAACGGATCACCACGGAGCTGTAGAGGGCCTCCGCTTTGCGCAGATGATAGGCGGCGTAGGGCCCCTTGGCATCCCGCTCGAAGGAGAGCATCCCGCGATAGGCCGCCACGCGGGCTTCGTCGTCCAATTCATCTTCGGGCTGACTCCGGTCGGCCCCCTTGGTTTCTCCTCCGAAGCCTTCCCAGAGGAGGCTCATCGGAATGCGCCAGAGATCCCCATCCACCAGCTTCTCGGGCTGATCGGGGTTCTCCCGCATCACCCGGCCGTAGTTCTGGCCGTGGCCCGTGAAGAGCGACGCCATGAGCCACACGGATTCCAGCTCGGGGTAGTGCACCCGGTGGCGCACTTCGGATTCGGTCCAGCGATCCTTCGGAAACAGGACTGCCAGCGCCCAACGCCGCCCTTCGGGGCTGAGGTCGTCGTAGGAGAGCACGCCCTTGCGCCCCGCCTTGGCGACGAACCCTTTGGGCAGCGGCCCTTCCACGAAGACGCCCTTGCGGAACTGCAACCGCACCTTGGCCATTTCGCCCGTCGGCAGCTGCGCTTCGCGCTCCTGGGTGGCCGGATCCTGGGCCATCACAAGCGCGGGAATGAACAGCAACGCTGGGCAAAACGCCCTACGCATCAGGCCTCCCAGGGGGCCGAAGCATCGGGGGCCTGAAGGCCCGTGCGAACCCACTCCCGCATGCGGTCCTGGAGGCCGTCGGCATCCTTCGTCCGTTCCTGAAGGAAGGCCTTGAAGCGGCGTTCCAGATGGCCCGCGCCCTCCTCCAGAAGGAAGAGGCGATCCTGCAGGCGGCCCGCCGGATCCTTGGAGGCGGTGGGGGGCATCTTGACGGCGCCGAGATCGAGGGTGGCGGCGTTGAGGCTGAACACCCACTCCAGATCGCCGGCCATCATGCGCAGCTTGGCCTTGGCCGGGCGCATGCCACGGCTCAGGGCCTCAAAGGCCTCGCGGCTTTCGCTGGGGTTGCCCTTGCGCAGGGAGATTTCCTTCACGTCGCCCTGCTCGCCGGAGAGCTGCACGGCATCATCGAGGAAACAGGCTGAGCCATCGCCCTCGTGGCCACTGGCGCCGCCCTCGGTGAGCCCGCGCATCCACAGCCAGAGGATGAACTCCTCACCCAGGAAGCGGCCCTGTTCGATCAATTCCATGGGCTGCATCACTCACCATCCAACGCGAGACTCAGGGGCTCGAGGCCCAGCAACGATTCCGGAGCCATCTCCGGGGACAGCCGACCCGCCAGGAGCAGCGGCGCCAGGGGCTGCAGCTCAAGGCCGAAGCTCTTCACGAAGAGCTGGGCGAGGACGCCCTGCACCTTGCTCGACGTCGCCGTCGTCCAGAGCAGGCCGCCCTTCAGATCCCAGGCCACTTCCGTGACCTTGGGCGTGGGCAGCACCTTGCGGAGCAGCTCCACCTTCACCTCGTCCTGCAAGCTGATTCGGGCTTCCTTGCCCACGAAGGCGAGGTCCTTCTCCTTCATGAGCCCCGAGAGGCGCAGGTCTACATGGGCCTTGAGCAGCACGGGGGGCACGCGGCGCGTATCGATGCGCAGGCCAAAGAGGGCAAAGCGGTCCTGGCCCACCCATTCGGCCTCAGGCGGAGAGATGAGGGGATTGCGCCAATCCACCCAGCCGAATCGTTCTTCTTCGGTGCCGTCCTCGAAGGGGCGATAGCGTTGCTCACTGAGACCCGCGAGCAGATCCTTCTCTTCGGGCACGGGGCCCAGCACCAGGTAGCGCTTGAGGCTGAACGCCCCTTGCAACAGGCTCATTTTCGAACTCCGAAGATGGTCTTGATCTTCCGCATCCAACCCCGGGGGACCACCGGCAGGAGGGGTTTCTCCACCACCAGTGCTTCGCCGGGCTGCGGCAGCGGGAGGAGGGGATCGTTGAGGGCCAGGAGCACCCCGGTGACGTTGTCACGGCCGCCATTGGCGATGGCTTCTTCCACGAGACTCTCGAGGGTCTTGCGGGGGCTGAAGCCCGGCGCGAGCAGTTCCCGGATGCGGGAATCATCCACTTCCCCATGGAGGCCATCGGAACAGAGCAGCAGGCGGTCGCCGCGCCGCAGGGCGATCTTGTAGACCACCACCACCAGCTGCTGGGGGGAGCCCAAAGCCTGGGTAATCATGTTGCGCTGGGGATGCACCTTGGCCTGTTCAGCCGTAAGCGTGCCGCTGGCCACCAGATCGTTCACGAGGGTCTGATCCTCGGTGACCTGATGCAGCTGCCCGCCGCGGAAGAGGTAGGCCCGTGAATCGCCCACCTGGGCCACGTAGAGCTGCTGATTCCAGAACATCGCGGCGGTGAGTGTGCTGCCCATGCCACGGGCCGTGCGATCGTCATCGGAGTAGCGGAGGATGGCGCCGCTGGCCTCCTCCACGGCGATGACGAGGGCCTTGAGGAGATCCTCCTCCCGGCGCGGCAGCTCGGAGAAGCGCCCCCAGTGGCCAAACAGGTGCAAGGTCACGGCCGCGAGGCCTTCCCGGCTGGCGACTTCACCTGCCGCAGCTCCCCCCATGCCATCCGCCACGGCGGCGAGCAGCCCCGCGGTGCCCACCGGAAGGGGCCGAGGGGGGGTGTTGAGGATGGGCTCATCGCCGTTGAGGGCGCTCAGCAGGTAAGCGTCCTCGTTGTTTTTCCGCACCCTGCCGGAGTGGGTGATGGCGGCGTAATCGATCTGCATGTGCCCTTGGTGGCCGGGTGGAGGTACCCGGGTGGAGGGGTTGGCCCGCAGCCCGGAAGCTCCGTGGTGGAAGGCCTCATGGATGGGAAGCAAGCTTCCTATCATACCGGACTGGGCCCCGGATCACCTCCAGGGACCGAGGGCCCCCGAAAGTATCGGACTCCGGGATCTGAGGCCTCCTCCGGAGGAATCCGGCGAGGGATTCATCGCGATTTCGGGGAATTTTGCGACACACTCTACAGGATCGGAGGATGGGCATGGCCCTGGATCTGGACCTTCTCATCGTGGGCGCGGGGCCCGCGGGAATCAGCACCGCCGTGGAAGCCCGCCGGGCGGGGATCGAGCGCCTCCTGCTCTTGGAAAAGGGCCCCAGCCACAGCTGGTCCATCGAGAAGCTGTACACGCCCGGCAAGCGGGTGGACAAGGTCTACCTGGGTCAGGAAGTGGACTGCGACGGCGCCGTCTGCATCATGGATGGCACCCGGGAAACGGCGCTGTCGACCCTGGATGCCTTCGTCGCCCAGTACGATCTCCCCATCCAATACGCCACGGAAGTGGAGCGCATCGACACGCTGGAGGGCGGCGGTTTCAAGGTCCGGGACACCCGGGGCGACGAGTTCCTCACCCGCACCATCGTCATCGCCATCGGCGTGTTCGGCCGCCCCAACAAGCCCGACTACCCCCTGCCCCCGAGCCTCAAGGGCCACGTGCACTTCGACCTGAACCATGGCATCCCCGCTGGCGAATCAGTGCTCGTCGTGGGCGGCGGCAACACCGCCCTGGAATACGCGGCCTACCTCTACGCCGACCGCCCCACCACCCTGGCCTACCGGGGCCACGAATTTGCCAAGGCCAACGAAGTGAACCGCCAGATCCTCGCCGACCTCGAATCCGCGGGGAAGCTCGGCGTGTGGCTGGGCGCTGACATTTCAGGCCTGCGAGACACAGGGGCTTCCCCCCGCGTGGAGGTGACCTTCAAAGATGGGCGAATCGAATCCTTCGATCACGTGCTCTATGGCATCGGTGGCAGCACCCCGGAGGGTTTCCTCAAATCCGCGGGGGTCATGATCGATGGAAAGAGCCCCGTGGTGGACGAGCGGTTCCACACCACCGTGCCGGGCCTCTACCTCGCCGGAGACCTGGTGGCTGGGGGAAAGGGCAGCATCGTGAAGGCCTTCAATACGGGCCACCGGGTGGTGTGGGAAGGGCTCTGCCAGGACCACCTGGAGTGCCGCATCCCGGAAGGATTCCTCGGCGCGGGGCGGATCTCCGAATGACCGAGGTATTGGGCATCCTGGGGCCCGGCGTGCTGGGGCTCTCCCTGGCCCAATGGGCCGCCGAGCAAGGGTTGGCGGTGCGGCTCATGGGCCGGGACCGGGGCCACGCCGAGCGCGGGCTGGCCGAACTGCGCCGCCGCTGGGAGGTGCTCACCCGCAAGGGCAAGATCGCTCCCGAGGCTGGCGAAGCCCTCCGCGGGCGCGTCCGCGCCCTTGAATCGGGCCAATGGGAGGACTGCACCACGCTGCTCGAAGCCACGCCCGAGGACCCCGGCTTGAAGGCCCAGATCTGGGAAAGGTTGCGCGAAACCCTCCCCCCCAACCTGCTCTGCCTCACCGGCAGCTCCGCCCTTCCCGTGGGTGCCCTGGCCCGCTCAGCGGGGTTGGAGGGCCGCCTGTTGGGCCTCCACCTGTTCGTTCCCGTGCGCAGCATGCGGGTGGTCGAACTGGTCGTTCCCTCGGATGCCTCCTCCGACTTCGTGGTGCGCGCTCGGAGCCTGGCGGAGAGCCTCGGCCTGCGCGTGGCCGAGGTCCGCGACGGTGTGGGCTACGCCGCGGCGCGCATGTCCCTGGCCCTGGGCCTGGAGGCCATCCGGCTCCTGGAAGAAGGGGTCGCCTCCGCCGAAGACCTGGATGTCCTCATGACGTTGGGGTATGGCCATCCTCGCGGCCCCCTCGAGCTCAGCGATCAGGTGGGCCTGGACCTTCGTCTGGCCATCGCGGACCGCCTGCGGGAGGCCTACGGCGAACGCTTCCAGGCCCCTGAACTCCTAAGGTTGCGCGTCGCCCAGGGCCAGGTGGGCCTAAAAACCGGCCAGGGCCTGCGCGCCTGGCCCTTGGAGAAACCGTGATGCAAGGGTGGACTTGGGCCGCGGCCGGCTTGGGCCTGGTGGTGCTCCTCTGGGTTGCCTACAAACTTGGGCAGGTCCTCTTGCGCATCCTCGTGGGCTTGGCGGCGCTGGGTCTGATAAGCTGGGGCATCTGGCATCTCCTGAAGTGATGCCAGGCACACATTACGGAGCGAGCATGGCCGCCATCTCCTGCACCCATTGCGGGTTTGACCTCACAGCCCCCCAGAGCGTGCGGATCGCCGAGTACCATTTCGGCCGCCTTGAAAAGGTGGATCAAGATCCCATGGAAGGGCCGGGCTTCAAGTACCACGGTGAGGTGCCCGACACCTACACGATCCTCTGCACCAACTGCAAGCGGCTCGTCCGCACGCTTCCCATCCGCAAGTAGATCCCGCTCCCCCCTCAAAAAGGCGGCCCTTCCCGGGCCGCCTTTTTTTAGCATTGGGGTACACAAAAAAGCGGGGCCCGAAGGCCCCGCTCTTCCGAGAGCTGAATCCTACTGCCGCACGATGCGCGGAGTAATGAAGATCAGCAGTTCGGCGTTGTCTTCCTTGGTGACCTTATTCTTGAACAACCAACCCAGGATGGGAATGTCCTTGAGGAAGGGCACGCCGGTGGAACCCAGCTGATTGTTGGTGATATACACACCGCCGAGTACCGCAGTACCGCCATCCCGAACCAGGACCTGGGTCTCGATGGACTTGCGCTGGATGGTGGGCGTACCCAAGACCGTCCGGCTGAAGTCAGCCTGCGCCTTCTCAATATTGAGATCCATGATGATGGTGCCATCGGAAGTGATCTGAGGGGTCACTTCGAGCTTCAAGTTGGCATCCACGAACTGGACCGTGATGGCACCGCCGGCAGCGCCGCCCTGCTGGGCGGGATAGGGAACCTTTTCGCCGCTGAGAATGACCGCCTTCTTGTTGTTCTGGGTAACCACCTTCGGGCTCGAGACGATCTTGACGAGGCTGTCCTTCTCCAGGGCCTGAAGAATCGCATTGATGCTCAGGCGATTGCTCAGGAAGCTGAACCAGAACTCACCGGCTGGATTCTGGATGGTGGTGACGCCATCTTTGCCAGGGGAGAAACCAACCATACCTACGCGGTTGTTATTATTGTAGGGGTTAACGCTATTCCAGGACCCACCGCTTGTGGACATCCAGGGGGCATCCACAGCCTTCCCAGTGGAATCTAGAACTGAGAGTTTGGCATCGCCAACGTTACTCGTAGGCCACTTGACGCCGAATTCCCGATCCCAACCCTTTGAAGCTTCGACGACCCGAGCTTCAATCTGCACCTGCTGAATCTGTACATCCAGGGTCTGGATGAGCTCGTCCAAGGTGCCCATGCGCGAGGGCAGGTCCGTGATGATCAGGGTATTGGTGCGGTCATCGATGATCACCGAACCACGCTTCGTGAGCATGTCCTTGGCGATCTTCGCAACGTCTGCGACTTTCGCGTAGGAGAGAGGACGGGTCATGGTCTGGAGTTCGCCAGCGATGGCCTTGGCCTCATCCAGCTTCTTCCGGTCCTCTTCCTCCTTCTGCAGCTTCTCGGTCTTGGCCACACGGAGGACGCCGTTGTCGATTTCCTTGCCGAGGCCGGCGTTCTTCAGGATCACATCCAGGATCTGGTCCCAGGGGGTGTCGGTGAACTTGAAGTTGTAGGTGCCCTGGACATCGTTGTCGACGACCAGATTCAGCTTGCCGGTCTCCGCGATGATCCGCAGGAAGTTCACGAGATCAGTGTTCTGCAGATCGATGGTCATCTTCGCGCCGGTGTAGCGCTGGCCGCGATCACCCAGGGTACGGCTGGAGCCAGCGGCCTTGGAGACGGGTGTGGGAGCGGGAGCCTGAGCCGGAGCGACGGGCTTGGCTTCCTGGATGGCCTCAGGGCTTGCCACCGGCATCAGGGTGCTGGCGGCCAGGCTGGGAAGCACGTTGAAGGACCCCGCAGTTCCCGGCAGGTTCATCAGGGGCTTCGCGGGGGCGGCCGTCGCCTTGGCGGTGACCACTTCGGTCTCCACCTTCGGGGCCACCGTGGCAGGGGCCAGTTCGGCGGGGGCAGTCATCAGTCCCTCGAAACGGGCCTGCACATTGCCTTTGCCAGCAGTCAGATCGAGGGTGAGGCCGGCCTCGGTGGAATGAACCGCGACCTGGGTACCAGCGGCGACTTCAAGAACGAGGCGCGTGACGGGGGCGGGCGACTCGGCGAACTGGGCGAGGCGGGCCTTGAGGATCAGCGGATGGGCCAGGGCCTGCAAATCCTTACGCCCCACCACGGAGCCCCGGAACACGCCCGGAATGTCGACAACGACCCGATGGGGGTTCGTCAAGACTTCGACACGGGGCTTGCCCGGAAGGCCGGGAATCCCCAGATGCACTTGGGTGGCCTGGGCCTCAAGACCCTGGAGGGCCAGGGACCGGACGACCGGTGCATCGGAACCGACATTCGCGTAAAGGGACAGGGACGCCGGGGCCACGAGGGCCACGCCCCCGGCCACCAGCAGGGAACTCAGGCGAGCATTCATCGTTTGGCCTCCTCGCGCTTGAACGACTTGACAACTTTTCGGTAGACGGACTTGTTGGTGGAGTTGGGATCCCACTGATGGAAGGTCACCGACTTATCATCGATGGCCACGAGTTCCCCATCCTTGAACTTGTAACCGATGGGAAGCCACCGGGTATTGCCACGGCTATCCGCGATGATTGCGAAAACTTTGCCATCTCGCTTGAACTGGCCTTTCACTGCCAGATCATCCACGAGATCGCCACCTGCCGCGGCTCCCGCATCACTGAGGGTGAGGAAGGGTTCCCGGACGAGGGTCGGCTTGTAGGGCACCTGTTTGATGATGCCGGCGTCCGCAGCCGCGGGCTCCTGCGAGGGAGCCGCCTTGTCAGCCTTGGGAGCCCCTTGGGCCATCAGAGCCGGGGCCATGACCAAGAGA
Organism: uncultured Solibacteraceae bacterium; assembly: GCA_964617215.1. Lineage (GTDB taxonomy): Bacteria > Acidobacteriota > Holophagae > Holophagales > Holophagaceae > JAFDVN01. The sequence goes on along the minus strand of CAZTVL010000003.1, from coordinate 288,774 downwards.
AGGGTATAGGGAATCTTCATGGCCACGGCCTCACTCATCCTTGCCCGCGGCCTTGGCGCCGGGCGCCGCAGCCGTAGGAGCAGCCGGTGCCACCGGCTCCACGGGGTTATAGACGAACGCACTGATCGTGCACTTGATCGTGGTGGAGTAGATTCCGCGGGGATCCTTCAACCGACTCAACTCCATGTTGGAGATGTTGATGATCCGGTCGTACCCGGAAACGAGGGAGGCGAACTGGCCGAAGGAGTGGTAGCCCCCCCGGAATTCGAAATCCATCATCTTCTCGGTGTAGTACTGGTCTTTCCGCTCGGGCTTGACGGAGAAGGAGGTCTGGTCGATGCCTGAACCATCGGAGAGCTTCTTGACCCTGTAGGGCAGCTCATTGATGTCGGCATCGTTGGGCATGATCTTGATCAGCTCATCGATGCGTTTCTGCTGCTTTTCAACCTCTTCCCGGAGCTGCTCGTACTGCTTCTTGAGCATCATGCCCTGCTCGACCTTCTTCTGGAGGTCGGCATTGGCGCCCCGGAGGGATTCTTGTTCTTCACGCTTGGCACCCGTAGCGAAGTAGGTGAGTCCACCCACCACGATCGCCGCGATGGCACCGATCAGGATCTGACGTTGAAGCTGGGGATTCATCGTCGCTCCTCCTACACCGCGTTCTGAAGTTCAAAGCTGATCTTGAAGACCAGCACATTGGTGTTGGCGGCTTTGCTCGCCCCCGGATAGTTGATCTTGCTGAACCACCGGTTGCGGCTCTGGAGGTTGTTGTAGAAGGCGTTCACCGCCTCAAAGGATCGGCTCTCCCCTTCGATGGTGAAGTTCATCCCCTTCTGGCTGATCTTGGTGAAGACCACGTCCTCGGGAAGACTGTTGGCCAGTTCTTCCAAGAAATGCACGGGCAGAGCCTGCTGGCGCTTGAGGGCGTTCATCACGTCCTCCTTGCGCTGCAGCTGTTGCTTGCGCTCTCGGAAGGTCTTCTCCAGCTGGAGGAAGGGCTCGTATTTCTTGGCCTCGGCCTGCAACCGGACCTGTTCCTCGCTGAGCTTGCGCACGTCATTGAAGAGCATCAGCGCGTAGGCGCCGGAACCCGCCACGCCCAGGAGGGCGATGAGCACCCCGGCGATGGGCAGGCTGGAGCGCGCGGCCCCCTCCCCTTCCACGTAGACCTGCATGGGCTGGACTTCCGCCCCGCCCTTCTTCGTGCCGGCCTGGGCCAGAGCGTCACCTAGAAGGTTGATCCTGATCATCGGTCACCCGCCTTGCGCAGGGAGAGGCCCACCACGATGGACGCGGCGCAACCCAGATCCCGCACGGAGGCCGGATCCACGCTGCGGCCGTCGATCTCGATGGCCTGAAGGGGATTGAGACGGTCCACGCTGACCCGGAGGCGGTCCTGGAGGACATCCACGAGGCCAGGGGTGAGGGCCCCGCCACCGGCGAGGAGCACTCGGTCAAGGCGATCCACCTTGAAGCTGCTGCGGAAGAAGTCGATGGTACGGCTCAGTTCATCGGCGAAGGCATCACCCATGGCCATGAGGGAGGGCTGGATCTCTTCGGGGCTGCGGCCGCCGGCTTCCCGACCACGCTTCAGCGCTTCCGCCTCATCGCGGTTCAGGCCCCAATCTTCCATGAGCTTGTCCGTGAAGCGGTTGGCGCCCCAGCTGATGTCGCGCCAGAAGACGGAGCGGGCGCCCACCATCATGGTGAGGTTCGTGAAGGTGGCACCCATGTTCACCAGGGCGACGACCTCGTCGGTGGCCCCGGGGGTGCTGTTCACTTCGTAGGCGTTCTGGAGGGCGAAGACGTCGACATCCACCACCTTGGGGGAGTAGCCGGCCTGGGCGACGCAGGACACGTAGCTCTCCAGCTTGTCCTTGCGGCAGGCCACGAGCACCACATCCATGTTCCCTTCCATGGGCCGCTCTTCGAGTACCGCGTAGTCCAGGGCGTAGGAATCGAGCCCCTGCCCGGCGGGGAAGAAGCTTTCGGCCTCCCAACGCACGGATTCAGCGAGTTCCGCGGGGCTCATGAGCGGGAAGGTCACTTTTTTGACCATCACCTGCTGGCCCGCCACGGATATAGCCACTTCTTTGGCCTTGATCTTCTGTTCCCCCATCACTTGGCGGATGGCAGAGGCCACGGCATTGGAGTCCATGATGTCCCCATCCACGATGGAATCGGGGGGAACCTGGGCCACACCGAGCTTCTGCAGCCGGAAGCGCGCGTTGGCGCCCTTGCCGCTCTGCTGAAGTTCGCAGACCTTGATCGCGCTGGAACCAATGTCCAGACCTACGAGACTCTTGCTTTTTCCGCCGAACAGACCCACGGGGAGCCTCACTATGAGGAAAGATGCCGTTTAAAATAGCACTGGAGTGGCTTGAGTCAAGCCTGTCTTTAATTAGGTGCGGTATTGTCGTTGGCCAAACCGATCAGGACAGCAGTGATATTGTCCTCACCTCCGTTCTCTCTTGCTGCAGTCACCAGACTTTCGACTGCTTGATCGAGATCAGACGCTTTTTGGATGATGTCCCAGATCTGTTGGTCCCCGACCATACCGGACAGGCCATCGGAGCAAAGCAAAAGTCGGTCCGAATCGCCCAACTCCAGTTCCTGAACTTCAATTTCCAGGTCGCCGCCATTGCCCAGGGCCTGGGTGATGACGTTGCGGAAGGGGTGTACCCGGGCCTCCGAGGGCGTGAGAATCCCATGCGCCACCTGTTCGGCGACCCACGAGTGGTCCCGGGTAACTTGCCGGATTCCCTCGTTGGTGACCAGGTAAGCCCTGGAATCCCCCACATGGGCCAAGGTGACTTTGCGGTGGTTCAAAAGGCTCGCCACCACGGTGGATCCCATGGTCTCCCGTTCGGGATTCTTCCGGATGTCGTCAGCGATGGCCTGGTCCGAGAGGAGGAGCGCCACCTTCAAGCGATTCCCATCGAAACTCAGGGTCGTGTCGTACTCCAAGGGCCAGGTGCGGTCCTTCTCCTTCGTCTGGGCCACGAACTCGCCCACCCGCTCGACCACGATCTGGCTGGCCACCTCTCCCGCGGCATGTCCCCCGAGGCCGTCGGCAACGACGAACAGCCCGAGGGACGGATCCACGAGGAGGTTGTCCTCGTTGTGCTTGCGAACGCATCCCACGTCCGTCATGCCCGCCGCCTTGATCGTCATCATCACCCTTTCCCCGCCAACTTATTCCAGAGCCCCTTCAGTTGGTCCACGATCCCCGCGGGCTCACTCGCGGGGGCTTGGGCCTTGGGTTTCCCTTCGGCAGGCTCATTGAATCGCTTGTGCTTCGGCGCAATCACCCGGGCATCGTCCAGAAATCGCTGGGCCCGGGCCTGCATGCCCTGCCCCAGGTAGAGGTCCGCGAGCCGGATCAGGGCGTCGGCATCCTTGGGCTTGGCTTTGAGGTAGGTCTCCAGGCTCCGGATGGCGCTGCGGGGATCCCGGCCTTCAGCTTCCAGGATCTCGGACAGCAGCAGATGGAACTCCGGCCGGGCCGAATCCAATCGAAGGGCGTACTGCACGTACCCCTTGGCTTGATCCAGCTGCCGGGCGGCGAGGGCCTTGCGGGACTCCTCTGCCCAATCTTCCGCGGATCGCTCTTGGGTGGGCACTCCCGGCTGGGCGGCCGAGCCGGCTGATCCACTGGTCGGCACCTGGGGGCGGGCAGTCTGGTAGGACTGGCGTTTCAGGGGATCCTTGAGGTTCGCGAAGGCTTCCGCCAGCTGCCTGAATCGCTCTTCGGCCTGGGCCTTCTCGTCGCCGGCGAACCGGTCGGGATGCCACTGTTTGGCCAGGCGATGGTAGGCAGCCCGGATCTCGTCCGGATTGGCGTCCTGGGATACTTCAAGTACGTCGAAAGGATTCATATGGGAAGAGGTCCGGCTGGGATGGGGCAAGGGGGATGGTAGCCTAAATCCTGCGGTTCGTGCAGGAATCTGACCATGACGCCCCCGTGCCCATCAGCACCTCCGGGGATCGGAAGGGTCCGGCACTCCCCGCCAAGGCCCCTCGCGCCCGGATCTGCGGCCCCGATCCCCCTCCCGCAGACCGCAGGGTCGAGGGAAGAGCCATTTGATGGCACACTTGATGGTTCTGATTGCGGAGGAAGGTCGGATGGCGTGGGCCACCCCCAACAGCTTGCGTGAAGGCTTGGCGGCCGGGGATCTCTCCGCCGAGGGCCTCCTGCAGGCCGGCTTCGATCGCATCCACCACCTGGACGGCCGTCTCCACAGCGTGCTGTCCATGGACATGCCCCGCAGCCTAGACCAGGCCCGGGCTGCCGATGCCCGCCTCGCCCACGGTGAACGCGGCCCCGTACTGGGTCTGCCCGTGGTGCTGAAGGACAACCTCCACTGGCAGGGCGCAGCCTGCTCCAGCGGTTCCAAGATCCTCGAAGGCTACCGCGCGCCCTACGATGCCACCGTGGTGACCCGGCTCCTCCAGGCCGGTGCCGTCCCTCTGGCCAAGGCCAACATGGATGAATTCGCCATGGGTTCCAGTGGCGAGTTCAGCGCCTTCGGCCCCGCCCGGAACCCTTGGGATACCACCCGTGTCCCCGGCGGCAGCAGCAGTGGATCCGCAGTCTCCGTGGCCGCAGGCTACGCGCCCTTCGCCTTGGGCAGCGATACCGGCGGCAGCGTGCGCCTGCCCGCCAGCTTCTGCAACCTCACGGCCCTGCGCCCCACCTACGGTGTGCTGAGCCGCTACGGTGTCACCGCCATGGCCAGCAGCCTCGATCAAGTGGGCCCCATCGCCCGCACCGCCGAGGATGTAGCCGCCCTCCTCAGCGTCATGGCCGGTGCCGACCCCCTGGACGCCACTTCCGTGGATCTGCCACGCCAAAAGGCCTTGTGGCCCCTGCGGGCCGCCTCACTGAAGGGCCTGAAGGTCGGCCTGCCCCGGGAATACTTCGGTGAAGGCCTTGAAGCCGGGGTGCGCGAGGCCATTCAGGGGGCGCTGAATGCGTTCAAGGACGCAGGCGCCGAGCTGGTGGAGGTCGACCTTCCCCACACCCGGTATGCCATCGACGCCTACTACCTCGTCTGCACCAGCGAGGTGAGCTCCAACCTCAGCCGCTTCGACGGCCTGCGCTACGGCCTCAGCGAACGCGCCGAAGGGCAGTCCCTGGCCGAGCTCATGGCCCTCACGCGGAACACCGGCTTCGGCGCCGAAGCCAAGCGCCGCATCCTGCTCGGGACCTTCTGCCTTTCGAAGGGACACTACGACGCCTTCTACCTCAAGGCCCTGAAAGTCCGCACCCTCATCCTGCGGGACTTCCTCAACGCCTTCGAGCGTGTGGACGTGCTCGCCACCCCCGTGAGCCCCACGGTGGCCTTCCCTCTGGGCGCCAAGCTGGACGACCCCCTGGCCATGCACCTGGCCGACGTCTATGCCGTGGGCGCTCCCCTGGCGGGCCTGCCCGCCCTGGCCTTCCCCGCGGGGTTCAGCGCAGGCCTTCCCGTGGGCATGCAGCTCATGGGCCCTTCCCTTTCCGACGTCCGCCTCCTGGAGCTCGTTCAAGCCTTCCAGGAACGAACCGATTACCACCTCCGTACCCCGGAACTCTGAGGAGCACGAAATGGCCTTTGACGTGATCATGCCGCAGATGGGCGAAAGCATCGCCGAAGCCACCGTCTTGAAGTGGCTCAAGGCCCCCGGCGACACCATCGCCAAGGACGAGACCCTCTACGAGATCAGCACCGACAAGGTGGATGCCGAGATCCCCGCGCCCGCCGCGGGTGTGCTGCTCGAGATCCTGGTGGAAGTGAACAAGACCGTGCCCGTGGGTTCCATCGTGGCCCGCATCGGCGCCGCGGGTGAGAAGCCCGCCGGCGGCGCGGCCCCTGCCGCTGCACCCGCCGCGGGCGCGGCGACGGTGCCCGTCACCGCCGCCGAGGCCAAGTTGGCCACCCCCGTGCACCCCATGACCGATGAAGATGACAACAGCGAAGAGGCCCGCCTGCGCTCCAAGAGCAGCCCTCTGGTCCGGGAGATGGCCAAGCAGCACGGCATCGACCTGCGCCAGGTCAAGGGCACCGGCGAGCATGGCCGCGTGAGCAAGGCGGATATTGAAGCCTTCATCGCCTCCGGCGCCAAGGCCCCCGCTGCGCCCGCCCCCATGAGCGGCGCCATGCCCATGATGGCCGCCACCCACGATCCCAGCGCCCCCACCATGGGCGTGGTTCCTGGCCTGGCCGTGCCCCCCGCCCCCGCCCAGCCCGCCTTCGCCCCCGGCGAGCGCGTGAAGATCGAGCCCATGAGCCGCATGCGCAAGATCATCGCGGACAACATGGTGAATTCGAAGCTGCGCACCAGCCCGCACGTGTACACGATTTTTGAAATCGACATGAGCAATGTGGCCCGCCTGCGCGCCAAGCACCGCAAGGCCTTCGAGGAGACCTACGGCACCAAACTGAGCTTCATGCCCTTCATCATGAAGGCCGTCATCAAGGGCCTGCAGGCCTTCCCCATCGTCAACAGCTCCGTGGATGGCGACAACATCATCTACAAGCAGGACATCAACCTCGGTATCGCTGTGAGCCTGGATTGGGGCCTCATCGTGCCCGTCATCAAGAACGCCGACAGCCTCAACATCGGCGGCCTGGCCCGCAGCCTCAACGATCTGGCCGAGCGCGCCCGCGCCAAGAAGCTGCAGCCCAGCGAGATCAGCGGCGGCACGTTCACCATCACCAACCCCGGTGTCTTCGGCGACATTTTCGCGCTGCCCATCATCAGCCAGCCGCAGGTGGCCATCCAGGCCATCGGCACTATTGCCAAGCGCCCCGTGGTCGTCACCGATGAACTCGGCAACGACGCCATCGCAATCCGCCAGATCATGTTCAGCGGCCTCAGCTTCGATCACCGTGTGATCGATGGCGCCGTGGGCGATCAGTTCATGAGCGTGGTGAAGAACGAGCTGGAGAAGGGCACCTTCGGGCTGGAGTAGAAACGATCACCACGAAGGCACGAAAAGAGCGAAGGCCACGAAGAAGAGGATTTCTTCGTGGCCTTCGCTCTTTTCGTGCCTTCGTGGTGAGCTTTAAATTAGTATGGATTCGTCTCTTCCACCAGCTCCCGGTACTGCGCGAACTCACCCTCGAAGAGCAGTTTGATGATCTTCGTGGGACCGTTGCGGTGCTTAGCGATGACGAGCTCGGCCGTGTTGTCCGGAGGCTCCTCATCGGCCTTGGCGATCATGCGACGGTGGATGAAGGCCACCATGTCGGCGTCCTGCTCGATGGCACCGGAGTCGCGAAGGTCGCTGAGCTGGGGGCGGCCGCCGGCCCGGTGCTCCACTTCGCGGTTGAGCTGGGAGAGCACCACCACGGGGATGCCCTGATCCTTGGCCAGCAGCTTGAGGCCACGGCTGATCTCACCCACGCGAGTGGCTTCGTTCTGCTTGGAGGCCCGGGATCCATCGGGGCTGCTGATGAGCTGGAGGTAGTCCACGACGAGGAATTCAACTCGGCGGTTGGATTGGCTGCCCTGCTTGATCACCATGCTCTGGATCTGGGGCACGGTGATGGAGGCCTGATCTGAGATGTAGACGGGCAACTGGAGCAGCTCATTGCCGGCCTCGCGGATGCGCTCTCGCGCATCATCGGGGAACTCCCCAGCCTGAATGCGCTTGAGGTTCACCCGGGCCTGGGAGGCGAGCATGCGGAGGAAGACTTCCTCCTGGCTCATTTCCAAGGAGAAGAAGGCACCGCAGATGCCCCGTTTCTTGGCCGCGGCCAACACCCAATTCAGGGCCAGGGCGGTCTTGCCGATGCCCGGGCGGGCCGCCAGCACGATGAGGTTGCCGGGCTGGAAGCCCTGAGTGAGCGCATCCAAGGCTGGAAAGGCCCCGCCGGTGGTGACGCCGGAATGGCCATTACCATCGAGGCGGTCGTAGAGCTTGGCCATGCCTTCCAGGCCCACCTTCTCGATGGAGAGGAGGCCCTTGCGATCGGCATCGCCCTGGGACAGGCGGAACAGCTCCTCGGCAGCCACATCCACCAAGGCTTCCGGACCCTCTTCCTCATTGGCCGCCTGCCGGGCCAAGCCCGCGCCGAGGCGCAACAGCCTGCGGAGCTTGTGCTTGCGGCGAAGGAGATCCGCCAGCACCTGGGGGCGCCCGACTTCCTGGGCGGAGAGCAACTCGGTGAGCCCGGGAAAGCCACCCACCGTGGAGAGTTCCCCGTTCTGGTCGAGGGCATCCTTCAGCGTGAGTGGATTGACCTCCACCTGGCGTTCCAGGAGCCGCACCAGCGCCTTGTAGAGCGCCTTATGGGCCGGAACGACGAAGTCTTCCTCGGTCAGACCCAGCACCACTTCGGCGAAGGCCAAGTCCCCGCCCGGGGCGCAGCAGGTGGCCAGCAGGCTCTTTTCAGCCTCCGGGTCCTGCGGCAATCGATCAGGGAGCCAGCCATCCATGGCGTCTAGTTTCCGGGGGGCGTGTAGGTCCCGCCGTTGCGAAGCACGAAGATCGGGTTCGAGATCGCCAGGGGATAGATGTTCCGCTGGAGCTTGAACCACACAGGGTAAAGAGTGTTCCAGGGCGCAGAACCCACGGAGGGGCCCGCGTCGGGGGTGCCCGCTTCCACCACGATGCAGGAATCCTGGCTCAGGGCGATCCCAGGAACGGCAACGGTGCTGCGGCGATCATCCGTGGGATCCACGGTGAAGGTGGCCGGATTCAAGGTCTGCACCAGGGCACCATTCACGTAAACCCGCACCTGTTCCACGGGCACCCACTCCGGAGCCGTGAGCGCGATGTTCAGGGTGACCGTGGGATTCGTGCCCGCAAGCAGCTGGCCAGGCCCCGCCGCTCCGTTCACATCCACTTCCAGCATCGGCCCAGTGGACGCGACCGCAGCCCCGGATTTCAGCGCCGAAAGCACGCTGGTGAGGTCCGCCTCGGTGGGCGTGGCGGCCACCTTCAGGTAGGTACGGGCCAGACCCACGGGGGTATCGAAGCTGAACTTGCCCGAGGATAGGCCCAGCGCCTTGGTGAAGGTCGTGGGGGCCTGGGCATTGATGAGCTTGAACCAGATGGCTCGGAGGTTCTTGTACTCCTGGTGCCACTGGGCGGGCGTTTGGGAGGCGAGGCTTTCGCCGCGCAGCAATTCGAGGCCGTCGAAATCGCCCATGCGCTTGGCGCCGGAGAGGATATCCGTGTCACCCCACCAGGCGTTCGCGCCAGATCCGAGCGGATCCGACAGGGAGAAGCCCTTCACCGTGAACAGCCCCTCGGGCCCCAGGGGGCGATGGACCACGTTGAACTGGCCCTGGGCCTGGTTGAGGAAGTCCGCCAAGGTCCAGCCCTTGGAGGAACGGAGGCCGGCATACCCGGCCACGGCGGGATCGGGCGTGAAGAGGGCCGTAACGCTGCCATCCGCCAGCGCGGAGGAACGGGCCCCCACCACGAGCGGATCCTCCCCGATGGGAGCGACTTCGTTCACGGGTATGGGATATTGCGTGAATTCGTAGCGGTAGCCCGCGTAGGTCGTCGAAGCTGAGACGTTCCGATCCACCTCCGTGCGGCCGAGGATCTTGACCCCATCCGCCAAGGCCCCTGCCAGCTGCTCCATGGGGTGCATGCCGCCCCCCGTGGCGATGCTGGGGCCTGGAATATCAAAGCTCACCCAGCCGGCGGGCTCCTTTCGGTTTTTAAACACGAAGGAATTCAATGACGGCTCACCCTGGGGGTTGGTGTCGAAATCCTTCACATGGAGTGAGTCCAATGGACCCCGCAGGGCAAAGGCCCGGTAGGACTGGCTCAAGGGAAGTTCGAACTGGGCGCCGAGGAACATATCCGCGGCAGATGCCGGGAAACCCGAGCCGAAGGCTTCATTGCCTGCGCGGAAATTCACCCCTGCGAAGGCGTAATCTCCGGCGGCTTGGTGGAATGCATTGGGATAGAACATCGTCGTCCAGTGGCGGGTCCGCATGAGATTGGGATCCTTGGAGGCATCCAACCCCCCGCTGGTATCCAATCCCGCGATGACCAACCTCATGGGTTGTCGGGTATAGGCGTCACCGGAGAAGTCACGGCTGGCGAAATACCGGTTCGCACGCCGGTAGTTGACAAAATTGCCCGTACTGTCGACGGCATAAGGGGCGATGTTCCGCTCCGGGGCCAGCGATTCCTGAATGACGAACGGATTCCCGAACCTCGGTTCGAGGTAATCGGCGAGGGAAGTGCGACGGGTGGAATAGGCGTTCGTGAACTTGACAAAGGGGGAGGTACTGCCCCCTTCAAAGCGATTGCGCACGGTGATGCGGAACACCTGGTTGTAGTCCTTGCGCGCGACGTCGGCCGCGGACTCGGGAACCGCAGGCAACACGGCGAGGTGGAGTTGGGAACCAGCCGTGACCTCCCCGCGTTCCAGGAACTCCACCCGCTCCGTCATCCAGCGGGAGTCCGTGAACTGGTCCGCAACCGGGTTGAAAACCCCAGGATCCAGGTAGCGCTCCAAGCGAATTTCCGTTTGGAGCGGTCCCGATTGAACGGCGGTACCAAAGGTGGTGAACCCCACCACGCCGTAGGGCTGCCCGGCGAGGGTGTATCGATCCAGGTACATCTGGTTGAACACTTCCGCGGTCTGGGAAGGCCGCGTACCGGCAACGCTCGAGCCGCCGGTCAGGTACAGATTCCGGGAGTGGGTAAGGCTGCCGCCGGGGGAGATGGGCAGTGGGGCGCCGCCCGAATCGAAATCTGGAACCCGACCCACCACGACCTTGCCGGCGGCCTGTGGCCGGGGTTCACTCAGGACACTCTGGGGATCCGAGGCAATCAAGACCTGGGTGCGGTTGGGATCTGAGGGCATGATGCCCAGGGACATGTGGCTATCCACGAATTCGCCGGCAGCCTCAGAGCCCTGAAATCCCACACCCATGGCCCGAACCGAGGTGCCCAAGGGTTTGGTAAAATCACTGCCCGGAATCTCCACGCCCCAATCATGGACCAGAGAGACGGGAGCGGCTCCCACCGTGGGGGAACCCGCCACCTGGGCCATGCCCGAAGTCTGCTGGCCCGGCGCCACCACGCGGTAGCCCACGGCACCTCGCTGGTCGAGGTAGTCGCCGATGGAATAGACGGGAATGGGAGAACCCGTCCGGTTGGTGAGGGTCGTCGTCAGCTGAAAATGGCGCCCTCGGAGGGCCAGGGAGATGGTGTGGACCGCCTCCAATCCGATCACCCGATGGTTCCCGTCCACGGGCAGGCCGAGCTTGTTGCCGGCATCCAGCACGCCGCCGCGCATCTCGATCCAGGAGGTATCCCCCTCGGTCACCGGCACGATGCTGTCGAAGACAAGGGGCAGGTTCGGATCTTGGTTCACCACCGGAGCGAGACGGTCCACCAGATCGCAGGGAACCGCCATCCGCTTGAAGTTCTGGTCCAGGGCCACCGTCCCCACATCCAAAATGGCGCCACCCGAAGGGGCCTGGAACTGCGCTTCGCCGTTCAGCCAGGTCGCCCCATCCACGGCGAGGGAGACGAAGTCGTTGCCCAGGAAGAAGTCGCCGGTGGTGGCCGTGGCCTTCAGTCCCGCCACGCGATCGCCGCCTGAGGCGGGGATCTCATTCGCCACGAGGGTCGGCCGGGCCATGCCCGTGGCCCGGTAGCAACCGGTGCCGGCAACGGCCAGCAACATGAGGAGCGGCCAGGCCCTCCGGGAGACGCTTGGGGCCATGGATTGCGGGAGAGGCTGGGTCATTTGCTGGGGTACTCGGAACGGGTCAAGGGCGATTGGGGCGTAAGGATCTATGCTAACCGAGCATGCCGATCCTTGCTCTCCTCCAACGTGTACCCCGACGCTGGCGCGCCATGGGCGGGGGCCTTGCGGCCCTCCTTGTCCTCGATCTGTGCTGGACGCTGTGGAAGTTCCCGCGATCGCAATCCGCCCGGATCCGGACTCCCGAGCAGATCCTGCCGCCGGGTGCACCGATTCTGGTGCTGGGGGCCGGTGTGTATGGAGATGGTGAACCCACCGAAGTACTGGAAGGGCGGCTTCGCACCGCCTTGGCGCTTCACCGGGCCGGGCGCTCCGAGTGGTTCCTCGTCAGCGGCGACAACCGGACCCCCACCTACAACGAACCCCAGGCCATGCGCCGTTGGCTGGTCAAGCAGGGCATCCCCCGCACTCGCATCGTGGAGGACTACGCCGGGCGGCGGACCTACGACAGCCTCAAGCGCGCCTCGGTGGTCTTCGGTTTGAAGCGCTGCATCATCGTTACCTCCGATTTCCACCTTCCGCGGGCCCTGTACCTTTCCGAACGGGCGGGCCTTGAGGCCGTGGGGGTCGCCAGCCCCACCCAGGAATTCCACGGCATGAAGCGCTTCCGCTTCTGGATTCGCGAGTACGTGGCGCGCCACCTGGCCGTGCTCGATTCCTGGTTCCCGCCGGACCCGCGACTGGGGCCTCGGGAGGCCACCCCTGAAGATTGGTTGGCCCAATGAAGTTCCAGGCTGTGAACCTCCTCGCCGCCCGGCGCCTGCCTCAGGGCCGCTATGGCGGCGCCTACCGGGGCCTGGGGGCCGTAGCCCTGGGCGAATCCATCGTCCGCTCCCTCCTGGAGGACTCCGCCCTCCCCCGGCCCGAGCGAGCCTTTTGGGGCATGGCCCGGAGCCATACCCAAGGCATGAACCCGGGGCGGACCATCGCCTTTAAAGCCGGCCTCGCCAACCAGACCGTGGGCACCACCGTCAACATGGCCTGCGGGTCCGGCCTCCAGGCCCTGATCTTGGGGGCCCTGGCCCTGGAGCAAGGCGCCCAAGGAGCGGTGCTTGCCGGAGGCAGCGAGGCCATGTCCGACACGCCCCACCTCGTGCCGGGCCTGCGCTGGGGGTTCCGCATGGGGCACCGCACCCTGCCGGACGTCATGCACCAGGATGGTCTCCGCTGTCCCGTCACGGGCCTGCTCATGGGCGAAACCATCGAAAACCTCGCCCAGCGCCGGGGGGTGACGCGGATGGAAGCCGACGCCTATGCCGCCCGGAGCCATGCCCGGGCCGCCGCCGCGGATTTCAGCCTGGAAACCGCTTCTCATCCCGCCCTGGACCACGACGAGGGCGTCCGCCCGGAGACCTCCGCGGCCTCCCTGGCACGCCTGGCCCCCGTCTTCGATCCCAACGGTCAAGTCACCGCTGGGAACGCCTCTGCATTGTCGGATGGCGCCGCCGCCCTGATCTTGGCCCGGCCCGACCAAGCTCCCGGCTTCCGGCCCCTGGCCCGGCTCCTCGGCAGCGCCGAAGCCGGCGTGAATCCCATGGACATGGGCGAGGCCCCGGTGCCCGCTATCCGCCGCCTGTTGGAACAGCATGGCCTGGGGGTGAAGGACATCGATCTCTGGGAGATCAACGAGGCCTTCGCCGCCCAGATCCTCGTCTGCACCCACCAACTGGACCTGCCTGAAGATCGCCTCAACGTCGTGGGTGGAGGCATCGCCCTGGGGCACCCCATCGGGGCCAGCGGCGCCCGCATCGTCGCGACCCTCGTCCATCAGCTCCACCTGCGAGGCGGCGGCCTGGGGGTGGCTTCCCTGGGCATCGGCGGGGGACTGGGCCTGGCGCTGCTGGTGGAAGTGCCCGGATGAGCCTGCGGAAGGGCCCTTTGGCCCTGCCGGGGTTCCCCACTTACTTGGCCGCGGGCTTCGTCAGCAACCTGGGCAGCTTCATGCAGTTCTTCGCCGAGAGCTGGGTGGTGCTGTTGCTGGCCGGAACCCAGGCGGCCCGCTGGGGCGGCCGCTTCAGCTTCGCCTCGGGCCTCGCCATGCTGGTATTCATCCCCATGGGCGGCTGGCTCGGCGACCACTTCAACCGGCGCAAGGTGCTGATCCTCACCCAAGCTTTGCTGGCGGCCCTGGCCCTGGTGGCCGCGACCCTGGCCTGGCGCGGGGAGCTCACCATGGGGCGCCTGCTGCTCCTGACCTTCCTGGGCGGCATGGCCACGGCCGCGGCCATGCCCCTGGGGCACGCGATCCTCTCCGACCTCGTACCCCACGAGCACCTGAGTTCCGCCATGGCCCTGGGCGGCGCCCAATTCAACCTGGCCCGCATCGTGGGGCCGCTGGTGGCCGCCCTCTCCTTCCGGTACATGGGTGCGGCCGGGAACTTCCTGCTGAACAGCCTGAGCTTCCTCTGGCTCATCGCCGTGCTGGCCCGCCTGCCGATGAAGCCCCAAGTCCACGCGGCGACCCGGGAACTGGGCTTGGCCGAGGCCTTCCGGGGCTTCCGCTCTGATCCCGTGCTCGCGCGGATCCTCATCCTGGCCACTTGCACCGGCATCTTCGGGTGGACCTACATGGCCCTGCTGCCCGTCTACGGAACCCGATACCTGGGATTCCAGGAGGGAGGCGTCGCGGGGCTGCTGGCGGCCTTCGGGGTCGGCGCAGTCTCCGGGGCCATGTGGGTGCTCCGCCACCCGGAGCCCGCCCACCGCCGGATCACCTTCGGATTTACCGGCTATGGGGCCGCCCTCCTTCTCATGGCCCTGCCCCCGCCCCCAGCTCTGGCCGGAATACCCTTGGCCCTCATGGGCTTCTGCGCCTCCACCTATGCCACCGTCATGAGCGCCCAGGTCCAGAAACGGGTGCCCGCCCACCTGAGGGGTCGGGCCAGCGCCCTCTACATGGTGGCCATCGTGGGGGTCATGGCCCCGGCCAACCTGGCCCTGGGTGAGCTGGCTCAGGCCCTGGGGCCCAACGGTCCCCTCTGGGTCCTGCGCCTGGACGGCGTCATTTTGCTGGGTGTCGGCCTTTTGGCCCTCCGGCTCGCCAACCAAGATCCACCCCCGCTCATCCCCGGCTAAACGCCGCTCGCCCCCCTTGCGAAACCAGGGGACAGGCCTGGGATAACCTTGGCTTTAGGGGCTGTATGGAAATAAACCTGACGATTGCGAGGGGCGCCGGCCGAGCCAGGCAAGGAGGCCGACCGCAGATGTGCTGGTTGCACACGGAGGGAGGCCGACGCCGCATGGCGAAAGCCGCCGCCCCTCGCCCGGTTCCCCGCTCCGATCGGCCCAAGGGCCGATCGGGAGAAGGCCCCGGTGGGGCCTTCGATAGCGGAAGGGGTTGGTGGCTTTCTGCGCCCCCAGCTACGTCAGCCGCCTTGTACGTAGAACCACTACGCCCTGCGGCGCCTTCCTTGCTGGATGGCGCAGATAGCCACTAACAATCGTCAGGTTTATTTCCATACAGCCCCTAAGGAGTCCCCATGACCGAGGCCCCCCTCATCGTCCTCAACGACATCACCAAGGTTTACCAGATGGGTGACATGGAGGTGCGCGCCCTGGATGGCGTGAGCCTCACCATCAAGAAGGGCGAGTACGTGGCCATCATGGGCCCCTCGGGTTCCGGCAAGTCCACGATGATGAACGTCATCGGCTGCCTCGACACCCCCACCACCGGTGGCTACGAGCTAAACGGCAAGCAGGTGGAGAAGATGACGGATGACGACCTGGCCCAGATCCGCAACGAGGAGATTGGCTTCGTCTTCCAGACCTTCAACCTCCTGGCCCGCACCACCAGCCTGCAGAACGTGGAACTGCCCCTCATCTACGCCGGCATCACCCCCGCCGAGCGCCATGCCATGGCCCAAAAGGCCCTGGAGAACGTGGGACTGGGCTCTCGCTCCGACCACATGCCCAACCAGCTCTCCGGCGGTCAGCGCCAGCGTGTTGCCATCGCCCGGGCCCTGGTGAACAACCCCAGCATCCTGCTGGCGGATGAACCCACGGGCGCCCTGGATTCCAAGACCAGCGTGGAGATCATGGCCCTCTTCGAAGAGCTCTACCAAAAGGGCAACACCATCATCCTCGTCACCCACGAGGAGGACATTGCCAAGCACGCCCACCGCATCGTGAAGCTGCGCGATGGCAAGGTGCTCAGCGATGAGGCCAACACGCCCATCACCTCCGAGGAACACCTGGCCCACCTGAGCATGTAAGCCCGCCCAGCCCCATAAAAAAGCGCCGATCACTCGGCGCTTTTTTATGGGATGAACTCAGATCTCCAGGCGATCCAGCTTGTCGGGCCGATCCCGCCACCCCTCCTCCACCTTGATATGGAGTTCCAGGCGCACGGGACGCTGAAGCAGTTTCTTCACTTCGCGCTGAGCGCTGATGCGGATGTCGCGGATCTTCTCGCCGGCGGTGCCCAGGAGGATCTTGCGGTGGTTGGAGCGGTCCACCAGGATCTGGGCCGCGATGAACACACCCGTGGGATCCAGGTCTTCGGGAAAATCCTCATGCCCGGCTTCCAGCCAGCGCTCGATTAGCACGGCCACGCCGTGGGGAACTTCCTCCTGGGTCTTGCGGAGCACCTTCTCGCGGATGAACTCCGTGACGAGGCTGCGCTCCGTCTGATCCGTGAAGGTGTCGTCGTCGTAGGCCCATTCGCCTTCAGGGGCATCCCGCTCCAGGATGGCCCAGAGGGGATCCAGGTTCAGGCCCATCTTGGCGCCGATAGGGATGACTTCCTTGAAGGGCAGGAGGTCCTTGTAGGTGACCACCTTCTCCAGGAGCCGCCCCTTAGAGAGCAGATCGATCTTGTTCAGCAGCATGTAAACGGGGCGGTCCATCTTCCGCAGGCGCTTGGCCAGGGCATGTTCGCCAGGTCCGAGGTATTCGTCCGCGTCCACCATCCAAAGGATCAGGTCGGCCTCATCCAGAGCCACGTCCACGTGGCGCATCATGCGCTCGTTGAGGGCGTGCTCGGGCTTGTGGATGCCGGGGGTATCCAGGAAAGCGATCTGAGTGTTCCCGCGATTCACGACGCCCAGCACCTTGCCCCGGGTGGTTTGGGGCGTCTGGCTGGTGGCCGCCACCTTCTCGCCCACGAGGGCGTTCAGGAGGGTGGACTTGCCCGCGTTCGGCAGGCCGATGATGGCCACCGTCGCGAATTTCTTGGTTTCAACCACGGTGCACGCCTCGCTTGCTCTCTCGTACGAACCGGAGGAGGTAGGCCACCTCTGGAATGGAACCCAGCTCTGCCTCGGCCTTGGCCAGGGCTTCTTCGCGCTGCAGACCGGAGATGAAGAGGAGACGGTGGGCCTTCTTCAGCCCCTCGATGACCTCGGGGGCGAAGCCCTTCCGCTGTAGGCCGATGGAATTCACCCCGTAGCTCTTGGTTTCTCGGGCGCCCACGGTCTTCATGAAGGGCAGCACGTCCAGGGTGGCCACGGTGAAGCCGCCCATAAAGGCATGGTCGCCCACGCGGCAGAACTGGTGCACGGCCGAGAAGGCGCCGATGTTGCAGCCCGAGCCCACTTCCACGTGACCGGCCAGGGTGGCGGCGTTGGCGAAGATGTTCTTGTTGCCCACGATGCAGTCGTGGGCCACGTGGGCCTGGGCCATGAAGAAGTTGTCGTCGCCGATCTTGGTGATGCCGCCGCCGCCCACGGTGCCGCGGTGCATGGTGGTGCCCTCGCGGAATTGGTTGCGGTTCCCGATCTCCAGGGTGGTGGCTTCGCCCTTGAACTTCAGGTCCTGGGGCTCCATGCCCACGGTGCTGTGGGGGAAGAGCACGCAGTCTTCACCCACCGTGGTGTAGGGGCCCACCACCACGTGGCTGCGCAAGACCGTGCGGGCGCCAATGCGGGAAGAACCTTCCACGACGCAGAAGGGACCGATGACGACACCTTCGCCGAGCACGGCGTCGGGGCTGATGATGCTGGAAGGATGGACCTGCGCGCTCACTGGCCGGCCTCCTCGCTGCTGAGGTCCTGGAGCATGGACATGAACTCCGCCTCGGCCACCTTGGCGCCGTTCACGAAGGCCTCACCGCGCATCTTGCAGATGCGGCCCTTGAAGCTGACCACCTTGACCTCCATGACCAGCTGATCTCCCGGCAGCACGGGCTTGCGGAACTTCACGGCGTCGATGGCCATGAAGTAGATCACCTTCTTAGAGCGGTCTTCGAATTCCTGCATGATCAGGCAGCCGCCGGTCTGCGCCATGGCTTCCACGATGAGCACACCCGGAAACACGGGGCGCTTGGGGAAGTGGCCCTGGAAGATCTGGTCGGAGTAGCTGATGTTCTTGATGCCGCGGATCCACTGCTTGGGCTCGAAGTCCTCCACCCGATCCACCAGGAGGATGGGATAGCGATGGGGCAACAGCTCCATGATCCCCTGGATATCGATGGGGGTCGGCGTGCGCTCAGCGGTCTCGGTCATATTCGGCTCCAACCGGTTATTGTCGCACGACTTGGGGTCAACCCCGGACCTTCATCGCCCAAGGGGCGTCAGGACGCCTTCACCACTCGCTCGAAGACCCGGGCTTCGATGAAGAGATCCAGCAACACCCGGTCCAAATGGCCGCTCCGGGCCTCCTCTTCCAGGATGGAAAGGCTCTTCTCCAGGGGCACCGCCCCCTTGTAGGGCCGGTCCCGGGCCGTCAGGGCGTCGAAGACGTCGCTGATGGCCATGGCCTTGCTCTGGACGGGGATCTCCTTCTCCGCCAACTTCCGGGGGTAGCCGGTGCCCGTGAGCCGCTCGTGGTGGGCGTAGGCGATCTCGGGCACCCCGCCCAAGTCCTTGGTCCAGGGGATCTGCTGGAGGAACCGGAACGTGTGCGTGACGTGGCTTTCGATCTCCAGGCGCTCCTCCTCGGAGAGGCTGCCGCGGCGAATGTTCAAGCAGGCCAGGTCCTTGGGGTCCACCAGCGACTTGCGGCTGCCATCCCAATGCCCGTAGTCCAAGCCGCCCAGCACGCCCAGCCCGTCGGCGGTCTCCTGGGCCAGCACCGTGGGCTCGTTGCTCTGGAGGACGAGGCGGATCATGCGCTCGGAATCCTCCGCGCGGCCCTTCAGGATCCGCTCCCAGGCGGCGGCATCGAAGGGTTCGCCCCGACCCCAGGCCTGCTCCATGAGCACCAGGGCATCCTCCAGCTGGCGTTGGCGGAGCCGCTGCAGGATCACTTCCAACTTCTCGGGCTGCAGTTTCTTGGCCTTCACGAGCACCTGCTCGCGCACGCCAACCTTGCCGAAATCGTGCAGCAGGCTCGCGTAGCGAACTTCGCGCAGCTGCCGATCCGAGAAGAAGAGGTCGCCATACAACCCGTTAGGCGTGGCGTTCACGGCCTCGGCCAATCCCACCGTGAGGTCGGCCACTCGGCCGGAGTGACCGGAAGTGACGGGATCCCGGGCCTCGATGGCCGTGACGGAGGCGTTCACGAAGCCCTCGAAGAGCACTTCGATCTCCTCCCGGAGCTGGGCGTTGCGCACGGCCACCCCCGCCTGCCCCGCCAGGCTGGTGGCCAGGTCGCGGTGCTCCTTTTCGAAGGGCACCACCTTGGGCTGCAGGCCCTCGGGTTCCACGCGGTTGATGAACTGCAGCACGCCCAACATCCGGCCTTCGGTGTCCTGCATGGGCACCACGAGCATGGATTGGGTGCGGTACCCCGCCTGTTTGTCGAAGGCATCGCTGAACTGGTAGGGCGAGCCCTCGGGGATTTCGTAGACGTCAGCCAGGTTCAGCGTCTGTCCCGTGGAGGCCACGAATCCCGCCAGGGTGCTGGGGTTGATGGGCATCTTAAAGCGGTGGAAGGGCAGGCTCAACTTGGCGTTCTGGGTGTGGGCGAAGAGCAGTTCCTGGGGCTCCTCCCCCTGCACCAAGTAGATGGAACCGGCCTCGGCCGACAACAGCTCACGGCCCAGGCGCAAGATCAAGTCCAACAGGCGATCCAAGTTCTGCTCACTGGCCAGGGCGCGCCCGATCTCGTTCAGGCGCTCCATGTGGGTCTGATCCTTCACCCGCTCCCAGCCGGCGTTCACCAAGGCCACGGCCCCCTCAATGCCGGGCCAGATGAGGCACTCCGCCAGGTGGCCCTCGCCGAGGCACCCGATGACCACGTCTGCCTCGGAACCCTCGGCCCAGATGAGGCTGCGCCGGATCTCCCTCCGGACCTGGTCCAGGAGGGTGTTACGGTGCTCTGGGGGGATCAGGACCGTGAAACGCAAGGATAGCTCCCGTTCGGGGAAGAATGGAAAGGCCCAGCCAGCCTATCGGAATTCACCGGCCCCCACCATGAGTTGGCGCGGCGTGGTCGAACGCCTCACCTGGGGCGGCCTCGGCCTGGCCTCCGCTGAGGATGGACGCCGGATCCTGCTCCGAGCCCCAGTGGCCCTGTTCCCAGGCGAAGAAGTGGAAGCCGAACTGCGCTGGAAGCCCCGCCACGCCGAAGGCACCGTCACCCGCTGGGTCCGCGAGGATGCCCGCCGGGTCAAGGCCGCCTGCCCCGTGGCCCAGGCTTGTGGAGGATGCGACCTCTGGGAGGCCGGGCCCCACGAGGGCGAGCTCAAGGCCCTGATGGTGGCCGACCTCCTGGGCCGCCAGCTCCCCAATCAGCCCTATACCTTCCACCCCGCCCCGGCCAGCGCCCGTCGCCACCGCATCCAGCTGCACTGGGATGGCGCCGCCCTGGGTTACCACCGCCGGGGCAGCCACGCCCTGGTGGCCGTCTCCAAGTGCCCCGCTGCCGCGGATCCCCTCTCCCAGGCCATCCCCCGCCTCACGGAGGCCCTGGAGGCCCGCATCCTGCCCGGCAAATCCCAACGGTGGGAGCTGGTCACCGGCACCCCCGCGGGCGATGTCCGTGCGGTGAACGAGAACGGTCAGGCCTGGCTCCTGGAGCCCGATGGCTGGCACAAGGATGCCCGCCCCGTGGTCCACCGCTTTGGGGATCTGCGCTTGTCCCAGGATGCGGGGGCCTTCTTCCAGGTCTCCCCGGAGTGGGCCCATGAGGCCTTTTCCAAAGTGCTGAACGGCTGGGATCTGCGGGGCAACACCCTCTACGACCTCTACGGCGGCGTGGGGTTCTTCTCCGCCGTTTTGGGCGATCGGTTCCAGAAACGCATGCTCGTCGAAAGCTACGAGCCCGCCGTGGAGCGAGCGCTGCAGAACATGCTGGCCTTGGACCTCCCGACGGAGTGCGTCACCTCCGACGTGGCGGAATGGTGCCCCGAGCACCTCGGTGGCCCCGAAGACCTCATCCTCCTCGACCCCCCTCGGGCGGGTCTCGACGAGGCCCTGGCCACCAAACTGCTCACGGCCAAGGCCGGGCACCTGATCCTCATCGGCTGTGATGGCGCCCCCTTCTGCCGGGATCTCCAGCGCCTCTCCACCGCCTGGGCGATCCAGGAGCTCCATGCCCTGGACCTCTTCCCCCGCACGGCCCACGCCGAGTTCATCGCCCTGCTGAAGCCCCTCAAGCCCTAACGGGGATCTCCAGGTGGAAGGTGGTGCCTTCGCCCGGCACGCTTTCCACCTGCAATTCACCGCCCAGTTTGTCAAGGATGGATCGCACGCTCGCGAGCCCCAGCCCCGTGCCCCGCCCCTCGCCCTTGGTGGTGAAGAAGGGCTCGCCGAGGCGCGCCACCACTTCCGGCGGCATGCCCGTGCCATCGTCCTGCACCGTGAGGCGGATGCCCCCGCGGGCGAGTGCCGCGCACCGAACCTGGATCCGCCCACCCGTGGGCAGCGCATCCCGGGCATTCAGCACAAGGTTGGCCACCATCTGATCCAGCTGGGTGGGATCCGCTTCCATCCAGTTCTCGCCGCCCGCCAGATCCAGCTCCAACTTCACCTTGGGGGGCATGGCCGCCCGGAGGAGCCCACCCAGCCGCTGCAGCCGTTCCCCGGCCTCGAAACGCTCCACCTGGCCCTTGCGGGCCCGACCATAGCTCATGAGCTGGGCCGTGAGCGCGCCGGCTCGGATGGAAGCCTCCTTCACCCGCGCCACGTGCTGGGGCGAAGGCAGCTGTCCATCTTCCATCTCCAGCTCGCACAGCTCCGCGTAGTTCTGGATCACCGCGAGCAGGTTGTTCAGGTCATGGGCCAACCCCGCGCCCAGGCTCGCCATGGCGTTCATGCGCTCCAACCCCTGGAGCAGCTGCTGGGTCTGGCGAAGGGCCTCCTCGTTCCGGATCCGCTCCAATTCCAGGCCAGCGCGGGCGCTGAAGACCGAGAGGAGGTCCATCGTTCCGGGGTGGGGCGAGAGGGGTTCCCGGCTCATGACGCACAGCACGCCCAGCACCCGCCCATGGCTGTCCACCAAACGGGTGCCCAGGTAGCCCTCGATGCCCAGATCCACGAGCGCCGAATCGTCGGGATACCGGACTTGCACCCCGTGCGGATGGAAGCAAGCCTCCGCGCGGATCACATCCCCGCAGGGCGTGCCGACCAAGCCGTAGATGAACTCCTCGCCCAATCGTCCGTGGTCGCAGAAAGCCAAGGTGCGCACTGAGTCGGTGCCCACCAGTTCCCCTGCGAGGGCGTAGGGCGCTTCAAAGGCGGCGGCGAGGTGAATGACGAGGGCCTGGAAAAAGGCCGATCCCGAGAGGCCCGAGGCGCCCAGCCGAAGGTGCTCCAGGGAGACTTCCGCCCGGTGCAGGTCCGTCAAATCCTGGATCAGGTAGTGCCATCCCGCATCGCCTTCCTCCACCACGTGCCCGCGCACCCGGCGCACTTCGCCCCGGGGTGTGATGATCCGGTGGTCATGACAGGTGCCCCGCGGGGCCCCATGCCAGGCTTCCAGGGCCTCCCGATCCTCCGGATGCACCTGGGCCATCAAGGTCTCCCAGGATCTGGGTGGTTCCGCTTCTTGGCCAAACAAGGCCGATAGCCCTGGAGACCGGTACCCGCAGCGCCCCTGCCGATCGAAGGACATGACCTCGAACCCCGCGCCTTCCAGGGCGGGTCTGAGACCTACATGGGAAAAGGTGGGTTGCACGCGATGCCTCGGGGGAAGAAACGGGCCCAACAGGCTGATTCCGGTGGGGGGGCGATGCCGGAACGGGATTTCTCCTGGATTCCGCCTTAGAATCCAATCTGAAGAGGAGCTTAAATTCCATGGAGGCCTTAGGCCATCACATGTTGGTGGAATTCACGGGATGTGACGAGGGTCGCCTGACGGATCTCGCGTTCATCACCGAGGCCATGCTGCGCGCGGCGCGGGAAGCGGGAGCCACCATCCTCACCCATCGGTTCCACCGGTTCTCGGGCCCCGAGGGCGGCCAGGGCGTGAGCGGCGCCGTGATCATCAGCGAGAGCCACCTCGCCATCCACACCTGGCCCGAGCATGCCTATGCCGCAGTGGACCTCTTCACCTGCGGCGAGAGCGTGGATCCCCTGAAGGCCCACGCGGTGCTCCGGGAAGCGCTCGGCGCCCAGGCGGATCACACCCGGGTGCTGCAGCGCGGCCCCGCAGCTCCCATCCCCACGCCGCTCAGGTAATGCTGCGGCCCCTGCTGATCCTCGCTGGGGTGGCCAGCTTGATCCTCGCCCTCCTTGGGGTGGTGCTCCCCCTGCTCCCGACCACGCCCTTCCTGCTCCTCTCCGCCGCATGTTTCGCGCGGTCCTCCGAGCGGCTTCACACCTGGCTGCTCAAGCACCCGCGGTTGGGCCCCTTCATCTCCGATTGGGAGCGGGGTGGAGCCATCCGCCCCTCGGCCAAACGCATGGCCACCCTCCTGATCCTCGCTTCTGGCGGCTTCAGCCTCTGCGTCGTGCGGGCTCCCCTCTGGGCCAAACTGGCCATGGGGCTGACCTTCGCGGGCGTGCTCACCTTCATCTGGAGCCGCCCCTCGGCGCCCCGTCCCCTCTCCGAATCCTGAGCGGCCGGAGGCTACTCCAGGCCCAGTTCCAGTTGCTTCGCCAGGGGAAGCCCCCGCTCCAGGTTCAGCAAGAACGCCTTCTTGTCCTTGCCCCCCGCATAGCCCGTGAGGGTTCCGTCGCTGCCCACCACCCGATGGCAGGGCACTAAGATGGCGATGGGGTTGGCCCCGCTGGCGGCGGCCACGGCGCGGGTGGCCTTCTCGTCGCCCAGGCGCTTGGCCAGATCCAGGTAGCTGATGGTCTGCCCGTAGGGGATCTTCACCAGCTCGTCCCACACTCGCATCTGGAATTCCGAACCCTCCGGCGCGAGGGGCACCGTGAAGGTGCGCAGGTTCCCTCCCCAGTAGGCCTCCATCTGCATCCGCAGAAAACGCCAGGCTTCGCGCTGTTCCTTGGGAGCCAGGGGCGTGGTCTTCCGGGGATCCAAGCCTCCGAATCCGAGTTCGCGGAGCTTGCCCCGGCCGTCGAAGGCGGCGTGCATGGGTCCCAGGGGCCCATCCAGTTCGTAGAACCAGAGCATGCGGAATGATAGGACCCCTCGTCCGGAATGGATAGGACAGCATCCCCTCGGCCCCGGACGGGGGCCCGATACACTGGCTGGATGGCCGAGCGTCCCTTCCGACTGAGCATCATCGACTACCTCAACGCCGCGCCCTTGAACTACGGGTTCAAGCAGGGGCTGGGGTGGGACCGCTTCCACCTGAAGTTCCACTACCCCTCCGTCTGCGCCGACCGCCTTCGGGAGGGCGAAGTGGATGCGGGCCTCATAAGCTCCATCGAGTACCTCCGCATCCCGGATCTCCGCATCGTGCCGGGGCTCTGCATCGCCAGCCCCAAGCGGGTCCGCTCCGTCGTGATCCTCTCCAAGGTGCCCCCGGAGCAGATCCGGAGCCTCGCCCTGGATACCTCCAGTCGCACCTCCGTGGTGCTGGGCCAGCTCCTGCTGCGGGAGCGCTACGGGGTGAGCCCCGTGACCTCCGACCTGGGCCCGGATCTCGCCACCATGCTGGAACAGCACGATGCCGCCCTGATCATCGGGGATACCGCCATGCGCACCCCCAAGGAGGGTCTCTACGTACTGGACCTCGCCGAGGAATGGCACGCCTGGACCGGCCTGCCCTTCGTCTTCGCCCTCTGGACCGTGCGCGCCGATGCCCCCGCCTTCCCGGAGCCCGGCGGCGTGGCCCCATTCTTCCACCGGAGCCTGGAACAGGGCATGTCCAACCTGAACCTCATCATCGAGGAGGCCCGCCGCACCATCGGGTGGACGCGCCTCGAACTCAACGAGTACCTCACCTCGAACATCAGTTACACCCTGGGCGAAGCCGAGCGCGACAGCCTCCAGCTCTTCTTCGAAAAGGCCGTGCGCCACGGGTTTGCACCGGAGCTCAAACCCCTGCAATGGCTCTGAGGGCCTGATTTGTCGGATTCCCCTGACCGGGGCGGCCAATGGGGCCAAGGTGAGCGGAATCGGAACCGGGCCGTGGCAGACTGGTGACCCTTGCCGGAGCCGCGGATGACCTTAAAGGCCCTCTTCCTGGAACACCTCGCCACTCGCCAAACGAAGGCGGAGGAAGCCCTTTCCCACGCGGGCTTCGATGCCCTGGTGCTGGGATCCGGCGAACAGCACACCTACTTCGCCGACGATCAGGAAGCCCCCTTCCACGCGGTGCCGCATTTCGCCCACTGGTGCCCCCTGCAGGGACCCCACCACCTGCTGGTGGTGCGCCCCGGCCAGAAGCCCACCCTGATTCGCTACGCTCCCGAAGACTTCTGGTACGAGCAGGCGAGTTTGGAAACCCTTTGGGGCGGCACGCCGTTCTGGGCCGAGGGCTTCACCCTCATTGAAGCCGCCACGGTGGAAGCCGTTTGGGAAAGCCTGGGCAAGCTCACCAAGGCCGCCTTCATCGGTACCGACCTCGACCATGCCGGGAAGGCCGGCTTGGCCCTGAATCCCGACAAGCTCACCAAGCACCTGGATTGGACCCGTTCCTTCAAGACTGCCTACGAGGTGAAGTGCCTGGAAGTGGCCACGGAGCTGGCCGCGCGCGGCCACAAGGCCGCCCTCGAAGCCTTCCTCAAGGGCGCCTCCGAACTGGAGATCCACCACGCGTACGTGCAGGCCGTGGGTTGCGTCGATCACGAACTCCCCTACGGCACCATCGTGGCCTTGGACGAGAAGGGCGCCATCCTGCACTACGAGGGCAAGCGCAAGAACCGCAATGGCCGGGTGCTGCTCATCGACGCGGGCGCCAAGTCCCATGGCTATGGCTCCGACATCACCCGCACCTGGGCCGCCCCCAGCTGCGACGCCCGGTTCAAGGCCCTGCTCGCGGGCATGGAGAAACTTCAGCTGGAACTCTGCGACGAGGTGAAACCTGGCCTCCACTACGGCGAGTTGCATAAGCGCGGCCACCTCAAGATCGCAGCCCTCCTCCACGAGGCCGGCATCCTGAAGGTGGAGGCCGCCGAAGCCGTGGAGCTGGGCCTGTCCAAGCCATTCTTCCCCCACGGCCTGGGCCATCATCTCGGCATCCAGGTGCACGATGTGGCCGGCAAGCAGCTGGGACCCGATGGCGAGTTCAAGCCCTCCCCCGCCGAGCATCCCTTCCTCCGCACCACCCGCATCATCGAGGAAGGCCAGGTCTTCACCGTGGAGCCCGGCCTCTACTTCATCCCCATGCTGCTCCGCCCCTTCCGCACCGGCGAGCACGCCGCCAAGTTCGACTGGAAGCAGATCGACGAGCTCACCCCCCTGGGCGGCATCCGCATCGAGGACAACCTATTGGTGACGGCCAACGGACATCGTAATCTCACTCGGGTACACCTCCCCGAGTAGGTCTCCGCGACCTCGTCATCCATCGGCCAGCCGGGCGCCTGGGCCCTCGGAGCCCGTGCCCCGCACACCACAAGGGTCTTCCATGAAAATGCCTGAAGCCTTCGATCATCACTACGACCACAAGGTCACTCGCGAGGAAGCGGCCGAAATGGTGCATGCCCACACCCGCAAGCCTGTCCACGCGGGGGAGCTCAAGTCCGTCCTCTTCGGGCGCAAGGCCTTCGAGCGGATCCTGGAGCAGAAGGAGTGCAAGGGCATCCGGATCTACCTGGGCCGCCACGGCAACGGCATGCCCACCATGGTGATGATCGGCGTGGATGCGCACGGACAGGATCTTCCGCACCCGGATACCCAGTGCTCCGAGAACACGCGCCCCTGCCCTCCGTTCTGCAACGGATCCTCGCTCGCATGACTTAGGTGCGGGGGCATCCCATCTTTCACTTCATCGATCGCCTCCTCATCTGGCTCCCGGTCCTATCCGTCTTGCCGCCCCTCGCCTACGGCTGGGGGCGGCTTCGTCCGGGGTATCAATCCGAGCCCTGGATGCGGAACCTGGCCTGGTTCCAGGGCTACGACCTGTTCACCACCGCGGTCACCCTCTCCCTCGGTTTGCTCGGCCACAACAACCTCTGGTTCGCGAACGTCGATGAACCCGTGGCGTTCATCTGGTTGATGGTGCTGTTCCGGTCCTGGACCACGCACCCGCGGGCCCGGACCGCCTATGGCTTTGCCATCTCGCTGGGGCTGATCACCTCGGCGGCGGGGATCGCCCTCAATCACTCCATCTTCAAATTCAACGATCTCTTCCTCACCTTCCAGAGCCTGATCCTGTCTGCGGCCTCCATGTTCGAGCTGGGCAGGCTGTTCATGGCGCCAGACCAGGAATCACCCCTGACGCAAGTGCCCCTGTTCTGGGTGCTGTCGGGCACCTACTTTTTCTCCCTGGGCGCCCTGGTGATCCATGCCCTGGGCAACCATTTCGTTCGCACCCTTCCCCTCCACCTGGTGGGAATACCATGGCTCCTCAGGGCCATCCTGTATTACGTCCAGAAGCTCATGATCGCCAAGGCCTTCCTATGTCCGAAACCCACCTCGTCCTGATATGCACCCTGAGTGC
The DNA here is from genome assembly GCA_964617215.1 of uncultured Solibacteraceae bacterium. Lineage (GTDB taxonomy): Bacteria > Acidobacteriota > Holophagae > Holophagales > Holophagaceae > JAFDVN01. The sequence continues at coordinate 261,207 of CAZTVL010000003.1, read as the reverse complement.
GATCGGCCTCATGGGGTCGGCCTGGTTCGCGATCTTCCTCCTCGTGCAGGGGAAGAACCGGATCATCGCGGAGCACCGCAAGGCTTTGGAGGCGGAACAGCGCGCCACGGCCAGCCGTCAGACCTTCATGGACAATGCCCACCATGAATTGAAGACCCCGCTCCAGGTCATCGATGGCTACCTGGGCATGCTGCGCACCACCTCCTTGACTGAACCCCAGGAGGAAATGGTGGCGCGGGCCACCACATCCACGGCCCGGCTCACCACCTTGATCCAAGGGCTACTGGATCTCACGGCCCTCGCGGATGGCAGTTACCCGATCCACTACGAATGGGTGGACCTTCGCCACCTCGCGGCGGAAACCCTGGCCGCCTTCGAAAGCACGGCGCGGGAGAAGGGCCTTCGGCTCTCCATGGAGGATGAGCTGGGCCCCACCACCGCCTGGACAGACGGCCCCGTGATCCAACGCATCCTCAACCTCCTCCTGGAAAACGCCCTCGCCTCCACGGAGACCGGTGAAATCGTGCTGCGGGCCACCTCCCACCTGGAGGGCAGCGCCATGGCGCTCACCCTGGAGGTGGATGACACCGGGAAGGGGCTCCCCCTGGGGGCCGAATCGGCGCTGACGCAACCGTTCCTGGATGGGCAGAAGCCCCTGAGCCATCCCGGTTCCCTGGGCCTGGGCCTACCCCTGGCCACCGGCCTGGCCAAGGCCCTGGGCGGGGAATTGACCCTGGCCCGGCTCCTGCCGGGGACCCGTGCGCGGGTCCGGCTCACTCAACCCGCGGCCCGGCCCCATCAGGGGACCGGCCGGGAGGGTTTCGGGGCCAACGACCTCCTCAGTGATCCCGCTTCGATGAATCCTGAATCATCCCCGGAGATGCCATGATCCGACCCGCCTTCCTGCTCGCCCTGCCCGCCCTGCTCTGCGGGCAAACGCCCGGAGCCATCACCCTCGAAGGCCTGGCCCACCCCCAGAAGCGCGTCGCTTACGTGGGCAATCCCACCACCCGCCTGGAGTGGGCGCCAGATGGCAGCCTCGTGGAAACCAAGGCAGACAAGGGCCAGGCCAGCCTCTGGCGCGTGGATCCTCAGACCTGGGAGAAGAAGCCGTTCTTCGAGGGCGACCGCCTTGTGAAGGCCCTGGTGGCCGCCGGTGCCAAGGAGGGCGCCGCCAGCCGCGCCTTCAGCGCCCAGCCTACCTGGAGCCCCGATCGCAAGGCCTGCGTGGTCGGCATCGAAGAGGACCTCTACTACGTGGACCTCGCCAAGGCAGAAGCCAAGCGGCTCACCACCACCCCGGGCAGCGAGGATGAAGCCTCCTTCAGCCCCGATGGCACCAAGGTGGCCTTCCTGCGCGGCAACGACCTCTACGTGGTCACCGTGGCAGACGCGAAGGAGACCCGCCTCACCACCGGCGGCAGCGAGACCGTGTTCAACGGCCGCCTCGACTGGGTGTATCAGGAAGAGGTCTACGGCCGGGGCGACTTCAAGGCCTTTTGGTGGAGCACCGACTCCAGCAAGCTCGCCTACCTGAGCCTGGATGAGACCCAGGTCCCCGTCTTCACCCTCGCCGATGACCGCAGCCAGCCTCAGAAACTCCTGCAGGCCCGCTACCCCAAGGCCGGCGATCCCAACCCCATCACCAAGCTCGGTGTGGTGGATCTCCAGGGCCACACCACCTGGATGGCCGATCCCTACGCCGGCAAGGAGACCCTCATCGTGCAGGTGAGCTGGACGCCCAAGGGCGACCTGATCGCCGCCTACCAGGATCGCGTGCAGACCTGGCTCGACCTGCGTCGGTTCACGGGCACCGCATCCACCACGTTGATCCGCGAGGAGAGCAAGGCCTGGCAGGAGCGCCTGCCTCTGCCCATGTGGCTGCCCGATGGCGGCTTCGTGTGGGAGAGCGACCGCAGCGGCTTCCACCACCTCTACCGCTACGGCAAGGATGGCCAGCTCCGCAACGCCATCACCAGCGGCGATTGGGACGTGAAGCACGTGCATGGTGTTTCCGCCGACGGCAAGAAGGTCTACTTCGACGCCACCGCCCGCAGCCCCATCGGACTGGACACCTACGTGGTGCCCGTCGAGGGCATGGGCAAGCAGGGCAAGGACCTGAAGCAGCTCACTCAGGCCCGCGGCACCCACCGCGTGCGGTGGAACAAGGACTTCAGCCTCTTCCTGGACACCTGGTCCAACGCCGAGATGCCCGCCAAACAGGCCCTCTTTCATGCCGCCGGAAATCAAGCCCGCATGATCGACGAGAATCCCTCGCCCATGCTCAAGGACCTGAAACTCGGCACCCTCAAATTCCAGAAGGTCCCGACCCGCGACGGCTTCCCCATGGAGACCATGCTCGTGCTGCCGCCGGACTTCGACGCCAAAAAGAAGTACCCCGTGTTCCAGCACATCTACGGCGGGCCCGCCGCCCCCCAAGTGAAAGACGCCTTCGGCCGCGACCTGCTCTGGTTCCACTTCCTGGCCCAGCAGGGCTACGTGGTGTGGGTCTGCGATAACCGCAGCGCCTCCGCCAAGGGCAACGCCGCCTTCGGCATCTACAAACGCATGGGCGAGCAGGAACTGCAGGACCAGCTGGATGGCCTCAAGTGGCTGGAGCAGCAGGGCTGGGCCGACATGAGCCGCATGGCGCTAGAAGGCTGGAGCTATGGCGGCTACATGACCGCCTACGGCCTCACCCACAGCAAGGCCTGGAAGATCGGATTCGTGGGCGCCCCCGTCACCTCCTGGAAGCTCTACGACAGCATCTACACCGAGCGCTACATGGGCCTCCCCAGCGAGAACAAGGATGGCTACGAAAGCACCAACCTCTGCGCCCACGCCAAGGACCTCGCCGGCAAGATCCTAATCATGCACGGCACCCTGGATGACAACGTGCACCCCCAGAACACCATCCAGTTCATCGATGCCCTCCAAAAGGGCGGCCAGGACTACGACTTGCGCCTCTTCCCCGGCAGCGACCACGGCCCCCGCGCCCCCTGGCAGATCTGGAACCGCCAGAAGGCCATGTGGGAATTCCTCCAAAAGAACCTCTAGCCCACCTTTTGCGCCGGATCACGAGGCCCCGCACCGGCTGAATTCGCCGGATGCGGGGCCTCTCGCATTCGTTCATACTGGGCTTTTCCAGGACATTCCCATGATGCTGCTGCTTCAGAACGCGCCTGCGGTCTCGCTAGGTGCCTTCACCCCGCTTTTTGCCGCCGTGATTTTTTGGGCTGGGTTCGTGTTCTACGGGCTATGGGCCCTGCGCAACCACCCCAAGGGATTAGGGCCCCTCTTCTTCACGGAAATGTGGGAACGCTTCAGCTACTACGGCATGCGAGCCCTGCTGCTCCTCTACATGATCGCCCCTCCCTCTGCAGGAGGACTGGGCATGCCCAAGCTCCAGGCCGGCGGGATCTATGGCTGGTACACCATGGCCGCCTACGCCATGAGCGTTCCCGGCGGGTGGATCGCGGATCGATTCCTGGGCTACCGTCGCTCGGTCCTGATCGGCGGCGTGATGATCGTCCTGGGTGAATTCGGATTGGCCGCGGGCCCGCTGCCGCTGTTCTACCTCGGCCTCACCGTCATCGCCATGGGTACGGGCCTGCTCAAGACCAATTGCACGAGCCTCGTGGGCATGCTCTACAAGGAGAACGACCCCCGGCAGGATGCCGGATATTCCATCTACTACATGGGCATCAACATCGGCGCCCTCATCGCCCCCCTGATCCTCGGGTTCATGGCTCAGGATCCCGTATTCGTGGCCGCCCTCGGCAAGGTGGGGCTGGCCTCAGCCAACGGCTGGCGCTTCGCCTTCGGCTTCGCGGGTGTGGCCATGATCGCGGGCCTGATCCAATACACCCTTCGCCAGGGATTGATGGGCGACATCGGCCTGAAGCCCGGGGCGCGGGTGTCCGAGCACGGCCATGCCACGGCCCAGGAGCCCCTCACCTCCGAAGAGCGCGGCCGCATGTGGGTGGTGGCAATCCTGGTGTTCTTCATCATGACTTTCTTCTTCGTCTTCGAGCAGGCGGGCACGACCCTCAACCTCTTCGCGGATGAGCACACCCGGAACTCGTTCTTCGGCTGGAACTTCCCCTCCAGCTGGTTCCAGAGCGTGAACTCCGTGTGGCTGCTGATCCTCGCCCCGATCTTCAGCCTCGTCTGGCTCAAGATGGGCGACCGAGAGCCCAGCAGCCCGGCCAAGTTCGCCATCGGCTTGTTCTTCGTGGGCGCCGGCATGCTCCTGCTGGTCCCCCCCAGCCTCGCCTACACCGCCAACCCCGCCCTCAAGGTGGCACCCTGGTGGCTCATCTTCGTGTACTGCCTGCACACCATCGGCGAGCTTTGCTTGAGCCCCGTGGGCCTCAGCACGGTTTCCAAGCTGGCCCCCGCCCGCTATGCCGGCCTGATGATGGGCGTGTTCTTCTTCGCCATCGCCATGGGCAACAAGCTCGCCGGCATGGCCGGCGCCTACAGCGAGAGCCTCAAGCCTGCGACCCTGTTCGGCGGCCTCTTCGCCATCACCACGGTCATGGCCCTGATCCTGGTGATGCTCTCCGGCACCATCAAACGCATGATGGGCGGCGTGAAGTAGCGCTCCCCTCCTGCACCGAAGCCCCCGGCCCCCCGGGGGCTTTTCATTTCTGGGATCCTGATTCCATGTGCGGTGGCGTCCAGTTCAAGCGGAAGAAGGTGCAGCAGGACTTGGGCCTGCTGGAGCCGGAGGACGAGATCATCTCCGTCTATTTCCCCAACCCCAAGGCCGCGCTGCTGGTGGACGAAGCCTTGGGCCTGTGGCTGCCCTGGGGGCGGCGGATAGAGCAGGCGGGTGACTGGCCTGAGGGCGGGTGGGCCCGGGCGGAGAGTTTGGCGAAGCCCTACTGGACCCGCTGGGAACCGGAGCCGTTGTTGATCCATCCGGTGCGATGGATGGAGAAGGATCCCAGCCGCCGCACCCACTGGTTCGAACTGGAGCCAGGCCAGGGCCTCCGCTGCATCCGCCTGCAGAAGGCGGAAGGCACGCCGCTCTACATCGTGACGGTGCCCGCCACGGGCGACTTCAAGGCCGAGATCCATGACCGCATGCCGGAGATCGCACGGTGATGGAAATGCAAAGCCGAAAATGAACGGAGGTGAACGGAGATGGACGTCCGAAGGGCGGATCACCGTTCAGCTCCGGTTGATTTTGGGAACGGCTCAATCCAATCGGATCTGCCCTCCCAGGGCCAGCGCCGCCCCGGCGACCACCGTGCCCACCACCAGGATGCCCACCAGCGAGGCGAGGGTCTGGATGAGGGCGGACCTGCGGCGGGTGAGCCACGCCAGCCCCGTGGCCACGAGCCCCCACTGCAGCAGGGCTAGGGCCACCGCCAGGGGGAAAGCCAGCGCCGTGGCGGGCCGGTCGGGGAAGGTGTGCGGCACCACGAAGCCCGCGTGAGGGAACACGAGCACCTTGGCCAAGGCTCCCGGCAGGCCGGAGGGCGCGAGGCCCGCGACCAGCAGCGCGGTCAGCAGGACGCCAGTGATGGCGAGGCTCCGCAGGGTGCCCCGGCCCTCGGCCTCCGGCATCACTCCCACCGAGGCGCCGGCTTCTGCTTCCAGAGCCAGATGATGTAATCCACGTTCTTGGCCTCGCCGCCCAACTGCTTCAGGCGCGTCATCGTTTGGCCGCGGTGGTGCTGACTGTGCATCACCGCCTGCACCAGGGCCTCCCGGGCGGGAATGTGCAAGGCCGGTTCCGGGAACCAGGGGATGTGGATCTTCCGTTCCAGATCCTCCTCCGAGGTACCGTCCACCCAGCGCTGAAGGGCTTCGCCAGCGGCCCGGGTGCTCAGGCGCAGGTCCGCGAAGGTCGGCACCTCCTTGGGCGGATAGCCCCCGTCGGCCCCCTGGAGGATGTCACCGAAAGCCTTGGCCACCCAGGCAGTGTGGTAGAGGCGCTCCAGCACATCGGCCTCCCCCTGCGCGGCGGGGCACTTGCCGAGGGCGTGGAAGGCCATGGCGTCGGCCCATCGCAGGTGGGCCACGAGGTCCTGCAGGTGCGGTTTCATCCGTGTTTCTCCGGCCATTGGGGGGCGGGGCGCCCTTTGCGGGTCCAGAAAGCCCAGTCGGTGCCCGGCATGGCGCCGCCCAGGGCGCGCATGCGGGTGGCGTTCTGGCCGCGGTGGTAGTGGCTGTGCAGGGGCACCTGCAGGAGGGTATCCCCCAGGTTCTGCGTGACGGCATCGCCATGGAGGGTGGTGAAGCTCAGATCCCGGGCCAAGTGCTCGGCCTTCAAGGTGGGAAGGTAGGTGCGCAGGGCCACGTGGCAGGCGGCGGCGAAATGGCGCACATCCTCGATGGAGGCATGATCCGTGGCTGTGGGCCAGGGCAGGGCCAGCCCTTGCCAGCGGCCCAGCCAGATCTGCTGGGCGCCGTGGAGGTGCAAGAGGCGCTCCCGGAGATCCGGATCCTGGCGGGCGGGCTCGTGGGCGAGGATGGCCCGCCAGTGCTCGGCATCGGCCCATTCCATGTGGCGGTAGAGGTCGAGGATCACGTCCAGCAAGGGCACTCCCGGCGATGGGCCCCAGTGTAGGGCCGGGAACTGCCCAGAGGTAGGGATGCCTTCGCGGGTCCCGGGATGAGAGAATCGAACCCAATCCCCCGGAGCTCCCATGGACATCCAGCGCATCGGCATCGTCGGCTGCGGCCTCATGGGCGCGGGCATCGCCCAGGTGTCCGCGGAAGCGGGCTACGCGGTGGTTTCCAAGGAAGTGGATGAAACCTTCCTCGCCAAAGGGCTGGCCCGCATCACGGCCCAATGGGAGAAGGCCGTGGCCAAGGGCAAGCGCAGCGCGGAGGAAGTGGCCGCCTTCAAGGGCCGCCTCCAAGGCAGCACCTCCTGGAACGACCTGGCGACCTGCGACCTGATCATTGAGGCCGTGCCCGAGCGGTTGGATTTGAAGCTCGCCACCTTCGCCGAATTGGAGAAGGTCGCCAAGCCGGGCGCGATCCTCTGTTCCAACACCTCCAGCCTGCCCATCACCCAACTGGGCGCCGTGCTCTCGCCGGGCCGCCACGCGGGCCTCGCCGGCCTGCACTTCTTCAACCCCGTGCCCGCCATGCCCTTGGTGGAGATCATCCGCACGCTGGCCACCTCCACGGACGCCGTGGAAGCCCTCCGCGGCTTCGTCTCGAAGATCGGGAAAACGCCCGTGCTGGCGCCGGACGCCCCGGGCTTCATCGTGAATCGCCTGTTGGTGCCCTACCTCCTGGACGCCGCCCGCTGCGCCGAGCAGCGCCTCGCCTCCACCGAGGACCTGGACCTCGGCATGAAGCTGGGATGCGGCCATCCCATGGGCCCCCTGCACCTCTGCGATTTCATCGGGCTCGACACCATGGCGAACGTGGCGGACGTGATGTTCGCCGCCTACGGCGAGCCCCGCTTCACCTGCCCTTCGCTGGTGCGCCAGATGGTGGCGGCGGGCCGCCTGGGCCGGAAATCCGGCCTGGGCTTCTACCGGTGGGAAGGTGAGCAGCGCCTGGAGGCGATGCCGCTTTGAGTCCTTTGCATCCCTGGCTTTCCGAACCGGGCTTCTTCCGCACCGGCGCCGCCCGCGGCTCCGATCTGCTGCTCGTGGGGCTCCTGGCCCTCATCACCCTCGTGGGATTGGGCCTCCGGGCCGCCCGGCGCGGCCAGTTCCGCCGCCACGCGGCCTTCATGGGCAGCGCCTCCCTGATCCTCCCCCTCGTGGTCGTGATCTTCACGGGGTGGACCAAGGCCGGCGGCCCCCGGGGCGGGCGCCCCACGGCACCGGACCTCATGGGCCTGCACCTCTCCCTCGCCACCCTGGGGCTTGCGGTGATGCCCCTGGCCGTCGGTTTGGGCCTCGCCGCCCTGCGGTACCGGGAGGGCCGTGGGCGCAACGCCCGCTGGCCCCGGCGCCACCGGATCGTGGGCTACCTCGTGGCCACCCTGTTGGGGGCCACGGCCCTCACGGGCATTCTCGTCTACGGGTGGCGCTACCTGATCCGGTGAAACTCAGGGCTTGAAGGTCACGTTCCGGCCCTCGGGCTGGAAGAGCCGCGTGCGGCGGCCTTCGGGATCCCCTTTCAACCAATCCTGGAATTGATCCAGGCGGTTGGGGCTGGTGAGGTGCCCGCTGGTGCCCAGGGGGAGCACGAGGGTGGTGCCCTCGGGATCGCTCCAATCCACCACCATCCGCATGCTCTGGCCGAATGCGGGCGCGGTGACGCGCACGCTGCGGGTGGAGCCGCCCAGGGGTGCCCGGGGCGGATCGAAGATCCACGAGAATAGGAAACCACCCCGGCCCAAGGGGTGCCGCATGCGCACCTGGTTGGTCTCACCCCAGGGCTTCACGGGCACCTTGCGTGCCTCGTCGATCACCTCGTTGAGGAAGGCCTCCTTGTCGCCAAGCCCCGCCCGCTTCCAAGTTTCGGGATGGGCCTTGAGCGCCGCCATGAGCATGGCCTCGCTGTTGTACCAGGCGAAGTCCGTGGCCTCCAGCGAAGTCCCTGCCAACAGCTTTTGCAGGAGGGCCAAACGCAGGGCCTTGTTGAGGGCCGCGGCTTCGGGGAACAGCGTTCCTTCCGCGGTGGCGGCACCATCCCATCCCAGGAACTTCGACTTCATCTCCTCGGGCAGGAAGGGCCGCCAGGCCTCCATGAGCTCCCGGTGGGAGAAGCTCACTTCATCCCGCTGCAGCAGGTCCATGGCGGCGCGATCCAGATCCTTGCTGCGCTCCAGCTGTTCACGGATGCGGCGGGTGCGGGAGGGGGAAGCCCATTCCGAGGCCACCGGCACGGGGAAGCTGCTGCCCATGGTGCGATTGTTGGCCGTCACCACGAAACCGGACGTGGGATCCAGCACCCGGGGCATCTGCGCCATGGGCAGGTAGCCCTTCCAATCGTTGGCAGGATCATCCCCCCGGCGAGGCAGGCTGCCATCATCCCCCGCACGGCGGAGGGGAATGAGGCCCGTGGCGCGCCAGCCCACGTGGCCATCCTTGTCTGCGTACACCACGTTCTGGGCCGGGCCCAGGAAGCGATCCAGGCCCTGGTTGAAGCTGGCCCAATCCGAGGCGAAGAGGTGCTGGGTGGGGACGCTCAGGTTGCCGGGTTCCAGCGCCGCCCAGTGCAGGCTGGCGCCTTCGGCGACCTGGGGCCCATGGGCGCCCTCCTGCACCTCCAGCAGCTCCTCGGCCCCATCCTTCACCTTGATGCGTTCGCGGCGCACCTTCGTGGGCTTCTCCAGGTAGAGGTCCTGCACGTCGGTGCCGAGGTTGGTGAAGCCCCAGGCGATGCGATCGTTGTGGCCGATGACGATGCCCGGCATGCCTGGCAGGGCCACGCCCTGCACGTAGCGGCCCCCCAGCTGGATCCGCATGGGGTACCAGAGGTTGGGCGCCTGCAGACCCAGGTGCGGATCGTTGGCGAGCAGCGCCTTGCCCGTGGTGGTGCGACGGCCCGCCACCGCCCAGGCGTTGCTGCCAATGCCATCCGTGCGGAGGCCCAGGCCCTGGCCCATGGGGAGCGCAAAGGGCAGGTCCTCAAGGGCTACTTTCTTCTTGAGCCGGATCTCCGGCGAATCCGCCACCGGCGCCGGTGGCGCGGCCATCAAGGCCTCGGTGCTGGGCCGGGGTTCGGGCTTGGTGTCGGGCCAGATGGGGCCATCGCCTTCCACGATGCGGGGCATGAGGAAATCCCGGGTGGCGGGGGGCAGCTTCGCCAGCTTCCCCGCCATCAGCTCGGACTTCCAGGACGTCGAAAGATCTTCGTGCATGAGCAGGAGGGTTCGCAGGGAGTCCGCAGCAGTCCAAGGCCGAGGCTGGAAGCCCATGAGCCGGAACTCCAGGCCCCAGCGCCCCTCGTGGGAGGTGATGAAGGCGTTGATGCCCGCGCTGAGGGCCTCAAGGGCTTCCGCATCCTCCTTGGGCAGCTTGGCGGCGGCGGCTTCCGCCACCTGGGCGAAGCCGTAGGTGCGATGCATCCGGTCCAGCGGCAGGGCCCCTTCCCCGGCGATCTCCGCCAGTTCACCGCCCGCGGCGCGGCGCTGCAATTCCATCTGGAACATGCGCTCCCGGGCCATGAGGTAGCCCTGCACGCGAAAGGCGTCGAGCAGCTCCTGAGCCATGATGGTGGGCACGCCCCGGGCATCCACCCGCACTTCCACGATGCCCTTGAGCCCGGCGATGTGCGGCACCTCGAAATCCGGCACCTGGCGGCGCACCTGCCACCAAGCCCAGAGCGGCACCATCGCAATGAGCAACAGGATCCCGGATACCCACAGCGCCACCCGGGCCCGGCGTGGCCAGGGGTAGACGATGCGGGCCCCTGCGCCCTGGTACTTGTCGTACCGCAGGCCTTGGCGAATGAAGATCCGCTTCAGGGACATGAACGCTCCGGGGTTTCCCGGAAGCGTACCAGTTTGGCCCGTTGATCGGGGGCTCCTGGGCCGCGGGGAGACCTCACATCACGCAGGCACAGGGAAAAAAGATTCATGGCGACCCCGCCCCCAGCAGGCCCCTCAATCCTTCAGCAGCGGCTCCAAGCCCTTCCAAACCGTCTCCGCCACCCTCCGAGCCCCCGCCTCATTGGGGTGGATGCCATCGGCCTGGTTGAGACTCGAATCCATGGCCACGCCTTCCAGAAGAAAGGGGATCAAGGGTACGCCCTCTTCCTTCGCCAACCGGGGAAAGAGGGCCGCGAAGCCCTTCCGATAGTCCGGCCCGAGGTTCTCGGGCATCTGCATGCCCACCAACACCAGGCGGGACCCCTCCTTGCGGCCCCGCCGCAGGATGGCCCTGAGGTTGCCTTCGGTTTCCTTCAAGGGCAGGCCCCGCAGGCCGTCGTTGGCCCCCAGGGCCACCACGAGCACGTCCACCTTCTGTTTGTAGAGCCAATCCAACCGGGCCAGGCCCCCAGCCGTGGTATCGCCGCTCACGCCCGCATTCAGCACTTTCCAATGGCGCCCTTCGCGGGCGAGCCGGGCCTGGATCAGGGCGGGGTAGGCCTGGGACTCCGGCAGCCCGAGGCCCGCCGTGAGGCTGTCGCCCAGGAAGGCTACCGTGTGCCGGGCCTGGACAACCACGGGCGCGGCCGGAGGATTCTGGACAGCCGCCCTGCGATCGCAGGCGAGAAGGAACAGAAGGGTGAGGGGAATCATCCGGTTCATGGGCCCATCCTCGCAGATAGTCTGAGGGCCCTGGAGGTCTCTTGATTCAACTCGACCGCGTCACCAAGGTCTTCGAGGCTCCCGGCGGCGAACGCCTCACGGTGCTGGACGCCGTGGACCTCCTCCTGCCCACGGGGCGGGCCGTGGCCATCCAGGGCCCCAGCGGCAGTGGCAAGAGCACGATGCTCGCCCTCATGGCCGGTCTGGAACGGACCACCGAAGGCCGGGTGGTGGTGGATGGTCAGGATCTGGGGGCGTTGGATGAACGGGGCCGCGCCGCCTTCCGGGCCCAGCGCCTGGGCTTCGTCTTCCAGGCCTTCCACCTGCTGCAGCCCTTCAGCGCCCTCCAGAACGTGGCCATCGCCGCGGAGATCGCCGGCGTGGACCGCCCCCTGGACCGGGCCCGGGAAGTGCTCCGGCGCGTGGGGCTCGAAGGGCGGCTGGAGCACGTTCCCGCCCAACTGAGCGGCGGCGAATGCCAGCGCGTGGCCATCGCCCGGGCCATCGTGGCGCGGCCTCCCATCCTCCTTGCGGACGAGCCCACGGGCAGCCTGGATCCCCGCAACGCCGAAGGCGTGTTCGAGCTGCTGCTGGAGTTGCAGCGGGAGCTGGGCAGCACCCTCGTGCTCGTCACCCACGATCCCCACCTCGCCGATCGCCTCCAGGCCCGCGTCGTGTTGGAGCGGGGCCGCATCGCCACAACTGAAGGCCTCGCATGAAGGCCGGCAGCTGGTCCTACGCCGCCCTCATGGCGGCCCGCGAGGCCGCGCGGCAGAAGGGCCGCCTGCTCATGGTGGTGCTCTGCCTCGCAGTGGGCTTCGCCGCCTTCGCCGCCACCTACGGGTTCTCCTCCCGGGTGCTCAATGCCGTGCAGGCCGAGAGCCGGGGCCTCCTGGGCGCCGATGCCTCCGTGAGCGTGCAGGGCCTCATGCCCCCCGCCCTGCAGGCGCGCATCCAAGCGGATCCCGCGATCTCCGCCCTGGCTCAGGTGGTGGACTTTCCCACCCTGGGCGCCACGGGCGAGGCCACCACGGAGAAAGCCCGACTCCTGGAAGTCCGCGCCGTGGAGGGCGCCTATCCATTGCAGGGCCGCGTGCTGTTGCAGGACGGCTCCCCCCTGCCCGCCGCCCTGGCCCGGGGCGTGGTGGTGGAAGGAGCCTTGGCTCAGGCCTGGGGGCTCACGGTGGCCCCGAAGGGCACGCCGGAAAGCGAATGGCTCCGCCGCGGTCAGGCCCTGCGCCTGGGCGGCCGGGCCGTGCCCATCGCCGGCATCGTGGCCGAGGATGACGCCCGTCAGGCCAGCGCCTTCGCCCTGGGCCCCCGCGTGTACCTCGGTCTAACGCTCGCGAAGGACCTGGGCCTCGTCACTGCCCGGGCCCGCCTCAGTTCCCGCCTGCTCCTCAACCTCCGTCCGGGCACTGAAGCCGAGGCCCTGCCCCGCTTGAAAGCCCTGGCCCGGTCCCTCGAAGCCAAAGCCCGCGTCCAGTCCCACGAGGAAGCCGCCGCGCAGTTGGCGCAGCCGCTCCGCAACCTCAATCGCTTCATCCGTCAGCTGGGCCTGCTCACGCTCCTGCTGGCATTGCTCGGCTCCTGGGCCATCCTCGCGGCCTTCCTGGATGGCCGCCGTCGCGACGCCGCCATTCTGCGCTGCCTGGGCGCGCCGCCGGAGCTGGCACATCGATCCTTCGGCTTGCTCACCGCGGGCCTGCTCGTGGCCGGTGGCGCCCTGGGCACCTTGCTGGGATTGCTGGCCGCGCGCTGGATGCCCCAGGCCCTGGCGGAGCTGATTCCTCCCGCCCTCCGCAGCGCCGCGCCCGGCGCACCGCCCATCCTGGAGAGCCTGCTGGCCCTGGTGCTGCTCGCGCTCATGGTGGCGCCCGCCCTTGCCCGACTGGGGGCCACGGCCCCCCTGGCGTTGCTCCGGGATGGCGCCGAGCCGCCCGTGCCCCGGCGCATCGCCCTGCTTGCCTGGGGCGGGGCGGCTACCCTCGCCGCCTTCCTCGTGCTTCGCAACGCGCCCACCGTGGGCGCGGGCATCGGCACCCTCCTGGTATTGGCCGTGCTGCTGGGCGCCCTGGCAGGCCTGCTGCGCCTGCAGCTGGGCCTCTTCAAGCGCAGCGCCGCGCGCATGCCCCTGGGCCTGCGCCTGGCCTTCGGTCAGCTGGGCGCGCGCCCCGGCGTCTCCACGCTGGTCATGAGCGTCATGGGCCTCGCCCTCTTCTTGCTCCTCGCCGCCCACTTCGTAAAGGCGGATCTGGTGGCGCCCATCCTCCAGGCCAAGGCCGGCGATGGACGCCCCAACGTCTTCCTCCTCGACGTACAGCCCAAACAGGTGGCACAGGTCAGGACCTTGGCCCTGCGCATCACGGGCCATGAATTGCGGGAGGCGCCCCTGGTGCGGGCCCGCCTGCGCGCCGTGGCCGGCCGCGCCGTGGAGGATGCCGTCGAGCAACCCAAGGATGACAGCGGCAAGGAACCCACCCGCGGCGCCCAATTCCGCACCCGGGAGCAGAACCTCACCTGGCGCGCGAAGCTGGGCCCCGCCGAGCGCGTGACCTCCGGCCGCTACTGGGCCGAAGATGGTCAGCCCCACGCGGAATTCAGCCTCGAAGAAGGCTTCGCCAAGGACATCGGCGCCACTTTGGGCGATGAGCTGCGCTTCGATGTGCAGGGCCAAGAAGTGCGGGGCATCGTCACCAGCCTGCGCCGCGTGAATTGGCAGAGCCTCGCGCCGAACTTCTTCATCGTGGCCCATCCTTCGGTGCTGGAAGGTGCGCCCGCGCTGACCATCGCCGCCCTGGAGGCCCCGGATGCCTCCATGCGCCAGGCTTTGCAGAGCGCGCTGGCCCGGGAGGCCCCCAACGTCACCGTGGTGGACCTCGCGGAGGTGGGCGCCAAAGTGGGCCGCGTGCTGGATCTGGTGAACCTCGTGGCCGCGGCACTGGCCACCCTCATGCTTGCCTCGGCGCTGTTGGTGCTCTCCGCCAGCCTCCTCTCCAGTCGGCTGGGCCGTCAGCGGGACGTGGCCCTGTTGCGCACCCTCGGCGCCGGAGAGCCCCTGCTGCTGCGGAGCCTCGCCTGGGAATTCGGCCTTCTGGGCGGCGCTGCCGCGCTCACGGCGGGCACCCTGGCCTGGGTCGGCAGTTGGCTCTACGCCCGCAAGGTGCTCGACCTGCCCTCGGAGCCCAGCCCCTGGCTCGCCCTCCAATTGCTCGCCCTCGCCGCCCTGCTCACGCTGGTGGTGGGCTTCCTCGGCAGCTGGCGGGCCCTTCGGGCCGAGCCCCTGGCGGTGCTGCGCGGCGAGTGATTCGCCGCGGTGGGTTTCACCAACCCGATCCATTGCTGAGGTTCCACTCGCAGGAACCCCAGATCCCACGCGGGTTGGGCAAGCCCTACCGGGGCAATGCACCCCGTGTCATCCGTCCGCGAAAACATTCGCGAGTAAATAAAGTTGGAGACGGAAGATCCTGTTACTCTGGTTTGTCCGCTCTCGGGTGGACAAAGCGTTGAAGCCTCCCCTGGAAGGAACAATGCATCAGTATCCAGGACTCAACACATTAGGAAGTCATCATGGCTCAAGGCACCGTCAAGTGGTTCAACGCTGAAAAGGGTTTCGGATTCATCACCCCCGACGAGGGCGGTCAGGATCTGTTCGTTCACCACTCCGCGATCGAAACCTCCGGTTTCCGTACTTTGGATGAGAACCAGCGCGTCAGCTTCAACGTGGGTCAGGGCCAGAAGGGCCCCCAGGCCACGAACGTCAACAAGCTGTAGTTCTTAATCCCGCTCGTCGAAAAGGGCCTCCTTCGGGAGGCCCTTTTCTTGTGCCTTCGCGGACCAGGATCATTGCCCCAGGAAGGGGAGCCAGGCGGCCCGGTCCCGGATGCTGACTTCCACTTGGCATTCGCTCTCCGGCCCCAGCTCAGATGAAAAGTCGTAGATGTGCACCTCCGCCACCGGCAGGTTCTCTCCGGAGCGGTGCCAGACCTCCAACTCCAGCTCCGCCACCTGCTCACGGAAGGCCTGCAACTTCGCTGAATCCCCCGATTTCAGATGGGCCGTGTCTGGGCTCGCGTCCCCAAAGAGCTGGAAGATCGGGCGTACCGACTCATAGGCCGCCAATGGCAGGAACTCCCCGTGCAGGATGCCCATCCCCAGGTCTACCGCCTCCAAATCGGAGTGGCCGATCATGGCGTCGTTGCAGCGGATTTCAAATTTCATGGTCATTGAACGCCCCCAAGCCTAGGAATCATCTGCGGATCCAATCCACGAGGAGTGGGGCCAGCGTGAGGAAGGCTAGGCCAAACACCAACAGTCCTCCCTTCGCTGGATTGAAATCCAGGAGGACGATGGGGCACGGCCGCTTGGCGACGAACCGAGCGATGGCCACATCGAAAGCGGCCATGAACAGCGCCAGGATTGCCCCGAGCATCAGCAAGGCTGCGATGCCGTGAAAGCCCGTTTGGGGAACCAGCAGGTAACACACCAGGAAGGCCAGCATGGACCCCGTCACGATGCTGATTCGCTGGGCCACCTTGGCGCCAAGGCGCGGAATCAAAAGCTTCACCCGGCCAATGCCGTGGATGGTCTCGGCGCCGGCCAGGGCGATGCAGATGCAGAGAACGCGAAGGGCAATCTCGAGCATGAGTGGCGCACCCCAACGTATAGAAAAGCCCACCCTACCAGGGATCCATCACCGTCTTCCCTGCTTGCGCATGACCCAGGGCCCGTAGCCCGATGTCCTTGCGCATTTGCCTTCCCGGCCAGGTGGCCGCATCGGCTTCGGCGAGCACCTTGGCGCGCGCGGCGGTGAGGTCTGGAGCGACGGTGACGAGGTTCATGACGCGGCCGCCGTTCGTGGTCCAGGTGCCGTCCACTTTCTTGGTTCCAGCATGGATCATCGTGAGCGTTGAATCCTGGATCGTGATGGGCACGCCCTTCTTGGCGGTCTCGGGATAGCCTTCGGCGGCGAGGACAAAGGTGATGGCGCAGCCGGGCTTGAGCTTTACCTCGGTGCGGTCCAGCCTGTGCTCGGCCACAGCCTTCAGGAGCGGCAGCAGATCCTCATCCAGCAGCTCCATGAGCACCTGGGTTTCGGGATCGCCGAAACGCACGTTGTACTCCAACAGCTGGGGCCCCGTCTCGTCGTACATGACGCCGAGGAAGAGCACGCCGCGGCCCACGAGGCCATCCTTCTGCAGGCCCTTCACGGTGGGTTCCACCAGCTCTTTGCGGATGCGCTCGATATCTTCGGGGCGCAGGAAGGGCAGCGGGCCGAAGGCCCCCATGCCGCCGGTGTTGGGGCCCTGGTCCCCATCGAAGATGCGCTTGTGGTCCTGGCAGGCGGGCAGCATCACGAAGCGGGCGTGATCGGCGGTGACATCCACCAGCGCGTGCTGGCTCAGCTCCATGCCAAAGAGGGCCTGCTCCAACACCACCGTCTTGGACGCATCACCGAACTGGCCATCCATGAAGGCGCGGAGGGTGGCGAGGGCTTCGGCTTGATCGCCCGCGAGCACCACGCCCTTGCCCGCGGCGAGGCCATCGGCCTTGAGCACCACGGGGTACTTGTGGGGCCAGGCTTCGATGAGGGCCGCGCCCGCGTCGTAGGAGGTCACCGTGTGTGAAGCGGCGCAGGGAATGCCATGGCGCGCCATGAAGGCCTTGGCGAAGGCCTTGGAGCCCTCCAGCTCCGCCGTGGCCTTGGGATGGCCGAAGACGGGGATGCCCATGGCCGTGAGCGCGTCCGAGAGTCCCGCCACCAGCGGCGCCTCGGGGCCCACAATCACGAGGTCCGGCTTCTGGTCCGCGGCCCAGGCCGAAATCCCAGCCACGTCCTCGCCCTGGAAGGGGAGGCAGGTGCCCAACTCCGCAAGGGCATCGCTGCCGGGTGCCGCGAACAGCGTGACGGCGTTGGATCCGCCCACGAGCTTCCGCGCCATGGCATGTTCGCGACCACCCGAGCCCACCAGCAGGACCTTAACGCTCATCATCCCCTCCAATCCTCCAGTATCCCAGGCCCGGGGCCCCCCGCGAAGCGCGGTTCCGTCATGGATTCCTGTTCCCCACGGCTCCGCGCGTTTCCACCCCCGTTGCGGGGAATTGACCCCGGTTTCATGGCTGCCCCTGGCGCACCGCCTAACGTTCTCTCCCAACACACCCCCCATCGCTCCTTGGCCTTGGGATCCGCTGCCACGGGCCACGCGCCCTAGGAGAGTGTCAATGCAATCCGGAGGCGCCGGGTTGCATAGACACTCTCCGCATCCTTGACTCGTCCGGGCCGCCCTTCGGCGGCAGGGGAAGTCCGACCCGGCTTTACCTCAGGAGGCGCCCATGCGCTCCACCGTGCTCTCCCTCATCCTCCTCGGCGCGCCCCTGGCCGCCCAGACCGCCAACCCCTTCGCCGACCTCACCCAGGCCACCCGCGCCTCTTTCCCCGACAAGGTGCACTACGGGGTGATCTGCGATTACACGTTCAGCCACGCGGAGGTTCAGCAGCTGGCCGATGCCATGGGCAGCGGGCACCTCACCGTGGTGGACATCAAAACCCGGGATCAGGTCGCCGCCGCCACCCAGGTGCTGAACCGGACTGGTACCGAACTCCTGGTGCTGCTGCCCAAGGACCGGCTGGTTCGCGATGGGGCTCCCCACGCCACCCTGGCGGTGTGGCAGATGGGATCCATCCCCGTGGTCGGCACCCAGGCCCGGGCCCTGGAGAACGGCGCCGCCTTCGCCATCGGCGAGGGCACGGGCCATGAACTGCTGGTGAACAAGAACCTCCGCGGCATCATCGGCCCCGTCACGGCCTCCTCGAAGTCGGCTTCGATGGGCGGCTCCGCCCAGATCAGCGTGGTGCGGGCCAAGTGAGTCCGGAGGGTGCCGTTGGCTCCAGGCTCTGGGCTATGGGCTCTTGCTGGGTACGGAATGGCACCGAGCCGCCCATGAACGGTCCGATGCATCGCCGGGATCAGCAAAAGCCCAGAGCCCATAGTCCAGAGCCTTCGCGATGCAAAACCACCTGCAGGATCCAGAAGGGTCCTACTTGGCCTCCAACCAGCTCCGCCCCTGGCGCACTTCCGCCGCCAGCTTGACCCCCAAGGCTCCCAGATCGTCCGCGCCTTCCATGGCTTCGCGCAGAAGCTCGGAAGCGCGGGCGGCCTCGGCGGGGGGGCATTCCACCAGCAGTTCGTCGTGCACCTGGAGAAGCAGGCGGGCCTTCAGGCCCTCGGCCCGCAGACTGCGGTGCAGGCGCACCATGGCCCTGCGCATGAGGTCCGCGGCCGTGCCCTGCACCACGGTGTTCACGGCTTCGCGCAGGCCCTGGGACTGGAACTGCTTGTTGCTGCTCTGGAGTTCCGGGATGCTGCGGATGCGGCCCCAATGGGTGCGCACGAGGCCATCGGCGATGGCCTTGGCCTTGGTGCCCTCGATCCATTCGGCCACCTTGGGCATGCGCTCGAAGTAGCGCTCGATGAAGGCCTTGGCCTCCTTCTGGGTGACGCCGATGTTGGCCGCGAGGGCAAAGGCGCCCTGGCCGTAGAGCAGGCCGAAGTTCACAGCCTTGGAGGCGCTGCGCTGTTCGGAGGTGACCTCCTCCATGGGCACGCCGTAGACCTCGGAGGCGGTGCGCCGGTGGATGTCCTCGCCGCGTTCGAAGGCGCCCAGCAACACGGGATCCTCGGCCAGGGCTGCCACCACGCGCAGCTCGATCTGGCTGTAGTCCGCGTCCAACAGCAGCCAGCCCGCCTCTGGCACGAAAGCGGCGCGGATGGCCCGGCCCTCCTCGGTGCGCACGGGGATGTTCTGCAGGTTCGGATCGTTGGAGGCGAGGCGTCCCGAGGCCACCACGGCTTGATGCAGCTTGGTGTGCACGCGGCCCGTGAGGGGATTCACCATGAGCGGCAACGCGTCCACGTAGGTGCCCAGCAGCTTCACCATCTGGCGGTGGCGCAGCAGTTCACGGGCGATCTCGGCGTCGTGTTCCGTGGCCAGTTCCTCCAGCGTTTCCTCGTCGGTGCTCGGAGCCTTGGTCTTGCCCGTGTATTTGATGACGGGCAGCTTCAACTTGTCGAAGAGGATGCGGCCCAGCTGGGCGGGGCTGTTGAGGTTGAAAGCCTCCCCGGCCAGCTCCGTGACGCGGGCGGCGGCGCGCTCACGCTCGGCGCCGAACTCGGCGGAAAGCTTGGCGAGCACCTCCAGATCCAACCGCACGCCCGTCCGCTCCATGTCGGCGAGCACTTCCACCAGGGGCAGGTCCACGTCGCGGTAGAGCATGCGCAGGCCCTCATCCGAGAGCCGGGGGGTCAGTTTCTCCGCCAACTGCAGGGCCAGATCGGCATCCTCGGCGGCGTATTGCACGGCCTGATCGAAGTCCGCTTCATCGAAGCGCTTCATGGCCTTGCCCTTGCCGACCACGTCTTCGAAGGCGATGGGCTTGATGTCCAGGTGCCGCACGCTGAGGTCGTCCAGGTTGTGGCGCATCCCGGATTCCGCGAGGAAGCTCTGGATCATGCTGTCGTCGGCGATGCCGTGAATGGGCAGGCCATGGCGGGCCAGCACGATGAGGTCGTATTTGAGGTTCTGGCCCACCTTGCCCACGGCGGGATCGGCGAAGAGGGGCGCCAGAACCTTCCGCACCGCGGCGAAGGGCAGGTTGCGGGGATCCAGGTGGGCGTGGAGCCCGGCGAAGTAGGCGTCGGGGTCCCCCGCCATGTCGAGGTCCGCCTCCGCCAGGCCGCTGTCCGGCAGGAGGCCCGGCAGGGCGCCCGCGGTGTCCTGACTGGGGGCCTTGAGGTGCGCCAGTGGGATGTACAGACCCTCATTGGGCTTCCAGGCGAGGCTGATGCCCACCAGGTGGCCCCGCGTGGCTTCGAGGTTCGTGGTCTCCGTATCCACGCCGAAGCGACCGAGGGCGCGGATGGCGGTCACCGCCTCCTCCACATCCTTCAACGATGCGGCGGCACGGTAGCGGCGATCGGTCTTGCTTTCCGCGGCGGTGGCCGTGAATTCCTTGGTGAGGGATTGGAAACCCAACTCCTTGAAGGTCTCCCGGGCCTTGGCCTCGTCCAACCCCTTGTAGACCAGATCCTTGGGATGCAGGGGCAGCTGCAGGTCGGTGACCACGGTGACGAGGCGCCGGGTGAGGTCCAGCCAGCCGGTTTCAGGATCCAGGCTCGTCTCCAGGCCCTCGCGCTGCTTGGGCTTGAGGTCGCCCTTGGCGGCGATGACACCATCCAGGGTTCCGTATTTCTCCAGCAGGGTGGCCGCACCCTTCTCGCCGATGCCGGGCACGCCCTTCACATTGTCGGAGGCATCCCCCAGCAACGAGAGGAAATCCACCACCTGCTCGGGCCACACGCCCATGCGCTCCTTCACCCCGGCGCGGTCGTGCCACACCTCCCCATCCTTGGTGTTGAGCACCTGGATCTTCAGCTCGTCATCCACGAGCTGGAGCAGATCCTTGTCCGGGCTGACGATGACCGAGGGCAGGCCATGGGCGGCGGATTCCCGGGCGAGGGTGCCCATGACGTCGTCGGCCTCGTAGCCATGCAGCTCCACGATGGGGATGTTCAGCGCTTCGATGAGCTGACGGATGAGCGGGATCTGGGGGCGCAGGTCCTCGGGCATGGCATCCCGGTTGGCCTTGTACTCCGGATAGATCTGGTGCCGGAAGGTGGGCTCCGGCGTGTCGAACACACAGGCGATGTGGGTGGGCTGATGCTTCTCCAGGAGCTGGAGCACGATGCGCACGAAGGTGTAGGCCGCCCCGTTCTTCAGCCGAGGATTGGCGAAGTAGCTTCGAAAAATGAACGCGAAGGTATCCAGGAGGTAGAGGCGTTGCTCGGGCATGGCTCCAGGATGCCAGAGGCGGATGGGTTCCAACCCTGATCTGGCGGTTTGGGGCCAGGGCCGCCCGGGTATTGGTCACACCCGAATTGCAAAAAGTAAATACTTACTTACATTCGAATCATGAGCAGTCCCTCCCTCCCCCTCTCGCCCAAGCAACTGGACATCGCCGACGCGGCCCTGCGGATCATCGGCAAGCAGGGCATCGCCGCCCTCACCACCGCCACCCTGGCCGCAGAGCTCGGCGTGAGCCAGGGGGCGCCCTTCCGCCACTTCGCCAATCGGGAGGAGATCCTGGAGGCCGTGGCCCTGCGGGTGGAAGAGCTGATCTTGGAGACCATCCCGGATGGCACCGGCCCCCCGCTTGACCGCATCAAGGGCCTCTTGGAGGCCCGCGCGAAGACCATCGGCCGCCATGCAGGCATTGCGCGCCTGATGTTCTCCGAGCAGTTCGCCCTGGCCCTGCCCCGCACCGCCTCCACACGGCTGCGGAACCTGGTGCTGCGCACCCGCGCCTACTTGCTGGAGGCCCTGCAGGAGGCCATGACCCGGGGCGAGATCCGCTCGGACCTGCCTCCGGAGGCCCTGCTCCCCATCGTGATGGGCACCCTGCAGAACCTCGTCCTCTCCCGCTCTCTGGGCCAGGGGAAAGAGTCCGATGGGGAAACCCTCACCGCCACCCTCCTGACCTTGCTGGCGCCATTGCCCGCTTCCCGCTGACTTCATTTCATCTCAAGGACGGCCATGATCAACTTGCCCATCACCACCCTGGAAACCCTGCTGCCCATCCTTCCGGGCGGGCGCAATGTGATGCCCCTGCTGGATCTCGCGGGGGAGGCCAAGGTCGTCCTCGCCGCCCTGGACGCGGGCGTGGTGGTGCCCCCGCATCCGATGCCCCGGGAAGCCACCCTCCTGCTGCTCTCCGGCGCCATCGACTTCCTCATCGAAGACACCTGGCACTCCCTGCGGCCCGGCGAGTTCCTACGGGTGCCCGGGCAGGCTTCCCATTCCGTGCGAGCCCTCGCGCCCAGCCGCTTCATCGTCCTGCAGGCCCAGGCTGCCAAGGCCTGACCCACCCCATCCGGAGCATCCCCATGTCCACCACCCCGATCACCGATCTCAGCACCTTCCTACCCGTGCCGGAGGGCAAGCGGGCCAACCTGCCCCTCATCGACCTTGCCCCGGATCAAACCAAGGTAGTGATGCTCGCCCTGGACAAGGGGGTGGAGGTTCCGCCCCACGCCGTCGCCTATGAGGCCGGTGTCCTGCTGTTGGCCGGCGCCATCGAAGTCCTCCTCGACGAGACTTGGCACCCGCTGCGGCCCGGCCAGTACCTTGCCGTCCCCCGCACCGTGCGCCACGCCGTGCGCGCCCTGGCCCCCTCCCACGCCCTGGTGATCCACGCCCGGGGCCTCACCGCCTGATCCATCACATCTGCTTCCGGAGTTCCCCATGCGCATCCCCACGACCCTCCGCACCCTTTCCCTGGCTGCGTTGCTCAGCCCCGTGGCCGCCTTCGCCCATTGCGACACCTGGGATGGCCCCGTGGTGAAGGCCGCCCAGGCCGCCCTGGTTTCCGGCGAGGTCGCATCGGTCCTCATCTGGGTTCGCAAAGCCGACGAGGCAGAGATCCGCCAGGCCTTCGCCCGCGCCCGCGACGTACGCAAACTCGGTGGCGAGGCCCAGAAGATGGCCGATCAGTTCTTCTTTGAAACCCTGGTACGGGTGCATCGGGCCGGCGAAGGCGCGCCGTACACCGGGCTGAAACCCGCCGGCACCGACTTGGGCCCCGCCCTGCCCGCCGGGGATCAGGCCCTGGAGCATGGCGACCTCAAGCCCGTGTGGAAACTCCTCAGCGACCGGGCCCACGAAGGCCTGCACGCGCGCTTCGAGGCCGTGCGGAAGGCGAAGGCCTTCAAGCCTGAAGATCTAGAGGCCGGCCGCCGCTACGTGGCCGCCTACGTGACCTATATCCACTACGTGGAAGGGCTCTACGAGGCCGCGGGCGCCCCCGCCCATGGCGCGGAGGGCGAAGCCCATCCCCCCCACGCCCACTGAGCCCGACCTAATACGGGAGCGGTGTAAACGCCCCGGCCTTCTTCACCGCCAGTCGGATGGGCCGCAGGGGCCCCTTCTTCGGCAGGGTCACCTCCACCCACAGCTCCTCACCCGGCGCCCGACGCGAAGGGTCGGGCACGTGCTCGGGAATGAAGAAGGCCAGCGGGTCCTGGAGGATGACGACCCACTGTTCCTTGGGCAGGTCCCGCATCCGCTCGGGCAGCTCGGCGTTTCCGCGGGGGAGCCATTCGGGGGCCCCGGGTTTCCCCTGGGGTTGGCCCACGGCCCGGAGTCCGCCGCCGGCGGCTTGGAGTTCCACTTGGACCTCATGGCGATCCCATCGGGATGGCCATGGCTCCTTGGGGTCCCAATCCTTGGGGCGCGGCCGGACCGGCGGAAGCTCCACGCCCGTGGCCGGCACCTCCACCCGCAGGCTCACGTAGCGCCCCCGGATGGGGAGGTCCGGATCCACCGGCGCCGCCTTCAGCCACATGCGGGGACGGGTGGCCCGATCCACCAGGAGCTTGCCTCCAAGGGTGAGGAGGAGCAGGAGGTGGATGCCGCCGAGCAGGATGCCCTTGCGCACCGGATTCATCGGGCACCTCCTTCGGTGATGCGGGCGTTGAGGCGGCGGCGCAAACGCTCCAGCTGCCAGCCCCCCAGCAGGAAGAGCAGGCCCAGCCCCATGAGCCCCAGCGAGCGTCCCAGCTTGTCCATGACGGAACTGAAGTAGAAGAAGAGCAGGGTGATGGCGAAACCCGCGATGCCCAGGTTCACACGCTCGCGCCGGGCTTCCTGTAGGCCCCAGAAGACCAGGCCCACGGCACCCAGGGCGCACCAAGCGTAGAGGGGCAGCTCCCGGCCGTTCATGATGCCGAGCATCCACACCCAGGCCGCCGCCACGGCGTTCATCCACACCCCCGAGCCCCGCAGTCGGGCGGCGAGGCCCAGGGGTGCGAAGAGGGCCACGGCCCAGCCCAGCGCCAACAGGGCCATGGATCCTTCCGTGCCCGCATCGAGCCGGTGTTCCCGCGCCGTCCCAATCACCGCGAAGACCGCGGGCAGGATGCCCAGGCCGCCGACCCACATCAGGGCTTTGCGCAGGGGACGGTCCGCTTCACCTCGCCGCGCGGTGAAGTAAGTGAAGGCCAGGAGCAGCATGCCGAAGGCCAGCACCCGTTCCTCTCCGCCCCAGGAGCGCCAGCGCTCCGTGGCCACGATCCACTCGCCCGCCAACCAGATCGGAGTGAGCAAAGCCGCCAGCAGCCCCTGCACCCAGTCGCGCAGCAGGGCGTAGCCGATCCAGGCTCCGAGGGCCCACAGCATCACGCCCCCGGGCCAGTGCTCTTCGAGGTTGAAGATCTGCCCGGCGAGGAAGATGCCCGCGCCCAACGTCAGGGTGCCGATGCCGTGCAGGGCGGTGGCGAGCTTGGGCATTCGTTCCGTGAACCAGGCCCCGGCCAGGTGGAACACGCCCACCATGGCGAGCACCGATAGGAAGCGGCCCGTGGGGGCCATGCGATCCCAGTGGGCCGCGACGAAGAGCAGGACGCCCCCGGCCACCATCAGCGCGCCGAAGGCGATGGCCAGCAGCGCGGGCCACCGCAGGTGCCGCTCGGGATCTCGGCTCCCCTCGTACTCCCGGATGCGCCCGGCGGCGAGTTCGTCCAGCAGGCCTGCATGCACCCACCGGTTCAACAGGGTTTCCAGGGATTCCATGGGGGACTCCAAAGCCATACGCAATCGTATGGCATTTGGAGCGCCTTGCAACAGTTATCCCTGCACCCCCCACCGCGCGAGGAACTCCGCCCGGTAGGTGCGGCTCAACACGCAGTGGCTCCCATCCTTTAGGACGAGCAACCCATCGCCGTGATCCCAGGGTTCCAGCCGCGCCACGGCCTCCAGGGCCACCAATGCGCTCCGATGGACACGGCAGAAGCGGTGAGGCGGCAGGCGCTCCTCCAACTCCTTGAGGGCCTTCCGGAGCTCGAAGACGCCCCGCTCCGTATGGAGCCGCACCACCTTGCCATCCGCTTCCAGGCGGAGGATCGCCCGCAGGGAAAGCGCCTCGAGGCCCCGCTCCCCTTCCACAAGCAACCGCTCCAGGGGCGCGGTGGCCACGCGCTGGAGCAGAGCCTTCAGGGCGCCCCCCTTCCCTTCTTGCAGCGCCAGGGCGCGATCCAGGGCCCGACGAAAGCGGGCGCCGTCGTAGGGCTTGAGGAGGTAATCCACGGCCGCAGCTTCGAAGGCCTCCATGGCGAAGCGGTCGAAGGCCGTGGAAAAGACCACCTGCGGGCGCGGCTCCCCCAGGGCCTCCAGCACCTCGAACCCCGTGAGGCCCGGCATCTGGATATCCAGGATCAAGAGCTGGGGTTTCAGCTCCCGCACGAGGGCCACGGCCCGCAGGCCATCCTCGGCCTCGCCCACCAGTTCGAAGCGCGGATCCTCGCCCACCAACCGCCGCACCTTGGCCCGGGCCGGGGCTTCGTCATCGGCGATGAGCACCCGAATCTGTTCAGCCACGCCCCGCCTCCCACGGCAGGGTCAATTCCACGAGGGCGCCCCCTTCGGAGCGGTTCCCCGCCGTGAGGGCGGCCTGGCTGCCATGCAGCAGGCTCAGGCTCCGGCGGAGATTTTCGAGGCCCAGGCCCTGGGTCTCCGCGGCCGTGAACCCCACGCCGTCATCCTTCACACGGAGGTGGGTCACCCCGGATTCGGAGCGCGCCGAGATTTCGATGCGCAACGTCCGCCCCGCCTCGCCCTCATTGTGCTTGAGCGAATTTTCCACCAGCCGCTGCAGGGCGAAGCGCGGCACGGGTTGCGCGCCGAGCCCCGGCGCCACGTCGAGGTCCACCCGCACCCGGTCCCCAAAGCGCGCTTGGACGAAGGCCAGGTAATGCCCGAGGTGGTCCAACTCCCGCTGCAGGGACCAGGTGGGGCCTTCCGCTTGAAGGTTGTCCCGAAGCATGAGCCCCAGGTCGGAAATGAGGCTGTCCGCCTTGGGTACGTCCTCGTAAATCACCGAACTGAGCGTGTTCAGGGCGTTGAAGAGAAAATGGGGATCCAACTGGGCCGTGAGGGCCTGAAGCCGGGCTTCCCTCAATTCCGTCTCCAAGCGGGCCATCGCCAATTCCCGGGCCTGCTTATCCCGCCAGACTTCCCAAGCCTGGAAGGCCAGCACCAGAGAGCCAAAACCGATGGCATCCCGCAACCCCTCCATGGGCGCCCGATAGGCCATGTCGCCGTATTCGTAGGGGCCCCAACCCATGACGAGGTAGATTCCCGATCGGGTGGCCCACATGCCCATTACATGGAGGATCCAGAAGAGGCCCATGCCCGCGATCACCAAGCTGGCGGCGCGGAGCCACCGGCCGCGGTTCCAACGCGCGTTGAGGGCCACGGTTTGCGCCAGTGGCAACAGCATCCACGTGACCAGGTGGGAGGTCAGCTCCCAGACGATGGGCCGCCCCCAGGGTGTGCCGGAACCCGACGCCCAGTGATCCAGGACTTCCGCACTCCCCCGCCAGAGCCCCATCCCCGCGTAGACGGCGAATAGGATCAGGGCCACATTGCGTTTCAGGCGGGGCCAGCGCCAGGCGGGGGAGGAGGAAGTCGGATGCATCAAATGGACTCGCCTTGCAGTATGCCCGCAGCTTCCAGCGCCTTCCTCTTCCGAGGCCCCATCCCCAACAGGGGCCGGAGCAGCGCCACCTGAGCCACGCTTTCACAGAGCAACCAGGTGATGGCGAAAGAGCCCAAGGTCAGAAGGACGAAGAAGGTCCACGGCGCCAGCTGCAGCCGCAGCATCCACCAGCCCAGCACGACGATCACGGACTGATGGAAGATGTAGAAGGGATAGGCCAGGGACTGCGCGTGATCCAGCCAGGGGCGCGAGGTCGTAACCAGGGCACGACCGTAACCCAGCGCGGCGCACAGGGACGTCCAGATGGCCCCGTAGAAGGCGAGGTAGGCCACAGGCGCGGGCAGATGATCCATGAAGCGCGAGACGGTTAACAGCGCCACCGCCAGCCCCAGGTGCCCGTGGCGCAGGGCCAGGAGCCGCTGTTCCACCTTGGGCATGCGCCCCAGCAAGTGGCCCGCGAGGAAGAGGCCGCCATAGAACACCAGGTTCTTGGGGTCATGCACGAGGTCGTTGGTCTCCTTGTGGTTCCGCAGGAGGAACCGCCCACCCATGATGGGCACCGCCAGCCACCAAAGGTTCGCGCCCCGGGCCAAGAAGCCCTCGGCCTTCCCCACCCAGGCTTGGCCGCGCTCAGACTTCAGCCATTGGAAGAGCGGCAGCGCCACCATGCAGAACACGAAGAGGTAGGCCACGAACCAGAGGTGATGCCAGCTGAGATTGCCCTTGGGGTAGGGCACGCCCTGGAACACGGAGGGCCAGAAGGCCCAGTAGCCCTCGGTGATCTGCCCCTTCCACACCCGCTCCACCCAGATCTGCGGCGGTACGATCACCAGCATGCCGAAGACCAGGGGCAGCAGCAGCCGCTTCACCCGATCCCAGGCAAAGGTGCCCACGCTGCGCTTGCGCAGGGCAAAGGCCGTGGCGAGGCCCGCGATGAGCATGAGCAGGGGCATGCGCACCATGTGCAGCACATCCATGGGGCCATTCAACACGGGCAGCAGCACCGGGGCCTTCACGTGCCAGGGATCGTCCACGTTGAACATCCGGGCCGAATGGTAGAGGTGCAGCAGCAGGATGCAGCCCACGCGGAGGGCATCGATGTCGGGTCGGCGATGGGAGGGTGTGGCATCGGTCATGGGGGTTTCCTCTCCCCCAGCGTGCGGCCGCGCCTTCCTCCCAGCCCCGGATCCGGCACGAGTCGGATCCGGGAGGGTATGAACCGGATCAGGCGGGAGCCTGGGCGCGCCAGCGCTCGAAGAGTTTGCGTCTGCGCGCCATGAGCGCCTCGGCCTCCGGAACCCGCAGCACCAGCTGCTCCAACTGCCCCAGGTAGCCCGGTTCCTGGAACTTCGCCCGGAGTTCCCCGAGGAAGGGGTGGAGCTTGCACAGCACGGCCACGTGCTCGGAGTTGGCTTCCTGGAACAGGGCCTCGTCGATGGCGCCCCGGTTCACCAGGGCCGCCGCCATCTCCCAGTAGGTGACCACCATGCGGAAGGCGGCACTGGCCTCGAACCCGCTCACCATCAGGTGCACGACCTCATCGGCGCTCTGGGGGTGGAAGCGCTCCAGGTACCAGCGCCGCGCCGCCCGGAGGTCCGGGTCGCGGCGCAGCTCGTAGAGTTTCAAGATCAGCGTTCCATCGGCCTGCATCGCGCTCAGCCCTGGGCCCGCTGGAAGGATTCGTAGCGCAGGAGCCAGCGCCCCTGCTTCTTCACCCGGTACTCGGTGACGTGTTGCAGCACGGGCGCTTCTCCGGGGGCGGTCAGGGAAATCACCGCGTGGGCGAAGACCCCATCGGGCCCGGCCACGTAGCTGATCTCCTTCAGCTCCACCTGGAGGGGCCCCCTGGCCAACAGGCCGGCCCACCGGGCCCGGAGGGCCTCGGAGCCCTTGGCCAGGCGCCCATCCGACCCCACGGCCTCGGCCCAGGGGTCGTAGAGGGCGAGGATCCGATCCACATCGCCGGATTTCACGGCTGCAAGGCGGGCCTTGGTGAAGGCGAAGGTGCCTTCGTCCACCCCGGGGGCGGCCAGCACGAGGGCGGGTAGGAGCAGGGCGGGAAGCATGGTTCCTCCGAAAAAGGCCCTTCGAGGGCTTGTTTCGAACGATCGTTCGTTTTATTCTTGATGTCAAGGGAGGTCCTTTGGACACCACCGAGACTCCGAAAGCCCGGAAAGGCAGCCTCACCCGCACCGCCATCCTCGAAGAGGCCGTGCAGTTGGCCTCGGTCCATGGCCTGGAGGGGCTCTCCATCGGGCAGCTCGCCGAGGCCACGGGGCTGAGCAAGGCGGGACTCTTCGCCCACTTCGGTTCCAAGGAGGGCCTCCAGTTGGCCACGGTGGAAGCCGCTGGGGAGCTGTTTGTCGCCGCCGTCATCGAACCCGTGAAGCACCTGCCCAAGGGCCTGCCCCGGCTCCGGGGGCTCCTGGAATCCTGGTTGGCCTACGGCCCCTCCAAGACCTTCCGGGGCGGCTGCTTCTTTGCCGCGGCCAGCACCGAATTCGATGGGCGCCCGGGCCCCGTGAAGGATCGGGTGCGAGAGGCCATGAAGCAGTGGTCCGGCCTCCTCAAGCACGCGGTGCGGGAGGCCGTGGCCGAGGGGCACCTGCGGGAAGAGGCCGACCCCTCCCTCCTCGCCTTCGAGTTCCTGGCCCTGGCCATGGGGGCCAACAACGCCTATCAATTGCACGACGATCCCCGGGCCTTCGACTTCGCCCGGCGCGCCTTCGCCGCGCGGCTCGACGCCCTGGTGACCCCATGATCGAACGCCTCCTGCGCCGTACCGTGGCCTTCCTGGAGCGAGTGCACCCGCCCACCACGGGGCGCCTCGCCCAAACCCTCTTCATCACCCCGCCCCGCCACAAGCCCACGGCCCGGGAACGGGAGTCCCTGCGCCACATGACACCGATCCGCATCCCCTACCGGGGCGGCAGCCTGCAGGCCCACAGCCGGGGCAAGGGCCCCCTCGTGCTGCTCATCCACGGCTGGGGCGGGCGCGGCGGGCAACTGCGCGCCTTCGCCGCGGCCCTCGCCGATGCGGATTTCCAGGCGGTGGTGATCGATGCCCCCGCCCACGGCGGCAGCCCCGGATGGCAGGCGAGCATCCCCCAATTCGCCGAAGCGCTGAAGGCCGCCGAAGCCCACCTCGGCCCCATCCACGGGATCGTGGGCCATTCCCTGGGCGGCATCTCCACGCTGGCCGCCCTCGCCGAGGGCCTCGACGCCCGCCGCGCCGTGGTGGTGGCGGCCCCCGCCCATCCCCGCCGCTTCTACCGCCAGTTGCTGGAGCGCCTGGGTGTGGATTCCACGCGCTGGCCTGAGCTGGAAGCCGCCTTCGAGCGGCGGGTGGGCCGCTCCTGGGAAGAGGTCGAAGGCCCGGCCCTGGCCCGCCGCCTCACCACGCCCCTGCTCGTGGTCCACGACGACCAGGACCGCGAAGTCCCCATTGCGGAAGCCATCGACACCGCCAGCGCCCACCCGGGCGCCCAGCTCCTGCCCACCACGGGCCTGGGCCACCGGCGCATCCTCAAGGATCCCCAGGTGATCCGGGAGGTGGTGCGCTTCATGGGCGGCGAGCCCTGTGGCCCCTCCCGGCTGGAACGGGAATTGGCCTTCCCTGACCTCCGGGATTAGAGGCGAAGCCGGGAGAGCATCAGGCCCCCGGAGTCCCAGGCGGCCAAGAAGCCCCTGGGCCGGCCCAGCCCATTCAACGCCTCCAGATCGATGGCCGGGGTGGCCGATCCGCCCCGGCGCTCGGAGGGGAAGAGTTCGGAAAAGGCCTTCAATTCCGCGGCATCGCACAGGAGCACCCGCTCCTCCACCCAGACGCGCTCGGCCATGGCATTCACACGACGCACCTGATCTCCATGTTCGGGCATATGGATTCTCCTCAAAGGCATCTGCTGAAGAGAATGTGGGCACCCAGCGCCGCCAGGGATGTGCACCGGATCATGACCCCCTGGGTCAAGATTCGCGGATCCGCCCCAACGCCGCCTCCGCGGGAGATCAAGGGCAAGCCCCGGTTGCGGGCCACCGCGTGCGAACCCACTGTTCCCTCAGCGGAACCGGAGGTGTGCGTTGACCAGCCGCGTCGTCGTGGGCATCGATTTCTCCCCCACTTGCAGGAAGGCCCTCGACCGCGCCGCCGAGTGGGCCGAGCGCCTGGATGTGCCTCTGTTCGCCCTGCACGTGCTCCAGGAACCGGGCGCGGCCATCACCACGGCCGGGTACGCCCTCGCGGACCCGAAGTGGATCCAGGCCACCGAGGACCAGGCCCGGGCCGCCCTGAAGGACTGGTTGGCTCCCCACCCCGGCACCATGAGCGAAGTCGTATGGGGTTCCGCCCCGGAGGAGCTGCTGAAGCGCTGCGATGCCGACTCGCTGCTCGTGGTGGGGCAGAAGGGCCGCAGCCCCTGGGAGCGCTTCCTCTTCGGGGCGACCACCTCGAAGGTGGTCGCCCATGCGCCCTGTGAAGTGCTGGTCATCCCTGCGGTGCCCAAGAAGGCTTGAGGCCGCTCAGGAGGAATGGGCCATCGCCCCCTTCCCTTCCGCCTCCAGCACGGTGAGCGTGGTCCGGAGCAGGGAGTCGGAGTTGAGGGAGATGCTGTCGATGCCCTGCTTCACCAGGAAGCGCGCGAACTCGGGGTAGTCGCTGGGCGCCTGGCCGCAGATGCCCACTTTCCGGCCCTTCGCCTTGGCCGCCCGGATCACCTGGGCGATGAGGGTCATCACCGCCGCGTTCCGTTCATCGAAGAGGTGGGCCACCACTTCGGAATCCCGATCCACGCCCAGCACCAGCTGGGTGAGGTCGTTGGAACCGATGGAAAATCCATCGAACAGCTCCGCGAAGGCCTCCGCAAGGATCACGTTGCTGGGAATCTCGCACATCACGTAGACCTCCAACCCGTGTTCCCCCCGTCGCAGGCCGTTGAGGGCCATTTCGTGCAACACCCGCCGGCCCTCGTCCACCGTTCGGCAGAAGGGGATCATCAATTTCAGGTTCCAAAGCCCCATCTCCTCGCGCACCTTCAAGGCGGCCCGGCATTCCAGGGCGAACCCCGGCCGGTAGCGCGGATCGTAGTAGCGGGAGGCCCCGCGGAACCCCAGCATCGGGTTCTCCTCCTTGGGCTCGTAGGGTTCGCCGCCCAGCAGACCGGCGTACTCGTTGGTCTTGAAATCCGAGAAGCGGAGGATCACATCCTTGGGATGGAAGGCCGCGGCGATGACGGAGATGCCCTCCGCCAACCGATCCACGAAGAACTGGGCCTTGTCGGCATAGCCCGGCGTGCGGGCTTCGATGGCCTTCTTCAGGGCCAAATCCGGAAGGTGCTCGAACTCCACCAAGGCCATGGGATGGATCCCGATGGAACTGCTGATGATGAATTCCTCCCGCGCCAAGCCCACGCCTTCTTGGGGGAGGAAGGACAACGCGAAGGCCCCATCCGGTTTCGCCACGTTCACCATCAAGCGGGTGCCGGGTTTGGGGAGGCCCAGAAGGTCCACCCGCTCCACGTGGTAGGGAAGCACCCCCTCGTACACAAAGCCGGTTTCACCCTCCGCGCAGGAGACGGTGACCTCCTGGCCATCCACGAGGAGCTCCGTGGCGTTGCCCGTTCCCACCACCGCGGGCAGGCCCAGCTCACGGCTGACGATGGCCGCATGGCAGGTGCGGCCACCCCGGTTGGTGATCACCGCCCGAGCCTTGCGCATGACGGGCTCCCAATCGGGATCCGTCCGCTCGGACACGAGGATCTCCCCCTCCTGCAAGCGATCCAGCTCATGCACGCTGCGCAGGATCCGCACGCGGCCGGCGGCGATGCGCTCGCCTACGCTGCGGCCTTCGCAGCGGACTCGCCCCTTGCCCTCCAGATGATAGAGCTCCAATTGCCCCGGCGTCTTGCGGGATTGCACGGTTTCGGGTCGGGCCTGCAGCAGGTAGAGCGGCCCGCCGGGGCCATCCTGGGCCCACTCGAGATCCATGGGGGTGTGGCTCCCGCGGTGGGCGCTGTAGTGGTCTTCCACCAGGCAAGCCCACCGCGCCAACGTGAGGATGGCTTCGTCGTCCAGGGTGAAACGCCGCCGTTCCGCCTCCGTGACGGGCACCGTCCGTACCCTCCGGCTGCCGCCCTCGTCGTAGATCAATTTTGTTTCCTTGCTCCCGAGCCGTTTCTGCAGGATGGGCCGGTAACCGCGCTTCAAGGTGGGTTTGAACACGAGGAACTCATCAGGTGTGACGAGGCCCTGCACCACGCTCTCGCCCAAGCCGTAGGCGGCGTTGATCAGCACCACGTCCTGGAAACCCGTTTCGGTATCCAGGGTGAACATCACCCCGGCGACGGCGCGATCGGATCGCACCATCCGCTGGATGCCCACCGAGAGCGCCAGGTTGGCCGGGTCGATGCCCTGGTCGTGGCGATAGGAGATGGCCCGGTCGGTGAAGAGGGAGGCGAAGCAACGACGGCAGGCCTCCTCCACCTGCACCGGCCCCTGCACGTGCAGGTAGGTTTCCTGTTGCCCGGCGAAGCTGGCCTCGGGCAAGTCTTCGGCGGTGGCGCTGCTCCGCACGGCCACGTCGGCCCAGCCCGCCAAGGCGTTGCCCATGGCCCCATAAGCCTCGCGGATTTCCTGGCCCACTTCGGCCGGCATGGTCCCCGCCAAGAAGGCCTGCCGGATCTGCAAGCCCGCCTCCGCCAGCGACACCGGGTCGCCTGGCCGCACCTTCGCGAGGTGCTCGCGGAGGATCGGCTCCAGGCCGTTGGCGGCCACGAAAGTCCGATAGGCTGACGCGGTCAGCGCGAATCCCTCTGGGATCCGCACCCCTTGAGGCGCGAGCGCCTGCACCAGCTCACCCAGGGAGGCATTCTTGCCTCCCACCTCGGGAAGATCCTTCAAACCCAGCTCGGAATACCTGCGGATGTAACGCATGGAGTGCCTCCAGGAAGGGAAATGAACCCGCGCTCAGCGGCGGGGGGGACGGACAGGGGGCGCCGGCGCGCGTGGTAGACGGGGCGCGCTGCCCCGGGGGGGAGCTTGCTCCATTCGCCGGCTGCGCCAGTTCTGATCGAGCTCTCGCCGACGATCCGGTGTCACGGGGCGTTCCCGCCACCGGCCCTGATCGAGCTGCCGCCAGCCTTGCTCGGAATGGCGGAGGAGGTTGCCCTCTCGATCCGTGAGCACGTCATTGGGGCGCCGGGAGGGGCGGGGTTCCCGCAGGGCCGGGCGCTCCGTGAGGCCCGGTCGGCTCGGTGGCCGTTGGTACAGGTTGGGGCGCGACCGGAGCATCGTTGGCGGTGGCGTCGCAGGGGTCCGGGATCGGGTCCACGGCGCGTCCACCGAGCGGTTCGGCACGTAGGGCCGGTAGCCGATCCCATGGCCAGGGCCGCGATGGGAAGGGTGGTGCCGGTAGCCGCCGTGCCCCCACCATCCACCGCCCCAGTACCAGGGATCTCCGAACCAGTCCCACCAGCCCCACCCGAAGCCGAGGCCGAAGCTCCAGCCATCCCAGCAGTCGTAGACCGCATGGAAACCCCAAGTCCAGGGCCGGGGAATGAAATAGGCACCGATCCAGGGCCGATAGTGCCAGCCCGTCCCGAAGACGATGGTGGGCCCCCAGATGTAACAGCCGGTGTAGCCCGCGGTGTACCCCACGTAGACCTCGTCGTCGTTGGCGTCGTACACGCGCACGTAGGTCACCGGATGAAGCAGGTGGCTGGCGGGAATCGTGTAGATCTCCTTGGGCACCTTGTCGCAGAGGACCCAGGGCCCCTCGGGTTGATCCGCCACGTACCAGATGGCCCGCGCACAGGCGTAGTAGCGCCCCCTCGCCTCGATCACCGGGGTGCGCGTGTTCACCGCGTAACGCAAGGTCGTGCCCTCGATGGGCTCGAAGCGCGGCGCGCCGTCATAGGTCACCTTCAGTGAGGCGCTCTTCCGCTGCACGGTCGCCGTCTGAGGCACCTGGGCATCCAGCACCGCATCCCGGGCCTGGGCCGTGCCCGCCACATGGGGCAGCACACCCCCTTTGGGCGACTCGGGGGGGATTTTCTGGAAGCTCGCAGGCAGCCGATCCGCCGGCACGAAAATCCAGGGGCCTTCCAGCGCGGTGGCGGTGAACCAGCGGCCCGAGAGCAGCGCATAGAACGCCTGCCTGGGAATGTCGCGGAAGACATCCGAGGGAGTGTTCTCGATGTACAGCAGATCGGTTCCCTTCACCGAGGCGTAGGCCGGCGGGCCGTCCGTGGCGATGAGTTCCGCGGGCTCCAGGGAGACGAGGATCTTCGGCGGAGCGGCGGGCCGGGCTTCGTCCGCTTCGGGCTTTTCGGGGGCTTCCCCGGCCTGGGCGCTCGCAGCCTCGCGAACCTCCCGGGGGGGCGTGCTCAGGGTGCGATAGGGACCCTGGATGGTTTCGGCGGTGTACCAGGTGTCAGCGCCCTTCAAATACAGCTCGTGGGCCCTCCCCCGCTCCCGGTAGATCATCCAGGGCGTGTTCGCCACCCGATCCAGGTCATACCCCTCCACGGGTTCAAACCGGGGCTCACCATCGATGAGCACCAACACCGTGGGCACCGTGGCCGTGAGGATCCGGGGCGGGTCATTGCGAAGCTCCAGGGCCCCGGCAGCCTCCTTTTGGGACATGGCCAAGTCGGAGAGCACCGCGTCCAGGGAAACGCGCATCTGCCATTTGGGGACCTCGGCTTCCAACACCCGGGCCAGGGCCTTCTCCCGCTCCGGCGTGGTGTCCGGGAAGCGGCTATTCTCCACCTGCAAGCCGAGGATGCGCACCTCCCGCACATCCCGATCGGTTTCCACCCGGGCCTTCACCCACACCGCGCCGAAGATGGGAGCTTTGGCCCCCGGGCGCGTGATGGAAATGGCCAAGCGGCCGCGCAGGATGTTGTCCTGGAAGCTGTCCACCTGGGGCTGGTAGAGCACGATGCGCCCTTCGGAGCTGAGGATCTCCCGCGGCCAGTGCTTGATGGCTTGGGCCTCGCATGGGGCGCACAACACCATCAACCAGAAGGTGAACAGCATGGAACGGAATCGGAACATGGGATTCTCCTTTCATGGGCCCATGGGAACGGGCCCTCCGAAGGGTTCACGGCTCCGGGGCTCCGGGCTCGGCCAAGGGCCGAAGGCGCTCGACGGCTCCCTTTCCCGGGAGATCTCTAAAATCCTTCTGAATGGCGCTCAACCGCCGGTGATAGGCCTCCCCATCGCCGAACTCGACGAAATGGGAATAGCGGCTGTGGAAGACCTTCGGCTTCTGCTGGTGCTTGATGGGGCAGAAGCGCTGCTCCGTCCGCCCCGCCACTTCCTGGACATAGGCGATCAGTCCATTGAAATAACTGCAATAGAGGCAGCCCACCTTCTCGAAGAGATTCAGGTAGGGGAGCTTCGCCCGATCCAGGATCAAATAATCGCTGCGCTTGGTGTGCGGGATGCCGTAAATCGGGCCGCAAATGAGCTGATAGAACCCCACGTAAAGGTCCAGGAGCAGGGCCGGGATGATGGCTCCATAAATGACTGGGGCCGAGGCCAGGACCGGCCAAGCAGTCCCCTTCAAGAAAACCCATAGGCCTTTTGAGGGCACCAGTTCCCGGCGACGGGATGCCAGGCTCCTCAGCACGAATCCGCCATCCAAAGGGCGGGACACGGCGGTCGCCAAGGCCCCCCAAGGCCGCCCACGGCGTTCATTCATCCGACGGTTTTTGGGTCCTTGAGCAAGAGGGATCATCCGGATACCCCCTTTTGGGAGTCGGAATCGCCGTGGATCTCCGCCACGAAGAGTTCACATCTCCCCTTGAGCCCCCGCTTCGCGGCATACATCGCGAGGTCCGCCTGATGCAGGAGCCGGTCCGGTGGCATGGGGTGATGCGCGAGGGCCACGCCCACGCTCGCGGAGATGCGGACTTCCTCGCCTTCGAGCATAAAGGGCTGGGCGATGAGCTCCGTGACTCGGTGGGCCACCTTCAACGCTGCGGCGGCATCTTCGATCTCATCCAGTAACAGGATGAATTCGTCGCCGCCCATCCGGGCGAGGGTGTCCTCTGGCCGCAGGCACTCCGAGAGCCGGGTACCCACCTCCACCAGCAGTTGATCGCCCACCCCGTGCCCCCTCAAATCATTGACGGGCTTGAATCCATCCAGATCCAGGAAGAGCAACGCGAGGGTGCGGGGCCGCCGCTCCAGGGACTTCAACGCCTGGGCGAGGCGGTCCAGCAGGAGCGCGCGATTCGGAAGTTCCGTGAGCGGATCGTGGAAGGCTTTGTGGGCATAGAATTTCGTTTCCGTCACATCCAGCAAGCCCACCACAGAGCCCAGCAGCTGGCCATCGGGTAAGCGGATGGGATCCGCATGGGCCAGGAGCACCCTCGGCCTGCCGCCCGGAGTCCGGAGCACCATTTCCAGTTCATGCACCGTTTCTCCCTGCCGGGCCCTGGCCATGGGCCCATCCGGCCCATCCAAGGGGGTGATGCCATCGGCCTTGAACAATCGATCCGCGGAATGCTCCAGGAGGACCGTGGGTGAATCCAAAAGGTCCTTGGCGGCTCGGTTGAACACGGAGACCGATCCATTGGGCTGGGTCGCCACGATGCCTTCGGAGAGGCTCTCCAACAGGGCCCGGTTGAACACCCGTTCTTCCATCAAAGTCTGGTTGACGGCGCGGAGTACCCGGACCTCCCGCCTCAGCAGGAGGTAGAGGAGGCACGCCGTGAGCAGCACCAGCCCCGTGTTCTTCACGAGTACGAACAAGTGCAGTTGGCCCGGGGAGTGAAGCTTCGGCAGATACCAATCCGAGAGCCAACCTCCGCCCCCTACCACCACCACGTAGAGCAAGGCCCAGCGATAGGGCGCGGCATCCATGAAGGCGAGGACCCGCTCCACCGGGGAATCCTCTCTCGGGTGACTAACCGTCCTTGCGGATCTCCGTCGCATGGGGAACCTCCGCCGAACCGCGCGCGCCGAGTCGATTCATGGACTCGCGCGGATCCGGATCATTGAACCCCCGACAGGTTCAGCAAAGCACGCACTTCCTCATCGCTGGTCTGCCCGAAATCCTCATACCACTGGCCGATGGCGTAGAAGTTGGCCGGCCGCCTCGGGCAGATCAACTGATCCACTTCCAGCTCCAGCTCCTGACACGTTTCCGGGGGCCCCACCGGCACCGCCACCACGATGGCGGCGGGCTCCTGCTCGCGGAGCGCCTGCACGGCGGCCCGCATCGAAGCCCCCGTGGCCAAGCCGTCATCCACGAGGATGACCGTCCGCCCCTTCACCTCCAAGGGCGGCTTGCCACCCCGGTAGGCCTGCTCCCGCCGCGCCAATTCGCGCTGTTCTCGCTGTACCGCCAGCTCGATGTCTCTGCTGCCTGGGCTGTAGGTGTCGAGCACATCGGTGTTGAATACGATGCCGTTCCCCTGGGCGAGGGCACCCATGGCCAATTCCTCATGTCCCGGCAGTCCCAGTTTTCGGACCACGAAGATGTCCAAGGGGAGATGCAGGGCCTCCGCCACCTGGTAGGCCACGGGCACGCCTCCCCGGGGTAGACCGAGGACGATGGCGTCCTTGCGGTTCCGAAAGGCCTTCAGAGCCAAGGCCAAGGTCTGCCCAGCCTCCACGCGGTTCTGATAGAGGAGGGTCATGCTTCGCCTCCCGAGGATCCCAGATGCATCCGGAACCACTCCGAGGCATGGCCCGCGACGATCCGCAGGGCCCCGGGCTCCTCGAAGAGGTGGGTGGCGCCATTCACGATGCGGAGCTCCCGCTGACATCGGATCATCTGCTCCAGCGCGGAGCGGTTCAGCTCGATCACCTCCTGATCCAGCCCTCCGACGATGAGGAGGGTCGGCGCTTTGACGTGAGGCAGCGCATCCTCCGCCAAATCCGGCCGTCCACCCCGGCTCACCACGGCGTCGATCCGCACGCCAGGCTCCGCGGCGACCATCAAGGCCGCCGCGGCTCCGGTGCTCGCGCCGAACAACCCCAGGGGCAGGAACCGGGTACTGGGTTCCTGGGCGGCCCATCGGACCGCGGCCATCAATCGCTCGGCGAGCAGATCCAAATTGAATCGGTATTCGCGGGTGACCTCGTCAATCCGCTCTTCATGGGGCGTGAGCAGGTCGAAGAGCAAGGTTCCCAACCTCCCTTTTTGGAGGTAGCGGGCCACGAATTGATTGCGGGGACTGTGCCGGCTGCTGCCGCTGCCATGGGCGAAGAGAACGAGCCCCTCCGCCCGGGGGGGAAGCGACAAGGAACCCTCCAGTTCCACCGGACCACAGGGAACCAACACCTGCCGTTCCCCGGTGATCCAGAGGTCGGGATGAGTCGTCAGCATGGCAACCCCCAAAGATAGGGCGGGCCGCCCAGATCGGAAGGCGGCCCGCAATGCATTCAGGAGCCGAAGGGGGTGAAGCGCCGTTGGTGCCCCACCCTTACCTTTCGGGGCGTCAACAATTGCCACTTGGGTACCGTGAGCGTGAGAACACCCGATTTCAAGGTGGCCTCCACCCGGTTGGAATCCACGGGTTCGGGCAGCTGCACTTTGCGCGTGAAACTGCCGAATCCACGTTCCCCATGCCAGGGGCCCTCTTGGCCAGGTTCAGGATTCCGGCAGCCCTGGATGACCAATTCCTTGCCTTGGACGGTGACCTCCAGGTCTTCCTCTCGGACGCCTGGAAGATCCAATCGCACCAGGTAGCAAGTCGAACCATCGGCCACTTCCAGGGCCGGTTGGAAGGAAGGGTGCCACCCCTCGGATCGGGATACGGGTTTGACCCCGGCCCGACCCGCCGGGCCGACATGCCGCTCCTCCTGGATCCGGGGCGGAAGGTGCAGGTATCGGGTGAACAATTCGCTCATGGCAGGCTCCTCCGATCATTGGGTTCGGTGGCCTTCAGTCCTATTTGACTTCCTTGACCTTGATCGTCTTGGCCCGGGCCTCGGGCACCTTGGGCAGGGTGATTGTGAGCACCCCTTCGTTGAGCTCCGCGTTCACCTTGTCCGTATCCACCATTTCCGGAAGTGTGAAGGTGCGGTTGAAGTTCCCGAAATTCCGCTCGTAGGTGAGGTAGGTCTCACCCTCCTCGCGGATTTCGGCCTCGCGCTTCCCGCTGAGGCTCAGCCGGTTCCCGGAGATCGAAACGTCCACATCCTCCTCCTTGATGCCCGGGAGATCAGCCTTGAACACGAATGAGGTCGGCGTCTCCTTGGCTTCCAGGGGGGGGATCAAGGCCATTCCCGATTCCGTCAGCCGGCTCAGGGAACGCGGGAAGGTCATGCCCAGCATGTCCTGGAAGGGATCCCAGTTCATGAGCCGGTTCATGGACGTGAACGGATCGAGCCCCTCCGTAAAGGGAGTCCGAAGGGAAGTGGGTCGGTGTACCAGCAGGTTACTCATGGGTCGCTCCTTGGGGGGGAAGAAGGATTGCTGTAGCCCCCGCCTCTTCCTAGATCCAGCTGAATCAGCTGCACAAGGGGGGCACGAGACTTGGGCCACAACGAGGCACGGAAAATCATTGAGGACACCCTTCCCTTGGCGCCAGGGAAGGCGAACCAAAAGGTGGGCGGGCCCCAGGTGATGGCAATCATGAGCGTGGCGGTCGGGTATGCCGGATTCCGAGGCCTGCCTTGAGTTCCCTTGAATCGACCGGGCGCAGCCTCGGTTCCTTCGCTTGCGCCCGATGGGCCTGGGAGGACCTTGGAGGCATGCCTCGCGTTCGCGAAAGGGGGGGATGTGGCCCAGAGCGAACTCTCCAAAGCGCCCCAGGACTGGGGCCTTTCGCCGAACCTCTTGAATTACGAAATCGCCCGTCGGGATTTCACCTGGTCCTCCGCCCAAGCGGAGCTGGGGGGCTTCATCAACATGGGCGAGGCCGCGGTCGACCGCCAGGCCTTGGGGGCGCTGGGCTCCAAGGTGGCCCTGAGGTTCTTGAGCCCCGATCACCCGCCCATGGACTTTACGTATGGGCAATTGATGGGGCTGTCCAACCGCTTCGCCAATGTGCTCACCCACCTCGGGGTGCTCAAGGGAGAACGGGTGTTCACCCTGCTGGGCCGGGTGCCGGAGCTCTACATCGCGGCCCTGGGAACCCTCAAACGG
Organism: uncultured Solibacteraceae bacterium; assembly: GCA_964617215.1. Lineage (GTDB taxonomy): Bacteria > Acidobacteriota > Holophagae > Holophagales > Holophagaceae > JAFDVN01. The sequence continues at coordinate 220,380 of CAZTVL010000003.1, read as the reverse complement.
CGGGCCGTGTTCTGCCCCCTCTTTTCCGCCTTCGGGCCGGAACCCGTGCGCACCCGGTTGAGCCTGGGCGGGGCCCGGGTGCTCGTCACCACGCCCTCCCTCTACCGCCGGAAGATCGCGCCAATCCGCGAGCACCTTCCCCAGTTGGAATTCGTGCTGCTCGTGGGTTGGGAGGAAGGTCCAGGCGCCAAGACTTTGGCCTTGGAATCCCTGCTTCGATCCGCCACCAGCGAGTACAGAGTGGGTACCACGTTTCCAGACGATCCAGCCCTCCTGCACTTCACCAGCGGTACCACGGGCACCCCCAAGGGCGCGCTCCACGTGCATCAGGCGCTGGTGGCCCACTACGCCACCAGCAAGCTGGCCCTGGATCTCCACCCCGACGACATCTTCTGGTGCACGGCCGACCCCGGCTGGGTCACGGGCACCTCGTACGGCATCTTGGCCCCCTTGGCCCACGGGGTGACGAGCCTCGTGGACGAAGCGGATTTCGAGGCCCAACGCTGGCTCGATATCCTCTCCACCGAAGGGGTCAGCGTCTGGTATACGGCCCCCACGGCCATCCGCATGCTCATGAAGGCGGGCACGCCCCTGGTGAAGAGCCGCACCTATCCCAAGCTGCGATTCCTCGCCAGCGTGGGCGAGCCGTTGAACCCCGAAGCCGTGCTGTGGGGAGTGGAGGCCTTTGGCCGACCCTTCCACGACAATTGGTGGCAGACGGAAACGGGCGGCATCATGGTGGCCAACTACGCGGCCATGGACATCCGCCCCGGCTCCATGGGCAAACCCCTGCCCGGCGTGGAGGCCTCCATCGTGGTGGAGGGTCCCGATGGGCATCTGCGGGAAGCGGAGGCAGGGCAGGAGGGCGAGCTGGCCCTGAAGCCCGGCTGGCCCTCGATGTTCCGGGCCTACTGGAACGAGCCTACGCGCTACTTCAAGTGCTTCAAGGATGGGTGGTACCTCAGCGGAGATCTCGCCCGGAAGGATGCCGATGGCTACTTCTGGTTCGTGGCCCGGAAGGACGACGTCATCAAATCCTCGGGGCATCTCGTGGGCCCCTTCGAGGTAGAGAGCGTGCTCATGGAGCACCCCGCGGTTGCGGAGGTGGGGGTCATCGGCAAGCCCGATCCCGTGGCCTTCGAATTGGTGAAGGCCTTCGTCACGCTCAAAGATGGCTACCTTCCCACGGAGGCCCTGCGGGAGGATCTGCTCGGGTTCGGTCGCAAGCGACTTGGAGCCGCCGTGGCTCCCAAGGAGATCGCCTTCCTGAACAAGCTTCCGCGCACCCGCAGCGGCAAGATCCTGCGTCGCCTTCTGAAAGCGCGGGAACTCGGGCTGCCCGAAGGCGACACTTCGACCCTGGAGGCCTGAGTGGACCCCTCCCCCCGAACCCTGCTTCAGGAGATGATCCGCATCCGGCGCTTTGAGGAACGGTGCGCCGAAGCCTACAGTGCCGGGTTCATCCGTGGATTCCTCCACCTCTACATCGGCGAGGAGGCCGTGGCCGTGGGAGCCATGCATGCGTTGCGGCCCGAGGATGCAGTCGTCTCCACCTACCGGGAGCATGGCCATGCCCTGGCCCGGGGGATGGACATGGGCGCCATCATGGCCGAGATGTACGGCAAGGCCACGGGCTGCAGTCATGGGCGGGGCGGCTCCATGCACCTTTTCGATGCCTCCCGGCGCTTCTACGGGGGTTATGCCATCGTCGCGGGCGGCATCCCCATCGCAGTGGGCCTCGCCTTGGCGGACAAGCTCATGGGCCGGCCGAACGTCACCGCCTGTTTCTTCGGTGATGGCGCCGTGGCCGAGGGGGAATTCCATGAAGCCCTGAACCTGGCCGCGCTCTGGAAACTGCCCGTGCTCTTCCTCTGCGAGAACAACCTCTACGCCATGGGTACCGGACTCGAACGGCATCAGGCCCAGACGGACCTCCACCACAAGACCCGGGGCTATGGCGTGGCCTCGGAAGTGGTGGATGGCATGAACGTGGAGGCCGTCCTGGCCGCCACGCAACGGGCCCTGGACGTGGTGCGGCTGGGCGAGCCCTTCTTCCTGGAAGCCCGCACCTACCGCTTTCGCGCCCACTCCACCGCAGACCCGGAGCTCTACCGCACCAAGGAGGAAGTGGAGGGTTGGAAGGCCAAGGACCCCATCCGCGCCCTCACGGGCTGGCTCAAGGTGGAAGAGGGGCTGACGGACGAGGACTTGCGGCGGATGGAAGCGGAGGTCCAGGCCGAGGTCACCCAGGCCGTGGCCTTCGCGGAAGCCGGGCCCCTGGAGCCGACCTCCGATCTGTTGCGTCACGTGGTGGCCCCACCCCAGATGCAGGAGGCGATCCCATGAACGTGATGGAAGCCATCCACGGCCGGCGCTCCATCCGGGCCTATGCCCCGGATCCCGTCCCGGAACACCAGATCCATGACCTGCTGGATGCCGCCATTCACGCGCCCAGCGCCATGAACCGCCAGCCCTGGGCCTTTCTCGTGATCCAGGACCCCGGCCAGCTCAAGGCCATCTCGGACCGGGCGAAGGCCCATGCCCTCGCGCACCTGGATGCCCACGCGCCCCACGGATTCCGCGAAACCCTCTCCAGCCCCGACACGAACCTCTTCTACGACGCCGGCACCCTCATCCTGATCTGCGCCACCGCCAGCGGTGGCTTCGCGCCGGGAGACTGCTGCCTCGCGGCGCAGAACCTCATGCTGGCGGCCCACGCCCTGGGCCTGGGCACCTGCCCCATCGGGCTGGCCCTGGGTTGGTTCAACCTGCCCGAAGCCAAACGTGAACTCGGCATTCCCGCGGGCTACATCCCCGTGCTGCCCCTCATCCTGGGCCGCCCCCGAGAGCATTCACCGAAACCCGAGCGGCATCCCCCGGAAGTGCTCCGCTGGACCCGGAAGGCGCCATGAGCCCCACGACCACCTACCGCGAAGCGCTCCGTGCCTCGCTGCGTTCGGCCCTGCGCCGGGATCCAAAAGTCTTCCTCATGGGGGAGGACGTGGGCCGCTACGGGGGCGCCTTCGCCGTGAGCAAAGGCCTATTGGAGGAGTTCGGCCCGGAGCGGGTGCGCGACACGCCGCTCTCCGAATCCGCCTTCGTGGGCGCGGGTATCGGCGCGGCCATCGGCGGCATGCGCCCCATCGTGGAGGTCATGACCATCAACTTCAGCCTGCTGGCCCTGGATCAGGTGGTGAACAACGCGGCCACCCTCCGCCACATGTCCGGCGGGCAGATCGGGGTGCCCCTGGTGGTGCGCATGGCCACGGGGGGCGGCCGCCAGATGGCCGCCCAGCACTCCCACAGCCTCGAAGGCTGGTACGCCCACATCCCCGGCATCCGCGTGGCCGTGCCCGCCACGGTGACCGATGCGTACGGCATGCTGCAGGCGGCCCTCCAGGAGCCTGATCCGGTCTTCCTCTTCGAGCACGCCACGCTCTACCCCATGGAGGGACCCTTGGAGGACACCCGCGTGGATCTGACCCACGCGGCCATCCGCCGGCCGGGGCGCGATCTCAGCATCCTCACCTATGGCGGGTCCCTGTCCAAGGCCCTGCAGGCCGCGGAGCAGCTCGCCAAGGAAGGACTCGAAGCCGAGGTGGTGGACCTCCGGATGCTGCGCCCCTTGGACATGGGCACGGTGCTCGCCTCCGTGGCCCGCACGCACCGCGCCATCGTGGTGGACGAGGCCTGGCGCACGGGGAGCTTCTCCGCCGAAGTCGCGGCCCGCATCCAGGAAGAGGGCTTCGATCTGCTGGATGGCCCGGTGCTGCGCGTCTGTTCCCAAGAAGTCCCCATGCCCTACGCCATCCACCTGGAGCGCGCGGCCCTGCCCCAGGTGGAGGACATCCTCGCCGCCGCCCAGCAGTTGGCGGGCCACCATGTATGAGTTCCGCATGCCCAAGCTCGGTGCCGACATGGATCGGGGCAAGGTCGTGGCTTGGCGCAAACGCCCCGGCGAGGCCGTGGCCAAGGGCGAAATCATCGTGGATGTGGAAACCGACAAGGCCGCCGTGGAGGTGGAATCCTTCACCGAGGGCGTGCTGGAGCAGGTACTCGTGCCGCCCGGTGAAAAGGTACCCGTGGGCACGGTCTTGGCGAAGATTCGGGAAGCCGGGGAGGCGGCGACGATCCCAGCCCATGAAAGGGTTGGGGAGGCTGCGGTTCCTCCTGGCGCCAAGGTGGCCCGGGTGACGGCCACCCCCGCCGCCCGCAAGCGCGCCGCCGAATTGGCGCTGGATCTCGCCTTGATCAAAGGCACGGGGCCCCAGGGGCGCATCCAGCTCTCGGATTTGGAATCCCCCTCCCCCGCCCCGCCGCTGCCCGCCGCACCGGCGCCCGCCCCGCCCGCGCCCACCGCCGACGATCGCACTCAGCGCATGCGCCAGGCCATCGCCACGGCCATGAGCCGCAGCAAACGGGAAATTCCCCACTACTACCTCTCGCACACCCTGGATCTGGGCCCCGCCGCCCTCTGGTTGGCGAAGACGAACACCTCCCTTCCCCTGGAGGAACGCCTCCTGCTCGGAGCCCTGTTGCTGAAAGCCACCGCCCTCGCGCTGCGCGAGGTGCCGGAACTCAATGGTTTCTGGGAGTCGGGCGCCTTCCAGCCCAGCGCCCACATCCACTTGGGCCTCGCCATCTCCCTGCGCCATGGCGGGCTCATCGCGCCCGCCCTCCATGATGCGGATCAGGCGCCCTTGGAGCAGCTCAACCGCCGGATGACGGATCTGGTGACGCGGGCCCGCACGGGCGGTCTGCGCGGCTCGGAACTCACCGATGCGACCATCACGGTGACGAGCCTCGGAGATCGCGGCGTGGAGGCGGTCTACGGCGTGATCCACCCGCCCCAGGTGGCCCTGGTGGGCCTCGGCAAGGTGGTGGAACGGCCTTGGGTGGTGCAGGGCCGCCTGGAGCCGCGGCTCGTCGCAACCGCCACGCTCTCCGCGGATCACCGGGTGAGCGATGGGCACCGGGGCGGGCGGTTGCTGGCCGCCATGGACCGGCTCCTCCAATCCCCGGAGGACCTATGACCCGCGAAGCACTGCGAGCCCAGCTCCTGGCCCTGCTGGGCCACATCGCGCCCGAGGCGGACCTGGCGAATTGGAAGGACGAGTACTCCCTGCGGGAGGAGTTGGATCTGGATAGCGTGGATTTCTACGGCTTCATCCTCGCCATTCACAAGCACCTCGGCGTCGCCGTGCCCGAAGCGGACTATGCCGGACTCGCCACGCTCCAGGGCTGCCTCGATTACCTCGAACCGAAGGTGGCCTCTGAGCAGCCCCATTGAAGGCCTTTTGGGCCCGGATCTCAGGCGTGGACGAGGCGGGGTTTTCGTTTCAGGCGCCCCAACGGGTGGGCATTGAGCACCTTGAGGGTTTCCATGACCTCGCTGTAAGGCAAGCTGGGCGGACTCCCCGGCAGATCCTCCTGGGCATGGAGGATGAGGTCGTTCATGGAGAGCAGGCCCTGCAGCTTCCCAAGGCCATCCACGACGGGGATCCGCCGGACCTGGTACTGCCGCATGTACCGCATGGCCAGGGCCACCGAATCATCGGGATGGACGCAGTGAGCAGGTGCCGTCATCACATCTCGGGCGGGTAAGCGGGCGGCCTTCTCCTTCCGCGCCGCCAGCGCCAGGGTGATGTCCCGGTCAGTGATGACGCCCACCACCTTGTCCGCATCATCCAGCACGGGGAGGGCCCCACAATCCTGCTCCCCCAGCCACTCGGCGACCTCGGCGAGGTTCGAATCAAGGTGGCAAGACGTGACTTTGCGCGTGCAGAGATCGCGGACGATCATGGCCCCCTCCCACGGTTTCAAGGCCCGGCCAATATGGGTTTGCCCTGGGGTGACCCCGATCATTAGCCAGCCGGTCGCCTTTGCGCCCTAGATTTACCTGAGCAAGCCCTCCTGGGCCAGTTCCCTTTGCAACGCTTTGACCGAGGATGGCTTCTGCAAGAAGGCCACCTGCGGACGGATGCTCTTACCGCTGCGGTAAAAATGCCATCAATTGACCGCCCATCATCGGTGATATCCATCATCCAACGAGGTCTATCCCCTGCGCTTCGGGGTGGTAGACAATGGCTTCGGTCCTATCATTGGGATTCGAGGCGTGTAATTTGAGGTCGAATTGGGGTTCGAAAATTTTAATTAATCGTTTTTTTCTAATGTTCGATTCAATATTTTTACAGATTAGATCCTCCGTATTTTTTAGAAGTCCCCTTCAAGGGGTGAATTCATGCTCGAAGGTCCTGCCCATCTTCTGAATTCCCCCGATGCGGACGGGTTGAACCTGTTCGAATCCCTTCCGACTTGGCTTTGGGAACGCTTGGATCGCCTCAAGGAGATCCGGACCTACGCGGAGAACGCCCCCGTTTACCAGCAAGACGAAATCGTGGGAGGCATCTTCCAGCTGGTTGAAGGGGAATGGAAGGTTGTGCATTCAGACCCCCGGGGATTTCACCAGATCCTGGAATTCCTGAGGCCCGGCGCCGTCACGGGCATCGTGCCCTATTTTGAAGGCCGCCCTTCCTCCTTCTCGGTACGGAGCCTCCGGAGAAGCCGGGGCTTTTTCATTCCCGGCGATGAGTTCAAACATTGGGCCCTGACGGAAGCGGCGGGCATTGATGCGGTGCTGCACCACTTTGGCACCCGGGTGCGCTACCTCATGGACGTGGCCCATGGACTGAGCCTTCAGACCGTACCGGAGCGCCTGGCGAGGGTGATCCTTCAGGAACATCAACGCCGCCCTGAAACGACCCTCCTGGAATTCCAGGAAGATCAGGGCGAACTGGGCCTCCACATCGGATGCACCCGTGCGGCCGTCTCCCGGGCCTTCAAACTGCTCGCGGACATGGGCCTCATCCGGAGCACCTTCCCGGTGGTGAAGCTGCTGGACATCCCCACCCTGCAACGCATGGCCAAATTCCGCCCGGAGAAGCTGGTTCACCCGCCCGAATCTCCGCAAGCCGCAGCCGGGCGCCCCCCAACCTTCGTGGGTTGGAATGTCCTGAGGCGAACCCTCCCTTCACCAAAGGCGAAGCAGCCAATGCAGCAGCCATCGGTCCCGGCCGGCCAGCAGAATCCCGGCTCCGGTCATCCACACGATCAGCAACATCACCACGATGAATGAGAGCAAAAATCCTCCCTTCGGCGTCGGAATCCACGCCCACCCCCAAGCCGCACCCCCCGGGGTCAGATGTGGGCCAAGCCCCCTTCGGCCTTCGTTTTCGGTGCCGAAGGATGGGTGCAGATCGCCTTCATGGTCTGGATGAGATCCTCGTGGGAGGGTGAGCCCAGTTGGCTGCCCCCCAGCGGCTTAGCGGCCAGGAAGAGATCGTTCAAGGAAACGATTCCCTCCAGCACGCCATCCGGCGCCGTGATCGGGAGTCTTCGCACATGGTGCTTCCGCATGACTCTCAAGGCCTGAGCCGCCGTATCTCCGGCACCAATGGCATGGATCGTCGTCGACATCACGTCCCGGGCCCGCAGGGTCGAGGCAAGGACATTGCGGGTGGCCACGGCCATGCAGATGTCCCGATCCGTCAGCACGCCGAGGACTTTGTAGGATTCATCGACCACGGGCAGGATCCCGCAATCGTGTTCCTTCATCAGGGCGGCCGCTTCGGTGAGTGGCGTATCCAGATGGCAGGACGCAACGTACGTCGGAGATAGTTCACGAATGAGCATCGCTTTGCTCCTTCAGACGTTGGGGAGATGCCCCCAGGGAACCATCCCGGCCGCCCCTCCAGGCGGCCGGGATGGAGTTCAAATTCCCGTTCCCACGGCCCTCTATTTCTTGGGGCTGCCGATGGGCTTCGGGGATTCGGTGGGCTTCTTGGCCGGCTCGGGTTTCGGAAGTCCAGGGCTGCTCCAGGAGGTTCCGGTCTTCGGCTTTTCACCCTGCTTTTCCGGGGTCGGGGTGGGGGATTTCTTGGGGGGGTTCATGGGATTGGTCATTTCAAATCTCCTCTGAGGCGGCATCGCGGATGCGCCCCGGACTGCAGCCACCGCGTGGCTGGATCGATGACATCGTCCGCTCTCATCCCCGCCTCCGGGGTAGAGCAGACGCTTGAAAGGTCGTCCCCGGGTCAGTGACGAACATCATGAGCCACCCGGTCGGATTCACTCGCCCGGGGCGGCTAGAACCAGGCCCAGATCAAGCCCCCGGGCAATTCGAACGCCGCCCATTCCACGTGCAGCACTCGCCGAGAAGCGAGATCCCGGGGCTTTTCGGAGGCGTGGAGTAGCAGCGGATTCATGGCCAGCACCTCGCCCCGCAGGGCGGGGACCGCCAGCGGTTCACCGCCTTCCCCGGCGTGGGATCCCGAGCGCACAAGCAGCGGCCCCTGCTCCGGGCCCGCATCATCCAAGTGGATGCGCAGGGTGCGGAGGCGACCCACCCACGCCAGCGGGGCCTGCACCTGGTAGAAGGGCCCTTTGTTCACCCACCCATCGAAGCCCGGCACGTCCCGGGGCTCCGCGACGGCGAAGGTGGTGTCCCGATGCCAATCGATGGCCCAGTCCTGCCCCGGTCCCTTGGCCATGAGCAGCGCCCGCGTGGGGCGAGCCTCGGGGCCCAGAAGCTCGGCCATGAGGCCCCTCAGCGGCGTTTCCGCCAGCCATGCCATCAGCGGCGCCAGAGGCACGGGCCGCCGGGAGGGGGTGGCGAGCAGGGGAATGCGACGGACGAGGTCATCCAGTGCGGCTTCCGACAAGCGCTCCGGCCAGCGCGCCCAGCCCTGGACCTCCAACTCCTCAACGAATCCCATAGGCGCGGCGCAGGAGGCGCTCCCAGAGGAAGGCGGGCAGGATCGCCTTGGCCTTGCCGGCCCAGAAGGCATCCTTGCCGATGGTGATCCGGCGGGGCGGGCGGCGGGCGGAGATGGCCCGGGCGATGCGCTCGGCGCACGCCCCTGCGTCGTGGGCCCAGCCCTCGCTGAGTTCCTTCCGCTTCTCCATGTAGTTCCGGAGGATCGCCTCGAAGCGCGTGCCCTTGGCCCGCTCGGGCAGATCACCCCAGGCCTTGGTGAGGGTCTCCCGGAACTCCGTGCGGATGGCGCCGGGTTCCACGAGGAGCACCGGGATCTCATCGCCGATCTCCAGGCGCAGGGATTCCGCCAGCGCGATCACCGCGTGCTTGCTGGCGTTGTAGGGCCCCGCCAGGGGGATGGAGAGGCGCCCCAACATGGAGGCCACCTGCACCACGCGGCCTTCGCCCGGTGCGGCGTGTTCGCGCACGAGGGGGAGGAAGGCCCGGGTCACCGCGTGCAGGCCGATCACGTTCGTCTCGAATTGGCGGCGCAGGTCCGCTTCCGTGATCAATTCCAGGGGGCCCACCTGCCCGTAACCGGCGTTGTTCACGAAGCCGATGAGGCGCAGGTCTCGGCAGGCCTCCACCGCGGCGGCGATGGAGGCCGCGTCACACACGTCGAGGGCCAGCACGCGGAGGTCCTCGCCCGCGGGCAGATCCGCCAGGGTTTCAGGCTTCCGCGCGGTGGCCACCACGCCCCACCCGCGCGAGCGCAACGCGCCCACGAGGTGATGGCCGATGCCCGTGGAGCAGCCGGTGATGAGGATCCAGGGACGGGCGCTCACGGGCGGCCCAGGTTGCCGAGGAACTCCAACAGGGCTCGATGGATGAAGCGGGGATCATCCCACATCAGCCAATGCTTCACACCACCCAGGCGAACCACCTGGAGGGTGCGGAACCCGTTGTAGCCCACGCCGCGGGCCTCCGATTCAGGCTGCAGCCCCGTGGGCAGGAGGATGGGGGAGGCGATGAGCAGCACCGGGCAAGTGACCCGGGCCGCGTCCGATTGGTTCGACACCATGCGGCCCCGGGTATAGCCCGCCAGCACGGCACCGGGGATGCGCGCGGCCTCCGCCACCACGCGATCGAGTTGCTCGGGCGACGATGCGAAGGCGCCGTAGCGCGTGCGGAAGGTCCCTTCCACATCGGCCTCCAGGGCCTTGGCGAGGGATTCCGCCTGCACGCCCTCCATGGGCAGCAGGGGCGAATCCAGGAACACGAGCCCACGCACGCTCTCCGGGTGCCGGCTCGCCATGCGCAGCCCCACGAGGCCCCCCATGCTGTGGGCCACCGCCACGAAGGATCCCTCCAACTCGCGGCGCCCCAGCTTCGCCACCTGATCCGCCACCGCGCCGAAATCCACCTGACCGGGCGGCAGCGCGGGGCTATCCCCGCAGCCGGGCAGGTCCACCGCCAGCACCGTGTGCTTGCCGGAGAGGGCCTTTGCCGTGTCCTTCCACACCGCGCGGTTCCCCGCGAAGCCATGGATGAGGATGATCCCGGGCCCCTTGCCCGTCTTGGTGAAGGCGAGGTCCTGGGCCCAGGTGGGCAGCGTCAGCAGGAGGACGAGCAGCAGGCGCATGGGATCTCCGAAGGAAGGGCGCCCGGATGGACGCCCTTTCAGGGGAAGCGGCGGAACTTACTTCTTCTTCGCGTCGGCCTTGGCTTCGATGGACGTGGCCACCTGCTTGTAGGCGACGGTCACCTTCTGGCCGGCCTTCACCGCATCGGCGCCCTTGGTGGAGCCGTCGGTGTAGAAGCGCCATTCACCGTCCTTGCCGAGGTCGAGGGTGAAGGTGTCTTTTCCGACTTCCTTCACCACGCCCGTCTTCTGGTACGTGGCGGCCGCGGCGGCGAAGCCGGCGATGCCACCCAGCAGGATGGCGAGGGAGAGGATGGCGAGGCTCTTGGGCTTCATGGGGTTCCTCCTGAGGAATGGAACCCTCAGGGTAGCGCTCTTGGAAGGGTGGGGAGAAAGCGGAACGCAGTCGACGCTGACTTCCAATCCCAAGCCAAGGGAAAAGCGGATCACAGAGGACACAGAAGGCGCTATGCGCCCCACAGAGAACACGGAGGGCCGCCGACCGATTCCACGGTCAGATCCCATCCAGGAGCGGGCCCGGGTGGCCCATTGAAGGGCCACCTTGGCCCGCTCCTGGATCCTGGGCCGCACCCTGCGGCCCAGGGGCGCCGTGCGCCAGGGTCTGACCGTGCATCCGAGCTCATGGCCAAGGGGATTCCGTCGCACCCATGGGTTCACTGGGTCGGCGGCCCTCTGTGCCCTCTGTGCTTGCTCCGTGTCCTCTGTGTCCAGCTTCTTTCAGACGAAGGCAGAGCGCCTGATTCAGATCTGAGCCCGAGCCTTGGGCCGCAGCCCGGCGCCGAGCAACCCGACCCCCAGCAGCAGCACTCCAATCCAGAGGACCGGCCGCCCGGGATCGCGCACCACCAGCGCCCGATAGGCCGCCGGGTCGTTGGACGTCTCCCAGTCTCCGTGCACGGAGAGCAGGCCCCACCGCGAAGGGCGCAGGCGCTCCCCCACCTCCACCAGGCCCTGGCTGCGCACTTCCTCCGTGGCATCCATAAAGCTGAGGGTGGCGTGCAATTGCTCGGGCTCCGGTTCCCGCTTCTTGTAGAGCAGGGCCAGGCTTCCACCCTGGAAGGCCACGGGGCGGGGGCCCTGGGGACCGCGGGCAGCCAGCCAGTGGCGCTCCACGAGGCCCTGGGCGGCATCCGACACCTTCACCTTGGCCACGGGGTTCTCGTAGCGCGTGGCCTGCACAGGATCCGGATGGGCGCGCCAGGCTTCCTCGAAGCGGGCGTGGGGGAAGATCTCCAACGGCGTGGCGCTGAGGCCCGGGGCCACCACGAAGGGCTTGCGCGGTTCCAGGGGCGCTTCCTTCACCACCTTGCCCCCGGCCAGGAGGCGCACGCGGGCATCGGCGAGGGTGAAGAGCACGAAGCGATCCACGGGATCCTCACCTTCCCGGAGGTAGCGCAGGTCCACGCCCGGGGGCAGGACCTCCTGCAGGTACTGGGCGTAGGACGGATCCGTGGGCGGGTGGGCCGCGAGCATCAGCAGGGCGCTGGCCCCGCCGGGCTGCCGCAGGCGCACCTGCAGCCAGGGGTTCAGGGGCGCGGCGGACCGGGTGCTGAAGTGGGGCTGATGATCGGCCCCGGGCGTGGCCACGAGATCGGGATAGAGGGCCTCCACCTGCAGGCTGAAGGAGGGCAGCTCCCAGATGCTGCCGACTCGCGCCTCATGCTCCAGCGATTTCCCCTGCACCGTGAGCACTAGGCGCTCCCGGGTGGGCGGCTTCGCCTTGAGGCGGGCGGCGGCTGCCGGCTCGAAGCGCTCCGCGAACACCACGGCGAAACGGCCTCCGGGTTCATCGAAACGGGAACGGTGGGCATCCCGGGCCACGAGGAAACCATCCAGGGGATTGGGTTCGCTGAGGCCCAGCATCAGGTGCAGCGCGGGATTCTCCGGGGCCTTCGGATCTTCGACCATGGCGCCGCCGGGCAGGCCATTGGGAATGACCTCCTCCACCTGGTAGCGCAGACCCGTGCCGGGGATGTGGCCTTCCACACCCACCTTCGCCTCCAAGGGCGAGGGATCGCGCTCGAAGCCACCGGCGCCATCGGGGTGCGTGTAAGCGGCCAACCGGAATTCCGGGGCCCGGGGATCCGTCTTCAGGGCCTCCAGGCGCAGTCGCCATCCCCCCGCCGCGGCCAGGGGCGCACTGGTGCCACCCACCCGCAGGTCCACGGGCACACGGGCCCCCAGCAGTCGACCCGTCACGAGGCCCAGCAGCAGCACCAGGGGTGCCAGCTGCAGGCACCGGCGGGCCCAGGTGGGCTCGGGATCGCGCAGGGCTTGGAACCAGCTGGAGAGCGCCGCGAGGGCCATGAGGCCGATGTACCAGGCGCTGCCGAGCCAGGCCCCGGCGTGGAAAGGCGCGCGGGGCAGCGCGGAGATCCAGGCCTTTTCGCCCACGAAGCCCAGGAGCGTCGCCAGCACGAGTGCGCCCAGCAGGGCGCGGTGCACGCGGCGGTCCGTCAATCGGTCCATGAGCCCCGCGGGGCCTTCAATCGGTTCGGTCATTTCGGCCTCAGACGAGGGCCAGGAGGCCCACCAGGTAGAAGCTCAGCTCCACGCTGAGTTCCAGGCGGTGCTTCCCGGTGGTGAAGCGCTCGTGGTAGGCCCACAGGTACACCAGGGGATAGGACGCGCAAAGCACCAGCACCAGGGCGATGAGGAAGGGATGCCCCATGTGCCGGTTCTGGAAGGTGAGCCACACGGTGCCCATGACGAGGATGCTGAGCAGCGTGGCCAGCACGATTTTGGCGCCGCGCTTGCCGATGGCGATGGGCAGCGTTTCCTTGCCCAGCACCTGATCGTTCTGCATGTCGCGGATGTCGTAGATCACCGTGCGGGCGAAGGCCAGGGTGCCGATGAGGAAGAGGGCCGCGAAGGCGCGGAGGTTCCAGGGGGCGCCCTCCTGCCACACGGGCATCATCACCGTCACGGTGGCCAGGGCGGCCGCCACCACGAAATCCTTGCTGCCCGGAATGCGGCGCAGGCTGATGCCACTGGGGGTCTGCAGCTTGTAGATGAGCCCCAGCAGCGTGGCGAAGGCCACCACGGCGAGGGCCTTGAAGCCCACCCAACTGGCGAGGCCCAGGGCCAGCACCATGGCGAAGAGGGCCGTGCCGATGAGGGCCTTGCGGTTGCGCTCCAGGAAGCGGGCGCGGGCGGGGCCTTTGGCGCCGAGGCCGTGGGGATCCAGGTAGGGATTGAGCAGGTACATGGCCAGCACGTAAGCCGCCGTGATCACGGGGTAGGTCCAGCGCAGGGGCAGGTCCAGCCAGCTGTGGATGCCCACGGTGGCGAGGGCCGTGCCCAGGGCCAGGAAGGAACTGCTGCCGTAGGCGGCCTGCACGAAGCTGCGCCAGCGGCTGGGGCCATCGCCCAGCTGCTCGAGCACATCCACCACTTCGTCCACCAGCCAGGTGGGGGTGGAGGCGCCTGCGAGCACGCCCACGGTTTCCTTGCCCGTGAACTGCGAGAGGTCCATCTCCGAAGCCGTTTCCACGTACTGCACGGGCTTGCCGTAGTGATGGGCCAGCTCAGCCAGGTGCTTGGTGTTGGAGGAGGCCTTGCCGCCCACGACGATGACCGTGTCCACTGCCTGGGCCAGGGCCTTGGCTTCGTCCTGGCGCGTCCAGGTGTCCTCGCAGATGGTGTTCTCCACCACCATGTCCTCGGCGCGGCCGCGCAGGTAATCCACGATGTCGTGGAAATCCTTCACGGTGTAAGTGGTCTGGGCCACCACGAGCACCTTCTTCAGGAGGTCGTTGGGCAGCGCCATGGCTTCGCCCATGTTGGCCACGATCTGGGAGCCATGCTCCGCGAAGCTGCGGTGGGCCACGCTCTCCGCGTGTCCGTGACTGCCCAGGATGACGGTGAAGTAGCCCTTGGGGCTCCACTTCTTGATCTTGTTGTGCACCTTCGCCACTTCGGGGCAGGTGGCGTTCACGATCTTCAGTTCGCCCTTGGCCTGGCGCTCCTTGAGGCCGCGCAGATCCTGGATGGGGATGCCGTGGGCGCGGATCACCACCGTGCCGTTCTCCACCTTGTCCGGCGATTCGGCCACGGCCACGCCGCGCTTGCCGATGAGCTCTAGGGCCTGTGGATTGTGGATGAGGGGCCCGAGGGTCTGCACCTTTTCGCCATCGTGGCGGGCGCTGGCCTCCAGCACCGCGTCCATGGCGCGCTTCACGCCCCAGCAAAAGCCCGCGGTCTTGGCGACGATCACTTTCAAGGGGCGCTCCCATAGCTGACCGTGGAGGTCAGGTATTCAGGATACCCCCTGGGGGGGCCGTCTCCCAGTGCGATCAGGTGGAAAGGCCCGGTTCCTTGGCCTTCTCCTCCTCCCACTGATCCACCCAGGCCCATTCCAGATAGGCCGTGGCGACGTAAAGGGTGAATAGCTCGAAAAAAGCATAGGCCGTCCACCGGAAGAGGCTTTCTTGGCCCGTCTGCCACCAGGCCATGCCCCCCCGCGTCAAACGGAAGGCGATGTGCCCCATCAGCAGGGCGCGGACCATGACGCCCAGGCGATACATCGGCTGGGGAAGGGCCCTCCAGAGCACCCAGATGTGGACCGAAGCGGTCAGGGCCATGGCCACGCACACCACGATCACGCGGTGGGCGTAGGTCGATCCCCAGGTGAGGTAAGCGGGCAAGAGCGCCGCCATGGGGATCCAGGCCACCGCCCAGGGCCAGGCCCGCCCCATCACCCGGGCCCAGCCCCAGAGCTGATACCCGCTGCCCAGCAACAGGCACCCATTCCGCACCGCCATGAACAGCATCCCCGGCGTCGTTCGATCCGACGCCGGAACCACGAAGAGGGCCAAGCCCAGGCCCATCACCCCGAGGGAAGCCATCCAGGCCTGCACGTAATCCCGATGCCACCAGGGCCTCAGCACCAGGGAAAAGAAGATCGCCAACCCGCACATGGCCAAGGCCACGAAGCTCCCGAGCGTGTCGTAGAGCAGTGCCAAGGGCCGACCTCCAAGCACCCGAGTATGGACGCTCCACAGCCGGGGGCCAGAGCCTCCCCCACATTCCGAACTCGAGACGTAGGGCTGCCGTCAGGCGCTGGACGCGGTCATGACCCGGATCCGGGCCCCCTCCACCTCGATGACGCCCTCCTTCTTGAGCTGACCCAGCAAACGGCTCAGGGTTTCCGGGGTGAACCCAAGTTGGGCCGCCAACACCTTCTTGGGCACGCGCAGGAGAATTTCCCGATTCGGGGCCTTGGCCGCTTCGTCCTGGAGCCAGCGGCGGAGGCGGCCGGCGCCATCCTGGGCGCGGAGCTGCTGAACCTGGAAGGTGAGGCGGTGGTGCCAGGCGGCGAGGCTTTCGAGCATCTTCAGGCAGAGATCCGAATCGCTGCGCAGGAGGGCCAGGAAGGGCGCCTTGGGCACCATGGCCACGAGGGAGGCCTCCTGGGCCCGGGCCGTGGCGGGGAAATCACCGCCGGAGAAGAGGGCGGCTTCGGCGAAGGACTGGGGCGGTCGCACGAGGTTCAGCAGCGTTTCGCGGCCATCGCCCTCGGGCCGGAGCAGCTGGATGGCCCCTTCCAGCACGATGAAGAAGCCGATGCAGGGCTCCCCCGACACGAAGAGCACCTGCCCCGGCTCCAGGTGCTTGAAGGCGAGCAGCTCCCCCACCCGGGAGAGCTGTTCGGGGGCGAGGTTCTGGAAGAGCGGGGCCTTGGACCAGAGCCCCTGATGCGGGATCGACATGGTTTCAGCCTAGATGAAATGAAAACCGGAGATGAACAGAGATGAACGGAGATGGGCCTTCAAACTTTTCATCTCCGTTCACCTCCGTTCGTCTCGGGCTGGTTTTTTAGTTCAGGTCCCGGGCCTGCGCCACGGGCAAGGCCACTTCATCCAGTTCCGGCGCCATCACCGGCTTGGACCAGGCCCAGGCTCCCCACACCGACTTGGCCGTGAAGATGCCCATGCACAGGGCGCCAATGGTGAAGAGGATGTCGCCGGGCATGCGGAGCCAGGTGACCAGGCGCATGAAGGGGCTCTGCACCACGGCGGCGCTGCGGGCGAACCAGGTGCCCTGTTCGAGGCTGGCATTGAACTGGTAGAGACCCGAGGGGATGAGGCTCAGGACGAGCATCAGGCCCAGGCCCAGGTTCAGGCCCCAGAAGCCCCAGGAGAGCCACTTCTCGTCCCAGGCCTTATCGGGTGTCATGCCGCGCAGGGCGAAGAGCATGAGCGCGAGGGCGAGGAAGCCGTACACCCCGAAGAGGGCGGCGTGGCTGTGGATGGGCGTGGTGTTGAGGCCCTGGCCGAAGTAGAGCACCGAGGGCGGGTTGATGAGCAGGCCGAAGACACCGGCGCCGAGGAAGTTCCAGAAGCAGACCGCGGCGAAGAACTTGAAGGGCCACTCGTAGCCGCTGCCCAGGGCCTTGCCGTGCTTGAGGCTCTGCACGATCTCGTAGCCCACCAACGAAAGGGGCACGATCTCCAGGGCGCTGAACACGCTGCCCAGGGCGGAGACGATGGCGGGCGCGCCGGAGAAGTAGAGGTGATGGAAGGTGCCGATCACGCCACTGCCCAGGAACAGGATCATGCTCATGTTCACCGCGCGCAGGGCGCTGTTCTCGCGCAGCAGACCCATGCGGGTGCTGAGCAGGGCGATGGCTACCGTGGCGAAGACTTCGAAGAAGCCCTCCACCCAGAGGTGGACCACCCACCAGC
The DNA here is from genome assembly GCA_964617215.1 of uncultured Solibacteraceae bacterium. Lineage (GTDB taxonomy): Bacteria > Acidobacteriota > Holophagae > Holophagales > Holophagaceae > JAFDVN01. The sequence continues at coordinate 203,276 of CAZTVL010000003.1, read as the reverse complement.
GCCAGTACTCGGCCAGGGCGAGGTGCGTTTCGCGGTTGTACATGAAGCCGGCGCTGTAGAAGAGCGGGATGGCGATGGCGGCGAGCACGAAGAGCTTGAGCAGACCCAGCCGGCCCTTTTCAGCGGCGAGGGCGGGCTTGAGGGCCCGCACCACGAGCACCAGCCAACCCACGAGGCCCACGGTCAACAGGATCTGCCAGAGGCGACCCAGTTCCACGTATTCGTAGCCCTGGTGGCCCAGCATGAAGGAGCCCGAGAGCTTGCCCAGAATGGCCTGGTGGCTGCCCGTGAGGGCGCCCACGACGACGACGACGAGGGCGATGAGCAGCGCGGCGGCCCCCATGCCCTGGCCCTTGGGCTCCTTGCCCGAAAGGCGGGGGCCCAGGTAGAGGCCCATGGCCAGCCAGCAGGTGGCGATCCAGAACACGGCGAGCTGCAGGTGCCAGGTGCGGGACGCGGCATAGGGCAGGATGCGGGAAAGGTCGATGCCGTAGAGGGCGTTGCCCTCCACCGCGTCATGGGCCGTGAAGATGCCCATGCCGATCTGCACGAGGAAGAGCGCGATGGCCACGCCGAAGTAGATGGCCGCCCAGCGTTGGCTGGAGGTGGCGGGTTGGGCCGCGAGGGGCTTGGGTTCCGGAAGGTCTTCAGCCGGCTGCGACGCGTGGTGCCACACGAGGAAGCCCACGCCCGCCAGCAGGATCACGATGGAGACGATGCTCCAGAAGTGGCTGCGGGGCGTGACCGTGTTGCCCACCAGGGATTCCTGGGGCCAGTTCTGGGTCCAGCTCTCGGGCTGGCCCGGGCGCCGCGCGGCGGCGGTCCAGGCGGTCCACAGGTAGAAGTCGGCGACGCGTCGGCCCTCCTCCATGGTGGGAATCCACTTGGCGGGGATGGCCGCTTCCTTGTCACCCAGTGACACGGTGCGAGCCAGGGCCTCCTGGGCGGCCAAGTAGCCCTTGGCACGGGCCGGATCGAGGGTGAGCTTGCCCCCCTCCACGCGGCTCTGCTGGAAGCGCTGCTTCACCTGCTCCCGGGCTTCCGCTTCGGACAGGCCTTCCGCCTTCAAGGCGGCCAGGGTGCCTTCGGCCCACTGGTGCAGGGCTGCGGCGGTCCAATCCGGGGCCAGGTAGGCGCCGTGGCCCCAGATGGAACCCAGGTGCTGGCCTCCGTGGCCCAAATAGAGCTTCTGGCCTTCCAGGACAGCCCCTTCCGGCGCGAGGACGCTCCCCTCCGCCACCACCTGCCGGGGAATGGGCGGAGCCTCCCGGGCGATGCGTAAGCCCCCGTATCCCAACACTCCGAAACCACCTAAGACGACCAACAACAGGGCAAACCAGCGGGCTCTCACGGGCACCTCCTGCCTTGTAGCCTGCGGAGAATGCGTCGCGATGACCTTGACCCATGTCAAGGATGGCCACCTTGAGATGCGTCAAGGCCCTCCCGGCGGCGGGAGCCCACCCTGGGTTCACAAGGAGGCCTTCATGAGCCAGGAATGGGTTGGAAAGAGCGTGGGCGAGCTGGTGCTGGAAAAGCCGAGCCGCTCGAAGGTGTTCGAAAAGGTGGGGCTGGATTACTGCTGCAAGGGCCATCAGGCCCTGGGCGTAGCCTGCGCCGAAAAGGGCATCGAGCTCAGCGCCATCCTCAAGGCCCTGGAAGCCCAGGACGCCGCGGCCCACCAGGAAGAGGATCAGACCTGGCGCGAAAGCGTGGCCACGGCCGTGGATCACATCGTCTCCACCCACCACGTGTTCATGAAGGAGTGCATGCCCCGCCTGGACTTCCTCACCCAGAAGGTGGCCAACGTCCACGGCCATGAGGATCCCCGGCTTCTGGAGCTGCGCCGCATCTACTTGCAGTTCCAGGAGGAGACCTACGCCCACCTGGAGAAGGAGGAGCGCGTGCTCTTCCCCATGTGCCTGGCCCTGGCCGAAGGCAAGACCGGCGCGGCCATGGGCGGCTGCCACATGTCCGTGCAGATGCCCGTGAACGCCATGATGCACGAGCACGAGAACCACGGCGCCAACCTGGAATCCTTCCGCGCCCTCACCGATGACTTCGTGCCCCCCGCCGGAGCCTGCAACAGCTGGCGCGCCATGCTCGACGGCCTCCATGAGATGGAGCAGGATCTCCACCGCCACATCCACAAGGAGAACAGCTGGCTCTTCCCCACGGCCATCGAGCTGGAAAAGCGATAGCCGCAAGCGCCTGTTCCGGCGCGGGAAATTCCTAGGGGCCCCCGACCAAACACGGTCGCGGGGCCCCTGCCCGTCCCACCTGACACAAATCACTGGTGGAATGGGGCATCCGCCTTGTACCTTGGGCTTTCCACCAGCTCTTTCCAGGGAACACCATGGCCACACCGCTGTTGCCCGTCACGCTTACTTGCAATACGGATCTCCGGTTCATTGACCTCATCCAGGTCGTGGGCGCGGAATTCCTGAAGCATCTGAGCTTCACCCAGGAAGACGGCGAGCAGCTCTGGCTGGCGATCCAGGAAGGCATCGCCAACGCCATGCGCCATGGCAACAAGCTGGATCAGAGCAAGCCCGTGCGGGTGACCTTCATCCCCAAGTCGGATCGCTTCGAGATCCAGATCAGCGATCAGGGCAAGGGCATCGATCTGGAAACGATCCCCAACCCGAACCTGCCGGAGAACCTCATGAAGCCCGGCGGCCGCGGCGTCTTCTTCATGAAGGCCGTCATGGATGAAGTCCGCCTGGATCGCAGTCCCGAGGGCAGCACCCTGGTGCTCATCAAGGCCCGGAAGGTCCGCGAAACCGAGGCCTGATGGACGCCAAGCTTCAATCCAAGGCCCAGGCGCTCGCCTGGATCACCGTGGGATGGAACCTGCTGGAAGGCGTCATCTCCGTGGCCTACGGCGCCAAGGCCGAAAGCCTGTCGCTCTTCGGATTCGGCTTGGATAGCTTCGTGGAAGTGGGCAGCGCCCTGATGGTGCTTTGGCGCCTGCGCCACGAAGGGGCTTCCCCCCGGGAACGCACGGCCGCCAAGGTTATCGGCGCGCTCTTCCTGCTGCTCGCCGCGAGCGTGGCCTACGGCGCCGCCCACCGCCTGGTCACCCGGGAAGCGCCGGATTCCTCCGTGCCCGGGCTCGTGATCTCCCTGGTGAGCCTGGCCTTCATGGCCTGGCTCTGGCAGGCCAAGCGACGGCTCTCCACCCAGGCGTGCAGCCCCACCCTGGCGGCGGATGCCGCTTGCAGCCTGGCCTGCATCCAGCTCAGCGTCGTGCTGCTCGCAGGCAGCCTGCTCTTCCTTGTGGCCCCCAAGCTCTGGTGGGCCGATGCCACCGCCAGCCTCGCCCTGGCCGCCCTCATCGCCCGGGAGGGCTGGAGCATCCGCAAAGCAGCCGCCCGCGAGGATTTCGCCGGCGGCTGCGGGTGCCACTGAGGGACCTCAGGCAAAGGCCCAAGCCTTAGCCGCTTCGCGCAGGGCCTGCACGGCCGGGTTGCGCAGGCGACGCTCGACGCTGACGGCGTAGATGCGTTCTTTGACCCCCTCCGCGGGCCCCATGCGGCGAACCCGATATTGCCGGATCACTTCCTCGGTCGTGACCTCCGGCGCAGCGAACACGCCGGCACCCGCCTGACCAAAGGCCTTGAGCAGGGCGCTGTCGTCAAATTCCCCGACGATCCGGGGGCGAAGGCCATGGATGGCCATCCATTGGTCGAGGCCCCGCCTCATGGCCGTTCCCGGGGTCGGCAGGAGCCACGGCGCATGCTCCAGGCATCCCGGGAAGGGGCCTTTCAGGCTGCGGGTGAGCCCTGGCGCCGCGAACACGCCGACGCCGGACTCCGCAAGCAGATGGCTGAAGGCCTTCAGGCGGGCCTGGGAATCCAGGGGTCGATCCGTGAGCACCACATCCAGATCATGGGTCGCCAGGGAACCCAACAACCGATCCGTGGCATCCTCCCGGCAAAGCAACCGCGGCGCCTCCGGGAGATCCAGGACGGGCGCGAGCAGCTTCTGCACCATCAACTTGGGCAAGGCGTCGGAGATGCCCACGGCCAGGAGTGGGCGCCGGGTCACTTCCCGGCCTGCCAGGGCATCCCGCAGTTCCCGGCCCAGGCCGAAGATCTCGTCGGCATAGCGGAACACCACTTTGCCCGCCTCGGTGAGCGCCACGCCCCGACCCGCTTTTTCGAATAGCCGCTCGCCCAGGGAGGATTCCAGGGATCGAATCTGGGCACTCAGGGTGGGCTGGGAGAGGCGCAGCACCTCTGCGGCCCGAGTGATGCCGCCTTCCTTCGCTGCGGTCCAGAAGTAGAGGAGGTGGTGGTAATTGAGCCATTCAAGGGATGAATCATTCATAGTTTTATTCTATATGTATTATCTTTTTTTCGATTGGAGCTTTGATTCCCCGAAATCCATCCTGGATCTCGTCCCCCATGGGACACGTTGAGGATCCACGATGCAGATCGATCTCAAAGGGCAGGGAGTCACCTTCTCCGAAGCGCTCCGCGCCCATGCCCACCGTCGGCTCGCCTTCGCGCTCTCCCGCTTCGAGCCCTCCCTCCGGCGGGTTCGACTCCACCTGGAGGATCTGAACGGCCCCAAGGGGGGGGTGGATAAGCGATGCCGGGTGGTGCTGCATTTGGCCAATGGGGGCCAAGTGCTGGCGGAGGACGCTTCGGCCAATGCCTACGACGCCATCAGCGGGGCCGTGGAGCGTGCGCTGCGTGGGCTGACGCGAGGCCTCGAGCGCCTGCGTGAGGGGCGAGGCTAATGGTGGAAACCACCATCGGTACGCCCTGGATGTGGGCGGGCTTCCTGGCCTTCGTGTTGGCGATGCTGGCCGTCGATCTGGGAATCTTCCACCGGAAGGCCCATGCCGTTTCCCTGAAGGAGGCGGGACTTTGGAGTGCCGTTTGGGTGGCCCTGGCGTTGGGATTCAACGCCTTGATCTGGAGGAACTTCGGTCCTGATCGGGGCGTGGAATTCCTCACGGGCTACCTCATCGAGAAGGCCCTGAGCGTGGACAACATCTTCGTCTTCGTCCTGATCTTCGGAGCCTTCCAGGTGCCTGAGGCGTACCAGCACCGGGTCCTCTTCTGGGGCATCCTCGGCGCGCTGGTGATGCGGGCCATTTTCGTGGGCCTCGGTGCCGCCCTGCTGGCGAAGTTCCACTGGGTGCTCTACCTCTTCGGTGGCTTCCTGCTCATCACGGGCATCAAGATGCTCCTGCTCCGCAACGCGGCCTTCGACCCGCGGGACAATCCCATCTTCAAGCTCTTCCGCCGCTTCGTGCCCGCTGTGGAGACCTACCATGGCGCCGACTTCACCGTAGTGAAGGAGGGGCGCCGGTTAGCCACCCCCCTGCTGCTGGTGCTCGTGGCCGTGGAACTCACGGATGTGGTGTTCGCCGTGGATAGCGTGCCCGCCATCTTCGCGGTCACGAAGGATCCCTTCATCGTCTTCACCAGCAACATCTTCGCGATGCTGGGCCTGCGTTCCCTCTACTTCCTGCTCGCAGGCGTGGTGGATCGCTTTCACCACCTCAAGGTGGGCCTCAGCCTCGTGCTCGTCTTCGTGGGCCTGAAGATGCTGGTGGTGGACTTCCTGAAGGTGCCCCCCTTCTGGAGCCTCGGCATCATCGCCTTGCTGGTGGGCGGCACCGTCGTGACCTCCCTGCTCTGGCCCAAGTCGGGCGAAGCTGGCCTTCCGGAGCTCGGGTGACCCGCCCCGGCGCCCCCGCTGCCTTCGGGCCTTTGCTCATGGTGCTGGCCGTGCCGGCCGGCCTCCCGGGCTTGGGCTCCTTGGCAGCCCCGGCCGTGGGGTTCGCGGCCATGGCGCTGGGGATCCAGGTCGCTACCGGGCGGGCCACCCCCTGGATCCCGGAACGAGCCCGGCGGTGGCTCACTCCGGGCCCGGGGCTGCGCCCCTTGGCCCGCAAGGTCCTGCGCTCCCTCCGGAGGGCCCGCCGGGTCCCCATGCCTCCCCTGCCGTCCTGGCTGGTGGGCACCGCCGTGGCCTGGACCGGCTTCCTGCTCCTGCTGCCCCTGGCCATCGTGCCCCTCAGCAACACCCTACCGGCCCTGGCCCTGGGGCTTCTCGGAGGTGGGCTCAGCCCCTCCCGCAGTGCCCTGGGCTGGTTGGGCCTTGGCCTCAGCGGGGCCTTCACCGCCCTCCTGGCCCTGCTGGCCGATCTCATCATTGCGGCCCTCGCTTCGCTCGTCTGGAATTGACCCGTGCTCCTCGAATCCCTGCGCTGTGCTGACACCGCTCGCCCGTGGTTGGGCGAGGCGGTCTCCATCCTCCGGCGGGGCGGCCTGGTGGCCTTCCCCACAGAGACCGTCTACGGCCTGGGGGCGGACGGTCTCAACCCGGCCGCCCTCAATCGCATCTTTGAAGCCAAGGGGCGCCCCCGCAGCAATCCGCTCATCCTGCATGTGTCCGGGCTGGCCATGGCGCAATCCTTGACCTCGACCTTCCCCTTAGAAGCACTGCATCTGGCCGAGGCGTTCTGGCCTGGGCCGCTCACCCTCGTGCTCCCCAAGCGCGCCCTGGTGCCTAATGAGGCCACGGCGGGCGGGCCCACGGTCGCCCTCCGGATGCCGGATCATCCCGTGGCCCTGAGCCTCATCCGTGCCTTCGGTGGCCCCGTGGCCGCCCCTAGCGCCAACCGTTCAGAACATGTGAGCCCAACTTGCGCGGAGCATGTGCTTGCGGACCTGGAGGGCCGCATCGATCTCCTCCTGGATGGAGGGCCATGTGATTCGGGGCTGGAGAGCACCGTGGTGGACCTCAGCGGCAAAGTGCCGCGCATCCTGCGACCAGGCCCCTTACCACCTGCGGCGCTGGCCGCTGTGCTCGGCTCAGAGCCGCAGATCCATCCCCACATCTCGGAGGTGGCGAAATCTCCGGGGCAAGCCCTGCGGCATTACGCCCCCCGCATCCCGGTCATCCTGCGAAGGGATTCCGACCCCCTCCCCCACCTGGGGCCCCTGGGCTGGATGCGCCTCACCACCCCGATCACCTCCCTTCCCCAGGCCACGGAGCGCCTGGACATGCCTGTGGACCCTCGGGAGTACGGAAGGCAGCTCTATGTCGCCTTGCGCGAATTGGAGCGGCACTCGCTCCAAGCGATCGTGGTGGACTTGCCGCCTGACACGGCGCCCTGGCACGCGGTGCGGGACCGCCTCATCCGCGCCGCGGCCCCACCGTGGGATGCCCGACCCTCACGCCCCTGACTCAAGCGTCCTCCTTCTTCACCTTCCACCTGGAGCCCCCATGAGCCCCTGGAGCATGCTGCTCGAACCCGCCGTCCTCTTCTTCCTGCTGGGCGCCCTCGTGGCCCTCCTTGGCTCGAACCTCGAGATCCCCCAGCCGGTCGCCAAGTTCCTCTCCCTCTACCTGCTCATGGCCGTGGGCTTCAAAGGTGGCCAGGCGTTGGCCCACACGGGTTTCACCCGGGAGGTGGTGACGGTGGTGTTACTGGCCATGCTGCTGGCGGTGGCCATCCCGGCCTGGAGTTACTTCATCCTCAAACGCGGCGTGGGCATCTTCGATGCAGCGGCCATCGCAGCCACCTACGGCTCCGTGAGCGCCGTGACCTTCACCGTGGCCTCCCAGTTCGTAGCCGCCCACGGCGCCCCCACCTCGGGCGGCGCCACGGTGGGTTTGGTGCTCATGGAATCGCCCGCCATCATCATGGCCGTGCTTCTGGCCTCGTGGGCCCGCAGTCAGGCGGCGGCCGGGGCCGTTGCGCCGGTCTACGGCGCGGCGGAACCGGGCGTGGAATCCGTGGTGCCCGAAGCCGTGGCTCAAGCGGCCGATACCGCTTCTCCCGTGCGCCTCAAGGCGGTGCTCCATGAGGCCTTCACCGATGGCGCTCATCTGCTGCTCATCGGCAGCCTCATCATCGGAGCCGTCAGTGGCGACAAGGGTGGCAAGGCCATGCAGCCCTTCACCCTGGACCTGTTCAAGGGCTTCCTCGCCTTCTTCCTGCTCGAAATGGGCATCCTCGTGGGTCGCCAACTCCGCCAGGTCCGGGACGTCGGCCCCTTCCTCGTGGGTTTTGGGCTGCTGATGCCCCCCATCCACGCCCTGATCGCCATCGGGCTGGCGCGCGTGGCGGGACTCTCCGCTGGGGATGCCACGCTCCTGGCGGTGCTCGGCGCCAGCGCCTCCTACATCGTCGTCCCCGCCGTGGTGCGCTACGCCATCCCCGAGGCCCGGCCCAGCCGCTACTTCACCATGTCCCTGGCCGTCACCTTCCCCTTCAATGTCCTGGTAGGAATTCCCATCTACCACGGGGTGGTGAAGCGCTTTTGGGGCGCCTGACCTTCAGGCCGGCTGCAGCTTCTGCAAGGCCAGCTTGGGCAGGGATTCCTCCCAATTGGGATCGTTCATGAGCCGGATGTCGTGGATGCTCAAGCCGTAGAGGCAATCCTCCAGCTGCGGCCGCAGGGTGAGCCAGACGTTGTGCATCAGGCAGGGGCCGGGATCGTTGCAGGGGCGGTTCTCCAGGATGCAGGCGGGCAGACCGAGGCCTTCACCCAAGGCCTGGGACACCGTGGCGATGGTGATCTGCGTGTCCACCTTGGCCAGTCGGTACCCCCCATGGGGGCCCCGGGTGCCTTCCACGATGTTCGCCTTGGCCAAGGTCTGCATGACCTTCGCCAGGAAGGGGCCCGGGACATCCGCCCGTTCCGCCAATTCGTGCACCGCGATGCGGCTGCCATCGGCCGGAAGGCGAACCAGGGCTTGAAGCGCATAGGAAAGGCTGGTCGGGAAGAACATAGGCGTACCCCGCGACCAGAGTGGGAACAATTCCGGACCTGGACAAATCGGAATTGACGGCCATCACACCGACGAGGGTTTTGGGTGTGACCTTCCGGAATCACACCTGGCAGCGATTCACCGCGGATCAGCGAATGGAGTGTGACGTACCCCGAATTCCGGACCGGCGGTCAAACCGCCACCGGTTCCACCACGTACTTCCCCTTGGCATCCCGAGTCACGGTGCCCGCGAGGATTTCCGGATCGTGCTCGAAGACGAGGATGGTGCCCTGGCCCGTGACCTCATTGAGCAGCTTCACGCGGTTGTCCACGCAGGCCACCACGTCCAAGTCGTAACCCATGACCCAGGCGGGCTGGATGTGGCGGGCCGTGGGGATGAGGTCTGCGAGGTAGATGAGCTTCCGACCACCGCCTTCGAGGGTGACGGTCTGCAATCCCTCGATGTGCCCCGGCGCCAGGTCCACGGTGATGCCCGGCAGAAGTTCCGCATGACCCTCCACCACGTCCAGCAGGCCCGCCTGCTCCAACGGCTCCCAATTCTTGGCCAGGTAGCTGGCCTTCACCCGCATGTGGGGGTGCTTCGCATCCGCCAGATCCTGCTTCTGCACCACGTAGCGAGCGTTGGGGAAGCTGGGCACCACATCGCCTGCCACGTTGAAGCGCGTGCTGCCCCCGGCGTGATCGAAGTGCAGGTGCGTGAGGATCTGGAGGGTGACGTCTTCGGGCTTCACACCGTGTTTCGCCAGCTCGCGATCCAGGATGCCCCGGCCCTCGAACTTGAAGCGGGCCATGAAGGTGTCCTCCTCTTTGTCGCCATTGCCGTTGTCCACGAGGATCACGTGGCGCTTGCCGTCCACTTCGCCCCGGATCAGCAGACAGTTGGTGGCCATGGTGATCTGGTTGTCGGCGTCGCAGGGGTAGACCTTGTTCCACACCACCTTGGGCACGGTGCCGAACATGGCCCCGCCATCCAGGGCGAAGGTGCCGGCGCTGATGATCTGAACGTCCCAGGGACCAAATTGCATGGGGAGCCTCGCAGTCCCCATTATAAGTGGGCTCCGGAGGCCCCATGCCGCACCTGTTCGATCCCCTCACCTTGCGCGGCCTGACCCTCCCCAATCGCATCGGCGTGTCGCCCATGTGCCAGTACAGCTGTGAAGATGGCTTCGCGCACGATTGGCACCTCGTTCACCTGGGAAGCCGCGCCGTGGGCGGGGCCGGCCTGGTGATGACCGAGGCCGCCGCAGTGACGCCCGAGGGTCGCATCTCACCCCAGGACCTCGGGTTCTGGAGTGCCGCCCATGCCGAACCCCTCGCCCGCATCACCGCCTTCATCCGAAGCCAGAAGTCGGTCCCGGGCATCCAATTGGCCCATGCAGGCCGCAAGGCCAGTCGCAGCCGCCCCTGGGATGGGGACCAGCCCCTGGATCCGACCCAAGGCGGATGGCCGACCCTCGCGCCGTCTCCGGTGCCCTTCGATGACCGAGAGCTCGCACCCCAGGCCTTGGACGACTCGGGGATCCAGGCGCTGACTGAGGCCTTCGCGGCCGCCGCGCGCCGAGCCGTGGAGGCCGGCTTCCAGGTGATCGAACTGCATGCGGCCCATGGCTACCTGTTCCACGCGTTCCTATCGCCCCTCAGCAATCGCCGCACCGATCGGTTCGGCGGCACCTTTGACAACCGCAGCCGATTCCTTCTGGAGACGGTGGCCGCCGTGCGCCGGGTATGCCCGGAGTCCCTGCCCCTCCTGGTGCGGGTGTCCGCCACCGATTGGGTGGAAGGGGGGTGGACCCTGGAGGACACCGTGGACCTCGCCCGCCGGCTGAAGGGCGAGGGCGTGGATCTGGTGGATTGCTCTTCCGGAGGCACGTCGCCCCACGCCAAGATCCCTTCCGGGCCTGGCTACCAAGTCCCCTTCGCGGAAGCTGTGCGGCGGGGCGCGGACATCCCCTCCGCCGCGGTGGGCCTCATCACGGAACCGGCCCAGGCGGACCAGATCGTGCGCAATGGCCAGGCCGACCTTGTGTTCCTGGCCCGGGCAGAACTCCGGGACCCCTATTGGCCGCTTCACGCGGCGGAGGCCCTGCGCCAGCAAGTGCCCTGGCCCGCCCCCTACCTGCGGGGGGCGCACCGGAACACACCGATCCGCTGAGGCCCTGGCCTCCGGCTCGCGGCTATTTCTGCGTGAACTTCTCGAAGGCCCGCATGAGTTCCATGGGCAGGGGGAAGACGATGGTGCTGTTCTTCTCCACGGCGATCTCCGTGAGGGTCTGGAGGTAGCGCATCTGCAGGGCGGCGGGGTTCTGGCTGAGTTTGTCGGCGGCTTCCAGCAGCTGCTGGCTGGCGGCCAGTTCGCCCTCGGCGGCGATGATCTTGGCGCGTTTCTCGCGCTCGGCTTCCGCCTGCTTGCCCATGGCGCGCTGGATCTGCTCGGGCAGGTCCACGCTCTTCAGTTCCACGGAGCTCACTTCGATGCCCCAGGGTTCCGTGGATTGGTCGATGATCTCCCGCAGGCGGAGGCTGAGCTTTTCCCGATCCGCCAGCAGCTCATCCAGGGTCACCTCACCCAGGATGGAACGCAGCGTCGTCTGGGCGATTTGGCTGGTGGCATAGCCGTAGTTCTCTACACCGATGATGGCCTGCTTGGGATCCAGCACCTTGAAGTAGACGACGGCGCTCACCTTCAAGCTCACGTTGTCGCGGGTGATGATGTCCTGGCTGGGCACGTCCAACACGATGGTGCGCAGCGAAATCATCACCGCCGTCTGGAAGGGCCTGAAGACAAAGCAGAGGCCTGGGCCCTTGGGCGTCTGCCCCACCTTGCCCAGGGTGAACACCACGAGCCGTTCATACTCGTTCACCACCTTCAGGCAGCTCAGGATGTAAATGAGGCCGATGAAGATGAAGGGGCCGCAGCCGACGAAGGGTAGTAGGGCGTCCATGATTGCTCCCGGGGGTGGAGTGATCGTACTCCCTCAAGGCGAGGGCCGCTTGTCCTGAGCATCCAGGGGCTCCCGGGAATCCAGCCCCGCCTGCTCGGCCACGAGGCGCGCCAGGGCCTGCATGCAGGCCCTGCGCACCTGCCGCGGATCCCGGGCCGCCGATTCATCCAGCGGGCGGGCGAGCTCCCGGAGGTCCTGGGAACGGATCCAGGCGCTGCTGGGGTTGACCCTCCCCTTCATGACCAGCCAGAGGTTCGCCTTGAAGGTGGGCAGTGGATAACCCCGCCGGGAATCCATCACGGCCCCCTTGATTTTCTGCACCAGGCCCGTGACGAGGAGGGGAATCGAAACGCCTCCCACGGGGATCCACGCCAGGGTATCCCATCCGGAGGCGTTGCTAAGGACCAAGGCGCCCACGCCGAGGATGATCCCCCCGCTGACGAGCAGGCCATTCCCTCCGGACGTGGCGGAGCCCAATTCCTGTTGCGTCACCCGGACACACAACAACACTTGATCCGGCGGAGCCTCTGATCCCTGGGGTAGCACCCGCCACTGGGGGCCGAAGGCGGCTTCAAGGTCCGCCCGGAGGCCCGCGGGATCCTCCACTTCCGGAGCCATCTCGAAGGTTACGCAGCGGGGCGCGCTGGGGTCCGGCAGACGGAGGGGGGCCCGGCAGCCCACCCCCAGGAGGATGAGCATCCCCAGGAGCCCCCATAGGAGCCCGCGGCCCGACATGGACACACGGCATGCCATGAAGGTTCCCTTTCTCTGGAAGACGAAGATCGCCGTGAATCAACGTCGTTCCAAGAGCCGGTGACCTTGTTTACATCATCCGAGGACGAACGGATTCTGAGTCTGCTCTTCGCCAATGGTGGTGGCGGGGCCATGCCCCGGGATGACGAGGGTGCCGGGATCCAAACGGTAGAGCTGCCCCTGGATGCTGGCCTCCAGCTGATCGAAGTCGCCGCCCCACAAATCCGTACGCCCGATGCCGCGGCGAAAGAGCGTGTCGCCCGCCAGCACCACGCCACCTTGCTCGAAGGCGCCGTGGAAGCAGCAGGAGCCGGGGGTATGACCTGGCGTATGCATCACCGCCAGCTCGTGATGACGCTCGCCATGGGCCAGCTCCCCCATGTCCGGGCGGGGGATGGCGGGCATGCCGAAGGCACCCGTCTGCATTTCCAGGTTCTCCACCAGGAAGGTGTCGCCCGGATGGAGGTAGGCGGGCACCTGCCAGAGGTCCTGCAATTCCTTGGTGGCCCCCACGTGATCGAAGTGGGCGTGGGTGTGCAGCAGGGCCGTCACCTTGAAGCCCAGCTGGGCCACCCGGGCGGCGATCTTGCGACCATCCCCGCCGGGATCGACCACCACGCCGGTGCCTTTGGCCGCGTCCCAGAGCAGGGAGCAGTTGCAGCCCAAGGGGCCTACGGGGAAGGATTCGAGCTTCAGCATCCCTCAGGCATCCAACCGCAAGCTCAGGTCCGCCGCGGGGGCGCTGTGGGTGAGGGCGCCGACGCTGATGAAATCCACGCCAGTCTCCGCGACGGAGCGCACGCGGTCGAGACTCATGTTGCCGCTGGCCTCCAGGAAGAGGTGACGACCCGAGGCGTCGCGCAGGGCCACGGCCTCCCGGGTCATCTCGTTGGACATGTTGTCCAGCAGCACGCCATCCACGCCGGGGCAGGCCAGGCAGGCCTTCAGTTGGTCCAGGGTCTCCACTTCCACTTCGATGCGGATGAGGTTGGGCGCCACGGCCCGGGCCGCCGCCACAGCGCCCTCGATGCCCCCATGGGCCATGAGGTGGTTCTCCTTGAGGAGCACGCCATCGCTGAGGTTCAAGCGGTGGTTGAAGCCACCGCCGCAGCGGACGGCGTACTTTTCCAGCAGCTTGAGGCCCGGGGTCGTCTTGCGGGTGTCCAGGATGCGGGCCTTCGTGCCGGTCACGGCGTCGGCGAAGGCGCGGGTCAGGGTGGCCGTGCCGCTCAAGCGCTGCAGGAGGTTCAGCATCACGCGCTCACCCATGAGCAGGGCGTGGGATCGGCCCGAAATGCGCAGCACTTCGGTGCCCTTGGGGACCCGATCCCCGTCCTGGGCTTTGAATTCAATGACGATGGCCGGGTCCACGAGCTTCAGCACCTCCACGGCCACGGGCAAGCCCGCGAGGGTGAGGTCGGCTTTGGCCACCACGCGCCCCGCCATGGGGCGGTCCGGCACGGCGGCCGTGGACCAGTCCTGGGTGCCCCAGTCTTCCCTCAGGAAGGCCCGGAGGGAGTCGCGGTAGCTTTCGGGGTGCGGGGCATTGAACATACAAGTAGTTTGCCAGAGGTCGCCATGCACCCCATCCGAAGCGAATGGATCGAATTGCCCGTGGAGGACGGCACCACCCTCCGGGCCTGGGCAGCCCGCCCCGTGGGGGTGGCGAATCCGCCGGGACTCCTGGTGATGCAGGAGGTCTTCGGGGTGAACCCCCACATGCGGGATATCACCGAGCGCTGGGCCCGGGAGGGCTTCCTGGCCCTCTGCCCAGAGCTGTTCCACCGCACGGCCCCCCACTTCGAGGCCCCCTACACCGACCTGGCCGCCGCCCGGACCGAGGCCGGCAAGCTGACCCTGGAGGGCCTGGATGCCGATTTCCGCGCCGGTGCCGCCTGGCTGACCGCCCAGGGCGCCGACCGCCACGCCGCCGTGGGTTACTGCATGGGCGGCCGCATGGCCTTCCTGGCCAACACCGCCCTGCCCCTCCGCGCCGCCATCAGCTGCTATGGCGGCATGATCCCCCCACATCTGGACCGGCTGCCCCGGCTCGCAGGCCCCCACCTCTTCCTCTGGGGCGGAAAGGATCAGGCCATCACTTGGGAGCAGCGCCCTGTACTGGAGCAGGCCCTCCTGGAGGCGGGCAAGCCCTTCGCCAGCCTCATCTACAGCGAAGCCCCCCATGGCTTCTTCTGCGACGCCCGCCCCGAGCACTTCCACCCCGAAAGCGCCCGCCAGGGCTGGGCCGCCAGCCTAGCCTTCCTCAGGGAGCACCTAAATTGAAATCTGAATAACCGCGAATGGCGCGAATTTTCGCGAATGTGATTCGCGTTCATTCGCGTCATTCGCGGTTCCATAGCCTTTTGCCTGATAATCGGGCTTTCCATCTGGAGGACCCATGTCCCTCGTGCTCGTCGAGAAGCAGGACCGCATCGCCTGGGTGACGCTGAACCGTCCCGAGAAGATGAACGCCCTCAACAACGCCCTGCTGAAAGAGCTGGAGTGCGAGATCGCGGGCCTGGAGCACGACGCCGAGGTGGGCGTGGTGGTGCTCACGGGCGCCGGTGAGAAGGCCTTCGTGGCCGGCGCCGACATCAGCGAACTCAAGGATCTGGACAGCGGCTCCGCCCGGGAGCAGGCCCTCAAGGGCCAGGCCGTGTTCAATCGCATCGCTGCGATGCCCAAGCCCGTCATCGCCGCCGTGAACGGCTTCGCCCTGGGCGGTGGCTGCGAGTTGGCCCTCTCGGCCCACATCCGCGTGGCTTCCGAAAACGCCAAGTTCGGCCTGCCCGAAGTTTCCCTGGGCATCATCCCTGGTTACGGCGGCACCCAGCGCCTGCCCCGCCTCGTGGGCACCGGCATTGGTCTCGACATGATCCTCAGCGGCGACATGGTGCCCGCGGCCGATGCCCTGCGCATGGGCCTGGTGAGCCGCGTCTTCCCCCTCGCCGATCTGAAGGCCAGTGTGGAGAAACTCGCGAAGACCATCCTCTCCCGCGGCCCCCTGGCCCTCACCCGCGCCCTTGCGGCCGTGCAGCAGGGCGTGGAGATGCCCCTGGAACAGGGCCTCCAGTTCGAAGCCGCCCTCTTCGGCCTGCTCGCCGCCTCCCAGGACATGAAGGAGGGCATGGGCGCCTTCCTCGAAAAGCGACCCGCTCAATTCAAAGGCTGCTGATCCATGACCCTCTTCTATGGCCGCAAGTCCCTCTTCATCAAGGAAGAGGTGGCGATCCTCAAGCTCACGGACACATACCACCTGCTGGATCCCGATTCGGGGGCCGAGGTGGGCCTGGCCAAGGACGAGCCATCCTGGAAGTGGCTGCGCCTGCTGGTGAAGAAGCACCTGCTGCCCACGGACGTGCGGGTCTACGGCCCAGGCCAATCCTCTCCGCACCTCACGGTGCACAAGCATGTGGGCTTCTTCCGCACCCGCCTCACGATCCATGGCGCCAGCGGCGAGCTGCTGGCCCAGATGCGCTCCCGCGTGTGGACCCTGGGCGGTGCCTTCGACGTGCAGGATGCCCAGGGACTGCCCATGGGCGAGCTGAAGGGCGACTGGAAGGGCTGGGATTTCACCTTCACCGTGAAGGACCAGGCCTTCGGCCGCATCACCAAGAAGTGGGCGGGGCTCGCCAAGGAGCTGTTCACCAATGCCGATCAGTACCTGGTCGTGCTGGAGGCCGAAGGCGAACGCACACCCCATGGCCTGGCCCTGCTCACGGGGCTCGCCCTCGCCGTCGACGTGGTTTACAAGGAACGGCAGGGATAGCGATTGAAAAGGGCGCCCATCGGCGCCCTTTTTCGTTCAGTCCTTCAGCGGAATCCCCAATCGTTCAAACTCCCCATCCAACTTGCCCACGAGCATCAAAGCCACCATGCGGTGATCGCTCCAGAGGCTGAGGAAGGGGTGTCCGAAGGTGGCAGGGCGGTTCTTTTCCAGGCCAAAGTGGCCCGTCCAGGCGCAGCCGTAGGCCCACACGGGCAGGGCCAGGGCCCAGATCCAGGCGCCGTGAAAAGCGATCCAGACCAAACCCGAGAGATAGCCGAGGGTGCCCAGGGCGTGGAGCCGCCGATTGCCGCGACTGCGATGGGCTTTGAGGTACATGGGCCAGAACGCGGGCTGGGACATATGGTTACTCCGCAGGCACGACGGCCATGATGCGGGGCAGACCTGCGGTCTCCAGGGCCTTCTGGAAGGCGGCGAGGTCGCCGGCCTCCAGGTCGGCCAGGGCCTTGAGCACGGCCCCTTGGGCTTCCGTAAGCTGGGCCGCCAGGGCCACGGCCCCGGCCGTGGGGCGGGCATCGGCGGAGCCCACGAGGTAGGCGAGGTACACCCAGTCGTGGTCCAACATCGGGGGATAGACGAGGTCGTCCTCGTCGGACTGGATGTCGGGATTGGTGAGCTTGCGCTCCAGGGCCTCCAGTTTCGCGGCCAAGGTCACGGCATCGACCTTGAGCGAATCCTTGCGTTCCCCCCAAGCCTTGACCTGGTTCCGCAGATCCCGCAGGCGGGTCACGGCGCGGTGGTTCTCGTCCAGGCGATCCCGCAGCTCCCGGAGAAGGGTGTACTGGGCGCGCAGTTCCTCCGCGCTGGCCTTCACGCTGGGATTGGCCTTCACTTCCAGGCGGCGCTCGGCCTCCTCGGTCCCCACCTTCACCTTCACGGTGTAGATGCCCGGAGCCACGCGCGGTGGGGCCTTGTCTCCTTCGTTAAACACGGCCTTGGCCGCGACCCAGGGGGGCAGGATGCGAAGGTCCCAACGAATGCGATTCAGCCCCCCCTTCAGCTCCAGGGGTTTGTCCTTCATGCGCTCCCGGTCCCGGGCCTCGGCATCCTGGCGGGCTTTCAGATCGCCCTCTGGATCGGGCTTGGCCGACGTGAGGCGGCGCAGCAGCGTGGTGCCATCCCACACCTCGAGGACGAGGGGCGTCTTCGGCACCTCCTTCAGCCACACGTCCACGGCGGCGCCCGCAGGCCGGTTGGCGCCGAGGGCCGGGTTAGGCGTCTCGCTCTCATCCTGGATCCATTGCTGCATGCGGATGGCCGGGCCAGGGTTGAAGACATGCAGGGGCTTGGCGGCCACCTCATCTTCCCACTGCCGGAGGGAGGCGAGGTCATCCAGGATCCAAAAGCTGCGGCCCTGGGTGGCCACCACCAGATCCTCCCCCTTCACCAGGAGATCCGTGATGGGCACGGCGGGCAGGTTCCGCTGGAAAGTGCGCCAGGCGCGCCCCCCATCGAAGGAGACGAAAAGGCCAGTCTCGGTGCCTGCGTAGAGCAGGTCCTTGCGGGCGGGATCCTCCCGCACCACGCGCACCCAGGCTTCGGATGGGAGGCCGCCCGTGCGCTGCTGCCAGGTCCTTCCATAGTCGCGGGTGAGGAAGATCAGGGGACGGAAGTCGTTCCAGCGGTAGTGGGTGGCCGCTACCCAGGCGGTGCCCGCCTCGAAGGGGGAAGCATCGATGGCGTTGATCTGGGTGCGGGCGGGCAGCCCCGCCTTGCGCAGGGCCTCGGTGACGTCGGTCCAGGTTTTCCCGTCGTCGCGGGTGAGGTGGAGCAGACCGTCATCGGTGCCCGCCCACAGGAGGCCCTTCTCCTTCGGGGATTCGGCCAGGGCGAAAATGCAGCCATAGACCTCGGCGCCGCTCACATCCATGGTGATGGGGCCGCCGCTGGCCACCTGCGTGGCGGGGTCGTTGCGGGTGAGATCGGGGCTCGCCTCCTCCCAGGTCTCGCCCTCGTCGCGGCTGCGCAGGAGCTTCTGGGCGGCGTGGTAGAGCACCTTCGGATCGTGCCGGGAAATGATCAGAGGCGCGTTCCAGTTGAAGCGGTACTTGAGGGCCGAGGTGGGCCGCCCGCTGCCCAGCTGGGGCCAGGCCATGATGTTGCGGGTCTGCCCCGTGCGGTGGTCGTAGCGGGTGATCTGGCCGCCGTACTCGCCGGCGTAGGTGATGTCGGGGTTCAGGGGATCCGGCGCGATCCAGCCGCTTTCGCCGCCGCCCACGGGGTGCCAGTCCGTGGCGTCGATGCCCAGCCAGGGCGTGGCGCTGGGCGTGGCCACCGTGCTGTTGTCCTGCTGCGAGCCGTACACCCAGTAGGGCCAGCGGTCGTCCACCGCCACCCGGTAAAACTGGGCCGTGGGTTGGTTCATGACCGTGGACCAGGAACGGCCGCCGTTGAGGGTGACCGTGGCGCCGCCGTCATTGCCGACGATCATGCGGGCCGGATCATCGGGATCGATCCAGATGTCGTGGTGATCCCCATGGGCGAAACCGCCCACGGCGGTCCAACTCTTCCCGCCATCGGTGGTGCGGTGCATGAGCACGTTGGGGCACCAAACCGTATCCTCGGCCTTGGGATCGGGGTAGACCCAGGTGTAGTACCAGGCCCGCTCCCGCAGGCCGTGGCTGTCGGAGGCATGCACCCACTTCTCGCCACCGTCGTCGCTGCGGTACAGGCCGCCCTTCGTTCGGTGCTCGACGAGGGCCCAGACCCGGCCGGGCCGGGAGGGCGCCACGGCCACCCCGATCTTGCCGAGGAGCCCCTCGGGCAGGCCCTCCGTGAGCTTCTTCCAAGTCTCGCCGCCATCCACGCTCTTCCAAAGTGAACTGCCGGGCCCGCCGCTCACCAGCTCCCAGGGCTTGCGGACCACCTGCCAGAAGCCCGCATAGAGGATGCGGGGGTTGGCCGGATCCAGGGCCAGGTCGCTGGCGCCGGTCTTCTCGTCCACGAAGAGCACCTTGCGCCAAGTCTTGCCCCCATCCGTGGTCTTGAAGATGCCGCGTTCTGGGTTGGGGCCGTACATGTGGCCCTGGGCCGCCACCCAGGCGGTGTCGGGATCCTGGGGGTGCACGCGCACCCGGGCGATGTGACGCGTGGCCTTGAGGCCCACGTTCTTCCAGCTGAGGCCGCCATCGGTACTCCGGTAGACGCCATCGCCATGACTGGCGTTGCCTCGGATCGGCGCCTCGCCCATGCCCGCATAGATCACGTTGGGATCCGATTCCGCCACGGCCAGGGCGCCCACGCTGCCTGTCTTGAAGTCCTTATCGGAGAGGTTCACCCAGGTGGCGCCGGCATCCGTGGTTTTCCACACCCCGCCGCCGGTGGCACCGAAGTAGTAGACGCCCGGGTGGCGTCGGACTCCCGTCACCGCCGTGACCCGGCCGCCCCGGAAGGGTCCGATGTTCCGGAAGGACAGGCCCTCCAACTGATCGGTGAAGGATTTCGGCTCCGCCGCCCGGGGCTGCTGGGCAACCAGGGGCAGGAGGGTCAGGATGGCAAGGGCCAACCGTCGCATGGGCACTCCAGGAAAGTGCCTCAGTATACGGGGCTCCCTTCCGGAAGCCCCTCAGAATCCCTTGTGCGGCTTGCGCACGGAGCGCCTTACTTCCGGGGCAGGGCCCCGATGGTGACGCTGGCACTCTGCTCGTTCAGCTGCAGGTCCGTGACCCGCACGACCAAACGATCGCCCTTGACGAGCTCTCGCGGGATCAGCACGTCGAAGCGCTCCTCCGTTTGATCGAACACCCGATCCTCCGGAGCGACCTGGATCCAGTGCTCGCCATCGGCGCTGAGGGCGGCCTCCTTCAGCACGCTCATCTCATCCCGGGCGGTGAATCGCACGCGGAGGTTCTCGCCTTCGGGCGCGGCGGTGAATTCGCTGATGACGGGGGGCGTGTGATCCACCACGAAGGCGGGGGTCCGCCAGGTGCTGCCCAGGGCCAGGTTGAAGGGTTGAGAGAGCTGATCCGAGGCGGTGATCTCCAGCCGGTAGCGGCCATCGGGCACCGGAAGGGTGTCCATGCTGAAGAACTTTTCCTTCCAGGCCTTCTCCAGCAAGATCGCCGAACCCTTTTCGGGAATGAGGCGGAGCTGGAATTGGAGGGTGTCGTTGTTGGGATCCGACACCCGGAAGACGAAGCTCTGGGCGGCCCGCCGGAAGCTGCGCTTCTCACTTCCGAGGTAGGCCATGGCTGGGATGAGTTTCTGGGTATCGAGGGGCACGCGCTCGATGCCGATGTCGTCGGGCGGTGCGTTGCGGGTGATGACGAGCCCGGGCGGCATGATGTCCACCCCTTCCCACACCGGCGCCAGGTTGCGGTTGGCGGCGTGGGTGGTCACGGATTCCACGGTGGGCGTGGCGCCCCCGCGGGTGCTGGAAAGCTTGAGCCGGAACTGGGAGAAGCGGCTGGGGGGCACGTTGGGCCGCTCCCCACTGCGGAGGGGCGGGGTCCAGGGCGACCAGGTGCCATCCGGCGTCTCCGTGCTGCCCGTGCGGAATTGCATTTCCACGTTGGTGCCCTGGGGGATCTCCGCGCCGAGGTAGGTGCGGCCCCAATCGGCGATGGGAACGCCCTTGAGCACGCGGCTCTCCAGGGTGCCCTCGGTGGCCTGGGTTTCCGAAAGCTGGTGGAGTTCGCCGGGGTTGGATCCGACCACGAGCAGTTCGGAACCCGAGGGCACGAAGGCCGTGGCCTGGGCCGTGCCCAGCTCCTGGAGGACTGAGAAGGATTCCTGCGCCTTCGTCAGGGGCAGGGCGAACAGGCGGCTGCGGTTACCCGTGCCCACCAGGAGCTGGCCCTTCCAGCTCGCCAACGCGAACACCTGGCTCTGGGCGCTCTGCCACAGGAGCTCAGGCACCCGATCCTTGCCGAGCCGGAACACACCGCAGCGGGAATTCGGAGAAGTCTCGGCCTGGAGGAAGCCCTCCCGGCGCTCGAGCTGGCCTGAGAGCATTTGGCGAGCGAGGCCATTGTTGGCCCCCACGTACAACTGGCCATCCTGCAGGACGAGGGCTCGAACTTCTTCGAAGGGGGTGTCCATGAGGATTTCGACCTTGTCGCCACCCCGATAGCGGCCCACGAGTCCGCGCCCGTGGGTGCCCAGGTACCAGCCGCCCTCGCCATCCTGGATCAGCGCCGTGAAGGCGGGTTCCTCCGGCAGTTCCGCCAGGCGGCGGCTCTGACCTTCCAAGGTCTTGATCAGCACGGCCCCATGTTCGCCGGCACCGGCGACCATCACTTCGCCCTCGCCGGCCTTCATGGCCCACACCACCTTGGCGTCGATGTCCGCGAAGGGTTTCACGTCCCCATTGGGGAGGATCCTGAAGAGCTTGCCCTCACCACTGGGCGCCACGATGAGATCCTGCCCCAGGCGATCCATGGCGAAGACGATGCCGCCCTTCACCTGGGCCAAGGGGCGCACCTGCCCATCCTGGTAGCGGAAAAGCTTGCCTTCGGTGCCGGCGCTGAGGAAGAGACCCCCCTGACCATCGGAGATGGCGGACCAGATGACGCCCTCGGGCACTTGCCCGACGCGGCGGAGGGCGGGCGCGAGGCGAAGCCGGCCGTCGGCGCCGATGCGCACGCCCTTGGTGTCGCTGCCGATCCAATCGTTGAATCCTGAGAACACCGTGGTGGCGGTGGGCGAAGGGGCCTGGCCATAGCTCCCGGCCTGCGCGAGGGCGGGCAGGGAAGCGACGAGGGCCGGCAGGGCGAGAAGGTGCGGGATACGGTTCACGTGGGATTCCTTGGCTACTCGATCTCGACTTCGATCTGGGAGAGACCCTTCACTTCACGTTCCAGGGGCAGGTAGGCGCGGCCGATGATCCGGCGCTGCAGGCGGGAGGTGCTGGAGGGGCCCTCAAGCCCCGCCAGGGTGGCCACGGCCGGAGGCACGCCCTCGATGCGCGTGCCGCGAAGCCCTACGCCGGTGTGGGTTTGCGTGAGCAGGGCATATACGTGGTTGTTCCGCATGGCCCCATTGAGCAACCGCACCACGTCCCCGAGATTCGTCACTTCCACCGAACGCTCGTCGGGATCCGTGGCCATGAGGCTTAGGCCATCGCCCACCATCAGCAGGGCCTTGCCCTTTTCAGCGGACATGGGCACCTGCACGTTGAACGTGGCGGTTTCACGCACGCCCTGGATGTTCTGGAGGGTCACCAGCACTGGCAGCACTTCGCCCCGCTTGGCCCGGGCCTTGAGGATGCGCACGCCGGCCACGGCGGTGAGATCCAGCCGCTCCTCCGCCTTCACGGTGAGGGAGATGCCCTCGATGACGGGGCGCTCGAAGGGATTGAAGGTGAGGCCCTGGAGCATGGCGCCGAGGTACTGGGAGAGGCGCCCCGGGTTGAGATCGGCCACCATGTTCTCGATCTGGATGGGCGGGTGCCCGGCCACCTTGATGTTCCCTTGCAGAGAGAGGCTCTGGAAGCCGAGGCCACGGCTGTGGGTATCCAGGGTCTGGGCCAGCACCGTGGCCGCCAGCACCGGGGTGATCATGGGGTGATCCATGATCTCGAATTTGAAATTGAGATTGCGCTTGCCGCCCAGGTTGAGCCCCAGACGCAAGGGCACCATCCGGGCTTCGGCGCCCAGCACCCCCACGATGCCGCTGCTGCGATCCAGGCGGAGGGCCCCCACGGGCGCCACCGGCGTGCTCAGCTTGAAGGACATGGCGTAGCTCGGCATCACCGTGGCCACGGTGGCGCTCCACAGGGGGAGGTCCACGCCGCCGAGGTTAAACATGGGATGGCCGAAGCAGAGCACCCGCTTCTTATCCACATAGGTGATGGTGCCGCTGGCGGACATGTCCAGATCGCCCTGCACGAGGTTCACGGCGATCATGCCCCCGGGTTCCATGGGGCTGGCCTCTCCACCGGCGGCGCTGCCCGAAGAGCCGGTCGCCACGAAGCGGACGCCGGATTCCTTCCAGAAGGATTGGGCCGTCTCACCGAAGGCCGAGCCCCCCAGCACCAGAGGCAGGGCCTGGGGATCGAAATCCCCCATGGCCGACATGGGCAGCATTTGACCAGAAAGGGCGGACTTGAGCACCTTGGGCGGCTCGAGCTTGGGCAGGATCAGGGGCGTCCGCTGGGCGGACACCTCCGGCAAGTCCTTGAGTTGATCGAGCATCTCCAGGATGGGGGTGATGCCCCCGATGGGCTCCTTCTGGTTGCCAAACCCGAAGGACAGGGCGCCCACCAGTTTCCCATCGATGGTGCAGGGGCTCCCGCTCATGCCCTGAATGATCCCTGACTCCGCCAGGGGCCCACCGCTGGCCCGCACGAGGATTCGAGTTCGCCCGGGCGCGGAATTCCGCATGATTCCTATGACCTCGAACTGGAATGAATCGATTTTTCCACCCTGCCACACGGTGCGGCCGGTCCCCTTCATCCCGACCCGGACTTCGGAGGCGGCCATCACCGGTACGGAGGGCCCCGCCTGGGCCACCGGCGTGGGCAGAGGGGATCCGGCCTGAGCCGGGGCTTGGAGCGCGGGAGGGAATATGGGCATCGGCATCTACTGTTCGGGGTGTTCCAGGCTATCAGATGGTTCCGGTGGTCTTTCCGGCATGGGGCGAAACTAACCCCGGGTAGGGATTGTTACCGAATCGTTCCTACCACCTGCCCTAGGCGAATGGGATACTCTCGGTTCAAATTCCCTCGGGAACCAACCCCTCTTTGGAGACACCATGCCAAGCCGGAACCTCCGCTTATTCACCGCCCTGTCCCTCGCCGTCGTGGCGCATGCGCAGGGCAGCGACACCACGGGCGCGTTCCGCGGCCGGGTGAGCCATACCAAGGGCGGCGCGATCGTGGGCGCCACCCTGAACATCCGCAATGTGGACACCGGCCTGTCCCGCTCCACCCAGACCGCCGCCGATGGCACCTTCTCCCTGGGCCTGCTCCAGGTCGGCACCTACAAGGTGACCATCAAATCTCCCGGCCTGAAGACGGTTGAAGATCAGGTTCGCGTGACCCTCGGTGAGGCCGCTTCCCGCACCTACCGCATGGACGAGGAAATGGCCGCCGCCACCGTGGAGATCGTCGCCACGACCCAGACCCTCGATGCCACCCAGGTGAACACGGTCTCCACCATCGACGAGAAGCTCGTGTCGAGCATCCCCCTCGTCAGCCGCAACTTCATGGATCTTGTGCGTCTCACCCCCGGCGCCGTAGCCGGCCCCGGCAACCCGCCCCGCCTCATGGTGGGCGGCGCCCGCCAGATCATGAACAACCTCCAGATCGACGGCGCCACCAACAACTCCAGCTTCTTCGGCGAGCAGCGCGGCGGCGCCATCATCCCCTTCGTGTTCGGCGCGGATACCATCCGCGAGCTGCAGGTGATCACCAACGGCTTTGACGTGCAGTACGGCAACGCCGCCGGCGCCACCATCAACGCCATCACGAAGAACGGCACCAATGATTTCACCGGCAGCGTCATGCACTTGGTGCGCAACGACAGCTGGATGGCCAAGGCCAAGCCCACGCCCTATGAGGGTACTGCTGGGCAGAATTCCCAGAAGTCCCTCACCCGAACGGGCAACAGCACCAACACCAACATCACGGTGGGCGGACCGATCCTAAAGGACAAGCTCTTCTACTTCGTTGGCATCGAAACCTTCGACACGAAGCGCGGTGCTAAGCCCGCCTGGAATACCACCGGTGCCTCTGGCACGGACCTCACCAACTTCGCTGGTTCTGCCTTCATGAACATTTTCACCCGGGCCGGCGTGACCCTCGGGCAGGAAATGGGCAATCCCGCGCTGGGCACCGCTGGCCCTGAGTACACCCAGGAAACCAAGAACACGAGCTACCTGGCCCGCATCGATTACAACCTCAATGAGAGCCACCGCTTCGCTCTGCGCGTAAACTACAACAAGTTCGAGGACACCATCGGTGGTGGCAATTCCATCACGACGCCTCCCAGTAATCTGCTCTTGAACACCACCAATGCCATTTCGTGGGTACTGGAAGCCAACAGCATCTGGACTCCTGAAGTATTCAGTGAGACCCGCCTGCAGGTGTCCAACGAACGTCGCCCTTTCGCGGGCAACGGTGTATCACCTGCTCTCTCCTTCCCTTCCGTTAGCATCGGCACCAAGACCAGCACCCCCCGTCAGATGAACGAGATCATGACGGAGCTGATTCACAACACCACTTGGGCCCATGGTGATTGGACCTTGAAGGGAGGCTTCGACCTCCAGAAAACCTCCATCGGCAACCAGTTCTTCAACAATGGCAATGGCGCATTCAACTTCGGATCCAATGGCGTCGCTTACGGCACCGCCTACCGCTGGTTGACGGGAACCCTCGGCACCATTAACGCTGTCCCTCCCAACACCCTCGCGAACGCTTCTGACACGGCTTTGTCTTACAGCGGCGCGACCAGTGTCAATGGCGGCCGTGTCGACATCGACCAGAACTTGAACTCCATCTACGTTCAGGGTCAATACCAAGGTCTCTTGGAAAAGCGCCTGACCATCATTGCGGGCCTCCGTTACTCCCAACAGAAGCTCTCCGACAACCCGCTGCCTAACCCCAATTTCAAGGGACTGGATAGTGCCGTTGATAGCAGCCACACGGATCCCCGTTTTGCCTTCTCCCTGGATTTGGATGGCAAGGGCAAGACGATCCTGCGTGGTGGCTACGGATGGTTCAGCACCCCCACCCCTCTGTTGCTCGTGGCGAACACCATGACCGGCAATGGGCAGAACATCACGAACTACAGCTTCCAGTTGAGTGCTGCCACGCTAGGCGCCTGGATGCCTTCCACGGCTCCCAACAATACCGGCCCCACGGCTGGCATGCTCAGCGCGGATAGCTTGCTCAGTGGCCAATTCCTGAACAAGGTCTCCGACGCCAACCTTCAGGCCCTGAGCGGCGGTGGTGGCAGCTCCATCAACACCCAGCTCTGGGATCCCGAAACCAAGATGAGCCGGGCGAAGAAAATGCACCTCGCCCTCGAGCACGACATGGGCAACGGCCTCACCGTCGGCGCCAAGGTGACCTTCACCACCTTTGAAGGCCTTCAGTACCTTGAGAACATCAACCTCAACCAGGGCAATGTGGCCGCCCCAGGTGCACCTACCCCGTACAACGATGGCTACGCCAACCCCAACCTCAACTCCTTCAGCCGGACGAACCGCCCTGGCCAGGCCACCGTGCGCGGTGTGACCGTCGATTTCCGTGGCAGTGCTTTCGCCCCTAAAAATCCCGTCGGCGGCTTCGGAGACGTCTACCTTGTCAAGGGTGATGGCCACGGTCGGTACCGAGGCCTCACTCTCGAGGCAAACAAGCGGTGGAGCGAAGATGCCGGTATCTCCGCCAATGTCACCTTCTCCAAGTCCGAAGATACCAACAGCAATGAGCGGGGAACCTACACCTCCACCGGTGGTGTGCTCTCTGAACTGGTGCTCGCTTCCACCTCCAATCCCGCCAACCCCAACAGCGACTTCGGCCCCAGTTATGCCGACCGCTTCATGGTCTTGAACCTCGCTGGTTACTTCCCTGTCGCTTATGGCGTGAAGGGTAGCTTCCGGTTCAACTACGGCACCGGCCTTCCTTACACGGCCCTCGTAGGCGTCGACACCAATGGCGACAACATTTTGAACGAGGCTGCCTTCGGTGGTCGCAATGGCCAGCGCCAGCCCGATACCAAGACCATGGACCTCCGCATCTCGCGTGAGTTCACGATCTGGCGCACCGTGCGCATTGAAGGTGCCATTGACGTATTCAATGTCTTCAACTGGGCCAATCAGGAAGTCCGAGATACCGAGCAAGTTGCCACGAGGAGCCAGACGATCGGCGGCATCCCCTCCATCGTTCCCAACTCGAACTTCCAAAAGATCGCTGGCCGCGACTTCAACACCCGCGAAGTCCAGTTCGGCGTTCGTGTGAAGTTCTAAGCACTCCCGCACTACGAATTGGGGCCCTTCGGGGCCCTTTTTCGTGCCCCTTGGGCGACCTGGGGCCTGTGCGATCATGGATGGATGAAGATTCTATGCCTGGGCGATGTGGTGGGTGAACCGGGGCGGCGCCTCATGGAGGCGCACCTGCCGGAGCTGAAACGGACCTACGCCATCGATTTCGTGGTGGTGAACGGGGAGAACGCGGCCCATGGGCACGGCATCACCGAGCGCATTGCCAAGGAGTGGTTCGATACCTTGGGCGTGCACGTGATCACCACGGGCAACCACGCCTTCGATCAGAAGGGCGTAGAGACCTATTTCAAGGCGGAGCCCCGGCTGCTCCGGCCTCTGAACCATCCCCCCACCACGCCGGGCCAGGGCTTCGTGAAGCTCCACACCCCCGAGGGGTTGGAGGTGATGGTCGTGAACCTCATGGGGCGCGTGCACATGCCTCCCTGCGATGATCCCTTCCGGGCCGTGGACTCCCTGCTCATGAAAGAGCGGGCTGACCTCGTGATCGTGGACATGCACGCCGAGGCCACGAGCGAAGCCCAGGCCATGGGCCACTTCCTCAACGGCCGCGCCGCCGCCGTGGTGGGCAGCCACACCCATGTGCCCACCCTGGACGCCAAGGTCCTGTCGGGCGGTACCGCCTACGTCACCGACATCGGCATGACGGGCCCCTACGAGGGCGTCATCGGCATGAAGAAGGAAGCGAGCCTCAGCCGCTTCCTCGGGCCCCTGAAGGCCAAGTATGAAGTGGCGGAAGGCGATCTCCAGTTGCACGCCGTGGTCATCACCACCGAGGGCAAAAAGGCCGTGGCCATCGAGCGTGTGGAGCGGCGGCTGAGCTGAGTTGTGTTCGATCCTGGCTTTTAACAGGATGGACAGGATGAACAGGATGGAATGACGGCAGATCCGTCTTCATCCTGTTCATCCTGTCCATCCTGTTCATACTCCACCCGGATCCCATCCCCACTCATGACGATTGAGCCCACCAAGCCCGCTGCTTCCCCCCTCGGCATCTCCACTCGCCTGGGGTGGGTGTCCTTTTTCAACGATGCCAGCGGCGAAGCCCTGAGCCGGGCCTTGCCCTTGGTGCTCACCGCGGGCCTGGGCGCCACCCCGGCCTTCGTGGGCTTCATCGAAGGCTTGGCCGAAGCCGTGGCCATCGGCCTCAAGGCCATCTCCGGCTGGATCTCTGATCGCATGCGCAGCCGCAAACCCCTGGTGGCGGGCGGCTACCTCCTGAGCTTCCTGGCCAAGGTGCTCTACCTCGCCTTCCACCTGCCGGGGGGCTTGGGCCTGGCGCGGGTGCTGGACCGCGTGGGCAAGGGCCTGCGCAGCGCCCCCCGGGATGCCATGGTGGCCGACGCCGCGGCCGTGGGCGCCCTGGGGCGGGAATTCGGCCTCAACCGAATGCTCGACACCCTGGGAGCCGTGACGGGGCTCCTGCTGGTGCTGTTCCTTGGCCTGGGTCATGGTCCCTTGAACGCGGCGGCCTTCCGAAACCTCGTCCTCCTGGCCCTGCCCGCCGGCCTGGTGGCCGTGTTGCTCGTGTTCCTGTGGATCCCCAAGGTGCCTCGCGTCGTCTCCACCAAGCCCCTCGCCTGGAGTATCCCAACGGAGATCCGGGGCTACCTGGCCCTGGTGCTCCTCTTCGGGCTGGCCAATTCCAGCGATGCCTTCCTGGTGCTGCGGGCCAAGGAGCTGGGCTTCAGTTTCCGGGAGATCCTCGGGCTGCTGTTGGTGTTCAACCTGCTGGCCGCCCTGCTCGCCCTGCCCGCGGGGCGGTGGTCCGATCGCACGGGCCGGGTGCGCTTCCTGGCCGCGGGTTGGGCCGTTTACGGGCTCGCTTACGGCGCCATGGCCCTCAGCCCGGGCCGTGGAGGCTTTGCGGTGGCCCTGCTCGCCTACGGGTCCTTCTACGGCCTCACGGAAGGGGTGGAGAAGGCCCTGCTGGGCGACCTGCTCCACCCTGAGCACCGGGGCACCGGCTATGGCGCCCTTCAACTGGCCTTGGGTCTCGCGGCCCTCGTGGCCAGTTTGCTGATGGGCCTGCTGATGACGGCCTGGGGATCCCGGTTGGCCTTCTTGGCCACGGGGGGGCTGGCGCTGCTCGCGGCGGTCCTGCTGGTGATCTGGGGCGCTGCGGGACGCATGAAAAACTGAAATCTCACCACGAAGGCACGAACAAGGAAGAAAAGGCCACGAAGAAATCTCCTTCGCGGCCTTCGTTCTTTTCGTGCCTTCGTGGTGAGATTTTCACCTTTGCTCAGCAACAAAAGGCCCCGCCGAAGCGGGGCCTTTCGATGCACGAAGCGGTGAAGCTTAGTACATGTCTTCCATGCCACCCATGCCGGGGCCCGCAGGAGCAGCGGACTTGGGCTCGGGGATCTCGCTGATGATCGCCTCGGTGGTGAGCATCATGGCGGCGACGCTGGCGGCGTTGCGCAGGGCGGACTTGGTGACCTTGGCGGGATCGATCACGCCGAAGGCGACCATGTCGCCGTACTCGCCGGTGGCGGCGTTGAAGCCGAAGTTGCCCTTGTTCTCGCGGACGGTATTGACGACCACGGAACCCTCAACGCCAGCGTTGTTGGCGATCTGCTTGAGGGGCTCTTCGAGGGCGCGGCGCACGATGTCGACGCCGGTGCCCTGGTCGCCCTTGGCGTTCAGCGCGACGAGGGCGGGGAGGGCGCGCAGGAGGGCGACGCCGCCGCCAGCCACGATGCCGTCTTCAACGGCCGCCTTGGTGGCGTGCATGGCATCTTCCACGCGGGCCTTCTTCTCCTTCATCTCGGTCTCGGAGGCGGCACCGACCTTGATCACGGCCACGCCACCCACGAGCTTGGCGAGACGCTCCTGCAGCTTCTCCTTGTCGTAGTCGCTGGTGGAGATCTCGATCTGGCTGCGGATCTGCTTCACGCGGCCCTGGATGGCCTCGTGGGCGCCAGCGCCCTCGATGATGGTGGTGTTTTCCTTGTCGATGACGACCTTCTTGGCGGTGCCGAGGTCGGTCAGCGTGAGGTTCTCGAGCTTGAGGCCGAGGTCCTCGCTGATGGCCTTGCCACCGGTCAGGATGGCGATGTCTTCCAGCATGGCCTTGCGGCGGTCACCGAAGCCGGGGGCCTTCACGGCGGCCACGTTGATGGTGCCGCGGATCTTGTTCACCACCAGGGTGGCGAGGGCTTCACCGTCCACGTCCTCAGCGATGATCAGCAGGGGGCGGCGGCTGTTGACGACCTGCTCCAGGAGGGGCAGGAGGTCGCGCATGTTGGAGACCTTCTTCTCGAAGGCGAGGATGAAGGGGTTTTCCAGTTCGACCTTCATCTGGTCGGGATTGGTCACGAAGTAGGGGCTCAGGTAGCCGCGGTCGAACTGCATGCCCTCAACGACGGTGAGCTCGGTCTCGCGGCCCTTGGCCTCTTCCACCGTGATCACGCCATCCTTGCCGACCTTGGCCATGGCTTCCGCGATGATCTTGCCGATCTCGGCATCGCCGTTGGCGGAGATGGTGCCGACCTGGGCGATGGCGTTGCCTTCCACGGGCTTCTTGATCTCGTCGATGGCCTTCACGACGGTATCGACGGCGAGGTCGATGCCCTTCTTGATCTCCATGGTGTTGGCACCGGAGACCACGGCCTTGATGCCTTCCTTGTAGATGGCGCGGGCCAGCACCGTGGCGGTGGTGGTGCCGTCGCCAGCGATGTCGGAGGTCTTGGAGGCGACTTCACGCACGAGCTGGGCGCCCATGTTCTCGTGCTTGTCCTTCAGCTCCACTTCCTTGGCGACGGTGACGCCGTCCTTGGTCATGAGAGGGGAGCCGAACTTCTTCTCGATGAGGACGTTGCGGCCTTTGGGGCCGAGGGTCACCTGCACCGCATCGGCGAGCTTATTCACGCCGCGCAGAATGGCCTGGCGGGCTTCTTCGGAATAAATGATGGACTTGGCCATGGGTATCTCCTTGGGTCTCAGGTTGGGTTAGCTGACGATCGCCAGGATCTCGTCCTCGCGGACGATCACGAGATCGACGCCGTCGAGCTTCACCTCGGTGCCGCTGTACTTGCCGATCAGCACCTTCTGGCCGGCCTTGACGGACATGGGGATGCGCTTGCCGTTGTCGTCGAACTTGCCTTCGCCGACGGCCACGACTTCAGCCTCCATGGGCTTTTCCTTGGCGGTGTCGGGGATGATGATTCCGCCGCGAACGGTTTCAGCGGCGTCGACGCGCTTCAACATGACGCGATCGAACAGGGGGGTGATGGCCATGGGGACCTCCTCCAGGGGATGTGGGCGAGCCTGCTAGCACTCGCCGCAGACGAGTGCCAATTTGACCTTTTCTGCCCCCTTCGTCAAGCAAAATTCTCCAATGGGTGGCATTTTCTACATCATGTGACTCATATTTTCTGCATCAATTTACTCGAAAGGAATGGATACCTCGGGAGCCACTCCCGCTCTACGCTGGAATCATGTCCAACCTTCAGCTTCTGCGTGATCTCCAAGGCACCTTGGACAACCTGCGTACCATCGAGCGCGATCTGGCGGCCCTGCCTCCGGATCTGGCGGCCCTGGACCAGAAGCTCAAGGCTGTCCGCAAGGAGAAGGCCGACAAATCCAAGCTGCTGGAATCCCTGCGCACCAAGCGGACCACGCACGCCAAGGATCTGGCCGCTGCCGATAAATCCATCGCCGACATCCGCAGCCATTTGAAGGAAGCCACCCAGAAGGTGCAGTACGCGGCCCTCATCCGGGAGCAGGAGGAACACGAGCGGGCCCACAATGCCGCCGCGCGTCCCTTGAAGGAGGCCGACACCCAGATCCAGCAGCTGGAGCTGGACGTGGCGGACCTCACGGCCCGGGAGGCCGCCCAGGCCGCCGAGTTCGCGGTGCTCCACGAAGCCTTCCTCGGAGATCACGTCAACCAGGTGGAAGCCCGGGTAACGCTCCAGGCCAAGCGCACGGAGCTGGAGGCCGCCATGGCCCCCGCCGACCTCCTCAAATTCAACAAGATCCTGGAAGCGCGTCAGGGGCGCGCCGTCGTCGTGGTGGACAACGGCTTCTGCGGCGGCTGCCGCACGCGGGTTCGGCCCGTCATCGCCTCCCAGCTGCGCGAGGGCAAGCTCCTCCTCACCTGCGAGTCCTGCCACCGGTTCCTCTACTTGGCATGAGCCTGCAAGCCCGCGTCCAGCAGGTGCAGGACCGGCTCCACCGGGCCTGCCTCTCCGCCGGGCGGAAGCCCGAGGAAGTGGAATTGCTGCCCGTCTCCAAGCGGCAGCCGGAGAACCTGATCCGCGAAGCCATGGCGCTGGGGTTCAAGCGCTTCGGCGAGAACTACGTGCAGGAGGCCGCGACCAAGGCGGCGTCCCTTCCGGAAGCCGACCTCATCCTCATCGGCCCCCTCCAGTCCAACAAAGCCAAGGTGGCACTCCAGACCTTCGCCGAACTCCAATCCGTGGATCGCCTGGATCTGGCCCAGCGCCTGGATCGGCTTGCGGGAGAATTGGAGCTGGTGCGCCCCACCTGGATCCAGGTGGACCTGTGGGAAGAGGACACCAAGATGGGCGGATGCCCCGCGGAGCGGGTGCCGGAGCTGGTCGCCTTCCTCGCCCGATCACCCCGCTTGCCCCTTCAAGGCTTCATGGCCATTCCACCCCCGGAGGACGCCCAGGCCTTCCAGGAACTGGCCCGGCTTCGCGAAACCTGGTCTCAGAACCTGGGGCGTAGGTTGAGACTCAGCATGGGCATGAGCGCCGATCTGGAATCCGCCGTGGCTGCGGGATCCGATCAGATCCGCATCGGCACGGCCTTCTTCGGCGCGCGGTAGCCAACGAGACAGGCTTTCGTCATGCGTTGAAAGAAGTTTCAACGCGTCGAAATTCATGACGGGAAATCCCTAGGTCGATCCAACGCACTGGATACCGATACTCAAGGGAGCACCCATGCAGGCCTTCTGGGACAGCCTCAATATTCGCAAGAAGCTGACCTACTCGATTCTGGCACTGACCATCGTGCTGGCCTTGGGTGCGGTGGTGGTCAGCAGCTGGAAGTTGAGAAGCTCCAGCCAGGACGCGCTGAATCAAAAGGGCGGCTCCCTGGCCTCCCTGATGGCTGACAACGTGCAGGCCTTCGTCCAGTTCGAGGATGTGGCCAACACGGAAAAGGCCTTGGACAGCCTCGTCACGGGCGAGATCACCACCGACAAGGGCGAGAAGATCCCCAAGGGCGATAAGGACATCAGCGCTGCCGCCGTCATCGTGGTGGATGGGGCCAACGTGAAGGTGCTCGCGCAGAAGCGCGACGACAAGCACGCCAACCTGGGTATGGATGCCTTCTCCAAGGATCTCGTCAAGCTCGTGGAGAACCTCAAGCGGAAGGGCGACATCCAGACCTTCTCCAACAGCGGCCTGCTCGGCGTGGCCGCCCCCGTGGAGGATCCCACCAAGAAGGCCATCGTCGTCCTGGCCGTGAACGATGATCGCGTGTCCAAGGAGATCGCCAAAGGCCTTGGGCTCATGGCCGTACTGGGCGCCGTGATGGTAGGCCTGGGCTTCTTTGGCGCCCAGTTCCTCTCCAACGCCATCGTGGCCCCCTTGGAGGACATCCAGGGCCGCATGCGTGACATCTCCGAGGGCGAAGGCGACCTCACGGCCCGCATCGAAGTGCACGGCAACGACGAGATCGCGGGCGTGGCCACCCACTTCAACCGGTTCGTGGAGAACGTGCAGGGCATCGTCAACCAGGTGATTGCCATCAGCACGAACATCGCATCCGGTAGCCTCCAGATGTCCGCCGGCATGAGCGAGATGAACTCTACGGCCAGCAGCATCGCCCAGTCCGCCGAGAATCAGAAATCCAGCGTGGCATCCACCAACACCAACGTGCAGAGCATCGCGAAGGGCACCCAGGTGGTGAGTGGCAGCGTCTCCGAGGCCCTCAAGGTGTTCGAGCAGGCCCAGGAAGCGGCCACCCGAGGCGCTTCGGCCGTGGATGGCGCCGTGGGCGGCATGCAGGCCATCAACGAGAACAGCAAGCAGATCGGCAACATCCTGAACGTGATCACCGAGATCGCCAACCAGACGAACCTGCTTTCCCTCAACGCCGCCATCGAAGCCGCCAAGGCCGGCGAGCATGGCAAGGGCTTCGCGGTGGTCGCCGAGGAAGTGCGGAAGCTCGCCGAGCGCAGCGCCGGTGCCGCCAAGGAGATCACCCAGCTCATCCAGACCAGCGACAAGAGCATCGTGGATGGCACCCGCATGGTGAACACCGCCGGCGATGTGCTGAAGACAATCCAGCAGGCCATCGCCGCTTCCGGTGAGGGCATGCGCACCATCGGCACCCAGAGCCAGGCCCAGAGCCAGGAGAGCTCCACCGTGGTGACCGCCATGAACAGCCTCTCGGGCATCGCGGAACAGAACGCCGCCGCCATGGAAGAGATGGCCGCCACCATCCGGGAAACCACCCGCACGGTGGATGAACTCAGTCACCTTGCGGAGCAGCTCAGCTCCCTGGTGGCCCGCTTCAAGGTCTAAATCCCAAGGAGGAATTGATGCCTCGTCCCCGCCTCTCCCTTGCTTTGATCCTGGGATTGGGTTCCTGCGCCTTGATGGCTCAGGAACCGCCCAAAAAGGATGAACTCCAGGAACTGGAGGATCTGCTGAACACGCCCATCCAGGGCGCCAGCAAGCGGGAACAGCGCCTCATCGACAGCCCCCAGGCCATCGAAGTGCTCACCGGAGATGAGATTCGGTTGATGGGCATCTACAAGCTCTCCGATGCCCTCAAGAT
The DNA here is from genome assembly GCA_964617215.1 of uncultured Solibacteraceae bacterium. GTDB lineage: Bacteria > Acidobacteriota > Holophagae > Holophagales > Holophagaceae > JAFDVN01. Next base: position 168,335 of record CAZTVL010000003.1, on the reverse strand, counting down.
CATGACCTCCGTGGATGTCCACGAACTGGACAACGCCGCCACCAACGTGACCCTGCGCGGCGCCATGCAGCAGGGCCAGCCCAAGACGGTGCAGATCCTCATCGACAACGTGCCGCTCTACAACGCCGCGGCCAGCTCCGTCGACATCGACAACCTGCCCATTTCCATCGACCTCATCGATAAGGTCGAAGTCGTGCGCGGACCCTCCTCCAGCCTTTACGGCGCCAACGCCGTGGTGGGTGTCATCGCCATCACCACGCGCAAGGGCAAGGACGGCTTGAAGGCTGGGGCAAGGGCCTCCCAAATTACGGATGGCACTCACCGGGGCACTGCCGACGTGGCCTTCGGCAACCAGGTCTTCGGCGTTTCCGCCGGGTACCAAGGCGCCTCCTTCCAGACCACCGAACAGAGCACTTACTTCTTCTCCAACCTTGCTCCGGTCACGATGGATAACAACAAGAGCCATCAGTACAACGCATCCATCCGTCTGGACTGGTCTTACGGCAGAGGCGCGCTCTGGGGCGGGTATGGTGAAGCCTCGAAATACTACGCGACCTACAAGACCGCCGTCTTCCCCTACCAGAAGAGCGAAACCGGAATCATCTACGTCGGCTGGGGTCACAGCTGGCTTGAGAGTCTGAGGACGGAAGTCCGATATAGCGAAATGACGCAGCAGGCCGTGGTCGGCCCTGCGCCGCTAGCATTGGCCGTGTTTGGCGACCCCAAGTTTCAGAATGAATACACCTGGATTGATTTCAAATCCAAGCTACTGGAAGTGCAGGTCAATTGGGACATCCTCAATAGCCTGCACCTCGTGGGGGGCGGCGATCGCAGGACCTACAGCGCCGAACAGGCCCTCTTCATCGGGTTCCTTGGCGAGCAGAAGGAGAGCGCTTCTGGAGGCTTCCTGAACCTGGATTGGAATGCGACACCCACCCTAAATCTCAGTGGGGGTGTCCGCGTCGAAAATGAAAGCCTCGGCGGTTCCCGCAAAAGCCCCCGCGTCGCGGCGGTCTGGAATCCGACCAAGGCGAGCAGCCTGCGCGCGGGTTGGTACAGCGCCACCCGCAGCCCCCAGATCCTCGAGAGCCGGGTGGACTTCACCTACGTCAATGCCTTCCCAGCCCCGCCCCTCACCGGCGTCCTTCGAATCTTGCCGAACCCCAGTCTTGAGCCTGAAAAGGTCACCAGCTCCGAATTGGGCTACCGGCACCTCTTCGGCGCCTTCAATGTGGACCTGACCCTCTTCGAGATGAAGTTCCAGAAGCTGATCGCCCAGGTTCCCATCGGCAATGTGATTGCGCCCCCCTACGTATACGCCAACAACCAATACCAGAACACCGGGGACGCCAAGAACCGCGGCATGGAGCTGGCCCTGTCCTACCGCCCCTCCAGCAAGCTCGCCTATGGCGCGAACGCCACCTGGTTGGATTACAAACTGGAGGCCACCGACACCCGCCCCAGCTATGCCCCCGCCTTCAAGGCCAACGCCTGGGTGCGCTTCACTGCGGATCGGCTGAGCGGATACTTCAGCTTCCAGCACATCGGCCCCACGACCATGGAGTACATTCCCGCGGCCGGGCCGGCGGCCCCCCTGCGGCCCCGGACTCAGATCAACCAGTTGAATGCGAACCTCGCCTACCAGGTCTTCGCCGGCTTCAGCGTTTCCGCCTTCACCCGGAACATCCTCAAAGAGGATTACAACGATCAGGGGTCTGGCACCCCCACCCGCTCCCAATTCGTTTACTCCGCTCGACGGGAATCCGGCATCACGCTCGGATACCGCTTCTAAGCTCCGGGAGACCCCATGCGATTCCGATCCCTCTTACTGCTTCCTGCCCTCTGCGTCTTGATGTCAGCCGGCGATGTGCCCCCGGCCATCGCCGCCAAGTTCGTGAAGATCATCTCCAGTGGCAAAGTCGCCTGCAAAGACGCCGAGATGGCCGCGGCCCTCACCGCCGCGGGGGCTGCCATCGATCCCGGGGCGAAGTTCGCCTGGGCGGGCTCGGAGTCGGAGGTCAAGGCTCTCAAGGCCGCCGGCAAGTGCGTGCTGGGCAACAAGCTGGAGTGGCTTACGTCAGGAGCCACGCTGGTCATCGTCGAAGAAGGGGGCAAGCCCCAAATGATCATCCATGCGGGCAACCTTTCGGCCTCCGGCGCCTCCCTGCCTGAAGCGGTGCTCAAGGTCAGCAAGCGCCAGTAGTCGACGGCAGCCCTCCACGCTGAAACGACCAGGTGTGACGTGGAACCATAGTTTGGCGCCGTGAGGAACGAAAGTCTGTCGTGAAGGGGGGCGGTTTGAACCGCCCCCTTCCCAATATTCCGCTACAGGGAGAACCATAGTGTGTCGCCAGGTGCGGGGTTGGAACCATAGTCTGTCGCAGTGCCCATTTATTGTTTTGTATACATTTGGCTATGCCGACAGCCCTTCGCTTGACCTCCTCATCATAGGGTTTGGTCCACGCGCTCTTCCAAGGCGGCGGCCCGAACCTCTGGAGCCTACCCGCTAGATGGAGGATTCAAAAATCGGCGCGAATGAGGATCACCAAACGGGCTAATTCACCCCTTTCTGATGCGCATTCCGCGCAAAAGAATTTGCCCTGCGCAATCGATTCCATCCCTTTTCCACGCACGCAAAAGTGCCCCCTGACAAGTGCTAGGCTGGGGGATATTTTCAGGAGAACCCTATGGCGGCTAGAAAGAAAATCACCTGCCCAGAGTGCGATCAGCCCTCCAGCATTGACTTAAAGCAGTGCGGGAACCCCAAAGACAATGGTGGGCATTGCACCTTCAATACCTACGAGCACTGGGAATCCTTTAAGCCCAAATCCAATGTGTTCCTCTCACTGATTCTTTTCGTCCTCTTCTACGTCTTCCAGGCCTACTCCGGCATTGCCGCCGTTCCGATTGCTTCCGAATCGAATTCCTTCCTTCATTACATGACGATGGCCGTTCATTATTCACCCTTCGCCTTTCTGGCCTTCGGGCTATATCTCCTTCAAAAAGGCATTCGTCACTTCGTGAAACGGCCTGCTCTGGTCAATCCGTAAATGTCTTGAATTCCTCGGCGTGCCGGCGTTTCCGTTCGAAGGAAACCCCGGCCCCGGAAATGCGCCGTGGGTTTTCTGTGGCTCTCCCGGCGCGTTGCACCGCCCCCCCCTGCTGCGGGGTTCGATCCCTGATTCCACTAGCTTTTCGCAGGTCTTCAGGAGCTCTCCTTGAGTGCCTGCCAGTCGCGTCCGTCCCGCCCCGTCACCCTGCCGAGCGATCCCGGCTGCCGCAGGCTCAAGGAAACACTTTTGCGGGATCTCCCTAATGATGGCGATGACTTCGTCCTCGGGGTGGGAGTCAAAGTGTTGGGTGATGTCGTTTTGATCCATGAATGGGCTCCTAGCTGCGTGGCGGGAATTCCCGCTTGGGGTTCGGGGCGGCAATTCGCCCCTTGATTGGAAGTACCACCCAGCAAATCAACCGTTCGGGCATCCAGCCATCGCTACCCAACCATGCAGCCATAGCCCTCGGAGATTTTCCGACGGCTGAGTCGACCAACCCCAAGTGCACAGCCGCAGGCAGCAAAGGCACCGCCACTTGTACCATCTACCAACAAAGGTCGCTTAATTCATGTCCGGACTTGCCGAAAGAGAGGCATTGGAGACCACATGCCGAGTTCGCCATTGAAGAACCCCCAAAATACCAAACCGGACAGATTCCAAAGGTGCTGTGTGACGGATGGATCAACCCATCAATGGCGCCACACTTCCCACTTCTTCGAAGGGCGCTGGTACTGCGATTTCCATGATCCCCGTGTGTCAGACAACACCAGCAGCTCGCACATAGGGCAGGAAGCGGAACACAAGGCTTACGACGTAGATCTTTCCACCCCGATTGGGGGCGCACCCCCCGCCTCCTTGGCCTCGGAGTCGTCAGACGCCGTGGAACTTTAGGGCGCGAAGACCGCTTCACCACCAACCTCCCTCCTCAGGCCACCCCAGTCTGGTTGTTTGGTCTAGCGAAGGCAAAAAATAAAACACGAATTTTTATCGACTTTTAGACAGACTCAACTATGCTCCCCCCAGCGGAACCACCACCCGCGGAAAGGGATAGCCCAATGCCCCCCCGAAAGACTTACCACGTCACCCCCCACGAAGACGGCTGGCAGGTGAAGGCCGAAGGCGCCAAGCGGGCGACCGCGGTTTTCGATACCAAGGCCGAGTCTGTTCAGGCCGCTGCCGGCATCGCCGGCAAGCAGCCCCTTGGTCAAGTCATCATCCACCGGCAGGACGGGACCATCCAAGACGAACGCACTTATGGGAAGGACCCCTTCCCGCCCAAGGGTTGAAGGGGTCACAGATGTTCGCCTTGATCAGTTACGACATCGAAAAGCGAGAGAACTCCCACCAGGTCTTCAAGGAAGCAATGAAGAAGCGGGGTTGGTTCGATTCCGTGAAGGATAAAGGAATCCTGCCCAACACCACCCTGCTCAAGACGGCTGCCGCCGGGTCCGCCCTTACGGACAATGCCTTTCTTGATGCTGCGGAAGCGGACGTCCAGTCGGCGAAGGGTGAAGCTGAACGATTGGTTCGTGGGTTTAAGCTCGAACGCTACTTCATCGCTGGCGCCACCAATTTCCGCCAAGGATGACCCTGCAATCCAAGCAGGGGTTCGCATCACGAATTCGGATATTGGACAGCTAATGTCTACCTGACATGCCGATACTCTCGCTAGGGAGTTTTCAATGTCAGTGCTGCCAATCGAAAGTCGCCCATTTTTTACCCACCTTGATAGGTATGGCCGGAAAGCTGTTTTGGTTGCTGGTTGGCGCAACAAACCGGCTACCTACAACCTCCTTCAATACCGGCAGCCGCGAATTGGGAGGTGCCTTTGTTCAAAGAAGTCAGTCGCTACATAAATCCGAAGATTCAATGCCTCTTATGGGGGAGAGCCGCGGGGAGATGCGAGTTCGCGGGCTGCAACATTGAACTCTGGAAATCACCTACGACGGGTGAAGCCGTCAATATCGCGGAGAAAGCACACATCTGGGCCTTCAGTGAGGATGGTCCGCGGGGTAATAAAGGCATTGAAGCCGGGCTGATCAATGACATCTCGAACCTGATGTTGGTCTGCAACCCCTGTCACGAAACGATCGATCAATCGGATGACGGTGGGAACTATTCAGTCGACCTTCTCCAGGCGATGAAACAAGCCCACGAAACTCGGGTCGAAATGGTCACTGGGATTGACCCCAGCAAAAAAAGCCATGTTCTGCACTACACCGCACAAATCGGAGATCAATTCCCTCAGGTTTCATGGAATGAGTCCGTCGCTGCCATGTTCCCAAACCGTTACCCAGCGGAGCAAAGGTCCATCGATCTAGGGATCAAGGGAGGTTCCTTCAAAGATCGCGATGACCAATATTGGGAAGTCGAAATTCATAACCTCCGATCCAAATGTCAGCGCTTGGTGATTGACCGCATTGCCGCAGGCGAAATCGAGCACCTGTCTGTATTCGCAATCGCCCCGCAGCCATTGCTAATCCTTCTTGGCACCATTCTCACGGACATCCCGAACACCGATGTGTTCCAACGCCAACGGGAGCCGGCTAGTTGGCAGTGGTCGGAGTCTGCGCCTTTGGTGACCTTCAAGATCATCCGTCCCGCCGATCTATCCGGTGTACCTGTACTTGTGGTCGCCATCAGCGCTGATGTGTCACTAGATCGAATTGAGGCAGCTATTGGGCAACAGGTTTCTGCATGGGTCATCAAGGTGGATTCCCCTCATAACGACATCATCAAGAACAAAGATCAACTCCGAGAATTCAGATCGTTGATGAGGGCCCTCCTCAACGAAATCAAATCGGTGCATGGTCATGCGTCCGCCCTACATGTCTTCCCAGTTGCACCCGTTTCAATCTCAATTGAGCTAGGCCGGTCCAGAATGCCGAAGGCCGATATGCCTTGGCGCATCTACGACCAAATCCCCGCCAAAGGCGGTTTCGTTCACGCCATTTCAATTCACGAAGGAGGGCTCAAGTGAGCCAACAACTTTCACCCATTTCCCGCCTCCTTTCCGCCATGGTGGATTCCCTGGATATCCCAGAGTCTTACTACGAAAAAGCCGCAAAGCGTTATGAGTCACTCGGGAAGTGGCTCCATCGGGATGAATCTGAAGTTCGTGACCTTTCACCTGAGGTGTATTTGCAGGGGTCGTTTCGAAATGGAACCGTCATCAAACCCCTATCCAGCGAGCAAGAGTTCGACCTTGATATGGCCTGTGAAGTTCGCTTGTCCAAACACAAGAAAAGCCAGAAGGAGGTGAAGGATTTACTAGGAAGAGAAGTCAAAGCGTATGCCAAGGCCCAAGCATTCAAAGCCGCCCCTGAGTCTAAGCACCGCTGTTGGCGCCTCCATTACGTGGATGAAACGGGGTTCCACATGGACATCGTTCCCTGCGTTCCTGAGGATTCCGCATTAATCGCGAATCTCATTCGTGCTGGCATTCCGGCGCCACTCGCCGAATCTTCTGTGGCAATCACCGATGATCGGCTTGGTAATTTCGCGACGGTGGACCCAAATTGGAAAAGCAGCAATCCCGATGGGTACGCGACCTGGTTCGAGGACAAAATGCGCGCTGTTGCGAAGCCACGAATGGTCGAGTTAGCGGCCTTGCGAAAGGTTGCATCTATTGATGAAGTGCCTGCATATGATTGGAAAACCCCACTTCAGCAAACCATTCAGATTTTGAAACGGCACCGCGATTTCATGTACAAAGACTTTCCGGAATTGAAGCCAATATCAGTCATCATCACGACGCTCGCGGCCTTGTCGTATAAAGGCGAAGCGGACCTTGGAACCGCATTGGCCAACATCATCGCGAGCATGAAGGACCATATCTCGCCAAGGTTGCCGAGGGTTCCGAATCCACTCAATCCTGCGGAAGATTTTGCAGATAAGTGGAGCCAGAACCCCAACCTTCAAAATGAGTTCCTGAAATGGCACGCGCAGGTCCAATTGGATCTCGCCAATCTGGGGAACTTCCTTGGGGATGAAAAGCGACTCGCGGCCACGCTTCAAGCCGCATTTGGCCTTTCAATGTCTGACGAGATCCGGGCTTGCATAACCCCGAACCAAGGGGCCCAGGCTGGCGGTGGGAAACAAAGCGCGTCCCCGGCCATCCAACTCACATCTGCCCCAAGGCCTTGGGGAACCCGCCGCTGAATGAGCCGGAACACAATTAGTGACATTGGAGTACTAGAGTTCTTGGCTTCACAGCCCGGGATGAGATTGGTCCCGTCATTCGATGGGACGATCGTGATTAGGGGGGCGTTGAATATCAACTGCGTCTTTGGACCCGATCACGTGGAAGATACCTTCCACGTTGAAATCCTGATCCCTCACGCCTTTCCAAATTCCGTCCCATCCGTACGTGAACTTTCGGGGCGGATCCCGAAGGGCTTCCATACCAACCCGGGAGGAGTGTTGTGCCTCGGCACAGGAATTCGGCTGCAACTTGAACTCGCCATGGATCCATCGTTCACGGGCTTTTTCAGAAATTGCATACTGCCGTATCTGTTCGGCCGTGTTGTTTTCGAAAGGCGTGGAGTCATGCCTTTCGGGGAACTTGAACATGGCGCCCCAGGAATCCTCCACGATCTGAAATCGATATTTGGCGTCACTACTGATCTTGAGGCGATTGCAATGGCACGTCTTGCTTCAATGCGCAGACGCGTTGCGAACAAACTACCGTGTCATTGCCGAACTGGCGTTCGGTTAGGCGGCTGTGAACATAGAGTGCGGATCAATCAGGTCCGAAGCCTAGTTCCGCGATCCCAGTTCTCAAAGGTTCTTCTGGACATCAAGAAAATCTAGGAGCGATCAACCTAGTCAGGGAGCATACAAACGTTCCTTTACCCCTACCTGTCTGCACGGGCGCGGCCCGAATCGCCCAAGTTGACACTCAGCCAGGTCGAAAATCATTCGGCATTGCTGAGTCCAAGCCATCATTGGTTGGTCCAATGATTCATTATTTGAAGGCTGAGGATTTAATATGCCCGATGTCTCGCCACTTCCCTATGGCGTCAAAAAGCTCGACCTACAGACGGGTGTACTCACCTTTCTAGACGAGAAACTATTCTTCGCAATCAAAGGATCAACCGAGCACGTCACGGTCCACTTTGGTCCCAAATCCAAAAGGTTGGATGTTCATCGAACTCGAAGAACCGCTGGAGGAAAGGAGGACCACAAGACGTTGTTACGAATACCCCATGACCAGTTAGTGCCCATGTTGGAATTTGCAGGAAAGGACTTCATGGCGACTGTGTGGTCACTCTTTCGCCCTCTTCGAATTGGGTGGATGGCACGCCATTGCATTGGCGCTGAACCTGCGTTCTTTCCAGTCGAATCCGATTTGGGACAGATCACCACGGTACGAAAAAAGCGCCTTTATGTGGACGAAGAGAAACTGCTCAAGCGCATGGGTCAGCTCGACTACTTGGAAGACCTGTTGGACCTTCCCGATGGACGCGCCTTTTCGGTCATCACCTACAAAAATGCCTATGCCTTCAAGCCAATCGGCTTTGGCATCAAAGTCACGGACTCGAAGGGAAGGCCTCGATTGCTGTGGTGTTCAAACCGGCGCCTAAGGAAGGAACTTACCGAGCTCATTGAAAGGCACCTCCCAATGTTCCAAAAATGGATGGCGGAAAATACTCCTGCGGAACCCGATGGGTCTAACTTCGATTGAATCGGGGGATGCCCCCAAATGGTTGGCTGACTGGGAGACCGTCTTCATTCCCAACCTAGCGAGCGGATCTACTCTTCAGCTGGGTTGACTTCAGCCAATCGAGCTTGGGCTTCTCGCTTCCCCATTCCCCGGAATGCGGCGATGGCCGGCATCTGGGACTGACGAGGCTTGGTCCCGCCTTCCCACCCGTAGATCGTGGGAGTCGAAACGCCAATCAGGATCCCCGTCTCAGCCGCGGAAAGCCCCAATCGCTTACGATGGGTCGCAAATCCTTTCGGGCTGAATCGAATTGAGGCGGCCGCTTCGCCGCCTTCTGGTTCCCCTGTTTGGCGAGCGGGCTTCCCACTCTGTTTGGCAACCAGCTTCGCCAGTGCTGCGACCTGCCGTTTCAATTCAGCAATCTCTGTGCGATGCTGCGCAGCGGCCTTCCGAAGCCCTTCTACCTCTTTACGGACCTCCTTGCGGGCAAGGCGTACAAATTCGGATTTTAGGGCGGCTAGGAAAATCGACACGGTTTCTCCTCCAACGGGGCCGCTGTCGATGCCCCCCTTCGATTTTAGAGGACATCAGGTTACGCCCCCTAGGACCCCACATGAAAGCACGCATAAAGAATCCGATGTTCGATGCGAGCAATCGCCTCCACACCTTCGCAGCGGGGCGTTACCGGAGTCCAGGGCAGGCTTTCCCGTCACGCCAGCGCCTATAGCAACAAGGTGGATCGGCTGCTATGCCCAAGCGGGAATTGGAACCATCAGACCGTGGGTCACGCCCTCAGCCGCTCAGAGAGGGTTAGCCCTGAAATTCGGGTTGGGAACGACTTCACCGTTTGAACATCCCCTTGAGGTCGGTTTCATAGAGCGGCTTCTCGAAGTCGCTCATCCCACGCAGCCTCCGGGCATGCCCAGGGGCGCTCGGAGGCGCGCCGCTCATCACGGGGACCACGGTGATGCCTCGGAGCCGATCTTTCACAGCCTGAATCGCGGGCACGTAATCGAAGTCCCCGCTGAGCAACACGGCATGTTCGTAGTTCTCGGAGAATCGAAACAGATCCACCGCAAGCGCCACGTCCACACCCTTTTCGCCAACCCTGCGTCCCACCTTTGTTACACCCTTCGGGTCGACCCACGTCCCGATTGGATCCAGCTTCAGAACGCCCGAATATCGGAACTCCACGCATTCGAAATCCTCTTCCAGCCGTGCATAGATTTTCTTCTGCATGTCCTCCAGGCGCTGCCTCTCGGCGGAGTAAAACGCTTCCGCCTGGGCTTGGAAATCCCCAAGGGCCATGCTCGCGGGGCACCTCTTTGCATGGTAGGCCGGGTTCCACTCCCAGGGAGCAACCCGGGCCGGCTGGTACCAGTAGGCCCGGATCAGCCGGCCGCCCGCAGGCAGCAGGTATTCAAAAACCTTGGTCCAGTTGATGTCCTTCTCAACCAGCGCAATGTCTCGTAGACGTTTGTAGAGATTCTGCCCATCGATGAACACAACGCTTTTGGTCATGCAGCACCTAACGAAATCGCCCCCTCTGTGGGGGGCGGTGGGTTCAATAGATTGCACCTCAAAGGATGCTTGTACAGGATGCTAAACCCAATCCAGGATGTCAAGGTTTCCGGTGGCGCGCAGGGGTTTCCGTGATCCAGCATAATTCGTCGCCCCTGACACCCCCCCCTACCCCGCTTGAGGCGCTGCCTCTGGATCCTGGGGGACGGCCAGGAGCGCCACCAACCAGAGCCTCGCCAAGATCTTCCTCAATGTGTGATCGAGGCATCAGGGCCCTTTTGCGCCTGCTTCGGGCGAGACCAGGGCCGCTTTACAGGCCCTGTGCAACCAACTCGAAACTCGTCAGCCCCCACAGACCACTTCGATGGCCACATAAAAGCATTGGGGGGGTTTGTCAGGGCCGACGAAATACAGCTCATTCTACAATTGCGAGGAGGAATCAGAAGTCGGTGCGACTGGGGCCCCCTGAGAGATCCAAGAGCACTCTCCAACCAAGAGGCGATTCAGGCCTCAATAGTCGGCCCTGGCTGATCGAATTGATCTAGCAACGACAGCTTTGACAGGGCCGGCACCAAGAGTTCCCGCCGATTAGATTCATCGGGGTTGCGGTTCTTTTGGGGTTGGCTTCGCCGATGGAGGCATTGTCGCCCCCCCGGTGCGCGGAAGTATCGAACCTTGTGGTCGTTTAGCTTTGACGGTAGAAACCTTTGATTTATTCATTTTCAGAGCAGGTACAGTTGGGGGGCCCACTGTAAGAAGTAAGTTTGTTTGTTGATCGAATCCGTTCTGGCCGCAGTCACCAAGAGTGCGTAGACAGGTATCGACTAATAGTTCCATCGACTGATCATCCGAACCTTTAGTGACTTCAACGCTAAAATTAATCTCATAAGATTGACCCAATTTAAGCGAAGTATTCTCTAAAGACCTAAGAGGTGTGAAGTCTACAATCTTTAACCCACCAGTATCAAACTGAGTGCCTTGTGAAATATTAATGAAAATATTGTCGACCAAAGGAGTAATAGTAATTTTTACTGGAAATTTGGCCCCTACATTACCAGGAACTTCATTTGGCGTAATTTGATATGAAAATGCTGGGTCTGGGAATTCTGCAGTCGGCTGAGCAAATTCAGGCCAATAGCCTTCAGGTGCATCAAAGGTCATAAAGGATTGAACGCTATTTCTTGGATCAACAATGATCCCCGTTTTGAAATCGACTTGAAAATCTACTTTGTTCTCGATCACTCGCCCATACAATTTCCGTGAAGACTTCATGCTTTCTTCAAATCCACCAACCAATTTTCCAGATTCTAGAGAAAGGATTCGATAACTCCATTCTTCGAGGAGTCCACCATCAGATTGGGAGTTTATTTTATGGAAATATACCGAGGCGAATAATTTGCTTCTCAACAAAAAGGTCGGCTTTAGTTCAACTTTGTCAGCTTCAGTAATAGTATCAACCACTTGATCATCAATTTTGATCTCGTAGGAATTAGAAGATACCTGAGCAATCTTTACTCTGTCAGACGCAGTTCCTTGACCCAGGAGAAGGGTGGAAGCAAGGACGATTAACGGAGCAGTACCAATTCTCATATTATTCCTCCCTATCTCGATTATTTGATTATCTTTACAACATTAACAGATCGCGGCTTATCAGTCGCAGAGGTGATCTTTCGGTTGGAACCATCCGCATTTTTCAATGTGGTTTCTACTTCGATGAATATTAAATTTTTACCTGCCTTGAACGAGGTCAGTCCCTTCTGGGCCTTTGGGTTTAACAGGTTGGCGCCAAAAGTAGCTGTTCGGCCTGTACCAATAATATCTGCATTGATCGAATTCCCTGGTGTCGCATTGATATAAAAACGAATCCCATTTACCGAAGATGGATGGTTTGGATCCACCGTACAGTTTCCAAGCATGTAGGTTTCCTTGTTTTTAGCAATGTCACGATAATTTAAAATCCAATTTTTGGCGCCGTGAACGGGGTCGGTCCAATAGTATGCGAAGGATACCCCCCAGAAATGATGGCCAAGAACATTCAATGATTTGGAGGGAATGGCTTCGTACACATGTTGGCGTGCAAAATCTGAGAACATGTGTCTTGGCACTCCAAGCCTCTTATCCATAAATCCAGGCTTAGTGCGAAGGTAGGTAGCAGTAAAGTAGAATACAAATGGATCTGAGAACACCAATGCGGGTTGGCCCTGAAGACGACCCTTTGCGTATTGAAGACATTCTAGGTACATACACAGTTCATGCTTTGCGATTTCGTCACCTGGATTCTTCCGAATAATATAATCGACCGTTGAAGCCAAACTTCCCTTAACCGCAGCAAGCCGTGATTGATCATCGTACGGATTGAATTCATGCGATTTACCATCAGATCGAATTGACGTGACGATTTCCAATGGGCTATCACCAAATGCATTATCAAGGCCAAGGATCGGCTGCCTTATGCTACGCCGCGTGGTTTCAGGGCTCTTCCTTTCAGGTGTGATCACCTTTGAAGCATTTACTCGATTATAAATAATATCTATAATTGCTTTTTTTGAATTCAGTCCAAGCTCAGATGATTCTGCCTCAAGATATGCCGTAAACGCTATAGCATATGAATTTACATCGAAACCACCCGTTACGATTGCATCCCGTACAGAAGCCAAATCTCTTGGATCATCCTTGCATTTATCCTCGGCAGGGCTCTCACAGGTGGGCTTTTCCTGTTCAACCACTGGAACTACGCCTGATTGTCGCACGGCAAAGCCAACTGTCGTTTGAGAGGCAAATTTATTCGCCTTGTTTGACTTAGCGGAGTTCAGGGTTTGCCTGGTTGTACTCTCACGACTTCCAGGAGATCTGGATTGACTCAGAGAAGCAAAACTGCCCGAAGATGTTGGTCGTAGAATGTTTATGACTTCAAACGAATTATCCGACTTCCCTAAATACATGGCGCCATAACTTAGAGAGGCGCTTGAATACCCGGCCGGCGCGGGGATTCGACCCACAATTTGAGGGTCATCAGGACGGTTTATATCCAAAAGCACCCAATACCCATCGCCTCCGCTTTGCGGCCTGACTAATATTGCAGCCAAACCGGTGGCAGGATCCAAACAAACCTTTCTGTACTGAATTTCATAGCTTCCACTATTCGGCAAGGGGCTAACGTTTGGCCAAATCCAGTACTTCGATGGATCATTCGCATCCGAAAGAAGAAGGCTATTCCCGCCTGCGGGAGCGATTTTTCGGCTAATGGAAACCATCAGTGTCGTCGTGTACCGTTGGCCCCCAACTTCAATTGACGCATTCGGCCATGCCAGTACGTGCTGCGTGCTGTTCCCGATATTGGGCCCGAGCTGGAGGAATGCATGGGCCGCTGGGGCAAACATCACTTCACTGAATGGCACTGACCCCGCATCCGCAATGAACGGAGGCACAGGAGTTGATAGAGCACCGGCCGTATACGGGATCCACATCTGGGGGAGGCCCGCAATGCTAGTCCCGCGCCACTGGGATTCGTAGTTGTTATTTGCCACTGCTACGCGGATGAAGTCCTGCCCTTGGGTCGCAGTCGGAACAATTGCCACTCCGTAGTGCAGTGATCCAAACGTATATTGATTTTCAAAATGATAGTCCGGATCGCTCAGCCAGAATGGCTGGAACACAGCCCCTTGGTTATTCCCCACGGGCGTGATGGTTCCCGCAACATCTCCATTCCACTTGGCGATGGCATTATCCAAAGATATGAGCTGAACAGAACTCGTGAGGCGTCCCACGGCAATGACGCCATCTCGGTAATCCACGGTAGGAGCATATCCGACGGTTCCACGACCGAGGCTGACTCCGAAGACGAGCTCAATTTCGCCCCGAGCTCCGCAGAATCGGAACCCCCAAAGGCAACTGCTGTCCTGATACCGATCAGGTTGGGGAGTTGTCGTCACCAGAAGCAGGCCAGGCCCCGGGAAGTTCTGAGTTGTGACGTTTTCAAAGGCTCGGATTGTGTTGATGCCCTGATTCATAAACCCAGAACCAGGCCCCGTGAGCCCTGCTTGGGCCACGAGGTCCAGGCTTTCGGAATTGAGCTGAAGCATGGATACAGCAACATTGGGCGTTTGCCCTGTGATCACAAACGCTGTGTTCCCTACAGCGGAAACCTGCCCCGCGGAACCCACGCTTACGGATCCCAGGCTTTGGTATTGCTGCACGACAAAGGAAATGGGGCCTTGAGCCAAGGCCTTGGGAGGCGAATCCAGATCCACAATGCTATTCGAACCAGAAACACGATAGGTGGACCCAAGCTCCAGTCGGGAAGGCGGAATAAGGTATGCAATGGTCGTTTGGTCCACCCCTACAAGGCCTGAACGCAACCGGCAATCCGCCACGGCCTGCCATGCCCCACTCACTGACTTCTCAAGAGTCAGTGTGCTGAGGCTGACGTTCTTCACGGGCTCGTTGAAGTCAATTCGGACGGATGTATCAGGACGGGCAGCTTGCAACCCGCCTTCAACCTGGACGGTGAAGGAGGGGGGATTGGCAGGGTCCACGGGCCGATTACCGCTAGCGAAATCGAGGACGCTGATCTGTTTGCTGAGCTTGGTGGTATTTCCCATGGGTTGTGGGGAAGGACCAGAAGCCCCTTCATCGCTAATAAAGCATTCCAGCGTGTGCGCCCCCGCAGGCACCTGAATCCGGATGCGCCACAGCCCCATGTCGCCCGCCGGGGTGTAGTCATAGGAAGATGAGCTGACACCCGTGCCATTTGCCCCACAGAGGATGGGCTGCAACTGATCCAGGCGGAGTTCCACCCGCAATGCCGCACCCTTCTTGTTGTCCCGGGCACGAATTTGAACTTCCAGTTCACCGGCTTTTACATTGTCCGGCTCTACGGGTTGCCCATTCTGCCTAAGGTCCATGCGCGCCCAAGGGGGGGTGAGATCTCCCAATTCCTGAGGTTGTATGTAAAAGCGCAAGGTATCCATCTCGAAGTACTTTCGATCCTTGGCCGTATCGACTGCAGCAGCCTTGGCAGGAATGGGAACGCTGGCCGTACTCCCGTAGTCCCTTTCCACGCCCAGCACCGTACCCGTTTCCTTAAGCACTTCATCAAAGAAGTACGCATTCATAAGCATGTAGCTGCCGCATTCATTGGTGTACTGCATGAACCGGCCATTGCTGCGAACATCCCCGTCACCTGCGGCGGAATAAAACAGGCTCGCCATGATTGCGGGGGTGGAATAGGCATCTCCCGGCAAGCGCCGGACGGCCTTCCCTTGCAGAATTACTTTCCCGGGGTTCTTCACGATCATGCCGTCGAGCTCGACATCGAAACCGCGGCTGGAGGAAACCACCGGGTAGATCATCAGGGCGGACAAGCTATATCCGTAAACCCCCCACTGCATGACCGTGGGAGCCGGGAACAAACCCTCCTGCGCTGAACAAATCGGGCCTGTTGAAGCGGCCGCCGCCTGAATGGGGCGAACCTTTGCCATTAGGCCAGGCTGATTCCCCTTCACCTGGATGGTCGGCAGCTGGACATCATCATCCAGCGTCACCGGCAGAGACGGGAATCCGCCCTTGCTCTTGAACTTGCCATTCTCGACGTCCGCGGTGTCACACACCATGTAGGAACTGGCAGGGCTGCCATCCACGTCGAAACCGTCCGTGCGGTAAGCCACAGCGTAGGTACCAATGCGCGGATTGTCCTGGCTCAAATTAATGGCATCCGCGGGGGCGGCCATCTCGATCACGGGAATCTTCTTGAGCCCTAGGCTTCGATCGGCCAGCAGCTGCACGCGGCCCCAGATGGGGACTTGGGCGGCTTCGCCCTTTAGGACAGGCGACGTCTCTTGGGTGAACTGAACCTTCAGCTCCGCAGGTCGGTCCAAGGAACCCTCAGGAAGGGTCATGGCCGCTCCGCTGCCGTCCACCGACTCCACCCGACCGCCATCGATGCCAAGGGTGACTCGGCCGCTGCCGTCCGTGGATTCGTACCGGCTGAGGAAGCCTTCAATTACTTCGCCGCTGTACAGCTGCACACGGGCCGTGAGGCGCTGCCCCAGGGCTGCCTTCATCGGGAAGACCAAGGCCTGCCCATCGGGCATGACACCGGCGCCCACCGCACCCATTTCAGGCGCTTCAACCTGGACGGTAGCTCTGGCCGGCACCGCGCCCGCGGGCACGGTGACCGTGACGTTTAGCTGGGCGTCGGGGTAGCTGAGCTTGAACCTGCGGAAATCCACCACAGCCGAAACAGGCTGAGCGGTCGTCTTGAAGTTCCGCACAAGCTGGGGAGCCGTCTGGCCACCCAGGCTTTGCAGGCCGTCCACCACCAAGACATAGGAAGTTCCCAAAGCCAGCGGCTGATCGGGTGTAAGGAGAAGGGTCTTTCCGTCCTGCGAAAGGTTGCGGCGCAAGAGCACTTCCACCAATTCGGTGGGGGTAGGTTCTTGGAGCAGAAGGGCCGTCTTCGATCCCTTGGTTGAGGCCTTAGCCGGGACCTTCGGCTTGGCCTTGGACTTCACCGCCGCAGAGGGCGCAGTGCCCTTCTTTCCTGCAACCTTCAAACTCGAAGGCGCAATCTGTGCAACGGGCACGACCCGGTAAAGTTTCACATTGCTGGTGGTCATCGGATCCGCAGGACCCGACAACAGCAGGGTCAGAACCGAACCCGGCGCCACCTGGGCGCCTTCGGCTGGTAGGGCCGTGACGACTTGGAAGGGCACCGACGCAAGCTGAAGCAGGTTGCCGCTAGAAGGCACCGCAGCATCCAGGCTCCCGCTGACTCCCAAGTCCCATCGCTGGCCTTGGAGGGTGTTTGTGGCAGGCGTGGTGAAGACGGGCACAGCGAAGTGACCTTCCAAGCCTGACACCGCGGGAAGGTACCCCGCCTGAACGACGGCGTCGCCCACCGGGGTCGGCTCGCCCGCCACCATCGGCGCAAGCCGAAGGGACTTGGCGGCACTCGCCCGGGCTTTCAACCCCTGGGCTAGGCCCGGATCCATGAAGGCCGTACCCGTAACCCAAGCCCACGTCTGAGTGGGAACAAGAATGGCGAAGGATCCGCCTTCCATCAGCGGGTTCCCTTCGGCAGGGATGGCGAGTTCCCAATCTCCAAGGGAGCCAGCCACGGGCTGGAGGCCACCGACGGCAACGACCAGGCGCTGGCCCTGCACCACCCGGCGCTGAACGAGAATGGGCATCTGGGCCGGCGAACCAAGCCCGGCCATTTTTAGGCGCATGCCCTTGAACAGCTGGCCGACGATGTCGACTTGGAAGGATTTGACGATGGCCCCTTGCCCGACCACGTCCGCCCAAAGGGCTGCAGGGTCACCTGGGACCACGCTCAACCGAACAAGGGTGCTGCCGGAGAAGGCGCCCTGATCGAAGGTGAGGGTCAAGCCGTCTTGGTTCAGGGTCCCACCCTGAGGGCCCATGAGCGTGGAACCGCCCTGGGCGACTTGGATGCCGTCGTGGTAGAACCCCACGACGATGCGGCCTTCCACCAGTTCGGAGTCCCCAAAGGTCCGGGACATGCGAAGCGGCAGGCGCATGGCCAAGCCTTCCCCTGCCCCAGTCACCCGAGGCTGGCCATCGATCACTTCCAACATCCAGCGGGAAGCCACGGCGTCTTGGGTGGAGCTGTCTGGCTCGATGAGCCGATCATCCACGAGGGTGTAGCTTTCAAGCGTGTCGGTCTGAAGGACGAGCCCGCTGGGGATGGGATCGCCGCCATCAAACGTTAGGCGGAATTCTGCCGTCGCCCGAACGCCATGGATGGCTTCCACGGTCGGCAGGATGGACGGAGACACCGATCCGGCCGCTTTGAGGCCGTCGCGCCACGTCGCGCCCAGATAAGCCGGCAGGGACGAACCAAGTACCGCTTCAGGGGGCGCCGTTGCGCCGGGATCGGCAGCCACAAGGGCATAGCCCCCAGGCAGCGGCATCGCCAAGGTGGAGCAGTCAGCGACATGCAGGCTCGGCGCCTGGACGGTCCACTGGTGGGACGTAGCATCCCATCGAACCCACGCCAGCCGGACATCCACAGGCAGGATCGCAAGGGATTCGGCCGACAGGGCCGCCGTAGCGCCGGGAGCTTGGAAGGAAGCCCCTTGGGCGTCCAGCCACCAAGCCGAAACGACGGACCAGCCCGCAGGTAGCAAAGCCGGCAAGCCATGGGTGGAAAGCGGTGTGCAAGAAACCTGGGTTCCCTGAGCCAAGGTGCCCGCGGGAAGGGTCAAGGTCAGGGCCTTGCCAAAACCGCCCGTGAACGCGCCGGGGCCAGCGGCCTGAGCTGGATCGAGCGGGGTGAGGCGTGCATCCGCAATGGCTTCAACGCCACCGACTTTCAGGCCTGCCGACCGCCACACGGGGGTCATTCCGGCCTTCTCAACCAGTACCCAAGACGTCGGCAGGGCCGTCGCGAGCGTGGCCCGACCGGTCGAATCCAAGGGGCGCGATTCCCCACCTTCGACGGTGGCGACGCCTTCCTTCAGCAACAATCCCGTACGGTCGTCAAAGGCTTCCGCCAGCAAGGCTCCTTGGCCATAGACGGTGACAAAGGTGCGGGCGGTAACCACTTCCCCTTGAATGTCGGTGGCGACAGCTTCCACGGAGAGCTTGGTGCCCACCACTGCATCCGCAGGGACCGTGGCCTGGATGGCCGCGAAGGGCGGCGTCAACCGGCCCAGCAATCGCCCATTCCAGCTGAGGTCCACCGCTTGGAGCTGGGTGGTGCCGTCCGGCTGAACGGACAGCGTGATGTCCTGTCCAGGCCGCGCGGCATCCGGGGCGGAAAGAAGGATTCGGGGAAGTTCCGGTTCAAAAACGACATCGCGACGTTCCGTGCGGGTGTCGCCTGCGAGGGTGCGGACCTCCATGAGCAGGGCGTTGCGTCCCTTCGCGGGGAGGATCAGGGATCCCGTAAAGGTCGCCTGGCCTGCGGGACCCGCCGACAAGGACATGGGGATGCCGTTGACGGTGACGCCCAAGATGCCGGGCTGATCCGCCTTGCCCGAAAGGGTGATTTCCCGGGTTTTCACCCGAGCCCCATTGGCGGGAAGGTCCCACTGGTAGGTCGCGGTGCCCGGCTGCACGTAGGAGCCACGCACCTGGGTGCTGGCGCTGCGGCTGTCCGCAGCGGTAGCCACCGCCTGAATGCTGTTGGGCCCAGGCACCAAGGTCACGTTCTGGGTGAAGGTCAGGGCAAGCGAATCCACAGATGCAGGCATCCCATTGACCGTCACCTGAAGGCCGGGCTGGCTAACTCGACCACGGACGGACATGCTGGCCGACCCCGTGGCAAAGCCTTCCAAGGGCCACAGGATCTGGATGCCGGGGGCAGTCGGGTCATTGGGATCGCCAGGGCCACCCGCGGTGCGGATGACGGTGAAGTCCTGGGTGACGCTTTGGCCCACAGAAGTGCTCGCCACGAAGTGCACGGGGTTCCGTCCCTGAACGAGGTCCATAGGCAGGCTGAAGCGACCCGAGGCATCCAAGGGGACAGAAGCGCCATTCAGCGTCAGGGTCAGCGGCTTCAGCCCTTCGGGTGCCGTGACGAGGCCCGTGATCTGAACACCCGGGTTGCTGGTCGAATAGGTGCCATCCGCCTGGAACGTCGGGGCCGTCACCTGCAGGGTGGGCTTCGTGAGGCCCACGTCCAGCAGCCGGAAGATGGAGGCTTTATTGCCGGCGCGGTCCACGGCTTCGACTTCAAGGACGGCATGGCCTTCCTGAAGCGTCACTTCGCCGCGGACGACGAAGGGTGCACCCGCGACATCACTGGGCTCAAGGGGTGCCGTCACCCCGTTCAGCGAAGCCAAGGCCGGTTCCGAGATGGTCACGGCCGCATTGACCACGGGCGAAGCCAAAATGGTCTTCTCGGCGGGAGTGGGATTCACCCACGTCAGCGTGGGCGGCGTCCAGTCGAAGAAGGCGTAGGTCGCAGCCTTCCCCACATTGCCAGCCTGGTCCGTGGCTTCGGCCTTGATGGACAGTGCGCCTTCCTTTGACACTGAAAGGGTTGTTTCCCACGTGCCATCACTGGCGACACTGACGGACTTCCCCTGAATGGTGAAGGTGGCGGAGGCATCATCCAAGGTGCCCTTCACTACAACCGCATGTTCGTTGGTAGCGAACCCATCCTGAGGGGTAAGGATTTTCACGACCGGGGGGGTCGTGTCCCGAACCGTCGTAAGGGTCAGGTTGCCCACGTTGCCCACGAGGTCCGTGGCTTCGAAGGACAGGGTGTTCGTCCCTTCAGTCGGCAGAGGCGCGGTGGCGGTAAAGGCACCCACCGGATCCACGGCCACAGTCTGGCCATTGAGGGTCAGGGTGGCCTTCGGGTCATCCACGGTACCCGTCAGGGTCAGCGATTTCGCGTTCGTTAGCGGAGGAACACCTTGGCTGAGCGTGATCACCGGGGCCGTACGATCCACCACGATGGTCCGAGTGGCGGAAGCCGAATTGCCCGCCAGATCCACGGCCGTAGCCTGGATCGGGTAGGTGCCTTCCGAGGGCGTCAGGGTGGCGATGAAATGGCCATTGGCATCCAACTGGGCGCCAACCCCATTCACCGAAATCTGCACATTGGGCTTATCCACCTGCCCTTCCACCTGAATGGTGGCGGCGCGGGTCAACCAGCCTTCAGTTGGGGTGGTCAGCGTGATCTTGGGGGGCACGGCGTCGCGCAGTACCGAGATCGAAAGCGTTCCCGAATTGCCCGCGGCGTCCGTCGCCTGGAGCGACAGGGTGTTGATGCCGCTCAAGGGCAGCGTCCAAGAGGCGGAAAAGCGTCCTTGGGCATCGAGGGACACAACCGACCCGTTCAGCGTGAACCGAGCGGTGACGTCGTCCACCCGGCCTTGCACCAGCAAGACCCCTTGATTGGTTACGAGCCCGTTGTTGGGCGAATCCAAGGTAATGACGGGGGCGACGGTGTCACGCACCGTGGCGGCATCCAGCGAACCCGATTTGCCGAATCCATCCGTGGCCACGAAATGGAAGGTGTTTGGACCTTCCACAAGGGTCGCCGTCACCGAGAACGCGCCGCTGGGATCAAGCGGCACCGCAACCCCATTCAGGGTGAGCGAAGCCGATGGAACGCTCACCGTGCCCTGAAGGGGAAGGGTGAGCAGGGCCACCAGCGGAGGAACGGGGCGCGTGAGCGTGATCACCGGGCCGGCCCGGTCAACCAGGATGCTGCGCTGAGCCACCGCCCGATTGCCCGCAGGGTCCATCGCGACAACCGTGAAGGTAAAGGGTCCTTCGGCCGGGGCTGCCGTCGCAGTAAAGGTTCCGCCCACCTGAGGAACCACGTCGCCATTTACGGTGATGATGGCGGAAGGATCATCCACTTGGCCCACGAGCTGGACCTGGGGCGTGTTGACATGCTGGCCTTCGGCAGGCGTCGCCAGCACTAGGACCGGCGGCGTCATGTCTCGGGTCACGGCGCCTTCGAGGGCCCCTTCATTCCCGGCAGCATCGGCCGCGCGAAACGAAAGAGGATTTGCCCCTTCAACCAGGGGGATATCCAGCGAGAACCGTCCTTGGGCATCCAAGGGCACCACGGTTTCATTGAGCTTAAACGTCGCCGAAAGATCATCCACAGATCCGGAAACGTGGATCTGCACCAGGGCCACCAAGGACGGAAGGGGCTGGTCCAAGGTGATTTTTGGGGCCGTGCGGTCGACCGTGATGCGGCG
The DNA here is from genome assembly GCA_964617215.1 of uncultured Solibacteraceae bacterium. Classification (GTDB taxonomy): domain Bacteria; phylum Acidobacteriota; class Holophagae; order Holophagales; family Holophagaceae; genus JAFDVN01. The sequence goes on along the minus strand of CAZTVL010000003.1, from coordinate 146,406 downwards.
CGTCGCGGTCCCCTGATTGCCCGCGAGGTCGGCAGCCGTCACGCGGATCTCCATGGGGCCTTCGGGAAGGTTCAGCGGCAGAGTGAACAGCCCATCAGGCTTCACAACCACCACCTGACCATTCACTTGGACTTGGGCATGGCTATCGTCCACATGACCCACCACGTCCACGTGTTCGGCTCGGGTCACGAGCCCTTCATCAGGCGAAGAAAGGGTGACCACGGGTGCGACGGTGTCCCGCTGGACATGCACTTCCAACCGGCCTTCATTGCCTGCCGCATCCACGGCCCGGAACGTGAGGAGGTTGTCACCTTCCAAGGGAAGGCTGGCAGTCGCGACGAATCGGCCCTGAACGTCCAAAGCCAAACCCGTCCCATTCAACGTGAGGACGGAAGTCGGGTCATCGACGCGGCCGCTGATGCGAAGGCTCGTCAGATTGGTCAGTGCGGGCGGGGCCTGATCCAGCTGGACCTTCGGCGCGACACTATCCAAAGTCACGCTGAGGCTGGCTTGGTTGGTGCCGCAAGGGGTTTGAACCTTCACGAGGAAGGTGTTGAGGCCTTCCTTCAGAACTTGGGGTAGCTGGGTCGTCAGGGCCGTGAGGGTCAGGGCCTGGCCATTCAGCGTGGCGCTGGAAAGGGGCCTGTCCACGGTGATCGTCAAAGTGACCTGCGAAAGACGAGTCAGGGCTGGCTGATCCAAGCTGAGCTTGACCTGGGGGGGTTGCCCCGCCCCCTGCATCCAAGCTTTCGCGGAAGCCTGCAAGGCCGCGACCGCATCCGCATCGAAGGAAATGCCCATGCCCTTGGAGGCCAAGGTCCCATTCCAAAGGGAGGGACCATCGACGTCCCAGGCCCACACTGCCGCTTGGGCCGTGGCCGCGATGGCCGCAGCCTGCTGCTGCAGCACCGAATACTGGGCTTGGTTCTCATAGGCGGAGCCCGTGGCACAGGAAGAAGCGAGCCCCCAGCCATCGCTCACGACAATCACCAGCCCAGGCTGGCAACCACCGCGGTTCTTCAGTTCGCGGACCATGTCCACAACGCCGTTGAGAGCATCTTTGATGGCATACCCCTTTGCGGCAGGTTCCATGCGCGAAACCGCATTGAGGGCCGCAGGCAGCCCTTCCCCGGGGGGAATGAGGAGTCGCCCGCTGGCGCTAACGCCTTCAATCCGGTATTCCGGGGCGCCACCGCTCCGGTTCAGAAGTTGGGTGGCAAGCGCATTCGCGCCGCGCTGCAAGCGCTGCCAACGGGTTTCTTTTGGAATCGAAGGGGTCGTGGGGCGGTTCTGTAACAGCCAATTGAGGTACGCGCCGCGGAACGTCCCGGTGGGAGCGCAGGAAGCGTCCCAGGCCCCCAGCATGGGAAGCCACGTGGATTTGCCACCGACCTTGAGAATCACGCCCTTGCGGTCGCCAGTCCAAGTGACGGTAACGACGCTTCCTCCCGTGTGGTCATCGCAGCGGTCGCTATGCCCAGCTTGGTCTCCGCATTGGTCCCCGCCGTAATGGAACGCGTCATCCCAGCAGCCCAGGTCGACAAGGGCGGGAGTGCCCGTAGTCCGGAGAGCATACCGATGGTCGGGTCGAAAGGCCCCTTCCATGGTCGGAGAGGTGAAGGAGGGGTCCCACACCGCTTCGCGCATGCCCGGGTGATCTTCGATCACGAGCACGGCCCATTTCCTCCCCGCGGCGGGGAGGCAACTGTAGTCGTGGGCTTCAAGGGGCCGAAAAGCCCCCAAAAGCATCACGACCATCATCAACCAGCGGCACGAACGGACGAAGTAGGACATCAGCGCATCACCAACACAAAGGACGAGAAACGAACAGCATCAAGCAAAGGCATGGAATCCAGTAACCCCATGGCGGTTTCCCATGGGGCTTTTGAAGTAAGGGACATCAGGGTTTCCGCCGAACCACTTGGGCAGGCGAAGGCTTCTTGGCCGAGGTTTTAAGACCGGCGGCAGGAAGGGCCGGGGCCGGACCCACATCTTGAAGGGCGATGGACTGAATTGTCCCTTCAGCCGTGCCATCGAAGGTCAGGTCCAAATGTCCCTGCCAGAGGCGACCCGTACGGGTCCCGTTGGCTTGGATACGGAATGGCTGGCCCTCGTAGGTCCTCATCCACAGCGGGTTGGACCCGGTGAACGCGGTGTTCCCCCAAGCCGACGTGATGTGGAATTCGTAGGGCAGGTCCGGGATGACCTGATCCAAAGTTCCGGTTAAATCATTGTCCCAATCCGTCCCGTCCGCCTGAGTGGTCTTGACCTGGAATCCAACCGACGCCAGAGGAGCCTGAGTGATCACGAGATCGTAGGTCTGGCCCGCGATCAGGTCCGTCAGGGCCACCGAACTGGGATCCCCATAGGACTTCCCACCTTCATCGAGACGATAGGTCCTCCCCCACAAGGTGGTGGCCGCAGTCGGTACCTTTCGGGGGCCCCAGGCGTTCCTGCTAAGGGAATCGTTCCACATGGCCTCGGCGAGGCCGTGCCAAGGTGCGGCAAGGCCTGGTGTGTTCAAGGGCAAGCCTGCATGCCATTCATTCCCGGAATTCGGAACCTGGAAGTCCAGGTTGACCCAAGCGTAAGCCGGCATCTGTGCCTGAAGTTCGGCCCGGTTGCCCACCGGAGGCACCGTTGTCTCCAGGATCTGGCCAAGACCCGATTCCGCATCCCACACTCGGAACCGATGAAGGCCTGGAGCCGTACCGAAGTTCAAGGCCCAGAGTCGGCCTTGAGGATCACGCCATTCGTCCCGAAGCATCGGATCGGCGCCTTGAGGCGTCGGATTATCCGATGAAATGGGAGCCGCGGATTCTGGACGCACGCGGGTGGCATTCAGGGGCGTTACCCCATCCTGATCCAGCAGCAAGGCACGTACGACCGTGAGGGGCAGTTCGAGGCGTTCTTCAACGTTCTCACCTTCGGAAAGCGAGCGAGAAAGCCCGGTGGCTTCCACAACGCTTTCACCAGTCCCGGGATCCCAGGTGCCGGTCGCATGGAAGGCATAACCAGGAACAACTTCAAGGTCCATCCCGATGCCATCCACCGGGATGTTGGCGCTATAGGCCGCGTTCACCGCAGACACCGTGACCCAAGCCGTCGGGACCGGCGTTTCATGGTCCCCCGCAACAACTGAAGCAGACCAATGGGCACGGATGTAGTTCAGCGCGACCGTACGTTCCAGCATCTGGCTGTCATCGCTTTCGGCGACCGAGAGCGAGAACTGCCCCACTTCGCCGAAGGCTTCGTCAATGACTGCGTAACGATGGGAGCCCACTGGGAAGGCCTGGGGAAGGATGGGATCCGATTCGTAGAATCGAATCTCCGTGGGGTGGTACCCGGCCATCGTGGATTCCAGAACGCGGAGACTCAGGGAGTGGCCCTGCGAAAGCACCCGGCCCTGCAGGTCCCGCAGGTGAAGGGTCAGCGAAGCTGCTTTTGGCGTTACCACCTGAACCGTCTGCTGAATGCGGGATCCGTCATCCTGGGGCTGAACCGTCAAGGTGAACCGGCTCAGTTCGCCGAACCACCCGTCTTCAATCACGAACGTGTGCTGACCTTCGGGGAAGTGTTCGCCAAAGGTGAGCGTCGGGGAGTTCCAAGCGGCCGAGTAGTAGTTCACGACCGGAACCTGATAGCCCGGGACCGAACTGGAGGTCATCCGAAGCGTCAGAGCCCGATCGAGGTTCGGGGCCTGACCAGACGCGTTCTGAAGGTTGAGCGTCCACGCGGCCAATGCCGGCAGTTGCAAAGAAACCGTGGGGGTCAAGTTCTGGCCGTCCAAGTTGACGACGGCCTTTGCCGACCAGCTCCAGCGATCGGGCCACGTGTTGTTGATATCGCCGCTTTGCTGCGTACCAACCGGTCGCGAAACGGAAACATCGAATGCACCCGCGGATAGATCGGGCCAAATCATGTCGGCGAACCGGGAAGACTGGAGGCGTTCCACGCCATTGGCAGGCTTGAGGGTAAAGGACCAAGGCCTGTCCCAATACCCGCCCGCGGGCGGCGTGAGTCCATTGGCGCGGGTCACCTGCACATGCAGGTTCGCGGCTGCAGCGACTTCAACGACCTGATCTTGGGTCGGACCAGTAAAGGTCAGGGATCCACCCATCGGGACCACTCCGCCATTGACCGTGTAGCTGAGGGTCAATCCGAGAGGGACCTGGGGGAAGACCACCCAGCCATCACCATCCGTGCTGCCGGACGGGCCAAAACCATTTCCAAAGTTCAGCGTGACGCTGGCGCCAGCCTTGGGCTGGCCCCCTGACAACACGTGGAACCGCAGACGGCCCAGGGGGAAGGTCACGGTGAGCACCTGCCCATCCACCGTCGGAGTCACAGCCTGCGACGCGTTGAGACCACTCAACCCCAGGCCATCGAAGGTGTAAATCGCAGCCAAGGGGACGTTTGGACGAACGCCTTGGAAATCCCCGTAGGGATTCCACCGCATTCCGGGATTGAACTGCTTGGCGATGCCCATGCCCTGGTTCGTTCCGCCCACAGCCGGCAGCGGATCACCCAGCACATTCACCGGCCGAAGGCTGGTGCTGATGACCTTCGGGTACGTCAGTTCAAGGGTTCCCCCCTGCCCTGACACGATGGTCAGGTCGCCCTTCACGTCGGCTGGGGCGTCTTCTGGGGAAGCGCCAGGTACCGCCACGAGGCGGACGGTGGCCGGGCCTTCAACGACATTCGGGAACGCGATGATGCCGTTCGATCCGGATCCACTTTGAACGGATCCATCGGCACCCAGCACCTGAACGGTGGCTTGGGCCGTCGAACCATCCGTGGCTTGCAGGTGGACTTGGAGTGAGCTCGTCAAGGACACGCTGAGCGACCAAGGCGTCGCCTGCCCATCCGCGATTTGGAGATCCCGGGTGTGAATGGCCCCGGTGCGGGGGTCCTTCATCTGAACCGCATAGGTACCCACGGGAAGAACCATGGAACTCGGGTTGGCAAACCCAGAGAAGGGTTTTCCAATGCCATCCCGCAGGATGGACCCGCTCAACGAGACCGGCAGGAGCGCGCCGGCGGTGGTCCGCAATTCAAGGTTCAGGTTGCCCATGGGAAGGTTTCGTTCCTGGGCCCCGGCCACCACATCGAAGGTGTCGAGCTTCCAAGCACCCATCCCAAAATTCCAGCGAAGCGTGGTCGGACCAGCAGCCACGGCCGGGAAGGTGTAGGCGCCATTGTCCCAATTGGCGACCGCAGAAAGGTTGCCTTGGACCAATTCCAAAGCTCCCAGACTCTGCGCACTGTGAAGCGTTACAGATCCGTTGGCAGGCAAGGCGACATCGACCAACTGCAGTTGGTTGGCCTGAAGGGTCGCTCCGACACTAGCGAACAGGTTTGAATTCTGGCTATGCCTCAAGGTCACTTGAGTGAATCCAGTCACCATCAGGCGGCGATGGCTCAGGTCACCTTGAAGGGTTTCCTGAATGCCTCCGATTTGAACGGAATGACCTGCGGCGGTGCCGCGTTGAGGATCCGTTGCCCGGACTTGCAGCACGGCCATCCCCATCATGGTCATGTCCACGGAGGCTCCCGGGGTCACCAGGGCCGTGGCATTTGGCGTGGCGCCATAGCCCGCCGTGATTTGAACTTGAGCCCCATCCGGTGGCAGGGATCCCGCAGCCTTGGCAAACGCTGGGGCAGCGTCGTTGGCGGTAAGGGTCCAAGTCTGGGTGGGAGCCAGGGATTCAAGGGGGGTCAGGATGCCAATGATGGGCACCCCAGTGGCTTCCACGGGCTGACCCGTGGGATCCAAGATACGGATAGAAGCGGTACCAGCCCATGGGGCAAGCACGTCTTGCAAGGTAGGTTCGGGGCGTAGGTTGGTACGAGCGTCCAACCCAGCCGTCCATTCCGGTGCCTGACCTTGGACTCGGGAAAGGGCCCGAGTCAGGCCGGTAGGCTGAAGATTGGAGTATCCATACTTCCCATAGGGCAGGTGACCGAGGAAGAACCCCTTGCTCTCGCCGGGCTGAAGGACCAACTCGGACCAGATCAAGTCCTCGCCGGCGACATCAGACGGGGCATAGGTTCCAGCCACCCAAGCCAGGCTGAAGTCGCGCTGGAACACACCGCCATTCTTCGCGTCGGCCGTGCCCATCTTGAGATCGCTGGTGGGCGCACCTACGTGTAGCCGCAGGGCCACTCGTTTCGGCGAAGTTCCTTGGTTCGTGAAGATCAGTTCCTGACGCAGGCCGTATCCGGAAGTGCTGACCACACGGGTGAGGTTGACGTCTCCCCGGGGTTCATCCCACGTGAGGCTGGTACCCGCCTGGAGCCAACGAACCGTAGCCGGGACAACCGCTTCCGAACTCGCACCATCCACGGACCAACTCATGCCGGGGATGTACCCGGTGCCCGGATTGACCGCGGCGCTGAGCTGGAGGCGATCCAGCGGAAGGTTCACGGGCAGGGTGACTTGGGCATTGGACAAATCGAGGTCAGCGTTCGCTTCGTCGCCATCCACTTCCAATCGGGCCTGAGCCCAGCCAAGGTCGGAGTCGCGGTGAGCTTCCAGAGAGTAGATGCCCACAGGGGCCTGCTGAGGACCGAAGGAACCATCCAGCATCGGCGATAGGTTGCCGGACAACCCCATTCCCCGGTAGCTCAGGGATTGAGGGATTACACCCACGCCATTCTTCAGGACACGTCCCTTCAGGGTGCCGAACGCCGGAACGGCATCCAACTGAAGATCCGCATCCAACTGCACGGGGACGGTCCATTCAAGGGGAGCCAGGAAGCCTGCCCCGTTCAGCCGGACCAAAAGGGTTGCCGGCTCGCCCGAAAGGGGCATTTCCGTGGCGACGAAGGAGCCATCGGCCTGCACATTGAGGGTCAGGCCCGAGCTGAACATCAATTGGGTGCCCAGGGGGAAGGGCTTGCCCGAGAGCCGACGGATGGGGCCCTTCACACGTACAAAGGCAGGGTCGGCAAACACCAGTGAGGTCGTCTGGCCCTTCTGAACGACGAAGGGTTTCGCCATGGATCCATTCAGGGCATGCGGCAGGGTGGCCGCTGCGGTCCAATGGGACCCGGCCGGGACCTTTACGAAGCGGATCATTCCCTGGTCATTCGTGGTGCCCGCCAAACGGCGGCCATCATCACTCGACAAGGTAACTTGGATCCCCGCGAGGGCTTGGCCCGCGCGCGTGGTCGCAGCCACGTCGACGGTTCCGAGGCCGTGCTTTTGAAGCTGGACCTGAACTTCGGCCGCATCCCCAGGAATCACGGAAGTAGCGACGGCATAATCGCCATCCGCGCCTTCGTGGAAAATGGTCACTCCCGAGCCCGCCGGGACACGTTCGAACCGGAAAGATCCGGATCCGTCCGTGACCACCTGGGCGAGGGGTACCCCATTCAAAGATCCAGCAAAGAGGGACAGGGGCGCGCCCGAAAGGGGCAACCCATCCGCATCCCGAAGCACACCGGTGATGGTTCCCAAACTGGGGACGAAGACGTCAACCTGACGGTCTTCCCCATGGCGAACCAAGGTCTGGATCGCCCAATTGCGGGCGCCAAGATAGAACCCGGAGCCGATTGGCTGGACGGGACGATCGATGGGGAGGCCGGTGGCGACAAAGGACACACCATCCCAAGCGAATGGCACCGACTTGTTGTACACGCTCGCGACGATCTGGCCATCGGAGAGCGCGCGGCCCGCATCCGTCCAGACCTTGACCCGCAAGGTCCCGACGCCTCGGATGGGAACACCCAAAGCTTGTTCACCCGTCTGGTCGACCACCGTAAACGGCAGGTCAAAGGGCAGATCCCAGGGCAGGTTCTCAACGTGCAGCGTGTAGGGTCCTGAAAGAAGGCCTTGAACGAGCGCGCTGCCATCCGCCTGGGTGACCCCATTCAAGACTGGCGCTAAGGGCCCCAAATTCTTGAGGGTGAGGTTTACGCCAGCCACAGGGGCAGGATCCCCATTGGGGTAACGGAGCTGCAGCCTGACCGTGCGAGGTTGTGGAACGAGCAATTCAACCGTTTCCAGCGCGGCCGTTCCCGCAGGGGAATAGTCCATGAACGCGATGGGAATGGTGGTGGTTTCCCTATAGCCCGTCAGGGTGTAGTGAGCCCCCGCACGAAGGTATCGGAAGGCGAAGGTCGGGTGATCGGGGTCGAACAGATCACCGGTGGTGACGGCTTGGTCCACGAAGTCCCCTCGATCATTCCGGAGGATGACCGTCATGGGGATCTTCCGGCCCTGTTCATCCTTGGTCCAGCCTTTGACGTGGACGAAGGGCGCGAGCGTCCGCTCCCAATCGAGGAGCTGACCTTCTTGGGTAATCCGGAAGGGTTCTTCGAAGGCGATGGTTTTCCCATCATCCCAGGTGGCCCGGACTTTTAGATCCTGTGCCGGGACGCTACCGAATTCCACTCGGCCAGCCACGTCGCTGCTGCCCTGAAGGATGACTGCGTTCCCCTGATCGACCAGGGAAACCGTGAGCGTCGGCATCGGGGAACGCAGCGGGTCCGTGAAGTGGACGCGAAGCTTTCCGATCGCCTGCAGGTCCAGATCCACGACTTGAACGTCGGAGCCGGTCAGACGGATGGGTTTAGGCAAGGTGCGACGGCCATCTTCGGAACGACCGGAAACCCAGTAGTCCTGGTTCAAGAGGATGCCCGAGAATTGGTAGGCTCCATTCCCATCCGTGGCACTTGTCTGGAGGGCAAGGTCCCCAAAAGTCAACGCCACGGCCATGAAGGGCACAGGGTTCCCCTGAGGGTCGCGGACGGTCCCAGCGATGCTCCCCGTGGGCGCCATGGTCAAGGTCACTTGGACCAATTCGCCTTCCGTCTTCAATTCGAAGGGCGCAAATGCGGTCTGGCCCCGGAAAATCCCAGAACCTTCAATTCGGGCACCACCCTGACCTTGGCGGACATCGATGACGGTCGTCTGGCCTGCCTGGTCCGTGACCGGGACAGTCCCAGCAAAGAGGCCACCGTAAAGAGTGATCCATTGATCCGGCACGGGACCGCCCGTAGCGGTCAGTACGGTTACCTTCACCCGGCCCAGCGCCAAGGGCAACAGCTCCTTGGCTTGAATGGCCGGTCCATCGCCCAGCACCTGGGCCACAAATTCACCGCGGAAACGACCCAGATCATCCACGATCTGAAGCTTGTGGTTCCCAACCGTCAAATCCTGCAGGAACCCCTGCCCCTGGATATCCAGAATCGCGGTTCGCCCTGTCTCCAAGGCTTTGACCTTCCAGCCTTCACGCGCAAGGGTTGGAGCCCCAGCAGGCGTGGTCACGGTCACGAACAGGGTCCGCACGGGTTGCAGGGCCAGCGTCTTCTGGATGAGACCTTCCGCATCCGCTCGGGAGAGTTCGACATGCCCCGTGGAAAGGGTGACCGGATCCACGGCTTCGGCCCGGTAGTTCCCTGGAGGCAGCTGGAAGTTGGCCTTGCCAGCGCTATCCGTGGTGGCCTCAGCGCTAAATGGCAAGGCTCCGCCGCCGAGATACCAGACCCGAACACCGGCCTTCAATACGGGTGCACCTTCAAGGAGTACCTGAATCTCCACAGGCCCCTTATCGTGGGTCTTCAATTCCACGTCGGTGGTTTGGTTCTCAAGCACATTGACCGTGGCGGTCCCAATCTGCCGGGTATCCGGATCATAGGCTTCGAAGCGGATGGTGCCGGCGGGCAGCCCCACGAAGAGGAATCGACCTTCAACGTTCTCCTGGAACGTCGGGGACGTCCCGAGCCAGTTGCCGCCCAGATAGGCGTCCACACGCCCCGCAGGGACCGCGCTGCCATCGGCGCGCCGCAGTAGGCCCCGAACATTGCCCACCGGCTGCAGGCGAACCGTCACTTCGACATCGCCGCCCCCGATTGGGATCTCGGCGGAAGCCCGCCCGCTGAGGCCGTTGGGATCCTTCAGCTCGATGGAAACCCTGCCTTCCAACAGGTCTTCAAACAAGAGAAGGCCCTTGTGCTCCGGACGAAGGCGCTCAGCCATGGTCGGGAAATCAGTGCTTTGAAGAACGCCTTCACGTTCATGGTGAAGCGTCAGCACTCCATTCTGCAGGGGCTGGCCCAGACTGTCCTCTACGTGCAGCTTGAGCGTCCCCTTGCCCCACAGGCGGATGTTCCGGATCTGAGATTGCTCAACATTCATGCGGAGCAAGTCTTGGAAGATGTCGCCGGTGGCCGGATCTTCCACGCGCAGGGTGTAATCCCCCGCGGGGATGACCTTGGCGAATTTGTAGACACCACCCGCCTGCGTCGTCACTTCCAAGTTGCCTACGGACCCGCCCGTGATTGCAACCCGTGCGCCGGCCGCCACAGGCGTCTGGCCATCCCGCTGGTAGACCCGCCCTTTAAGTTCGCCGCTAAAAGTGGCGATCAGGGTGATGTCTTGGTTACGGATTTCATTGGTAGCCGCATCGAAAGAGCCTTTGATCACCGCAGGCGTGGGGAAGAACGGATTGGAAGCTTCCAGCCGATACGCCCCAATGGGAAGGCTCGGAAGGCGGAAGGTACCGTCCGGCAACGATAGAACGGAACCTCGCAGTTCGTTCATCATCAGGCCCCACACTGGGTTTCCAGTGTCGATTGGGACGATGCTTGGAAGCATCCCGTAGACATCAACGGTCGCCATGGCCGGAATCCGCTGGGCGCCTTCCTGGGGCTGATAGACGATGCCCTGTAGGACATTGCGGCCCGGATAGGAAAGGGTGAAGTTCACGGTCGTAGTCGTGTCCGCAGCCGCCACCACGTCATGGTTGTCCGACGTCTCAAGATCCGGACCCACCGCGGCGATTCGGAAAGTCTGATTGAGCGGCACGGATGGAATCCGGTAGTTCCCGTTGGCATCCGTTCTTGCCATGCGGTTTTTGTTCGCATCGTCATACACCGGCGGGATGGCCACATACGCATCCTTCACAGGCGTTCCATCCGTCCGAAGCACCCTGCCCTGCACGGCACTCTTGGCCGGAAGCGTGACGTGGAGGACGTAGGACTTCCCCCCTTCCGCGAGAACGGATTCACCTTCGACCACGTTCATCCAGGACGGGTGATAAGCCCATGACCGGAACGGCTGAGATCCCGCCTGCACTTGGATGATATCGGAGAAACCTTCGGGCCCCGTTACTGAGGCGTACCCACCCGGTTGAGGATGACCTGGCAGAGCGGTCACGTAGGCACCCTGCACAGGTGCCCCATTGGCGTCCTTCACCACGATTTTGATCATGGCCAAGGAATCCACCGACACCTTGCGAAGGACCACATCCAGGTCCTGATCCGACTGCAAATAGCCGATGTAGTTGGTAACCAGTTTTTGCAAGATTCCGGGCACTACCAGCTGAACATCACCAGCTGGGACATCTGCAAACCGGGCCCAACCATCGGCGTCGGGCTTATGTTCTTCAGGGAATACCCAGTCCTGATAACCATCCGTGGTACTCCGATCGATCAACCCGGCCTTGAACCCAAGCCGAATGGCCTGATCCAGGACGGGCTGCCCTTGGAGGTCCAACAGTCTGGCGCGGATCCTTCCCGTCCGACCCTTCAGAACGAGGTCCATGTGGGCGACGGCGCCATCCTTGGCGATCTCTCCGCTCCCGGCCACGCCATACAGGCCCTTCATAGCCCGAATGGAGTAGACCCCCGTCTTCAAGTTGTCGAGGCGGTAATGCCCATTGCCGTCGGTCTTCCCGTGGACTTGGAAAGTTCCTCCACCGGTGCCGCTGGTCCAACTGATGGTCTGCTGCTCCTGGACGCCATCCACTTCCACATCCGGGATGGGCGCGCCTTGGGCATCGATGACCGTTCCTTCCACGGATCCCTTACCTTCCAGGACGAGATCCATCTGGATGTCTTGACCATTCCCGAGGACCATGGCGCGCGCGAAGGCGTGACTGTCCTGAATCTGGGCATCTAAGGTAAAGGGCCCGTTGAGGGGGTAAACAGGTTCTGGAACGAAGTCGAGTTGGTAGCTGCCGTCGGCTTCCGTCTGGATATTGTTGCTCACCAGCGCGTGATAGCTGTCGTAGAGGAATTCCAAACCCTCATCCAGGAAGATCGAACCAGTCCGGACATCGGTTTCTTCAATCCGGTCATAGAACTGCGAATAGTAGTAACTGAACCGAGTGGGGACGCCGGTCCCATCCAGTTTGCGGACCTTGCCACGAACGACGGCACCGCCCGGAATCCAGCTGGAGACGATGGGCCAAGACGTACGTCCCTGAATGGCATTGCCCTGGAGATCCTGCCAGTTCCCCGTGACCGTGAGGGAACGGGCCACGTAGGGCCCCACAGGCTTCTCAAGCACCAGCGAAGCGACGCGCGGGAACGCATTGGTAAGCGCAGGCGGCGCGGACGCAATTTTTGGGTTCCCCTGAGCATCCAGTTCGTATGTTCCGTCAGCCTGAATGATCGGGCCCATCGCCTTGAACCAAGGCTGATTGGCCTCCACTCCCACCAAGGCCTGGGCCGCAGCAAGGCCTTCCGGGCCCGACGGCAAATTGAGGGGCATGGTCGGGCGGTTGAACAAGATCATGACTTGCGTGCCATAAGGGCTGGCCCCTGCCGACAGGGCACGGTCCCAGCGATGGACCCCGATCACCTGAAAAGGTTCGGCTGGGACATCGACTGTGGAATCCGGATGGGCACCACCCAATTGCGCACCGGCTTGAGACATCAACTTCGCCAACACATCACGCGATTGGCCGAGATCAAACAGGGCCGTCACCGTGCTTCCAAGGGCAACCGAATAGCGATTCAGGCTGGGGCTTGTCTGGTTCGCGACCGGTGAAAGCACTGAAATGCCAAGCGTCTGGGCATCAGGGCTCGCATTGGTAATGCGAAGGCGGCCCGCTTCACCCACGGCAAGGGGGAAGGTGAATAGGTGGACGCCACCCGCTTCACCCCATGCGCTGCCCGCCCCAGGCAACTGGGGCAAGGGGGACCCGCTGACCGTGATTTGTCCTTGGCCATCCTCACCTTGGACCACCAGACCCGGCCCGCCACCTTGGATGGCCACCAGGACACGCCCTTGGGTTCCGTATCCGAATCCGCTGAGGTCCTGAAGGCGATCGGGAAGACTACGGGAAGATTCCGCCCACGACCAAGCGGAGATGAACGCCTTTCGAAGCTGGTGACCCGCGTCCGTGGTCCGGACGAGCTGATCGAACCCGGGGTCCGAGTTCTCCATGAACCCCTTCCAAAGGTCCCACCAGATCCGGCCCTTGTCGGTACCCATGGCCATGAACAGGCCCTGCTCCGAAAGCAGGTTGGCCATATCGCCCGTCACCGTGCCCATCTTGATGGGCAGTACGCCGGCCGGAAGCGCACCACGGCTGGTGGCCACCGAATAGGCCTGCCCCAGAACCCGAAGCATCGCTTCGCGGAGATCTTGTGGAAGGGGGTCCAGCGTCGTCGGCAGTTCCAGGGTGTCCGGGTTCAGGCGAATGTTGCGCTCACCGATGCCCGTGGTGAGCTGGTAGCCAATGGTGCCTTCCTCCATGTAGAGGTACGACCCTCGGACTTCTCCGTTCTTCAGAGCCTTGAACTGGAATTTAAAACTGGTGGTCTCTCCCGGAAGCAGCGTATTCACCCGCTGCGTGGGATCCTGCCCATCTGCCAACTTCACATTGCCGAGCCGAGCCTTGTCGATGGTGATGGAAACGTCGTTGGCCAAAGTGCCCGACGTATTCGTGAGCCGGGCCTCCATGGTGTAGATCTCACCGCGCCGCACGACATCGGGGTGGACCAAGACGAGGCTGAACGTCGGGTTCCGAACGAGGAGTTTGCCGCTGGCTGTTCCTTGAATGGGCACAGGCGTTTGAAGATCCCCGCCTTCGAATTGCCCCTCGATGCGGAATTCCAAGGGGTGAGAACCTTCCTTCAGGCCTTCGACGTAGTAGGTGGCCATCGCACTTTGGCCACCGGTAATGGAATCCACCCCTTTTCCGGGGCGTCCAAGATTGTCGTTACCCAGGAGCGATTTGGTGATCGCGTCCGTTTCACCATCACGAATGGCCAAGCGAAGCGGGTCGTCCGGGGTTCCTGGAGCGCCATCCTTGCCTGGGGGCACCTTGAACGTCGCCTTGAGGTGCGACACCCGGTAGGGGGAGTTTTCCCCCAGGGCGTTGAAGACGACGACATCGGCCTTGTAGTACTGATGTAGATATCCAATGCTGCCCGGAATGACCAGGAAGGCCTTGAACGCGTGCTGGAGGACGTGTTCAACCTGGGGACGACCGAGATTGAAGGATTCCGGAGGAGGCGCGAGGTTTGCCGCCACCACGGAAATATCCCCGGGGTATTCGCCCCCAAGGCTCGTGAGTTCCATTCTGCCGATGGTCGGGACTTCGCCCAGCGTCCTCACGCCGTTGTAAACAGGCACGGCCACGGGGACGGTCAAAGTCACTTGGTGGCTGCCGATGGACAGAGCCATCGTGAAGCGCCGACCTTCGTAATTGTCTTGGCCGAGTTGAATTCCCGAATCCTTGATTTCCTGAAGGGTCATTGGCGTGGAACTCACGCTGGAAACCAAGACCTGGCCGAGACAGCGGATGGTCTTCGTGGCCGGGGTCGCATCCAGAATTGGGCGGCCATCCTTCCAGAGCTTCACGCCGGAAAGGATGTAGTCGCCTTCGCCCTTCATTGCTGGGAGGCTCAAGCCCGTCTCCAAATTTCCGGATACTTCAACCGTTCCTGTGCCTGGGCCTGAGAAGGTGCCTGTATAGGAAAGATTCGTCCCGTAGGTGCGGACGACCTCATCCATCGCGGCTTGCCGCGCACCCGCCATGAAGACCGGACGGACGTAGAAAGGGCTTCCATCGGGAAGTTCGATCTTTTCCGTTGGCAGGGTCAACTGGAGGCCAACCAACTGCAATTCACCCGTCGCAAGCGCGCCAGGCCGAAGGGCAGAGGTACCTCGCAGGTTCGCTGCAGCCACTGGTTTCGAACCCACCAAGGGTTCCTTGCGACTGCCTCCGCCGGAGGCGTTCGTAGGCGCAAGGCCAAACGCCAACAAGGGAACAATCAGGGCGGCTGCAGCGGCCACCCGGACTGAGGTGCCAACCCGCGAAGCTGCACGCATGGCAATTGCCACCCAGCCCCTTGGAGCTAGAGACAGGTCGAGCTGGCTGCCAATTGGCCGCTTTGTCATATGCGATTACCCACCAGAAAAATTCCCGGAATGTCGAGATTACAGGCGCCACCCAGATGTCAGGAAGTTAAGAAACATGAAGACCGGTTTTCGACACTCGTTAATTCGCTACTAACTACTTATTTATCCAATGTTTGATCACACTTGTGGAATAGATCACTAGTCGAGGTTCGATCACTTCGCGAATCGAGGACCGAATTTGCCCATAAGCTATCTCAGGCCACCCAAGGGCCCAAATACCGATCCACGGAAGTCTTCACCTGACTTTCTAGCCCTTCGATGAGCAGTTCTCCATCAGGCCCTTGGGCTTTCAGCAAGTCCACCAAACCCGCGACGCTCTCTTCCACAGCTTTCGGTGCAACCCTTTCGACGATGCTGCGGCGTTCTTCGTCCGAGAAGGCCGTGCGGGTGGCTTCAAGGGCAGCTTCTAGCGCTTGGGTGGCCTTCTTAAGAATCGAAGACGGTGTCCCCTTCTCTTGAATTGAATCCGCGACGCCCGCCCAGATCGCGATCGCGAGAAGCCCATGAATCGCTTCAGTCCAAGCTTGTCGTTCAGATGCCCCGTCACCTTCGGATTGTTCGAGTTCCCTCAAACGGTGGCATACGAACGTCAGATGCCGCGCTGAATCTGGCGCCATTCGCTGAAGCTGCTCCTGAACGGACTTGCCGGCCTTATCAGCCCTGGAAGCCTGTTTGGAATCGCCGAGGCGCTGATATAGGCCTCGAAGGTAAAAGGTCGCCCCGGCCGCGCCGGTCACCCAGCTTATATGGCTGTTCGCACTGGCCGCGTTGGAATAAGGCATGTTTCATTTTCCACCATTTTGGCCAGAAGCATCCTGTACTGCGGCATAAATTTGGTCGAAGTGGGGGCCACCTATGCTTACCGACGGGCCTGTTCTAAATCTCCCGCGATCCAGTATCGCCGGTGGATGATCGTTCGGACGTGGGTCAGCCCCCAAGGCTTTCCAGCTTGGCATTCGCTTCCCGTTTCCCCATTTTCCGAAATGCGGCGATGCCTTCCATCTGATGTTGGCGTGGCTTCGTGCCCCCTTCCCATCCATAGACCGTAGGCGTAGACACGCCGATGAGAAGCGCGGCTTCTGCAGCGGAGACCCCGAGCCGTTTGCGATGGCTGGCGAATCCTTTGGCGCTGAAACGGATAGGCGCGTCACCTTCTTCGGCTTCCGTGCGGCGAGCAGTTCGGGCCGCCCTTCCCCCGTTGCGCGCCAACTCCTTCTCAAGGCTGGCAACGCGCCGCTTCAATTCAGCGATCTCATTGCGGTATTGGGCCGACGCCTTTTTCAATCCTTCGAGTTCGCTTCGAATCTTCCTTGCGCGCGAGCCTGATGATTTCGGATTTCAGAGCGGTTGCGAAATTGGACATGCCGAGCGCTCCTTCTAGGTCTTCAAGGAGATGATGGCCTGGGTCTATCGTAAATCAGAACTTGAATCATCTGCCGGTATTGGCCTTGTCCTATAGCACCATCACGTCACCGATCGGCAGATCCGGTCGCACGGTGGATCCGGCCTCCTTACATAGCCCATCCCCACCGGGGAAGAAGGCGAGGCCAGGCAGGTGCTGGGGGATCTCGACCATTCCGCCACCATAGGGGCGCACTTCGGGGAGACGCTGAAAAAGGTGCTTTACCGGATGTTCCGACACAAGCGGCTTACCTCAAGCTGCGGATTCACTGTCAGGTGCAACCGATGATGCGCTGTTGAAGCCAATCAGATCTGGCATCATGGATCACACTTCGTCATGCCAATGCAAGGAATCAGGCTATCGTCTTTCTCTTCTGGATTCTGAGGTCCCCGTGATCTTCCTATTCCTTTTCCTGGTGGTACTTGGCATTGGGGTTACCTATCTGGTCTCCGCAGCCGCCAGGGCTCGAAGGAAGGCCAATGCAGCGGTGAACCACCTGAAGGGGCTGGAGCAAGAAATAGCCCAAGCCCATCAGCAGACCAAGGCAGCCGTCGCCAAGGCCGCGAAAGCCTATGTAGACGACGTGCGGTACCAACGCCTCCGTGCGATCGGCGTGGACGAGCTCAAACGCCATGCATCGGGTTTGCGCCTCCAGGCTTTAAAGGACGCAGGTCTCAGAGACTTCTCCCAGCTCCGGGGCTGGAATGCCCAACGGCTGGTGCAACTGAAAGGGATCGGGCCTGACTCTGCCAGCCGAATCGCGACCATCGTGGAAACCCTTTGCCACCAGTCGGACCAGCAACCCATCCCGCATCCCAGCGAAGGGCCCATTACCAACAGCGGGTACAAGGTTTTTGAAGCAATTCACATTGCAACGCTGGTCCAAATCACGTTCCAGGCCCCATCCAGTCAGCTCCAAGATGTCCTCAAAGAATTTCAATGGCGACGCTACCAGGTCTTGGATAGCACCGGGTTCTTCGCCTGGCTCCCCAGTTTCGGCCACAGCGCAAAGATCGATGCGGCGGCGGCCGCCGCAGATGCAATGGAAGCTGACTTGAAGCACACCCATCAGGCTTCTGGATTGAGTCGAGGGCTGAAGCACGACCTTGATCGGCTTTCCCGAATGGCGCGAGAAGGTGTGGAAGCCCGGGTATTGGATCAGGACGTCAAATCCAACGCCGACGGGTACCAGCGAGCCTTCAATGAGATTTTCGGAACGAGAGGTGCGTCACTACCCCAAGGCAAAGGGCTGGGCCAATTCACCCATCAACCCCCTCCCCTCCCCCAGTCGCGGCCATCCCAGTCCATTGGATCTCCGATCCAGATCTCAATCAGCATGGTCGGGCCAGGCGGAATGCGGATCTCAACGTCCGAGGGGCATGCTTCCAAACCGACATCTCAGAACCCAAAACCCTTTTGGGTGCCACCCGGACAGGACATCACGGTCGACCAGTACGTGATCCCAGGAGGCATGGTGTACGTGGGAACTGGTTTGGAATCTGTTCAGGGCTATGGAATCGAACCCGCCCTGATCGATCCCAAACGGCAAGTTCGCAAGCAGGGTGGTGACTACCGGATCCGTCAAACCAACTACTGGCCCAACTATGACGGCATCAGCCCAGAGGCCCGGGCCTCGTACCTCAATTGGCTTGCGGGTGGAAAGTCGGACCCGGCGGCCGACCTTGGCTACGTGTTTCTATACTTCTATGGGTTGGAGCGACGGATCCTTGCCGATGCGGCCAACGACAGCCGCGTCGCTGCAGAACTCCCCCTTCTCGAAGCCGAGATTCGCCGTCTCCTGTCGATTTTTGGGACCAGCGGAAGTTTCCGAGGATACGCGTCCAGCCTCCTCGACTATCTTTCCGCAAAGCAAACCAGCCAAATCACTCTGGACGCGCCTCCCACCTTCTCTGGGCAGCGGGGTCTATCTCTAGCATTCAAAGCCACCCTTGGCGGCTTTGCGGCCAAAGGATCCGCCCTCCCTGCCCCATGGGCCCATGCCTGGTACATGCATGATCCAAACAACCAGCTGAGAAGCGCTGCCCAACGGTGCCCAAAGGAGTTCCAGCAGGTATTCCTCCAGGAATACGCGAACCGGTTTGGGCCAGGGCTGAAATTGTCACTGAACAAAACCAAACTAAAAGTCGTTCATCGGACCGCTAGCGCGTCTTTTGGGTCCCAGGGTTTCTCGGTGGACCTTGACCTTCCAGATGTGACGGTCCAATCGGCCCCAGTGACTCAACTTCAGGAAGTGGGCGAAGCGGCCTATCGAAAGCTGGATGCCTACAGCCGATTCCTTGGCCGAACGCCGGAGAAGGCAAACACCCTTGAGGCCGTGCTACTGCTACCACCAACGCTGTGGCCATCAGAACTGCGAGACCCCCTTGATGCCCTGCGGAATTCCATCAAGGGTCTTGGTCGCCCCAAAATCGTTTCCTTCCTGGACGTTCAACTCTGCCTTCCAGAAGGGGGTGAACTGAACCGGGCCAGATACACCGCCTTGTGCCAAGCCTTCGCGGAATTGGGCCTTGGAATCGAGCCCGATGCAAGATTCGGCGGCCAGGTCCCTTCGTTGGAAGACCGCATTGCCCTGTTTGAAGCCGATCCAGTAGACGCATCCAAGCAGCCTTCCAGCGGCTATGCCTTTGCTTCCCTTGCGCTTCACCTTGCATCCGCGGTCGCGCATTCCGATGGTGAATTTGGAAAATCCGAACAGGAAACCCTTCTGGGTCAGTTGGAATCTTGGATGCATCTTCCGAATGGGGAACGGGCGCGGCTTAAGGCCCAGCTGGAACTCTTCCAAACGGCTGCCCCAAGCCTCACCGGCCTCAAGAAGCGCATCGATGGCTTGTCTGTTGAGCAACGGGAGGCGCTTGCCGAATTGCTAGCCCTTACCGCCCATGCAGATGGCGTCGTTTCACCCGCAGAAGTAAAAGCCCTTGAGAAGATTTTCAAGCTCATGGGGCTGGATCCGCAGTCCGTCTATTCCAAACTCCATCAAGCGGCGCCGACCGAACCAGTCACGGTCAGGCCAGCGGAATCCGAGGCCGAACCCTTCCGAATTCCCCAAAAGGCTCAGCCTGCCAGTATCGGTGGCATCAAGATCGACATGGCCAAGGTGGAAGCCCTCAAATCCGAATCCGCCAAGGTGTCTGCCCTGCTTGGGGCCATTTTTAGCGGCCAGGCCACGGAAACACCCATTCCCCCAGAACCAGCGATTGAGCAGGCAAAGCCGAACCTACTTGGGCTGGATGACGCGCATGCAGACCTTCTCCGAGTCCTCCTATCCCGGCCAGTTTGGGAACGCGCTGAACTGGAAGACATCTGCTCAGACCGAGGCCTGATGACGGACGGCGCTATCGAACGGATCAATGAAGCCGCCTTTGATCAGTTGGATGAGGCGATCCTTGAGGGCGAAGATCCCATCGAAGTTCATCGGCATTTGATTGAGGAGGCCGCCTGATGTCCACCACCATCCGCCCCAAGGATAGGGATGCCCTCCTTCAGGCATTGCGCGCCGGCGTGGTCCCCCGGACCGGCCAGCACCTGATTCAGGTCGGCCGGGCACGGGAAATCGAAGCGCTCGTCAAAGACATTGAGCGCATCGCCGATGGAGGCACCGGGTTCCGGTTGGTCATCGGGGAATACGGGTCCGGTAAAACCTTCTTCCTGAACCTGGTTCGAGCCGTGGCCATGGAGAAGAAATTGGTCACCGCTTCCGCGGACCTGACCCCTGACCGACGACTTCATGCCTCTGGCGGGCAGGCGCGTTCCCTGTATGCCGAGTTGACCAAGAACATGGCAACCCGGACCAAGCCTGAAGGCGGCGCCCTTCAAGGGATTGTGGAGAAGTTCATTTTTACGGCCACGACTGAAGCCAAAGCAGAAGGCTTTGGAGTCGAAACAGTCATTCACCGGAAACTGGCCAAGCTGGCCGAAATGGTCAATGGCTATGACTTTGCCCACGTGATCGAAGCCTACTGGCGGGGGCACCAGGACGGGAATGAACAGCTAAAATCGGACGCGATTCGGTGGCTTCGAGGCGAATTCACCACAAAGACCGACGCTAGGGCTGCCTTGGGTGTTCGGACCATCGTCGACGACAACTCCATCTACGATCAGATCAAGCTGCTGGCGCTCTTCGTCCGGTTGGCGGACTACTCCGGCCTGCTGATCTGCCTCGATGAACTGGTCAACCTCTATAAGCTGTCCAACTCGCAGGCCCGGAATTCGAACTATGAACAGATCCTACGAATCCTTAACGACGTCCTGCAGGGCACTGCCGAAGGATTGGGCGTGCTGATGGGCGGAACCCCCGAATTCCTCATGGACACCCGCCGCGGCCTGTACAGCTATTCAGCCCTTCAGTCCCGCCTTGCTGAAAATACCTTTGCCAAATCGGGCCTCATCGACACCAGCCACCCCGTCCTGCGCCTGTCCGGGCTGACCCAGGAGGATTTTCTGGTGCTCCTGCACAAGATCCGGCACGTCTTTGCTTCCGGGGATGCCGCGGCTTACATCCTTCCCGATGAAGCCCTCACGTCCTTCATGGCCCACTGCCACCAGAGAATTGGCGAAGCCTACTTCCGCACCCCCCGCACCACCATCACCGCCTTTGTGAACCTTCTGGCCATCTTGGAACAGAACCCGGGAACCCAGTGGACCGACCTGATCGGCCAGGTGGAGGTCGTGAAGGATGAAGGTGCCCTAGGCGATGTTGCCGTCGATGGAGACGGTAGTTCTGACGGCAAACCCAGCGACGGCCATGACGAATTCGCCAGCTTCAAGCTCTGAATCCCAAGGCTTCGGCCTCCTCGACGAGAGGATCCAGAAATGGATCTGGTCCGCAGGCTGGACGGAGCTGAGGGAGGCTCAGGAACGGGCCATCCCCTTGATCCTCAAGGGGGACCGGGACGTCATCATCGCCGCTTCTACTGCTTCAGGGAAAACCGAAGCGGCCTTCCTGCCCATCCTGTCCAAGCTGGGTTCGCTGGAATCTGATCCATCCTGCGTCATCTACATCAGCCCCCTAAAAGCTCTGATCAATGATCAGTGGGGCCGACTGGAATCGCTGGCTGAGGTTCTGGATATCCAGGTCACCCCGTGGCATGGGGACATTACCCAGACCCGAAAGACCAAGTTTCTAAAGGAGCCGAAAGGGTGCCTTCTCATCACCCCAGAGTCCCTTGAAGCCATCCTGATCCGGCACGGGCATGGGCTGGCTGGGATGTTCAAGGGGCTCCAGTACGTCGTCATCGACGAGCTGCATGCATTCATGGGCACTGAACGGGGAAAGCAGCTCCAGTCCCTGATGCATCGGATCGAGAAGGCACTTGGTCGGCGCGTCTGCCGTGTAGGCCTATCTGCCACCCTCGGCGATATGGCGGGTGCGGCGGACTTTCTGCGCCCTGGAGCTGGGGCCGACACCCAGCTCGTGATCAGCAAGGACAAGGGGCAGGAGCTAAAGGTTCTGGTGCGTGGGGTGGTCGAGCCTTACGTCCCGCCAAATCCCCGCACCAAGGAAGACGAAGCCGGGGCCATGGACACGGCAAACGCTTGGATCGCGGCCGACCTTTTCAAATCGCTCCGGGGAAGCAACAACCTGGTCTTCCCGAACCGCCGGCAGGAAGTGGAGCGCTACGCTGACAGGCTTCGCCGGATGTGCGAAGAAGAAGGGCTACCCAACGAGTTCTGGCCCCACCACGGAAGCTTGGCCAAGGACATCCGGGAAGAGACCGAAGCAGCCCTTAAGCAAAAGGAGCGCCCAGCCACCGCCATCTGCACCACCACGCTGGAACTGGGGATCG
This sequence comes from uncultured Solibacteraceae bacterium, assembly GCA_964617215.1. Classification (GTDB taxonomy): domain Bacteria; phylum Acidobacteriota; class Holophagae; order Holophagales; family Holophagaceae; genus JAFDVN01. The sequence goes on along the minus strand of CAZTVL010000003.1, from coordinate 124,034 downwards.
ACATCGGGAGCGTAAAAAGCGTGGCCCAGATCGGCCCGCCTCCTTCGGTGGCCAGCCTTCGGCAACGGCTCGGCCGGTCGGGTCGACGAAAGGGTGAACCCGCCATTCTCAGGGCCTATTGCATCGAGCCAGAGCTGACGGCCAGTTCCCCCCTTTCGGACCTGATTCATGAGGGTTTGGTCCAGACGATCGCCATGATCCAGCTCCTCATTGAGGGTTGGTACGAACCCGTTCGGGTGGACGGGCTTCACGCGTCCACCTTGGTCCAACAGGTGCTGTCTTCCATTGCTCAGCATGGTGGGATGCCTGTGGCCAAGCTTTGGTCCCTTATGTGTGAAGGTGGCCCCTTCTCGAACATCACGAAGGATCAGTTCCTGAGCCTGCTAAAAGCCCTGGGGCAGGCGGAAATCCTCATGCAGGACCCCACGGGGTTGCTGCTGCTTGCCCCCAAAGGGGAACGGATTGTTGAACACTACACCTTCTACGCCGCCTTCACTTCCACCGAAGAATTCAGGATCGTCACCGCGGGACGTAGCATTGGGTCCATGCCTGTAAGCCGGCCACTGCAAGAAGGGAGCTATCTAATCTTCGCGGGAAAGCGATGGCAGGTGAGGTCCGTGGATGTCGAAGACCTGGTCATCGAGGTCATCGCTGCGCAGGCGGGAGCACCGCCCATGTTCGATGGCGGGGTCGGTGCGCGTATCCATGACCGAGTTCGGCAGAAGATTTACGAGGTGCTGGCTTCAGACGCGAGCGTGCCATTCTTGGATGAGCCCGGGAAGCGGTTGCTTGCTGAAGCCCGGCGTAACTTCGAGCGATTGGGCCTTAAGGACCTAAAAATCCTTACATTGGGGTCCACGGTTCACCTAATGACCTGGAAGGGGGATTGGGTGAACGACACGATCCAGCTACTTCTGCGTTCCCATGGCCTTCCTGGGTTGAACGAAGGTGCCTGTGTGACGATTCAAAAGACAACGCAGGCAAGCGTACAACAAGCTTTAAAAGGGATCGTCGAGCAGTCTCCGCAATCTTCGGAGGCCTTGGCGGCAACGATCGAGAACCTCGTCACCGAGAAGTGGGATGCGCTCTTGCCGCCGACCTTCCTGCAGGCGAATTATGCGTCCATGAATTTGGATCTCCTAAATTCAAAATCATGGATCAAGGAGTGTGCGACTGCCGCTGATCTCAATTCCTAATGCAATTTCACCGTTTACAACTAGGCCAGTCAACTCCAGTGTCCGCCTGGTCGAAATGATTGCCCCAACGAATCCATGGCCCACCTTGATTTGTCAGGATCCGCCTCGACCGACAACCGTTATTCTTCCAGAGGCGTACACGGAAGGGTTGCGCGGCCGTGTTGACTGGCTACCACCTAGTGGATCTCACAAGATAACTATTCGGCTTAATGGGGGAATGAATGAAGGTGATGGGAATAGAAATTGTAGGATCGGACATCGTGTGGGTCTTGCTAGAAGGTTCCCACAAGCAATTCACCATCAGCCGAATGGACCCCAATCGCTTCCCTTTGCCAGCCGCCCATTCCGAAGAAGTTGATAAACTCCTCGGCCTTCAGTCGATGCTCCAAGGGCAATTTTCTACGATCAAAATCGATCGCATCGGAATTGTGAAGGCCATGCAGGATTCCTCGGCCATTAGGGCAAAGGTGGAATGCGTGGTTCAATTCGCCGCAAAGGCCATTGGAATCGACTGCGCCCTCTTCGCTCCGCAGACCGTGCGCGCTGCCCAAGATCGGAAAATCAAGGCTATCGCTGGAGAAGGTGGACACGACCAGGTAGACACCCTTGAGCCGAAATACCTGCGCAAGGCAGCTGCCTGTGCTTGGTGTGCTTTCGATGGCAATTGAATCGGCGGTAATCAAGGCTTGGTTGGAAGCCACCGGAAAATTTGAGAATCTGGTCGAATGCCGAGAAGGCGCTTGCGCCTATTCTTTCATTGCAACTCACCACCTTTTGAACCGCAAGGTCTTCATCAAGGTTTTTGATTATGTGCATGCCTTCAAGGAAATGGCCTTGAAGGAGCCCAAGCTTCTCGTTCAGGCAACCAACGCATCTCCCCGTTCCGAAAATATCGTCACCGTCCATGACGCCGACCGTATCAAGATTGGGTCGGATGAATTTGTGTGCCTTCAGGTCGAATTTGTTGATGGAAAAAGTCTGCTGGCTTGCCTTCAATCGGGGGAATTTGGCCAGCAAGACGCAATTCGAATTACGCTTGGGATCCTGAACGGACTTGCTCACCTTCATAACAATGGTCTCCTGCACCGCGACATCAAACCGAGCAACGTTATGCACGGTTCGGTCCCGAAGCTGACTGATTTTGGAAGCGCAGCTCTAATTCCGGATTCCGGAGAGATTGCGGGAGCATCACGGCATTCCATTCTGTATGTTCCGCCAGAATGTTGGAGGCCGGAGAAATGCTGGAATGTCCAATCCGACCTTTATCAAGTCGGAATGGTTCTTTACGAATTGGCGAACGGACCATTGAATTTCACCCATGAACACTATTCCGCTTTCGATTCCGAGCGGCTTGCCAAGAAGCACGATTTACTCCACCTGAATGATCCCGCCGAAAGGGCCATTGCTGTACTCGGCGTTACGAGCCAGTTGCTTTCCTTTGGACGACAACAAGCACCGTACTTAAGCCCGAAAATCCAAAGTCTTGTGAAGTCCGCCACAAATCCTGACTTCACAAAACGTCCTCCCACTGCGCTTCGGTTCTCTCTCGCCGCGAACAAAATTCATGTCCCGAATTGGCGTCCAACGGACTCAGGGGAATTTGAAGCAGAGAACTGGCGGGGCAAGGACTGGAAGGTTTTTGTGAATGGTTCTTCTATAGATCTTCTCGCTGCGAAAAAGGGTACTGGGGTGTATCGCCGCATCAGTAAAGGTACCCCTACCAACCTTGAAGGAATTTTTAGGTTCGTTGAAGACCACCCCTGAACCACCTTGTAAGGCAGGACCGAATGCCCGGCTCGCTACCATTGGATTGGGATTCATCCATGATGCACAGCGAAATTGAAGGAACCATCGGCACCGTCGAACTCGAAGGGCGGGTGACGTACGCAAACCACCCTGAGCTTCGATCGACAGTAGCTTCCCTCCTGGCTAATCCTGGATTGACCACCGTCCGCCTGGACCTTTCAGCCGTCAAGTTCGTCGATAGTTCAACCCTGGGGATGTTCCTGCTCTTTCGTGAGAAGGCAGGGGCTCAAGGCGCGAATGTCGTGCTGGTCCATCCCTCCCCTTCCGTTAAATCGACCCTGCACGTGGTTCAGTTTGACCGGCTGTTCAAAGTCGAGGACTGATCAACGTCCACCCCACGCCAACTACCGCCGATTCGACCCATCCAAATTCGCTGCGGGCGAACAGCTCCGGATAGGCCATTCGGAGCGGGCCGAAATCCACCATGGTCATCCACATGACGGCCTCCATATCTTGGCAAGCAGTTCGTGCGCCGGGCAAAGGGTCTTGTACCAACCGCGAATCTCGCAGGTATTGCCGGGCTTTCCACAGGCCTCACATACGGTTCTCGATGCGATGGTGGCCAAGCTAATCCGCGCCCTTGCTTCGGTGTCGATTTGATCGAGGCCAATGCGTAACTCCGACCATTTCTCTTTGATCTGGATGGCCCGCTGGGGCGGCCTCCCTTCCAGCACACGAACACGGTTCATCGCTTCAAGATCCGCACAGAGGATCCAGAGGATTTGGAACCAGCCGGCACCTGCCCCGTAGGAAACCAGCCGATCCGTCCCGAAGAGGGCCGGGAATTCGGCTTCGAACGGCGCCCATTCGATCATGGGCATGTTGGGGAACCTCACCGGGCCCCGCATGGCGCTTCCTTCGGCATTTTCAGTCCGACCAAGTCCAACCCTCCCCTTTCACTCATGGCGTGCCCTTCTTTCGTTTCCTCGGCTTAGTTCATAGGTCCACAACGATGGGCGCCCGACAGGCCAGATAGTCCTCGTTGCAGATGGACGCATTCACGAACCGCACCCCACCCCGACTCACCTGCCCGTAGGCATCGTGGATGTGCCCGAAGACGTGAAGGCGAAGACGCGGCAGATCGGCCAGGCGGTTCAGCAGGTCCTCACAGCCCACGTTGCGGCGATCAGGGGCCGGAAGCTGGTCAAGGATCCCGTGGGGTGGACCGTGGGTGATGAGCACGTCGGTATTCCGGGGGATGAGGTCCCACCGCTCCGCCAACGCTTTCCCACGTGGGAGGTTAAACGCCCAGTCGTGGAATTCAGGCTGCCATGGACTTCCCCAGAACCGGACGCCATCGATCTCCGCGCCTGCATCCTGCAGGTAGACCACACCCGCAGGGATCAAGCTGGGAACCAGCTCTGGGGTCCGTTCAAACAGCCAATCATGGTTCCCGGCCACCACGATCTTATGGGCGTGCGGGAACGCGGCCACCCAGTTCAGCCACTTCGCCACCTCCTTCCAATGCCCAGAGCCGGTCCCATCTCCGGCATGGATGAGAACGTCCCCGTCGGGCACTGCGAAGTTCTGCCGGAGGTGGGTATCGGACATGCAAACGATGCGCATAAGGTGACCCTTTCACGGTTTGAAGAAGAAGGAGGGGGCACCGATCAAGTGGGGTCATTCGGCCATGGCACATCGGTGAATTCATGCCCTGCAGTCAGAACCCCTCCCAGAGAGGGGTTCTGACTGCAGGGCAGGAATTCGACTTCGCCTTCGGTCTTCACTGAACCCACCCTTTATCCACGGGCGTGGCTTCGAGTTCGTGGTCCAAACAAAACGTCCTCATCCACGGCAGGTGGATGCACAGACGTCCCGGATTTCCGCAGGCCTCGCAGGTGACTTCGGACCGATCTCCCGCCGCGACGATCAGGGCTTCGGTTTCAGGGGTGGCTCCTTCACGCAGGTACACGCGCAAGATCCCGTCCTTCTCTTGCACACGGCGGATTCTGGGGGCTTGGCGACCTTCCGCGGCGTACTGGCGTGAAAGCCGGTCCAGTCCTTCAAAAAGCTCCCACAGGATCTTTGTCCACCCGACGCCAACGGCCAAGGAATCCCACCCACCCGATTCCGTGCGGGCGAAGAGTCGCGGAAACGCTTCTTTGAAGGGCGCCCACTTCACAAGGTCCATTTCATCTCCACCCACCTCCTGTTCCTTCATGACTCGCCCTTCCTACCCTTCCGCGCCTCCCGGGCTTCTTTTGCGATGGCTTGGATTTCGCCGTCGGACATCAAGTCGAGCCCATGGGCCGAAGCGGTATCCCAGGAGGCCCGGAGGCTGGCTTTGGCCCCTTCGCGCTCATCCGTCAGCCCCACATCCCCTTGGCTACTTGGCGCCTTCGATTCCAGGTACGCATGCCGCGCCACCCGGCCCAGCAACGCACCGGCCCAGCCCCACGGGCATTCCCCACCATTGGTCGTAGAGAACCCCAAGCCCGAGACCAACCCATTCACGGTTGAAAACACCCGCTCAGGGGCCTCCCACCACAGGGTGTTGTCGAAGACGTGGCCACGATCCACAAAGGGCAAGGCCAGCGCCGCTTGGGCGATGGATTTAGGGTATCGGGACAGGATCCGGTCGATCGGCACCCCATGACCCCCTCGGGCCGCACGAAGCGCCACCCGCGCGCAGTTGACCGCGGGATCATCCGTGGCGATGAACGTGAATCGCACGAAATACCCAGCGGCCTTGGCCTTACGTAGGAATGCCAGCTTATCTGGCGCGGAGAACACCGTTTCGAACAGTAGGTGGCGCCCGTTTCGAAGCGCATCTTCCCGCATGGCTTCGGCGCGCTCCGCGGCCTGAAGGATCACGGACTCGTAGGGACGGTTCTTGAACTCCCTAAAGGCGATGTCGTCGGGGTTGATGGTGATCAGCCCCGGTAGCCGGGCATCCAAGGTGGGGAGGACCCCCCGCGCAATCGTAGACTTCCCGGACCCATTCGGTCCGGCGATGACGATGCACTCTGGACGATCTTGGCTACGCCTCATGGCCACCTTCCTTCTCCGCGGAAGTTTTGGACGCAAGGAGCCGGGTTAGGCCTTCCGTCCACGCTTCCCGCTGCTGGTCGTGTTCAAGGAACGAATCCGCGAAGCCACAGTTCATGCCCTCCCGGTCCGGTTCCCGGTCCAAGTCGAGGACGTCTTCTGGGGCATCGGGGCCAAAAACGGTCTCATACACATGGGCGGCCTTCCCAATCCATCCGCCCTCCCCTTCCGCTGCTTGCAGAAAATCTAGGAAGTGCTCCCGTGACAGGTCCCGAGCCAGTTGGCGGACTGCGGTGAGCGGGTACGACGGCTGGACCCATTCCAGCCCCAGCACGGCGCCGCCGCCCACGGTTTGGGTCAGGCGCATGTCCCGTGGGGATGCATGGATGAAGTGGAGGGTAGGTCCTTCTTTAAAGGCCACCTCACGAGTTGGTCCGTCGGTGATGTAGGTTGGCTTGGCCACCACTTGCGTGGACAAGTGAAGGCCATTCGCCAATTCGGCCGGGGTCAGCCCCATGACCTGGCCTTCGTTCTCACAGAATGCTTTTGCGGCCTCCCAGGCACCGAATCCGATCCATTTTCCGAATTTGGAGGTTTGCGGCTTCCCAAAGACACCCACGGTGGCGCGCATCAACGTGCCGTCATCCACAAGTGTTTTCAGGGCCGCGTCCACTTCGTCCGGTGGGCCCAAATCCAAGATGGATTTGCGAAGAATGGGCTTCCCTTCGGGCAGCCCCTCAAGGTAGCGATTCAGGCGTTCAAAGGTGTTCATCTAAAGTGCTCCATCAGGGGTTCACGGCGGCTCTGGCAAGGGCGTCCGGGTTTCTGATTTCCAGGGTCTTCGTGCCGTCCCGTTCCAAAACTTCAAGCTGCAGCCGGTCCCCGGGCAACCAGCCCAGTTCCTCCATGACTTCCTTTGGAAGGACCATGCGCCGGCGGGCATCCACCCGGGCAAGCCAGTATCGAGATCCGTCTTCACGGAACAATGGGCCTTGGACCCTTGGCTGGCGTGTTCGTTCGGGTTTCATGACGTCACCTCGCCTTACGCATCCAAACCCAGCGACCGCGTAAACGCGTCCGTCACTTCCGATGCCACGTGCTCCAAGATCCTGGGGATCGCCCGATTCAACGCCACCGGACCGTCCGTGTAAACGTAGGTTCGGATGAAATAGACCGAAAGGTCGGGCCGAAGGATCCACTTCACCAGCGCCCCCGCCAACTCTTGGTCATCAATGGCGCGGAGTTCTTCGGCGATCCGCATCTGGACGATCTGGACCCGCTGGTAGTTGCGGGGCACATCTCCCGCGCGGTTCCAGCGGTCCGTGGCGAAGGCGTCGATCTGCTTGTTGATCTCCCGCACCGCGGCCTTCGTTTGAAGCCATGCGGTGACTTCGATGATTTCCATGGGGGCCTCCGGACCTGCCCATGTTGAGCCGCTGAATTCGAAAAGAGAGGCCTCCTTTTTGGTTGGAACTGCGGTAGATGCAGCAACAACTTTAGTGAAACGTTTCGGGGGAACCAAGGCCATCACCTGATGGTGTTGGATGAACGCAGTGAATCGATCGCATCCTCCTGCAATGGCGCGTTGGTCGGGCGCTACCTCCATTCCAAACCGCCTTGGTTCATCCTTGTCCCATGGCGAACCGGCCGGAACCAACGAAGCCTGATCCCAAACCCCATTTGTTCGGCGGGGCGGAATCGGACGATTATTTCGAAGCATGCTTGGATGCGGCGCTAGAAGCAGCGTTCGCACCGATCATCGAGGAATTCAAGAAGTCACAAGGAAGCCCCTGAACCTGTTGCCGCGGCATGAATCCCGTCACAGTCCGGTGCCACGTTGGGCGGATGCCTGCATGCCCCTGCGCTGACGAACCAAGTCGTCGCGGCCATGGGCCTATGATCAGGGGTTCACCGGCTCTACCAAACCCTTGCTGGCGTGCCCTTCAGGAATGAAGAAGACCGAATCGAAGGTGCCAATTGATCCTTCGAAAATCCCGTCTAACCCTTTGTCCACGTGCGTCGCCCCGATTGCGAGGAACCGCAGCCTCAGGTCCCGCATGGGAAGACTCTTCGTGGGAAGGTAGGTGGGGCCCTTCGCGCCAGCGGCACGAATCAGGCCCTCCATGCTCTCGTCCGGGCAGGTGAAACCGACCGGCTGCAGTCGATCGTTGGGGCCGGGCCACTCCACCGGGTATGCACGCGTGCTCCCGGAGTAGGCCGTGAAATGGATGACGTGATACTGATCGCCGTACTGCTGGGAGATGTGGCTGCCTACGGGAAGGAAGTGGGTTCCCGTGGAAGGCACGGAAAGAGGCCGGCGGGTCAGGTGGCCGCTATGTGCCCACAGGATCGCCCTTTTCTTCCGTTGGAGGACTTCCTTGTCCAACAGGATGAAGTTCGCGGCCATGTGCTGATCGCGGAGATTCCCTTCGGAATCGAATTTGAATATTGCATCAAAGGACGGGAACAGCGCTGCCCAATGGGCCATCCACAAGCCGTCCATGACGCACGCTTGTTCCACAGCCCGAAGGTGACGGTTGGCTTCAGTCCGTACTTCGGAGGCCAAGGGCGCCGAAGCGACGGCTTCGCGAAGCGCCATTGCCTCGTTGAGCCGGCCCTGGAAGACACGGTGGGCCTCGATCCCTGGGATCGCTTTGACGACTGGGTCTATGGCTTCACCGAGTCGGTCCACGGCGTCGAAATAGGCGGCGTCCTTGGCCCGGGCCGCGGCCGGGTCAAAGCCGGGCGCCTTGCCATCCAGGATCTGGATGACGCGGTCTAGGTCGGCCAGGTTGGGATCCATGCCATAGATCCGAACGGGTTCTTCGGCATGGTCTGCGTTGAATTCCCGGATCCATTCGAACATGGCGCCCACTTCGGGTACCTGCCATACCCGGTAGAACTTCGCCTGCTTCATCACAGCCAAGATGGACGGGTTGCCTGCCGCCCGATGGCAGACGAAGTCATCCAGGAAGTGGGCCCTGGTGACGGGGGCTTCCAAGACAAGGACTCGGGCGCCCTGACGCACCATCGCTTTTAAGAACTCCGTCCGCATGGAGAAGATCTCGGACGTCCCATGGGTGGCTTCCCCAAGGCCGATGATGCGGTGGTTTTTTAGGAGTTCGGCCGCAATCGCATCGACGTTCAACGTGGATGCCGATGCCTGGCGGACAGCCTTGGTCAGCCCCCCCTTTAGAAGGGCAATGGACTGCTGCCTTATGGATTCCTCTGATTGGATGGCTTCCGGTCGGTGACCCTTCCGTGCAGGGGTCTGCGACATCACGGAAGCTGCCGAGGCCACTAGTAGGGTGCTGCAGAGGATTGAATGGAAGGTCACTGACGTGCTCCACGTATTTGCATTGCCTGCGGGTTCTGTAATGCCTTGCGGTTGGAGGAACCGTGGTCAGCCTTCACTGTTCGTGACCTCACTGGCCACGACAGGAACCCCGCGCCAGACCCAGATAGCCATGGCCACAAGCACGGCCACGCCAAGCACGCTGCCTTCAACGCCGATCACGCCCCCGTTCAGCCACCGAGCGTCCCCGACTGCCTTCGACAGGAAGGGGCCCGGCAATGGATTGCTTCCACTGCAGGGAAGCCCCGTCAGGGTGCTCGTCACCCAATTCCAGACGAAGTGGATGGCGATGGGGGCCCACAAATTGCCCAACCGAAGGACGGCCCATCCGCAGGCCAGCCCCAGGAGGACCGTGCTGGCGCCCAAATACCAATAGGCCGGCCCTGCCATTCCCCGCATGTCGCTATACGCGATCAGGTGCAGGGCTCCAAACCCCGCGGCTTGAATCCCATTGGCCCACGTGTCGCCAAAGGGTTCGCGCAGGGCGTTGAAGTAGAGACCCCGGGCCCACACCTCTTCAAAGGCGGATTGGAATAGCACCCACTGGATTGAGACGACCAGGCCCACCCACGTGAACGCTGGGTTTCGGGTAACCGATACCGCCCCCGTCGCCATCATCCCAAGCCAAGCAGCCAGGCCGGCAATCGCTGGGATGGAAGCGGTATTGGCAATACCCGCCGCATCCCGTCTGAAAAACCATGCCCACCGTACGGGTATCCCCACCTTTCGAAAGGCCCAGCAGGCGACGGCCAACGTCGCGATTGAAACCGGCATGGTCGCCCACGGAGTGACTAGATCCTGGACGGTGAAAGACGGGGAAAGGGATCCAACCCAATGCATGATTCCGGGCATGGCCATTCGGCCCACCCGCAGGTGTCCAAGGTGAACCAAGGCCACAGCGGTGATGGCCACAGCGCCCTTCCACCACCGCCCGGACGATCGGGGCTGCGAATTCATTCGGCAGTCTCCGTGTGATGGGCGGTTCGAAAAATGGCGGAAAAGCGGAAGGAGATGGGCATGCGTCCCCCTTGGGCATTGGAAGATCTGGGTCGACGATTTTGGAAGGTGTCCGGCAAGCCAAAGGCCACCCCTGCATGCCAAGAAACGAGGGGTTTGTCCCTGTAACCCATGGAATACGACGATGAATCGAGGTCGATCACAGATGCTGGCATGCACCCATGGATGTTTTCAACATAGGTATTTTGGTATTTATCTTTGTATTGAAATCATGGACGTTGGAAACAATCCCCCATAGGACTGGGGGATGCATGGCGCGGCCAAAACGCGAAGACGAGTGGGTGCCCGTGACGGTTCGGATGGCCGCCAGCGCCGCCCTGCGCCTTCGGGTCGCAGCGGCCAAGCGGGGTGTCAACCAAGGGCGCATCTTGGATGAGCTGGTCTTGGCAAACCTTCCTCCCGTGGAAGGGGCCCATGGGCCCAAGCCCTTGACCCCATGGACTATTGAGCGCCTTCAGCGGGAGTTGGATGTTCGTGAGGCCAGCAAGCCCACACTGGCCAAGGAGCTTGGGATATCCCTTAGGGCCGTGAATGACTGGTTCGCGCGAGGGCGTATCCCTGCGGAACGCCAAGAGGCCGTTCAAAAGGTCATCCAATCCCTCCGGCGAACTCATCGACGCTGAGAACCAGGGCTCCCCTGCCCGTCCGGAAGTAGGATTTCAGGCCATGACCGTCAAACTCCTTCCATCTGATTCGCCATCGATCGAATCGGCCCATTTGGCGTTTTGCGAGTATGTGGAATCCCCTGGAATGACGCGCTCCCAGGTGGTGAAGGCCCTCCTCTGGTACGCGGATCAAGCGGAACGGTTCGGGTTGGATTCAACCGCAGCCTCATACCGGGACAGTGCCCGAAACACGAAGATTGGGGTGCTCCCGATTCCCAACCCCTCATCGCAGCAAGACCATGCCTCCTCAATAGAGAGTAGGTAGTGATCTTCAAAGGTCGTTGCCAATTGGCTGGGCCCTTGGGGATTGAAGCAAACTAAACAAATAACGCAAGATATGCAAATAGGCCAAGGGTGCTCTGCAGTTCTCCCCGAGCACAGCCACCCGGGCTGTGTTGCCTTTCCAATCCCCTAGGTCTATCGTAAACAGCATGACGAGGGACCGATCCAACCCCGAAGGCCTACTGATGGCTGGCCTCATCGGCATGGGTGTAGGCGCGTACCTATCTTCGTCTTCTCGGGAAGGCCAGGAACATAGACGTGAGGTATTTAGATCACGGCTTAAGGCACTATTCGCCAGTTTTGATTGCGCGCTACTAGTGTCAAACCTAGGCCGTGGTCACCAAAACATTCCCTTTTGGCATTTGGTACTCGAATCTGCAGATCACCAGGTAATCAGCGTGCGGATTCCGTTGTCTTCTTCCAATGTTGACCCGTACTCAGATGATGCGATTCGGGAGATGGTTGCTTATTTAAATCAGGCTGGATCAGTTCATGCCTGAGGGAAGTAAATTCCAGAGCAAGGCGATCCCTTCAGCCATTGACCAAGCCTTGGAAAACCTCCGCAGTGCGATGCAGGCTGCTTTGGCGGATGAGCAGCGCCGGGACCAGCTTACTGGTCTCCCCAACGATCAGGCCCTCACAGCATGGATCCAAGACCAGATCGATGCCGGTGAAGGGTTTTGGATTGCATTCATTGAAATCGACCGTTTCAAAGGTATCAATGACAAGTTCGGCTATGAAGACGCAGACTTGCTTCTGATTCGCCTTGCGGATCAGCTTCGGAGGGCCGCTGCCGACTTCTTTGTCCATGCTCCCACCCCGTTCCGGGCTCACGGAGATGAATTCTACCTAGCCGGAGTTCTCCCTCAGGGATCCCCAGAGCAGGTTTCCAAGGAATATGCCTGCGTCGCGGATCGGCTGAACCAAATCCTCGGCAATATCGGGTCGATTCGCATCGGTGTCCACGAAAAGTCGGATCCCATCTCCTGCACCGTGAGCATCGGTTGGCTGGTATCCGACGATTTGCAAGAAAACCTAACGGCCCGACGGGTTCGAAATTCCTTGGAGCTAGCGATGAGTCGCGCCAAGGTGCGACGAAACACCAGCGAGCGATTCCACTCTGATCATTGCCGTCTTGAGACCCTTGATGGTCGGGCCGACTGCGGGGCTTGCGGCTCCAAGTATTCCCTGACAATCAAGGTTGAATTGGCAAGTGAAGCGGATCTCTTCTGCCCACATTGCGGTGAAAAGGGAACTCGGCCGTATTCCCTTCGCGTTGCCAATCAAATCGTCGTGACCGGAGTTTAGCCCGACTCCCAATAAGGTCGAATGGAATGGCTCCAAAGGCCGGCACCGCAATGTGCCATTTGATGATGCGGACGGAAAGTGTCCCATCGGGCCTTCTGGGACTTAAGTGGAGTCACTTGGACTTACACGAGCCGAAATGGCGAAGGCTTGCCTTTGGTACGCGAATCAAACGGACCGAGTCGACATCAGTGCGACGGCTGCTTCATATTGGGATGGCACGCGGATGACGGGAACAGGTAGGTTCCTTATGATTGAAAGGCCGGTTGCGAGAACTAAAGAAGAAAGCCTACGAACATTGATAGCGATCTCTGATGTATTGGTTGTAATAGCCCCCAACTGAGCTCGCGGACAGAAGGCCATCGAAGACGCTCTGAGGCACGCCACAGAAGGGGTAGACATTCCCTTCTGCGAATTCAATGTCCATTCGCCCCGTCAAAGGGTCATAACCGACTGCGTTGATAGCGGAAGATTGAACTGGAATCATTTTCATAGCGAACTTTCCTTTCATGGAATGGCCTACCTAGGGTGATTCCTAGGATTCGGGTTGTTCAATGCTGAGGTCCTCAATTCCCAATTCTTCCTTAGCGTCTTCACCTTCAAGAGCTGGTCCCCCAACCGAAAGTGCTGGCAGCTTCTTCGTCACCTTCGCGCCCAATTCGGAAAACCTTTCTACCGTCTTAACCAAGCTGCCCCGGCCGTCCTTCAGGGAATCAAAGGAGTCCTTGAAGGTCTTCTGAGCCGTTTCAATCTGATTGCCCAGCTTTACCATTTTCGTAATGAAGACAGCTAACTTGTCGTGAACTTTCCCAGCTTGATCAGCGAGCTGTCGCGTGAACTGATTTTGCTTCTGAATAGTCCACAGATTGGAGACCACGCGCAGCACTGGGAAGAGAGTGGTTGCCGTTACGATCGCGATCCGTTTTTCGTAGGCTTCCTGAAAGAGGGCTGGGCTGTGCTCCGCTGCGACCAAATACGCCGGCTCGATCGCAATGAATAGGAACGTGAAGTCAGGCGACCCCATCCCCACCAGGTCTGGGTAGTTTTTCTCGCTCAACGTCCGGATGTGGTTCCTCAAAGCAGCGACATGGGCGGTAAGGTGCACCTGCCGTTCTTCAGGCGTTTCGGCGGCCACGTAGCCGGAATAGGAAATCAGCGACACCTTGCTGTCGATGATGATGTGCTTCCCTTCCGGGAGGTTCACGACGAAGTCAGGGCGAAGGTTATTCCCATCTTCGTCTTTGTAGTTCTTCTCCCGGGAATACTCGATGTCTTTCCGAAGGCCCGCCTGCTCAAGCAGAAGCTCGACCTTCTCCTCACCCCAAGTCCCTTGAACCTTTTTATCGCCCTTCAATGCGCGGGTGAGGTTAGTGGCTTCCTGAGTGACCTGCTGATTCAGCTCCCGCAACCTGTCCAGTTCACCCTTGAGGCTGGTGTGTCCCTGCACATTTTCGGTGTGGACTTGGTCTACGCGAAGCCGGAATGAATCCAACTGCTCCTTGAGGGGGGTCAGAAGGTTGTTGAGCCCCATTTGGCTCTGGGTATTGAATTGAGCGTTCTTCGCTTCGAAAATCTGATTTGCCAGATTTTCGAACTCTTGTCTTAAGGCCTTTTTGTTTTCCTCGATTTGCCGACGTTCGTTCGCAAGCGATTCCTGATCTTTTAGCGCCGATGTGTTTAGTTCAGCGACCCGAGTCTGCAGGTCGGTAAGCTCGGATCGAAGTCGACCAAGCTCAGTTTCTTTTGATTCTAGAACTTTGGTCAGGTCATCCAAATTGGCTTTGGTTCTTCCGGCCTCACCGATCGCCTGCCCCTGTTTATGGATCAAGCCCTGGGCCTCATCCAATTGTTTGCGGAGGTCATTTCGTTCGGTTTGCAAACCCAACAACTGCTCATCTCGGTCAGCAACCTTTGAAATCGCGGTCTGTAAGTCGGCCCCCTGCTTGCGGTCCTTGGCAAAGAGCTCCTCAAGTTGGTTCTTAAGGTCAGTGACCTCCCGTGCATGCGAGTCCTTCAGCTCGCGCTGCTGAGCCTCTGATTGCCTGGTAAGGGCTAGCTGCGTCTGAACCGACCGAAGGGATTCCTCTAGCTGGCGCTGGACGGCCTCCGCGTCCGAAGCACCATCAGCGCGCCCTAACCTGCGGCCAACGACGATGCCGATAAGGAGACACAACAGTGAACTGATGCCAATTCCGACGGCAGCAAGGGGATTCATTGTTTTCATCACTCCTCATCAGGCAGAACAGAGAAAGACCCACCACATTCAACGTTTTTCGGCGCCCGCCATGATGGCTGCAACTAGCTTCTCGCAATTCGGTGAAGTCAGCCCCCTCCCCCAGACTTCCTGCAGGAACTCTGGGATGTAGAAGGCTGTCTTATCAATCTTGGGTGGGCACCCATGCGATGCTCGAACGGCATCCTTGGCTTGTTTCCATGCCTCGGGCCCAAAATCGGCTTCGATGACCTTCGTGAAATTTGTCACCCATATGGTTGCCGTTTCAGTCCAAAGCGTTTCGGATGGGCTAGGGTCAACGCCATTGATTCCCAACAGAGACATCAGTGTTTTATTGTCCACCTGATGGTTGGCAAGTTCTTCGGGCTTGCAATCCCCATCGGCGTCGAACAGACAGAAAAACGGAATCCCAAGTTTCTTAAGGATGGCCAAAGGCTTCGGCATCCGGCTCTTCCTGTGGGCCGGAATGAAGTGACCACCCAAGGCACGGAAACGCTCCATCTGCCCTAGCTTGAGCATGTGGGCCTTGATGTATGCAATGTCTTCGGTACCTTCTACAAGCACGATGAAGGGAGCAAAGAACAGCTCATTCAATTCCGGGTTCAGTTCTTGATCTAGTTTTGCAATGGCGGCGTCCCGCCTCGGAATGGCCTTACCGCGGGCAGTAGTAACCGCCCCTTCAATTTCGACGGCTGAGCTGCTGGAAACCGTGGACTGCTTGGTACTTCGATCTCTTCGAATGAGTCGCACGTTCTCAAAGGACTCGCCATGCACAAACAAAGGATTGTGCGTGCAGACCATGACCTGGCTTCCCTTCTCACTCAGCGTGGAAAGCACTTCCGCCAAGTGACGTGCTTGAGGAGGATGTTGAAAGAGTTCCGGCTCTTCGACCCCAAGGATAAGGTCGGGCCCTTCCCCTTCCGGTTCGCCTGAAGCAATCAATTGGAGCAAGGCAAGCAAGTAGGAACGCTGTAAGCCATGCCCGAAACGGGTCAACGCACCGCTAAAGACACCATCAGTGGCCACGATCTCGGCATAGGGATCATTGACCTGTACGCTCTTGTCCTTGTCCGAGTGCCATACCAAGCTCATTCCCGCATCTGGAGTTGCCCACTGGGAGAGGGAGCTGGTGAGCTTCGCTGCAAGATCTTCTAGTACCACCTGATTTTCAGAGAGGATCGCTTGATACTTCGAGACTGCTTCTTCCTTCACAGCTGCCAGTTTTTCTTTAAACAACTCTCGGGTCTTGACCGTCCTTGCCAGTAGTTGCCCTAAAGCCGAATCCTTGGCTTCACGGTGTTCACTTGCAGCATCCTTCACAGCCGGGACGAATACCCACTGGAGGTGCCGATTCAAGAGATGTTCCCCTTTGGAAACACCGTAGAACTGATCCGGGCTTTCCATCAGTTCGCACAATTCGGGGTGCGCTTCTTCAAACTCGCGCAAAGCCTCCCGCCGGGTGTCCTTCGTCGTAGCGGCCTTTACACCAGGGTATTCAGCCCGTAATTCGTCGAAGATGGTCTTCAATTCGGCTGCCGAACCCTTTGCCTTTTCCGCCTCAAAGAATCGTGCAAAAGGGCGCATCACCTTGCGATGCCCAACCTGGAGGACCTTAGCGCTCCCCGAACCCGGATCCCATACGGCCACAGCCGCCACAACAAGCTGGTCGAGCCGAACGTAGGCTTCCAGGTCGTTCTTGGCCGCAGGGCTCAAATCCGTGAAGGTCACCGTGATTCGGATCGGTTCGGAAGTGTCCTTGTTATGGAAGTCCTCTTCCTCAAGGGAAGTCAGGCTTGTCTGAGAATGGTCCTCTTCCCCAAAGAAGATGTTGAGGGCGCAGAAGACATTCGATTTCCCGGATCCATTCGGTCCTACCAGGCAGGTGTACGGATCGAACTCGATCGCCTGGTCCTTGAAGGACCGGAAATTTTGGATCCGAACTTTGGCAATACGCACGGACTATTCCTCATACAGGTGCGAGGCTTCGGCCCCGGAATTGGCTACCGAAGGCGAGATTCGTAGGCCTTCTTCGCATGAGTGTTGATGTAGCCGTTGAGCCCGCTGCCCCGCACTGCAAGTCGTTTCATCTCTTCGATGATTCCTGGGCTCGCGCTCCGGTAGGTGTAGAGGTACATGGCCCCATCACTGAACTCGACCGTGATCGAATCCTTCGCGATTTCGAAGGCCTTGATTCCGGAATCGCCATGGGTATTGCCATAGGGCTGCATGGTGCTTCTCCTGGTCCCCCACCATCGCGGCAAGGGGATAGGGGGAGGAGAACATGACTTCAAGGTTATTTGGGTGTGATTTTTGTCTTATTTTGAGGCCGACACCCATTCCACCGCTGGTGGGCATCGCCCGCCTGCTAACCAAGGCGTCGAATCCCATGTGAGTGGTGTGTTCTGGTCGACAAATCTCAATCTCGTAGTCGAATTCGGCCGTGCCTAGATTCGGTTTGAAGCGCTAGCGGTTCGTGCATCATGGTTGCTTGCCATTCCTTTCTATTCACAGGCGGGTCGGATGCCCCACGGGGATGTCGGTTCTAACGAGATGGGGATCTGGATTTCATTAGGCCCCGAAGCCATGAGGCGGCTGGCCCATGCCTCAACGCTTTCAGGGATCCCGGTTCATCAGGTCGTAGAAGATTTCATCCTTCGTGGATTGCCCCCAGTTCCAGTTCAAGGCTCTGGGGATTCACGGACACCACCCATTGGCTGGGGGCTTGATTCCAAGGGTGTAGGGGTTGGATCTGTGAAAGTGGTGGGGCCATCGACAGGGGTGGTGGATCCCACACCTGGTGCTGAAGATCGGGTACAGCCCATCTGGACCTTCAAACAGTTCGCTCATGAAATGAATCGCTCCGACATCACCCAGAGCGACCTTGCCCGCGAGATCGGGATCCTCCCGAAGGCGGTCAGCGATTGGTACAAGCGAAAGAGGATTCCGATGGGCCGGCAAGGGGCCATCCAAAGCGCGATTTCCAAGATCAGGGCCCGCAAGAAGGAGTAGCGAACCTGACCCCCTTGACGGAAGGGCGTTTCCCCTGGCAGGCTCCTTAGTTCACCCTGGGGGGGGGTAGGGGGGGGATGGAAGTGGGGAGTTCACCCTTGGTGAACGCCCCTGAGAAGCCTTGCCAAAGGCTTCCTAAATAAGTCTAAGAATTTCTTTAAGAAAACCGCATCTGACAGTGTGGTGGCTCGTCGCGGAAAGGACGCTGATGAGACTCCAAGGGACACTCCAGGCGGGACTCCAAAACTGGCTCCAGGCAGGGCTCCAAACCAGGCTCCAAGCGGGACTCCAACCGGAACTCCAGGCTTCACTCTTGGATCTGTGCTGCGATAGCTGTGGATCCCTTTCTGGCCTTGCCGTTTCGCCCGGCCAGCTTCCTTGGATCAATGAGGCCATCCAGCCCGCTGATCGCATCCACATGTGGTCCGTTGTTGGCCTTTGTGCCTACGCAACCATGAAGCAGGCCATGGCGTCATGCATGGTCCAAACCAAGCTCAACTCCTGGCAAGGCCGCCGCCCCGTGGAGGCCCCATGCTGAGCGACGAGGAACGGCAGGCGCTTTACCTGGGCCTTGATATCCCCCTTGAGGGGCGCCGATTAGTGGAACGGGCGCGGGCGAATGCCCCAGTGCGCAAAGTGCAGTCCAGTGGCCGGAATGTGGTCACCCACTATGCCAGCCGAAAAATGAATCGGCTCGTATCACTGGAAAGCCGGCACGTGGAATTCCCCGCAGCCATCTTGTACGAACACGATCATTCGGTCTTGGAGTACTACCCCCAAGCGGTCGAATTGGATCTTTGGCTCGAAAGTGATGATTCGACAGAAAAATACCGCCTTCAGCACACCGTGGATTTTTTGGCGATCACCGAGGACCGGATTTACCTGGACGAATGGCGCAAGGACGATCGGCTGAAAAGGATCATGGAGAAACAGCCGGGGCGATACCGGTTCGACGGGACGCGATGGAGTTTCCCTGCCCTTGAAGCTGAGCTGGCCAAGAAGGGCATCACCTACCGTCTACGGGCTGCCAGTGAACTGCCCGGTTATCGTGCCGATAACCTGCGGTTCCTGTCGGACTACCTAAGGGTCAAGACCCCCCAAGTGGGGGAGCAGCCCTTGGCGACCATGATGCGCCTTTTGAATGAAACGCCGGTGTGGAATCTCATCGACCTCATTGGTGCCGGGTTGGCGGATCACGATTCGTTCACCTCGGACGACATCTACATGGCGATCGCCGGAGGGTACGTTCACTTTGATTTCGAAGGAGACCTCCTTGGGGACACCGACCGCGCCATGGTGTATCGCGACGAGGCCGCCATCGCCTTCCACCGATCGGTGGGTAGGTCCCCCGCGGATCTAATCGAACGCCTGGACGCCACGTTGGAAATTGGGGCCAAGGTGCACTACGAAGGGAACAGCTTCGAAGTCGCCTTGATGGGGAAGGACCATGTCGTCCTCACGGGCGAAGGCAAGACCACCGAGCTATCCCTCGATTTGGTCCTAAAACTTCACAGTGAGAACCGGCTGGCGATCATCAACACCCACCCAGCTTCCCCCTCGCGCCCGAACCCGGTGAACTATCCCGGGCCCCAACAAATGGAGAAGATTGTCCAGCGGTTGGATTGGTTGGAAACGGCGAAGATCGCCCCAAAAGCGGTTCCCGTTTCCATCCGTACCCTTCAGCGATTGCGTCGCCGCATGCGCTTGGCCGACGATTCGATCTTGGACCGGCACCTTGCCTTGGCTGACGGTTATTCGCGGTGCGGAAACCGGAATCGAAAGGTACCTCTAGAAGTTCTGGCGCTGGTCCACCATGTGATCGATCACCATTACAACAAGCAAAACGGGCCCAACAAGGCTGCCGCCTACCTCATCCTCAAATCCGCCTTGGCTGGTATCCAGTCACCCGGCCTTGATGAAGGCACCTTAGCTATGGCATCGGCCCTTCCCAGTGGGACGCGTCCCCCTTCGAAGAAGACTTTCCTGCTGGAAATCGCGAAACGTGAATCTGCCTTGGACCGGGAAGGCAGCCGGTCCGCGTACCAGAAGGCCCCGATCACTGATTACCTCGAAAGGGATGTGCCGATCCACGGGTACCGCCCGTTCGAACAGGTCCACATCGATCACACACCCTTGGAAATCCTGGCCAGGACGCCGGAGGAACGCGAGTCAATCGGTGGGGTATGGCTGACACTGGCGATCGATGCGGCCACCCGAAAAGTGCTGGGGTTCTACCTGTCCTTCGAGGCGCCCAGCTATAAGTCAACGATGATGGTTTTGCGCGACCTTGTCCGCCGCCACCGCCGCATGCCTAGCCTGCTTGTCCTGGACAATGGCGCAGACTTCACATCCCATCAGCTTCGGCGGCTTTGCCGAATCTGCAAATGCAGCATCATGCACCGCCCGAAGGGCCGCGCACGCCACGGAACCGTGCTTGAACGGCTCTTCGGCACCCTTCACACCCAACTGATCCATCGCCTCGACGGCAACACGCAAGCCTACAAACGGCACCGCATTATGACGCCTGCGGTGAACCCGAGCCGCTTCGTGAGCTGGACGCTCATTGCCCTTCACGGGCTGATCGAACACTTCTTTGAAAAGGTCTATGGAACTGAAAACCATCCGGCCTTGGGGGAAGCCCCAAACGGGTACTTTGAGCGGCGAATGGTCGAAACCGGCGCACGCCTGATGAATCTCCTGGAATTCAACCGTTCCTTCCTCGTTGAGACCTGCCCTGAACCCGAAGGCGGCCCCACAAGGGTGGTGGACAACCTTCGCGGGGTTAAGGTGAACCACCATTGGTACTGGGACGATGCCCTGAACGCGCATGACCTGTCTGGAAAGGAGGTCCAGGTTCGCATCGACCCTTGGGACCCGCGTGTGGTTTACGTCCTCATCGGGAATTTTTGGGCCGAATGCCGGTCAAAACTTCATTCCCTGATGAAGAACCACACCGAAATCGAGCTGAGGTATGCGGTAGATCAACTTCGCAAGCACCACGGGGTCAACAAAAAGGACACGACTCCAGAGCGCTTGGCCGAATGGATGCGGGCCTATGATGTCGCCTCTTTCGACCCACGGCTTGCCAAGCAGCAATCCGAAATGAAAGTCCTGTACCGGCCGTTGGGGATGGCCGAGATCCATGACCCCCAGAAACCCCATTCCAGGGCAGTGCCTGCGTTGGGTAGCGGAGATTCCGCCCCCCAATTCGACCTGCCGCATTCCAACCACGACGGGACGGGTCGCCACCACACCGGAGGTTTGGCTAAGGCATTGGGCCCTACCCTGCCCCCCGTAGACCCGAACCCGCCCATTGTTCAAATCGCAGAGGAATCGTATGACCTTTTATGAAATCGACCCTAAGTTCGTCAGTTTGGAACAGGCCCTCCGCTTGGACAGTGACGGGAAGAAGGCCTACTTCAAAGCGGCCTGTGTCGGCCACCCCAGGATCAAATCCACCATGGAATTGGTCCAATCGCTTACCAGCCCCGGGTCGGGGGTACGAATTGTGTTCCTGATTGGTCCTACCGGTGTCGGCAAGACGGCCTTGGTGCGGTCCCTTGCCGAGCGCTACCGCCAGGATTACGCGAAGGAAATGGAAGCGGATCGCGGATTCATCCCCTTCGGGGCCGTGGAAGCTCCGGGTTCCGGCGTGAACAAGTTCGCTTGGCGGGAGCTGTACAGGTTGATGGGCGCCGCGCTGTGTGAACCCCTGATGGATCGGAAGCAGGAGACCCTGCGACTGGATGGGCGGACCCAAGTCCGCAACGCCGCCCTGGGATCTACCGTGGCCGCGATGGGCGTCGCGGTGCGTCAGGCGCTCCTCCATAGGCGGACCAAGCTCTTCGTGATCGATGAGGCCGTCCACATGACCCGGGAAGGCAAGGCCACCACCAAGTCGGCCGTCATGGATGCCTTGAAGACCCTGGCCAACATTGACAATTACAGCGAGCAGATCCACCCCGGCCAGGAGCTGACCCTGGTGTTGGTGGGGTCGTACGACCTGGTACCCCTGATGGAGCTGTCCGGACAGCTGGCCCGCCGTACCGAAATCGTCCACTTCACGCGTTACGGCCTGAACGAGTTGGAAGATCGGCTGGCGTTCCAGAAGACGATCCGTTCCTTGCAGAAGCTCATCCCCATGGAGGGTGTGCCCGACTTGGTCGCGCATTCCGACATGCTCCATCTCGCCTGCATGGGGTGTGTGGGGATCCTGAAGGACACCCTGACGACTGCGCTTGGGTTGGCCTTGAAGGCCGGGAAATGGGAACCCCACCACCTGGAATCGGCCATCCTGTCCCCTGCGAAATTGAAGGTGATCCTAAAAGAGAACTTGGCGGGCGAGGAGCTTCTGCAACGGTCCGGGTACATGAACCGGTCCTTCGCGACGTTGGAAGCCATGCACCGGAAGGTGACGGCCGAACACCTGTCGTTCCTGCAACGGGCAATCTCATGACTTCGGTGGTCCAGGCTTCATCGGGAACTGGAACGACCGTAAAGAAGGGCGAATGGTTTACGGCGTTCCGGTCCACCTTGTATTCCTTGAAACCCATGGGATCGGGGACGGGGTATCGGGAAAGCCTCAATAGTTACTTTCTGCGGCTTGCAGACGCCCATGGATTAAGCCCCAGGGTGTTGGCCTCGGAAATGATTGGGCCGGCCATGGGCGTGATCCAACCGGAAGGGAAGTGGGCCGCCTTTCGGCTCTGGAAGGAGGCCTGCTTCAACGGGTGCGGCCAAGTCCCTGCGACTTGGGCGGCGGCCCTTGGCCGGCTGACGTCCGTCCAACACCTGGAATGGCACAGCCTCCTACCCTTGGCGGGCTTGGTGCCCGATCGGAACCTCACGGCCAAATCAAACCGTTGGTGCCCGGCCTGCCTGAAGGAAGATGAGACCCATGGGACCCCCTATGGGCGGCTCCTGTGGTCCGTTGCAGCCGTCGAAGCTTGCCCCACCCACCGGATCCTTCTGGTTTCCGAATGTGGTTGCGGGCTAACGTCCACTTCACAGCCCTGGCAGAGCAAATCCTTGCCTCATGTCTGCGCCCACTGCGGTGGGGATTTGGGGCGCCGCGGTGGGGCCGTGCATCTGCCCGCTGAAACCTGGCAAGTCGAACGGGCCCGCCTCATCTCTGAGTTCCTGGGCAGTGTGGCCTTTGACCCCAGATACCCACCCATCCCCAAGGGAGGGGTTACCAGGTTCCTTCGCCGGGTCGTCGAAGCTTTTGGCGGCAATGCGTCCAAGCTGGCCGAAAGCCTCGGGCTCGGAAAATCGGGCTTTTGTGACTGGCTGAACGAACGCCACATGCCGTCCTTCCACCAGGTCGTGCTCCTTGCCCAAGGGTTCAGTTGTTCGATCCTGAACGTGCTTGCGGGGGATGCCCACTTGGCCAAGGCCCCTAAGGAAGGGTGTGTGCCCAAAAAAGCCCCCCGGAAACGCCCTTCCAAGCGGGACTGGTCTGCCATCCAGGCCTATTTGGCTGAACTGCTGGCCAAGGACCCTGGGCCAGAGGGGCCCCTTTCTCCGTCTGAAGTTGGTCGACGCCTGGGCGTGGATCCGAGCCTCCTCTACCGCCACTGCCCCGACGAACAGGAGGCCCTGGCCAAGCGCAGGGCCGAATGGGAGGTCCGTAACCGCGCGGAAGTGCTGACAGCCCGGACCACCTTGATCCGGGAGGCGACCTTCAAACTGGCAGCCCAAGGGATCCGCCCGTCATGGAAAGACGTGAAATGCGCCTTGGCCGGCAAGGTCAACATCGTCGCACCTGAACTTCGGCTGGCATGCCGAAAGGCGATCAGCGAGGCCAGGAACCAGATGAAGGGGTAGGTTCCAAGCCCCTGGGATTGACTTGCCGAATGGGCCGGCCCTAAGGAGATGGTCAACGGGACCCGCATCAACGTGCGGGTCCCGTTTCGTTTGCGTTCAGGGTCCCTTGGGCACGCCGCGTTCAGGTGGAATGGGCCCTAAGCCCAATCCCTGTGAGCAGTTGCGATGAAGAACCATAGTGTGTCGTTCGCGACAAACTATGGTTCCACTTCACACAGGCCCCGCATCGCGGGGCCTGGGTTCTTGGTGCCGGCGGCCGGACTCGAACCGGCACTAGGGGTCGCCTAACAAGATTTTGAGTCTAGCGTGTCTACCAATTTCACCACGCCGGCAGGGACAACCAGTCTATCGCAGCTGGGCTGAACCTCAAGCGCCGGTGAGGGGAATGCGGCGCCCCCAGCCAAAGGCCTTGGGGCTTACCTTCAGGGCGAAGGGCAGTTGGCGCCGTTTGAACTCCGTTTGTTTCAGGAGGCGCAGGACCCGCGGCAGGGCCGCGCGGGCTCCGGCCAGATCCTCGCCTTCGAGCACCTGGGCCAGATCCGCCTCCAGCCCCTCGGCGGGCCGCCCCGCTTCGAGGTGGGCACCGAGGATCGCATCCAACTGGCGATAGGGCAGGAGGCTCGCTTCATCCGTCTGTCCCGGGCGCAGCTCTGCCGTGGGCGGCCGCTCCAGCACGCCCCGGGGAATGGCCTCCCCCATTTCCTGGGCCAGCGCATAGACCCGGCCTTTGAGGCAGTCCCCCAGGAGGCCGAAGGCGCCGATGCCATCTCCGTAGAGCGTGAAATAGCCCGTGGCCGCTTCGCTTTTGTTGCCCGTGTTCAGCACCGCCACCCGCGAGGTGCCCAGCCGCGCGTGCACGGCGGGTTCGCTGGTGAGGCCCATGAGCAACAGCCCGCGGCTGCGGCTCTGGAGGTTTTCGTCGGTGAGGGAGAAGGTCCGATCGGGGAAAACACCCTCCAGGGCCGCCACGGCGCCCGCGAAAGGGCGATCCGCGTCCAGCTTCAGGAAGGGGATCCCCAGGAACCGGGCTTCCGCTTCGGCCAGGGCGGTGCTGGTTTCGCTGCTGAAGCGGGTGGGCAAGGCCACGCCAAGCACCCGATCCGGCCCCAGGGCCTCGGCGGCCAGGGCCGCCACCACGGCGCTATCGATGCCCCCCGACAGGCCCACCACCACAGCCTCCAGCCCCTGCTTGCTCAGATTCTGCTGGAGGCCCACCCGCAAGGCCTGGCGCAACCAGGCGGCCTCCGTGGGTTCATGGAAGGCCGCCCCGGGGGCATCCGTTTCCACATGGACGATGCCTTCCCCGAAGGGCGCCGTGCCCTGCCAGCCTCCCGCAGGCTGCACGAGCCCGGTGCCGCCATCGAAGAGGAGCCAGCTTTCGGCCCCGGCGCGGCTGGCGTAGGCGATGGGCATGCCGTGTTTCCGGGCCAGCCCCTGGAGCAGGCGTTTACGTTGCGCCGCTTTGGAGGGCACCGCCCAGGGAGGCGCGGCACCGGCGGGCTGCCAGGACCCCAGGTGGCCCGGGCTGGCGCTGGCATTGAGGAGCAGCGTGGCGCCCGCACCCACCAAATCGGCCACGGGATCTGCCGTGTAGTGCAGGGGCGCATCCGAGAGCTCCGGATCCGCCCAGAGATCCTCGCAAATGGTGAGCCCCACCTTCCATCCCTGGAAGTCCACCAGGGGCGGAACCTCCTTGGAGGGCTCGAACCAGCGGTGCTCATCGAACACGTCGTAGCTCGGCAGCACACGCTTTCGGGCCATGGCGCGCACGACCCCGGATTCGCACCACCAGAGTTCATTCCAAAGCCGGCCCGAGGGCGCGGGGCTGCAGGTGCCCAGGACCAGGGGCACCGGGCCCGCCAGCGCCGCCAGGCGGCGATTCTCCGCCTCGATGCGACGGCGGAGGCCCGGTTCCCAGAGGTGATCCTTGGCCATGTAGCCCACCACCGCCAGTTCAGGCGTGAGCACCAGATCCGCGCCCTGAGCCACGGCTTCGCCGTAGGCGGCTTCCAGGGCCCGGCCATTGGCTTCGGGGTCGCCGAGGTGAGCGTTCAGCTGGAGCAGGGCAAGGCGCATGGAGAAAGTGTAGCGGTTGGACCGGCGGTCTTTGGGGTTTCGGGTCCTGGCCCTACCAGCGGATGGCCGCCAGGGTGCCGCCTTCGACGCGGCGCACCAGCTGGAGGTCGGCCCCCATGGCGCTGGACCACTTCAGCGCCAAGGGCAGGCCCAGGCCCGTGCCATCGGGACGGCCGCTCTCGAAGGGGCGCAGCATCCGCACCACGGTCTCCTCGCTCATGCCGGGGCCCTGATCCAGGATCTCCACGAGGCCCGAGGCCATGCGTACCTTCACTTCCCCCCCGCCGGGCGTGGCCTGGCAGGCGTTCTCCAGCAGGTTGATGAGGGCCTGCTGCAGCAGGATGGGATCGCCGGTGGCGCTCCCCTGCCCTTCCAGCACCAATCGCCGCCCCTGGCCCAGGGGCCGTCGCTGCACCTCGTGCACCGCCGTTTGGGCCACTTCCCGCAGATCCAGTTCCTGGAGCCGGGGCTCCAGGGGTTTGGCCCAGAGCATGAACCGATGCACCACCTGGCCCAGGGCCTCAGCTTCCTCCAGCACCGCCGCGGCGGCCTCCGTGTGGCCGCTGCGGGCCAGCAGCTCGCCATGCCCCCGAATCACCGCCAGGCCGTTCTTCAGCTGATGGGCCACGCCCGCCGTCATCTCCCCCAGCTCAGCGAAGCGCGCCTGCAGCTGCTGGCGTCGAGCCTCCGCCTCGAGTTCGCTCACATCCTCGAACTGCAGGAGGGCCCCCACCATGTCCGGTGCTTCGATGCGGTGCAGACGCCACACCCGCCCCTCGGATTCAACGCGGATCCGCGATCCCGGAGCTTCCTGCAGGCCCTCGCGCAGCCAGGGATGGGGTTCCAGCACGAAATCCGCCGAAAGCCCGCCTACGCCCGCCGTGACCCCCAGGAGTTCCTGGCCCGCCCGGTTCAGAGCCGCCACCTTGCCCTGCTGATCCACCCAGAGGAGCCCGAACGGCAACGCATCCAGGAGGCGCTCATGGACGGTGCGCAGCTGACCCAGGGAGGCTGCCAACTCGCCCCGCTCGTGCAGGCTACGGCTCACGGCCCCCAGCAACAGCCCCTCCGGATCCACCTGGGGTCGCCGAGCCCGCGTCCACCGCAGGATCGCCACGGAAACACCCCAGCCCAGAATGACCAGGGGCATCGCCAGGAAGAGCCAGGTGAAGAAGGGGGAGGGGGACATTCGAGGTCACCGAAGGGAGGTAGAGGTGCTTCAGATAGCCTACGGCTACCGCAAGAGCCCCGCAGCCTGAAACAATGGGCCCATGGATCAACACCCTATCTACGTGGTGAGCGGTGGCAGCGGCGAGACGGGCCTGCGGATGGTGCAGGCGGCCCTCACGCAGTTCCGCCATGGGGATCAGAGTCTGATTCGCCGATTCCAGAATGTGCGCACTCGGGAGGATCTCGACGCGATCCTCACCAAGGCCCAGGACAAGAAGGCCGTCATCGTGCACACCACCGTGTCCCGGGAGCTGCGCTTCTACCTGGAGGATCGCTGCGCGGAACTGCGCCTCACCCAGGTGGACCTCTTTTCCAATCTGTTGGACACCCTCGCGCTCTACCTGCGGGATGCGCCCGAAGAGAAGCCCGGCCTCTTCCACGCCCTGGATGAGAAGTATTTCAAGCGCATCGAGGCCATCGAATTCGCCCTCAAGTACGACGATGGCCAGGACCCCGAGGGACTGCGGGATGCCGACATCGTGCTCGTGGGCGTGAGCCGCACCAGCAAGACGCCCCTCTCCATGTACCTGGCCATGGAGGGTCACAAGGTCATCAACGTCCCATTGGTACCTGGCGTGGCCATTCCCAGCCTCCTCAACGAGATCCCCCAGGGACGCATCGTGGGCCTCACCATTCAGGCCGAACGCCTCCAGGAGATCCGGGTGAACCGCCTCAAGCGCATGGGCGCCTCGGGCCACAGCGACACTTACTCCGACCTGGGCCATATCCTCGATGAGCTCACCTACGCCGATGGCATCTTCAAGCAGCACCGCCGCTGGCCCATCCTCGACGTGACGGGCCGCAGCATCGAAGAGACCGCGGGCCTCGTGCTGGATCGTGTGTTCGGGAAGGAACGGGGGGCGTGATGGAGCTGCGCTGGATCACCTTTGGCACCCCGGACTATCTGGAAGTCGTGGAGCTGCGACGCCGGGTGCTCCGCATCCCTTTGGGTCTGGACTTCAGCCCGGAGCAGCTGGCGGGCGAAGGCAAGGATCTCCACCTGGCCGCCTATGAAGGCGGAGCCCTCGCGGGTTGCCTGATGCTCTCGGAGCATGGCGAGGGCGTCGTCCAGATGCGGCAGGTCTGCGTGGAGCCCGATCGGCAGGGCACCGGCGTAGGCGCCGCCCTCGTGCGGGAATCCGAAGCCGAGGCCCGGCGGCGGGGCTACCGGAGCGTGATGCTCCACGCCCGGGACCTGGCCGTGGGGTTCTACGAGCGGCTGGGGTACGGGCGCGTGGGAGAGCCCTTCGTCGAAGTGTCGATCCCGCACCAGGAAATGAGCAAGCAGCTCTGAGGGTGAAGTGGGCTGTTAAACAGGATGGACAGGATGAACTGACCGATGTGCGGTCGTTCAATCCTGTTCATCCTGTCCATCCTGTTCCCAACCACGCACGAATACCTCAGTACTCGTTCGCCAGATCCGCCGACTTGATCTGCTTTTCGAAGGGCGCGAATACCGGCGCCCCGGCCGTTTGGGCGATCCACTCGGCCACGCGGATGCCATCCACGGCCGCCGATGTGATGCCGCCGGCGAAGCCCGCGCCTTCGCCGCAGGGGTAGAGGCCGGGGTGATCGAGGCTCTGGCCGTCGTCGCCACGCAGCAGCTGGATGGGACTGCTGGTGCGGCTTTCGATGGCGAGCATGGTGGCCTGAGCGGAGGTGTAGCCGTGCAGCTTCTGGTCGAAGACGGGCAGCGCCCCGGCCAGCTGTTCCAGGATGAAAGGCGGCAGGCAGGTGCGCAGGTCCGCGGCCACGGCGAAGGGGCGGAAGCTGGTGGCGGGCAGCTTGCCCGTGGCGCGGCCCTTGAGGAAGTCCTGCACGCTCATGGCGGGGGCCCCGTAGGTTTCCTTGGCTGCACGGAAGGCGGATTGCTCCCACTTGCGCTGGAAGTACATGCCCGCCAACAGGTGATCGCTGCCGAAGTCGGCGGTGTTCACCTTGGCCACGATGCCGCTGTTGGCGAAGCCCGAATCGCGGGCCGCGTTGCTCATGCCGTTGACGACGACGCCGCCCTCCTCGGAGGAGCATTGGATCACTTCGCCGCCGGGGCACATGCAGAAGGAGTAGGCCGCGCGATTCACGCCGAAATTGCACACGAGCTTGTAGTCCGCGGGCGGCAGGCTGGGGTGGCCCTTGCTGGGGCCGTACTGGGCCTTGTCCACCAGGTCCTGGGGGTGCTCCACGCGCACGCCCATGGCGAAGGGTTTCTGACGCATGGCCACGCCGTGGCGGTGCAGCATCTCGAAGGTGTCGCGGGCGCTGTGGCCCGGGGCCAGTACGATGGCGTCGCAGGGCAGTTCCTCGCCGCCCGGCAGCACCGCAGCCGTGACGCGGCCCGCGTCGTCGAAGCGGATGTCCATGAGGGGCGCCTTCCAGCGGTAGCGGGCGCCGCGCTTCTCCGCGTCCTTGCGCATGAGCACCGCGCACTTGCGGATGACGTCCGTGCCCACATGGGGCTTGGCCAGGTAGGCGATGCGCGGGTGGGCCCCGAACTTCACGAAGGTGTCGATGACGTAGCGGGTGGCCGGGTGGCCGATGCGGGTGGTGAGCTTGCCGTCGCTGAAGGTGCCCGCACCCCCCTCGCCGAATTGGGCGTTGGCGTCGGGCCGCAAGCGCCCGTGCTCCCAGAGATCGTTCACGCCCTGCACGCGCTCGCTCATGTCGGGCCCGCGCTCCAACACGATGGGCTCGATGCCGTAATCCAGCAGGCGCAGGGCGCAGAAGGTGCCTGCGGGGCCGCTGCCCACCACCACGACTACGGGCTTCCGGGTGACGGCCCCCACGCTGTAGGAAGGTGAGATCGGCGCCGCGTCCACCTTGGCGCCGGGGGGCAGGATGGCCGCCGAAAAGTCCCGATCCGTTTCGAAGCTGATGGCGCAGAGGAACCGGATGGAGCCTTTGTGCCGGGCATCCAGGCTGCGGCGCTCCAGGGCGGCGCCCCGGTAATCGGCGGCCTTGCCGCCCAGGGCGTGGGCCAGGGGCTTCGCCAGGTCGAGCTTCTCTTCACCGAGCGCCAGGGGGAAATTGCTGATCAGGTACCGCACGGTCGCTCCGGCGAAGGGGTTCCACGGGAACCAAAGCCAATGTCCAGAATACGGGGCCTTTGAAAGGTAAGGCTTGCGGATTTTTGTCTAAGTATTATTCTGGACTAACTGGAGGGTCCCCATGGCCCACGAACTCAAGAAGGTCGTCATCGCAGGGGGTACCGGCCTGGTGGGTCGCCGCCTCGTGGAAGCCCTGCTGGCAGCCGGAACCCAGGTGGAGGTGCTCACCCGGAATCCGGGCGTTGTCTTGCCCTCGGGTGCTCAAGCGCTGGGCTGGGAGGCCCTGGACAGGGCCCTGGAGGGTGCGGATTCCGTGATCAACCTCGCCGGGGAGGGCATCGCGGACAAGCGTTGGAACCCCGCCCGCAAGGCCGCCCTCCTCGCCTCTCGCCTCAACACCACCAACCGCCTGGTGGAGGCTCTGGGCCGAGTTACTTCCGGCCCCAAGGTGCTCGTGAACGCGTCCGCCATGGGTTACTACGGCGCCCACGGTGGCGAAGTGGTGGATGAAACTGGCGCCAAGGGGAAGGGCTTCCTGCCCGATGTCTGCGCGGCCTGGGAGAAGGCGGCCGATCAGGCCACCGCCCACGGGGTGCGCGTGGTGAAGCTGCGCATCGGGGTGGTGCTCGCCAAGGAGGGTGGCGCCCTCCCGAAGATGGCCTTCCCGGTGAAGATTTTCCAGGGCGCGAAGCTGGGCCATGGGCAGCAGGGCCTCAGCTGGATCCACATCGAGGATCTCGTGGCCATGCTCATGGAAGCCGCCGCCAATCCGGAGTGGGTCGGCGTATACAACGCCACGGCCCCCCAGCCCCTCAGCAACGAGACCTTCACCCGGGTACTGGGCAAGGTGCTGCACCGTCCCATCCTGCCCGTACCAGGCTTCGTGACCGCCATGGTGCTGCCCCTCCTCGTGGGCGAAATGGCCGAGCCCATGCTTTTGCAGGGGGCCTACGTGTACCCCCGCCGTGCCGAGCAGCTGGGCTTCCCATTCCGATTCCCCGATGCGCTGAGCGCCGTTCAGGACCTGCTCGCATGAGGGAGGAACTGGTCATCTCCGTTCAGGATCTCCCGGCGCCCCGTGCCGAGGTCTTCGCCTTCTTCTCGGATCCCTCCAACCTGGAGCGGCTCACGCCGCCCTGGCTGAACTTCCGCATCGTCACGCCCAGCCCGCTGCCCAAAGGTGAAGGGGCGCTCTTTGAATACCGCCTCAAGGTGCGCGGCCTCCCCATCTTCTGGCGCACCCTCATCGAGCGCTGGGACGATGGCCACTGCTTCGTGGATCGCCAGCTCATCGGCCCCTACGCCCTCTGGCACCACACCCACCTCTTTGAGGATCTCCCCGACGGCGGGACTCGCATTACGGACCGCGTGCGCTATCGCGTGGGCTTCGGCTTCTTCGGGCGCCTCGCCACCTGGCTCATCGTGCGAAGGGATATCCGGAACATCTTCGAATACCGGAAGTCGGTCATCGCGGATGTGTTCGCCAAGCGTGATCAGGCGGCCTAATCGCTAAAGCAAGTGGAACCACCAAGACATCAAGGCCTAGGCCAATTCCGCCAACAACTGGTGGGGCCCGGCCCCGGTGATGGTGACGTTCACCAATTCGCCCAGGGGCAACTGCCGCGTGGGTCCCGCGGCGATGTGGACGTTCTTCCAATCGGCGGTGCGGGCCAGCCAGGCGCCGTTCTCGATGGGGCCTTCGCTTTCGATGCGGGCCTGGAGGGTACGGCCGATGAAGGCGTCGTTGCTGGCGCGGGTCAGTTCCATTTGCCGACTCTGAAGGATGCGCAGACGCTCAGATTTCACCTTGGCGGGGAGGTCATCCCGTAGGCGCAGCGCCGCCGTACCGGGGCGGGGGCTGTACACGAAGCTGAAGGAGATGTCGTACTTCACGGCCTCCAACAGGTCCATGGTGGCCTGGAAATCCCCGTCGGTCTCGCCGGGGAAGCCCACGATAAAATCGGTGCTGAGGGCGAGCTTCGCGCGGCCTTCGCCGAGGTAGCCCAGGCGTTCCAGGTACTGCTCGATGGTGTATTCGCGCAGCATGCGCTTGAGCACGGCGTTGGAGCCGCTCTGCACGGGCAGGTGGAGGAAGGGCGCCACTTTGGGGTTGGTCACCAGGGTGCGCGCTAGATCCTCGGTGAAGTTCATGGGGTGGCTGGTGGTGAAGCGGATCCACTCCAGGCCTTCTACCTCCGCCACTCGCCAGAGCAGGTCCGAGAAGGTGCACCCGCCCGCGAAGGAGTTCACGTTCTGGCCCAGGAGTTCCACTTCCTTGAAGCCACGGGCCACGAGGTCCTTCACTTCGGCCACGATGTCCTGCCAGGGGCGACTGCGCTCCACGCCACGGGTGGTGGGCACGATGCAGTAGGTGCAGGCGTGGTTGCAGCCCTCAATGATGGTGACCAGGGCCTTGGCGGTGCTGCGGCGGCGGGCCACTTCGGGGGGGAAGAGGTGGTTGTCCGGGTACTCCCCCGTGTCGATGACGCGCTTGCGACCCGCCTGGACCTCCTCGATGACCTTGGGGAGCTGCTGCAGGGCCATGGTGCCCAGCACGAAGTCGATCTGGGGCGCGCGCTTGAAGAGGGCCTCTTCCTCCTGCTGGGCCAGGCAGCCCGTGAGGCCGATCATGAGGGGCCGCTGCTCCTTCTCCTTGCGCAGGCGCCCCAGCTCGGAATGGACCTTGTGTACGGCCTTTTCGCGGATGGAGCAGGTGTTCAACAGCACGAGGTCCGCCTCGGCGCTGCTGCCCACGGCCTCGTAGCCCTGTTTCTCGAGGAGCCCGGCCAGACGCTCACCGTCGTGGTCGTTCATTTGACAACCCCACGTCTCGATGTAGAACTTCTGGCTCATCTGCAATCCCCGAACCTTCCATTCTATCGGGCCCGAAGGCGATTCCCGGTCCGCAGATTCCCCGTTAAGCCCGGGGCAACGTGGCCACCAGGGCCCCGCCCTCCATGGAAAGCGCGCCTTTCCGCTCCGAGAGGACGCTGAGGGCCAGGTGGGCCGCCAGATCCCGATGCCGTTCCTCACCTTCCAATAGGCTTTCAGGGAGGCCTTCCAAGGGGCTCCATTTCAGGGTCCAGGCCTCCGTCGTCGCCACGCAGTCCAGGTGCAAGGCGTCCGGGGCCACCAAGGGCATGAGCTGGCGGCACACGGCGGCCACGAAGGCGATGAGGCTGGGAGCCGGCCACCCATCACCCGCCACCCGGAGTTGCACCGGGCAGCGGTGCAGCGAACTCATGGGAGCCAGCCTCGCCTCAAGAGCCTCCTGAAAGGCACTGGCCGACTGGGGCTGTTCGCCTTGGTTCAAGCCCAAGATGAGGCCCCGGGCAATGCCCACCAGGTGCAGCCCTTCGCTGACCACCGCTTCCAGCCGCTGACGATCCCGTTCCCGGAGGGGCTTGGTGGGGTCTGGATTCAGGTCCAGGATTCCCCGCAGACCCCCGAATGCGTTGTTGAGGTCGTGGAGGGCGGCGCGCCAGAGCAGTTCCTGATTCATGTTCCGGCTCCCCGAGGGCGATGAAAGGAAGGGTAACTTGAGACTTTGGTTCCAGGAATCAATAGACTTAGACCCATAGGATCGTATCCTGCCAACAGGAGAATCTCCCTGATGCAAGCCCCCACCAAGCGATTGGGCGAGATGCTGGTCGATGCCGGCCTCATCACGCCTGGCCAACTTCAGAGCGCCATCACGCATCAGAAGATCGCCAAAGGCCGCCTTGGATCGAATCTGGTGGCCCTGGGTTTCATCAGCGAAGAGATCCTCATGGACTTCCTCGCGCAACAGACCGGAACCCCTCGGGTGGACATCCGTTCCGTGGCGCCCCCCATGCAGCTGCTGCGCCTCATCCCCCAGCGCATGGCGGAGCAATTCACCATGCTGCCCGTCTCCTTCAAGGAGCCGAAGAGCCTCGTGCTGGCCATGTCGGATCCCCTGGATCTCAACGCCCTCGACAGCGCCCGCTTCGCCTCCGGCATGAACGTGGAGCCCGTGGTGGCCTCCCATTCGGCCCTGCGCCAAATGATTCCCCAGCTCTACGCGAAGCTGGACACCTCCCCCAACGCCCCCACGGTGCTGGAAGTCGGCGAGGGCATGTTGCCCGACGATGGCCTGCCCATGCCGGGCTTCGACCTGCCGCTGCCCGTGAAGATCCCCCTCATGCAGGCGCCGCTGCCGGTGCCCACCGCCCCACCAGCCGCCAGCTGGACGCCGGATCCCTTCTTCGATTCCATCTCGAATCCGACCCCGGCCTACAGCAGCATGCCCACCGCCCACCTCTCGGATCCCTTCGGCCTCTTTGAAGGTGCGCCGCAGGCACCAGCGCCCCCCGCCCGCCCGGGGCTGCAGGCCGCCCCGCCGCCCGGAGTCGTGCAAAGCCGCACCTTGGAGACATCGCTCCGCCGCCTGGACAGCTACGATTCCCGCGTGCTGGTGCTGGGGCTCATCAAATTCCTGCAGCGCCGGGGCGTCGCCAACGAAGGCGAGCTGGAGCGCTTCATCGGCAACCTGGTGGAGAGCGGCGAAATCAAGGAGACGCCCGGCGGCCGTTGATGGCCCCGGCACGTTTCCTTCAGTGATCCGCGTGCCGCAGGCTTTCGCTGCGGTCCGTCCGACGGACCTGGATGAAGGTGCGCAGGTTCTCCAGATCCGCCTCGCTGGCCTTGAGGATGGAGATGCCGAACCGGGTGGGGTAGCCGTCGTCCTCCAGGTGGGTGAAGTGCCGCACCTGGCCTTCGCAGCTGAAGGGTGAGCCATCGGGAAGGTGGGTCGAGACCTTCACCAGGGTGTGGAATTCCAGCAGGAGCACTTCCTTCACGGCGAGGCCCAGGCCTGCTTCGGTGAGGTTCAGGAGGAGGCCCTGGAATTCCTTCCGGTCCAGGCCCACCTTCGCGGCCAGGGGCGTCTGCTGGGGGGCGGCCACTCGGATCTGCCGGCGGGGATGGCGCTGGATGCCTTCGGAAGGCCACCCCACGCGGAGAATGAGGGCGGGGTCCCCGGCCACGTCGAGGGGGGCCAGGAAGGGCGCATCGAAGCTCACCACGTCCTCCCCCATCAGCAGCGTGAGGGTCATGTGGGTTCCGGCTTCCGGCAATTGATCCCGGCGCTTGGCGCCCGTGAACTGGAGGGCCTTGCCCGGCTCGATGCCGCGCACCTGCAGATCCCCCAACATCCGGTTCGAACCATGGGCCCGCAGGCTGGCCGGGGCGTGTTGATCCTGGGCGCTGAGCAACAGGGTCTGCATTTCGGAATCGTTCAAGCGCTGGAGATTGCCCATGAGGTGCCTCCCCTTCAATATCGGAAACCCGCGTCGGCTCTTAAATTCCCTGCCTCAGCCGCTCGGCGAGGGCCGGGTGGAGTCCAGCTTCCTCGATGGCATCCGCGGCCCCGGCCCAATCGTAGTCCAGCCGGTGAAGGCGCACCCGGAATCGGCGGGGATCGAAGGTCATGAAGGAAAGGCGCTGATCCCGATCCCGGGGCTGCCCCATGGAGCCAGGATTGGCCAGGTAGCGGCAGCCCGGCCGCAGGGGGAACCATTCCTCCGGAGTCAGCCGCAACCAGGTGAGGCGATGCAGCTCCTCATCCAACTCGAAGAGGCCCGGCAGGTGGGTGTGCCCGAAGAAGCAGAGGGGGGCTTCGAACCCCTCGAAGGCCTGGAGGGCCTCCCGGGTGTTCAGCAGGTAGGCATCCTCATCCAGGGGCGAGCCATGGGCGATCTGATAGTCCTCCCCCACCCAGCCCGGGCCCTGGGGCAGGTCCCGCAGGAAACGGAGGTGATCTTTGCGCAGGCGCTCCAGGGTCCACTCGGCGCTTTGGCGGGCGGGAAGGCTGAAGCCGTTGGGGGTTTCCAGGCCGCTGCACACCTTGTCGTGATTGCCCCGAACCAGAAAGCGGGGGCGCATCTTCCGCACCCGATCCAGCACCTGGTTGGGATGGGCCCCGTAGCCCACCAGATCGCCCAGCACGACGAAGCGCTGGATGCCCCGCCGCCGGGCGAAGCGCTCCACCACCCTCATGGCGTGAAGGTTTGAGTGGAGGTCGGAAAGGATGAGATCCAAAGGTTTTATCTTGGGGAAAGGATCTAGCCTACCCCGTTAACGATCGCCTCGGCCAGCGCTTCCGCCGAACGACCGAAGGAACTCACCGGCTCCGCCAGGGACCAGGCCTCCAGGCGCTCGCGGCACCTGGCCATGAACCGGGTCTCATCCTGGGCCAGGGGCCGGGTCCGGTCCTGGGCCACCCGTTCCCAGCAGGCTCGGGGCGGCTCCGCGAGCCAAAGGGGTTTGAACCCCGCCTGGGCCGTGGCTTCCCGGATCCCGGGCAGCTCCCAGGCCCCCCCGCCCAGGGACACCACCGCCGGCCTGGCCAACAGGGAGGGGAACACCGAGCCCTCCAGCGCCCGAAAGGCCGGTTCGCCCCTGAGCTGGAAGATGTCCGCCACGGTGGCCCCTTCCCGGGCTTCGATCTCAGCGTCCAAATCCCGGTAGGTCAGCCCCAGCACCTGGGCCAGGAACGGCCCCAGGGTGCTCTTGCCCGCGCCGCTGGCCCCCAGCAGCACCACGCCCTGTCCCCGTCTCACCGGGGGTCGCACCCGCCACCGGGCCGCCTGGATCCGCCACCCCAGGTCGGCGGGGTCCGGAGACGCATGCACGGCCCCCACCATGGCGAGGCTTTCGGCCCCAGCCTGGAACCCCGCCTCCGCGTCCGCCAGGGTGAGCCCCCCGATGGCAATGGGGGCGAGTCCCTGGGACCGCAGAAGGGTGCATCCCGCCTGCAGACCCTCCAGGCCGATGGGCCCCGCGTGATCCCCTTTGGTGGCCGTGGCGCGGAAGGGTCCCACGCCCGCGTGATCGCAAGCGCGATCCACCGCCGCCCACTCGGAGGGTTCGTGGGTGGAGGTGCCCAGGTGCAGGGCCTTCAACCCTGGCAGGGCCCGGGCCTCGGTAGGGGGAAGGTCCGCCTGGCCCAGGTGGAGGCCCCAGGGGGCCAAGCCTTCCCGCGCCAAGAGGAGGGCCAAGTCCGCGCGATCGTTCACCACGATGCGGGGCCAGCCCCCCTCAGCCTGGGCCCGCTGTTGGATGCGGCGCAGCTGGTCCATGAGGGCATCCGCGGGCAGGGCCTTGGCCCGCACCTGCACCAGGGAGAACCCAGCTCTGCCGAGCCGGGCCACCTGGGCTTCCAGGGCCTCGGGGCGGGATTCGTCGGTGAGGGGATAGAGGGCCGGAAGCTGCAAAGGCATCCTTCGATCATTCCTCAAGGGACCCCGCGGCGCGAGACTCCCGTCACCGATTGCACCCGCACTCACGCCGCGAGGCTTAGGTTCAGGGGTGCGGCCCTTCAGCGCCCGCCCCGGGGGAAGCCATGACCGTCGAGACCTCGCAGCGGATCCACGAGTTGGCCCGGCTGGTGGGCAACACGCCCCTGCTGGCCCTGGATCTGGCATTCCGGGGCTCCCGGCGCCGCATCTACGCCAAGGCCGAACACTACAACCTCACGGGCAGCATCAAAGACCGCATGGCCCTCCACATCCTCCGCACGGCCCTGGAGCGTGGTGAGCTGAAGCCCGGCGCCCCCATCGCCGAAGCCACCAGCGGCAACACGGGGATCGCCTTCGCGGCCTTGGGTCGGGCCCTGGGCCATCCCGTCACCATCTTCATGCCCGATTGGATGAGCCAGGAACGCAAGGATCTGATCCGCTCCTTCGGCGCCGAAATCCGCCTCGTGAGCGCGCAAGAGGGGGGTTTCCTGGGCTCCATCGCCCTCAGCGAAGCCTGGGCCGCCGCCACGCCGGATGCCTTCCTCCCCTGCCAGTTCAGCAACGGGGCCAACGTGGAGGCCCACCGGCTCAGCACCGGCCCCGAGATCTGGGCCCAGCTCCAGGCCCTGGGCCTGAGGCCCAAAGCCTTCGTGGCCGGCGTGGGCACCGGAGGCACCGTCATGGGCGTCAGCCGCTTCCTCAAGGCCATGGATCCCACCGTGAAAGTGCATCCCATGGAGCCCGCCAACTCCCCCACCCTCCGCACGGGCACCAAGGTGGGCAAGCACCGCATCCAGGGCATCTCCGACGAGTTCATCCCCGCCATCGTGGATTTGGCCCAGCTGGACGACATCCTCAGCGTGGACGACGGCGATGCCATCCTCATGGCCCAGAAGCTCGCGCGGCAGGGCCTGGGGGTGGGCATCAGTTCCGGCGCCAACCTCCTCGCGGCCCTCATGGCCCAGGAGCACCTGGGGCCTGACGCCGTGGTGGCCACGGTCTTCAGCGACGACAACAAAAAGTACCTGAGCACCGACCTCATGCGGGAGGAGCCCGTGAAGCCGGGTTTCCTGAGCAGCGACGTGGAGCTGCTGGGATTCACCACCGTGAAGCGGGTATGTGAGATCTGCCACCAGCAGGAGGCCGCCGCGGTGTGCGCGGGCTGCTGATCCAACACGTCCTATCACCATTAGTGTTCAAGCCGTCAGGGGCCCACTTGCTCTTGAACCTCACGATTGATGGCTATCCACCCATATCCGATTGCGTCGCCGCGCCAGGTTTGGACCAGGTCAGGCCCCGGGGGTGCGCCACTTTTGAATTGCGGTAAGGATCAAGCAAATAACCGAAGAAGCAAGAAAACCGATACTTCCAACCACCGTGAGGGTGAACCCCTCATTGGATGGTGAGTAGAGCTCACGCGGACCAAAGCCTAGGCCTTCCATCGGAAAACTGGGGAAGTATCGATCCAAGGTGCTCAACGTAATTCCAGATAAGAAGCAGGCCACAGCTGCCATGGATAGAAAAAGAATCAACCTGGGAATTTTCAACTTCACGTTACCCCCTCGCGGCCTGGCTCAAGCCGCTTCTTCATCCCCAAACTGCAGGCGCACCAATTTGGCGTAGTGGCCATCCTGGGCGAGCAGTTCCTGGTGGGTGCCCTTCTCGATGAGGCGGCCCTGATCCAGCACCCAGATCTCATCGGCATCCTGGATGGTGCTGAGGCGGTGGGCGATGGTGAAGGTGGTGAGGGTGTGGCTGATGTCCTTGATCACGTGCTGGATGCGGGATTCGGTTTCGCTGTCGATGTTGGCGGTGGCTTCGTCCAGCAACAGCACTTCGGGGCGGCCATAGAGCATGCGGGCGAAGGCCACGAGCTGGCGTTCGCCGGCCGAGAGCTTCTGGCCCCGTTCCCCCACCTGGGTCTCCAGCCCCTGGGGCAGGCGCTGGATGTAATCATGGAGCTGGCTGCGACGGAGCACTTCATCCAGGCGGGCGGCATCCTCCGGGCGATCCAGAAGGATGTTCTCCTTCAATGAACCGCTGAACACGAAGACATCCTGCAGCACGAGGCCGAAGAGGCCGCGCACATCCTTGAGGCGCAGTTCGCGGATGTCGGTGCCGTCCACGGTGATGCGGCCCTTGCTCACGTCGTAGAAGCGCATGAGCAAGTTGATGAGGGTGCTCTTGCCGGCGCCGGTGTGGCCCACCACGGCGATGCGGCGGCCCTTGGGAATGGCACCGGAGAGCTCCGCCACCACCTCGCGGCCCTCGGCATCGTAGGCGAAGGACACGCCTTCCAAGCGGATCTCACCTTGGAATTCCGTGGGCTTGGGGGAAGCCACTTCGCGGATCTCCTCATCGTTGTCCAGCAACTTGAAGATGCGTTCGCTGGAGGCGAGGGCCGTCTGCATCACGTTGTACCGCTCGGCCAGCTCCCGGATGGGCCGGAAGAACCGGTTGCTCTGCTGCACGAACGCGAAGAGCAGTCCCCAGGTGAGGGCCCCGCCCTGCAGCTTGATGCCCCCGAAGTAGATGAGCGCGGCCAGCGTGGCACTGGTGATGAGCTCCACCACGGGAAAGAACACCGCGTAGGCGAAGATGGTGCGGAGGAAGGCCCGCAGGTAGCTCTCGTTCAGCTCCGTGAATCGCGCGTGGCTCCGGGCCTCCTGGGCGTTCACCTGCACGAGGCTCATGCCCGAGAGCTGCTCTTGGAGGAAGGCCTGGATGGCGGCGTAGCGTCCCTGGGTCTCACGGAAGGCTTCACCAGCCCGACGGCGGAACACCTCCGTGGCGATGAGGAGGAAGGGCATGATGCCCAGGGCCACCAGGGCCAGCCCCGCGTGGGCCCGGGCCATCCAGATGACGATGGCCAGCAGACTCATGGCGTCGCCCAGGATGGCCACGAAGCCCGAGGCGAACATTTCGTTCAAATTCTGGACGTCGCTCGTCACCCGGGTCATCAAACGGCCCACCGGGTTGTGGTGGAAGAAGTGGGTGCTGCGCCGCATGAGGTGGGTGAAGAGCTGATTGCGCAAGTCCAACATGGCCCGCTGGCCAATGAAGGCCAGCAGCCAGTAGCGCACACCCGTGATGGTGAATCCCAGAACGAGCACGCCCAGGAAGGTTCCCACCAGGGGGCCCGCGCCTTTCAGAGAGCCATGGGCCACGTGGTTGTCAATGAGCCGCCGGGTGAATTCCGCAGGAAGCACTTCCAGAAAGGCCCCCGCCGCCATAAGCAGCATCAGCACCACGAGGCCCACCCAGTAGGGGCGGAGGTAGCCCACCAGCCGCCAGAGCAGCGTCCGCCGCTGGGGCGGAGCCTCCACCTGGTCTGAATGGAAGAAACCGCTGGAATCCGACATGGGGCGATTGTCCCATGAATGCCGGAGCGCTCGGCCGGGGACTGTAGGAAACTGGGGTCATGCGCGCCCTCGTCCTCCCCCTGATCACCCTTGCCCTCGTCGCCCCCCTGCCCGGCCAGACGCCGGCCGAGATCCGCCTCCGCCGGGACGTGGCCTTCCTCGCCTCCCCCAAACTCCAGGGGCGCGGCAATGGCAGCCCCGAACTCCAGAAGGCCGCCGAATTCATCGTGAAGCGAGAGAAGGCCCTCGGGCTGAAGCCCAAGGTCCAGACCTTCCCCTTCCCCGCCAGCCTGGTGGTGGAAACCGCCAAAGCCGACTTCATTCAGGGCGATGACCGCCAGCCCTGGACCCGGGGCAAGGACTTCGAGCCCCTCGGCCTCAGCGGCGACAGCACCGCCCGCGTGAAGCCCCTGACCTTCCTGGGCTACGGCGTGAAAACCCAGGGCTACGATGAATTCCAGGGCCTCGAGCTCAAGGGCCGCATGGCCGTCATTCGACGCCGCGTGCCCGAGATCCCCGCCTTCGCCCACTTGGCCCCCGGCGAGAAATCCTTACCTTTCCGCCTGCGCCGCCTCCAGGAGCAGGGCGTAGGGGGCGTGGTGGTCATCGAGGAGGAAGCCTCCCCCCGGGTGCCCCGCATCGAGGATGGCACCGCGCCCCTCTCCATTCCGGTGATCAGCGTTCGCAAGGGCCTGCTGGATACCGCCCTTGGAGATCTGGATGCCACCTACAAAGCCATCGCCGACTCCGGCAAACCCCAGGCCAAGGATCACGTCTTTGCGCCTTGGAAAGCCCTCTCCCTCGACCTCCAGATCCACCGGAAGGATGGCCAGGTACCCAACGTCGCCGCGCTGGTGAAGGGCCGGGATCCCAAGCTCAAGGGCGAAGTCGTGGTGCTGGGCGCCCACCTGGATCACCTAGGACTCGGCGCGCGCCACAGCCTGGGTGGGGCCCAAGCCTTCGGGCTCGTGCACCCCGGCGCCGACGACAACGCCTCCGGCTCCGCCTTGCTGATGGAATTGACCCGTCGCTTCACCCAGAAGCCCGCCAAGCGCCCCTTGCTCGCCCTGCACTTCGGTGGTGAGGAAGAGGG
Organism: uncultured Solibacteraceae bacterium; assembly: GCA_964617215.1. Lineage (GTDB taxonomy): Bacteria > Acidobacteriota > Holophagae > Holophagales > Holophagaceae > JAFDVN01. The sequence goes on along the minus strand of CAZTVL010000003.1, from coordinate 82,288 downwards.
TCTCCTGGGCAGCCAATTCTGGCTCCGGAATCCCACCCAGGACATGGCCACGATTCGCTTCATGGTGAACTTCGACATGGTGGGCCGCTTGGATCCCGCTAAACCCGCGCTGTCCATGGGGGGTCTCGGCGCGCCCAAGGCCGCCGTGGATCACGCCGCCGACCTCGCGCCCAAGGGCTGGACCGTGGGCCGCGAGCTGGGCGCCGCCGTGGGCGGCAGCGACCACATGAGCTTCGCCCAGGCAAAGATCCCCACGTTCTTCTTCTTCACCGGGCTCCACGACGCCTACCACCGGCCCACGGACACTGCTGAAACCATCAACACCCAGGGCCTGGCCCAAGTGGCGGATTTCGCGGAGAAGGTGGTGCGTGACCTCGCCGATGCGCCGACCCTGCCCGCCTTCGATCCCGACACCGCGAAACTGCCCGCCCAGGCCCGCAGCCCCATGCGCATCGCCTTCGGCACCATTCCGGACTACAGCCCCAACCCCACGGGCTTCCGCATCAGCGGCGTGTCCAAGGGCGGCACCGCCGAGGCCATCGGGCTCCAGGCCGGGGACATCCTCACCTCCTTCGGCGGCAAGCCCACCAAGGACATCCAGGACTACATGGCCGCCCTGGGCGCCTTCTCCCCCGGCGAGCAGGTGGTGATCCAGTGGCTCCGGGATGGCAAGGCCATGGAAGCCACCGCCACCTTGAAGGGCCGCGACTGATGCGCCTGGCCCTTCCTAGCGGATTCCCCACCGAGGTCCACGTGCTGGACCTGCCCTCGGCCGAGCTGCTGCCGGTCGGCCCCTGGGTGCTGGTGGGCGACCTCGCCGTGCGGGAGCACTGGCGGGAAGCGGGCTTGCCGGAACCCGCCGGAAGCTGCTGGGCGGAGGTCACCGAAGCGGGCAAACGCCTCTCGGCCCTGGAGCCCTGGCTGGAAGCCTGGGCCCGCGTGCCCCTGCACCGCGATGCCACCGTGGTGGCCGTGGGCGGCGGGGTGCTCACGGACATGGCGGGCCTCGCCGCCTCGCTCTACATGCGCGGTATCAAGTGGCAGTCCTGGCCCACCACGTTGCTCTCCATGGTGGATGCGGGCCTGGGTGGCAAGACCGCCTGCGATCTCGATGCCGGCAAGAACCTCGTGGGCGCCTTCCACGCCCCGGAGCGCCTGGTGGCCTGCACCGGCTTCCTCGACACCCTTCCAGCCCGGCAGATCGAGAGCGGGCGTTGGGAGCTGGTGAAGGCCGCGGTGCTCCTGAACGACCTCACCTGGGCCCAGGAGCTGATCGCCACGCCCACGCCCCGGTCCGCCTGGATCGAGCGGGGCTTGGCCTTCAAGGCGGGCGTCGTGAACCGCGATCCCGAAGAGCACGGCGAGCGCCGCCTGCTGAACCTCGGGCACACCCTCGGCCACGCGCTGGAGAGCGCCTCGGACTACCGCCTGCTCCACGGCGAGGCCGTGGGCATGGGGCTGCTGGCCGCCTGCCTACTCGCGCCCCTGGAAGGCCTCAAGCCCTTCCCCCCGGAGCTGCTCCAAACCTGGGCCGACCGACTCTCCCCCTTGGCCGAGCACGTGGCTGAATGGGAGACCCTGCTGCCCTGGCTCCGCCGGGACAAGAAGGGCCAGGGCGATACCATCGCCTGCGTGCTGCCCCGGCCCGATGGACCTGCCCTCATCCGTCCCCTCCCCCCGGGAGTCTGGGCTGAGCCCACCCGCCTTCTCCGCGAATCCCTCACCGGGAGCCTCCGTGCTTGATCGTCGCCTCTTCACCCTCGCCCTCGCCCCGGCCCTGCTGGCCCAGCAGCCCGCCGAGGACGTGCGTGCCCTCTTCCTGAAGGCCCGGGCCCTCCAGCTGAAGGGCACCCCCGAGGACACCAAGGCCGCTGCGGCCATCTACCGCAAAGTCGTCGCGCTGGAACCCACCAGCTCCGAAGCGCAGCTGCGCCTCTCCGAATCCCTCCGGGATGCTGGGGATCTGGAAGCCGCCCTGGCCCCGGCTCAACGCGCCGTGGCCCTGGCGCCCGAAGGTGCCGAAGCCGCCGCACACCTCGGCGTGCTGCAGTACCACCGGGCGAAGACGGGCACCGCCAAGCCGCGGGAAGCCATGGAGGCCCTGAGTGCCGCTGGCGCCCGCCTGCCCATGGATGTGGAAGTCTGGTACCGCTTGGCGGAACTCTCCGAGCAGGAGAAGGACGAAAGCCTGGCCCTCAAGGCCTGGAGCCGCCTCGCCCGTCTGCGCCCCAGCGCCCAGGAGGCCTGGGAACGGGTGGCCTTCCACGCCAAGGCCCTCGATCGCTACGAGGTGCGCCGCGAGGCCATCCTCACCCTGGGGAAGCGCCGCCTCGCGGGCCCCGATGGCATGCGGATCCTCCGGTTGCTTGAGGAGCTGGCCCGGGAGCAGGTGGACGCTTCCTACCTGGCCCATGCGGAGGAGACCTTCCTCTGCCTCACCCGGAACCTGCCCGATGAAGCCGGGCTGTGGGAGAACATCGGCCTCATCCGTCTTCAGGCCCAGCGCTGGAAGGAGGGCCTCGAAGCCCTCGACCGCGCGGAATCCATCAAAGGCACCACTCGCATCGGCTTCAACCGGGCCTACGCCCTTCTCCACCTTGATCGGGAGGCCGAAGCTGAAAGCCGCCTCAAGGCCCTCCTGGATGAAGGCCTCAGCGGCGAGACGGAGCTCTTCAAGGGGCAGGTGGCGGGTCTCTATGCCCGGGCCCTGCTCCTGCAGGGAAAGAACGAGGCCTACCTGGCCTGGGAGCGCACGGCCACCCTGCCCGCCCCCGTGAAGCCCGAGCTGGCCTCCCTTCACGTGCAGGCGCTCCTGCGCCTGAAGCGGTGGGATGAGGCCTACGGAGCGCTCCAGGAGGGCGTGAAGACCTACCCCGACGGCGGCCTCTTCCGCGAAGCCAAGGCCATGCCCGAGAAGGTGCTGGGCGGCGGCTTCCTGCATAAGCGCGCCCGGGAGAAGGCGCTGCGGCACCTGGAGCGCAGCGCCACCGCCCAGCTCCATGCGGAGTTCGATCAGTGGGCTCCCTGCCTCAAGGCCGCCCAAGAAGCCCGGGCCCTGAGCCAGGCCCGGGCCGTGGATCTGCTGCTGCTCCAGGCCAATGCCCTGGACAACCTGCGCAAGCCCAAGGAGTCCATGCAGGTGTTGCGCGAGGCCCAGAAGCTGGAACCCGGCAACGCCACCCTGCAGAACAACCTCGGCTACCTCCTCCTGGAGCAGGGAGGCGATCTCACCGAAGCCGCCCAGCTCATCGAAGCCGCCTCCAGTTCCCAGCCCAAGAACGCGAGCATCACTGATTCCCTTGGCTGGGTGCAGTTCAAGCAGGGCAAGGTCGCCGAAGCGGAGGCCACGCTCCGTCGCGCCGCCACGCTGAATCCCTACAGCGCGGAAGTGCGCAAGCACTTGGGCGAAGTCCTGCTCGTCCAAGGCAAGCTGCGGGAGGCCGCCGAGCAGTGGGAGCGGGCCCTCGCCTACCCCTTCCCCGAGCGCGCCTCGCTGGAGAAGCGCCTCGCGGAGCTCAAACTCCGCCTGGCCAAACAGGAAGCGGAGGGCAAAGAGCCCGAAGCCACCCCTGCGGAGCACGCCGACGAAGGTGAGGACGATTGAGCGAACCTACTTCCCTCCGCGTGCACCCATGCTGTTGATGCTGCCCCTCCTCGCCCCCCCTCCGATCCAGGACACCGCTCCGGTGCCCTTCCGCGCCCTCTACGGATGGGGCTACCTCGGCGCCGAAGGCGAGGGCCAAGGCACCCTGGCCGTGCTCATCGAGACCGCCACGGGCAAGGTGGTCTTGGAACTGCACGGGCTCGGAGAACGGTTGGTGCTGCTCACCGGCGATGCGGCCTCCGGCTATCGGGTGCAGGTGCCCCGGCAGAAGCTGGATGCCAGCGCCCCCACCCTCGCGGGGCTGCCCCTGCCCTTCCTGCCCCAGGTGGGCAGTGCGGAGGCCCTGAAGGCCCTCCTCACCGAAGGCAAGGGAACCGGGGTGAAGGTGACCAAGCGGGGCGCCAAGGGCCCCCTCAAACTCCACTACGTCGGCAAGGATCCCAAGGGCCAGGAGGAACAGGTCTGGCTTACTTGGAAGGAACGCTGACCCCGGCCTTTGGCACGGGCCGTCCCGCTTCGATCCAAGCCGCGAGCCAAAGCCCCGAGAGGCGCTGACTGGCCTCGGTGAGCCGGCGTTCCACCATAGGACCCTCCAGGGCCCAGAAATTCCGCCAGTAGCCCGAGCTGCGCTGGAACTGGGCCCGGTCCTCACCGCGCCCGGCTTCGAGATCCGCCTTCAGGACCTGAGGCACCAGGGCGAAGCTCTCCCCCAACCACAGCCAGGGGCCCTTTTGCGGATCCTCGGTTACCGCCGAGTGGGGCTGGATGGTCCCCTCCTCCGCATAGCGCTCCACCAGGCCCGATTCCCAGCGGCTGTGCAGGCCCCGCTGATCCGTGAGCTGGCCATCGTGGTTCGTCGTCGAATGGAGCGGCACGTGGATATCGGCGATGTAGTGGCCCAGCCAAGCGCTGGCCTCGGCCACCTTGTCTGCGTCGCCCCCGCGGAAGGCTTCCACCAACCCGCGATAGCGATCCTGGATGACCCAGGGCACCGTGCCCGCCTTCTGAAAGACGGCCCCGCCCACCTTGGCCAACGCCGCCTCCGGGTCGTGGGGAATGCTGGCCAAGTCGCCGTAGAGTTCCGTGTTGACGTAATGCCGGGGCCCTTCCTTGCGATCGTGGGCGCGCCACTGATCCGGCTCCACGGCGCCCTCCCGGATGCGGCCTTCACGCCCCGCGTACCAAGCCCGCAATTCCGGCGGCAGGGCCGTCAAGGCCCGGGTGTTCACGATGCGATGGCCCTTCTCCCCCCAGGCCTGCGCGGGCTGGGCTCCGCCGAGGATCAGGAGGAGGCCCATCGCGGTGCAGAGGTGAATGCGGGTCATGGATCGCCTTGGGTGCGCCCCGGCCCCGGAGATGGGAACCATCTCGGATCCCCGGGACCGGGTCGACGGAAGAAATTACTTCGGGATCAATCCCGTGCGCTCCCAGCGGGTGCGCACCAGGAAGTAGCGGGCGGCATCCACGTAGTTGGCGACCACGTCTCCGGGGCCACTGGGCACGTTGGCCTTCTCGTTGTCATCGCCCTTTTCCCGGTAGCTCCACCACACCATGAAGGGGCGACCCCGCAGGTGATCCATGGGGAGGAAGCCCCAGTAGCGGCTGTCGGCGCTGTTTTCACGGTTGTCGCCCATGGCGAAGACGTGGCCCGGGGGCACCACCACGGGGCCCAGGTTATCCATGAAGGAACCATCCTCCGTGAGGTCGGTGCGCCCCTGCTTGGGCAGGGCCACCACTTCCGGATCCGCGAAGCGCCAGAGCCCCGTGGGCTGGATGGTTTCCCCCGCATCCCGGCCCAGGGGCCAGGGGCCCGGCGTCGGGCCCGCGGGCGTGTGGGCACCATGGTGCTCGAAATCCCCGGTCACGAGCTTGCCGTTGATGTAGAGCCGGCGGTTGCGGAGTTCAAGGGTGTCGCCGGGCAGGGCCGCGCAGCGCTTCACCCAGTCCTGTTCCCGGTCGTAGGGCCAGCGGAACACGATGATGTCGCCCCGCTCCACCTTGCGCATGGGGAAGAGGGCCGTTTCCCAGCCCCACTGCGGCGTGGCGAAGATGAATTTGTTGGCCAGCAGGTGGTCCCCGATCATCAGCGAATTGCGCATGCTGGCCGAAGGGATGGTGAAGTTCTGAGCCACGAAGGTCTTCATGAAGAAGACCACCACCATGGCGAAGAGGATCACCTCCAGGTTGTCCCGGAGAAAGCCCTTCTGAACTCCGGGTGGCAGCTCCCGCTCGTCGATCTTCTTGCTCACGCAAACTCCGGAATGGCTAGGGCATCAAACCAAGAAGGAAACCCCGGGGTGAATGACATCACTTCCCCGCGACCCGATCGTCGGATTTCCCGGCATCCACCAGGCGGCTGACGGTCACCCAGGCGCCGTCCCGCCAGAGGCAGAGTTCCACCTGGCCCAAGCCCCGCAGGAAGAGGGCCCGCTGCCGCAGGTTGGGCCCGGTGATCTCGACCCAGACCCCGATGGGGTCGAAGAGCCCACCGATGCGCGCGGGGTTGTCCCAGGCGGCCGGCCCGATCACTCGGACGTCCACGTGCCGGTCCAGGTCCTGCCATTCGGACACCTGATCGGGGAAGCCCTTGGGGAGCACCCAATCCAGGTGCTTCCCATCCGCTTGGAGATGCTCGACGCCACCGTCTTCCACCCGGAGGAATTCGGGGATGGGAGGGACTTGCAGGGAGCTGCGCGTGAGTTTGATGAGCCCCGCCTTGGTGGGATCCATCAGGCCCTCCACGACGTGCACCTGGAAGCGGCTCGCCCGCCGTTCCTCGAAGGTCGGCAAGCTGGGATTCTCGAAGCCGAGGGTGGTGCCCTCTTCCCAGGGCGCGTAGATGGCCGGAGCCTCCTGCCGTTTGAATTGGCAGGCGGACAGAAGCAGCAGCAGCGCGAGCGGGGCCAGGCGACGCATCACTTGGGGCCCTTGCCGAATTTGGCCAGGAGGTCGCCCAGGGAGGCGCCGCTCTTCGTGGGCTCCGCTTTGGGGCCGAAGGTGCCGCCCCCTTGGTGGGGGCGCCCTTCGGGGCGACCGCCACGGCCTTCGGGCCTCGGGCCGCGGGGCCCCTCAGGGCGGGGACCGCGAGGGCCCTCGGGGCGCGGGCCACGGGGTGCGTCAGCACGGGGGCCACGAGCTTCAGGGCGGGGGCCGCGGGACTCCGGTTTGCGTTCGGCCCGCTCCCTGCGGTGTTCAGGCCGGGGGCGCTGGGCGCCGGCCGGAGCGGGCTGCAGGGCCTTGATGGAGAGGGCGATGCGCTTGGTCTGGAGATCCACCCCCATGACCTTCACCTTCACCACCTGACCCACGCTCAACGCCGCGGCGGGTTCCTTGATGAAGGTGTGGCTGATCTCGCTGAGGTGCACGAGGCCATCCTGGTGCACGCCGATGTCTACGAAGGCACCGAAGGCCGTCACATTGGTGACGATGCCCTGCAGCTCCATGCCCTCTTCGAGATCCTCGGGCTTGTTCACGTCGTCACGGAACTGCACCGCCACGAAGGATTCGCGGGGATCGCGACCGGGCTTCTGCAGCTCGGCGATGATGTCCTTCACCGTCTCCACGCCGAATTTCTCATCCGTGAAGGCCTTGGGATCCAAGCCCGAGAGGATCGCATCGTTGCCCACGAGCTGTGGCACCGCGAGGCCCGTGGCCTGGCTGATGCGCTGCACCACGGGATAGGCCTCGGGGTGCACGGCGGAGGAATCCAGGGGATTCTCGCCCTCGCGAATGCGGAGGAAGCCCGCGGACTGGAGGAAGGCCTTCTCGCCGAAGCGGCTCACTTCAAGCAACTGCTCACGGCGCTTGAAGGCACCGTGCTCGAAGCGATGCTGCACGATGTTCTTGGCCAGGCTCTCGCCCACGCCGGCCACGTAAGCCAGCAGCTTGTAAGAGGCGGTGTTGAGGTCCACGCCCACGCGGTTCACGCAGGATTCCACCACGTCATCGAGGCCCTTCTTGAGGGAACCCTGGTGCACGTCGTGCTGGTACTGGCCCACGCCGATGGACTTGGGATCCACCTTCACGAGTTCGGCCAGGGGATCCTGGAAGCGGCGGGCGATGCTGATGGCGCCACGCACGGTAACATCCTGCTCGGGGAACTCCTCCCGGGCGATGTCGGAGGCGCTGTAGACGGAAGCGCCGGCCTCGCTCACGGCGATGCAGATGACGGCGTTGCGGCCCGTCTCGCGCAGCCACTCCTTGACCAGCAGCTCGGTCTCGCGACCGCCCGTGCCGTTGCCGATGGCCACGGCCTCGATGGGGAACTGGGTGAAGAGCTTTTCGAGCGCGGCCTTGGTGCCCTCCACATCCCGCTTGGGTTCGAGGGGGTATACGGTCTCCGTGTGGACGAACTGGCCCAGGCGGTTCAGCACGGCCAGCTTGCAGCCGGTGCGGATGCCGGGATCGATGCCCAACGTGCAGCACTGGCCCGCCGGGGGCGCCAGCAGCAGGTGATCCAGGTTGGACTGGAACACCTTGATGGCTTCGGCATCGGCCTTCTTCTTGGCCTCCATGCGCACTTCCACCTCGATGGAAGGGGCGAGCAGGCGGTCGAAGGCATCTTCGGCGACGGCATGCAGGAAGCGGCGGTAGCCGCTGGCGGGATGGGTCTTCACCTTCTGCACGATCTGGGGGATCAGCTTCTCCCGCTCCGTCTGCAGCTTCACGATGAGGAAGTCCTCCTTCTCGCCGCGGCGCAGGGCCAGCAGGCGGTGGCTGGGGATCTTCCGGATGGGCTCACTGAATTCGAAGTAGCTCTTGAACTTCAGGGCGTCCTTGGAATCCTTCTTCTCCTCGCGCAGCGTGGAGACGAGCACACCGTGATCATGGAACTCCGCGCGGAGCCACTGGCGAACCTCGGCATCTTCCGCCACGCGCTCGGCAAGGATGTGGCCTGCACCCTCCACGCACTCGCTGGGGGCGGAGATGCCCTCCTCGCCCTCCTTCACGAAAGGCGCGGCGAGCATGAGGGGATCGGCGCCGGTCTCATCGGCGATCAGGGCCTCCAACAGGGGCTCCAGGCCCCGTTCCTTGGCGATGGTGGCCTTGGTGCGCTTCTTGGGCTTGAAGGGGAGGTAGAGATCCTCCAGCTCGGCCTTCACCCAGGTGCCTTCGATCTTGGCCTTCAGCTCAGGGGTGAGCTTGCCCTGCTCGTCGATGGACTTGAGCACCGTCTCCCGGCGCTGGAGGAGCTCCGTGAAGTAGGCATGGCGATCTTCCACCGCGCGGATGGCCACTTCATCGAGGCTGCCGGTGACCTCCTTCCGGTAACGGGCGATGAAGGGAACGGTGTTGCCCTCCTGCAGCAACGCCACGATGGCGGCTACGCCGGCCTTGGGCAGCTTCAGTTCACGGGCGATGAGATCAAGCACCTGCTGCAACGGGGACTCCAGCTCCCAACTTCGGGAGAAAGAGCCATTCTAGCGGCTCCGGCCCGTTACGGAGACTGGCTCTCCAGCCCCATCAATTTCTCCAACAGGGGCTTGAGGATTCCGTCGAAATCCACCGGGTAGGGCACCAAACCTTCGACCCGGCCCCCCTTCAGCGCCAATTTGGCCTTGACGTCATCCCCGTCGGTGATCAGCACCGCCGCAAGCACCTCTCCTCTGAAGGCTTCCTTCAGTTTCGTGATCACATCCAGCCCCTCGTGCGGCCCCACCCTTTGCGCCACGAGGATGGCATTCAAGCTATGGGTTCGCGCGATCTCCAAGGCCTGCACCAAGCTGCGGGCCTCGTGGATGCCCCGGTATCCGTCCACCTGGAGGGTGGACGTCAGGAGCGCGCGGTCCAGCTCGTCCTGATGGACTACAAGGATTTGCCGAGTGCGCTTTCGGAGCTGGGAGAGGCGATCCGGCCCCTTCAGGGCCACCTTGATCTCGAGGAGTTCCCGATCGCTGAGGGCATCTTCGACTTCATTCGGCGGTGCTGGCTCCTCGAAGGCTGGAATATCGTCCTCGTCCTCCAGATCGGGATTGGCCTCCTGCTCGCCCCTGCGTCGCTTCCGGGGGAACCCCTTCCCGAAGGTGGGGAGCCGCTGGGAGAGCAACTTGGCGATGTACTGCATTTCCAAACTGCCCATGCCCTCGAAGATCAACCCCGCCACCACGCCTTCCGGAACGGCATTGAAGTGGGCGATGGTGGCGCTGCACTCCAGAGTCGGCGTGTGGGGCAGATCTTGGATCCGGATCAGGGTCATCTTCCGCCCGGTCCCCAGCAAATCGCCCTTCACCTGCAGGCGCCGGTCCAGCTTGATGTCCATGACGCGCTCCACCCGGAAGGCCAGGCCCCCCATGGAGAGGTTCAGGATCGGACCGGATAGCCCCAGCCCCTGAAAGAGTTCCTCGAGCACCGCCACCGTGGGCCGTTCTCGCTTGGAAAAGCGGGTCCGCAGCAGGCCCCTCCGCTCCGCGTGGAAGATGGAATCCGGCAGCTTGAACTCCCGTTGGAGGTAGCCCGCCAGTCCCGCGAACTTAACCGTGGTGCGGAATCGCTGGCCATCCAGGGGGAAGTTCAGGTGCACCACCTGGCCCACCTTCCAATCCCCGGGTGGTTGGTGGAGGAAACTGAGGGTGAAGGTCTCCTTCTCCTCGCTCACCAGTTCCACCTTGACGGTGCTCCCAAAGGGATCATCTTCCTTCAAGCGGAGGGCCAGCGGCGTCCTTACCCGGGCCAGTTCCTCCAGCCAGGCGAGGATCTGCTCGCGATCACGGAGGGAAGGCTCGCGCTCGGGCTGGGAGCTGCCAAACAGGGATTTGAGCACCATATCCAGGGCATCGGCCCTCGTAAGACCGCACTCAAGCCTTGTCGTTACAATGGTCACATGCCCGCCGCACCTCTCCGGAAACTGAAGATCGTCGACCTCTCTCGAATCCTCGCGGGCCCTTTTGGCACCCAGCTCCTGGCGGATTTCGGGGCGGAGGTCCTGAAGTTGGAACCTCCCGATGGCGATCCGACCCGGGGCTGGGGCCCTCCCTTTGACGAGGGCGATTCCGGCGAGAGCGCCTATTTCCGGGCCGCCAATCGGGGCAAGCGGAACGAGATCATCGACCTGCACACGCCCGACGGCAAGACCCGCCTGGAAGAGCTGCTCGTGGACGCCGATGTGCTCGTGGAGAACTTCCTCCCGGACAGCGCCGATCGACTGGGCCTCACCTGGGAGCGGCTGCACCGCATCTACCCCAAGCTCATCGTGGCCTCGGTGCGAGGCTTCGCCTCCGATGTCTCCGCCTCCCGCCGCGCCGGCTACGACTTCATCCTCCAGGCCGAGAGCGGCTGGATGAGCATCACCGGCGAAGAGGAGGGGCGCCCCATGAAGGTGGGTGTGGCGCTCGTGGATGTGCTCGCGGGCCTCTACCTGGCCAACGGCATCCAAGCCGCCCTCCTGCACCGGGAGCGCACCGGCGAGCCCCTGCATGTGGAAGTGCCCCTCATGGAGGCCGCCATGTCCGGCCTCGTGAACGTGGCTGCCAGCACCCTGATGACCGGGGAACGGCCCGTCCGCTACGGCAACGGCCACCCACAGATCGTGCCCTACCAGACCTTCCCCTGCCGGGATGGTGAGATCGCCATCGGGGTGGGCTCAGATAAGCAGTTCGAGATCCTGGCCCTCTGGCTGGGACTCGATCTCGACACCAACCCCGCCTGGCGCCGGAATCGCGGCCGGGTGGAGGATCGCAAAGCCCTGGTGGCGGAGATCGAATCCCGGTTCGCCCCCCTTGGCGCCGATGAAGTGGTGACCTTCTGCGATCAGAACGCCATCCCTGCCAGCCGTGTGCGAACCGTGGACGACGTCCTCTTCCGCAAGGCCGGCGAACTGCACCACCTCATCCAGCCCCTGCTCGACGAAGACAGCGGCCGCATGGTGCCCACCCTCGCCAGTCCCGTGCTGCTGAACGGCCAGCGCGCCTGCGCCCCCCTGGCCCCGCCCCGGATGAAGAGGCCGCGATGAAACCGCGCCCCGGGCTGCGACGCCTCTCCGGGCAGGTGGCGGGGCTGGGCCCCGACGCCCGCACCGTCGAAGCCGAAGCGCGCCTCCGCCGGGCCTGGGATTTCATCGTCGGCCCCCACCTCGCCGACCGCACCCGCCTGCTGACCTTCCGCAGGGGCATCCTCACCATCGGCTGCTGGGATGTGACCATGATCGGCAGCCTCCGCCAAGCCGCCGAAGGGGCCTGGCCCCAAGTGCAGACCCGGTTGCTGGAGGCCTTGCGCCTCCGTGCCAACAGCGTTCAAGTCTTGCCCTGTGATCCCCCCGTTCCCGAAGTGAAGCCCGAGCCCCAGGGCCCACTGACCTTCGACCTCCTGCTGGACCGCCTCCAGGGCGCCGGCCGCAGGCACCGCCGCTCCTGAGCCCTCACCGCGATGCCGGTGGACGACGGCGGCCCGCCGCGCTATGCTCAATCCTTTCGGGGCGTGGCTCAGCCTGGTAGAGCGCTCGGTTCGGGACCGAGAGGTCGGAGGTTCGAATCCTCTCGCCCCGACCAATTCCACAGGTAAACGCGGGAGCCATCCCAAGGCTCCCGCGTTCCATTTCCAGCGGGCCCGCGAGAGGATTCGAACCTCCGAATGGGACGGCGGAGACAGCGCGGGGCGCTGTCGGGAGCCGGACCGGCGGCCTGCGAAGCAGGACGCAGTTCGAATCAAGCTCGTGCGGGTCGGCGCCCCCCGTCGTTACGAAGCCCCATTCCCCAAATATCCCTTCAGCGGCCGAAGGCCCGTTGAAGGAACCCACCGCTGTCCCCCCGCAGCACCTCCCCCCTTTTTTCCCATTCCGATTCCCCTTGCACCCCCTGATATCCTTACTCCACCAATCCTTTTCGACCGACCGCTTCTCCGGCCTAGGGTCTGTCTGTCCCATTTCCAAACGGTCATCGGTGTGCAACACTGGGTTCCTCGCGCGGGGAGCCCCTCGATGTCTGATGTGTGCACCGTCCTTACCACCTGCGGCAGCGAGGAGACCGCCCTCACCATCGCCGCGGCCCTGGTGGACCAAGGCTTCGCGGCCTGCGTGAACATCCTCCCGGGGATCAAGAGCTATTACTACTTCAAGGGCGAGACCCACCTCGATGAAGAAGTCATGCTCATCATCAAGACCCAGAGCGAACTCTTCCCCCGGGTCAGCGAAGTCATCACGGATCTGCACACCTACGAAGTCCCCGAGATCCTCATGTTTCAGGTGGAGGCCGGCTCCGAGGCCTTCCTGGATTGGATCCGCCAGAGCACGGGCCGACTCGTCTAACCGCGCATCCCGACTTTCAGAGGAAGCCTTCTGAAGGTAGTCTGGAGTGTGGGCCGCTTGGACTTTCCAGGCCCCGGGGCCGCCGACCGCGCGTAGGGGCCGATCGCCAGGAGCCTTCATGGAAGCCACCCTCTCCCTCGAGTTCCTCCGCGTCGTGGAGCAGGCCGCCATCGCCTGCGCCCGGAGCATCGGCCACGGCCGCCGCAAGCACAGCGACAAGCTGGCCGTGGAAGCCATGCGCAAGGCCATGGAGACGGTGCGCATGGATGGCACCATCGTCATCGGCGAGGGCGAGCGCGATGAAGCCCCCATGCTCTACATCGGCGAAAAGGTGGGCCTGGGCAACGGTCACCCCTCCGTGGACATCGCCGTGGATCCCCTCGAAGGCACCAACCTATGCGCCACCGGCGCCCCCAACGCCATCGCCGTGCTGGCGGCCACCGAGGGCGGTGGCCTGCTCCACGCCCCCGACCTCTACATGCAGAAGCTCGTGGTGGGCCCCGCCGCCAAGGGCAAGGTGCACCTGGATGCTCCCGTCCATGAAAACCTGGCCGCCATCGCCAAGGCCCTGGATCGCCCCATCGCCGAGATCACCGTGTCCGTGCTGGACCGGGATCGCCATGCCGACCTCATCGCCGACATCCGCAAGGCCGGCGCCCGCATCCAGCTCATCGGCGACGGCGATCTCTCCGCCGCCATCAGCGCCGCCGTCAGCGGCACGGGCATCCACTGCGTCATGGGCACGGGCGGCGCCCCCGAAGGCGTCCTCTCCGCCGCCGCGCTGAAGTGCCTCAACGGCGAAATCCAGGGCCGCCTCGTGGTGGACACTAACACTGCCAGCCGCGAAAAGGCCGAGGCCATGGGCGCCCGCTTCGACAAGATCTACACCACCGACGAACTCTGCCCCGGCAAGCAGATCATCTTCGCCGCCGCCGGCGTCACCACGGGCAACCTGCTCGATGGCGTGCAGTTCTTCGGCCACGGCATCCGCACCAAGAGCCTCATCCTCACCTACACCGACCGCAAGGTGCGCTTCATCGACACCGTGCACGTGCACGAGGGCGAGGACATCACCATCCGGTTCTAGGCCCAAAAGCCACTAGCCAGGCGGGGAGCGTTGCGGCAATATTTGCCTTAATGCTCCCCGTCCCTCATGAATCCTGGCGCTCCTGGCGCTACCGCTGGCTCATCAACCTGTGGCCCTGCTACCTGGGCACGGGGGCCCGGCTGACCTTCCTGGCTTCGGATTGGCGATCCCTGCGGGTGAAGATCCCCCTGGGCTGGCGCACCAAGAACGCCTACGGCACCCACTTCGGCGGCAGCCTCTACGCCGCCATCGATCCCATGTTTGTCCTCATGTTCCGGAAGGTGTTCGGACCTGACGTGGCCGTCTGGGACAAGGCCGCCACGATCCGCTTCAAACGCCCGGGGCGATCCCACCTCTTCGCGGAGCTGCGGGTGGAGGAGGGCGAGCCGGAGGCCATCCGCGCCGCCCTGGCCGAAAGCCCCAAGGTGGATCGCACCTACCTCGTCGAATTGAAAGACGCCCAAGGTGAGGTGCACGCCCTCGTAGAGAAGGTTGTGCACTTCCGGCGCCGCGAGCCTGACCAGAAGTAGCCTTTGGCCGCATCGCGGGCGCCCGCTAGCCTGCCCTGATGCGCGAATCCCTGCAGTCCCGCCTCCACCGCTGGATGTTCAATGGATGGCCCTGCTATCGCGGCACCGGCGGACGGGTCACTTTCATTGCCCATGATTGGCGGGTGCTGCGGGTGAAGCTGCCCCTGAACCTGCGCACCCGCAATTACGTGGGCACCATCTTCGGCGGCAGCCTCTACGCGGCGGTGGATCCCTTCTACATGCTCATGCTGATGAAAAACCTCGGGCCCAACTACGTGGTGTGGGACAAGGCCGCCACCATCCGCTTCCGCAAGCCGGGCCGCAGCCTGCTCACCGCCGAATTCCGCTTGGATGCCGAGGAATTGGAGGCCATCCGGGATGCCCTGGAAAGCACCTCGAAAGTGGATCGGATCTACACCGTGACGCTGGTGGACGCCCACGGCGAGGCCCATGCGGTGATCGAGAAGACCGTGCACATCTCGAAGCAGCCGGCTACTCCCTGAGCAGCCGCTCCAGCCGTGCCTGGGCCAGCAGGCCCATGAGCCCCAACCCCTTACCTTTGACCAGCACCACCACGTAGGAGGTGTGCCCGTTCTTCCATTGGACCTTGCCCGTGAACCAGCCATGGACCATGGCCGCTTCCGGATCGCTGGAGCCGGGCTTGCCCCAGAGGCTCCAACCCAGCCCCTCCACCCGTCGGGAAGCGGCGCGCACCGACTCTAGGTGGTCCTTCGCCACGGGCAATCCCTCGGCGTAGAACCGGCGGATCCACGTCAGCTGCTGCCGTGCGGTGAGCCGGAGGCCCGAGCCCCGCAGCCAGAAGCCCTCGAGGGGCTGGAGGTCGCCCGTGACCGGATAGCCCAGGGCTTTCAGTCCAGCGGCTTCGGCCTCCGACCCCAGGTCCCGGGCCACCTGGCGGAAATAGCTCAAGCAGGACAGGCGGATGGCGTCGGCCATGGCGATGCGTCCATGGTCCGCATGGCAACGGTTTGGATCGCAGGTGCGCACATCGCTGCCCGGACCAATGACGCCCCGCTCCAGGGCGATGAGGGCGTGGGGCAGCTTGAAAGTGGAGCAAGGCGCAAGGGCCTCCTCCGGATCGAGGGTGCCGCGCTGCAGCACCTGGTCCCCCTCCTGGACAAGCAGGAGGTAGGGCACGCCTTCGAAGGCCCTGGCCACGCGCGTGGGCTCCCAGGCCCCCTGGGCCGGCAGCGCCAGCCCCACGAGCAACAGGATCAGGGCGCGGATCACTTCACCACTTCGCTGGCCTTCACGAAGCGGATCTCCCCCTTCACGCGGGGCACCAACCGCTCCAGCGCTTCCACCGTCTCGGGATAGATGTGGCCGATGGCCAGGGCCTCGCCATCCTTGCGGGCCAGGGCCAGGGCGCGCTCCCACTGCTTTTCGATCTCGGCGAAGGATTTGTCGTCATCGAGGAAGACGTTCCGGCGAGTGGTGGGGATGTGGAGCTTTCGCGCTTCATCTTCCGCCACGGTTTCCTTGCTGGTGCGGCTGTCCACGAAGAAGAACTTCCGGGCCTTCACTTCCTGCAGCACCCAGGTGATTCGCTGACGATCCGCGGTGAGCTTGCTGCCCATATGGTTGTTGGTGCCAATGGCGTGGGGGATTTCCCCCAGGGCCTTCTTCGCCCGGCGCCGCAACTCCGCTTCATCCAGGTTGGCGAGCAGGGCATCCGGCCCCGGATCCTTGGTGGCCAGGCCCTCCATGGGCAGGTGCAACAGCACCTCCTTCCCGAGGTCGTGGGCCGTGTGGGCGCTCTCCTTCGTGAACTCCTGATAGGGGAGCACGGCCACGGAGAAGGGCACGGGGAGGCTGCACAGACGGCGCACCAATTCCGGCGGCGCGTAGCCCAGATCGTCGATAACGATGCACAGCCGGGGGAGGTTGGTCTCGGCCTTGGGCGTTGGGGGAACCGTCTTCGGAGCCGGAGCCTCGGCCTTGGGCGCGACCTTCGGCTCGGGCTTGGGCGATCCCTTGGGTTCAGCGTGGGACTTGGGCGCCGCCTTGGCCGCTTTCGGGGCCTCTTTGGGCGTGGCCTTGCGATCGCAGGCCTGTTGCCCGAGCACGAGCCCCAGCACGAGGCCGACGCCCACGGCCAGCACCGCGCCCATGAGGAGTTTCGGAGTGGAGGCGCTGCCGCCTCCGCCGGACTTGCGCTTGGCCATCAGGCCGCCTTGGCCGCTTCGGGGGCGGGAGCCACCACAGGCTTGAGGGCCGCTTCCCAGAGTTTGTTCAGGTGTTCCACTTCATCCTTGCCGCGCACGGCCGACGTGGGAACCACGCCCTGGCGATCCAGCTTCTCACCGCCCGCGCCGACGTAGCGCCGGTGCACAAGCTCCACGGCCCCCCCCTGGCGCAGCGGGAATCGGGCCCGCTCGACCACCAGGCCCAGGCTGCGCTCACCCACCACGGCCATGCCGGCCTTCTTAAGGGCGGAAGCAAGCAGCTCCGCGGCCCCTTGGGTCGAGGGCGCCTGGAAGATGCCCACGCGGGCGAATCCCAGAGACTGCCCCGCATCCACCTTCAGGACCTGTTCGGGTTTGCCCGCTTCCTGCAGCAGGCCGAAGGGGCCGCCGGAGATGAAGAGGGCCGCCACCCGCTGGGCTTCCTCAGGAGAGCCTTCGAAGCACTCGCGCAGGTCCAACGCCAGGGGCTTCTGCTTATCCTGCGCCATGAGCAGCTTCTGCAATTCCTGGGCGCGGCCGGGATTGAAATCGGGCACCACCACCCGCAGACCCTGGGCATCGGATTTCAAGTCGAGGGACCGGGCGACGGGGCGGCGACGGGTGACCACCACCTTGTTCTGCTCGTTGGTGGCCGCGGCGAAGCGGAACAAGGTAACCATGCTGCCCTCGGCACCCTTCAAGCGGCGTTCCAGTTCGAAGGCGCTCATGCCGCCGACACTATCGCCATCCACCTTGCGGATCACGTCGCCCACCTGGATGCCCGCCTGGGCTCCGGGGCCGCCCGGGATCACGGCGATCACCTGGGCGTAGAGGCCCTGCCCGCCCCGCTTGATCACCTTCAGGCCCGCATCCGCGGGCCCCGGCTCGGGCGAGCGCAGTTCCTCCTGGCTCAGGAGGCTGTTGAAGGGGTGGGCGCGCTCCAGCACCGCCTGGATGCCCCCGCCGATGACCTTCTCCATGTCGGGGCGGTCCACATAGTTCTGCTGAACAAGGGACAGCACGTCCTGGATGTCCGAGAGGCCCGCCAAGGGATCTTGAGCCTGGGCCGCAGCCCCGCTCTGGGCCTTGGGCGCGGGCGCCTGGGGCCGCAGGATGGGCAGGCTGAACGCCGCCACCAGAGGGAAGGACAGGACACTGAGCCAGGCGCGCGGATGCATGGGTCAAGGCTATCAGCGATGGGGCCAAGCCAGGAGGCTCCGGCCCTCAATTGGCCCCAGGGGCGAAGCCGGTTAGGCCTTCAGGTCCAAGGTTGATTTGAGGCGCTCATCCTCGGTTTGAACCATCTTCAGGTTGGCGTTGTAGAGGATTCCATCCGCGATGGAGCCGGTGAACTCCTTGGCCAGGTCCACGTTGGAACCGCCCGGATTGCCCGGGGATTCGTCCTTGGAAACCTGGGTGACCCGCACCCCCCCGGATGCCTGATCACCCAGCTCCACCCTCGTAGCCTGGTAACCCGCGCTGAGCTGGTTCGCCACATTGTTGCCGCTGGCCTGGCGGCGGCTGGAAGCCGCTTGAAGCCCCAACAAAGCGCTGGAAATGGCGTCCATGACTCCCCCTGGGGCCCCTATCGGCACCCGAGGTTCATCCCATTACCGAGTCTCAGCCCTGGAACCAGCCGGTGCCGCTCTGGAAGCCCTTGTCCTTGGCCTTCATCTGCCGGTGGCGGGCCTGAGCCAGGTCGATGAGCCGGTCCAGGAGCTCCCCATAAGGGATTCCACTGGCCGCCATCATCTTGGGATACATGGAGATGCTCGTGAATCCAGGGATGAGGTTGATCTCGTTTAAGTGGATCTTGCCCGACAGCCGCTCCAAGAAAAAATCGACCCGGGCCATGCCGTAGGCATCCAGGGCCTGGAAGGCCTGGCCCGCCTGTTTGCGGATGAGGTCGGCCAGCTCCACGGGCAGGTCGGCGGGGATCTGCGTGGTGCTCTTGCCGGCGATGTACTTGTCCTCGAAGGTGTAGAACTCGTCGGCCACCAGCACTTCGCCGGGTTGGGACACGAAGGGGTCCTCCCCGCCGAGCACCGCCACTTCGATCTCGCGCACATCCAGGCCTTGCTCCACGAGCACGCGGCGGTCGTAGGTGAAGGCCTTGTCCAGGGCCGCGGGCAGTTCGGCGGCGGTCTTCACTTTCACCACCCCGATGCTGCTGCCGAGGTTGGCGGGCTTGAGGAAGAGGGGCAGCCCCAGGCGGGCGACTTCCGCCAGGCAGGCTTCCCGATGGTGGCCCCAGCGCTCCTCCGTGAGCCCCACGTAGGGCACCACGGGCAGGCCTTCGCTCTCCCAGATGCGCTTGGTGATCCACTTGTCCATGCCCGCGGCCATGGCGAGCAGCCCGGCGCCCGTGTAGGGCCGGTGCAGCAGCTCCAGGTAGCCTTGGATCTGGCCATCCTCACCGCCTGCGCCATGCAGGGCGTTGAAGAAGAGGTCCGGGAGGGGCGTCGATTCCGCCCCCTTCTCCAACGGGAGAAAGGGATGCTCGCTGCGCGCCGGAATCTCCCCCGCCGCCAACCGCGCGAAGGGATCCCCCGTCACCGCCCACACGCCATTGCGGGCGATGCCCATAGGCCGCACCTCGTACCGCGTGGGATCCAGATGCTGCGCGATGGAGCGCGCCGTGACGATGGAGACTTCGTGTTCGGGGGATTCCCCGCCGAAGAGGAGACCGATGGAGAGGCGCGTGGACATGCCTCCAGGTTAATAGCGTTCACCCCGAAAATGCGCCGGTGACCGAGGGTGGGTCGCCTTTATGGCATCCTGATTCCCGCCACCCCGAGGATCCCTTGCGCATCGCCATCTACCCTGGCTCTTTCGACCCCGTGCATTACGGGCACCTCGACCTCATCCAGCGGGCCGACAAGCTCGTGGATCGGCTGGTGGTGGCGGTGCTCCAGAACGAAGCGAAGCAACCCGCCTTCACGGTGGAGGAGCGCATCCAATTTCTGCGTGAGATGACCCAGGACATGAAGAAGGTGGAGATCACCTCCTTCCACGGCCTGCTTGTGGATTTCGCCCGTCAGCGCAAAGCCCAGTTCATCGTGCGGGGCCTGCGGGCCTTCAGCGATTTCGAGTTCGAATTCCAGATGGCGCTCATGAACCGCAAACTGGCGCCGGAGCTGGAGACGGTATTCCTCATGCCCAAGGAGAAATATTCCGCGGTGAGTTCCAAGCTGGTGCGGGAAATCGGTCACTTCGGCGGCGACCTCTCAGAGCTGGTGCCCGAGCCCATCCGGGACCGGGTGGTCTCAGGGCTGCTCAAGTAGCGGGCGGGGATCCCAGTAAATCCGATAGCGGCCGATCTTCCCGGATTCGGTGAACCGGAAGGTCGCGATGCCCTTGATCGGTTGTAGGGTGCCATCCCACCCCTGGGCTTCGCCCACCCAGTGAACCGCCACCTCGGTCTGCGCCTGGAAGGCCTCCAATGGCCTCATGTGGATCTCCGGGAATCGGGCCACCGCCGCCTCGTAGACCCCCCGAAGGGTGGCCTCTCCCCGCATGCCGGACCCGGCGAGGGTGCCTCCAAAGCTGCCCTCCTCCGCGAAGAGCTCACCGGTGGCGACCCAATTCCGTTCGTTGAAATGTTTGAAGTAGGCCTCGATGGCCCGCCGGTAGCCGGAATCGACCCCGGTGGCTTCGGTGGGCCCCACCCCCGTCAGTGGTTGGGGGTTCCAGAACACCTGGGCCATCCGGATCTTCGCGTCCTCATCGAGCTCGAACACCGATAGGCCGTGGACGGGAGTGCGGTTCCCGGAGGGGGATCTCACTTCACCTTCCCAGGCCACGGCCACTTCCGATTGGGCCTGGTACAGCGCGACGGGGGACATCATGAGATCCCCCATGCCCCCGCTGGCCGTGCGCAGGATCGCCTTTTGCACGCCCACGCCCGCCACGGGCGGGCCCGTGAGCGTGCCCCCCACCGCGCCATCGGGGCGGAAGCAGGCCAGGTAGGCCTCCTCGGCGCGGGCATTGAAGGCCCGGTAATAGGCTTCAATCCGCATCTGCAAGCGGGGGTCGACCAACGAAGCTCCTGGTGTTCAGCAGGAGCGTACCTTACAAATCGACGCCTTGCGAGGGAGGGCCCTACCCCACCTCAGCCAGTTTCAGCCGCACCTGCTCCCGCTGGAGCCAGGCCTGTTGGGCCTCGGTGAGCCCGGCGGCGATGGCCTTCTCCGCGGCCTCCCGGCAGCGCTCCAGGAGCCGACGATCCCGCACGAGGTCCGCCACCTGGAACTGGGGCACCCCGGATTGCCGGGTGCCGAAGAATTCGCCCGGGCCGCGCAGCTCCAGATCCTTTTGGGCGATGCGGAAGCCATCCTGGGTCTGCACCAGCGTCTGCAGCCGCTCCGTCTCGGAGCCGCTCACCATGATGAAGTGGCTGGCATGGCTGCCCCGGCCCACGCGGCCCCGCAGCTGATGCAGCTGGGAGAGCCCGAAGCGCTCGGCATGATCCACCACCATCACCGTGGCGTTGGGCACGTCCACGCCCACTTCGATCACCGTGGTGGCCACGAGCAGCTTCGCCTCGCCGCACACGAAACGCTGCATGCGCGCAGTCATCTCATCGGCCTTGAGCCGCCCGTGGACAACCTCCAAGGGCGTGTCGGGGAAGATGCTGCGCAGGAGCGCCTCCATGGCCTGGATGTCCCGCAGCTGCACCTTGCCTTCATCCGAGGGATCGATGCTGGGGCTCACCACGTAGGCCTGGCGGCCTTCGGCCAATTCCTTGCGAACCCGCTCCCAGGCCCGCTCCGCATGGTCGGGATCCACGAGGGTGGTTTTGATGGGCTGGCGGCCCGGCGGCAGTTCGTCGAGCACGGACTGTTCCAGATCGCCGAAGAGCGACAGGGCGAGGCTGCGGGGAATGGGCGTGGCGCTCATGACAAGGAAGTGGGGATCGCCGCCCTTCTCCTTCAGCGCTTCGCGCTGCTTCACGCCGAAGCGGTGCTGCTCGTCCACCACCGCCAGGCGGAGGTCCTGGAAGGCCACGGCCTCCTGGAACAGGGCGTGGGTGCCCACCACGTAGGAGGCTTCACCCGAGGCGATGCGCGCCAGGGCGGCCCGCTTGTCCGCCGCCTTCATGCCACCCAGCAGCACCTGGAGCCGCCCCGCGTCCTCGCCGAGGTAGCGCGAAAGGCTCTGCGCATGCTGCCGCGCCAGCACCTCCGTGGGCACGAGGAAAGCCCCCTGCCCGCCCGTCTCCGCGACCATGGCGAGGCTCAGAAAGGCGACCAGCGTCTTGCCACTGCCCACGTCGCCCTGCAGCAGGCGGTGCATCACCCGGCCCGAGGTGAGATCCCCCACGATCTCCTTGAAGGCCCGGCGTTGCGCCCCCGTGAGGGGAAAGGGCAGGTAAGCCTTCAGGCGCTCCCGGAGCTCCGGCGAGGTGGGCACCACACGGCCCTTCCGATGCAGGCGCCCGGCCCGGCGCAGGCCGATGCCCAGGGCGAAGGCGAAGAGTTCCTCCGCGGCCATGCGCTGATGGGCGGGGCTCAGCCCCATCGCCAGGGCGCCCGCATCCGCATCATCGGGAGGCTGGTGCAGATGCCTCAGCGCCTCGAGGGGCCCGGGGAATTCCTTCCGCAGGTCCAGGGGCAGCCACTCCTCTGGATCCACCCGGTTCAGGGCCTCCTGGGCCAACTGCGCCCGCACCCGGCTGGAGAGCGGTCCGATGCGGCGGTAGAGCGGAAGGAAGCGCTTGATCCAGGCGCCCTCATCCTCCTTGCTGAAGCGTTCGAAGGCGGGACTGCGCAGCTCCAATCCCGCTCGGCCCATGGAGAGGGCGCCCCAGGCCAGCAGGCGATCACCCACCTTCAGACTCTTGACCAACCAAGGTTGATTGAAGAAGAGCAGTCGTAGGGAGCCGCTGCCGTCCTCCAGCAGCACCTCCGTGATCATCATGCGGCGCACCCGGGTGGCGGCCTGGCGCAGGTCCGTGATGGTGCCCAGTACGGTGATGGGCTCCCGGGCCTCGCCTCCGTGCTCGAACCCCCAGGTGTCCAACTTGCCGAAGGCCGTGAGTTCACCCCGGTCCACGTACCGATAGGGTAGGCCCAGCAGCAGGTCCCGGAGGGTCTCGATCCCGGCCTCTTGCAGGGCCGCCGCCCGGGCCGGGCCCAGGCCCCGGAGCACGGTCACCTTGGCGCTGAGGGGAAGGTTGGGAAAGCCAGACATGGGTTGAACCAGAGTACCGGAACCGCCCGAAGCCGCTCCCTACCCTGGGCTTTCGATCAACAAATCCGATACAAAGGCTGGGATTGACTTGCATTTTGACGACATTCAATCAAATTGAGTTGATTCCTTCCGGTGCTCCATGGCCAAGATCGACAAGATGCTCACGCTCATGCTCCAGAAGGAGGGCCAGACCCTCCGCCTGGACCCCGGCGAGCTACCCGCCGTGGATCTGGCGGGCGGCTACCGCCAGAACCTCGGCGTCCAGGAATCCCTGGGGACGGTGCTGGACGGCCTCGCCAAGGAAATCCTCCCCAAGGATCTCGAGACCCTCTACCTCCGGGGGGAGAAGGTGCAATTCCCCTACACCTTCGAGGGCGTGCCCTTCACCGTGGTCTTCGTGAAGTCCCCCTTCGGCACGCGCATCGTCGCGGCCCGCGGAGTGGCCAAAGCCGCGACGGCCCCCCGCGAAGCAGGTTCACCTTCAGGCCCCATGGCGACGGTGCCTGAATCCCGGGGCCTGGAGACCTTCCTCGGCCGCCTCCTCTCCACCGGAGCTTCGGACCTCTTCCTCAACCCCGAAGAAGTCCCCATCGCCCAAACCCAGGGGCGCTTCGCCCCCTGGGAAGACCTGGGACCCACCCGCCTCACCGAAATCGAAGCCCTCATCAAGGAGCTGGCCCCCAAAAAGGCCCTGGAGACTTTCACCGCCGGAGCGGATGTGGAGTTCGCCGTGGATCATCCGAAACGGCAATGCCGGTTACGGGCGAACCTGCTCCACGGCAGCGCCGGCCCCGCCCTCGCCCTGCGGTTGCTGCCCCGGGGCGTGCCCGACGCCCAGAGCCTGGGCCTGCGGGAGGAGGTGTGCCGCCTCTCCAGCCTCAACCGGGGTCTCGTGCTGCTCACGGGCCCCATGGGAAGCGGCCGGAGTTCCACCCTGGCCTGCCTGCTCTCCCAAGTGCGCGCCCAGCGGGAGACCTTCATGGTCACCCTGGAGGACGCCATCGAATACGCCCTCCCGGAAGGCCAAGGCCTCGCGCGCCAGCGGGAGATCGGCCGGGATGGGGAGCGGCAGGCCCGGGCCATCCGCACCGCCCTGCGCCAGCGCCCGGATCTGCTCGCCGTGGATGAGTGGGCGGGGGGTTCGGGTCTGGAGGCGCTGCTGGAAGCCGCCTGTGAGGGCCGCTTAGTGTTCCTCGTGCTCCGCGCGCCCAGCGCCCTCGACGCCCTGCGCCGCATCGAGGGCGCCTTCGCGCCCGAACGCCGCCCTTGGGTGCATGCCCTCCTCGCCGAGGGCCTTAAGGCCGTGGTGGGCCATGCCCTCGTCCCCAGGGCCGGCGGCGGCCTGGCCCTGGCCCAGGAGACCCTCTTTAACACGCCGTCCGTGGCGGAACTCCTGCGGGCCGGCACCCTGGACAAGATACCCAACGTGCAGAAGGGCGCCCGCTACGGCCAGCACAGCCAGGCCGACGCCTTGGTGGACCTCGTGCAGAGCCGCCGGGTGGAGGCCATGGAAGCCTACCGGCGGGCCGGCGACCGAGAAGCCTTCATGGGCGCCTGCCGCAAAGCTGGGCTGGATTTCGATCCCCGGGCTGACGGGCGCATCACCGAGGAGTGAGGATCCCCTCCAGATCATCGAGGCAGCGTTCCACGGCGCGGTTCGGCTCGGGCGTCTTACCGAGCTTCAATCGCGCGTAGGGCGTGGCCATGTGCGAGGCGCAGTGGGCCTCGATGAAATCGTGGAGGTTGGCCTGTTGCAGGGAGACGATGACGCGGTTCTCCCGCCCCAGTGCCTCGGCGTTGCGGCGCTGGTGATCGCCGGCGCTGTTGGGCAGCGGAATCATCAGGGCGCCGCGGCCCACGGCCTTGAGCTCGGCGCAGGTGCTGGCCCCGGATCGGCTCACCACGAAGCTGCTGTCTTCCAGAGCCTGGGCCATGTCCTCGATGAAGGGCACGAGGTGGTGGCGGGGTTCCCGGGGGCGATCCTTCAATCGTTCATATTCAGCGGGGCCCGCCTGATGGAGGATGCTCCAATCCGGGAACTGCTCCAGCAGCGGCGGAGCCGCCAGGAACATGGCCTCATTGATGGCCCGGGCACCGCCGCTGCCGCCGAGGATGAGGAGCTGGAAGGGGGCCTTGAGTTCCTTCATGGGGCGGAAGGGGCGCAGGAAGGCGGAGCGCACCGGCGTACCCACGGTGAGGCAGTCGGCATCCGGGAGCAGGGGCTTCACCGCGTCCAGGCCGCACCACACCCGGCGGGCGCCAGGCGCCACTTGCTTCACGAGCAACCCAGGCGCCGCGTTGCTTTCGTGGAGGAAGTAGGGGATGCCCAGAGACCGGGCCGCCAAGAGCGCGGGCCCCGCGCCATAGCCGCCGGTGCCGATGACCGCCCAGGGGCGCTGACGGCGCCACAGCGCCTTGAGCTTCGCGGTGGCCCGCCAAGTCTTCCAAGCGGCCCGGGCCATGGCCACGGGATTGCGCCCCAGGAACCCCTCCACATCCAACAGGAGGTAAGGCCACGAACCCTCCGGCAGCTTCCGGGCTTCGATGCCCCGCTGGGCCCCCACGAAGGCGATGGGACGGTCGGGCCACCGAAGCTTGGCGCCTTCGGCCAAGGCCACGGCGGGGAAGAAGTGGCCGCCGGTGCCGCCGCCCGTGAGAACCAACGCCTGAGTGAAATCCGGTGCCTGCATAGCCTCCAGGCTATCAGGCCCCCCTTCACTCGACTCCGAGCAGCTTCTTGACCTTCGCCAGCAGGCGGGGGAATTCCACGGGCTTGGTTTCGAAGTCATCGCAGCCTGCGGCGATGGCCTTCTCCTGATCGCTCTGCAGGGCGTGGGCGGTGAGGGCGATGATGGGCATCCTGCCGCCCTGGGCGCGGATGGCGCGGGTCGCATCGAAGCCATCCATGAGCGGAAGGCCGATGTCCATGAGCACGAGATCCGGTTGGTCGCTCAACGCCACCCGCACGCCCGCCTCGCCATCCTCGGCGAAGCTCACATCCATGCCTTGCCGTTTCAGGAGGCGAGAGAGGGAATCGCGATTCAACTCGTTGTCCTCGACCAGCAGGATCTTCGGCATGCTCAGGCTCCCTTCCCTTCCGGAGCCCGCCCGCGGGTGATGATCCCCCGCACGAGTTCCACCAATTCCTTCCGGCCCTGGCCCCCCTTCTGAACCACCCGCTGGATCTGCGGCCAATCCAAGCGGGCCCGATCCTCCTCCGTGATGTCCTTGGCGGTCACCACGATCACGGGAATGTCCCTCCAGGCGGGACGCGCCTGGAACTCCGCCACCAATTCGAAGCCATCCATGCCCGGCATCATGAGGTCCAACAACACGAGGTTGGGGATGTTGTCCTCAAGGATGGCCATGGCCTGCAGGGCATTGGTGGCGGGGAGGCAGGCCCAGCCCGCATGCTCCACCATGTGCCGGTAGGCCTCCAGGGTGACCTCGTCATCCTCCACCACGAGCACGCTGAAGGGCGGCTGCCCCTTGCGGTGATGATCCAGCACCCGTGCCACGGTTTCGGGGCTCACGGGCTTCAGGAGGTAATCGGCGGCTCCCAGGGCGAAGCCCTTCTCCTTGTCCTCCACCATGGTGAGCAGCACCACGGGGATGTTGGCGGTGCGCCGGTCGGCCTTGAGTTCGCTCAACACCATCCAGCCATCCACGCCGTTCATGAGGATGTCGAGGGTGATGACATCGGGGTGCAGGGCGCGGGCCACTTCGAGGCCCTCATGGCCATCCGCCGCCGTGGCCACCCAGTAGCCCTCCTTCACCAGCGCCCGGGACATGGCGTCCCGCATGGCGGGGTCATCGTCGATGATGAGGGCCGTGGCCCGACGGCCCCGGGGCGTCACGTCCTCGGCTCGGGGCTCGGGCACCACGCTGGGAGACTGGCCCTGGGTGCCGAGGGGCAGTTCCACCGTGAAGGTGCTGCCTTCCCCGGGGATGCTGGACACGCGGATATCGCCGCCCATGAGCTGCACCAACCGCCGGCTGATGGTGAGCCCCAGGCCCGTGCCTCCGTAGCGCCGGGTGGTGCTGTCGTCGGCCTGGGTGAATTCCTCGAAGATGCGCTTGGCCTGTTCGGGGCTCATGCCGATGCCGCTGTCCTTCACGCGGAAGTAGGCTTTGCCGTCCCCCATGTCCACTTTCAGCTCCACGAGCCCCTGCTGGGTGAACTTGGAGGCGTTGTTCAAGAGGTTGTACAGGGTCTGGCGCAGCTTGGTGAGATCGGCCCGGATGGTGGTGATGGAGGGATCCACTTCCACGCGGAGCTGATTCTGATTCTTCTCCACCAGGGGCTTCACCGTGGCGACCACTTCCTGCACGAGGGTGGCGACTTTCACCTCCTCGAGGTACAGCGTCATCTTGCCCGCCTCGATCTTGGAGAGGTCGAGGATGCCGTCGATGAGGGAGAGCAGATGCTTGCCCGCGCCATGGATCTTCTGGATGTCCGGCACGAGGGCTTCCATCCCCTGATCCCGCGCATCCTCCTGCAGCAACTCGCTGTAGAGCAGGATGGCGTTCAAGGGCGTGCGCAGCTCGTGGCTCATGTTCGCCAGGAAGGCGCTCTTGGCCCGGGAGGCATCCTCGGCCTTCTCTTTCGAGATGAGGAGCTGGGTGTTCACCCGGATGAGTTCATCGGTGCGTTCCGCCACCTGCACTTCCAGCTGGCCTTGATTCTCGGTGAGCTGCTGATCCCGACGCTGGATCTCCTGCAGCATGCCGTTGAAGGCGTGGGCCAGCTCCTTGAGCTCGCCGCCGCCGGATTCCTCCACGCGGATGCCGTAGTCGTTGCCTTCGCTGATGCGCCGCGCGGCGCCAGCGAGGCCGAGGATGGGGTCGGACACCATGCGCTGGAGACGGCTACCCGCCAGGAACACGAGGCCGAACACCACCACCAGAATCACGCCCTGGATCTGCATGGCGTAAGCGAGGCGGGAGCGCACCTCGGTCTGATTGCTGTGAATGAAGATGTAGCCGAGCAGGCCATCCTCCTCGCGGATGGCGCTCCACACCTCGAGGCGCCCATCTTCGAAACGGGGGGGCGGCAGCACTGCGGGCACCCGGGGGAGCACACGGATATCCAGATCCACGGGATAGACCGCGGCCTGTCGGCCCTTCACGCCCTCCTTGATGAACACCTCGCCGGAGGCATCGAAGATGGCGGCGGCCTCCACGTTGGGGGAGGCCTTCAAGCTGCCCAGCACCCGCGCCGCGGTATCGGAGCGGTCGAAGCGGAGGTAGGCCTTGGCGTTGAAGGCCACCACTTCCGCCTGGGTGATCAGCTCCTGGCCCAGGGTGCGTTTAATGGAGACGAGTTCGTAGACGAAGTAGGCCCCGGCGCTGGTGAGCAGCGCCACGGCCGTGATGAAGGCCATCAGGTAGGTGAGCTTCCTGCGGATGCTCTGGGGATGGCCCTGGCCCTGCGGAACTTCCATCATCGCTCCCCTCCCTCGAGCCGCCGGACGGCCAGTTCCAGGAAGGTCGGGTCCATCACGAGGCCCGATTTGCGAAGGGATCCCAGGTTCACCTCCCAGTTCACCAGGTCCTTCTCAAGGATGAAATTCACCATCACACCGCGCTGGGCGTAGCCCCGCGTATCCCCCACGGTCACCACGGGCCGCCCCTTCACCCATCCAAGGATTTCCTCAAGCCGGTCGGCCTCGGAGCGGCTGATGAACAGCATGTTGCACTCCTGGGCTTCCTCCGGCGTGCGGGGAAATACGACCCTCACCTTGGCCTTTTTCACGGTTTGGGTGGCGTAAATCGTCGCGAGGTGCTGTTCGAAGGGATTCTTCCCCACGACCCCGATGCGGTAGGGCTTCCCGGCCTCCAGGTAGGGCGCCCCATCCCGCCGGTCCGTATAGGCCCCGATGTGCCCCAGGTACATGGCCTTCACCTGGTATTCCTCCAGCCTCCGCCCGGGTGTTTGGGCGGGACTCAGCAATGCCATCCAGAGGAGGCCTGCGGTCAGGAGGTGGCGGGGGATCATGAGCTGGGAGGCCCCTGGGAATGGGTAGGACTTTCCTCGGCATCCTCGCCTAAGTCCTTGAAAAGCGCCATGAGTGCCTTTTGGCAAAGTTCCGGACACCCGCCTGGGAAGGGCCCCTTCAGCCCTGAGACCCCTTGGGGTACTTGGGGGTGGAAGGCGCGGCAATCGCCCGGAACTGTGACGCAGTCTGGCTTCTAGCCGTGGCCAGCCCCCCCTCCGCCGGATAGACTGGATGGTTCCGGGCCGGCTTTTTCCCCATCCCGGCGCCCACTTGGAGTTCCCATGAAGATCCTCGTCGCCCTCAAGCAGGTGCCCGACACCGAAACGAAGGTCAAAGTGGCCGCCGACGGCCGCTCCCTGGACCCCACCGATGTGAAGTGGATCACCTCGCCCTACGACGAGTACGCGCTGGAAGAGGCCATCCGCCTGAAGGAGTCCGCCCAGGCCGAGGTGACCGTGGTCACGCTGGGTGATGACAAGGGCAAGGACGTGCTCCGCAACGCCCTGGCCCTGGGCGCCGACAACGCCATCCTCCTCAAGGGCGACGGCCAGGGCGATGCCTTCGCTGTGGCCTCGGCCCTGGCCGCCTTCGCCAAGGACAAGGGCTTCGATTTGATCCTCGCCGGCAACAAGGGCATGGGCGGCGACAACTCCGCCGTGGGCCCCATGCTGGCCGAGCTCCTGGGCTGGGCCCAGGCCAACGTCGTGGTGAAGCTGGAACTGACCGGCACGACCTTCCGCGCCGAGCGCGAAATCGAGGGCGGATCGGAGGCCGTCGAGGGCTCCCTGCCTGCTGTGATCACCGCGCAGAAGGGCCTCAACGAGCCCCGCTACGCCAGCCTCAAGGGCATCATGGCCGCCAAGAAAAAGACCATCGAGGAAGCCGACGCCGCCGGGCTGCCCGCCGCCTCCGCCTGGTCCGCCCTGACCCTGCCCCCCGCCCGTCCCGAGGGCCGCAAGCTCGAAGGCGACGCCGCCGCCCAGGCGAAGTCCCTCTTCGGCCTGCTCCGCGACGAAGCCAAGGTCCTCTAGTTCACAGACACCGTCGAATCGAAAGGCACACCCATGATCCTCGTTTTCTGTGAACTGAAAGATGGCAAGGTCCGCAAGCCCTCGTTGGAAGCCCTCAGCGAAGGCCGCCGCCTGGCCGATGCCTCCGGCAAGAAGCTCGGCGCCCTGTTCGTCGGCGCCTCCGCCGCGGGCTCCGCCGAGGCCGCCCAGTACGGCGCCGACGCCATCCTCACCTGCGAAGCCGCTTCCCTGGCTTCCTACTCCTCCGACGCCTTTGCCGCCGTGATCGCCGATGCCGTGAAGGCCAAGGGCGCCACCGTGCTGCTGGGTTCCGCCTCAGCCATGGGCAAGGACGTGCTGCCCCGCGTGGCCGCGCGCCTCCAGGCCGGATACGCCAGCGATGTCACCGGCCTCTCCATGGCCGACGGCAAGCTGCAGGCCGAGCGCCCCGTCTACGCCGGCAAGGCCGTGGCCACCACCACCTTCTCCAGCGCCGTGCAGATCGCCTCCACCCGCCCGAACGTGTTCCCCGCCACCGAGAAGGCCGCTGCGGGCGCCGTGGAAGCCCTCTCCGCCCCCGCCGCCGACTTCAAGGCCGTGGTGAAGGAGATCCTGGCCAAGGCAGGCGGCAAGGTGGATCTCACCGAAGCCAACGTGATCGTGGCCGGTGGCCGCGGCATGAAGGAAGGCGCCAACTTCAAGCTGCTCGAAGACCTCGCCGACGCCCTCGGGGGCGTGGTGGGTGCCTCCCGCGCCGCCGTGGATGCCGGCTGGGGCCTCTCCCACAGCATCCAGGTGGGCCAGACAGGCAAGGTGGTCTCCCCCACCCTCTACATCGCCGTCGGCATCAGCGGCGCCATCCAGCACCTAGCCGGCATGACCAGCTCCAAGGTCATCGTCGCCATCAACAAGGATCCCGAGGCCCCCATCTTCAAGGTGGCCAACTACGGCCTCGTGGGCGACCTCTTCGAGATCGTCCCCGAACTCACCAAGGCCGCGAAGGAAATGGGCCTGGGGCACTGAGTCGGATCGAATTCCCGATCATGCGGAGGGGGCTTTCGGGCCCCCTTTTTTTAAACCGCGAATGACGCGAATGAACGCGAATAAGGAATGAGTTGGCCCGGGAAGGATCCATTGCCAATATCCATTCGCGCCCATTCGCGGTTAATCGATCTTTTTCGCCTTCAATCGACGAAGAACCCCTCATCCCGCAGGTAATCCTCGGCGGCTTCGCGATCGCCGAACCGGGCGATGACATCGAAGCCTTCGCGATGGTCGCCATCGATCTCATCCAGGCGATTCCGCTCGCGGATCACGCATCCGCCGCCGATTTCGTCGAGGCCCAACTGAACCAGCTCCCACTCGACGCCGTGTTCATCCCGCCACACTTCCACTTGCACGGTGGTCATGGCCCGCCTCCCGTCCCCATGTTAGGGGTCGCTGCGAAATTGCCAGGTTATTTCTGGAGATTTCGCACTGGGCCCATCGTCATCCGAGGCCCAGCGCGAAGGCTCAGCTCTTCTCGAAGAAGAGCACGACCATGCCGAAGCCCACGCGATCACCGCTGTGCAGTTCGCGGGGCTCGTTGGAACCCAGCCGCTCGCCCTTGATGAAGGTCCCGTTGGAGACGCCCTGCTCTTCCATCAGGAAGTAACGACCGTGCTCGCAAAGGATCCGGGCGTGACGACGACTCACACTCAGGTTGTGGTCCTCTTCCGTGAGGTCGATGTCGGGGTGCACACCCGTGGTGGGATCGAAGCGACCGATCAACGAGCCGTGGCTCAGGATGGGGTAGGGCTTGCCGGAGAGGACGCTCACCAGATTGGCCACGGGCGAGGTGCCCTGGCGCTTGTGGGGGCGCGTGCCCTCGACGTCCGACTTCTCCACGAGTTCGCGGTTCCGCTGAGCCATGCGCTGCAGCATCTTGATGCTGACTTCGGGGTTCTGCCGGATCATACGCAGAAAGGTGCCCCGGTTGATGGCGATGAGGTCGGATTCCTCCAGCGCGATGGCGGTGTGGGTGCGCGGCAGGGCTTCCAGCAGGCTGCCCTCGCCAAAGAAATCGCCCTTGGCGTATTCCTCCGCCCATTCCCCCTTGGCCTCGGGCCCGTTGTAGAGGCGGACGCGGCCGTTGAGGATGATGTACATCTGCTGGGCCATCTCCCCTTGTGAGAAGACAACTTGCCCCTCACCGAAGTGAAGCTTGCTCTGCTCGATGAAGCTGGTCTCGGCCATGCGGTTCCCGGAGGTTGACTTAGCTTAACCCAGTTAACCCAGGTCACCCCAATCCAGTCTTTCCATCCATCCCCCGCCGAGGAAATCCTCCAGGATCCGGGCCTCCTCCGCGCCGAAGCCGTTCAGGTGGGGGGAATCCAGGTCCAGCACGCCCCGCAGGGCCCCCGCCGCCACGATGGGGATCACCAGCTCGCTCCGAGTGGCATCGTCACAGGCAATGTGCCCGGGGAAGGCGTGGACGTCCGGCACCAACTGCGTTTCCCGGCCCCGAGCCGCGGCGCCGCAGACGCCCTTGTGGAAGGGAATGCGAAGGCAGCCCATGCCCCCCTGGTAGGGGCCCACGGCCAGCATGCCCGGCGCCACCAGGCGGTAAAACCCGCACCAGTTGCTCTGGACGAAGGTCTCCCACAGCAGACAGGCCAGCGTGGATTGCACGGCCACGGGATCCGTCTCCCCTTCCACCACGGCCCGGATCTGGGGCAGGGCCTCCTTGAGCCGCGCCACGCGCTCGGCTTCAGGCAGCAGGGTGCCGCGGGGGATCTTGGGGAGGAGGATGCCGTCGCTCATGGGGGTCCTGAAGTGGGAACAGGCCACGGCCCGCCCCTTCCATCCTTACCATGCGGCCAGGAAGCGGCTCCAGCCTTCCGGGGCGGGGCTGATAGCCTGGAAGCCATGTCCGTATTGCGCTGGTTCGCCGCCCCCCTCTCCCCCCTGTACGGGGCCGTGGTGGGCGCCCGGAACCGGGCCTTCGACGATCATCCGGAACGGGCCGCCCGGGTAGAGGCCCCCGTGATCTCCATCGGCAACCTGAGCACTGGCGGCACGGGCAAGACACCCCTGACCCTCTACCTGGCTGAAGGGTTGGCGGCCGAGGGCTGGACCAACGCCATCGTCTCCCGGGGCTACGGGGGCTCCCGGAAGGTGGACCCCATGCCCGTGACCGCCGCCAGTGAGGCCAAGCTCTGCGGCGATGAACCCCTGCTCATGGCCAAGCGCCTGGGCGAGGGGCGGGTGGTGGTGGCCCGTAAGCGTGTGGAGGGCGCCCGCTACGCCTTGGCCTCCACCCCCGCGCCCCGGGTGCTCCTGCTCGATGATGGCTTCCAGCACCGGGCCCTGCACCGGGACCTGGATCTGCTGCTGCTGGATGGGGCCCGCCTCTGGGGCAATGGCCGCACCCTGCCCCTGGGCGACCTCCGGGAACCCATGACGAGCGCCGCCCGGGCCCACGCCCTGGTGGTGACGCGCAGCGGGCGCGTGCAGGATCGCGATCAGGTGGAGGCCTGGTGGAAGGAGCACGGCTCCGGCGGCCCCATTTTCTGGGTGGACTTCAAAATCCAGGCGCTGCGCGAATGGCAGAGCGGCGCACGCATCCCCCTGCCCCGGCCCGAACTGCACCCCGTCTACGCCTGGTGCGGCCTGGGCAACCCCGAGGCCTTCTACGCGGACCTCGCCACCGCGGGTTTGCGGGTGGCCGGCTCCCACGCCTTCCCCGACCACGCCATCCCCTCGCTCCGTCACTTCGCCCTGCTGCCCTCGGAGGCCACGGCCTGCGGCGGAAAGCTGCTCGTCTGCACGGAAAAGGACGCCGTGAAGCTGCGTCCGGAACACGCCCAAGTGCTCACCATGCCCCTCTGGATCGCGGAGCAGGGCGTGGAGGGCGGCGAGGCGCTGCTGGCATGGCTGAAGGGGCGCCTCGAAGCCCTCAAGGCTCCTTGAAGCCCTTGTCCTTGGGGACTTCCGGTTCCACTTTGGCGCCCACTTTGTCCAGACGCTCCACGGCCCGCTGACGCTCGGATTCGATCTGGTCCGGTTCCTCCACCAGGGTGGGCGTGAGGAAGATGGCCAGCTCGGTGTGCCGCTTCTCCTTCTCCTTCTTGGTGAAGAGGTTCCCCAGCCAGGGAATGCGGCGCAGGAAGGGAATGCCACGATCATCCTGGCCGTCCCGGGATTTGATGATGCCGGCAAGCACGAGGGTCTCCCCGTTCTTCATGCGCACCACGGTGTCCAGGTCGCGGCGATCCACCACGGGTAGGGTGGCGCTGGCCAGGAGGTTCCCGGCGGAATCCTTCACCTGGGTGGATTGCACGGAGACCACTTCGCTCACGGAGGGGTTCACCGCCAGGGTGATCATGCCGTCTTCGCCCACCTGGGGCTGGATGTCCAGCACGATGCCCACGGGCACCACGAGGGGCGTCACCGTGGTGGTGATGATGGGCGCGCCGAAGCCGCCGCTCGGCGTGACTTGGCTGTTCTGGAGGAAGTAGGCCTCCTCGCGGATCACCCGCAGGATGGCCTTCTGATTGTTGAGGGTGGAGAGGCGTGGGCTGCTGAGCACCTGCAGGCGCCCATCCCGGGCCAGGGCCGAGAGCGCCGCGGTGACGCGCTTGTTGTCCACCACCATGCGGAAGAGCCCCTGGCTGGCATCCACGCTGGGATTCAGCGTCTCCCCCGAGGTGAAGGTGCCGGCGATGTTGGTGCCCGTGCCCAGGCCGGAGCTGGCGCCTGCGGAGAGGATGGCCTTCTGCCAATCCACGCCCACCTGGCTGTCCTTCCCCAAAGTCACTTCCACGATGCGGGCCTCTAGTTGGACTTGGTGACGGCCGCGGCGCTTCACCTGCTCCAGGTACTGCTCCACGCGCCGATGGGCGCTGGGCTCGGCCCCCACCACCACGAGGCCCGCTTCCGGATGGATGATGAGCGTCTTGCCATCCTTGGAGATGGCCTTGGAGCCCGGAGCCTTCATGGCGCCGGAGCTGGCGTCCGATTCCATGCCGGCGGGCTCGCCGAAGATGATGGTGCTGAGCCCCATCAGCAACTCACTCCAGGGATCGTAGGCATTCCCGGAGCTCAGGCTGGATTCGTAGGAGCTGCTGTGCCCTCCCTGACCTCCTCCGCCGCCGCCGGATCCCGAACCGCCGCCGGAGCTGGAGCCGCCCCCGCCGCCGCTGACCTGGATGGTCTGCCCGGAGGCGTTGACGGAGAACTGCTTGTTGCCGTTCCGCCTCAGGGCCAACTGATCCACCTGGTAGAACCGCAGCGCGCCATCGGCCTTGTGGATGTGGAGGGTGCGCCCCTTCTTGGTGGAGCCGAGCCCCAGGTTCGGCAACACCTGATCCAACAGCTCGTCCAACGTGACAGCCTTCAGATCCAGACCTTTGATGCGCGTATCGATGCCGGGATCGAAGCTGAGGTTGATGTCCGTCCCTTCGGTGGCCGCACGCAATACGTCTTTGAGGTCCGCCTCCCGCACGGAGAGCGTGACCCGCCGCGGCGGTGGCGCCTGGGCGACCAGGAAGGTGGCGAGGACGGGGATGATCAGCTGGCGGAGGCTCAAGGGCCCTCCTTCGAATCAGATTTCGGCGCAGGATGGATGGACTTCACTTCGGTGCCCCCGGGCCCTTGCAGCTCCACGGCCTTGGGGTGGATCTTGCGCACCTTCCAGGGGGTGCGATCCAGCTCCTGCTTCTCCCGGTACCCCACGCCGTCGAACCAGACGCGGCCGCCCTCCGGCAGCTGGATGAGGATGTCGGGGATGGGGGCGGGATCCGGCTGCGTGCCGCCCGCCGTGGGGTGGGGCTTGGAGCGGGCCTCCCACACCTTCGGCCCGCCCAGGCGGATGAGATCCGAGGGGCTTTCCCGCAGGGCCGCCAGGGGCAGCGGCCCCCGCGCTTGGGTATCCAGGGCATCCAGGCGGTTCAGATCGCCGGGCACCACCGCCAGGGCCTTGAGGTCATCCCACAGACCACCCGAATCCACGGGCGGTTCCGGCGCGGGCGCGGGAGGGGCTGTCGCGGCCCCCTGTGCTGGTTCCGCAGGCTGCCCCGCCACGGGCGCCGCAGGGGCCTCCGCCGGCTTCGGCCCCGCGAAGCTCTGGTAGTTGAACCAGCCCACGGCCCCCACGCCCAGGGCGAGGACGGGCAGGAGCCAGCGCTTGTTGCGCTCCACGAAGCTCATGGGGTGCCTCCGGGCGCGGGCTGCGCCAGGGGTTCCAGCACGAGGTTGCGCAACCACAGGCTCTGCTGGCGGCGCTCCGCCGTGGATTCCCACCTCAGCCCCACGGGCTCCAGCATGGGCTGCACGGCGGGCAGGTGTTCGAGGCCGATGAAGAGCCGATCGGCGGTGCCCGCGATGCGGGCCTCCAGCACCCAGGCCTTCAACTCACCGGGACCACTGGCCCCTGCGGGGCCCAAGGGCGGCGGCAGCGCGCTGGGCAACGTGAAACTGGCCTGGATGGGATCCCAACTGGAGCGCACGCCCAGGATGTTCACCCCATGACTGCCCCAGGTCCGCTGGAGGAGGCTCACCACGCGGTCGTAGTGGGCCAGCTTGGCGCGATCGCCGGAAATGATGGGCAGGCGCTGGCGCCAGGGCGCGGAGGGATCCAGCAGGACCTTCTTCTCCTCAGCCGATAGGGGCTGGAAGTTGGGCAGGTCGCGGATCTGGGCATCGGCCGCCTCGATGCGGGCGTTCAGGGTGTCCAGCGTCACCCGGGCCGGTCGCACCACGAGGGCGTAAAAAAAGATGGGGAGCACCAGCAGGATAAGGGCAAAGACGAGCCGCTCCGCCGGGCGGGTGGAAGCTCGACTCATGGGGCGCTCCCTTCCAGCGTGAAGCGGGCCACGGCGTGTTGATCGATCTTGGTGTCGTTTTCATCGCGGCGATCCAACAGCTGCACTTCCCGCATGGGCTGGAGCACGAGGCCGGGATAGGCCTGCAACCGCGCCAGGTAGAGCGAGAGGGGACCGGCGCTGAAGGAGGGTTCCGTGAGGGCCGTGCCGGTCACCACGAAGCGGTGCTTCAGGGGTTCCCCGGGGGCCTGCAGCACCTCCACCTTCTCCAGGGCCACACCTTCGGGGGCTTCCAACAACAGGGCGCCCAGGCGCCCGAGGGCCTGCCCCGCCTGCACCTGCCGGGCCTCGGCCATGCGCAGGCGCAGCAGGGGCACACGGGCCCCTACGACTTCGTGACGCTGGGCCTGGAGCGATTTCCGCTGGGCGAGGGTGGCCTCCATCTGATCCGCATCCTTGGCGCGCTGGTCCACGCTCCACCGGAGCCAGGCCCACATCGTGCCCATGAGGGCCAGCACGAGGACGGAGGCCACCCAGAGCACCAGCCGGGCCACCTTGCGGGACTGGGCTTCCAGCACCTCCACGGGCACGAGGTTCAACCCACCCTTGCGCTCCCGTTCCAGCCCCCGCCAGAGCACGGACCAGAGGTCCGCAGGCCCTTCAAGGGCCGTGAGGCGCAGGCCCTTGAGGCGATCCAGGAAGGGCGCAGACGGCGCCTCCATGCCCACCAACAGGAGGTGATCCACGGTGATGTTGCGCTGCCGCTGTTTCACGAACTGGAGGGTGCGGGCCAGCTCCTGCACCACGCGTTCCAGCCGGGTCTCGTCGTCCTCATCCTCCGGCATACGGAAGGCACGCTGCAGCAACAGGCCGGGCCCGCGGAACACGCAGAGGCGCCCCTGCCCCTCGTCCACGGCCAGAACCATGTGCTCCCGGTGCAGCTCCGGGCCGCCCTCCAAGCCGCGCTGCAGCAGGCGGGCCCAGGGCGTGGCCTGGGTGAAGCGCAGGTCCAGATCTTCGGAGAGGGCCACGAGATCGTGCATTTCCCGGGAGGGCAGGCTCGCCACCCAGAGCACGTGACCGCCTTCCGCCGCGGGATCCGCATCCATGGCGGCGGCCGTGGATGCCGTGCCACCCCCCTCCGCGGCCCCCATGCGCCGCGCCGTGTCCCTCAATTCCGACGCTCCTAGGAAGGGAGCATCCTGGCAATTCACGGTGAGGCTCGACTGACCCAGCGCCACGCGCAGCTCGGCTCCGCGGGGGATCACCCCTCGAAGCGCCGCCCCCCACTCTGCGCGCCGCTGCGGCCCCGCCGCCACGCCCGGCAGCGCGAGCACCAACTGGCCCTCGCCATCCCGCAGGGCGGCGCCCTGGTCTTCCATGACCAGGACGAAGGTGTGTTTGGAGGGTTTGGACATGGGGCTCAGTTGAAGGTGAAGGTGAGGTTTTGGGTGCCGCCGGGCGACAGGGTGATGATGCGGCTTTGGGTCTGTGGGAGCGGCTGGGCGGAGAGCCCCAGCCCGATGACGGCCGGTTGGCCCCCGGGGATCGTCACCGTGATGAGCAACGGCCCCGCCGGCAGGTTCAAGCGCGAATAGGGCGGCCCGGCCGCAGGCCCGACGTTGAAGGCGAGGGGTGTCAGCGCGTTGGTTCGGGAAGGCGGCGTGGCCGAAATGCTGGTGGGCACCACGGCGAGGCCCCCATG
This sequence comes from uncultured Solibacteraceae bacterium, assembly GCA_964617215.1. Taxonomy (GTDB): domain Bacteria; phylum Acidobacteriota; class Holophagae; order Holophagales; family Holophagaceae; genus JAFDVN01. The sequence goes on along the minus strand of CAZTVL010000003.1, from coordinate 43,934 downwards.
GCGCACCGTGGCCACCAGCACCGTGCCGGTGGGAACCGGAAGCAAGGGATTGGGATAGACCAGGTCATCGCCCAGGGCATTGGCGTTGCCGGCCGCCACATCCGGAACCCCATTGGGCCCCTGGGAGTAGACCTGGAAGGCCCCGCCGATCTGACGGATCAGGTAGGGCCGGCTCCAGGGATCCTTTGGCAGGCCCGCGGCCGTGGTTCCCCCGCCCCAATAGGGCCCACGCCAGCCCCCCTGGAGGGGACCCGCTCCATAGAGGCCATACAGGCGAGTGCCCGTGGCCGCCGTGGCGATGGCCAGGTTCGGAGCCGCGGCCCCATTCGGGAATCCGAAATCGCCCTGCATGCCGGGAACGCTGCGATCCGGCGCGCCGAAGCAGGCTTCGTAAAGCTGCTTCAGCTCGATACGCGCACGTTGTTCTTTGGCCTGGTTCACATTCTTGAGCAGCAAGGGAATCGCCGTGCCCGCGAGGATCGCCATCACCGCGATGGCAATGGCCACTTCCATGAGGGTGAAGCCCGTTCGCTTATTGGGCGCCGGCATTGATGCCTCCAATGAGCGTGTAGATGGGGAGCAGGATCGCAAGGGCCACGAAGACGAGCAACGAGGCCAGCCCCACGATGATCAGGGGTTCCAGTAATTGGAAGAAGCGCTTCACGCCCGCCTGCACTTCTGTGTCGAAGTATTGGCTGACCTTCGTAAGGGTCTGCTCGAGGTTGCCCGCTTCTTCGCCGATGGAAAGCATCCGCACCACCAGGGGCGGGAAGGTGCCGACGCGCGCAGCCATGGCGCCCAGGCGTTCACCGCCCTCGATGCCTTCGCGGATGCGACGCACATCCAGGGAGAGCCGGGCGTTCCCCGTGACACCTTCGCACTCCCGGAGGATCTGCACGATGGGGATGCCGGCCCGGAATTGGGCCGCGAAGAAGGTGGCGAAGCGGGAGAGCCCCATGCGCGTGACGAGCGGGCCAATCAGGGGCGCCGTGAGTTTCTGCGTGTCCCACCAGAGGCGGTAGGCGTCATCTCGCAAGGACATGCGGTGCCCCACGTAGATTAGCGTGGGGAGCACCACCACCAACCAACCGAAGTTCACCAGGAAATCCCCCACGCCCAGGAAGATCCGGGTGGGCAGCGGCATGGCTACGTTGAATTCCCGCAGCATCTTCAGGATGGGTGGGAAGGCGAAGATGGACGCCGCGAGGATCGCCAGCCCGATGACGCCCAGCACGATGAGGGGATAGGTGCTGGCCTGCTGGATTTGAGCGGCGAAGGCCTCCTCCCACTCCACGAGCTTCACGACTTCCCGCAGGGCCTCATCCAGGCGACCGCTGCCCTCGCCCGCCTTGATCATGTTGATCTGCAGATTCGAGAAGAGGCTGGGGTGGGCCTGGAAAGCTTCTGAGAGGCTGGCGCCCCCTTCGATGCGCCGCCGGATGTCCGTGAAGGCCGCATCCAGGTTGGGGTTCTCAGGGATCTTGTAATCCGCCAGGGCCGCCAGGATGGGCACGCCCGCCTCGATGTAGCTGCCCAGGTGCATGAGAAAGGCCACCTGATCCTTGCGGGAGATCTTGGCGCGACCCAGGCGCGTGGCGCCTTCAAGCTCCGCCTTCACAAGGAAGGCCTTCTCCCGGGCGAGGGCGTTGGCCAACTCATCCTCGCTGGAGGCCATGCGCACGCCCCTAATGAGGCGGCCGTCGTAGCCCTTGGCGGTGTAGGCGAAGTTGGGCATCAGGCCTCCTCCGCCATGGAGACGCGCAGCGCTTCTTCCAGGGTGATGAGGCCCTTGCGGGCGAGCACCAGGGCATGCTCAAAAAGGCTCGTCTTGCCCTCGACGCGGGCCTGGGCCTCGATCTCCCCCAGCCCCGCGCCCTTGGCGATGAGTTCCCGGATGGCGGGGCTCACATATAGGAGGTCGTGGATGGGACGGCGGCCCCGGATGCCCGTCTGACCGCAGATCTCACAGCCGCGGCCCTTCTCCCATTGGCCCGTGCGTTGCTCGGGCTTGAGCAGGGTGAGGGCTTCGGGTTCAGGTGTGTAGGGGGCCGAGCAGGCCTGGCAATTGGCCCGCACCAGGCGCTGGGCCAGCACGCCCTGGAGGCTGGCGGCCAGTTCCAGGTTGCTCACGCCCATGTCCTTCAGGCGCGGCAGGGAGCCCACGGGATCGTTGGTGTGGAGCGTGGAGAGCACCAGGTGGCCCGTCATGGCCGCGCGGATGGCGATTCCCGCTGTATCCGCATCCCGGATCTCACCGATGAGGATGATGTCGGGATCCTGCCGGAGGATGCTCCGCAATCCGGCCGCGAAGGTGAGGCCCGATTTCACGTTCACCTGCACCTGGGTGATGAGGGGCAGCTCGTACTCGACGGGATCCTCCACGGTCACGATGCAGCGATCGCTTCCGTTGATGCTGTTGAGGGCGGAATAGAGCGTGGTCGTCTTGCCGCTGCCCGTGGGGCCCGTTACGAGGATCACGCCGTGGGGTAGGGCCAGAATCTTGGTAAAGCGTTCGAAGATGGCGTCGGGCATGCCCAGCTGATCCAGGCCCATGACGAGCTTGGTCTTGTCGAGGAAGCGCAGCACCACCTTTTCGCCATGGTTGTTGGGCAGGAAGGAGGCGCGCACGTCGAAGTGGCGCTTGCCGTAGGCGAACTGGAATTTGCCATCCTGCGGCAGGCGATTCTCCGCCAGGTTCACCTCGGCGAGGATCTTGAACCGCGCCACGATGGCCGCCTGCACGGCCTTGGGCAGGCTGGGGCCCTGCTGCAAGGTGCCATCTACGCGATAGCGTGTTAGCACGGTTCGCGGCCCGGGCTGCACGTGCAGATCCGTGGCCCGGTCCCGTACGGCCTTGAGCATGATTTGATCCACGAGGCGCACCACGGGCAGCTCCGCTTCGGGATCCCGGGAGGTGCCCAGGCTCGCCTGGATGGCCTCTTCGATGAGTTCCTCCAGCGTCTTCCGCTCGCCGTAGGCCTCATTGATCTTGACGTGGATGTCCTCTTCCGCCGCGCCGGACACCTCCACGGGCCGCCGCGTGTAGGCCTCCACTTCGCCCAGGGCCTCGATGTCATAGATGTTGGCCATGGCCAGGGTGAGCACGTCCCCATCCAGGGAGAGCGGCACCACGTTGAGCCGGCGAGCCATCTCCTCCGGCACAAGGGCCAGGGCCGCCGGGGGGATCTCCATATCCCCCAAATCCACATAACGGACGCCGCCCTGCTCGGCCAGCACCGCGCTGAGCATCTGGGGCGTCACCAGTCCGAGCTGGGTGATGATCTCGCCCAGCATCACCCCGGTGCGCTTCTGCTCGCGCACCGCCAGCTCCAGCTGCCGCTCCGTGAGCAGGCCGGCGCCCACCAGGCGTTCGCCCAACAGTTTGCGGGGGGCTCCCGGGCCCGGGGTCGGACTGGTCATGGCGTCGATGACCCGTCCCATCCGGAGGGGGTGGGACGGGTCCTGGGCATGCAGGCCTAGTTCACGCGGACGACGATATCGTCCACGGAGGTGGTGGTCTTGGTCCAGATGTTCGGGGGCGCCGTGAGGGAATTCACCCCGGTGCTGATGGTCTTGTCCGGGCCGGCGCACACCACCCAGATGGGGCTGTTGATGCCCTGACCCGCCTGGTTGTAGCCGATGATCAGGTAGCGGGTGCCCCAGGGATCCGTTTTGGCGGCCACATCGGCGCCGAGGTAGGGGCCCTTGTAGGCGAATTCCTGGCCGGCGTTGGCCGCCGCACCGAGGTTGGTCAGGCCGAACAGCGTCTGGGCATTGGCCGGGCTGGCCTGGGTGGAGAAGAGGTTCGTGAACAGGTTCGCGGCCACGGCGGGAGCCACGCCCACGGGGTAGCTGGCCGCACCCGCCGCGCCCGAGGCCCAGAAATTGGTGCCCGTGCCGTTGGAGCCGCCCGGGCCGCCCGCGGCGTTGGGGCGATTTGCGGTGTCCTTGAGCTGGCTGGCAATGGCCGCGGCGATCACCTGGATATCGTTGGCAGCGCGGGCACGGCGGCTGTCATCCAGGTTCTTCACCACCAACGGCACCACGATGCCGGAGAGGATGGCCACCACCGCGATGGCCACGGCGGCTTCGATGAGGGTAAAGCCCTGTTCGCGGGTGTTCTTCATGGATGCTCCTGATTCGAAGGGGAAGCTTCGTATAGGGATGCATCGGTTGTAATAAAGGCCGACTCAACTACCGGCATTCCTAGGCCACCCCCACCCCCCACCGCCTTGCCCCTAATGGTCCTTTGAAGTAGCATCAGGAAAGCGCTTGCGGGCGTAGTTCAGTGGTAGAACGCAAGCTTCCCAAGCTTGATGTCGACGGTTCAATCCCGTTCGCCCGCTCCAAATGAAAAACCCCCGGTACCGGGGGTTTTCATTTGGATGTCAGAGAGAGGGACTCAGGATCCCGGCCGCCCCGCCGCCTTGTTCTCCAGGAGCCGCTTGGCTTCCCGCCGCAGCATTTCGGGTACGTTTTTGTCCTTCATGATGAGTTTGATATCCGCTTCCATGAGCCGCTTGAAGTGGGTCATGGCAATGGGGAGCGGGGTCTTGGGGTTCATGACCAGGCTCTTGTAGATGGTGTACTTCTTCATCCAGTCGCGGTTGGCGGCGATGAGGCGGAGCACTTCTTCGTTGATGGTGCGCATGTTGGCGATGTAGGCCACTTCGCCTTCGGTGATGCGGCCATTGCGGATCACGGCCACCTGGATGAGGCGGTTGGCCTCGCGGATGAGGATCGTGCGCTCTTCCTTGCCGCCCTTGGTGGCCAACATGATCTTCTGGTTCGTCTTCAGGCGCATCACGCGCTGGGTGAGGCTGAGGCTGATGGGGTTGCCGTCCTCATCCACGATGGGCTCGTCGCCCAGGTGGGCGCGCCGCTCCTCCCCATCGAAGGGTTCATCGCTCTCCCGGCGATCCGCGTCCACGCCCGCGGGCAGCTCCACCTTGGGCATGGGCAGCTCGGCCCAGGCCTTGTCCAGGCGGCCGGCTTCCACATCGTCGATGACGGCCAGACGCTCCTGCTTGAGGCTTTCGGGCCCCTGTTTGAGCACGTCGAAGCGGAATTCCTCGATGCGCCGCTTGAGGTTGTAGTCGCACTCCGGATGTTCCTCGAGGAGGTCGAGGATCTGGGGGCGCTCCAACCACTTCACCTGGTTGTTGGAGACGATGGGCAGCGCGGGCCCAGGGAGGAAGGGCACCGCCTCTTCGAGGATCGCGGAGGTGATGTTCCCGTGGAGCAGCGCCGGATCGAGGAGGGTCATCTCCTTGCGGAAGCGCAGGATCAACCGCAGGGGATCGGCGGGCTCAATGGGCGCCAGCAGCACGCCCGCGATGAGCGACTCGGGCATCCCCTCGAAAGTGGCTTGGGCCTTCTCCTGGTAGGGTCCCTCGGCCAGCGCCGCGTGGGCGAGGGCCTGCAGGAGGTCCAGCGGCGGCACCGGCAGAGCGCCGCCCAGCAGCGCGCTCACCATGGGATCGGGCAGCTGGTTCGCGAGGAATTTTTGGATGATCGGATGCACGGCTACTCCGGAGTTTCTTCAATTTCAGGCGCACCACCCGCGGGCAGGGCCTTGGGCTTCGGTTTGATCCAGCGACCTTCGGTGTCGAAGCGCCCCTCCCAATCCTCGCCGACCGCGGCCCCGTGGTCGATGGCCTCTCCGGCCACCTCCACGCGCACGACGCCGGCGTTGGACAGGATGAGCTGGAACGCGCCCTTTACCCGGATCTTCCAGGGCTCGGAAACCCGTAGCGTCCGGGTGAGGTGCAGGCCCCCTTCCCCATCCAGCACCGCTTCGGCCACGTCCTGGGCCCGGAGGCTCACCAGGATGCCGGCTTCGGTGCGGGGGGCCTCGGGGAGCATGTCCCCCAGCACCGGATAAGCCGACTGGGCCGGGGGCGGGGGTGCCGGCACATAGGAGCCGGGATGTTCGGGCAGCCAACTGAGGGTGGACTGCCGCTGCCCCAGGCGCGGGCCCGGCACCAGCAGCCACACGAGCAACAGCAGGCTGAGGATGCTCAGCCCCACCACCGCCCAGCGCTCCATGCGCTCTTGGGTGGGATCCACCGGGGGCGTTTCGGGCAGGCCGGGAAGGGCCTCGAAGGCCTCCACGTGCTCGGCGAGATCCACGCCCAGCCGCTCCGCCAGCTGCCGTACCAGGGGGCGCACACCTCCCGGCGGAAAGGCCTTCCAACGGCCCTCTTCCAGGGCCTGGAGCTGCGAGGGGTGGAGGTTCACCTCCTCCGCCAGGAGCTCCCGGCTCAGCGTCCTCGCCAGGCGGGCCTGGCGCAGCACCTGCCCCAGGTGGCTGGCTTCGCTGGGTTCTTCAGCCGCGGTCACGGCTTCCAGCCCACCGGCACTTCGGCCACGAGACGGCCCAACTGGTCCCGCCGATCCGCCCGCGCCAGGCGCCGGTCATCCAGGGTGCCGCGATGGGCCATCACATCGCCGAGGGTCGCCTGGAGATCATCGGGGGTGACGAAATCGCGGTTCGAGAGCCAGGCTTCAGCCTGCCCCAGGCGCAGCCAATGGCGCAGCGCGCGGGTGGAACAGAAAGAGCCCGATTGCCGCAGCCGCAGGGCCACGCGTTCGGCGTAATCCAGCAGCGGATCGCTGAGGCGCAGCTCCTGCACTTGGTGGCGCACGAGGCGCCAGCCATCCAGATCCAGGCAGGGGCTGAGTCGATCCAGATGCTCGGTGCCCGCCTGCCCCAGCAGCACTTTGCGCTCGGCCGAAGGGTCGGCATAGCCCAGGTGCAGCACGCAGCTGAAGCGATCCAGCTGGCTTTCGGGCAAGGGGAAGGTGCCCGCGTGATCCAGGGGATTCTGAGTGGCCACCACGAAGAAGGGATCTGGCAGGGGGTGGGTGCTGCGATCCAGGGTGACCTGGCCCTCCACCATGACTTCGAGCAGGGAGCTCTGCGTTTTCGGTCCGATGCGGTTCAGTTCGTCCAGCAGCAGCACGTTGCAGAACACGGGGCCCGGCTGGAATCGGAAGGCCTGCGCCGTGCCATCCCAGAGGTGCACGCCCAGGAGATCTGAGGGCAGCAGATCGTTGGTGCCCTGCACCCGCTGGAAGCTGCCCCCCAGGAGCCGCGCCAGGCCCTTGGCGAGGGTGGTCTTGCCCACACCGGGCACATCCTCCAGCAGGAGGTGGCCGCCGGCCAGCAGCGTGGCCAGGGCGCGGCGGACTTGAACCTCCTTGCCCACCACCACGGACTGGAGGGACTGGAGCCCTCCCAGCACGGCCTTGCGCAGGGCCTCCGCCGAACGATGCTCCAGGGGCTGGACGGGGGGAACATTCATAGCTTCAGTATGCGACCCTAATCGATCGAGATGCCATGGTCCCGGAGGCGCTGCCCCAGCACGCGGACCGTGAGATCCAGGGCCTCCGCCGCCCGGGGCAGATCCCCCCCGGCGCGTTCCAGGGCCCGCCGCAGCAGCCGGGCCTCGGCCTGGCGGCCCACTTCCTTCTGCATCAGGTCCAGGCTCCCCTCCTGGGGCCAGCCCAGGATGAGGGGCTCCTGCTCTGCGAGGCCGAGATCCCGGAAGCCCCGGATCAGGGGCCCCCGGTGAAAGCGCGCGGTGCGCAGGGCCAGGGCCTCCAGTTCCCGCAGGTTGCCGGGCCAGGGATGCTCCAGCAGCTCCCGCTCCGAGGCGCGATCCAATTGGGGGCTGAGGTGCCCTTCCCGCTGGCAGGCCCGCTCCAGGCAGAGGCGGAACAGGGGCAGGATGTCCTCCCGCCGCTCCTTCAGCCCGGGCACCCGGAGCTCCAAGACGCCGAAGCGCTCCCGCAGGCGAGGCTCCGGCGCCGACACCGCGCCCGCCATCCAGCGCAGGCCCGGCTCCTCCAGCTGGCGGATGAGGGCTTCTCCGGCCTCGGCGCCCACGAGATCCAGGCCCTGCAGGAAGAGGCTGCCCCCGGCCACGAGCCGCCGCTGGTGCTCGGGAACGCCCTCGGGACTGAGGGCCTCGGCCGCGAGGGAGAGGTAGGGCGCCTTGGGATGGCGCAGCATGTGGAGCCTCCGGGCCGCCCTTCCCTTCCCGGCCCCCCGGGGCCCCAGGAAGAGCACGGGCACCGTGGCCTCGGCCGCCTTTCGCAGGGCAGCATCCACCTCCTTGAGGGCCGGGCTCGCGGCCACCCAGGGCTCCTGGGGGCTGGGCGGCGGTGCGGATGCCAGGGCTCGGAGCCGATCCAGGAGGTTCAGGAAGGCCGCGAGCTCGAAGGGCTTGGGCAGGAAGTCATCGGCCCCGGCCTGCATGGCTTCCACGATGTCCTTGGCTTCCGCGAAGGCGCTCATGAGCAACACCCGCAACCCCGGTTGCAGGCGCTTGGCCCGGTGGATGAGCTCCAATCCGGTGAGGCCCGGCAGGCGCAGATCCGTGGCCAGGAGGTCGAAGGGGCCCGCCTCCAGGGCCTGGAGCGCCTCCCGGGGATCCCCGGTGGCCACCACCTCGAAAGGGGAACCCGCCAGGGCCTGCTCCAGCAGGCGCCGGAAGCTGTCCTTGTCCTCCACGAGGAGTAATCGCACGGCTCAGCCCCCGCAGCCGGAGATGAAGCGGCGGCTCTGGGCCTCCGCTTGCAGGTCGAAGAGGGTGTCACCGGTGATCAGGGTGAGGTTGTGGGCCTTGGCCCATTTCGTGAACGCCGTCTTCTCCTTGTAGACCCACTCCACGGCCCACTGCAGTGTGGGCAGCGCCGCCGAGAGCAGCTCCGGGAAGGGCATGGGATCGTCGGGATCCATGCCGAGGCTCGTGGCCTGGATGACACCCACGGGTTTCAGCGTGCCCAGCGCCACCGTGAGCGGTTGGGCCCGGCGCTTCACCATCACCACCGAGTAGCCCAAGCTCTCGGCCACATCGCGGCTGGCCCCGGCCACGCCGCCATCGCCGAGGATCAGGACAGGGCCTTTGGGCATCCCCTGCAATTGGGCCTTGAGGGCTTCCACATCCGTGTTCGCGCCCTGCCACGGGTCACCCGGGGCCCGCCGCCACAGGGTGTTCAAGGGGCCGCGCAGCCCCAGCGCCTCCGGCAGGCTCCGCTTCAGAGGCGCGGTGATGGAGAGCCCCAGCACGGGCAGCGCGTCCAGGGCCTCCACGGCTTCCTCAGCTTCCGCGCACTCCAGCGGCAGGTACACGAGGTCCTTCCAGGAGCGCTGGAAGCGGGGCGTGTGGTACTCGGGGCTGCGGCTGTGCATCACCGGCGAACCCATCACGCCGCAGATGCCGTGGTCCTTGTGGAGGCGGGCCACCCGCCAGCTGCGCAGCGTGGCCAGGGGCAATTGCCCCGGCGCCGCGGGCGGGCCGTCGTCGGGGCAGGCGTAGGTGAAGGCCCCATGCCAGGCCCCCTGCATCACCCGGGTCACCATGCCCTTGGGGCCCATGAGGAAGGCGCTCAGGCGGAGCTCGTGGTCATGGGCCCAGGCCAGCGGCGCCTTGAGGCGGGCGTTGTCCGCCAGGCGCCCCGCATGCCCCACCCACTTCCAGGCATCCCCCTCGGGCAGCGCCTTCAAGCGCTCCTCCAAGTCGAAGACGCCCTCTTTCACATGGACGCTGCGAAGCAGGCGCGTGTGGGTGCGGTGGGGTTCGAACCAGGCGGGCACCTTCACATCCCATTCCAGATCGATCCAGGCGGGGCGCGCATCGGCGGCCCGCTTCAGGTGGGCGAGACGCCCCGCTTCATCCTTATCGGGCCAGCGCCCTCCTTCGGAAGCCCGGCGGCAGGTCACGAGGCAGCGCCGTTGGAGCACGCTCACCATTTCCGCGGGATCCCGGTCGGGCCACAGATCCAGGCGCAATTCCGGCAGGGCGTCATCGCCCAGGCGACGGCCGTAGATCAGCCCCTCCTCCGGTTCGGGGTGGGTCAGCGTGACAATGTAGAAGGGCAGCGGCGTCATGGGGCGTGGGTCCAAGCCTTTGGGACACAGCTAACCACAGTTGGATGGCCCAGGCGTCATCAGCCTTTGGCGAAGCCCTACTCGTGAGCCCGGTTCCGGAGCTTGGCGGCCTGCCACTGGGCCTCCATGTCATCCAGGGTGCGGTGCTCCCAGCCCCCATGGGCGAGGGCATCGTCCTCCACGGCCTCGAAGCGGTTCCGGAAGCGCACCATCTGCTTGCGCAGGGCCGCATCGGGATCTACGCCCTTGCGCCGGGCCCACTGCACCAGGGAGAAAAGCACATCCCCGAACTCTGCCTCCACCCGCACGGGATCGCTTTCGGCCTGAAGTTCGGCGACCTCCTCTTTCACCTTGTCGAGCACCCCTTCCAGATCGGGCCATTCGAAGCCCACTTTGGCGCAGCGCTTCCCGATCTCCATGGCCTCATCCAAGGGGGAAAGGTGCGCCGTGCCCTCCAGCAGGCGTTTCGTGGCGGGCAGGCCCTTGGCCTTCCGTTCCTCGGCCTTGATGGCGTCCCAGTTCACCAGCACTTCCTCGGGTCCGGTGACGTCCACATTCGCGAAGAGGTGGGGGTGGCGGCGCACCAGCTTCTCCACGATCAGGCGCTCCACGTCCGCCAGATCCCAGGCCCCGCGGTCCTCGGCCATCTGGGCGTGGAAGACCACCTGCAGCCAGAGGTCCCCCAGTTCCTCCTTGAGATGGGCCTCCGTGGCGGGGTCTCCCGGCTTGTGCGCCGCCAGGGCCTCCAGCACCTCCGCCGTCTCTTCGCGCAGGTGCCGCACGAGGCTCTGGTGATCCTGCTCCAGATCCCAGGGGCAACCCCGCTCGGGGTGCCGAAGGCGGCTCATGAGGGCGCGGAGGGTGGTGGGGGCCATGCAAAGAAATTAACCGCGAATGACGCGAATGAGCGCGAATGGAACCGCACTTGGCTTTCCATTCGCGCCCATTCGCGTTATTCGCAGTTCTTACTTCTTGAGGAACCCACGCTTGCGCATCAGCGCGTCGGTGTTGACGTCCCTGCCCCGGAAGGCGCGGAAGGATTCACCCTGATCGCGGGTGTTGCCCACGGAGAGGATCTCCTTCTTAAAACGGGCGGCGACGGCCTTGTCCCAGGGACCGCTGGCTTCGGTGAAGGCTTCCCAGGCATCGGCGGTGAGGGAATCGCTCCAGAGGTAGGCGTAATAGCCCGCCTCGTAGCCGCCCACGCCACCGGAGAAGATGTGCCCGAACTGGGGGATGCGGTGGCGCATCACGATCTCCTCGGGCATGCCGAGCTTGGTGAGTTCATCCTTTTCGAAGGCGGTGGGATCGATGGTGGCGCCCCCTGCCATGTGCAGCTTCATGTCGATGACGGCGGACGCGAGGTACTCCATGGTGTGGAAGCCCTCGTTGAAAGTGCCGGCCTTCTTGATCTTGGCCACCAGCTCCTGGGGCAGGGGCTTGCCGGTCTGGTAGTGCACGGCGAAGCGGTTCAGCACCTCAGGGGTGTCGAACCAGTGCTCGTTGATCTGGGAGGGAAATTCCACGAAATCCCGGGCGGTGTTGGTGCCGGACACGCTGGGGTAGTGGCTGTGGGAGAGCAAGCCGTGAAGGGCGTGGCCGAACTCGTGGAAGAGGGTGCGGGCGTCATCCCAGGAGATGAGCACCGGGGCGCCCGGGGCGCCTTTCACGAAGTTGGAGTTGTTGGAGACGATGGGCGAAACGGGCTTGGCGCCCATCTGCTGCTGGGTGCGGTACTCGTTCATCCAGGCGCCGGAACGCTTGCCTTCCCGGGCGAAGGGGTCGAAGTACCAGAGGCCCACATGCTGGCCCTTCGTATCCTTCACTTCATAGACGGTGACGTCGGGGTGCTGCACCTCGATGCCGCTCAGCTTGGTGAAGGTGATGCCGTAGTTCTGGCCCGCGGCCCAGAACATGCCCTCGCGAAGCTTGTCCAGCTGCATGTATGGCATGACCTCATTGAGGTCCAGGTCGTACTTGGCCTTGCGCACCTTCTCGGCGTAGAAGCGGTAGTCCCAGGGGGCGATCTTCACGCCCGCCTTCTCCTCGTCGGCCAGGGCCTGCATGGCCGCCACATCGGCCTTCACCGCCGCGGCGCCGGGCTTCCACACGGCCTCCATGAGGGCCACGGCCTTTTCGGGGGTGCCCGCCATGGACTGTTCCACCGCCCAGTGAGCGTGGGTCTTGTAACCCAGGAGCTGAGCCCGCTCGAAGCGAAGCTTCAGCATTTCGACCACGATGGCCTTGTTATCGGTCTTGCCGCCGTTGTCACCACGGCTGATGAAGGCGCGCCAGACCTTCTCCCGGAGTTCACGGTTCTGGGCGTAGGAGAGGAAGGGATCCACGGAAGATCGGGTGTTGTTGATCACCCACTTGCCCTTGAGGCCGCGCTTCTCGGCGGAGCGGGCGGCGGCGCCCTTCAGATCCTCGGAGAGGCCCGCCAGATCTTCGGCCTTCTCGATGACCGTGAACTGATCCGTTTCATCGGCCAGCTGGTTCTGCCCGAACTGGGCCGCCAGGGTGGCCAGGCGCTGGTTCAAGGTGCCCAGCTTCGCCTTCTGCTCGGCGCTGAGCTGGGCGCCACTACGCACGAAGTTCACGTAGTAGAGCCAGGTGAGGCGCTGCTGTTCCTTGGTGAGCTTGGCCTTGGCGGGACTGTTGTACACCGCCGCGATGCGCTTGAAGAGGGCGCCGTTCTGGATGATCTCGTCACCGAAGGCGGCGAGCTTGGGGGCCATCTGCTCCTCGATCTTGGGAATCACGCCCACGTTGAGGGTGGCCGTGTGCACGCCGAAGAGGATGTTCAGGCGATCCAGCTCAGCGCTGGATTTCTCCATGGCGAGGATGGTGTTCTCGAAGGTGGCGGGCTTCGGGTTGTCCGTGATGCGCCGGATGGCCGCGCGCTGGGCGTTCATGGCGGCCTCGTAGGCCTCGGGGAAGGCCTCGGGCTTCACCACGGACCAGGCGGGTACGCCGCCGAAGGGGCCCTTCCAGGGGGCGATCATGGCGTCGGCTGCGGTCTTGGGCTTCATGGGAACACCAGCGTGGCCGGGGGTTCCGATGAGCACAAGGCAGGCGCCGAGTAGGGGGAGGGAAGGATGGGCCATGGGGGGGTCCTCATTCAGTTCCGGCGCCCGGGTCGTTCAACCCTGGGGGCCATGGGGGGCAAGCCTCCATTGGACCGGGGAGGAAACAGGCAGGTCAAGGAACGAAGTCGCAATTGACCCGGGAATTCCGTTGCTGCTCGCTGCCGCGCTTTAGCCCAGCTTGACCGTTCCCAGGATGCCCTTGGGATCCAGGTGCCCCTTCAGCGCCCGGGCGAGCGCTTTCACCGGTTCAGGGGTGAAGCGGTCATAACTGGCCTGATTGTGGGGGCCCACGCCATGCTCGGCGCTGTAGGAGCCTTGGAACCCCTCCACGCACAACTCGTAGATCCGGGGCTGCAACTCAGCGATGAGTTCCACGGTGGATTTGGAGGCTTCGGACTCTTTCCATACGAGGTTCAAATGGGTGCCGCCATCTCCCCAGTGACCGAAATCGCAGGGTTTGATGAAGGGATATTCGGCGGCCAGGACGCGCGCCACCTCCTCCCGGAAGGCGGCCATGCGGCTGCGGGGCACGCTGAGGTCGAAGGCCAGCACCTTGCCCTCATGGCGCAGGCTTTCGCTGACGTGATGGCGAATGGCCCAGAAATCCTCGGCCTTGCCCATGAACACGTCGCTGATGCCTTCGCCCGCTTGCGTCTCCAGGAAGGCGCCCAGGGAGCCCTCCAGCAGATCCCCCAGGGCCAGGGCTTCGGCGGGCAGCGTGCTGCTCAGTTCCACCAGGGCCGTGAAGGCCGCGGGCGCGGTGCTGCCATAGGGGTTCCGCAGGGAAGGATGATGCGTGAAGACCGGCGTGAAGGCGTTGGCGCTGATCACCTCGAAAGCGCTCAGCACGTCGCCCAATTGGGATTCCAGGGCCCGAAGGAGCGCCAGCACGGCTTCGCCATCCTGGGCGGCTACCATGGCCACGGCCTGCTGCTTGGGCTTGGGCACCACCTGCACCACGGCACCGGTGACCACGGCCAGGGAACCGAAGGTGCCCGCCATGAGCGCCCCCAAATCCAGGCCCGTGTTGTTCTTGCGGAGGCGGTTGAGGGCGTTCACCACGGTGCCATCGGCCAGCACCAACTCCACACCCAACAGGTTGCGACGCACATCGCCGTACTTCAGCAGCCGGGTGCCGCCCGTGTTGGTGACCACCATGCCGCCGACGGAGGGATCCGCGCCGAGATCGATGGGATAGAAGAGGCCGTCCCCTTCCAACGCGCCATTCAACTGGCTCAGCAGCACGCCGCCATCCACCAGGGCCGTGCGATCCGTGACGTCGATCTCCAACCGCTTATTCAGGCGCTCTAGGGAGAGCACGAGCATGTGGCCGGAGGCGTCGGGATTGGAAGCCCCCACCAGGCCGGTGTTGGCCCCCTGGGGTACCACCTTCACGCCGCTCGCATGGCAGAAGGCGAGCACCTTGGAGACTTCCGCCGTGGTGCCCGGGCGGGCCACCGCCAGGGCCCTGCCCTGCCCATAGCGCCAACCCTTCTCGTACTTCTCAAGGTCGGGGCCTTCGGTCAGCAGGGCGTCAGTGCCCAGCAGCGCGCGCAATTCGTCGAGAAGGGCGGAGGAAACGGCCATGGGAACCCCAAAAGAAATCTAACCGCGAATGACGCGAAGGTTCGCGAATGAATAGCCGGGAACGGCCCTATTCGCGCCCATTCGCGTCATTCGCGGTTCCTTGGATTTTCAGCACTCCACAGCCGTCATCTTGAAGATGGCCTGGGCGTTGGAGCTGTCGAAGCGGAGGTCCAGCTGGCCGGGGGCCTGCTCGTGACGGGTGATGAATTCGTGGAAGGAGCCGGGGACGACCTTGGCTTCCAGGTGGCCCGCTTCAGTGACGAAGAGGCGCTCCACCATCGCGGCACGGAAGGCGGTCTGGATGACGCGGCCTTCGGAACCCACTTCGAGTTTTTCCTTCATGGGGCGACCGAGGTCCTTCTGAAGCTGGGCTACGGCGGCCACATCGGACACGCGGTCCGTGGCGTGGTTGAAGGCGTTGCCCTCAGTGGCGATCCAGGCCATCTCCTTGCTCTCGGCGAGGAGGGTTTCGTAGTCCGCGAGGCTGGGCTCCTCGTGCTGGCGATCGAAGCAGGCCAGCAGGTTGGGGAGCAGGCGCACGGCCTGGGTGAGAGGCAGCTCGCCCTCGGCGCCCAGCACCTCCAGGAGGTTCAAGGCCCAGGTGGGCAGAGGGTCCACGCTGGTTGACACCACGCGCTGCACGGCGGCCTGGAAGGCGTCGCTGAAACGCTCGGGGTGCAGCTCGGACACGAAGAACTGGGGAATGCCCGCCGGCAGATCCTGGTGGGCATAGGCGCGGCCCGTCATGCCCAGACGGTCCAGGGGATAGACCCCCGCCACCGCATAGCCCAGGGGGCGCAGCACGCGGGTGATGGCCTCCTCGCCTGCGGGCAACTGGCCACTGGGCGCAGCCACGGTGCGCAGGGCCCCGTGGTCGAAGGTGAGCTGGCGGCCGGCCCGCACGGCATCGCGCACGTAGGCCTGGGCCATGGGAACGCGCTTCATGACGTCTTCCACGAGCAGGAGGTTCAGGGCCATGGCCAGTTCGGCCCGGGTCACCCGGCCATCGTCCTCACGCTTCAGCGCCTGGGGCACCGCCACAGCGGTGAGAAGGGCGGTGGCCCGGCGGGTGCCGGCCACGTCTTCCAGCAGGGTCCAGAGGGCGGTCTCATGAATCTGAAGCATGTCGAGGATCTCCCAGCATTCAGGCGGTGGATGCCACTCCAGCCTTGTGCCATGGATCATTTTTCGGCATGGATGTGACGGGTCACAAACGAATTGATCGCATGAGTTCATGCTCTATACTCATGAAGTGGCCCGAATCCTCCCCCCCCTGCCCGCCCTTCAGGCCTTCGAGGCTTCGGCCCGGCTGGGCAGCTTCACCCGGGCGGGCCAGGAGCTGAACCTCACCCAGGGCGCCGTGAGTCGTGCCGTGGCCGGCCTGGAGTCGGATCTGGACGTGCCCCTCTTCGATCGGGTGCGCCAGCGCATCCGCCTCACGGCCGCGGGGGAGGCTTACGTGGCCAAGGTGGGGCCCCTGCTTGCCAAGCTGGAGGCGGCCACCCTGGAGCTGAAGGCATCCCGGGGCGAGGGCGGCCTATTGAACCTGGCCATCCTGCCCACCTTCGGCACGCGCTGGCTCATCCCCCGCCTCTCCGCCTTCACCCATGCCCACCCGGAAGTACAGGTGGCCTTCCACACCCGCCTCTACCCCTTCGATTTCGAGGCCGAGGAACTGGACGCCGCCATCCACCTGGGCCAGGGCCAATGGCCCGGCGCCCGCCTGGATTTCCTGTTCGATGAGGAAGGCGTGGTGGTGGCCAGTCCCCGCCTCGCCTTCGCCGGGTCCCTGGACGGCCCCGCCGCCTTGGCCCGCCACACCCTCCTCCAGATGGCCACCCGCCCCCAGGGTTGGGAAGAGTGGCTCTCGGCCCAGCACCTCACCACCGTGGATGGCCGCCGGGGCCCCCGCTTCGAAAGCCACCTCATGGTCATCCAGGCGGCCAAGGCCGATCTGGGCTTCGCCCTGCTCCCCACCTTCCTCGTAGAGGAGGAGCTGCTGAAGGGGGAGCTGGTGGAGCCGTTCCCGGGCACGCGGCTCCGGGGCTTGCGCAGTTACTGGTTCGCCACCCCGGAACACACGGCGGAACGGCCCGCGGTGCGCGCCTTCCGATCCTGGCTGCTGGAGGAGACCCAGGGCGCCTAAGCGCCGCAGATCTCCCCCGCCAGGGCGCTGGCCGCCACGGTGGCCGGGCTGGCCAGCCACATCTGTCCCGGGCCACTGCGACCGGGGAAATTGCGGTTGA
The DNA here is from genome assembly GCA_964617215.1 of uncultured Solibacteraceae bacterium. Classification (GTDB taxonomy): domain Bacteria; phylum Acidobacteriota; class Holophagae; order Holophagales; family Holophagaceae; genus JAFDVN01. Next base: position 27,114 of record CAZTVL010000003.1, on the reverse strand, counting down.
TGGCGCTGATGGTGACTTGGTCGGGGCGCTCACTGACGCCGGGCCCAGCGTTGATGCAAGCACCACAGGAGGAGCCCAGCACCGTGGCGCCCACGGCCCGGAAATCCTCCATCCAGCCCTGGGCATCGGCGAACTGACGCACGGCTTCGCTGCCGCACTGCACGTAGAACCGCACGTGGTCCGGTACGCGGCGGCCTTCAGCCAGGGCCTGTTTCACCGGGCCATGGGCTGCACGCAGGTCCTCGCGCTTGCCGCCGGTGCAGCTGCCGACGTAGGCCAAGTCGATCTTCACCGGTCCCGGCAGCGCACTCAGGGGCAGGCCATTGCCCGGATCGCCGGGGCTGGCGAGCATGGGCTCCAGGGCGGCGCAATCCACCGTGAGGGTGTGCGCGTAGTCGGCCCCTTCATCGCCGCGCATCCAGGGTTCGAGGGAGATCGAAACACCCCGCCGTTCCTGCACGAAGCGGACGGTCTCCGCGTCCGGCGCCACGAGCCCTGTGAACCCACCAATTTCCGCGGCCATGTTGGTGAGCGTGGCGCGTTCGTCGGTATCCAGGTGGGCGATGGCTTCGCCCATGTATTCCACGACGAGCCCGATGGCCCCGCCTTCCCGGATGAAGGGCTCCTTCAGCAGGTGCAGCACCAGGTCCTTGGCGCTGACCCCGGGGCGCAGGCGCCCCTCCAGTTGCACGCGCAGGGTGCCGGGAACGGTGACGCGCACATCTCCGGTCACCCAGGCATTGGCGATGTCCGTGGTGCCCACGCCGAAGGCCAGGCAGCCCAAGGCCCCCGCATGGGGCGTGTGGCTGTCGGTGCCGACAATCACCTGGCCAGGCAGCGCATAGCGCTCCGCCATGATCGAGTGGCAGATGCCTTCGGAGCCGGATCTGTCCGGCAGCTCGCCATGGAGGCGGATGCCCTGGGCCGCGCAGAAGGCCTCCTGAGCCAGCGGAAGGCGGTTGGCCACGTCGAGCAACCCCTTGGCCCGGTGCTCGGCCTTCATGCTGTGGTGCAGGAAGGTGAGGTGGTCTCGGAAGGCGAGCACGGACCCGGGATCCTTCACCTTCGCCTCGGGGCCCAGGGCGTTCTGCAGGAAGCGGGCGGCCATGGGGGTCACGTACTCATGGCTGAAGCGCCAGTCGGCCTTCACGAAGAGGCCATCGCCGGGGGCGACGATCCCGAGGCCCAGATGCCCTGCGGCGGCATCCACCACCGTGTGACGGGCCAGCACTTTCTCCGCATAGGTCATGGGACGCGGAGCATGGAAGGGCACGGGCACCTTCACCTCGCCCTTCAAGCGCGCGGCATTGAAGGCGAAGAGGCCGCCCCGGCGGACGATCTCGACGGTGATGGGATCCAGGCCTTCCGTGAATTCCGCCAAGGGGATCGACTCACCGGCCTGGAGGCGGTTTAGCAGCCTGAAGTCCGTGCTCGTGAAGAGCCCGAGGTTCTGGCAATTCTGGCGGTAGATGCGCTCGAAGCTCTCGGCGATGACGAGGCGGATGCCCGCACAGAGCTCCGCATAAGGGCTGGCTTCGCGGCTGCTGCCCTTGCCCCGTCGTTTGCCGGAGACGCTGACCGCGAAGCCACCGGCACGCACGAGGCCTTCCTTGCAGGGGAACTTCTCGCCGGCTTGGAGGCCGAGGTAGGGGAAGTCGCCGAGCTTTTCATCGTAGTGATAGCAGATGAAGGCGGGGGTGATCTCGTCGGTACTGATCTGATCGCGGAGCTTGCCGGCGGCAGCGAGGGAAAGGTCCTCGCCCTGCAGCTGGCGATCCAACAGGGTCGGATCCTCGCAGAGGTAGAGCACGCGGCCCTCAAATCGAAGCAGGTCCTGCATCACTTGCCTTTCGCCTTCGCCTGCACCTCGCGCAGGCTCTTCCCGGAAGCCTTGGCGGCCTTCACGGCATGGTCGTACTCCGGTTGGACCACGGTGGCACCGGGCCAGCGGCCTTCCTTCAGATCAACACCTTCCACCGCCGAAGGACGGAAGCTGCGGTGGGCTTCGAGGCGCTGCAAGGGCCAGCAGCGCAGGCCCAAGGTGGGCAGTTCGGATACGAGAATCCCCGAGAGGGCCTCCAACTTCGACGGCTCGAGGATCACCCCCACCACCCACCCACTGCGGCCCTTCTTGAAGGTGGCTGCCGTGACCCAGGCATCCAGGGCGCCGGCCTCCATGAGGCGGGCCTGGGCGTGGGCCACCTGCTGGGGCGTGGCGTCGTCCACGTTGGTCTCCAATTGCAGAAGTTCGGCCGCGCCGCCCGGCACGGTGCCCAGCTGGAGGCGGAGCACGTTGGGCGTGGTGGGGAAATCCCAGCCCCCCGCCGCGAAGGCCGCGCGCTCGGGAATGAAACGGCTCGGGGCGCGCCGGCTTGCGGCCAGGGCCACCGCGAGCGCCGCCCCCGTGGGGGTGGTCAGTTCGCGATCAAGGGGCGCCACGCCTTCCTTCAGCTCAAATCCGGTGAGGAGGTAGGTGGTGGCGGGCCCCGGAATGGGGTACTGCCCGTGGGCCATCTTCCAGGTGCCCTTGCCGGTCGCGATGGGGCCCACGTGGACCTTGGGCTCGCCCAGCAGCACGAAGCCCGCGGCGGCCAACGCCACGTCGGCGATGCTGTCCTTCACGCCGACTTCGTGGAAGTGAACCTGATCCAAGGGCATACCGTGCACGCGAGCTTCGCTTTCGCCCAACACCCGGAAGGCTTCCCGGGCGTAGGCGGCGACCTTGGGATCCAGGTACTGGGCCAGCAGCTCATCCACCTCGCGCCAAGCGAGGCCGTGGGCGTGATCGTGGCCGCCCACCTGCACGCGCTTGCGGACGCCCCGGAGGGTGCCAGTGGCCGCGAGGTGGGGCGTCTGCCCCTCGTCCACTTTCCCGCCGATGACGATGGAGGCCTTGGTGGCCTGGACACCGCAGCGGAGGACGGTCTTCACCTCCAGGGCGAGGTCGTCAAAAGGCAGCGTCCGGAGGATGCCCTTGAGCTCGGCCTCGGGTACGCCCAGGGCCAGGAAGGCGCCGACCCAGAGGTCGCCGCTGAGGCCGGAGAAGGGGTCCACCCAGAGATCACGCATCCCCCCAGAATAGAACGAGGCCCCCGATCGGGGGCCTCATCCGTGGGGGGTAATGAGGACTAGTCCTCGTCCTTCAGCTTCTCGGCCTGGGCATCGAGGTGCGTCATCAGGCGCTGGGCCAGGGCTTCGTCATCGAGGGGCGTGAACATATCGCCTTCCTTGATCTCGAAGATTTCCAGGGAGAGGCCTTCCTCTTCGGAGAGGGTGCCTTCGCTCTGGGCCTGGACCTCGGAGAGGGGGGCGAGGATGCAGAAGTGGCGCTCTTCGAAGTCCACCTCCTCGAGGATGGCGAACTCTTCCTTTTCGCCGTTCTCGTCCTCGAGCTCCACGACTTCGATTTCGTAGGAATCGTCGTGGTCGTGGTTGCAGTCGGGGCCGTGCTCGTGGCCTTCATGAGCCATGGGGATCTCCTTGCGCGAAGATCCAGACTAGGGCCAACGGGCTCCCTGGGCCAGGAAAGTTTAGGGGCCCTTGCCGGACTTCCAATGAAGTTCCGGCCGTCCCGCTAGGGCCCCTTATGCCGCTCCATCCGCTCGAGAGAAAGAAGGAATCTGTTCAGCGGCGTTCAACGGAATCCTACAAGCGAAAGCGTTACAACAATTTCGCCTCGGCAGGGCCCGTCACCACGGCCTTGATGGGCTTGCGGGTGCCCGGGGCCTCCAGGCGAATGCGCTCCCCCAGGGCGCCGCTGGTGCGGGCCAGGGCCTCCGAAGTCACCGTGAGCCCCTCCACCTCGGCGGTGAGCTTCACCCGCTCGCCCGCTTGCACGAGGGGGATCACTTCCACATCCAATTGCGTGAGGGTGTGGCCGGCGGACAGCGGGCCCTTGGTCCGCATGCCCTTGGGCATTTCCAGCAGGGCACCATCCGGAGGGATTCCCTCAAAGGGGACGGCCTCCAGCATGGGCTCCTCGAGGGTCGTTCGGCGGGCCAGGGCCTCGCGGCTGCGCCAGAGCTGGCCTACCCACCGGCCTTCGAGATCCACGCGCACCTGCCCGGCCCGGCGGCCATCCATCTGCATGTCCAGCACCACGAAGAAGCGGCCCACAGGATCCCGCTTGCTGAGGTGGGTACCCAGCACCGTGATGGGGCCCGGCCCCAGCAGGGGCGAAAGAACCGGAGCCTGCACGAGCTTGAACTTCCATTCCCCCGGCAGGCCAGCCGCCACCGCCTCCGCCCGCGCGATGGCCGCTTCGGCGAGTTGCACCGCGCGCGGATCCTCGCCCGCCTGGAGCCCCAGGCAGGCGAGCAGCACGAGCAGGAAGGCGCGCATCGTCATCACCGCTTGAGGTTGTTGATGAGGCTGAGCATGTCGTCCACGGTCTTGATGGTCTTGCTGTTGGCCTCGTAGGCCCGCTGGCCGACGATCATGTTCACCATCTCCTCCGCGATGTCCACGTTGGACACTTCCAGGAAGCCCTGATTGATGCCGCCGAGGCCGTTCTGGCCGGGCACATCGTCGATGGCGTCACCGCTGGCGAGGGTGGGCAGCACGAGGTTGCGGCCGATCTGGTTCAGGCCCGCGGGGTTGATGAAGTTGCTGATGGTGATCTGGCCGATCTGTTGGGGTGCGGACTGCCCTGGCTGCTGCACGCTAACGGTGCCATCCTGCGCCACGGTGATGCTGGTGGCGTCCTGAGGCACGGTGACCTGGGGATCCAACGGGTAGCCCTGGGAGTTCACCAGGGTCCCGTTCTGATCCTTGGAGAAGGAACCATCCCGCGTGTAGGCGAAAGTGCCATCGGGCTGGGTGACGCGGAAGAAGCCGTTGCCCTCGATGGCCAGATCGAAGCTGTTGCCCGTCTGCTTCATGTTGCCGGTGGCGTAGGTGCGCACCAGGGCGGAGAGCTTGGAGCCGTGGCCCAATTGGATGCCCGTGGGAAGCGACGTGCTGGTGCTGCTGTTGGTACCGGCCAGATTCACCGTCTGGTAGAGGAGATCCTGGAACTCCGCCCGGGCCTTCTTGTAGCCCATGGTGTTCACGTTCGCCAGATTGTTGGAGATGGTGTCCATGTTGAAAGCCTGGACGGTCATGCCCGCGGCGGCGGACCACATTGCACGCATCATGAGAAACCTCCTTGAAGCTGAACGGAACGAAGCTAGTTGGTACGGGCGATATCGGCGATGGAGCGGCCATCGAGGTCGTTGCTGATGGTGGAAGCCACCTTCATGCTCATTTCGAAGAGCCGATTGAGGCGGATCATTTCCACCATGGCGGAGGGCAGGTCCACGGCGCTCTGCTCCAGGACGCCGGCCTGCACCGTGCCCTTGGCCGGTACTTCCTTGGCGCCCGTGGGATCGAAGCGCAGGTTGCCCGAGCGGGACATGGCCCCCGCGTTTTCATAGGCCTTGATGTCCAGGGCGCCCAGGGGGTTGCCCGCCTGGGAGAGGCCCCCATCCGGGGTCACGCTCAGCTCGCCGCCCTTGGGGTCGATGGTGACAGGCTGGCCGTTCTTGCCCATCACGGGACTGCCGTCCAAGGCCTGCAACTGGCCGTTCACGCCCATCTGGAAGCGACCGTCCCGGGTGGCCCTGAGCCCCTGGGGGGTCTGAACCATGAAGAAGCCCTCTCCCTGCAGGGCCATATCCAGATTCCGGGCCGTGGGGCGGAGGGTGCCCTGATCCGTGATCACGCCCGTTTCGCCGAACACCACGCCATCGTTCACGGCCCCACTGAGGGGCAGGCGCCGACTGCTTCCGCCGGCCTTGTTGAACACCGCAAAGAAGGCCCGGTCAGGCTTGTAGCCCACCGTGGCGGAGTTCGCCAGGTTGTTCGAGACCACTTCCATTTGGAAGCTGCGGGCTTTCAGGCTACCGGCGGCGACATAGTATGCGGGGTCCATCTGGGCATCTCCGGCCGGGTGAGACTCCCGGGCAGGAGGGTAAGCGCAGGGGACGTGCCAGGTTCAATCCGTCATGGAGAAGCGATGGGTGCACTCCACCCAGGCCTCAGAGCCATCCTTGTAGCTCTCCCGCTTCCAGATGGGGACCTTCTGCTTGATCTCGTCCATGATCCAGGCCGCCGCCTGGAAGCTCTCGGCCCGGTGGGCGCTGCTGGTGGCCACCACCACGGCGGCTTCCGTGAGGGGCACCACCCCGATGCGGTGGTGGATGGCGCAGCGGGTGAGGCCGAAACGCTCCAGGGCCCTCTCCCGCAGCAGGGCCAGCTCCTTCTCCGCCATGGGCACGTAGGCCTCATAGGCCAGCTGGAGCACGGGGCGACCCTCGTGGTGATCCCGGGCCCGGCCTTCGAAGAGCACGAGGGCCCCGGCGTGGGGATCCTCCATGGCATCCCGCAGGGCCACGGCATCCAGGGGTGCTTCCATCACGCGGATCCAGGGAATCAAGCTCGCCTCCGCGGACAGGTTAGCCTGTTAGGTCCGGGAGGAAATGTGAACGCGTTTAAAACCGAGGTGGAGTTGTATGCCGATGGTGCCTGCCTGGGCAATCCCGGACCCGGCGGCTGGGGATTCCTCCTGCGCATCCAGACGCCGGAAGGCCCCAAGGAGAAGGAGGGCAGCGCCTTCGAAGCGGACACCACCAACAATCGCATGGAGCTCATGGCCGTGATCCGGGGCCTGGAGTCCCTGGCCCGCCCATGCAAGGTGCACCTGGTGAGCGACAGCCAATACGTGGTGAAGGGCTTGGCAGAATGGCTCCCGGGCTGGAAACGCAAGGGCTGGCGCAAGGCCGACGGCCAGCCGGTCATGAACGCAGACCTCTGGCAGCGCCTGGATGAATTGGCCCGGCACCACGATGTGCGCCCCAAGTGGGTGCGGGGGCACAACGGGCACCCGGAAAATGAACGGGTGGATCAGTTGGCGCGGGAAGCGGCCCAGAAAGGCTGATACCCCCCTCAAAGCAACGGGCCTCGCGAGAGGCCCGTTGCTTTGAGGTGAAGCGGAAAGCTCAGCGGCGCTTCAGGAAGCGGAACTGGACTTCCGCCCAGCCCTTCACGGGCTTGCCATCCCGGGTCGCGGGCTGGAAGGTGCTCTGCTTGGCAGCTTCGATGGCCGCCTCGTCGAACCCGTAGGCGCCAGGAACGCCTTCGACGACCTTGACCGTCAGGGCCTGACCGGACTCGCTCACGAAGATGCGCAGGCGGACAGTGTGGTCCTTGTTGAGTTCCCACTTCTGTACCGTGGCCCGCATCGGAAACACCGGAGGCACCTGGTTGAGCAGGGTAGCGGGCGATTCCACCGCGGCACTCGCGGGCTTCGTGTCCTGGGCGGGCACGTTGGGCACCGGAGCTTGAGGCTGGGGCTGCGGGGTGGGGGCGGGCACGTTCTGGGCCTGCTGGGGAGCCGGATTGCTGGGCTGAAGGGCCGGAACCGAAGGCGGGGTCTGCTTCGTGGGTTCCACCACGGCCTGGGCCTTGGCGGCCGCGGCCTGCTGAGCCACTTGGAGCTGCTTCTGGCGATCCGCGAGGTCCTTGGCCTGGCGCTCCAGTTCCAGCTTCTGCTTCTTGCTCTCTTCCAGCTGCTTCTGGACCGCTTCCTTTTCCGTGGCGCTCTTGGCCTGGGACAGCTGCTCCTGGAGCTTCTGCTCCTTGACGTTCTCAGCCGCCTGCTTGGACTTGAGGTCCATGTTGGCCTGCTCCTGCAGGGCCTGCTGGCGCTGCAGTTCAGCCAGCTGCTGCTGGAGGGCGGCTACCTCAGCGTTCTTGCGATTGCCCCCCAAGAAGAAGACCGCACCCAGCACGATGATGACCACGGCCGCCACGGCGCCGATGACCACGTTCTTCTTGCTCTTCTCCTGCTCTTCCTGGAGCGTGTCGATGTGCTCGGCCCGGCCCGCGCCGCTGCGCATGGCCTCGCCCACGGCGGTGTAGCCCGTGTAGTTGTCGGACTGCTCCGCCTTCATGGCGGCCGTGTCCTTGTCGTTCTCCTCCCGGAAAAGGGTGTGCATGAAGAACGCGAGGCTGAAGGTGGTGGGGCTGAAGTCGCCGTCGTAGAGGACGCGCTCCAGCTCCTGGTTGAACGTGTCGATGTTCGTGAAGGGCGACGTGCCCAGGAGCAGGCGGCTGAGGAAGGCCTTGATCTCCGGGGGCAGCGGGGTTTCCTCCTGGGCGGCCTTCAAGGTGGCGCGATTCAGGGCCGAGCCCACCGCATCCAGGCCCAGGGGCAGCTTCTCAAAGGTGAGGAGTTCGAAGAGGATGGCGCCGATGCCGAAGAGATCCCGGGCCAGGGGCTGATCGCCGCCCTGGAAGTAGGGGCTCAAGATCGTTTGCACCGTGACGGACTTGGGAGCCAGGGCCGCCATGGAGGCGGCGTAGGGAGCATCGATGAGCTGGGTGGCGCCTTCGAAGCTCACCCACACGCTGTGGGGGCTCAGCACACCATGGGTGAGGCCCTTGCTGTGCATCTGCACCACGGATTGGGCCACGCCTTGGATCACCGAGAGCGCATGATCCACGCCGAAGGGGATCTGCTCCATGCGAGCCTTCTCGATGAGCTGGGCCAGGCTGCGCCCGGGCACGAACTCGCAGGCTACGAGGGGCACCTTGCCCGCTTCGGTACGGTAGCCCTGGCCATAGGCCCGGGAACCGCCCAGAGACTGAGCGGACTTCATCACGTCGGTGAGGCGCGTGTTAATGCCCGCCTGGACGATTTCATCCGAGAAGGTGCGCACGAGCATGTGCCGCTCGAAGGCCGCGCCCGTGGTGACCACCGCACGGTGGATGCTGCCGAAGGGATCCTTGGCCAGCTGGCCAGCCAGCAGGAAGGATCCGGTGCGAGTGTAGGTGGCCATGGATGGCTCCAGAGTGATTTAGAAAAGATAAATCAGAAGTCGAGAATTGCCCATGCATCAAGATGCAGGGGGAACCCAAGCATCTCCGCAGTTCCGCCAGAGAAGAATCCAAAGATTGGCAGTGGCGTGGATGCCGTTGGAAAAACTGAGTTGGAGCTGGGCGAAAGGTACCGAGAGATCATCCCAGGAGCCCAGGGGTTTGCCCTTCTGGAGGTCGAAAAAACCCAGCAGGCGCTGGTACCGCTCAAGTTTCAAATCCTGCCAGGCCAGGATGCGGGGCGTGGGGTCCAAGTCTGCCTTCAGGGCCCAGAAGGGCTCCGAGGTCACCAAAAGGTGGTGGAGGTTCTGATCCGCGTAAGCCTCGAAGTGCAGGCGTAGGGGATCGAGCCCCAGGTGGCAGGAAGGGTCGTGCAGGGCCTGGACCATGCGCGCCAGGATGCCCAGATCCCGGGCGATATCATCGGCCGAGCGGCGCTCCTCGCTCATGCGGATCACCGTGCGGTACTGCGCTGCCACGGATTCCGCCGTGGGCGGTTCGTAGGAGGCGACCCCCCGGGCCCCCTCTAGGAAGGCGTCCTGGTGGGCCCGAAGGAAGGTGGCCATGGGGCGCGGGATCATCCGCAGGGCCTTCACGGACTGGGTCTCGTGCATGCGGGGAGACCAAGCGCCCAGGGCCGTCGTGAGCAGGATCGGAATCAGGAATCGCATCAGGCTTCTTGGGAAGGGACGGGCGCGTCGAGGGGGATGCCCAGGGCCCGGAGGCGGTGGAGCATCGTGGTGCGGGCCATGCCCAGTCTGCGGGCGGCCTCGCTCTTGTTCCACCCCGAGGTCTGGAGCGCATCGACGATGAAGCGCTTCTCCAGATCCAACAGGAAGGCGGGCAGATCCGAGGGGGTGCCCATGACGGGAAACCCCACGGCGGGGATGTCGCCGGCCATGGCGGCGGGCAGATCCTGGGCCATGAGGCGGTCGGGATCCGAGCCCAGGGCCATGGCCCGCTCGATGGCGTTTTCCAGTTCACGGACATTGCCGGGCCAGGGATAGGCCTCCAGGGCCCGGAGCGCGGAGGGCTCCACCTGCTTCACGGGTTGGCTGAGCTCCCGGGCGAATTTGCGGATGAAGTGGGCCACCAGCACCGGGATGTCCTCGGGATGCTCCTTCAGCGAGAGCAGCTGGATGGGGATGACGTTGAGCCGGTAGTAGAGGTCCTCGCGGAAGAGGCGGCGCTCCACCTGGCTCACCAGATTCTCGTTGGTGGCGGCCACCACGCGCAGATCCACCTTCACAGTGCGGGTGGAGCCCAGGGGCGTGTACTCCCGCTCCTGCAGCACGCGGAGCAGCTTCACCTGGAGGCCGATGGGCATGGTGCCGATCTCATCCAGGAACAGGGTGCCGCCTTCCGCCTGGGCCAGGCGACCCGGGCGATCCGTGCGGGCGTCGGTGTACGCGCCCTTCACATGGCCGAAGAGCTCATCCTCCAGCAGCGTCTCCGGAATGGCGCCGCAGTGGATGGCCACGAAGGGTTTGTGGGCCCGGGGGCTCTGTTGGTGGATGGCCCGGGCCACGAGCTCCTTGCCGGTGCCGCTGGGGCCCGTGATGAGGACCGTGGAAGGCGAGGGTGCCACCCGCTTGATGAGGGCCATGAGGTTCTGCCACACGGCGCTGCGGCCCACCAGGGACGGCCCGGTGCGGTCCCCCTCCAACTGGCTCTTGAGGCGCTTGTTCTCCTGATTCAGCTGGCTCTTCTCGATGGCCCGGAGCAGGGTGTGCTCCAGTTCCTCCACCTGGAAGGGCTTGGGCACGTAGTCGTAGATGCCCATGCGCATGGCCTGCAGGGCCGTTTCCACCGAGGTGGTGCCGGATAGCACGACCACCACCGTGTCCGGTTGCTTCAGGGCCTCCCGCGCCAGTTCCAGACCATTGAGATCCGGCAGGATGAGATCCACCACCGCGAGATCGAAGACCTGTTGGCGGATGAGCTGGGCACCCCGCAGACCGGATCCGGTCGTTACGATCTCGTGCCCGTGCTTCGACAGGATCCCCTCCACGAGCTCGAGGAGGTTGGGATCGTCATCCACCAGAAGGATGCGGGCATGGGGCATAGGCTCAGGGTCCCTCAGGGGGGAGGTGCCGTCAAGGAATGGACAGGTGCGAGATCACCTTTGCCAGGCTTGGGCCAGTTCTGGACAATAAGGGCCTGTAAAACAATAAACCTTACAATCGTTGGCAGCTATTCGCGCCGTCCAGCACGGAGAGACACGCGGTCTCGATGCGGGACATCGAGCAAGCGGCTCGACACAGCTGGGGGCGCGAAGAGCAGCCAACCCGGAGGGCGAGGGGCGGCGGCTGTCGCATCCCTTCGTTGGTCTCCCCTCGTGTACAACCGGTACACCTCGGGTCGACCGCCTTGGTCAGCTCCGCCGGCGCCCCTCGCGATTGTAAGGTTTATTGTTTTACAGGCCCTTAGGACCCCCCATGGACCGAACCAGCCTCTGGAACCGTGCCAGTGCCCCCTGGGCTTGGGCCCTGCCCTGGGCGTTGGCCGCCGCCTGCGCCGTGCCATGGCTGCTTCCCGAGGACTGGACGGGGGCCCTGCCCCGCTGGCTGCCCGGGATGGGATGGGCCCTGATCCTCCTCAGCGCCCCCCTGATTCGCCGACGCCGCTGGGCCCCCCTGCCCCTGGCCCTGGTCCTCGCCTGGGGCACCCTCGGCGCGCTCCGCCACCGGGCCCTTGTCGATCGGGCCCTGCCCACGGGCTGGGCAGAGCTGGAGGGCCGCATCAGTGAGCCCTGGAGCCGCCAGGGGGAACGCCTCAAGGGCCGCCTGCAGTGGGGTGCCACCGAAGTGGTCCTGTCCCTGCCTGGGGATGTCAGCGCTCCCCCGGCCCCCGGCACCCCGGTGAGGGTCCGAGCTGAGCTCTTGGCCGTGGATCCGGCCCCGGCCTTCCTCGCAGAGCGCCCCCGGTGGCGGGCCCTGGACGATGGATCGCCCCGGCGCGCCTTCATTCCCTCGGGGCTCATCTTCGAAGTCCTCGGCCCCCCGGCGCCCTCCCCGGCCCTTCGCCTGCGCACCTGGGCCCGGCAACGCTTCGAGGCACTCCCCCTGGATCCCCTCGGCCGGGATCTCTGGGGCGCGCTGGCCCTGGGCATTCCGCCGGTGCAGGACGAAGTCTTCGCGCCCTTCGCTGAAAGCGGCACCCTGCATGTGCTGGTGGTCTCGGGCCTGCAGGTGAGCCTGATCATGGTGTTGGCGGGGTGGCTGGCCCGGCCCTTCGGGCGCTGGGGGTTCACCGTGGCCGCCCTCGGGGCGGGGCTGGCCTTCGCCTCGGTGGTGGGCTTTTCGGCCCCGGTGTGGCGGGGGCTCCTCATGGGCGCGGCCTGGGCCCTGGGTCGCGCCTCCGGGTGGCGATTGGCCCCCGTGCTGGGGTTGCATGGCGCCCTGCTCGCTTGGCTCCTCGCCCACCCCGGCGCCGGGTGCGATCCGGGCTTTCTGCTGGCCTGGTGGGCCCTGCTGGCCTTGCTGTGGGGCACAGAACCCATGGCTGACCTGCTGCACCCCTTGGCGGGCCCCCTGGCCCGGCCCCTGGCCACCCTCGTGGCCCCTTGGGCCGCCACCCTGCCCCTACTGGCCATCTTCCATGGCGGGGCCCCGGTGTGGGCCGTGCTGGCCAACGCCTTCATCCTGCCGGCCGTCATGGTGCTCACCCCCGTGTGCCTCGTCCTCACCCTGTTGCCTTGGACGGCGGCGGTGGCAACCGTGGGGACACTGCTCGCGTGGATCGGCGGTACCCTCCTGCCCCGCTTCGCGGCCCTGCGCCCCCTGGGTACGGACCCCCTCTGGCCCTGGCTCCTCCTGATCCTGGGTTGGCTCCTGCTGGCCCAAGCCCGGGCCCATTTCCGCCGCACCCGCGCGATCACCGTCGGCCTCGCCCTCGCCACGGTGGGGCTGCTCAGCACCCGGGGTACCGGCCGGGCTCCCACCACCTTGAGCCTGGAAGCGATGGACATCGGCCAAGGTGATGCCCTGCTGCTGCGCCAGCCCGGCGGCGACGCCACCCTCATCGACACCGGCCCGAGCCCCTGGGCGGCTCGGCGCATCGTTCGCACCCTCAGCCGCCGCGGGGTGCGGGAGCCCGTGCACCTCGTCCTCACCCACCCCCATGGGGACCACGCGGGTGGATACGCCACCCTCGGGCGCCTCTGGCCCCTGGCCTCCCTCACGCGCCCGGCGCTGCACGGGGCGGAAAATCCCTGGGCGCCCTTCGGCACCATGCCCATCCCCCTCGAGGTGACGCGCGGTGCGCGGTGGACCCGAGGGGAAGCCGCATTCAGCGTCCGTTGGCCCGACAAGGCCTTCGACCTGCCCGACGCCAACATGGTGAGCCTCGTCCTCCGCGTGGATTGGCGGGATCGCCAACTCTGGCTCATGGGCGATGCCCTGGGCATCCAGGAGCGGGATCTGCTGGATCTAGGCGACCCGGGCCCAGGCGCCCATCGCGTGCTCAAAGCGGGGCATCACGGCAGCCGCAGCAGTTCCGATCCCGATTGGATCCACGCTCTGGCGCCGGAGCAGGTACTCCTCACGGCGGGAAGGCGGAACCGGTTTGGCCATCCCCACGTGGAGACGCTGACCACGCTCCAAGGCCTCCCCGCCCATCACGTGGGCGAGGCGCGAGGCATCCTGCTCCAGGCGACACCCACGGGATGGCGGGTGACTCCCGGGCTCGTCCCTTCCAAAGACTGAACACCGCGGACTATTTACTCGCGGCCTTCGGTGTCGGCTTGGCCACCTTCACCGTTTCCTTCACCGTCGTCTTGGGGTGCTTGATGGCCTCCCCCTTCTTGACGAACTCACCGGTGATCGCACTCCGCACCCGCGTTGGCTTGGGCATGGGAGTCTCCCTCACGAAGGGAACCGAATCCTCCGATTCCCGCTTCCGAACATGGTTGGCGGGTCTGCCGTGTCAAGGCTCCGCGACGATCAGTCGAAGACGCCCATGCTCCGCAGGGTCTCGATGAGACGCAGACTCTGAGCCTGGTGATTGGCCACCCACTGGGGCTGGGCCTGGGGGCCCACTTCGTTCACCACCACCAGCGCGGCGCCCACGGGTACCTGAGCCGCATGGCAAGCCGCGTAGACGCCCGTGATCTCCAGATGCTCCGCCGCACCCAGGACCGCCAGCAACGCGGCGCCTTCCCGGATCCGGGTGATGGCGGGGGGAACGACCACTTCATGGGCCGGAAAAGCCAAAGGCGGAAGGGTGGCGTTCCAATGCGTGCGCTCCACCACGGGGCGATAGCTCTCGCCGCGCCGCTCCTCCAGGGAACTGGCATGGGCACCCGCGGCCCAGAGGATGTCGCCCACCTTCAGCCGATCATCGAAGTGGCCGCAGGTACCCACGAAGAGCACCCCTTCGGGACGCAACTCCTCGATGAGCCTAGCCGTGCTCGCCGCCGCCAGCAGCTGCCCCACGCCGGTGCAGGCCACGGACCAGCCCTTGGGCGGGGCCTCCAAGAAGGGGCCGAGTTCAGGGGGGAAGGCGCCGAGGAGCAGTTTCATCGCTCAGTCCTCCCGAAAGACATCACTGAGGTAGGTGAGCCCCCCCAGCAAGCCCACGCGCCAGTAGCCCCAGGAGTGGCCGCCGCCGCGGACCCTGAGGGCATGGGTGACGCCCCGAGCATCCATGAGGCTGTGGAAGGCGAAGGTGCCCTTGAGCAGGGGATCGTGATCGCCGCAATCGAGGTAGATGCGGGTGGAGGGGAAGGCGTCCGCCTTGGCGTTCTCCAGCACCTTGAGGGGGCTGAGGGACTGCCAGTGAGCCGAGATGCGAGCTTCGCCCTTGGCCACGCCGAACACGGGCGCGTAGGCCTGGGTCCAGCGTTCTGGCGTGATGGCCACCACGTCTTCCGGGGCGCGAAGCGACGGGCTCAGGGCCATGCAGGCCGTGAATCGGTCGCTGTGCCGCAACGCGTAGGACAGTGCGCTGTACCCGCCCATGGAGATGCCGCCGATGGCCCGGGAGCGCCGGTGGGTGCGCACCCGGAAGCGCTCTTCGATGAAGGGCATGAACTCCTTGAAGAAGTAGTCTTCCCACTTCGATGCGCCATCCACGCTGTTCACAAACCAGCTGGCGCCGCCATCGGGCATCACCACGATCATGGGCGTGGCGTGGCGATCCGCGATGGCCCGGTCCAGGGTCTCCGCGATCTCCCCGTTGTGGATCCAGGCCGCATCGTCATCCCCGAAACCATGGAACAGGTACACCACCGGGTAGGTGCGCTTGCTCAGCTCGTAGCCCGGAGGCAGGTAGATGGAATAGCGCATGGCCTTCTTGAAGGTCTCGCTGGGCAACGAAAGCCCTTCCCGCACCTCGCCCTGGGCCCAGGCCTGGGTGCAGACGAGGAGCAGCAGGGCGAAGGTGCGGAGCAGGGCGCGCATGGGGCTCAGCGGGTGAGCTTGCGGTACTTGATGCGGTGGGGCACCAGTTCCTTGAGGCCCAGCACTTCCTTGCGATACGCCTCGTACTGGCTGTAGTTGCCATCGAAGAAGGTGACCTTGCTATCCCCCTCGAAGGCCAGGATGTGCGTAGCCAGGCGATCCAGGAACCAGCGATCGTGGCTCACGATGACCGCGGAGCCGGCGAAGCTCTCGATGGCCTCCTCCAAGGCCCGCATGGTGTTCACGTCCAGATCGTTGGTGGGCTCGTCAAAGAAGAGGAGGTTGGATTCGCTCTTCAGGGTGAGGGCCAGGTTCAGGCGATTCTGCTGGCCGCCACTGAGCTCCTTCACCTTCTTCTGCTGGGTGTCGCCACTGAAGCCGAAGCGGGAGAGCCAGGCCCGGGCGTTCACCTGCTTGCCGCCCATCTCGATCTGTTCGTAGCCGCCGGAGATGGCTTCGAACACCGTCTTGTCAGCGTTGAGGCCCTGGCGCAGCTGATCCACGTAGGCCATCTTCACCGTGTCGCCCACGCGGATGTCCCCGCCATCGGGCGTTTCCTGGCCCGTGAGCATGCGCACGAGCGTGGTCTTGCCGGCGCCGTTGGCGCCGATGACGCCCAGGATGCCACCGCGGGGGATGGCGAAAGTGAGGTCGTCGAAGAGCACCTTGTCTCCGAAGGCCTTGGAGACACCCGTGAGCTCCGCCACGAGGTCGCCCAGACGGGGGCCCGTGGGGATGTAGATTTCCAGCTCCTGCTCCTTCTGGCGGCCCTCTTCTCCGGCCAACTTCTCGTAGTCGTTGATGCGGGCCTTGCTCTTGGTGTGCTGCCCCTTGGGCGACATGCGGATCCACTCCAGCTCGCGCTCGAGGACCTTCTGCCGCTTCTTGTCGCTCTTCTCGTCCTGGGCCAGGCGGTTCTGCTTCTGCTCCAGCCAGCTGGAGTAGTTGCCCTTCCAGGGGATGCCCTCGCCGCGATCCAGCTCCAGGATCCACTCCGCCACGTTGTCGAGGAAGAAGCGGTCGTGGGTGATGGCGATGACGGTGCCATGGTAGTTCTGCAGGTGGTGCTCCAGCCAGGCCACGGTCTCGGCGTCCAAGTGGTTGGTGGGCTCATCCAGCAGAAGGATGTCGGGCTTCTGGAGGAGCAGGCGGCACAGGGCCACGCGGCGACGTTCACCGCCGGAGAGCACCTTGATCTGGATGTCCCCATCGGGGCAGCGGAGGGCATCCATGGCCTGCTCCAACTGGGTGTCGAGGTCCCAGCAGTCGTGAGCGTCGATCTTCTCCTGCAGCTCGCCCTGGCGGGCCAGCAGCGCGTCCATATCCGCATCGGGATCCGCGAACTTGTCATTGATCTCGTTATATTCCCGCAGCCAACCCACCTTCTCGGCAGCGGCTTCCTCCACCACCTGGAGCACGGTCTTTTCGGGATCGAGCACCGGCTCCTGCTCCAGCATCCCCGTGGTGTAGCCCTTGGAAAGCACCGCGTCGCCATTGAAGTCACGATCCGTGCCCGCCATGATGCGCAGCAGCGTGGACTTGCCGGAGCCATTGAGGCCCAGCACGCCGATCTTGGCGCCGAAGAAGTAGCTGAGGGAGATGTCCTTGATGACGGTCTTGCCGTTGTACATCTTGGACACCCGCATCATCGAGTAGATGATCTCGGGCTGTTCGCTGGTGGTCTTGGCCATGGTCTTCGGATCCCTGCAGATGACCCCCCGCAGCTCGCGGGAGGCAATCCTCCATTCTGCCTGATCTGGAGGGCCCGGACTCAGCCCAGATGCGCGAGCACCCACCGGACCACGGGAATGCTCAACCCGTTGCCCAGCAGCTTGTACCGCTTCTCCAGGGCCAATCCTTCAGGGAAACCAAAGGTTTCGGGCAGCCCCATGAGTCGCGCCACTTCCGTGGGCGAGAAGCGGCGGACGCCCCGTTCCGTGACCAGGAAGGAGCCGCTGCCCACGAAGCGTTGGCCGTAGCCCCCGATGAAACAGGCCGTGCGCACGTCGTCGGCCCGAGCCAGATCCAGGCCCATCCAGTGCTTCGCCCGCAGGGGTTCCGGGAGGTAGAGATCGGGATCTTCGACTGCATCCAGGTACTCCGACACCGGCCGGGGCGCGACCACAGGCAGTTCCCGTTCCGGAATGGGCGCCCGAGATGCCACCACGTAGACCCGGGGCCGCAGGTTGGGCACCCCGAAGGACGAGGGACAGAGGCGGAAGGTGCGCCGATGGAATCCCTTGCGACCGAGCAGCTCCACCAACCGATCGTGGGATTCGGACTCCAAAAAACCCTCCACGTTCTCCAGGACCAGGCGCTCTGGCGGGGCCGCTTCCAGGATCTCCAACAGGCGGAGGAAGGCCCGGGCGCGGGGATCCGCCAGGTCCGCTTTCAATCCCATGCGGCAGTAGGGCTGGCAGGGTGGGCTCAGCACCCAGGTATCCGCGCCGAGATCCGCGAGTTCCTTGAGCGCAATCGTGGCCAACTCCCGGGGCCGCGGAGTGTCCCCGTGGTTCCAGGCGTAGGTGGCATTGGCCGCGGGGCTCACATCGTAGGCCGCCACCACGGAGGCCGAAGGCGGCAGCGCGTAGCGCCAGCCGCCGATACCCGAGAACAGTTCCAGCACCTTCATCCGATCAGCCTAGCCCATCCCTAACCGGGATCCCGCCGCGCCCGTAACTATCGGTATCGGAGGTCCCATGACCGAGAAGACCCGCCACGAAGAGTTCCGCCTGAGCGGGGGCGAAGTGCTCGACAAGGTGAAGGCCCTGCTCCATGAAGGCAACATCCGGCGCCT
The DNA here is from genome assembly GCA_964617215.1 of uncultured Solibacteraceae bacterium. Classification (GTDB taxonomy): domain Bacteria; phylum Acidobacteriota; class Holophagae; order Holophagales; family Holophagaceae; genus JAFDVN01. Next base: position 9,060 of record CAZTVL010000003.1, on the reverse strand, counting down.
CATCTTCAAGAACGAAGAAGGCCGGATCCTGCTGGAGATCCCCCTGGCCGTGGGTCTGGTGGGCGTGGCCTTGCTGCCCATCCTCGCCGCCGTGGGCGCGGTGGCCGCCGTGGCCGCCCGACTGACGCTGGTGGTGGAGAAAGTGGAGGACTGATCGCGCCTTGCCGGGATCCCCCGGGCATCCCATCGTGGAGGCACGGGGGATTCCATGCCGGATTCGCGTGACCTTGAGCGGCGGGTGGCGGAGCTGGAGGCGGAACTCGCCCGGGTTCGAAAAGCCCAGTTCCGCGGTGTGCGCAAGCAGGCCACTTGGGATATCTTCGGCCTGCCCGCGTGGTGCATCGCCCTGGGGCCGGATCCCGAATCCGGTCAGCTGCGGGGCCACGCCAAAGGCTTCCTCGCCATTGGCGACATGGCCACGGGCTTTCTGGCCATCGGCGGATTGGCCCGAGGCGTGCTCGCCTTCGGAGGGCTGTCCGTGGGCGTCGTCACCTTCGGCGGTTGCTCCCTCGGCCTCGCCTTGGCCCTGGGCGGCTTCTCACTGGGCGGTGTGGCCTTCGGCGGTGCTGCGGTAGGGGGTGTGGCCGTGGGTGGCGGTGCCGTCGGCGTTTACGCCATGGGCGGTGCGGCCCTGGGGCCCCACGTCATTTCACAGGATCGCCAGGATCCCGAGGCCGTGGCCTTCTTCCAGCGCTACGGCATCCGCCCCGCCATGAATCGGCGCCGCGGGCGCTGATTCAGGCCCGGATGGCCCACCGCAGTTTGGCGGGCTTGGAACGGGGGTTGTCGACCTGCTCCTGCATGGAAGCCCGCTGGGGCGATTCGCTGACTTCTGAGTAGAGCCCAGCCCGCAGCCCTTCCTGGAAGGCCTTTTTCACGCGGCGGTCCTCGCCCGAATGGAAGGTGAGGATGGCCGCCCGCCCCCCCGGCTTCAGGGCCCGCGGCAGGAAGGCCAGGAACTGATCCAGCACCTTGAACTCCTCATTCACGGCGATGCGCAGGGCCTGGAAGGTACGCTGCAGCGTGCGGCGCGCATCGGGGTCATCCCGCTCCAGCCCCAGCTCCCGCATCACCAGGTCGCGCAGGGCTTCAGCGAGCTGAGTAGTGGTTTCCAAGGGACCGGGATGGGTGGTCAGCATGTGGGCGATGGGCACGGCCAGGGGTTCATCCGCGTTTTCGGCCAGCAAGTCCGCCAGCTCATCCTCGGCCAAGGCCTTCAGGAACTCGGACGCGGGCTTTCCCTTGTGAGGATTCAGCCGCAGGTCCAGCGGGCCTTCGAGCTTGAATGTGAACCCCCGGGCGGGGTTGTCGATCTGCATGGACGAAAGCCCCAGATCCGCCAGCACCACGTCGAAGGGCCCCGTCTGCGGAATGAGCCCGGGGAGGCCGCCGAAGTTCATGCGCCGCACCTCGAGGGCCGCCGCATCAAAGCCTTCCCCGCGCAGCCGCGCTTCCGTTTTCGGGAGCTCCAGCGGATCCACGTCCAAGCCCACCAAGTGCCCGCCCGGCAGGATGCGGCCCAGGATCTCCCGGGTATGCCCGCCGTAGCCCAGCGTCGCATCCAGCGCCTGATCTCCCGGCTTCGGCGCCAACGCGTGGAGGATCTCCCCCACCATGATCGATCGATGCGTGCCCGCCGGCGTCTGCCCCCGCGCCTTCACCTTCTCCGCTTCCGCCGCGTAGGCCGCCGGATTCAACTCCTTGTACTTCTCTTCGAAGCGCCGGGGATTCTTCCCCTTGTAGCGCACGCGGCGCTTGTGGATCGGAGCTTCGTCGGACATAGCTCCATGGTGGCGTCCATCCGCAGGCAATGGAAGCACCTGCCCAGTTATGGGAACGCGAAGGGCGCGAAGAAAAGCGCGAAGAGCGCCAAGGCCCGATCTGTTTTCCTTCGCGCTCTTCGCGTTTCTATTCGCGCTCTTAGCGTTCCAAAGCTCCTAGCCCAGGTTCGCCTGCGCCGCCGCGAGCAGCGCGATGGGCACGCGGTAGGGGCTGCAGCTGACGTAGTCGAGGCCCACCTGGTGGAAGAAGACCACGGAGCGGGGGTCACCGCCGTGCTCGCCGCAGACGCCGACCTTGAGACCGGGGCGGGCCGCGCGGCCCTTTTCGGTGGCGATGCGCACGAGCTCGCCGATGCCCTCGGTGTCCAGGCTCTGGAAGGGATCATCCTCCAGGATCTTCTTGGCCACGTACTCGGGCAGGAAGGTGCCGGCGTCATCGCGGCTGAAGCCGAAGCCCATCTGGGTGAGGTCGTTGGTGCCGAAGGAGAAGAACTCCGCTTCGGGCGCGATCTTGTCGGCGGTGAGGGCGGCGCGGGGCACCTCGATCATGGTGCCCATGGGCGCCTTGAAGGTGGGATCCACCGCCTTCAATTCCTCCAGCAGTTCCTGCTTGAGCCAGGTGAGTTCCTTCACGGCGCCCACCAGGGGAATCATGATCTCCGGCAGGGCCTTGATGCCGCGCTTGTTCACGGCGATGGCGGCTTCGGCGATTGCGCGCACCTGCATGCGGTAGATCTCGGGATAGGTGATGCCCAAGCGGCAGCCGCGGTGGCCCAGCATGGGGTTGAACTCGTGGAGCTGATCCAGGCGGCGCTTCACGGTGGCCAGGCTGAGACCCAACAGCTGGGCCATCTCTTGCTGACCCGCCTCGTCCTGGGGCAGGAACTCATGGAGCGGGGGATCCAGCAGGCGGATGTTCACGGGCAGGCCATCCATGGCCGTGAAGATGCCTTCGAAATCCGCGCGCTGCATGGGCAGCAGCTTCTCCAGGGCCTTGCGGCGGCCCTCCACGTCCACGGCGAGGATCATCTCGCGCACGGCGAGGATGCGCTCGCCCTCGAAGAACATGTGCTCCGTGCGGCAGAGGCCGATGCCCGCGGCGCCGAAGGCCCGGGCCACCTTCGCATCGTGGGGCGTGTCCGCGTTGGTGCGCACGGCCAGGCGCTTGGATTCCAGGCTCCAGTCCATGATCTTGCGGAAGCGCTGGAAGGTTTCGCTGTCCTCGGCCTTCAGGGTGCCATCCACCAGCACCTGGTTCACTTCGGAGGGATGGGGGCTCAACTGACCGGCGAACACCTCGCCGGTGCTGCCGTCGATGCTGATCCAATCCGTCTTCGCCTTGAGCACGCGGTCGCCCACCTTGATGGTGTCTGCGGCGTAGTCGATCTGCAGGGCGCTGGCGCCACAGACGCAGGGCTTGCCCATGCCGCGGGCCACCACCGCCGCGTGGCTGGTCATGCCGCCGCGGGCCGTGAGGATGCCCTCGGCGGCCACCATGCCGGAGATGTCCTCGGGGCTCGTTTCCACGCGCACCAGCACCACGGGACCGGACTTGGCCAGTTCTTCCGCCTCCTCGGCGGTGAGGGCGATACGACCCGTAGCGGCGCCGGGGCCGGCGTTGAGGCCCTTGGTGAGCAGCGCGCCCTCCTTCTGGAGACGGGTCTTTTCTTTGGGATCAAAGACGGGGGCCAGCAACTGGCTGAGGTTGCCAGCATCGATGCGCTTCAGGGCCGTGGGATGGTCGATGAGGCCTTCGTCCACCATGTCGATGGCGATGCGGATGCCGGCCAACGCCGTGCGTTTGCCCGTGCGGGTTTGCAGCATGTAGAGCTTGCCGCGCTCGATGGTGAACTCGATATCCTGCATCTCCTTGAAGTGCTTCTCCAGGCGGGCGGAGATGGCCATCAATTCATGGAACGAGGGCGGCATGGCCTCCTCGAGGCTGCGCAGGCCCGTACCCGCGGCTTGCGCGGCGGTGATGGGCTGGGGCGTGCGGATGCCCGCCACCACGTCCTCACCCTGGGCGTTGATGAGGTACTCACCGTAGAAGCGCTTTTCCCCGGTGGCGGGGTCGCGGGTGAAGGCCACGCCCGTGCCGCAGTCATCGCCCATGTTGCCGAAGACCATGCTCTGCACGTTGACGGCGGTGCCCCAGTCATCCGCGAAGCGGTTGAGCTTGCGGTAGGTGACGGCGCGGGAGGTATTCCAGCTCTCGAACACGGCACGGATGGCGCCCCAGAGCTGATCCATGGGGTCCTGGGGGAAGGGCTTGCCCGTTTCCTCATGGACGATGTCCTTGAAGGCCCCGACCAGCGTCTTCCAATCCTCGGCGGTGAGGTCGGTATCCAGATGCTTGCCGATGCGCTCCTTGGCGCGCTCCAGCTCCGCCTCGAAGAGGGCGTGCTCCACGTTGAGCACCACGTTGGAGTACATGGTGATGAAGCGGCGGTAGCTATCCCAGGCGAAGCGTGGGTTGCCGCTGGCCGCTTCCAGGGCCTTCACCGTGACATCGTTGAGGCCCAGGTTGAGGACGGTGTCCATCATGCCGGGCATGGAGACGCGGGCGCCGCTGCGCACGGAGAGCAGCAGGGGCTGCCCCTCCGTGGCACCGAACTTCAGGCCTCGGGCCCCTTCCAGCCAGCGCAAGGCGGCCACGGCCTCCCGCTGCAAGGCCTCAGAGAGCTTCCGGCCATTGGCGTAGTAGGCGGTGCACTGCTCAGTCGTCAGCGTGAAGCCTGGCGGCACCGGAATGCCCAGCGAGGCCATCTCCGCCAGGTTGCAGCCCTTGCCGCCCAGGAGGTTCCGCATGGTGGCGTTGCCCTCATTGCGATCGGCGCCAAAGCAGTAGACGAGCTGGGTCATGGGAGGCCTCGAGTGGATGCCCCAGGATAGCCGACGGGCCTTTACCCCTGTCGGATCGATGTGAAAAATAAGGCCTGCCCAGTAGACCAAGGGTCAGCCTGTGACCTCCAGCACCATCAGGTTGTCCTGGCGCAGACTGCGCCCCTGCACCAGCACCACGTCCCCCACCTGGTAGGGCCGGCGGCGGCGCCCGAAGACGGGCGGGAAGACCACGGCTTCCGCGAGGCCCGTCTCATCCTCGAAGGTCACGAATTGCATGGCGTCGCCCCGGGACGTGGGCACCTGCTTATCCGCCACCACGAGGGCCCAGAAGCGGAGGAAGCGGCCCGGGGTCTGCACATCCTCGGCGCGGTTGGGGCCACCGCTCTTGCGCACCCGCGCCAGCGCCGCCGGGTGCACTTCCAGGGTGAGCCCCATGAGCTGCATCTCGAGGTCCGCCCGATCGAAGGGATCCGTGGGGCGGGGTCGCAGGCCCGCCGGCACGCCACCCAAGCGCTGCCACAGCAGGCGTGTGCGATCACCATCCGGCGCCCAGAGATCGAAGGCGCCCGCGGAGCCCAACGCCTCCACCGTGGGGATGGAGAGGGGCACCCGCGCCAGCAGCGCTTCGAGGGATTCAAAGGGCCCGCGCTCGGCGCGATCCTTGAGCAACGCGTCCACTTCATTCGCGTGGGCGCCGGTAATGGCCATGAGCCCCACCCGCAGGGCCCCTTCCCCCTCGGCCCGATAGGCGAGCGCGGAGGCGTTCACGTCGGGCCCCCGCACCACGATGCGGTGGCGCCGGGCGTCGCCCAAGTAGGCGATGGCGGGGTAGTAGCCTCCTTGGTTCGTGATGACCGCGGCGAAGAACACCGCCGGATGGTGGGCCTTGACCCAGGCGCTCAGGAAGCTCACCTGCGCATAGCTGGCGCTGTGGGGCTTGCAGAAGGAGTAGCCGGTGAAAGTGCGGATCATGTCCCAGGCCTCTTCCACCACCTCCGGCGCGATGCCTTGGGTGGCGCAGCCCTCCCGGAACTCCGCCTCGAAGATCGGCAGTTTTTCATGGCAATCGGGCTTGCCCAGCAACTTCCGGAGCTGATCCGCGCGGTGGTGCGTCCAGCCCGCCAAGGCCACGCAGACCTGCATCACGTCTTCCTGGTAAATGAGCACGCCGTGGCTCTCCGAGAGCAGGTTCTCGAAGACGGGATGGGGAGCCTCATAGGCTTCCTCGCCGCGAACGCGCTTCACGTAACGGTCCACCCAACGATTGGCCGCGGGGCGAATGAGGCTGGAGTGGATGACGAGGGTTTCGAAATCCCCCTTCCCCACCCGCTGCTGCAGCTGGCGAGTGGCGGGGCTTTCCACGTAGAAAACGCCGATGCTGTCGCCCCGGGCCAGCAAATCCTGGGTGGCGGGATCCTCCCGCGCTGCGGCGCCGAGGGCCACGGGATCCTTGAGCCCCAAGGCCTCGAGCGCATCCCGGATGACCGCCAGGCTCCGATTCCCCAGCAGATCGATCTTCACGAGGCCGTAGTTCTCCACGCCTTCCTTGTCCCAGGCCGTAATGGACACACCCTCCTTCGCAGGAGCGGGTTGGAACGCCACATGCTCCCAGAGCGGCCCCGGCGTGATGATGACGCCGCCCGGATGGACGGAGAACTGCTGGAAGTGGCCCGTGATGGCCTCAGCCTGCTGCAGGATGGGCGCCCATGGATGATCGGGGGCGAGATCCCCCAGCCCACCGTGCCAGCCCCGGCTCCGCTGACTCATGGCTTTCAATTCCTCCGGCGGACGCCCGTGGGCCAAGGCCACGGCCCTTAGGGCCGAGCGCGTCTTGAAGAAGACGTGATTGGCCACCATGGCCACGCGGTCGGCGCCGTAGCGTTCAAACACCCGGAGGATGACGTCGTTGCGCTCATCCCAGGCGAAGTCGATGTCCATATCCGGCGGATCCACCCGCTCCGGCGTGAGGAACCGCTCGAAGAGCAGCTTCGTACCCACGGGGTCCACATTGCTGAGGCCCAGGGCGTAGCTCACGAGGGAGGCCGCGCCGCTGCCCCGGCCGCAGATGCCGGCCTTCCGTTCCTCGGCTAGCACCAGATCCCGGACCAGCAGGAAGTAGGAGGCGAAGCCCTTCGTGCGGATCAGGGGCAGCTCCTGCTCCAGCCGGGCCTCGGCATCACCCTTCACGGGGACCTTGGCGAGCCCTTCCCGTACCCGCTCCAGCAGGACCGCATCGAGATCCGCCTCCTCCAGCCCCAGCGGTGGCGCCATGACCCAGTGGTCCTTGGTCGCCGCGTTCCAGGGGATGGACCAGCCGGACGCGGCTTCCAGCAGTGCGGTGGTCTGGCGCGCGATGGCAGGATCCGCCGCAGGGAAGCGGGCCTCCCACACCGCACGATGGACGGCGGCCTCCGAGGGATCCCACAGGGTCTCCGTGCGCGGTAGCGTGCTCTGGGCGGCGATGGCCCGCTTCAGTCGGTGCAGCTCAAGCCCTTCCGTTGTACAGAACCGCAGCACCTGAGGCCCCACCACGGGCAGCCCTGCGGCCAGGACCCTGCGGGTCTCCTGAACCCGAGCGGGGTGCGCCAGCAACGTCACTGGAACCCCTTCTCGACCAAGCAGGTCCATGCCCCCCAGACGTTCGGCCAGCAACAGGCAGCCTTCGGGCAATTGCCCTTCCCGGCCGTGGGCCTGATCCGTGAGCAAGCGGTTCAGCGCGCCATAGCCCGCATGGCTCAATGGCAACGCGCCCAGGTCTTCCCCATGCCACTGAAAGCGGCAGCCCAGGTGCAGGCGCAGCTCCGAAGGCGCCGGGCCCGGCCCCTCGAAGGACGCATGCCCATGGCCCAGGGATTCCAGCTCCCGGGCCCAATCCAGTTCATCCCGCAGTTTGGGGTAGCCCTGCATCCCCTTGTCCCAGAGCACCAGGTCTCGATACCCCAGGCGACGCGTGAGCTTCAGCAGCGTCTTCGCGGTGTAGATGCCCTCGCCCACGCTGAAGTCGGAGATCGCGAACAGGCAGCTCATGCGGGGCCGCCCTGGTACGGGATCACGGGCTCGGCCGCGAGCCAGCCGGGGCGCACCTCCGCTTCTGGGAAGCGCCGCCGGAGTCGCGCCATAGCGCGTTCCAGGCGGCCCAGCTTCGCATCGGCCTCGGCCTGGAAGAGGCCCACGGGCTGACCGAGGCCCCAGCGCAATCGCGCTTCCAACCGATGGACGAGCATGCGGCGGATGGCCAGGCCCCGGAAGGCCTGCTCCACCGCGGGTGCGAGGGCCAAGGGTGGATGCATCAGCGCCTCGGGCGGTGCCACCCAGCGATGGGATTGGCCATCCATGTCCCACCACACCAGCGTCAGGGCGCGGGGGGAGCGTAGGTCCCCCCAGAGGAGCTTCAGGAGCCACCCCGCCAGCGGAACGTCCTCTGGCAGACACGAGGGCTCCAACCGCCACCGGTGGACACTCCGCCCTTGGGGTTCCGTCAGCAGGGGCAGGCGCGGCCGGTCCTCGCCCCGGACCCGGGCCAGGAGCTTCGGGGCTTCATCGGGATGGACGAGCTGCGCGAGCGTCGGCAACGGAATGGGTTGGAGATCCCCCAGGCTCCGAAGCCCCAGGCGCCGAAAACGCCAGAGCCAGCGCGGGGCCAACTCCGGCAGGCGCTGGAGCGAGCGAGGGGCCAGAAACCCCAACTCACTGCCCACCCCCACATCGATGAACGGCTCCCCCAGCCGCGAGGCGAAGCCGGCGGCCGTGGCGCTGAGAGAGAGGCCCCCTTGGCTATCCCAGCCATAGGAGGTGTGGAGTTCCCGTTGGATGCGCCGGGCCGCATCCTGGGGGGCGCCGTAGAGGCGCTGCGTGCCCTGCAGCTCCACCAGGGCCTCGCCCATGCGGGACACGAGCCCCTGGGGCGTCCACTGCTGGAGGAAATCCCGGAAGCAGCCTTGGGCCTCCCACCAGGTTCGGGGCGTCGGGTCCAGCACCCGCAGGCTCCGCACCCGCTGAAGGGCCATGTCCATGGGATCCCCAGGGCGTAGGCCTTCGGCCCGGGCCCGAGCGTTGAGCAGCCACAGCGTGGCCACCCGACCGCCATGGGGGCTCAGGAAAGCCAGGGGCCGATCCCGCAAAGTCACATCCCGCTGGGCCGCCAGCTGGAAAGGCAGTTCCGGAACCCACATCGCCAGCACTCGATCCTCCCCGCCTGGGGAATCAAGTATGGCGAATTTTTAGCGAATTTCAATCTGCCCTTTTCGCCGGGCCACCCTGATAAAGCTTCTCGGGGGGAAGGCGAGCGCCGCATGAAGTCGAAAGGCGGGCCGACAGGCAAGGTTTCGATCTCAAGAATTAACGACCTATTTCCAGACGCAAAAAGGCCCCTGAGTATTCCTCAGGGGCCTTTCAGATTTTAACGTCGCAACGACCTACTTTTCCACGCTTAAAA